>CAKRQL010000026.1 GCA_934393265.1 uncultured Eubacteriales bacterium | reverse complement strand
CGCGGATTATCGCGACGACATTTGTGCCGGAGCCCTCTTCTACTGTGCCGTCCGGTATCGTTACCGTCGTGTCAGCGGCTGAAGAAGCAAATGCAAGCACGCATGTGAATATCACCGCGAGAGCAAGCACCGGAACAAGGATTTTCCAGAGTTTTTTCATTTTTTTCTTTCCTTTCTTTTTTGTTTTTTTCATGAAATTCCGGAGCGCATATCGGGTGGTGGCAATCTCCGCCGCGGGTTGTACGGCGGCAATTTCCCGACTGCACTATTCCGTCTTGTCAATTATAACAAAAAAAAAAAAAAAAGCAAGTGTTTTATTCAACATAAACAAAAGTAGTGTTTTGTTGATTTTGCACATATTTTTATATGAATTTGCCGGAGCAAGGGGCGCAGGGCGATATTCCTCTTTCATTTAATATTATTTAATGTAAAAAACGTAGGTAAAGGTATTGTTTCACACGGTAAAATGTGCTATACTTGATAATCGGGCGCACTTGCGCCACAAGATAATTATCAGAACCGGGCGCTCCCCGCCCGGGAGTACCCGTCCTATGACGGACACATCAAGGAGATTTTTATGGCTATCGGAAAGTCCGCAAGGGTGTACAGAATACAGGAAAAGCTCTTCCCCTCTCTGCTCGCCGCCCTCGCAATTCCCTTTACGCTTTTTATATTCGGTGTAATCGACGTTTTCGCACAGAACAAATCCGAGTTTGAATTTGTGCTCTCGGACGTGATATGGGTCAACATACTTTATTTTGTTCTGTTCTTCGGGGCTATTTTCGGCTCGCTCATGCTGCTCGACGGGCGGAAATTCGATATTGCCTACGGCGTTTACACCTATCTTGCGGTCATGTTCGTGCTGCAGGGGAATTACCTCAATCAGGGCTTCTCCGCCCTTGTCGGCGACGGGACGACAGCGTCCATACCCGTATGGAAGTATATACTCAACGCTGCTATATGGCTCGCAATGCTCGCCGCGTTTCTCCTCGCAGTGCGGTTCGTAAAGCGCGCCGACATACTCCGCACGATATTCAACGTGATGTGTATTACGGTTATCGGCATGCAGCTAATCACCCTGATGCTTACCTGCATAACGACGGGGGGAGTATTTGAGTCGAAGAAGGACAAAATCAAGGGCTCGTACTCCCGGCTCTCTACCGACAATCTGACAAATTTAGGAAGCGAACGGAACGTTATATATTTCGTCGTCGACCGGTTTGACGCGCGGTATTATGAGAAAGCGAAAGCAGAGTGCCCGGAGATATTCTCGGAGCTCGACGGCTTCGTCTACTACTCCGACAACCTCTCGCTCTACTCCCGGACATATCCGGCGGTGCCGTACATGCTGACGGGCAAGACCACCGACTTCAAAATAAGCCGCGCAGACTACCTGTATTCTTCATATTCAGGCTCAAATCCCGTGAGCGACCTGCACGACGCGGGGTATTCCGTCAACATATATACCGACAACTACGCATACAGCAGCGCGGACTGCATGGCGAAGTACGCGGACAACATCGCGACCTTTACAAGCTATCATATAGACGACCCGTTCTATCACAGCTCCAAGATGACCCTCCTCTCTTTCTACCGGTTCTTCCCATTCGCCGGGAAGTACCTCATGCGGAACTTCAACACCGATATATTCAACGACGAGGTAATCTACGACGGCTCTGACAAGACGATATACGACACAGACAACAAGAAGGTATGGCTCACGCTGTCGGACAGAGGGGCGTATACCGAGGGCTACGAAAGGTCGTTCAAGTTCATACACATCGACGGCTGTCACCTGCCGAACGACTACTCGCACGATTTTAAGGATATTGTCCCCCCACTCGAGGCACTGGACACGAACGTATCCTTAAAGCAGAGCTTCGCAATCATAAACTCCTACATCAAGGAGCTGAAAGCGCGTGGGCTCTATAAAAACGCTACGATAATTATCACGGGAGACCACCCCGACCCGATAGACGACACGAAAGAGGTCATACACACCGGTATTCCGCGCGTCACCTCCCTTTTCGTCAAGCGTAGCGGAGACTACGGCGGGGAGGACGCGGGCTACACGGTTGACAGCCGCCAGGTCTCGCAGTCTCAGACATGGGCGGAGATATTCACCTCCGAGGGATTTTCAACCCTCGACGACGGGACGCTCTACGGCGATATTCCCCTCTCCGAGACGCCGAGGGGCGACCGGGTGAGAAGCTTTATCTTCGAGAGGTCCGAGCAAAAGGAGGTCGCAATCCTCTACTATGAAATTTCCGGCACGGCGTGGGACATGAAAAACTGGAAAAATACAGACAAGTACGAATACGAAGGCAGTGTATATCAATAAATTTCGGACGGTGGACAAATGAACACGGTTTTACAGTACATCTGCGTACCCCTCGGGTACCTTATGAAATGGTGCTGGCAGCTTATACCGAATTACGGACTGGCTATAATTCTCTTTACCCTTGCGACGAAGGTAATTCTTCTCCCGCTCTCGATATGGATACAGAAGAACTCTATCGCCATGGTGAAGATACAGCCCGCGGTGAACTTTCTTAAGGTCAATCACTACGGTGACGGGGACACGATAGCTGAGGAGCAGACAAAGCTCTTCAAAAAGGAGCACTATCACCCGATGCTCTCGCTCGTCCCTCTTGCTCTGCAGATATTCCTGCTCCTCGGGGTTGTTGAGATAATCTATCACCCGCTGACATTTCTCTTTGCGACGGACAGGGGCGTCATCACATCGCTCGCAAA
Source organism: uncultured Eubacteriales bacterium (assembly GCA_934393265.1). Classification (GTDB taxonomy): domain Bacteria; phylum Bacillota; class Clostridia; order Oscillospirales; family CAG-272; genus UBA1740. The sequence continues at coordinate 42,808 of CAKRQL010000026.1, read as the reverse complement.
CTTTATCGGCGCGGACCTCTCCGGCTCGTCCTATCAGCTCGCGATAATCGACGCGATACAGGGCGGGCGGATAAGCGCCGGGATGAGCATCGACGGGGTGAGCGCAGATGCCCTCTCCGCCCTCTGCTCGGCGGCGGGGCGGCTCGACCTCTCCTTCCTCGGGCTCAATATCTCGAAAATCCCGGGCGAGGTGCTCGGATGGTACCTCGTCGTCCCGGTTATTGCGGGGGTATCGTCATGGGTGCTCTGCTTTACGCAGAACCTCTCAAACGTCATACAGCATGAGCAGGGCAAGCTCTCAAAATACGGGCTCATGGTCGTGTCTGTCGGAATTTCCCTCTATCTCGGGTTCTTTGTACCAGCGGGGATAGCGATATACTGGGTGGCGAGCAACCTGTTCTCGGTGCTCCAGATGTACATTCTCAACGCCTGCATAAATCCGAAAAAATACGTGGACTACGCGGCTCTCGAGGAGAGCCGCCGCCAGCTCGCCGCTATTGCCGCGCTCGACAAGACGGACAAGGGGAGCGCGGCATACAAGGAGGCAAGGCGGCGGGAGAGGACCGACTACAAGCGTTTCTTCGGCATTGTCGGAAAGCACGTTGTTTTCTACTCGGAAAAGAGCGGATTTTATAAGTACTTCGAGGGGCTGATAAAGGAGCTGCTCTCACGCTCCAATCTCACGGTGCACTACGTGACAAACGACCCGGACGACGTTATATTCACGGTGGCAAAGGACAATCCGAGGATACAGCCATACTACATCGGGCTCCGCAAGACTATCCCGCTCATGATGAGAATGGAGGCGGACATAGTCGTCATGACGACGCCCGACCTCGACAAGTATTACATCAAGCGTTCATTCATGAAAAAGGACATAGAATATATCTATGTTCCGCACGACATGATGAGCATACAGGCGAGCTTTCGCGAGGGGGCGTTTGACGCCTTTGACACCATATTTGCGACCGGCGGGCACATAAAGGACGAAATACGCGCGACGGAGCGCGTCTACGGGCTCCGTGAAAAGCGGGTAGTCGAGTTCGGTTATCCTCTCGCAGACCGCCTCCGCGAGCTCGGTCACGAGGCTAACGAAAAGCGCGCAAAGCGCGCGCCGGGGGCACCCCGTGAGATACTCGTCGCCCCGTCGTGGAACGAGGACAACCTCATTGATTCATGCATGGAGGGGCTCGTATCCTCGTTCTGCAAGGAGGGGTATCACCTGACGGTGCGCCCGCATCCGGAATACGTCAAGCGGTTCGCCGCCAGGATGCGCGCGGTGCAGGACAGATTTGCCGACATACCCGAGAAATATCTTACGTTCGAGCTCGATTTCTCGAAAAATTCCTCTATATACACCTCCGACCTGCTTATTACCGACTGGTCAGGCGTCGGACCCGAGTTTGCCTTTGCAACCGGGCGACCGGTGCTCTTTGTCGATACGAAATTCAAGTGTCTTAACCCGAATTATGAAAAAATCGGGCTCGTGCCGGTCGAGGTCTCGCTCCGCAGCGAGATAGGCATGGCGATAAGCAAGGAGGACGTCGCGCACGCGGACGAATACGCAAGGAGACTGTTCGACAATGCGGCGGAGTATGAAAAGAGGATCTCCGACGTGTTCTCCGCCTTCGTCTACAACCACGGGCACGCGGCAGAGGCGGGAGCGAAATATATTCTGTCCTCACTTATTGAAAAGAGGAAGAAATAAAGTACACGGCGGGAGCAATACCACTCACCGCAAGGCGAATATAACTGCGCCGGGCGCGCCGGCGCCAGCTCCCGGATGGAGGCTTATTCAGGCGGATGTCACAGGAAATATAAGGCATGGCGGTGCTGTGTACTTGACAATGTGCGCTTTCCGTGATAGAATATAGAAAATTCCGATTACATATAAGGAGTACTAATATGCTTTTATCCTACATAGACCCGTCGTCAGTCTCTATTCTCGTTACCTCCATTGCGGGTATTGCCGTCGCGGTCAGCACCACGGTCGTCATACTCTGGAGGCGGGCGAAGAAGAAGGTCGCAAACGTCCTCCATATCGACGAGAACGCCGGTAAAGAGGTCGAGGACGAGTTAAAGCTCGTCGACGAGGCGGACGCGACGCGCGGAAACGTCGAAAAAACGGACGCCGGGGAAACCAAGACGGAGGAAAAGGTCGAGGAGACGGTCTGACCCCTCCCTGCTTTCAAGACTTATTTTTCAAGACAAAGCGACCGCCGCGGAGCACCGCGGCGGTAGCTTACTTTTATTTTCTTTTTCCGGTTATTACCTTGTGAAGTCGTAATCCGGGGCTTCCGGCTTTCCTGACTTCGAGGACGCTATAATAGCGAAGCAGACGGCAAGAGACTTCGCGCCCATTTCTGCGTCCATAACTCCATGGAGGTCCTCGTCTATTATGCGGCGAAAGTCGTCATATTCCGCACCGGCATTATGGCTCGATACGTCTACCGCTATTTTCTCTCCGTCGGGGTATCTGAGCGTCCCGTCCTCGTTTGTCGTGAAGAGGGTGAGATAGTCGGAGGTGTTATCGCAGATTATCGTTCCCTTTGTTCCGTAGATAACCGTGCGCATGGTATAATTGCGCTTTACGGCGGTGGAGACAAAGACCTTTCCCATTACTCCGTTCGGGAATTTCAGAAGCGCGACATTCGAGTCGTCATAGGAGACCATGGGCAGGAGCTTATGCGTCCCGTAAGAGAAAACCTCCGTCGGGTCTCCGGCGTACCAGCGGAGGAGGTCAACGGCGTGGATACCGCCGCCGACAACGCCGTTACGACGCGGGTCGTTACGCCAATATTCACTGCCCGGGTTCTGAATAAAGAACTGGAGATAGTCATGTGCGTACTCGCTCTCAACAAAGTAGAGCTCGCCGATAAGACCGGAGTCTATTATCTCCTTTGCCTTTTTGAAGGCGGGAGCGTAGTGGCAGATCTGCCCTACCATGAACTTTGCCTTCGACGCCTTTGACGCCTTTACTATATCGGTTACCTCCTCGCGGGAGAGGGCAAGCGGCTTCTCGCACATTACGTGTATTCCCTTTGCAAGAAAAGCAAGGGAGATATCGCGGTGGAGCTGGTCGGGGGTCGCGACGACTATCTCGGTCAGCCCCTCGAGGTCGAGAAGATCGTGCCAGTCGGTATATCTTCTGTTCTCCGGGACGCCGAACCTCTCGCCCTGAATACGGAGCGCCTCCTTATCCGGGTCACATATCGCTATGAGATTACCGTTGTGCTCTGTGATCCCCTGAAGATGAATGGTGCCGATGCCCGCAACGCTGCAACCGATGAGGGCGACATTGTGCTGCTTTTTCAATGCTTTTTACCTCGCTTTTCCGAATTATAGAATGTGATAGCCGAATTGTTCTTTGCGAAATCATTCTATCATGCCCGAAATTCTTTTTCAATGTAATATCCGCAAGTAAATTTGTAAAATCAATAAGCATAGTTGAAGTATCTGCTATATGGTTTACATGTTTTTTTGTATTATTGTTTCAAAGAGTAAAAATCAAACCGTCGGCAACCACTTTTTTTGCTGGCGGGTGCCGACGGTTCGTTATATTGCGTATTTTTAAGCTTACGGGATTTCTTTTTCCGTTCCGATTACTTTGAGAAATCGTAGTCCGGGACCTCGGGCTTTCCGGACTTCGAGGAGTCTATGATAGCGAAGCATACGGCGAGCGAGCGGGCACCCATGTCGGCGTCCATCTCTACAGGCAGGTCGTTCTCAACTATGCGCTTGAAGTCGCGGAACTCGCCGCCGGTATTATGGTTATTTATGTCGACGGGAATCCGCTCTCCGTTCGGATCTTTAAGGGTGCCGTCCTCGTTTGTCGTGAAGAGGGTCAGATAGTCGGAGGTGTTATCGCAGATTATCGTTCCCTTTGTTCCGTACAGGACGGTACGCATGGTGTAATTGCGCTTTACGGAGGTGGAGACAAAGACCTTTCCCATTACTCCGTTCGGGAATTTCATAAGTGCGACGTTCGAGTCGTCATACGGGACCATCGGCAAAAGCTTATGGGTACCGTACGCGAACACCTCCGTCGGGTCGCCGGCGTACCAACGGAGGAGGTCAACGGCGTGGATACCTCCGCCGACGACGCCGTTACGCGCAGGGTCAAGGCGCCAGTAGGTCTCCGGGCTATGGCTCTTAAAGAGGTGGAGATAGTCGTGCGCATACTCGCTCTCGACAAAGAAGAGGTCTCCTATCAGTCCGGACTCAATTATTTCCTTCGATTTTATGAATGCGGGAGTGTAGTGACAGATCTGCCCCACCATGAACTTCGTCTTTGCGGCGGAGGCGGCGCGGGCTATCGCCGCGACATCCTCACGTGTGAGCGCGAGGGGCTTCTCGCACATTACGTGCTTCCCCGCGGCGAGAAATGCGACAGCCATCTCGCGGTGCAGCTGATCCGGGACGGCGAGGATCACCTCGTTCACCTCACCGAGCGAGAGAAGGTCGTGCCAGTCTGTATACCTTCTTTCCTGCGGAATATCGTACTTATCCCCCTGCTCTTTTAAGAGCGACTTGTCGACGTCGCATATCGCGACGATATTTCCTCCGTTCTCATGCACGGACTTCAGGTGAAATGCGCCTATTCCGCCGCTTATACCCACGACGGCGACATTATGTGAAAAAGCCATTTTATTATCTCCTCCGGTTTAATAGCATAAATAAAAATTCTACTTTAATTATACGACGGGGCGAAGCTTTTTTCAATGCAATATTGCAAATTATAATTGCATAATCCGTAACCGAGCAAAAAGGAAAATTTATGTTTTTTTGAAAAAAGTATTGCACTTTTCACATATTTGTGATAAACTTTAATCAAAAATACCGGGATATTTACCGTTTGTCGGAGTGGTGTCTTATGAATATTACAGAAATAGAGCGGCTCATTGAGAACTTCTCGGCACTCACCGGAATGGACCTTCTGCTCGTGGATTCGAAATTCCGCACGCTCGCGTTTGACAACAGTCACACGCTCCAATGGTGTAATGCCGTTCACACCGTCGAGGAGACCAAGGATATATGCATGTCGTCGGACATTGCGGCACTGCGGCAGGTTGAGGAAATACGAGATCTGTACTTTTACAAGTGCGCCTTCGGCGTTACGAGCGCGGTGTGCCCTATTTTCGACAGAGACGCGATAGACGGCTATCTTGTCGTCACGATAGGCTTTGACCAGGACACAGACGACCGCGCCGTGATAAACGAGGCGAGGCACACCACCCCCGCGCTCGCCTACAATACACTCGCCCACGGGATTTCCGTGACGGGAAAGAAGCAGAAGCGCGACTTTGCCGCATGCGAGCAGATAATCCGGATAATCTGCCGGTATATTGAGGACAACCGCCTGCTCTCCGAGCTCAATCAGAGTGTGCCCGGGCTCATAAAGCAGTACATAGACAGGAACATAGAGCAGAAGATAACGCTCGCGGATATAAGTCTGCAGCTCCATTACAGCGCCGTGACGCTGACGGAGCAGTTCCGCCGGGCTTACGGCATGTCCATTATGACGTACGTCATGAAGGAGCGGCTCAGGATGGCGGAAAAGCTCCTTATACGGGACAACATGACCGTCGGCGACGTTGCCGAGGCGTGCGGATTTTCCGACGCGGCGTACTTCTCCCGGTGCTTCAGCTCCGAGCACAAGGTCTCGCCGAAGAAGTGGAAGGAGCGGGAGAAGAGAAAGAAAATGGAAGCCAACAATTCAAATATTGACGCAGAATAAAGGAATGCCGCGGATAGAAATATCCGCGGCACTTTGTTTATGTTTTATCAGTCAAAGCGGAACGAGAGGGTGAATTTCTTCTCCTCCGTCTTTTTCATCGTAAGGTCGGTGAGCCAGACGGTATCTACCCTGCCGCCCGGTCTTGTCACCTGCTCGCTCGTTACGGAGGCGGTGAAGAGCGCGGGGTCATAGTGGAGGGTGCTGTCAAGGACGCGGACCGTCCCGTCTCCGAGCACCGGCTCATGGAGGGAGACAAAGCGCTCGATTATGCTCTCCGGCGCCTCGGTAAAATCAAAGGTGTCGGTCAGGGATATTTCGTCCTCCGAGCAGACGAAGTGACGGACTATCGATTTCAGCGACGGGATACCGTTATAGCCGTTATCTATCGTGTATTCGTACTCGCCGTCGCGGGCTATCGTGACAGTGGAGACACGGGTCCCCTGCGACTGCCATACCCCGTTTATTATCGGGACGCTGTGTCCTCTTCCCGACGTGACGAGGTAGTCGTATCTTTCCGGGGAAAAATACTGTCTCGTGTACTGATTCTTTCCCGGGTCGGTGAAGGTAACCTTACCGTTCTTCGCTATTATAAACGAGCCTATATCGTTATGGTTATGCGGCTCGTTATTATACCCTGCCTTGCAGGCGAAATTGTATTTTCCGCGGTATATATACCACTGTGAATCCGGGTAGATATGGCTTTTCGGGTTCATTTTCTGACCGGTGGCGAGGGCGGGATCCTGCCACAGGACGCTCGGCAGCATGGGACCCGCATATACCTCCGGCGGGATATTTGGTATCTCGACGTCCGGGTACTCATGCTTTAAGAAGTGGGATATCCATGCGTCAGGGCGGAAGGTGTCGTCTCCGTCGGCGAAGCTTATACCCTCGGTCTCTGTCAGTGCCATATTCTGCTGGAAAAGGGCAATCTGGTGTACCTTCGGGTCGCGGAAGAGATCCTCCTCACCGTTCGTATAATCACGGAGCATTGAGGCGAAAATCATGAAGAACTCGAAGCCGTAAACCCAATAGGCGTACCCTTCAGTGCAGGCTCCGTCATCCTTGAAGCCGCGAAGATAGCAGTCTATCGCGCTCTTCATTCTCGGGAGCTGCTCCTTTATCTCCTCGTCCGTCGCGATAAAGAGGTAGGCACCGAGGACGGCGGCGATACATACCGCAGACCAGTTGTTGGTTCTGGTTTCCCAGTTCCATGTATGGTTTTTATAGGAGTCTATAAGTCTCGTCTGAATTTCGTAACGCAGACGCTTCTCCACAAGGGCGGGAAGCTTATCTCCCATGAAATAAAGCACCTCGGCAAGCTCGTATGCAAGGATAGTTGAGGTAAGGTCAAGATTTATCTTTCTTATCTCCTCCGGAAGATTTTCGAGAACGTGGGCGGGTATCGACCACGACTCAAAGTCGCAGATATTCCAGATTATATTTGCAAGAGGCTCTATGTACTTCTCGTCCCCGGTAAGATAGTAGCAGAAGCGGAGAGTCTTCATCCTCGTCCCGTATTCGTTGTACACGCGCTCGAAAACGGCGCGGTCGCCAGTCTCGTTGTAGAGATGTATCTCGGAAAAGAGGATACGCGGCGGGTCGGTGTTCATATACTTTTCAGCGTTTCTGAGAGCACACTCGCGCGTTTTTGCATAATAGGGGTCGTTTCTTATCTGCTCCCATTTTTCTTTTGTCGAGGCTTTTATAACGTGCCTCGGGTCATTCATCTCGGGCAATGCCATATTTCATTCCTCCGTTATTTTTTTTATGAGTGCGGTAAAGTCACGCTCGGCTTCTTCAAGCGTTTTTTCGTTTGTGAAATAATAATCGTAGCTGTATTTCTCGACCCCGTCGTCGGACGAATTGCCGTACTCTCCGGTGTCGGGCATTCGGCTCCCGCCGCGGACAAGCAGTGTTTTTGCGTCTCCCCCTGTTGCGCGGACGAATTTTCCTATCTCCTCCGGCTCCCTTATATGCATAAAGAACACGTCGTAATCCGACGCGAGGAACTCGCGGTATCTTTCGGTCGCCCAGACGGTCGGATAGTCGTTATACTCTATGCAGAGACGCTTTAAGTCAGAGAGAAATTTTCTGTCCTTTGCCTCCTTGCGCCCGTCCCAGCCGCACATTTTCGCTATGTCCTTTATCGGCATTATGCTCGACAGATTCAGAACTTTCATGTGCCTTGCCGCGAGGTCGCAGAGCGTGTCCTTGCCGACGCCGCCCTTTCCGTTTATAACAAGGGTAAGTTTTTTCATTTTTCCCCCTTATTCCGTCGTTTTTTCGTCGCGCAGGCGTCCCCTGCGCGCCAATTAGATGATAGCACACCGCAGAGAAAAAGTCAACACGAAAGAAGTTTTTTATGGCGGGACTTTACAAGGTGCGGTGTGTGATGTATAATGTATGCGTAAAGTGTCAAGAGGCGCCGGGCGCACCCGCCGCAGAGGGAGAGGAGAGAGAATGAGAATAAGATTTGCCGGGACGGGGACCGGAGACTGTAAGCTCAGGAAAAAAGCCGGAAAGGAATACAGGCGACGCACCGCCGTAATGATAGACGACCGGCTCATAATAAATCCGTCGGGCGACCTTTTTGACTTCGCGGCGGAGTCCGGGCTCTCGGAGCTTTTCTCCGGGCTCTCGGCTGCCGCGGTCACCTGCTCTGAGGACTATTGCTTCTCCCCGGAGGAGCTCGGGCGGCTCGCGGGGCGCAGGGAGATACCCCTCCTCTGCGGCAATCTCGCGGCGGGGCGCGCCGCGGGAATAAAAAATGTCCGCGCGGTAAGATACACCCCCATGCTGCCTATGGAAATTTCGGGGTACACGGTAATTCCCGTCCCCACCGGGGAGCCCGGGGAGGATATATACGAGATAAAATACAATCTTCTTATAAAGGGCGAGCGGACGGTATATCTCCGTCTGCACGGCGGGCTCCCGACAGAGAATGAATGGCGGGTTATATCCGCCGATGTGCCGGACTGCGTTATTTTCGCCGCCCCGCTCGGCGACGCGCCGCTCTCCGGCGGGGGAATCACGCGCGGCTCGCTCGAGGGTGTGCTCCTCTTTGAGCGGATGATGTCAAACGCCGGGATAGCCACAGAGCGCACGAGGTTCATAATAACCTCCCTGCCGACCGACAGGGTGCGGCAGATACACGAGGAGACCGTCTCTCTCCTCGAGGGGACGCAAAATGCGGTAGCCTATGACGGGTATTTTGTAAATCTCTGATACGGCGTTTCTCCGATTATGTAAATAACTATTTACAAAAAAGCCATACAATACCCGGTGAAAATGATACACGGGGTGCTGTATGGCTTGTTTTTCGTTCTGTGGCTGCGGCGCGGCTCAGCACGCTGTATAATGCTCAAGCGCGGCGATGCGCACGCAGAGCGCGAGAATATCCGACGCCGTGGCTATCTCCTCTTGCGTGGGGTATGACGGGGCTATACGGAGGTTTTTATCCTCCGGGTCACGCCCGTAGGGGTAGGTCGCGCCGGCGGGGGTCAGTGTGACGCCTGCGCCGCGCATCAGCTCCCAGACGCGGCGCGCCGTGCCGGGGATGACATCGAGGGATATGAAATATCCGCCGCGCGGCTCGCTCCACTCCGCTATCCCGAGGGTGCGCAGGGGCGAGAGCGCGCGGTAGACCGCCGAAAAGCGCGGGAGCATATACGCGGCGAGCTCCGTCATTATTTTCCCGACGTTCTCCGGATTTTTAAGGTATTTCACGTGCCGGAGCTGATTTAATTTATCGTACCCTATCGTCTGGGCGCGCACTGCGCGCAATTCATGAGCGAGGTTATGCTCCGTGGCGGCGAACATCGCGACGCCCGCGCCCGGGTGGGTAATTTTCGAGGTTGAGGCGAAGTAAAAAACTCTGTCCGGGTTTCCGCATCTGTCGGCTACGGCGAATATATCGGCAAGGGTGTCGCCGTCCTCCGTTATGTCGTGTATACCATAGGCGTTATCCCAGTATATACGGAAGTCCGGGGCTCCGCACTCCATTGATACAAGGCGGCGGACGGTGTCGTCGGAATAGGTGCACCCCGTGGGGTTCGAGTACTTCGGGACGCACCATATACCCTTTACGTCCGGGTCGCGCGCGAGCTCCTCTATTCTGTCGATGTCTATTCCCTCTCCGTCGCAGGAGACGGTGAGGAGAGTAAATCCGAGCATTTCGGTTATGGCGAAGTGGCGGTCATACCCCGGGGCTATGCATATCCACTTTCTGTTCTTCTCCTCACACCACGGGCGGGGCGAGTCTGCCGTTCCGAAGAGCATGGCGCGGCAAAGCGCGTCATACATGAGCTGGAGCGACGAGTTACCGCCGATGAATATATAATTCTCCGGAACGGAATAAAGCTCGGAGAACAGCCTTTTCATTTCGGGTATGCCGTCGAAGCCGCCGTAATTGCGGAGGTCGACACCGTCGGGGGTTATATAATCCTCCGGGCTCAGGGGAGAGAGCAGGAGAGAATTTGCCGTGTCGAGCTGTTCCCCGTTCGGCTTCCCGCGCGACATATCGAGGCGAAGAGCGCGGGCGACAACCGCATCGTATTTTTCTTTAAGCTTTTCAAGCTCTTGCGTGAGCTCGTCTCTTGTGCAATCCTTATACTTTTTCATTTGTCATCTTTACTTTCAGCCGTTTTTATATTTAACAGTATATATTATTTCCGGCAAAAAAGCAAGTCTTTTCCGCGCGGCGGGAAAAATCTCCGTACTGCTTGACAAAACGGCGTATTTGAGTTATAATTTTGCGTGATATTATTATATGTTTTATTCCGCGCACAGCGCGGAGGTGGGAAAGGACATTTATGGCTGATAACGGAAAGAAGCTCGTCACACAGATCACCCCGATGGACGAGGACTTCGGAAAATGGTACACCGACATTGTGAAGAAAGCCGATCTTATCGACTATTCAAGCGTCAAGGGCTGTGTTATACTCCGCCCCTACGGCTACGCTATCTGGGAGAATATCCAGAGACTGCTCGACGCGCGCTTCAAGGAGACGGGCGTTGAGAACGTATACATGCCTCTCTTTATACCCGAGTCGCTTCTGACCAAGGAGAAGGAGCACGTCGAGGGCTTTGCCCCCGAGGTGGCATGGGTAACCATGGGAGGGAGCGAAAGACTGCCCGAGCGGCTCTGCGTCCGCCCGACCTCCGAGACGCTCTTCTGCGAGCATTACGCAAATGTCATAAAGTCCTACCGTGACCTGCCGAAGGTATACAACCAGTGGTGCTCTGTCGTCCGGTGGGAAAAGACGACGCGCCCCTTCCTCCGCACGCGCGAGTTCCTCTGGCAGGAGGGACACACGATGCACAGGACGGCAGAGGAGGCAGAGGCACGCACCGTGCAGATGCTGAATGTCTATGCCGACTTCTATGAGGACGACCTCGCCATTCCCGTTATAAAGGGTCAGAAAACCGACAAGGAGAAGTTTGCCGGGGCGGTGGCTACATATACCGTCGAGGCACTCATGCACGACGGAAAGGCACTGCAGGGCGGGACCTCTCACAACTTCGGCGACGGGTTTGCAAAGGCCTTCGGCGTTCAGTTCCTCGATTCGGACAACACACTGAAAACCCCGTTCCAGACCTCGTGGGGTGTCTCGACCCGTATGATAGGCGGAATAATAATGACGCACGGAGATGACGAGGGGCTTGTTCTCCCGCCTGCCGTTGCGCCGATACAGGTTGTTATAATCCCGATACAACAGCATAAGGACGGCGTTCTTGACGCGGCGCGCGCTCTCGCCGACACGCTCCGCACAGCGGGTATACGTGTTAAGGTCGACGACTCCGAGCAGTCGCCGGGGTGGAAGTTCTCCGAGTATGAGATGAAGGGCGTCCCGCTCCGTGTCGAGATAGGGCCGCGCGACATTGCCGAGGGCAAGTGCGTCATTGTCCGCCGCGACAACCGCGAGAAGTCATTCGTTCAGAGTGCAAATATCGTCGAAGAGGTAAAGGCGGGTCTCGAGGCACTGCGCAAGGCTCTCTTTGAAAAGGCGCGCGAGAACCGCGAGAGACGCACCTTTGAGGCGCACAATCTCGACGAGCTCAAAGAAATCGCCGCAACGAAGAGCGGATATATCAAGGCCATGTGGTGCGGAGACACTGAATGTGAGCTGAAGCTCAAGGAGGTCGCGGACGTTTCCTCCCGCTGTATGCCCTTTGACGGCGAGGCGATAGCTGCAGAATGCGTCTGCTGCGGAAGAGCGGCGAAGAAGCTGGTCTACTGGGGCAAGGCATATTAATCGGTAAAAGAAAAGCGCAGATCTCCTGTCCCGACGGCGTATACGCTCTCCGGGGCAGGCTCAGAGCTGCGGAAAGGGGGAGAAAAATGGAAAAGGACGGCATGAGCGTCTCAACCGTGCGACTTACGGACACTAATATTGTACGCATCGAGAAGTGGGACTGTGTCGAATCCACCCAGGCACTCGCGCGCAAATACGCGAGGGATGGCTATGCCGACAGGTATATAGTCTACTCCGAGCGGCAGACCGAATCCCCCATTACCGGAACGCGGCTCCGCCCCGGGGAGAGCGAATACGGCGTTTTCATCTCCTGCATACTCCGCCCGTCGATATTCCCGGCGCAGGCGGGCTTTCTCGGTGCTATGTCCGCCGTCGCGCTCGTCACGGCGCTCGAGCACCATACCGACCGTCGGCTCGGCATCGGGTGGGTCAGCGACCTCTACTGTGAGGGGCGGAAGATCGGGGGTGCTGTAACCGAGGGAAAGCTCGACAGCTTCTCGGCTTACGAGTACGTGATAGTTTCCTTTGCCGTCCGGCTCGAAAAATCCGACTTCCCGCCGAGGCTCTCGGACATGGTAAACATGGTATTCTCCCCGGAGCCGACCACCATTCCGATGATAATAGCCAAGGATATTCTTAATAAGTTCTTTTCCTTCTACATCAACCTGCGGACACCGTCGAAGTTTATGGACATATACCGTCAGCGGTTTGTTCAGCGGGATGCCCCGGTGCTCCTGCTCTCCGACGGGAGACACCGGCGCGGCAGAGTCGCCGACGTAGACACGGAGAGCGGCGCGCTCACCGTCCGGCTCCCGCACGGGAGAGTGGAGCAGATATTCAATCAGAAGAGCGTCATTCTTCCCCGCCGGGTCCGCATACGGAAAAGCAAGCGGTAAGGCGGAAAATTCTCAAAATTCCGCCCCCGCCCTTGACAAAACGGGCGGCGGGTGGTATACTAAAGCCTGCACCGCCATGAGAGGCGACAAACATTATATCTACCCGTGGCACAGCTGGATAGCGCGTCAGACTCCGACTCTGAAGGTCAACGGTTCGAATCCGTTCGGGTAGGCCAAAAAATCCTCATTCGTAAGAGTGAGGATTTTTTTAAGTTATAGGTAATAGTGAAGAGTGAAGAAGTGAAAGTTGTACAATGAAAGTGGACAACTTTCAGGCGTATAAAACTCCGGCGCGTTTGCCTTTTTCGATGCGGTGAGTTATCTCATTTTATAGTAGTTCGTATAAATTCTGTTATGACTGGAATCGGCGCTTTCAATAAACAGCTTGAATTTATATTGATCGGAATCGGTATCAAACTCGTATCGGATCTCAAAAATCCAAACCGAGCCCTTTGCCAGGTAGCCATTATCCAAAGTGTTGTCCCTTACATAATAAAATCTATACAATTGGCTGGGATTATCGTTGAAATACTCGGTCAAAGCATTCTTTTGTTCTATGATATACCAATTCTCATTTGTACTCATATTGTGCTGTTCGCTTTTCGGTACACCGAACCTTCCGGCATACCGGCTTTGGAAATAGGAAAAATACATTTCAGCATTTGCCTTGAATGTCGCCTCATCCGGACAGATCTGCGAAAACGAGTATCCGTCATTATACCAGGCGTCGCTTGAGTTTATTTCTCCGGACAAGCCGGTCGGCGCGGTCAGACCGTCAAGCCCTTTTGCCGAAAGCTCTTCTACGGTAAACCATTTTGTTTCGTCATGGAGCTTCGGGCTTTCCCCGTTGTCATTGCTGCCCCCGCAGGCAGCCGATCCGATGCAGGCTATCGCCAAAAGCACCGCGCAAATAACCGAAGATAATTTCTTTTTAATCATTTTATTTACAACCTCCAAGATGACTGTCGCTCTGTTTTTTCGACTGTTTTTGTCGCTCCGACTTTCCGAAAGCATTCATCTTCTTCATTATAGCATGCTCCCCCGCATTTTTCAATCCATGTAATTATAAATTTGTATACAGATATTTTACGTGCGGCGGGCGTATGATTTATTCCGGGGAGGGCTACGGAATGAGTTACACGAATTATACGGTACACGGTGCGGCGGGAGGGCGGACGCTTATTATCCGGGGGCTCGAGTGGCTGTCGCGGGTCCTTATGATGCTATTCTGGATTTCGGTAATGCTCGCATTTGACTCGGTATACACGGCATTCTGCACTCTTCTTGCGGCGGTGATACACGAGGGCGGGCACATCGCCGCCCTGTATGCCGTGAAAGGCCGGCGGGCGCGGAGCGGCATATCGTTTTGCGGAGGCGGAGACGGGAGCCCGGCAGTCCTTTCGGGGGATGTCGGCACAGCGAAGCCCGGTGGCACGGCGCACGACGGCACGGAGCGCCGTGGGAGCGACGGAGGATGCGCCGGGGTGCTCTCTGCCGCGATAAACGGCTTTCGCATAAAGACAGGTTATCTCTCCTACGGGGAGGAGGCACTCGTCGCTCTCGCGGGTCCTCTTGTAAATCTTCTCGCGGCTATCGGAGGCGGGATATTCATTCTCCTGTCCGGTATATCGCGCGGAGGCGGAGGGGCGGCGGACGGGGCGGCGGTTATCGCCGCCGTCAATCTTCTGACCGCGCTGTCAAACCTGCTCCCCGTCCGGGGATATGACGGGCAGAAGCTGCTGCGCGCCGCGCTGTCGGCGCGCGCGTCCGCCGACCTTGCCGACACGGTATGCCGCGCGGTGTCGCTCTTCCTTATATGTGCGGGGTGCTTTCTCTCCCTTTATTTAATGCTCCGGCTCTCCTGCGGATACTGGTTGTGCGGTATTATGACGGCGTCTCTGCTCTCCGAGCTTTCCGACATTAAAAAATGAGATTTCCGGAGATTTTCAGAGGAAAAATGAGTTTTAGCGAGCTTTTTCAAAAACGGGAGCGGTTTTTTCGCGGTTAATTACGGTTAATTTCGGTTAATCACGGATATTCAAAAAAAAATCTTTCATATTTTTTTGAAAAAACTATTGCAAATCTAATATGTATTTGCTATAATATCGTTCGTTACGAAAACGGTCGTAAAAAGTCTAAAAAAAGAAAGGATCTGAGATTTTAAGAAAATGGCAAAACTCATTGAGTTGAAAGGAATTTCAAAGTCCTTCGACGGCGAGCCCGTGCTGAACAACATCAATCTCTACATAAGGGACGGAGAGTTCATAACGCTGCTCGGCGCCTCCGGCTGCGGCAAGACAACCATGCTCCGCATTATCGGCGGCTTTGAAACGGCTGACGCAGGTCAGCTCTACTTTGACGGGGTGGAGATAAGCGATATTCCCGCCTATAAGAGGCAGGTCAACACCGTCTTTCAGAAATACGCCCTATTCCCTCATCTTAATGTTTACGAAAACATCGCTTTTCCCCTCCGCTTAAAGAAAAAGAACGAGGAGGAAATCAAAAAATCGGTCGGCGATATGCTGAAGATGGTGGCACTCACGGGATTTGAGAACAAGAGCGTCAGCACCCTGTCCGGCGGACAGCAGCAGAGAGTAGCGATAGCGCGCGCCCTCATATCCCACCCGAAGGTGCTGCTGCTCGACGAGCCGCTCGGCGCACTCGACTTAAAGCTCCGTAAGGACATGCAGAACGAGCTGAAGAACATTCAGAAAGCCATAGGTATAACCTTTATCTATGTCACGCATGACCAGGAGGAGGCGCTCTCGATGTCGGACACCGTCGTCGTCATGGCGGACGGAAAAATCCAGCAGATAGGCACCCCGACCGATGTATATAACGAACCGAAAAACGCCTTTGTCGCCGACTTTATAGGCGAGAGCAACATAGTAGACGGCGTCATGCTCTCTGACAAAAAGGCTCGCTTCTCCGGTCACACATTCGACTGCGTCGACGGTGGCTTTGCGAAAAACGAGCCGGTCGACGTCGTCGTCCGCCCGGAGGACGTCGATGTTGTCGCCCCGGAAAAGGGCATGCTCACCGGCACGGTGAGTGCCGTAACGTTCAAGGGCGTGCACTACGAGATAATCGTCGACATCGGCGGCTTCAAGTGGATGATACAGTCCACCGATTATGTTGCTCCCGAGCAGAAGATAGGTCTCTATATTGAGCCGGACGCAATACATATAATGAAGAAATCGGAGTACTCCGGAAAATTCGGCGACTACTCCACCTTCTCCGACGAGCTCGAGCAGCTCTCCGACGCGGACGCCGCAGAGGAATTCTGAATTTGAATTTTCAAAAAATCTGATTTGGAGGTCCGCCCGACGGCGGATACAGGAAAGAGAAAAAAGAATTGAAAAAGAAAAAATCCCTGTTTCATTCGGTAGCGGCGGCACCGCACATACTCTGGTCTGTGCTCTTCATTGTCCTGCCGCTCCTTATAGTCGTCTACTATGCTTTCACGGACGACTCCGGGGCGTTCTCGTTTGAGAACATCCTCGGGCTCGGAGATTATATTCCGATTTTTGAGCTCTCTGTCGAGCTCGCGGTCATTGCGACGTTCATCTGCCTGCTTGTCGGCTATCCCCTCGCCTACATAATGGCGAAGTCGAAGCCCTCGACGCAGAAGCTCCTCATCATGCTCCTTATGCTCCCGATGTGGACAAACCTCCTGATACGCACCTACTCGATAATGGCGATACTCGACGACGGAGGCTTTCTGAACCACATTCTCGGAGCCGAGCTCCATATCATCGGCACAAAGGGCGCGGTGATATTCGGAATGGTATACGACTTCCTTCCCTACATGGTGCTCCCTATTTACACCTGCATATCCAAGATAGACCCGCACATGTGGGAGGCGGCGGCAGACCTCGGGTGCAGCCCGGCTATGGTAATTCCGAAGGTCATATTCCCGCTCTCGCTCTCCGGTGTTATCTCCGGGGTCACGATGGTCCTCGTCCCCTCTATAAGCACATTCTACATCTCACAGAAGCTCGGCGGCGGGACTTTCGAGCTTATAGGCGACACGATAGAGCGGCAGTTTGTATCCAGCGCGCGGAACACCGGCGCGGCAATCTCGCTCGTCATGATGGTGCTTATCCTCATATCCCTCTCTGTCATGAACAGATTTTCCGACTCTGACGACGGAGGTATAATAGTATGAAGATATTCAGAAGATTTTACCTTATCCTTATATTCGGAATACTCTACATTCCGATACTTACCCTCATTTTCTTCTCGTTCAATGCGGAGAACAGCACTGCTGTTTTCACAGGCTTCAGCCTCCGGTGGTATAAGGAGCTGTTCTCGTCTCCCGACACGTTCGTCGCGCTGCGCAACACGCTGATACTCGCGCTCTCGTCCTCCGTCCTCGCGACGGTTATCGGGACTGCGGCGGCGGCGGGAATCTACCGCATGCGCTCAAAATTCATGAAGCGGGCGGTCACATCGGTTACAAACATACCGATGATGAACCCGGATATTGTCACCGGTATGTCGATGATGCTCTTCTTCGTCGCGGTTGCGGGGCTGCTGAGTATCGAATACGACAGCATAGGCTTCCCTGCCATGCTGATAGCGCACACGACCTTCTCGCTCCCCTACGTTATACTCTCGGTGCTCCCGCGTGTAAACTCGCTCGGAAACTCACTGACCGAGGCGGCAATGGACCTCGGCTGCACACCCCTGCAGTCTTTCTTCCGTGTGGAGTTGCCGAACATAATGCCCGGGGTGCTTACCGGAATGATAATGGCGTTTACCCTCTCGCTTGACGATTTCGTTATCTCCTATTTTGTCGGCTCATCGAACTTCCAGACGCTCCCGCTCCTTATCTACTCGATGACAAAGAAAAAGGTCACGCCGGATATGTACGCTCTCTCGACGCTTATAATAACCGTCATATTCCTGCTCCTTGTTGTCTATAATATCCGTTCCGGAAAGGCGGAGAGAAGAAAGGCGGTAAAGGCAAAATGAAAAGAATAATCTCTCTTTTACTGCTTATTATAGTTGCCGTCTCGCCCATAGCTCTCATATCCTGTGCGGACGACGGCGAGGACTTCACCGGGGAGCTCACGCTCAACGTCTACAACTGGGGCGAATACATCTCCGACGGCTCGCTCGGCTCTTATGACACGAACGCCGAGTTTGAAGCCTACTACTATGCGAAAACCGGGCGTCGCGTCCGCGTCAATTACACGACCTATGCGACAAACGAGGACATGTATGCGAAGATTTCGAGCGGCGCGGGCTCATACGATGTAATAATCCCCTCCGACTACATGATACAGAAAATGATAGCCGAGGATCTCCTCCTGCCTCTGAATTTCGATCTCATACCGAACTTTGAGAACATCGAGGAGGATTACAAAAACCGCTATTACGACCCCGAAAACGCCTACTCCATTCCCTACACCTACGGCATGGTCGGGATTATCTACAATACCACGATGGTTGACCCGGAGGATGTCGCGGACGAGAGCTGGTCTCTCCTCTGGAATGAGAAGTACCGCGGAAAGATACTTCAGTTCAACAACCCGCGCGACGGCTTCGGCACCGCGATGTACTATAAGCATCTCGACGTCAACTCAAAGGACCCCGCCGTCTGGAAGGAAGCACAGAAAATACTCTCCGAGCAGAAGCATCTTATTCAGGCTTACGTTTCGGACGAGATATTCAACAAGATGCAGTCCGGCTCTGCGGCGATAGGCACCTACTATGCAGGCGACTATCTCACGATGGTGGAGCAGAACGACGCGCTCGCATTCTACTATCCCAAAGAGGGCACGAATGTGTTTATCGACGCTATGTGCATACCTAAGTGCGCAAAGAACGTCGAGCTCGCTAACGAGTATATAAACTTTATGCTCTCCGAGGAGCCGGCGGTGGCAAACGCGCTGTATATAGGCTACGCCTCGCCGAACAAGGCTGTAAAGGCGAGCTCCGACTACTATGACCCCTCCCGTTTCGATGACGAGGATTACGAGGGCTGGGGCGAGGAGGAGTATGCGATACTCTACGGTCAGTCTGCCGCGGATATTGAAGAGCAGTGCGGCTTTGACCCGTTCTTCCACTCGTTTGACGACGAGACGCAGGAGCTTGTAAACTCCCTTTGGGAGGGGCTCAAAACCGAGAGCTCAATTGAGCCGTGGGTCAGAATCACCGCCGCCCTGATTGTTGTCGGCGTTATCGGATATGCCTCATATATCATCTATATAAGAAAGGCACGCTCCCGCGAGTACAGGCTCCGCGACCGCGAGATAGCAAAGCGGCGCAAGGAAGAGGCAAAGGGCTCCGGGAACAAATAAAGCCACAAAACAGCTCCGGGCAAATAAGGCTCCGAAAGCCTTGCTTTGACAGTAAAACCAAATAAGCTGCCCGCACCCGCGGAAAATGATACACGGGTGCGGGCTTTTTGTTGCTTTTTCACGGCGGGAGCAAGCCATCAACCAATATGGGCGCGCTTTTTTAGCTTTGCGATAATGTCCGTTTTTTCGGTTTCTTTGTTTTTTTGGTTTTTTCCGGGACAAGTGCGCCCGCTGTTTCGTTATTATAGGTGAACCGGAAAAACCGGAAATTAAAGACAGAGGAGAAAAATCAAAATGAAAAAGCGACTACTACCCCTTATTTCAATTCTGCTCGTAATAATTCTTACGCTGAATTATTCAGCCTGCGCAAGGAGAGTTACATCCGAAGAGCGGTCAAACTCCATAGAAGAGGTTACGGTTGGCGAGAGCAACAAAGAAAAAAAAGAACTTTGGAGCAAATACTACAGGCTCGAGGATCGTTGCGAAGAGTCCAGTTACAAAAAATATATCTACACAGCTTTAGATATAACTTTCACGAACGACGAAAGCCTGAAATTCAAAGAATATCCCGAGGATTACTTTTCCGATATTCTCCCCGGATCGGTATTCAAAAAATTAACGCACTACCAGACGACATCCGAGGCAAAGCAACTTTCCGAGCAACTGAAAGCCGACCCGGACAACTCGAAAATCAAAGAAAAATTACTGTCATACCATTATCGCGGTGATTTATACTTAAATACCGATACCAAAAAAGCCGCGATAGATGCAGTCGAGCTTATTGAAACGAGAGATGACATTCTGGAAGTCACTATTTCCATTTCTCGCGCCTACGACTACTGCTATGACAGCTATTACGACACGACCGCCGCAAGTATTGAAGGCTGGTGCTTTGAAAGTATAAATTACAGCGCACTCGACTCATATATACATCAGAAAAAGATTGCGTCGCGGCGGGATATGTGATAGAATTAAAGAAAGCGCGGAGGCGCGAGAAAGACTGCGGGGAGGATTTTATGACAGGCAAAAATGAACAGACGGAAGACACACTCCTCCGCAGGATCAGGGGAGGCGACGGCACGGCGGTCGGTGATCTGTATCTTCTCTTCAACACGGTGCTCCGCCACACGGGACTGAAATATCTGCATGACAAACAGAGTGCCGACGCATATGTACAGGATTTCTGGGCTGATATTGAGAAAATTGCCGCAGGCTACCGCTTCTCAAAAAATGCACGCTCATACCTCACGAAGGTGGCGACGAGGCGGGCAATAGACGAATACCGCCGGAGCACAGCGCGGGAAGCGCACATTACATATGTCGACTATTCTCTGCTCTGCGGGCTGCCGGACGGAGGAGAGCGGGAAACCGAGAGGTATCTTATTATAGACGACGCCATGCACAGACTTTCCGAGGAGGAAAGGATAATAATTCAGTCGACTTATTTTGGAGGACTTACAGTCCGCGAGATTGCGCGCGAAATGAATCTCACAAAATCCACGGTACAGAGGTTAAAAGATCGCGCGCTCGAAAAGCTGCGAAAGGAGCTCTGTCATGAAAAATAAAAACAGAGACGAAAATATTGACGTCATAATGGCGGATTATGCGAGGGTGCGTAGCGGCGTCATGTCCGACGCGGAGCGCGACCTCGCAAAATACAAAGAGAATATAAGCCGGAAAACCGCAACCGGAGCCGATGACAACGGCGCAAAAATCCCCACCGCCGGAATATACGGTGCGCGACGGGTCGCGGCGGGAATATGTCTTGCATTCTTTATAATCTTCTCCGCAGTTATATACATTGTTACCGTACTCCCGAATATATCCGCCGAAAGCCTTGAATATTCGGCACCCATAGTTCTGACAGACAAAAGCTATGATTATGCTTCCTCCGATTTCATATCCTCCGGTCAACTCTCCTCTCTCATAGGAGAGGACGGAGAGAAAGCCGCCGCAACGCTCTCAGTACTGCTCCCGAGACTAAAAAACACGGAGGCGTATCTTGAACGCATAAAACTCGGCGGCAAGGTCGTCGGCTATCGGATAATTCTTGACGGCACCGACGAGCGGGAGATTTCAATGAATATTTCATATATTGACGGACACTGCCGCGTCAGAGAATATACCGATTATGTGGGCGGGGGCGACACACTGCGCTATAACGGTGTTCCCATCTCGTACACTGTCGAACGCAAAGACGGCGCATCACTTTTCCGCATAAAGATAAGGCGCGGCGGCACGCTCTGCCTCGCGCAGGTGCGGGTAGCGGGAGAGCCGGATATAGGCGAGTTGCTCGAAAAGGAATTTTTGTCAAGATAAAAGAAAATAAAAAAACTGCTCCGTGTGCACTTCCGCGCACGGGGCAGTTTTTCTATCGTAGGCGAGGCATATTCGAGGAAGAATTGTCGAATGTGCGGCGATAATCGTATACACATACGATGAGCCACACAGTCGGCAATAGGAGAAATATCATTTCTCCGGTCTTACCGGATAGGCAAAGCCTTCATACGGCAAGTCCCCGCGGTCGGCGATAATATCTTACCGGATATCCCGCGCCCGGAATTTTAGTGGCAGATGCACTTCTCAGTATCTTTATCAAAGATATGAATACGGGAGGTATCGATAGCCACCTGTATATTGTCGCCGGCACGAGCCTGCGAACGGGAGGAAACTCTCGCTATTATGTTCTTGCCGTTCGTCGCGTCCTCCATGCCCTCAAAGCCGAGGTAGAGATATATCTCCGCGCCCATAAGCTCGGTTACATCGACATTGACGTCCATCACGGTGTCGGAGAGAGACTGAAGGTACATCGGCTCGTCATGTATAGCCTCCGGACGGATACCGAAGATAACATCCTGACCTATATACTCCTTGAGAGCCGGGTTGTTAGCCTTATCAGCCGGGAGCTTAAGCTCTGTATTTCCGACGGTCGCATAGAGGTCGGCGTCGTGCTTTACAAGCTTGCCGTTCACAAAGTTCATCTGCGGGGTGCCTATGAAGCCGGCAACAAAGAGATTGCAGGGAGCGTCATAGAGGTTCTGCGGAGTGTCAACCTGCTGAATGATACCGTCCTTCATAACGACGATACGTGTCGCCATGGTCATAGCCTCGACCTGGTCATGCGTAACGTATATGAATGTGGTCTCAACCTTCTTATGCAGCTTTGTAAGCTCGGTTCTCATGCTCGCACGGAGCTTCGCATCAAGGTTCGACAGCGGCTCGTCAAGCAGGAAAACCTTCGGATTTCTGACTATTGCACGGCCGAGCGCAACTCTCTGCTTCTGTCCGCCGGAAAGAGCCTTCGGACGGCGCTCAAGAAGATGGGATATATCAAGTATTCTCGCAGCCTCTTCAACGCGCCGCTTTATCTCCTCCTTCGGAACCTTACGAAGCTTCAGTCCGAAAGCCATGTTATCGAAAACGGTCATGTGCGGGTACAGCGCGTAGTTCTGGAACACCATCGCTATATCGCGGTCCTTCGGTGCGACATCGTTTACATACTTGTCGCCTATGTAAAGCTCGCCCTCGGTTATCTCCTCAAGTCCCGCTATCATACGGAGGGTCGTCGATTTTCCGCATCCGGAGGGACCGACGAAGATAAGAAACTCCTTGTCCTTTATCTCAAGGTTGAAGTCTGATACCGCGACGACGCCGCCGGGATACTTCTTATAAATATGTCTTAAAGAAAGTCCTGCCATGTTTAACTCCTTATGTTTTTTATTTTTACGGTATTATTCTACCACACGCGGAAAGGTAGATGCAAGGGGCTATTTAACGGTTTTTCGGCTCGTTTTTTGTGAAAACCGAACAAATCCGCATGCCGGATTTTGTATACATAGTCCCGTTGCAAAAGCGTTTTTCTAATTTATTAGAATTATTTGAGCTTTACCTTTGCGACGCGCATAGTAAGGCTCGTCCCATAGGGGAAGGTCGCCGGGGTCAGGACATTGCCGGAGAAGGTCGCGCGCTCCCCACTGTCGAGCCAGCGCGCGGAGGTTATACGGCGGGAGAAGGTCACCGGGTGCTCCTCCGAATAATTTTCTGCGCCTATATCCGTCCGCATGGGGACGCCGGGGATAGCCGCATATATATTCTTACCGTCGGTAAGAAGGTATGCGCCGTCTGCCCTTGCGCCGGTGTACGGGCGGGCGGAATAGATGAATTTCTTATTTGCCTTGACCCATCTGCCTATCTCGGAGAGGTATGCCGAATCTATCGGCGAGACGCTGCCGTCCCCGCGCGGTCCGATATTCAGAAGGAAGTTACAGCCGCATGCCCTGCAATCCACAAGCTCCTCTATAAGTCCTGCGAGCGGCTTATAGTTTATATCGTCGGCGGCGTAGCCCCAATGGTCGTTCAGCACCTCGCACATCTCGCCCGCAATGACCTTATCTCCGTTTTCCGGCGGGCTGAACGGCTTTCCGCGCTCAAACGTGACGGCATCCACCTCGCGGTGACCGGCGACGCCGAGAGAATTAGTGCCGGTATTGTTTATTATCATAGCCTCGGGCTGATATTTTCTTATCATGGAATAGAGACGGTCAAGCTGCCAGTCTGCCTCCGGGTTATCCCACACTCCGTCAAACCAGAGACCGCCTATTTTGCCGTAATTCTTACAGAGAAGCTCCACACTCGAAACGAGGTAGTCAATATATTTCGGGAAATTGTCCTTGAAATCCGGGTGATGCCAGTCTATCAGCGTATGGTAGAAGAACGGCACTATACCGCCCTCACGACAGGCGTCTACAAACTCTCTTATAAGGTCGCGCCCGGTCGGTGAATGGAGCGCATCAAAATCCGAAAGCCCCTTTGTGTCATAGAGCGAGAAGCCCTCATGATGCCTTGTAGTCAGTGTTATGTATCTGCATCCCGCGGATTTTGCGGCGCGGACAAGCGAGCGCGCCCACCCATCCTTTACACGGAAGTTGTCCTTTGCGCGGGCGTACTCCTCCATTTTCAAGCCATTATACCGGCTAGCCTGATCAAAATACCATTCGCCGTGCCCGTAGGTGCTGAAAAGTCCGAAGTGGACGAACATGCCAAACCCAAGCTCGCGGAAATTTTCTATGTATTCGTACATCGTTTTATCCTTTCCCTTGTAAAAAAGCACCGCGGTAAAGATGTGTATTCCCTATCGCGGTGCTCTCGTTTTGTCAGTCGTTATTTTGCGGATTTTGTTTGCCGGTTTCAGCCCCGATCAGTTTGCCGCCTTTACGATAACGGTGAATTTATCGGCTTTCAGCGATGCGCCGCCGATAAGACCGCCGTCTACATTCTTCTTCGCAAGGAGCTCTGCACAGTTGCCGTCGTTCATCGAGCCGCCGTACTGAATTGTGATATTCTCGCCTGCCTCTTCGCCGTAAAGTGCCTTTACGGTATCGCGGATAACGCCGCAGGTCTCGTCTGCCTGCTCCGGCGTCGCGGTGAGACCGGTGCCGATAGCCCAGACGGGCTCATAGGCGATTATTACATTTTTAAGCTCCTCGGCACTGACGCCCGCGAGGTCAAGCTTCGTCTGCATTGCGACAACCTCGTTTGTGATACCCGCAAGTCTCTGCTCCTTTACCTCACCGAGGCAGAGGATCACCTTGAAGCCGGCGGCGAGCGCCGCCCTTGTGCGGAGATTTACCGTCTCGTCGGTCTCTGCGAAATACTGTCTGCGCTCCGAGTGCCCTATTATAACGTACTCGGTGCCTATCTCGCGGAGCATCTTACAGGAGACCTCACCGGTATAAGCACCGGACTCCTTATAGTGTACGTTCTCAGCGCCGATGTGAATATTCGTTCCCTTTGCCGCCGTCACAGCAGCCGCTATATCGACATAGGGCACGCAGAGGACTATATCGCATTTATCCATGCCGCATACCATCGGGGCGAGCTCCTTTATAAATGCGGAGGTCTCCGAGGGGGTCATGTTCATCTTCCAGTTTCCGGCTATTACCGTTCTTCTCATCGTTTAATCCTTCTTTCAAGTCAGTTTATGCATTAAATGTCCGGGGGCGTGTATCAAAAAGCAGCCCCCGGCACCTATCAATTATTTGTCAAGCAGGCAGGAAATGCCGGGCAGGTCCTTACCCTCAAGGAACTCGAGCGACGCGCCGCCGCCGGTGGATATATGGGTAATCTTCGAGGCAAAGCCGAGCTGCTCACACGCCGCGGCAGAATCTCCGCCGCCGACGATGGTTATTGCATCGCTGTCGGCGAGCGCCTGTGCAACGGCTATCGTTCCCTTTGCAAGAGTCGGGTTCTCAAACACTCCCATAGGTCCGTTCCAGACAACGGTCTTTGCCGAGAGGACAGCGTCCGCAAACATCTTCGCAGTCTTGGGTCCTATATCAAGCCCCTCCATATCCGCGGGAATCTTGTCTACATCGACATACTTCACATCGACGGGACCGTCAATCGGGTCGGGGAAATTCTCAGCAACGGCGGTGTCAACGGGGAGAAGAAGCTTTACGCCGTTCTTCTCTGCCTTTGCCATCATCTCGCGGCAGTAGTCTATCTTGGACTCGTCAAGCAGCGACTTTCCTACGCAGAGCCCCTTTGCAGCCGCAAAGGTAAAGGACATTCCGCCGCCGATTATAAGGGTATCAACCTTTGCAAGAAGGTTATCTATAACATTGAGCTTATCCGCAACCTTTGCGCCGCCGAGGATAGCGACGAACGGGCGGGCGGGATCGGACAGAGCCTTACCCATTACGGTTATTTCCTTTTCAATAAGGTAACCGCATACGGCGGGGATATAGGCGGCTACTCCGGCGGTCGACGCATGGGCACGGTGGGCAGCGCCGAAAGCGTCATTCACGAATATATCGGCGAAGGACGCAAGCTTCTTTGCAAGCTCGGGGTCGTTCTTCTCCTCGCCCGCCTCAAATCTCGTGTTCTCAAGGAGGACAGCCTCTCCGGGCTTCATAGCTGCTATCTTTGCCTTTGCGTCCTCTCCCACGACATCCTCGGCGAACGTGACCTTCTTCTCTCCGAGGAGCTCGTTTATTCTGTCGCACACGGGACGAAGCGTCAGCTTCTTCTTATCGTTCAGAGCCTTTTTCAGGTACTCTGCCTTTGCGGCAGCCTGCTCCTCTGCGGGCAGAGCCTCGACAGCCTTCTTCTCCTTTTTCGTCAGACCGAAGCCCTCGGTAAGGATGTTATGGGGCTTACCCATATGGGAGCAGAGGATAACTCTCGCGCCCTTGCCGAGAAGATACTTCACGGTGGGAAGAGCCTCCACAATTCTCTTGTCTGAGGTTATAACTCCGTCCTTCATTGGGACGTTGAAGTCACATCTGACGAGAACCGTCTTACCGGCGACGTCAATATCCTCTACATTTTTCTTATTGTAGACCGGCATTGTTTTTTCTCCTTTTATATGCGTTATTTTTATAGACTTAAACCGTTACTATGATAGCACAAAGCCGTGTGATAGTCAATAATAATTTGTGAAATTTAAGACAAACGCGCGGGCGCGCTATTGACAAAGGCGGGCGCAGGGTATAAAATACTCACAGAAAAGCGAAAAAGGAGCGGCAAATGGACAAGTCGGCATTCATATCCGGGCTGAACCGCGCATTCTCGCAGAACGGTATCTCGCGCATGCTGACGCGCGATGCGGGCGAGAATTTTTTTCTCATGACAGAGAGGCTCATAGCCGAGAACGAAAAACATAATCTCACGGCTATACGGGAGCCGGAAAAAATAATATATCTTCATCTTGTCGACTGTGCGCTCCTCTCCCCGTTTATTCCGAAGGGTGCGGCGGTCATTGACATCGGGTGCGGCGCGGGGTTCCCCTCCCTGCCCCTCGCGATACTCCGGGACGATATAAAAATATGTGCGCTCGACGCGACGGCGAAGCGGACGGCGTATGTCGCAGAGACCGCCGCCATGCTCGGGCTCGAGAACCTCACGGTCGTCACCGGGCGGGCGGAGGATGTAGTCGCAAATATGCGCGGGAGCTTTGACATTGCGGTATCTCGCGCGGTAGCGGAGATGCGGATAATGTCGGAGCTCGCGCTCCCGTTTGTGCGGGTCGGCGGGCAGCTGCTCGCTATGAAGGGAAGCCGCGGAAAATACGAGCTCTCGGACGCGAAGCGCGCCATCGCCATTCTCGGCGGGCGGGGCGGCGAATGTCTCGACATAAAGATAAGTGCCCCGGGAGAGGTTATAGAGCACACGGTGATACGCGTGAAGAAGGAGACGAAAACCCCGGCGGGATACCCGAGGGCGTATGCGCAGATTTCCAAAAAGCCGCTGTGAAGAATAAGTTAAAAGTAATAGTGAAAAGTGAAAAAGTTAGAAGTAAAAAGCGAAAGAGTAATATGTAAAAGCGCCCTTGCGGGCGCTTTTTTGTCGGAAAATGTCAATAAAAATTTGCATTACGGCTACCAAATGCGACAATTTCCTCTATTTTCCAGTGATATAATTGAGAAAAAATCAAAAAAAGGAAGTAAAAAACATGAACATGTTTGAAGAAGCGCGCGCCCTCTGGGGCACTATAAAAATGTGCGGAATACCGCAGGTTGAGCTCGCAAAAAAGCTCGGCGTCAGCCAGAGCTTCGTCGCAAACAAGCTCCGCTTACTTAAATATTCCCCGTACATGCAGGACATAATAAACGAGTCGGGTCTCACGGAGAGGCACGCCCGCGCCATTCTCCGCCTCCCGGACGAGAGTGCCCAGCGTCTCGCCATAGCGCGTGTACGTGCGGACAAGCTCACGGTCGCGGAATGTGAGGAGGTCGTCGACAGCCTGCTCGCGAGGCTTCCGCAGGCGCCGGCAAGCGAGGCGCAATGCGAAGCGAAAATCGAAACACTCAAAGCCGTGCTCGACAGCACCCTGCTCTCCCTGACCTCGGCGGGGATACGGGCGACAAAGCACACGGAGGAGGACGGGGAGAAGATATACATCACCCTCTCAATCTGCCGACCGGAGCGCGCGACGCCCGCCGGTGCGGGTAAATCCGGAGGTCTCGCCGGCGCGAGATGATGCCGAGTGGTGTGAAATAATGTCTGACGGCGCGAGATGATGCCCGGCGGCGCGATTCCGGCCGGAAAAGTCCGCGCGGCGGCATTCTGAATAAATTCAATATTGTATATTGTGTTAATTATCGGTTAATATTTCCTGTATATACTTGACCATGCGCGCAATATGTGCTATTATTCGGGATGAGAGGGTTATCCGGCTATGAATGTCCGGCAGCCGCTCAAATCCACATCGGAATACATATATTTTGGAGGTATTTATCATGGTCAACCGTTTTGTTCTCAACTCTGTATCTTACCACGGAAAGGGCGCGATACGGGAGATACCCGGCATCGTCAAGGCAAAGGGCTTCAGGAAAGCCTTCATAGCATCAGACCCGGATCTTATAAAGTTCGGAGTCACGAAAAAGGTCACAGACCTTCTTGACGCGGAAGGGCTCGCATACGAGATATACTCCGACATAAAGCCCAATCCCACGATAGAAAACGTAAAATCCGGCGTCGCCGCATATAAGGCATCCGGCGCAGACTACATGATAACGATAGGCGGCGGCTCCTCTATGGACACCGGAAAAGCCATCGGAATCATAATAAACAACCCCGAGTTCTCGGATGTGCGCAGCCTCGAGGGGGTGGCACCGACGAAGAACCGCACGGTATTCACAATAGCCGTCCCCACCACTGCCGGAACAGCCGCAGAAGCGACGATAAACTATGTTATCACGGACACCGAGCGCAAGCGTAAGTTCGTCTGTGTCGACACAAACGATATACCCGACATCGCGGTCGTCGACCCGGATATGATGTCAACAATGCCGAAGGGTCTCACCGCCGCGACGGGCATGGACGCGCTCACTCACGCTATCGAGGGTTACACCACAAAGGCGGCATGGGAGCTCCCCGACTGTCTTAACCTCGAGGCGATACGCCTGATATCAAAGAATCTGCGCGCCGCCGTCAGAAACGAGGCAGAGGGCAGAGAGGGCATGGCACTCGGTCAGTTTGTCACCGGTATGGCATTCTCAAACGTCGGTCTCGGTATTGCGCACTCGGTAGCCCACACGCTCGGCGCGGTTTATGACACTCCGCACGGCGTCGCCTGTGCTATGATGCTCCCGCTTGTCATGGAGTTCAACGCCGATGTGACCGGAGACAAGTTTAAGAATATCGCCGAGGCAATGGGCGTCGACACGACCGGAATGACGCAGGAGGAGTATCGCCGCGCGGCAATAGACGCCGTCCGTCAGCTCAGCATCGACGTCGGTATTCCGACGAAGCTCTCCGCGATACGCGAGGAGGACCTCGACTTCCTTGCAGAGTCCGCCGTCGCGGATGCGTGTGCCCCCGGAAATCCGAAGCCCGCTACTGTCGATGACATAAAGGGACTTATAAGAAAGCTCATGTAATCCGTTCTTTACGGAAAAGAAAATCTGCCCGCCGTGAGCGGGCGCCGGGGC
Organism: uncultured Eubacteriales bacterium; assembly: GCA_934393265.1. Classification (GTDB taxonomy): domain Bacteria; phylum Bacillota; class Clostridia; order Oscillospirales; family CAG-272; genus UBA1740. Next base: position 13,180 of record CAKRQL010000026.1, on the reverse strand, counting down.
TGTCCCGCCGCATTTGCGACGGACACAGCCCCGGTTTTTATTTTTCTCTCCGTGCATAATAAAAATAAAGTTGAAATCGGGGTTGACTTTCATTTTTTTGTGTGTTACAATCGTTTCGTTTACGCTATCAGAAAGGCAATACCCCCTGCTGTCGGCGAAAGGAGGAAACCAAATGAAAAACAATATACAGCTGTCCGACCACTTCACATACCGGCGGCTGCTACGCTTTACGCTCTCCCCCATCATAATGATGGTGTTCATATCGATATACGGTGTGGTGGACGGGCTCTTTATCTCAAACTTCGTCGGCAAAACCCCGTTCGCGGCGGTAAACCTCATAATGCCGTTTGTCATGATAATCGGCGGCATGGGCTTTATGATGGGCGCGGGCGGCACCGCTCTCGTCTCAAAGGTCATGGGCGAGGGAGACGGGCACAAAGCCAACAGATATTTTACGATGACGGTGATGTTCACCTGTATTCTGGCTGTCATACTCTCCGTCCTCGGCATTATATTCATGCCGCAGGTCTCACGCCTGCTCGGTGCTACGGACGCGATGATGGATGACTGCGTAATCTACGGGCGGATAGTCGTTGCGTTCACTCTCACATTCATGCTCCAAAGCCTCTTTCACACGTTCCTCATAACTGCGGAGCGCCCGAAGCTCGGGCTCTGCTTCACGGTTGCGGCGGGGTGCACAAACATGGTGCTCGACGCGCTGTTCGTCGGTGTATTCAAATGGGGCGTTGTCGGTGCGGCGGTCGCAACCGGTATAAGCCAGTGCGTCGGCGGTCTCTGCCCTCTCGTCTACTTCCTTTCAAAGAAGAACACAAGCCGCCTGCGCCTTGTTCCGACGATGATAGAGGCGAAGCCGATGATCAAAGCCTGCACAAACGGCTCCTCTGAGCTCATGAGCAATATCTCCTCCTCCGTCGTCGGTATGCTCTATAATCTCCAGCTTATGAAATATGCCGGGGAGGACGGCGTCTCGGCTTACGGCGTACTGATGTACGTTCTCTTCATTTTCATTGCCGTGTTCATTGGCTACTCGATAAGCGTCGCCCCGATTATCGGCTACAACTACGGCGCGGAAAACCGCGAGGAGCTGCGCAACATTCTGAAAAAGAGTCTCATTCTGAACTTCTCGGCGGGCGCGATTATGGTCGTGCTCTGCTACGCTCTCGCCTACCCGCTCTCGAAGATATTCGTCGGGTATGACGCGGCATTGCTCGAGCTCACGGTACACGCATTTGAGATATACTCGCTCCACTTCATTCTGACGGGCTTCAATATTTTCGCCTCCGGCTTTTTCACTGCGCTGAACAACGGCGCAATATCCGCCGCAATATCCTTTCTCCGTACTCTCGTATTCCAGTCTGCCGCGGTGCTCGTGCTCCCGCTGCTGTTAGGTGTGGACGGTATATGGTGGGCTGTATGCGTTGCGGAGGTCGCCGCGTTCCTTATCTCGCTCCTCTTCATGCTGAAGGAACGGAAGCGGTACGGATATTGAGCCGCACTCCCGGGTGCTGACCCTCCGGAAATTTTCCCGGAAATTTTCCGGAGAAAAAGTTGAAAAAAACTATTGCAAATCAGAATAGTTTATGGTATAATGTCAGATGTCGGTTTATGATTAAACACATAAAGGTATAAAAATTCGCTCGATTCCGGGCGGGATTTCAGGAGGTATAAAAATGGCTAAGTGCAGTATCTGCGGCAAGGGCGTTACTTTCGGACACAATGTGTCTCACTCCAACCGCAAGACGAACAGAACCTGGAAGCCTAATATCCGCAAGGTTAAGGCTGTAGTCGACGGAACACATAAGACTGTTTATGTCTGCTCCCGTTGCCTTCGTTCGGGAAAGATTGAGCGCGCCTGATCAAAACAACATAAAGCTCCGCTGTCAAGGCGGAGTTTTTTGTTAGCAGGAGGTTATATTCACTGTGAAAGAAAGAAAAAAAAGCGTCCGCTACTGTATAACGGACGAGAGAATAGGCGGTTATGCCGTAAATACGCTCCGCGAGGAGGGGTACACTCCCGTGCTACTGCCGCCCTACTCCGCGCTGCCCGCCCCGACAGCCTCGCACACCGACATGCTGATAAAGACGATAGGACGGCGGGCATTTTTCTACCGCGGGTATCTCGAAGAGCACCCGGAGGTGGCGGAAGCCCTCCGCACGGCACTCGCGGGCTATGAGATAACCGTGCTTGACCGGGTACCGGGCAAGGAATATCCCGCCGACGCGGGGCTCAACGCCCTGACGATGGCGAGGCACGTATTTCTGAATAAGGACGCCGCGGCGCCGGAGATAATCGACTCGGCGGAGGAGGCGGGGCTCCGCGTCGTTCATGTGAATCAGGGCTATCCCGCATGCACGGTGCTCACCGACGGGGGGTATCGCGCGATTACCGCCGACCCGGGAATGAAAAAGGCTATCGCCGACTGCGGCTACGAGGTGCTCGGGATTGACGCGGGCGACATACTCCTACCGCCCTATGAATACGGCTTTATCGGCGGGTGCGCCGGGATAAGCCGCGGGCAGGCGGTCATCTCCGGAAACCTCTTCACGCACAGAAACGGCGCGGCGATATGCTCATTTCTTCTCGCCGGGGGGCTCACCCCTCTGTTCCTCACCGACGACCCTCTCCTCGACGTCGGAGGGATTTTCTTCCCCGGCGACTGACTTTATCGCGACGGTAAGGAGCGGGACGAGAAATATTCCGGCTACGCCGAGGAGCGAATAGCTGACATAGACGAGAACGAGCGTCACAACCGGATGAAGCCCTATATGCGAGCCGACAATCCGCGGCTCTATCAGCTGGCGCACGACCTCATGCACGGCAAAGAGGACAAGGAGCCCGACGCCGCGCGCAGTGTCACCGCAGATGAGCGACCATACGCCCCACGGGACAAGGAAGGTGCCGACCCCGAGAACCGGCAGAGCGTCAAGCGCGGCTATCATAAGGGCGATAAGAAGCGCGTATCCGACGCGGAGAATACTCAGCCCTATCAGCATAAAGCCGAAGGTTATCCCCATAAGGACGAGGTATGCGCGGAAATATTTTACCCCGGTGCGGAAAAATCCGCTCTTGAATCGGAGGAGACGGGAGAGCGCAGCGGGCGGGAGCTTTGACTTTACGAAGCTGTTTATAACGTCGAGGTCAAGCGAAAAATAAACGCAGGAGATGACGGTTACGAGCGCAAAGACAAAGACGCGCGGAATGGCGAGCGCGGCACCGGAAATAAAACCGGCGAGCCTGCTGACAGCGGCGGACAGCGCGGCGGACAGCGCGTCCGAGAGCTTTGCCCCTATTTCCCCGTCGCCGAATATCCGCTCAAAGGGTGCCATGAGTGCCTCCACCGCGGCGGAGAGCGTCCCGCTCGCATAGAGCCCCGAAAGGAGCTCCCACGCCTCGACGGCGAGGCGCCAGACGCAGACGGAGGCGAGCGCGATGACCCCGAGGGAGACGGCGAGCGACAGCGAGACCCGCAGGGCGCGGACGCCCCACCCCGTGCGCCGGGAGAGCAGGCAGGCGAGCGGGCGGACGGCAAAAGCCATGCCCCACGCGATGAGAAACGGGAGCGTGACCGGTAAGAGGTACCGGAAAAGAATATACGTCAGCGCGACGGCTCCGACGGCGCAGACCGTCAGGCTCGCTATATACCGGGCTTTTTCTTTCATTTTGCACCTCCGCGGATTTACTTACAGGAAATTATACTCGCACAAAATATTTTTAATACAAGGAGACACATAAAAATGGTAGTTATTGAAATGGAAAACGGCGGAATAATCGAGCTCGAGCTCGACCACACGGCGGCGCCTATAACCGCAAAAAACTTTGAGAAGCTCGTATCCGAGGGCTTCTACGACGGGCTGATATTTCACAGAGTTATTCCCGGCTTTATGATTCAGGGGGGCGACCCGCTCGGCAACGGGATGGGCGGAGCAAAAGAAAAAATACGCGGAGAATTCCGCGCGAACGGCGTAAACAACCCGATAAAGCATACACGGGGTACGGTCTCTATGGCGAGAGCACAGGACCCGAACTCCGCGTCGTCGCAGTTTTTCATCATGCACGCCGACGCGCCGTACCTCGACGGGCAGTATGCCGCTTTCGGTCACGTCGTATCCGGAATGGATATCGTCGACGAGATAGCCGCTGTCCCGACAGACTTCTCAGACAGACCGCGCGTTGACATGAGAATGAAGAGAGTTTATATAAAATAAAAAAACCGGCGGGTCCCCGCACATACAGCGAGGGTCCCGCACGGAATACAGAAAAACAGTTAAGCAGAAAGCAGAAAAAAAGTTAAAGTGACGCCGCCAGAAGACACATTTTCCGGGCGGCGTTTTTTATTTTCTTACGGCGTTTCCCGATACGCCCGTGCCGAGAGCCACACGGCGACGGCGCACGCCCCAGCCTCTGCCACGGGGAGCGAGAGCCATACGAGCTCTGCCGCGCGGGGCAGGAGAGAAAGCGCGAAAGCCAGAGGGAGCGCAATCACTATAAACCGAAGAAGCGATATTACAAGCGAATACATCCCCCTGCCGAGCGCCTGACATACACCCTGCAGGACGGTATTTGCCCCGGCGAAAATAAATCCGCCGGTTATTATCCGCAGGGCTATAACGCACAGCCGCCCGGACTCTCCGCCGAGGGAGAAGAGCCCGACGAGCCTACCGGCGAAAATCTGAAGAAGAGCGACGCCGACGAGCATTATAACGGATATATATACAAGACCGTATTTTACAGTTTCCCCGACGCGCTCACGCTCTCCCGCCCCGTGGTTATAGGAGATTATCGGTATCATGGCGTTATTCAGTCCGTAGCCTGGCATGAATATGAAATTCTGGAGCTTATAGTAGACGCCGTATGCGGTGACCGCCGACTCCGACACCGCGCCGAGTATCAGGTTCAGCGCATACGACATAACCGGGGTCAGCAGCTGCATGACTATGGCGGGGGTGCCCACCCTGTATATCCCGGCGAGCGCGCGCTTATCCGGTCTGATATATCGGATGCCGGTATCGAGCCCGACGCCCTTGCCGAAATATACTATCGCCACGGCGGCGAGAGAAACGAACTGCCCTATCACGGTTGCCCACGCCGCGCCGTCGACGCCCATCGCCGGACAGCCGAGGAGCCCGTATATCATAATCGGGTCAAGGATTATATTCGTCACGGCGCCCGAGAGCTGACATATCATCGTAAGGGTGGTTTTTCCCGTGCCCATAACTATTTTTTCAAGGCACATATACATCACGGCGCCAAAAGAGAATACCGTGATTATCCTGAGGTACCCGGTCCCGAGGGCGGCGACCGCAACATCCTGCGTCTGCGACCTTATGAACGCGCCGGAGGCGGTCAGCCCGAAGATGAATATCCCGGCGAAGTAACAGAGGGCGGCGAATATCGCGCTCCCCGCCGTGCGGCTCGCCTGTTCCCTGTCGCCGACACCGAGGGCGCGCGCGACAGCGGCATTTATACCGACCCCGGTGCCGACGCCGAGAGCTATTATAAGCATCTGGACGGGAAATGCGAGGGTCAGAGCGTTTATAGCCTTGTCCCCCATTCCGGCAATCTCCCCGGTATCCGGTATACGCGACACAAAGAATGTGTCGACGACATTGTAGAGCGCCTGTCCGAGCATCGATATCATCATCGGCGCGCCCATGTTGATGAGCAGCTTCTTTATCGGCATTTCCGCCATTTTGTTCCCGACGCGATTACTCATTTTTTACCTCTTTCCGGCATTTTACGGGCAAGCCATGCCCGCCGCATACAGATTATTATACCACAGACGGCAAAAAAACGCAAGGAAAACAAAATATCATGAAAAACCCCGATATGTGGAATGTGCCCAAAAAATCCCGTCACTTTGCCGAAAGTCGGAAAAGTGCTTGCTTTTCTTCACGCGCGCATGATAAAATTTAAGCGTAAAGGTATAAGGCGATGCGGGGCACTGCCCCGGCGATTCACAAAAGAGAGGTAAAAAATGAAGAAAAAAATCAGACGGCTTACACTCCTCCTGCTGTGCGCGGCGATAACTCTGCCGCTCATAATGCTCATCCCGATGATGTCATCGGGGGCGGACGAGGGACGAATATACTTCAACCGCACCTTCGACGAGAGGAGTGGCAACGGAGACCTCGTCTACTCCGACGCGCAGGGCATGAGCGCAATGAAGGCGGGGCACGCGGTAAAGACCGAGGCAAACGGCAACCGCTACTACACCATACAGCCCTCGGCGACGAGCGGAGACAACAACAATCCGTTCTGTGACATTTACCCGGAGACCGACAAGCACGGAGACGGGTGCGTCGTCTTTGAAATAGACCTGAGATTTGACAACACGGCGATACAGAAGAACGGCGTCATACTCTACTACCGTCCCAACGGCGGCACATCGGCAAACGACAAGGCACTGCTCGAAACCTCGTACTCCTCTATAACGAAGAAGTACACGCTGAAGTCGCTCGGCACGACGATATACACGAGCACGGCATCCGACACATGGGTACACTTTGCCTTTGTCGTGAATACCGCGGCGGCGACAAAGCGGGTTACGGCTTACGTGAACGGAGAGCAGAAGGCAAATAACAGCTACACCCTGAGTGGCGACACCGGGAAATTCAAATACATACGCGGCTTTCGCATAAATGTTCAGGGAGGAACATCAACCTCACAGATACTTAAATTTGACAATGTCAAACTCTATGCCGGGAGCGCGCCGCGCGATATAGGCGAAAACCCCGGTATACTGGTTGACCCGGATTACAAGGTGACTATTGCTATGAAAAATGCACTCGTAATGAAGGTCGGCTGCCTGCGGGCGGCACTGCACGGCAACCCTGTCTCAATGGGAGAGGAGAGCGCGGCACCCGTTAAAACCGACGGCACATGCTATATACCGCTCGTCTACACGGCGCGCGCGTTCGGAAAGGTCGCGTCCTGTACGGCGACGGAGATAACCGTCGGGGGCGTGAAAACGCCGATCTCCTCCATCCGGCACAGTCCGGTAACGGCGGGAAACGTCACGCTCGTGTCGGTCGAGGACGCAGAAGCCCTCACGGGGCTGTCGATAAAGCCGGACGCGACCGGGATAATAACCGTTATGTCGGGAGAGAACACGCTGACCCGCGATATATGCGGGACATCCGGAATAACCCGGCTCGCGGAGGCTTTCGTATATGAATTTCCGAGCGGGGACAAGGTGCTCTCCGATATTGAGAAGAATCTCGGCTCTCTCAACGTTCACCCGAGGCTGCAGGCAGACGCCGACAGATTTGCACAGCTTCGGAGCATATACAAAGGCTACACTGAGACCGGAGCACCGGTGCAAGACTGGATAGACTATTACGTCAGGCGGGCGGCGACCTACCGTGACACATATTTTCAGAAGGTCGGAACATCGATTTACTGGAAGTCCGGAAAATACATGTATCAGCCTTACTATGTCTATGAGACGGTGGACGGAAAGCTCCAGCCGATAGAGGGCAAGGAGGGAACCGACATGTACGGCAAGACGTCCTACGGCAACGGATACGACGTCGGGGGGCGGAGCCGCCTCGCCGACTTCACGACCCCGTTGAAATATTTCGGATTTGCATATCAGATAACCGGCGACGCGAGCTACGCCGACTACTTCTACGAGATAGCAAAGGCACTCGGCGAATGGAAGCACTGGGGCGAGGGGCACTTCTTGAACAACGCGGACGGCGCCGTCCTCTATGCCACGGGCTTTGACTGGATATGGCACGCCTTTGACAGTGACGCGGACGGCGGAGAGGCGAGGCGCGGGGAGATAGCTCAGATTCTCTTTGAAAAGGCGATATTCCCGGGCTACGGGCAGTTCAGAAACATAAAGACCTCGATCTCCCCGCGCGCATCCGGCGGGTGGAACTGGTCAACAAAGGTAAACAACTGGGTTTCCGTCTGCGGCTCGGGAATCATGACCTCCTGTCTTGCCATCGCGGAATATTCCGACCTCAAATACACCTTCGGCGGGGTGACCTACAGCTCCGGCGATGTGATAAAGACCACGATTGCGGATATACTCAAGGACACGAGGGACTGTATGGGGGCGTATGTGCCGGACGGCGCGTATGCGGAATCTCCCGGGTACTGGGGCTACGGCACCAACACTCTGTTTGTCATGATTGAAAATCTCATGTCTACGGCGGGCAGCTCCTACGGCTACTCCGATGCCGTCGGGATGGACAACACCTGCGAGTACGCGCTGAAAATAGAGTCACCGGACGGTAAGTACTGGAACTACCACGACTCCGGCTCCGGCAATATGGCGACGCATCACTTCTCTTTCGCGGGAAAGCTCTATAACAAAACCTCACTTATAACGATAAGATACTCGCAGATAGAAGCCGGGAAATCCTACGGCTTCGAGGATATACTCTACTACGACGACAGCTGCTACGGCGGGGCGGCGCAGATGCCGGACCCGGATGCGTACTTTGAGGGTATCGACACCTTTGTCACCCGCTCAAGCTGGTCGAGGGGCGGAATATTCACGGGTCTGCACGCAGGACCGAACTACACGCTCCACGGAAACTACGACTCCGGAAACTTCGTTATTTACAAGGACGGGGTCGAATGGGTATGCGACCTCGGCTCCGACAATTATAACCTCCGCTCCTACTTCATGAATGCGTCGTATTACCGTCTCTCTCCCGAGGGGGCGAACACAATCGTAATAAGCGGAAAAGACGACATGACCTCCGGGCAGATCCTGCGCGGGGAGTCAAAAACCGTCCGCTATGAGAGCGGCGACTGTGGCGCGCTGTCTGTTGTCGACATGTCGGGAGTATACGGAAAATATGTAAGCTCCGCAAAGCGCGGTATGCTCTTTACAAACAGCCGCGAGACAATCGTTGTGCAGGACGAGATAGAGCTCACCGAGAGCTCGGAGGTCTGGTGGTTTGCACACACGAAGGTCGCGCGCGGGTCGATAACCTTTTCAGACGACAGGCGCACAGCATATCTCAGAAGCGGCGGCACCGTCCTGCGCGCAAGCATCGTCGGGGGCGAGGGGCTCGCCTTTACCGAGGTCATGGACACCTACACAACGGTGTGCGACGGGACGTTTACCGAGGAGGAGTCGATAGCCTACTGCGACGCGGTGGCACAGAACAAGGGTCAACGCGAATATGACCGGAGCGCGTTTTCAAAGCTCGCAATCCACATGAAAAATGTCAGGAGCGCGAAATTTGCCGTTGTATTTGAGTTTACAAATCTCCTCTTTACGGAGCCCGGATATTCATACACGCCTATGGACATGTGGAAAATTTCCGACGGGGACGAGAGGCTTGCGGAAATACTCACCTCCTCCCCCTACGGCATGGCGGAGGAGGTAGAACGCACGGTCGACGCCGGGGTGCTTTCATCGCTCATAAGCTACTACACAGACTTTATTTCCACAGAGCGTGCAGAGCGGCTCATGCCCGCGACGTCGCGCTATCTTGCGGAGCATGTACTTGATACGGCGAAAAAGAAGCTCGACTATTTAACATGCTCCGCCGCCGTCGACGCAGAGCGGGATATAGCCGCAAGCAGATACAAAAATCTCACATACGTTATAAACGAGCCGTTCACAGGCTCCCTGCATATAAAGACGGCGAACAGTACCGGTACGCTCTCCCACGGTATAAAGGACGGCTACTACGACATACGGAGCTCCGGCACGGTGTCAAACAATTTCTACTTCAAGGAGTCCGGCATACGGGCGAGCGGAAGCTATGTTCTCGAATTTGATCTGCGGACGAACGCGACGCTCCTGCGCGGGACTATATATCAAAGATATACCTTCAAATCCGACGGGGTGACGAAAAATGACAACGCCGTAGCACTGTCAACCTCAAACTTTGCTTTCAGTGACAACTCCATTGTTCTGACCGATGAGAACGGAGTGTCCGAGAGCTACGGTGCAGAGCTGTTCTCCCTGAAAAAATGGGTGCATGTCGCGTACGTGCTCCACATAACCGACAGCGCGGGAAATAAGGTGAACACCGCCGACCTGTATCTTGACGGCACGCTCGTGCGCTCGGGAATATCCACAAAGGACATCACCTACCCGAATGCGGGAACATTTGAATACCGGATAAGCATCAGCACCGGGGCAAACGTCGGGAGCACCATGCTTGACAACCTGAAGATATACCGCTCCGACGTTCCGCTCAATATCGAGCGCGCCTACACCTCCCTGTACGGGAACGCGAAAAACGCAACGACACTCGCCGAGCTGTCCTATGCTCTCTCCCGCGCAAAAGAGCTGCGCATGACGGCCAAACTACCCACCGCGCTGATAAGAGAATATGCAACCGATTTTGCGAATATGGAGGCGGCGTACAACGCCTCCGTAACATACCTCTCCCACATTGCTACGGTAAAGGACACGGCGAAAACCACCGCACAGCGGCTATCTGCGGCAAGCAGCGCACTGTCGCTTTCGGATGAAGTATTCGCACAGGCTAAGGAGGTTTCGGCTGGCACGGCGGAGCTGCGTACTCTCCTTTTCACGCTTGTATTCGGAGACGTTAAAATCTCCGCCGCACCGGAGCGCGGGCTGATGCTTAAAATCAGCGTACCGCAGAGTGCAGGAGCACCCGCGCTCACTTTCCCGGACGGGACGGCAATTGAATTTACGCTCTCCGGCGGGTATTACACCGCAGAGTACGCCATGCAGGCGGCGAGCGCAGACACGACACTCACCCTGACGCTCAGAAAGAGCGCAGACGGCGAGGACATTCTTCTCAGGGTCCCGGTATCTCTCCCTGCCCTGCTCGGGGAGCTTGCGAGGGACGGAGAGAGCGAGCGGGTGCGCCGCTCTGCCGCCGCGGCACTCGCCTACATACGAGCGGTTTACACGCTCTACTCCTCCGACTGTCCGGCTGTCAATGCGGAGATAATAAGAACGCCCGCGGCGTACTCCTCTGCCGACGCGCTCCCCGGCGGAATTGACACCTCGCGCGCGATGTCCGGTATACGCACTGTATTCTCGGAGGGGCATCTCGACCTTTCCGGAGTGCCGGAATTTATCTTCACCCTGCGCTCACCGTTCACGGGTAGCGTGACGATAAGCTACGCAGACACGGAGACGGGAAAGACGGTGAACGAGGTATTTGAGCTTTCAGGCAGCGAGCAGCGGATAACGCTCCGCATCCCTCTCGCCTCTGCCGGCGGAAAACTGACGATAACGGCAGTACGGCAGGACGGCGCGCGGTACACGGGCGTCTACTCTCTCGGCGGTTATGCCGGAAGCATTGCGAAAGAGCCCGCGTATGCGGCAGTCCTCGCGCTCGCAAATTATATTGCCGTGGCGAAAAGCTGAGGTTAAGGCAAATCGCAGATTTACGGCAGGATAAATCAAATTCGCAAAATAAAAAAGTGCGGCTGCCCGGGAGACCGGACAGCCGCAACCGCTCTCGAATTTGTCGGTCGAAGAAAACAGGGGCACGCCCGAACTCAAAAAGTTTACGCCTTTCGCGTTGCCAAACGGATCGTACTCGCCGTATTCGTATTCTATTGCTTTTTTTGCCTGTTTTCAAGGCCTTGAGGAATTGCAACAGTCGGTTTTTTGCTTATAAGAGCTTCTCAATCATCTTTTCTATTTCCGATGCGCTTCTTAGCCCTACGAACGATGCTGCGGTTATCCCGTTTTTGAAAAATATAACCGTAGGAATGCTCGCAATGCCGAACTTTGCGGCTATGCTTTCTTCTTCGCCCACGTTTACTTTTACAACCTTTATCTTGTCTGCATATTTATCGGCTAACTCTTCCAAAACGGGCGCAAGCGCTTTGCAAGGAGTGCACCACGTTGCGTACAAATCCACCAGAACGAGTTTATCTGCCGAAATTACTTCTTCCTGAAAATTGCTTTTTTTTACGTCGATCACCATTTTTATCTCCTTTTTAGTTTAATATACCGTCTATATAATTTCTTAAAACCGCCTCGCTCATCGAGCCTACCACTTTTGATTCTATATTCCCGTCTGCGGTTATAAACACCGTAACCGGTATTCCCGTGACCTCATAGGCGGTTGACCCCTCTTCGTTATCGTCAAAATAGAGAGAGAAGGTATAACCGTTTTGCGAAACGAATTGCTTAACATAGTCTTTATTCAAATATACGCTTACCATTAAAAACTCCACTTTACCTTCCAGCTCTTTTGCGAGTTTGTCGAAATGCGGAAGTTCGGATTTGCAGGGAGCACACCAAGCCGCCCAAAAGTTAATGACTATGGGTTTTCCTATAAATTCCGAAAGCTTTACAGCTTTTCCGTTTGCGTCGGTTACTGTAAAATTCTTATAATTGCCGGTTATGGCTGCGGTTTTTTTTATTTCAAAACCAAAAGTCTCCGTAGTGCCTTTATGCGTTCCGGTCTCGGCAACAGTTACCTTTAGAATGTATTTGCCTATTTCTTTCGGGGCTTCGGAAAACCACTCTTCGCTTCCGTTACGGGCAAACATAAAAGTAATTTCTCCGCCGCCGTCATACTCGAAATTATCCGCAGATACGACTACAGCGTTGCCGTCGTAAACCTTGTCGAGCGTTACGCCCGATTTCAACTTTATCGTGCGTTCGGGATTCACAACCATGGGAACAGTTTCCCTCTTTTTATATCCGCACTCGCTGCAGGCACGTTCTTTTAGCCCTTGTTTCGTCGTCGAAGCTTCCTCGGTTACAGTCCATTCGCCAAAAACATGTTCGGCTTTATCCTTTTTTTCGTTACAGCCGTTGTCCGCGCAAACACGATAGTGATAAGTTTCGTCGTAACTTAAATCTTCAGAAAACTTATGCTCTGCTTCGTTACAGCCGACGCACACCGTCGAAGCGACGACTACGATAAGCAACGTAGCGCAAAAAACAGAAATAATTTTTTTCATTTTGTTTTCTCCTGTAATAATTGCGTCAGATAACTTCTCAAAACCGCCTCGCTCATCGCGCCCACGCGTTTTACCGTTATTTTACCGCCCGACGAAATAAAAATCGTTTCCGGAATAGACGAAATTCCGTAAGTGGACACGGCAGAGTTCCCGCTGTCGAAATAAAGCGGAAAAGTATAGCCATTCCGAGAAACAAGATCAAGCGACCGCTCTTTTTTGCCGTCATAAAAAACATTCACCATAAGAAATTTTACGCGACCGTCATATTCTGTTGCGAGT
>CAKRQL010000025.1 GCA_934393265.1 uncultured Eubacteriales bacterium | reverse complement strand
GCCGCGCGCCGCGCGGCAGGCACTCCGCTTTTTCCCGCCCCCGCCGCCGGATGCCAGCGCCGCACTCTTATCGGGCTATTGACAAATCTTTTCGCGCGTAGTATTATATAAGAGCACGGCGTGTGCGATTTTGCCGCAATGCGTGTCCGCAAACCGCGACACCCCGCAAGAAACCGGAACATTTTCAGAAAGCGGCGTGGCGGGTGTCTGAGACCGTAAAGAGCGCCGCAGGTGGCGCGAAAGAAAACAGAAACGGAACGCAGCTTTTATGAAAACAAACAACAGCCTCCTTATTCTCGGTGCGGGGCAGTACGGCATGGTGGCAAAGGAAGTCGCCGACTCTATGGGCACATTCGGGAAGATTGCCTTTCTCGACGACGAAAACAAATCCGCTATCGACAGTCTCGGAAATTACGGGCTGTATGCGGGCGAATATGAATATGCGGTTGTCGCTATCGGCAACCCGGATGTGAGACTTGACTACATACGGAAGCTCGACGCCTCGGGCTTTCATTTAGCCGCACTCATAAGCCCTCGGGCTTATGTTTCTCCGTCGGCAACGGTTGCGGGCGGAGCTATCATTGAGCCCATGGCGGTTATCAACGCCGGGGCGAGCGTTGGCGCGGGTGCTGTCGTCTGTGCCGGGGCAATAGTAAATCATAATGCGACTGTCGGCGCGGGGTGCCTCCTCCAGTGCGGGAGCATTGTTGCAGCCGGGAAGAGCATGAGCGAGATGACCGTGCTCGGGTATAATGCGGTTTTCATGGGAGAGTGACCCGGCGGGCGGAGCCCGTGTGCGGGAAATTTTGAGATCGGTGGTAAAGGAATGTACAAGCATTTTTTCAAGCGTCTTATTGATATAGTCCTGTCATTTATCGGCATTGTGGTGCTTGCGCTCCCGATGCTGATATTCGCGCTGATAATTTTCATCGAGGACCCGGGTCCGGTTTTCTTCCGGCAGAAGCGGGTCGGAATACATAAAACGTTTTTCAATGTCCTGAAATTCCGGAGCATGAAGATGTCGACACCGCACGATATGCCGACGCACATGCTTGAAAACCCGGAGCAGTACATACTTAAATGCGGCAGATGGATGAGGAAAATGAGCATCGACGAGTTGCCGCAGCTATTCAATATTCTCGCCGGACAGATGAGTATCATAGGTCCGCGCCCCGCTCTCTGGAACCAGGACGACCTCGTCGCCGAGCGGGATAAATACGGCGCAAACGATGTCCGCCCCGGTCTTACCGGCTGGGCGCAGATAAACGGCCGGGACGAGCTTGAGATACCGGAAAAGGCGCGGCTCGACGGCGAGTATGTGGAAAAGCTCAGCTTCGGCTTCGACTGCAAATGCTTTTTCGGCACAATAACCTCGGTTCTCCACCATGACGGCGTCGTCGAGGGCGGCACCGGAGAGATGAAGAGAGAAGAGGCGGAGAGGGAAACGGCTGGGAAATGAACATATTGGTGATTTGTCAGCATTATTTCCCGGAGCCGTTCCGTATCTCCGACATTTGCGAGGAACTGGTTCGCCGCGGAAACAAAGTAACCGTTGTTACGGGCACTCCGAATTATCCTATGGGCGAAATATATCCCGGATACGAAAACGGGCAGAGAGCCGATGAAATAATAAACGGGGTCCGGGTGATACGGTGTAAAATTCACCCGAGGAAAACAGGTGCGATACACAGGCTCTGGAATTATTACAGCTACCCGAGAGCATCGACACGCGCGGTGAAACGCCTGAAAGACAATTTTGATGTTGTATTTATCTATCAGCTCTCGCCTGTCATGATGGCAAAGGCGGGGATACGGTATGCGAAAAAGCATCACATAAAATCCGTTTTGTATTGTCTTGACCTTTGGCCGGCAAGTATAAGTGCCGGCGGGGTTACCGGCGGCGTGATATATAAGTGGTTTGACAGAGAGTCAAGAAAAGTGTATCGTGCGGTTGATAAAATCCTTGTGTCGTCAAAATCGTTTTCCGGGTATTTCGCGGAAAAGTTCGGAATTAATGACACAACATATTTGCCGCAATATGCCGAAGAACGTTTCACGCCGGATGAATGCAGAAAAAAGCCTGACGGCTTTGTAGATCTTATGTTTGCCGGAAATGTAGGCGCGGCGCAGAGCGTCGATACTATCGTCAGGGCTGCGGCACTGTGTCGCGATATTCCTAATTTGCGCTGGCATGTGGTGGGCGACGGTATCGCCCTTGATGAGTGTAAGAAGCTTGCAGAAGAGCTGTCCGCCCCGGTAATCTTTCATGGAAGGCAGCCGTCCTCCGAGATGCCGCGCTACTATGCGATGGCAGATGCAATGCTTGTGACTATGAAAAAAGACCCCGTTATCAGCCTGACATTGCCAGGAAAAGTGCAGTCGTATATGGCTGCCGGCAAGCCTATTATCGGAGCAATCGACGGGGAGGCGAGGCGAGTCATCGACGAATCAATGTCTGGCATGTGTACAAACTCTGAAAATGTTGAGGGATTGGTCGCTTGCGTTATGGATTTTATACATGCGGACAGAAATGGCTTTATAGAAAATTCGACCAACTACTATGGAAAGAATTACAAAAAAGATGGCTTTATCCTCAAACTTCAAAAAATATTAAACGCATAAAAAATTGTTAATGAGGTGCATTGTGAGAGTTGCGGTTATAGGGTTTAACAATATAAAGTATTCACCGTACATTAGAACTTACACCGAACTGCTTGACAAATACAAGGTGAACTATGATGTTATCATTCCAAATCGAGATCAAATAGACGAAAGGACTAATGGAAACTTAATTTCAATCTATTGGGACAAAACCAAGAGCAAGATACAAAACTTCATTTCTTTCAAAAAAAATGTAACGAACATACTTGAAAAGGAAAACTACGGTTTTGTATTTGTGCTTACGACATTGCCGGCAATCCTTCTTTCACATGTATTATTAAAAAAATACAGAAAAAAATATTTAGTCGACATCAGAGACTATACATATGATAAGATGCCGATTTTCAAAAATATTGAATCGAAAGTGCTGAAACACGCTCATACGAGAGTGATATCATCACCCGCATTTAGAACATTTTTACCGAATTCGGAATATATTATATGCCATAATTTTTCTACCGTGAATGCGAATATGAATATTCCGTTTGAGAGGCACATTAATCCTATCAGAATCGGATATGTAGGTTCGATAGCGTATGTTAAGGAGTGTAAGCGACTCATTGATTTGGTAAAAAATGATAGAAGATTTTGCTTTTATCTTTTCGGTAACGAAGTTAATGGAAACCTGGTGAGCGATTATGCCGGAGACTGTGGTACTGAAAGAGTGAAAGTATTTGGTAGCTACGAACCTTGTGAGAAAAGTAAAATTGTCTGTGGAATAGATATTCTATTCAACGACTATGGAAATGATTCATATCTGGTTAAGTGCGCGATATCCAATAAACTTTACGACTCTTTTATATATAAAAAACCTTTGATCACAAGCCCGGGTACTGTGATGTCAAAAATAGCCGGAGATTACTCTTTTGATATTGACAAAAATACTAAACGATTGGACGAATTGTACGAATGGTATGTTAATATAAACGCAGAGGAAATGGTCTCTTACATGAATCAAAGCTTGAGCCGGTTTGAAAAAGATAATGAAATTTTTGAGAAAACAGTCCAGAAGATCGTTTCGGAGGCCATATGAACATAGCTTTTTTTCATTCCGGTTTTTCTAATTCAGGAGGGATTGAACGAGCAGTTTCCATCATTTTGAATCATTTATCCAATCGTGACGATTACAATATTTTATCGATCGAGTTTCTGGATGAGGGACATCAATGCGTCGAAATTGACGGTAAAGTAAAACGCGTTCATTTATACGAGTCTCCCGTGAGCATGAAAAAAGCAATAATTGCCGGGGGGATCATACAAAAGGTTAAGCGATTGCTTAAAAAATATAACGTTGATATTGTAATCGGGTGTGGCGCTTTATACTTTCCCGTAGCAGTGATTACCGCTAAACTTGCAGGAGCAAAATCAATTTGCTGGGAACATACCAATCCAAAGGTTTGCGGAGATTATAAGTTTCAAAAACAGATTCGTCGGTTCGGGTTAAAGCATTCCGACGCTAATGTCCTTATAACCGAAGCTGCTAAAAAATATTACGATTCTCTTATAAAAAAGGAGAACGTGCTTATATACAATCCTGTAGACGACCGTCTGTTTGAAGAACACACATCATACGATATAAATTCAAAAAAAATAATCAGTGTCGGCAGATTGTGCTATGCCAAAAATTATGATCTTTTGATCAAAATTGCAGAAAAAGTGTTAGAAAACCATTTGGATTGGAAATGGGATATTTACGGCGACGGAGAAGATTTTGACAGATTGCAACACCTCATTTTTAACACCTCTGTGGCTGATAGACTGACGCTGAAAGGTAATGCCCTGAATATTTACGAACTGTATCCTCAGTATTCTTTCATTGTTATGACCTCGCGATATGAGGGCTTTCCGATGGTGTTACTTGAAGCAGCCGCAAAATCACTTCCGCTCGTTAGTTTTGATATAGAAACGGGCCCCAATGAAATTATAAGTAACGGTATAAACGGTTATTTAATAGATGCAACCACTCCGGAAGTAATGACCGAAAAAATCGACACCCTGATGTGCGATGCAGATAGGAGAATAAGTATGTCCAAAAACTCCTACGATACAGCACTAAAATTTTCGGTAGAGAGGATATGTGAACAATGGGTCAAACTATTGACGGCAATGAAAAAATAATTGTCAAAAAGGAAAAGAACAATTTATTCTTGGTAATATATATCCTCTCCGTTTTATCAATAATTATTGCCCCGCTGGCAGGAAAAGTTTTCGCTTTTATTTCAGTACTTTTTTTTATATTGTCATTGGTTCTTTTTCCCAATCAATATGCCTATATCTTGCTTTACAGTTTTTTCCCTTTCGCTAACATATTCAAGTTGTCACCGGAAACAATGAGTTTCTTAACGGTGTGCGAAATGTTACTGCTCATAAAAATCATCTTTGATGTTTTGCTTAAGCGCAAAACTATAAGATTTAGTGTAGCATTGCCTGTCGGTTTAGCATTAACAATCGTGCACATAGTCCTTTTTTCCACGAAAATTGATTATCTGAATGTGGTTAAGCTGATTGCGAGAGTTCTGCTTATTGCGTACTATCTAAGAGCAATTATTCGTGAGGACGATAGCATGCAGTTAGCAAAAATGATGGGATGCTACTTTTCTGCGAGCATGCTGCTAATGATGCTGTTGAGCCAAAGCAACGCATACATGGATACTGTGAGCGCCTACTTACGAATAGTACAGTTTGACGCGAGCGGGGAGATTGTCCGCAACGGCGGACTGTTAGATGACCCTAATTACTGTTCGTTGGCGATCATGGCATCTTTGACTTTTTTGACCGTGCTTTACTACTATAAACTGATTAAATTTAAGTATTGGCTTTTGGCAGTGCCGTTGTTTTTGCTTGGATTTACCACATATAGCAAATCGTATTTCCTGACTGCGATAGCGTTTTTGGCTGCTTTGCTTCTACTAATACTCTTTCCAAAACATAAGGTTCTGGCAGTGATATTATGTATTATTCTGGGAGTAGTTGCATCGGCGGTATACAGCGGACAAGTTGAAATTATAAATCGAATATTGTCGAGATTTAACACTGAAAATATCTATACCGGACGCGATAGACTAAATCAAATTTATCTGAACTACATATTTGAGAGTACAAAAGTTTTGCTTTTTGGAGAGGGCTTTGACGCGACGGTGCTTTCATATGCTCAAAACAATGTGCACAATTTGTACATAGAGATGCTGTTTCGTCTGGGCATATTCGGAAGCTTATTGCTTTTAATTACCATTAAATTCTGTTTCCCAAAAAAACACGCGAAAAGTAGATTGGTTAATTATATCCCGGCGCTGTTTGTGCTCACTATGTACATGGCTTTAGCGGGGATGGATTCTTATGGCTTGTTTTATTATATTTTGTTGGCGGGGGTTTCCATATTATACATCAACGACAAAAAACGAATCGGTCATCAGATGAGTGAGAGGGTAGGTTAATGAAAAAATACAAAATTGGATACACAACCGGTGTATACGATATGTTTCACGTTGGGCACCTTAACATTTTAAGAAGAGCAAAGGAGCAGTGCGATTATTTGATTGTCGGTGTTTCAACCGATGAGCTTGTCAGATCTTATAAGCATAAAACTCCGGTAATTCCGTTTGCTCAAAGATGCGAAATCGTAGGGGCAATAAAATATGTTGATCGTGTAGTTCCGCAAACATCTATGGATAAAATGAAAGCATATAACGAATTGCATTTTGATGTTTTGTTTCACGGTAGCGATTGGAAAGGAACGGACATGTATAATGCTATTGTAGAAGAGTTCTCAAGAATTGGTGTGGATGTCGTGTTCTTACCACACACTGACGGCATCAGTTCAACATTGATAAGAGAAAAAATATAAAATTTTCAATCCGGAGAGCAGAGATGGTTGATAGTAATGCTTGCATAGGATGCCAGGCGTGCGTTGATATGTGCCCACACGATGCTATTAATTTTTCATATAACACGTGGGGTGAAGGCAGGGCTTCGGCCGATACGGTAAAATGCACTAAGTGCGGTTTGTGCAAACGAATTTGCCCTGCGCTAAACATGTCATTCCAACCGGCATGTGATACGGTTTATGCAACTTTCTCCATAGCTAACCGCAACTCCGGTTCTTCGGGCGGTATCTTTTTTGAATTAGCAAGTGACTTTATCAGGCAGGGCGGGATTGTTTATGGAGCGGCGTTTGATCCAAATCTTAAACTTATTCATACAAAAGCAACATGCATTAAAGACCTCGGAAAGTTATGTAAGAGCAAATATTTGCACAGTGATATGAATGGCGTTTATGCTGATATTGCTGATTCTTTAAGGCAAAATATCAGGGTTATGTTTGTTGGCACCCCATGCCAAGTGAGTGCGGTGAAGAATCTGTTTAGCAACAAATACAAAGGTCAGATTTTGTTGGTGGATTTTCTTTGCCACGGAACGGGTACTCAAAAGGTTTTTGATATATGTGTGAAAGAAGCAGAAAAGAAGAAGAATGGGAAAATCATTGATTTCACCTTCAGGGCAAAATCAAGGAGAGCAGAACACAGCTTTTCATACACTTTAAGAAAAGGTAACAAAAATAAAGCGGTTTTCGGATATAGTTTTGAATTCCCGTATTATAATTCTTTCTTGAAGTATAACATATTCAACGAATATTGTTACGACTGTAAATATGCTTGCAGCCGCCGTGTCGGAGATATAACTTTGGGCGATTTTTGGAATATTCAGAGTTATAATAAGCAATTGGATGACAAAACCGGTACGTCAATGATCGCTGTAAACACCAAAACGGGAGAGTATTATTTTGATAGGATACGCTCAAAATGTGTCATATATCAATACCCAATCAGATTAGCTTCGGATAATAATCAGGCGTTTAGAGAAAATGAGGGGACGCGTAGTCAGGATTCTAAACACATAATGCAAGATGTGCTATTAAATAATGGAGAGTCTGCATTGATTGAGTGCATGAGATGTAAAAATATTTCAAAACAAATTGTGTATGCTAAAATCCCCGATTTTGTAAAGAAACTATGGAATAGAGTGAAAAGAAGATGAAATTATTGGATATAAAATATGTTCAGCGCATGCAATTGGATTTAATGAAATTACTGCACGAATTTATGCAAAAACACGAGATTAACTATTATTTAATTGCGGGTAGCGCCTTAGGTGCGGCAAGACATAACGGCTTTATTCCCTGGGATGATGATATTGACGTAGGATTATTTCGTGAAGATTATGAAAAGTTTGTTAAATTAACCGATTTTTTTGATAAACATTATGATGTTGTAAATTTCAAGAATTGCAACCGCTGCGATTTTGCATTAACAAGAATTTATTTTCCCGACGTATACATAGATAACCCGATAATCGAAAATACGATACTCGATAAAAGATTATATCTGGATGTTTTTCCTTTAGATAATGTTCCTGACGATGATGAAGAATTGATAAAATATGAAAAAGCCATATCAAAAAAGAAAAAGGCTATTCAAAGAATCGACGTAAGAAATAATAATAATTCAAGACTGACGTTGACTATAAAAAAAATAGTGTCTTTAATTCTGCGCCCATTCAGGAATAACATAATAGCATCATTTGACAAATTGTGCAAAAAATACTCGACCAACAATACAGGGCGTGTATGCTCTCTTTCAAGCCAGTACTCTTTTAAGAAGCAGGTAATTGCAAAAGATATATACGGGAAACCTACATTGCATATATTTGAGACTGAGCAGTTTTATGTTCCGGAGAAGTTAGACGACTATTTGACTATACTGTACGGAGAAAACTATTCCGAGGTACCTCCTATTGAAAAAAGACGGAAAGGTCATAATATTTATTCAAACAAAGGGGCGTGAGAATGAGCGCTGTACTGACGAAAGCGAAAGATGCATATGTTTCAATTCGCGGTTATCACACCGACAGGAAGTTAATTGTAATAGAATCTGACGATTGGGGGAGTATTAGAATGCCCTCAAAGCAGACGCTTGAACGTTTGGTTTCTTTCGGTGACAATCCGCAGGACGATGCGTTTTTGAGTAACGATTGCCTCGAAAGCCCGGAAGATTTGTCGATGTTGTTTGATGCGTTATGCTCTGTACGCGATTATAAAGGAAAGCCTGCTGTCATAACGGCTAATTTTGCAATGGCGAATCCAAGATTTGAAGAAATCGAAATTTCATCAGGCATATATAAATTCGAGCCATTTTATGAAACTTATTATCGTTATTACGGTGAAAACGCCATTTTTGAGCAAATTAAAGCGCATAGCAATTGCTTTGTACCGCAGTTACATTGTCGTGAACATATGAATGTTGGGCGTTGGATGCACGACCTGAAGAGCGGCAATAGGGAAACCCTACTGGCTTTTGAGAATCATATGATCGGAGTAGGCGGTTCATTTTCTGCCGACAATGTGTTTGGTTACATGGATGCGTTTAACACGTCACATTCGACAAACGAAGAACTCGCAAAAATTTTGACAGACGCACATGAAATATTCAAAACGGCGTTTGGTGTCGCAAGTCAATCGTTCGTTGCATCTTGCTATGTGTGGAATAACGAGCTTGAGAATGCACTAAAAAACTTAGGTATTCGTTTTATACAGTCAGCTATATGGCAAAATTATCCATCCCCCCAAAGCAAAAAAAAGCAGTATAAAAGGAGAATTCACTTTACAGGTGAGAGGAATAGATTAGGGCAAGTATATTCGGTTCGTAACTGCACATACGAGCCTGCATACTATCACAACCCCGCAGAAAGCGCTAAACTATGTTTTGACGAGGTAAAGCGCTCGTTCGCTGCAAAAAAACCTGCTATAATATGCAGTCATAGGTTTAATTATATTGGCTCGATTTTTTGCGAAAACAGAAATAATAACTTGCTTGGATTGCGGAAATTATTGCAAAACATACTGTGTGCGTTTCCGGACGCAGAATTTGTTTCTTCCCCTCAATTATTCAGTATTATGACAGAGGATGTCAAGTGAAGATAGCACGAAAAAATAAATTGTACGCAAACATGATGTCGTACCTGATTTTGCAAGTTGTAAATCTCCTTGTGGGAATCGTATTGCCACGGCTTTATTTGGCGATGTACGGCTCGGAAATAAATGGTGTCATTTCGACTATAAATAGTTTTATTTCCTATTTCTCATATTTGGAGGCGGGACTTGGGTTATCTCTGATTCACTCGTTATACAAACCTCTAAATCAGAACGATAGTGACGGCATAAGCGGGATAATATCATATTCAAAAAGACAGTATCAAAAGATCAGCTACATATATTTGGTACTAGTGATACTGCTGTCATTGCTTTTCCCGATGGTAAGTAGTGCGAATGCTCTTTCGCACATGGAATTTGTCGCTTTAATTTTTGTAATAGGGTTCTATGGAGCATTCGACTTTTATTCAATGTCAAAATATAGAGTGTTACTGACTGCGGACAAGAAAGAATACGTGATTTCTTTCGCAATGATTGTAGCACAGGTACTTAGATTTGTAATTGTTTGGATAGCATTACAATTCGAGATTGAAGTCGTTTTTGTTAAGATCATCCCTATTTTTACTCTATTTATACGTTCTGTCATTTTGAAGTTTTATGTAAAAAGAAATTACCCGAATCTCACATTTAACTCCACACATGCACCTGATACTTTAACTACAAATAACAGATGGGACGCATTGCTTTTGCAGATATCTATCAATACAAGCACGACGTTACCCATTGTGATAGTATCACAGATGCTTAGCTATGAAGAAGCAAATGTATACGCGATATACAGTATTGTTATTAGTGCGGTCATTGCTGTCGTTTCCGCGCTGAGCTCAGGGGTCTCTCCTCTCTTAGGGGAAAAAATTGTATTAAAGCAAGACATTTCCGAGATATTTCACACTTATGAATGGGGAGTATCGTTTATTCTCACATGGATATTCTCGGTATGTGCTATTATGATACTTCCATTTGTTAAACTGTACGTTTCCGTGGTAAATGATATCAACTACATACATGTATCATATGCGATCTTGTTTTCAATTTGGGGAGCACTGTATTCTTTCCGCATTCCCGCTACTGCCGTAATTAATGCTGCTGCGCTGTATAAAGAAAACAGGTTGTCAAACATTATAAATCTGTTGTTGCAGTTGGTGTTGGGCGTGGTGCTTTGCTATGTTTGGGGCGTAGAGGGAGTCTTGATTGCTATGATAGTGGCTGCTCTGCATCGCAATATATCCATGACGTTTATCATAGAACGAAAATTGCTATCCGGCATATTTGTTCGGACTACTTTGAGACAAATTATTATGACTTCTGTTATTATTTTAGCTTTTTATGTTGGATTGGTATTTGTAAAAACGGAGCAAATGACGGTTATTCGTTGGATAATATGCGCAACGATTGCTTCGGTTGTTATGTTTGTTGTATGTGGAATTATTTATACTATTACTGATTTAAGAACGTCTAAATTGATTCTAAATAAATTCAAAGACAAATTAGGCAGATAACTATTTTTACTCGAGGTAATTGCAATGAAATCAGTTACGCTTATTTTTGGTACACGCCCGGAAGCAATAAAAATGTGCCCGTTGGTAAATGAGCTTAAAACGAGAGAAAATATCCGCACGACAGTTTGCGTGACCGGACAGCATCGTCAAATGTTGGATCAGGTGCTGCGTACATTTCAAGTTGAGCCGGATTATGACCTTGCTATAATGAAACAGGGGCAGACTCTGTTCGACATAACCACGAGCATTTTGAACAAGGTCAAAGATGTCCTTGAAAAAATAAAGCCCGATATTGTACTCGTTCACGGAGATACATCGACTGCATTTGTAACAGCACTCGCTTGCTTTTATCTGCAAATACCGGTCGGACATGTTGAGGCGGGGCTGCGCACTTACAATATCTACTCCCCCTTTCCGGAGGAATTTAACCGCCAGGGAATAGGCTTGATAGCTAAATATAATTTTGCACCGACATTGTTGGCAAAGAAAAATCTTCTCGGTGAGGGGAAAAAAGCCGACAGTATATATGTAACCGGAAATACCGTCATTGACGCAATGGGGCACACGGTGAAGAAGGATTACACGCACCCGGAGCTTGATTGGGTGGGCAATGATAAGCTTATATTCATCACGGCTCACAGGCGTGAAAATCTCGGTGAGCCAATGCACAACATGTTCAGGGCAATTCGCCGCGTTCTCGACGAACATCCTGATTGCAAGGCTGTATATCCCATACATATGAATCCTGCCGTCAGAAAGGCTGCCGACGAAGAGCTCGGAAGCTGTGACCGTATCCACGTAATTGAACCCATCGAGGTATTTGATTGCCATAATTTCGAGTCTCGCGCGTACCTGATTCTGACTGACTCCGGAGGAATACAGGAGGAGGCACCTGCGTATGGTGTTCCGGTACTTGTTATGCGCGACACCACCGAGCGCCCCGAGGGGGTCGAAGCCGGGACTCTGAAGCTTGTGGGGACTTCGGAAGATGTGATTTATAATGAGTTCAGCAAGCTTCTGAATGATAAAGATGCCTACAATTCTATGAGCAGAGCATGCAATCCGTATGGCGACGGAAAAGCGTGCAAGAGAATTGCAGATATTCTCGAGGGCAAGCCATATAGTGAATGGAATGGTTGAGGTTAAATAAAAATGGGTCTTTTTACAAACAAAACTTTACTTATCACCGGGGGGACGGGGTCTTTCGGAAACGCGGTTTTGAACCGGTTTCTCGGGACGGACATAGGTGAGATCCGCATTTTCTCGCGCGACGAGAAGAAGCAGGATGACATGCGCCATGAGTTTCAGGCGAAGATGCCCGAGGTGGCGGACAAGATAAAATTCTATATAGGCGATGTGCGTGATCTGCAGTCCTGCCGCGGCGTTATGCACGGGGTGGATTACATATTCCACGCCGCCGCACTGAAGCAGGTACCGTCCTGCGAGTTCTTCCCGATGGAGGCGGTGCGCACCAACATAATAGGCACGGACAATGTCCTCACTGCGGCTATTGAAGCCGGGGTGAAGTGCGTCATCTGCCTCTCGACCGACAAGGCGGCATATCCCATCAATGCGATGGGAATAACCAAAGCGATTGAAGAAAAGGTCGCCGTCGCGAAGTCGAGAAATTCCGGAAAGACAAAGATCTGTTGCACCCGTTACGGCAATGTCATGTGCTCGCGCGGGTCGGTCATTCCTCTGTGGATAGACCAGATAAAGAACGGCAACCCCATAACTATAACCGAGCCGTCGATGACCCGCTTTATCATGTCGCTCGAGGAGGCGGTGGATCTCGTTCTCTTCGCATTTGAGCACGGCGAGAACGGCGACCTCCTTATTCAGAAGGCTCCGGCATGCACGATAGGGACACAGGCACAGGCGGTATGTGAGCTCTTCGGCGGCAGACCGGAGGACATAAAGGTTATAGGCATACGCCACGGCGAGAAGATGTATGAGACTCTCCTTACAAATGAGGAGTGCGCAAAGGCAGTCGACATGGGCAACTTCTACCGCGTCCCCGCCGACAACCGCGGTCTGAACTACGACAAGTATTTCAAGGAGGGCGACGAGAAGCGCAACACCCTCACGGAGTTCAATTCCAACAATACCCGCATACTCGATGTGGAGGAGACAAAGGCAAAGATAGCCTCGCTCGCATACATTCAGGAAGAGCTCAAAAAGGTGGGAAGATAAATGTTTGAGAACGTGAAGTGGCAGGAAAACGGCAAGCTGAAGCTGCTTATAATCGTCGGCACGCGCCCGGAGATAATCCGTCTCTCTGCGGTTATCACAAAGTGCCGCAGGTACTTTGATGTTATACTTGCGCACACGGGGCAGAATTATGATTATAACCTCAACGGCGTGTTTTTCAAGGAGCTGAAGCTCGCCGACCCGGAGGTTTATCTTGACGCCGTCGGCGCAAATCTCGGCGAGACCTGCGGAAATATCATCGCGAAGTCGTATACCCTTATGGCAGAGATAAAGCCGGACGCGGTGCTCGTGCTCGGCGATACGAACTCCTGCCTTTCGGTAATAGGCGCAAAGCGGCTGCATATTCCTATCTTTCACATGGAGGCGGGCAACCGCTGTAAGGACGAGTGCCTCCCCGAGGAGACGAACCGCCGTATCGTCGACATTATTTCCGATGTAAATATGGCATATTCCGAGCACGCACGCCGGTATCTTTCCGACTGCGGACTTCCGAAGGAGCGCACCTATGTTACAGGTTCTCCTATGGCAGAGGTGCTCCATAACAACCTGTCGGAGATCGAGGCGAGCGATATTCATACACGCCTCGGACTTAAAAAGGGCGGATATATCCTGCTTTCCGCACACCGCGAGGAGAATATAGACACCGAAAAGAACTTTGTAAGCCTGTTTTCTGCAATCAATAAAATGGCTGAAAGGTACGACATGCCTGTGCTGTATTCCTGTCATCCCCGCTCTAAAAAACGGCTCGAGGCATCGGGCTTCAAGCTCGACAAGCGGGTAATTCAGCATGAACCGCTCGGCTTCCATGACTACAATTGTTTACAAATGAACGCATTTTGCGT
Source organism: uncultured Eubacteriales bacterium (assembly GCA_934393265.1). Lineage (GTDB taxonomy): Bacteria > Bacillota > Clostridia > Oscillospirales > CAG-272 > UBA1740. Next base: position 38,261 of record CAKRQL010000025.1, on the reverse strand, counting down.
GGTTTCGGACAGCGGGACGCTCCCGGAGGAGAGTAGCTTCTTTACCTCTGTCGGGCATCCGTTCCCGGCTGTGTGCATACGCACGTCGACAGAGCGCCCGGAGGCACTCGACAAGGCTTGCTTTATACTTTCCGGTATTGACGAGCGAGGACTTCTTCAATCGGTTGACACGGCGGTCGAAATGAACCGAAACGGCGACTACGGCATACCCGTGCCGGATTATGTTGAGGAAAACGTGTCCTCAAAGGTCGTAAAAATCATTCAGTCTTACACAGGCGTTGTCAACAAGATGGTCTGGAGAAAAGACTTATGAGAATACTTATAACAGGCGCAAAGGGCTTTGTCGGCAAGAATCTCACCGAAAACCTCAAAAATATCCGCGACGGAAAGAACCGCACGCGCCCGGAGCTCCGCATTGAAGAGATATACGAATATGATATTGACGGCATCCCGGAGGAGCTCGACGACTATTGTGCGAGGGCGGATTTCGTCTTCAACCTCGCGGGGGTGAACCGACCGAAGGACCCGGCGGAGTTCCGGGCGGGGAATTTCGGCTTTGCGTCACGGCTCCTTGACCTTTTGAAAAAGCACAATAACACCTGCCCGGTAATGCTCTCCTCGTCAATTCAGGCGACGCTCGCCGGGAGGTTCGGTACCTCCGAGTACGGGCTTTCAAAGCGCGCGGGGGAGGAGCTTTTCTTCGCATACGGCGAGGAGACTGGTGCCCGTGTATTGATTTACCGCTTTCCGAACCTTGTCGGCAAGTGGGTGCGCCCGAACTACAACAGCGCGGTCGGCACCTTCTGTAATAACATAGCAAACGACCTGCCTATAACGGTCAACGACCCGTCGGTGGAGCTCGAAATGTTGTTCATTGATGACCTTGTGGAGGAGCTGTTCGACGCCCTCGAGGGCAGGGAGCACAGGTGCGAATTTGACGGCGTCAATACGGTATTCACCGAAAGCGGCAGATATTGCGCCGCCCCGGTGACGTACAAGGCGACGCTCGGATATATTGTGGAGTGTCTGAAAAAATTCCACGACCAGCCTAGGACGCTCGTTATCCCGGAGATACCGGACGGGAGCTTTGAAAAGAAGCTCTATTCAATGTATCTCTCTTATCTGCCGAAAGAGAAGATTGCCTTTCCGCTGAAAATGAATATTGATGCGCGGGGCAGCTTTACCGAGCTTCTGAAAACCGAGAAGTGCGGGCAGGTCAGCGTGAACATCTCAAAGCCCGGAATAACGAAGGGGCAGCATTGGCATAACTCAAAGTGGGAGTTCTTTATTGTCGTGTCCGGTCACGGTCTTATTGAGGAGCGGAGGATAGGCACGGACGAGGTTCTGCGCTTTGAGGTTTCGGGCGAGCGGATAGAGGCTGTGCACATGCTCCCCGGATACACTCACAACATTATAAATCTATCGGATACAGAGGACCTTGTCACGGTGATGTGGGCAAACGAGCAGTTTGACCCCGCGCACCCGGATACATTCGGAGAGAAGGTCTGAAAAAAGGGAGGTGTGGTCATGGACACCGTGCGCATACTGACGGCTCTTGTTGCCGGAGAGGTCTGCGGGAAAGACATAGGCGGAGCGACCAGCGGGCTGATGGCTGACGGGCTATGTGAGCTGTACAGGCTCTCGAAATCCCATGACCTCGCTCATCTCGTCGGAGACGCGCTGAATAAGTGCGGCGGATTTGAAAAGATCTCCGCGGGGGCGGATGACGCCGGGCGCGCCGCTATAATAAAAGTCAGAGAGAAGTTCGACAATCAGATATTCACGGCGGTTTACCGCTATGAAAAAATAAATTATGAGCTCGGGAATCTCAGAAGCGTGCTTAACGGCGCGGGGATAGATTTTATCCCGCTGAAGGGTTCCGTAATACGGAAGTATTACCCCGAGCCTTGGATGAGAACGAGCTGTGACATCGATATACTCGTTCATGAGAGCGAGGTGGAGGCGGCGGCACGGCTCATTGTCGAAAAGCTCGGCTACACCTACGAAAAAAGAAACTATCACGACATCTCGCTTATGTCGGAGGGCGGGGTACACCTCGAGCTTCATTACAGCATAAAGGAGAATACGGAGAATCTCGACGCGCTACTCGCGGAGTGCTGGAGCTATGCAGAGGGAGCCGATGGGCACGAGTACAGGTTTACTAATGAGTTTTTCATGTTTCATCAGCTCGCACATGCGTCCTATCATTTTCTCGGCGGCGGCTGCGGTATAAGACCGTTTCTCGATATATATCTGCTCCGCGAAAAAATGATATATGACCGTGAGGCACTCTGCGCCATGCTTGAGAGAGCTAAGATAAAAGGGTTCTCGGAGGCTGCCGTCCGGCTCTCGGAGGTTTGGTTCGGCGACGGGGAGCACGACGACACCACCCGGCGAATGGAGCGGTTTGTCCTCGCCGGAGGGGTGTATGGGAATACGGAAAATTCGGTTGCCGTCGGTCAGCAGACCGAGCGCGGGAGGCTTGGATATATTCTTCACCGTGTGTGGCTTCCGTACGATATTCTCTGCACGAATTATCCGCGCCTGCGCGGGCGGAGATACCTGCAGCCGTTCTATGAGATAAAACGGTGGTTCCGTATATTCGACCCGAAGGTGAGGAAAAATCAGTCGGGCAAGCTTAACGCAATAAAAAATCTCAGCGATGAAAAAAAAGACGAGGTCAACAGGATGCTGAGCGACCTCGGAATGATTTAAGGGTTGCCCGCGCGCCGCGCAGACAGAGAGAATTGCCAAGCGAAGCGAAAACAAAAAATACGGAGGCACGGGATTGCCGTGCCTCCGCTGTCCCCGTGCCGGCGATTGCCGGCGCGGGGATTTTTCGGTATTATTTTTAATGAGGCTTTTGCATGCAGGATTTTCCTCATGAGATCTTCAAGGGGCTTTTGCATGCAGGATTTTTCTCATGAGATCTTCATGGGGCTTTTGCACGCAGGATTTTCCACGTGAGAGCCGTATGCTTTTTATACGGCTCCCGCCCATGAGCTTTTGTCTTTTGCGGTGTCGGTTTATGCGTCGTAGGAGGTTACGGCGATGTCGTTTATCTTAAGGTCCTTTATGAAAGCCTTATCAAGCCCGCTGCTTGTGGAGCCGTCCTTTGTATAGACAAGCTCGATATACTCGCCTGCCTTGAGGGTTATCGTGGCTTCCTTATAGTTCTCGGTTGTGGATGTGCCGCCGTCGGTGTAGAGAACCGTGGCGCCGTTCTTCTTTACGTAGAAGTAATCCCACTTCGTCTCCTGCTCGGAGGATGCCCAGTAGCTGAAGGTAATGGTTATATCCGAGAGGGCGGTGATTTTTATTATGGATTTTGAGCTGTTGAGCCCGGCATTTCCGCTCGTCCAGACCCCGGTCTGCGCATCGTAGGTAAAGCACTTGCTTGCAGTTGAGCTCGTGTTCTCAACTGTCGCGGGTGCGGCTTCTACCCATTTGCAATATACGGTGAGATTTCCGGATATTGTCGTGTCGGTGAGAGCGGTGGTGAGAGCCTCATCGGTGTACCAGCCTGCAAACTTCTTTCCGTTTGTATACGCGGGGGCGTACTCCGACATGTTGAGCGCGTCGCCCGCGCCGTAAGGATAGCTGCCGTTCTCCAGACCGTTACCGAAAACTATCGTAAGCATGACGCTGAGGTCCCACTTTGCGTGGAGGGTTACGTCCTCGGTAGGAGTGAGAGTGGTCAGCGCCGTCCCCTCGGTTACGTACCAGTATCTGAATACATAGCCGTCGGCTGTCGGTACGGTGAGCGTTATCGGTACGTTCTTGTTATAGGAGACGGTCGCGTTGTCCCCGTGCCCGCCGTAATCGAAGGTGATTTCCACCATAGGCTTTACCATCGTATAGGTAGCGTCAGCCTTGTTGACGGTGAGCTCATAGTATACCGTCTTGTCGCCCTCGGTCATATAGACATCGAAGGTGTAGGAGGAGCCGTCTGCCGCCTTTGTATAGGTTCCGGTATTGCCGCCTGTTGTTACCTCGTTTATACCGTTGAGCGTCAGGTCGCCCGATGCTCCGGTGTAGCTGCCCTCATAGCCGTCAAGGGCTACAAGGGTTGTGCCGTTGTAGCCGAAGCGCGCGAGCTCATTTCCGCCCTTATCGAATACGAAGAGCGTCTTTGCCGTGTAGCAGCTATTGCCGGCGACGGCGTTACCGCCTGTCAGCGCGTCGGAGAAGGTTACATTGAAGTACACCTTGCCGTTGTTCACGAATGCGCGGAATACCTTAGCGTTTCCGTCGCTGTCCGTGTAGCTGTACTCTATGGCACGGGTCATTCCGGCGTTCCAGTACGAAGAGGATACGGATGAAATGGGGACTGCGGAAGAGGAGCTGCTCACGACCATGAGGAATACCTCGCCGAGCACGGCGGAGTCGCCGCTCTTGTAGGTCATGACTATGAAGCCACTCTCCGGGTCGATATATCCGCGATAGGTTGAGGAGCCCGCCACGACTATCTCGAGGTATCCGGTCTCAGAGTTGTAATTTCTGACAACAACATCGCCTCTGAATGGCCACATGGTTCCGGTAGCCGTTCCGTTCGGGCTTATCGCCAGAACGAGACCTCTTACATAGACGCTCGACGTATTGCCATTTGCGTTTTTCCCGGTTATCTCTACCGGCACATAGTCGTTATTGTATATCGGTGCCTCGCTCCACTTCGCGTATATGGTTACGGATGAGGTGAGCGCGCCGTTCGTCCACTCGGTTCCCACGTCGAATGTGGAGGTGGTGAACCAGCCGTCAAACTTGTGTTTTGCATACACGGGGTCGGGGATATTCGTCTTGTCGCCCGTGCCGTACTCAAAGGTTTTATTCGCCGTTGTGCCGTCGTTATAGATAACGGTAACGGTGACCTTTACATCCCACTTTGCCACGAGTGTGACGTCTTCCGTCGGGGTATAGGCTGCGGGGAGAAGGGTCTTGTCGCTGTCGGTCGAGAGATACCAGCCGCGGAATATCATTCCGGAGTCGGTAAGACCTGCGGGAAGGGTTATGACGATATTCTTGTTGAGAGTAAGAGTGGTTTCGTCAAGTGTGCCGTACGCGGTCTCAAATATCACCGTGACGGTCGGGGTAACGATACTGAAGCTCTTGCCGTCAAGGGTGAGTATGCAGTACTCGACATTCTTTCCGTCCTTTGCGAAATAGACATCGAAGCTGCCGTCCTCGCGGAGGGTGTAAGCACCGCTCTTCTCGCCGTAGGTGATAGCTCCGGTGCCGTCGAGGGTCAGACTCTCAGAGCCGTTTGTATAGGTTCCGTAATACTCGTCAAGAGCCACGGTGTCGGACCCGGAGAGCGCGGCATTCTTTGCAGCGAGGGCAAGCACGCGCGTGCCGTCCGATGCGGTGACCACAACGGTTTTCGACGCCTTTATGCCGTCGATGTCAAGTGCCGTGCCGGCTGTGTCGGCTATCGTTATTCCGGAGTAGATGCGGTTATTGTAGACAAGGACTATCGTATTCTCGCCGAGCTTTGTATTGAGCTTTACAAATCTCGCATAGAGCCCTTGAACGGTTCCGCCGGGAGCCTTTACGGTCCTTACCGCAAAGTGCTGCGGGATAGTCGCGCCGCTCTCGGTCTCACGGCTGAGAATATGGAAGCCGGTTCCGAGCTCGGTTCCGCCCGCGTATTCGGGTGCGGCTATTATTCCCGTTGCGGCATCAAAGAAGAGTATATAGGTCTTGCCATCAGCGTCCGTATAGGTGAGGATCTGTGTATCCGGGTCATAGGATGCGACGGTACCCGTGCGGAAGCCTGTCATTTTGCCGTTCTCGTCGATAGTGAGAGTCTTTGTGTTGTTCGTGCCGTTTCCGTAGCTCACGCCCCAGAGCTCTGCACCGTTGAAGGTGCCGTAGTAGAGGGGAAGAGCCATCCAGCGGGCAACTACGGTTGCATCAGCGTCCTCCGCGGTTATGACCGTGTCAAGCTCGAGGAGCGTGTCGCCCTCGTCATACTTGCCGTCGCCGTTTGTATCGAGGTACCAGCCGGAGAATTTACGCCAGCCGGCAAGGTCTGTCTTGTAGTCGGGGAGATAGCTGCCGATGCTGTCGCCGTCGCCGACATAGAGCGTGCTGCTGTCGCCGTCAAGTGTGCCGACGAGGTTTATCTTCACCTTTGCAACCCACTTCGCATAGAGCGTTATATCAGCCGTCGGGAGTATGCTGTCGCCGGCGGGGAGAGTGCACTCTGCGTCGAGGTACCAGCCCTTGAAAGTCATGGTAGCATTCGTGGGGACGGGAAGAACGAACGCTACGTTGAGGTCCGTGACGACGTCGGCAACGTCTGCGTACTCACCGGCACTGAACGTTATTCTCGCCTTGGGCGCGCTTAACGTGTAGCTGCCGCCCTCGCCGAATTTTATGCGGCGGTAGGAGACGCGGCTTCCGTCATCGTCGAGGAGCCAGAGGTCGAGGTCGTAATCCGCCCCGTCGGGAGCCTTTGAGTACTCGCCGTTCTTATCGCCGAGGGTGAGCTTTCCGTAGCCGGAGAGGACAAGGCTCTCATCCCCCGTATACGTGCCCTCAAGTCCGTCGAGCGGGCACTGCTTCTCTCCGTCGTAGCCGAAGGAGGCTATGAGTGCTCCGTCCTCGCCGCTCTTTATGTAGAGATAGGGAGCGTTATAGGTCGCGTCGGCAGTCAGGGGAGCGTTGTCCTTGCCCGTGAAGGTCACGCCGAAGTGCACGCGGCTGCCGTCCGTGAAGAAGCTTCTGTTTATCTCACCGATAACGCAGGTACCGGTTATGAGGATGTTATTGAATACCGAGAGAGTAACGGTAGGCTTATCCGTGTTGTTATCAAGCGGTATATAGAGGAAGAAGTCGTCGTAGGACGCGCCGTTGACTCTCATTATAAGTCCGGTGGCGAAATCCACATATCCGGCATAATCGGTGTAGTCGTCGTAGTCTACGACATACTCGCCGGAGGTGACGTAGCCCTCGTCGCCGCCATAGCCCCAGTCTTCACCCGGGTCGGTTTCCTCTGTCGGTACGCTCTTCAGACCGTAAACTCTTATGTTTACAAGGCCTGTCGCGGGGTCAACCATGGTTATCACGGTGTAGCCTCTGAAGGGGTACGCCTCGCCGCGCCCGGCGCCGTTCATGTCAAGAGTAAGTCTTGCATCTTCCCATGATGTTCCGGGGTTGAAGGCTCCGGCTTTCTTTCCGGGCTTTACAAGAACATTCATGTAGGTCTTCCCGTCGTAGGGAGCGCGGAGCTTCTCAAGCGTGACGCTTACCTCGCCGTAGACCGAGGTGTAGATATCCTTGCCCGCCTCGTTATATGTTGCGGCATGGTGCTCACAGCTCCAGACGGTGGTGTCGGTGAGGACGGGGACCGTCGCGGTCTCCTCGTGTCCGCACTCACAGGTGTGGGTTGCGGAGCCTGTTTTTGTCAGCGTCGGCTTCTCGGTTATCGTCCAGTCGCCGTAGGTGTGGGGGATCATCGCGATAACCACCGTAACCTCGCCGTAGACGGAGGTATATACCGTCTTTCCTGCCGCTTCATGGGTCGCGGGGGTGGTTGTCGCCGTCCAGATGCTGTCTGTGAGGGCAGGGATTGTTACGGTCTCGGTATATCCGCACTCACAGGTGTGAGCGGCGGTTCCGGTCTCGGTTTCGGTGGGCTCCTTTGTTATCGTCCAGTCGCCGTAGGTGTGGGGGATCATCTTGATAACTACCGTGACCTTGCCGTAGACGGAGGTGTACACCTTTTTGCCGTCGGCTTCATGCGTCGCGGGAGTCTCGGTGAGCGTCCATACGCTGTCGGTGAGAACGGGGAGGGTTACGGTCTCGCTGCTCCCGCAGGTGCAGGAGCGGGTCGCGGAGCCGGTCTCGGTTTCGGTGGGCGCCTTTGTTATCGTCCAGTCGCCGAAGCCGTGAGCGGTCTCGGGGATGGTAACCTTTACCGTGCCGTACTTTGACGTGTAGGTCGCCTCGCCGGTTTCGGTATGAGTTGCGGCTCTGGTAACCTCCTTTGTCCATACGGTCGTGTCGCTGAGCGCGGGGATGTCAAATTCCTTTTCATCTCCGCATTCGCATTTGCCGAGAGCCTTGCCGCCCTCGGCTTCCGTCGGCGCTGCCGTTATGCTCCACACGGTGTAGTCGTGTTCCTTGTGACATGCCGTGAACACGATACATATAAGGAGCAGAAGCACGCCGATGAGAGCAAGTTGCTTTTTGCCTTTCATTGTGTATCTCCTTTATATTGATATAGAATAAACGTTTGTTGATACCCGGCGGGGTGGCTCCCGCCGGTGATGTGACTATCTGATTTCTTATCCTGCCGGGAAAATTGTTCCCGCGCCGAAATATCCCTGTACCCCTGTCGGAAGGTCGGTTTCGGTGCAGACAAGAGCTGTGAGCCCTACCACATCGGTTATCATGAATGTGATTTTGTACGAGCCTGTGTCAATTGTCAGTCTGTCACCGGAGACTGTATAGCGACCGACGCTGTAGGGGCAGGTAAAGGGCGGCTGATAGCTGTCCTCCTCGCATCCGTCGGAGGAGCTGTCATGCGACGGAGATACGGAGGTTATCCGCACCTTTCCGTCATCGCCGAACGTAATTACAGTTGTTGCCGTGTAGGTGTAGTTTGAGCAGACGTAGCTATATTCTGCGGTATAGCTCCGCCCGGCGAAGCTCTGAATGTTAAGGACGACGGTAACCTCCTCGCAGGTGAGACTTACGGTATCAATGCGGAAGGCGCGGAGCCTGTCGGTCGTCAGGACGGCGAGCTCGCCGTTCATGCGGTATTCGCCACGAAGACCGCCGTATACCGCAGATCCGAAGCCGTCGAGCGTCAGGAAATCTCCCGCCGCGGTCAGGTATTCGCCGCGCCATCTGTCGGACTGTGTGAGCCCTGTGCGCGTATCAGCCCAGCCGTTTACGCGGAGAATTACCGTGCCGTCGCCGGTCGTTACGGAGATTATCGCCCCGGTTGTGAACATATCGCCGGATAGCACGCTGACCACGGCGGGCGAGCCCTCGCTGGTCAGAGCCGCCGCGAGGAAGAATGAGGTGCTTCCTCCGACTGTGTAGGCGCGCAGGTACATTCCAGCCTTGCCCGTGATACTATAGGCTCCCGTGGTGAAGTAGTCGGTGACGTTCACCCCGCCGGTGATACCGACGCGGAGAAGCCCGTCGGAGATTATCCTGCCGCTCAGCAGTAAGCTGTCTGTACCGGAGCGCACGCGCGCCGTAAATGCCGTGCCGTCGTCACTCACCGTGGCGAGACCGTAATAAACCGTCCCGGAATTTCTGAGCGTTACCTTGCCCCAGTCGTCGATTGTGAGAGAATACCCGGAGCTGAGCGTCCCCTGACCCCATACGGCTGAGATCGGCTTACCCTCGCATATTGCGGGGATTATCGCTACCGCATACCGGCAGGTGACAGCCTCGCCGAGGACGGGGACCGTCACGGTGAACTCATAGTAGCCCTCTGCGCTGAATTTGACGGCTTTTAAGTTTATCGCCGCCGTCTTTTCGGCTCCGGCGAGCTCTCCGTCCGGGGTGATTATGCGGATATTCCCGAGGAGCTCATCGCGCGCCGAGGCACCCGCGCCTATCTGCGCATTCGATATTTCGACTATCGCGCCGTTTGTTATATACGTGTTTTCAAATATGCGCCCCGCGTTGTCCGTGCCGGGCATCTCGCTGACCGTCAGGAGATTGAGAAGCGGGCTGACCCAGAGCTCCGCGCCGTCCCCGTAGGCAAAGCCCGGGAGGGTGTCGCGGTAGCGGACGGTCAGGCGGTTGTCCTTTTCCGTATAGGTGAGGAGCGTCTGCTTATAGCTCGTTTTGTCAAACGAGATATATCCCGTGCCGTAGCCGTCAAGGAACAGGGTACAGTCTCCGAGGGTGTACACGCCGAAGAGCGGATCACGCTCCAAAACGGTGAAGGTGCCCGCCTCGGTATCGATAATGAATCGGTAGCTGTACGGGTCGCCCTCGGAGGACCCCCCGGAGTATACGAAGAGTATTCCCGCCGCGTAGTTTACGCCGCCGTTCTTCATCGCCGCCATGTCGTTTGTGAGGTTCAGGCGGAAGATAACATTTCCGCCCACGGTGAGGGTGTAATTCTCGTACTGGTCGGTGACAAGGACAGCCTCATCACCGCCGAGCGTGCCGGTGAAGCGCCGGTTTGCCCACGGGCGGGAGTTATCCTGCCGGTTTACCTTTGCCTCCGTGCGGCTTGACATTGTGAATGAGTAGCTCTCGCCGTCAAAGAGCAGAGAGGAGACGACGCCCGCCCCGGGAGTGAAGTTCTCCGGGTACTCTGCCGCGCCCCAGCCGACTACGTAAACCGTGTCGGCGGAGGTCTTTTCGGCGAGCCGTACCCTCAGGGCGTACCACATTGTCCTCGTGCCGTCCTTCGACTCTATTCTGAAGGTGTCAATGCTGTATGATGTGTTTGTCGATGCAAGGACGTACTGTGAGCCGTAGTTCACCGTGACCCGTGCCTTTACATCCCACATATCGGTTCTGAAGTAGACGAGCGGACGCTTCGCATCATTGAAGCCGAGCTTTACGCTGTTGTCCGGGTCGAGGACTATTATACCGTCGGAATAGTGCAGGGTGTAGGTGTTCTGCGCCTTTTTCAGTATGAGCGTATGACCGTCGAGCCCGCCGACGATTTCATAGGTATCGCCGCCCGAGACCGCCTTTCCGTCCGCGGATATTGTGAGGTCGGGCAGTATTACCTTAGCGTTACCCGGCGTGACATATCCGTCCTCGTCGGTCTCGTCCTCCGAGCCTATTGTCGTGAGCCTCGTTTCGTATGTGCCGAGAATACCCGCGTCAAACACGACGACGGAGGCGGTTTTTTCTATACCGCGGTAGATAACCGTTACGCTGTACACACCGGGGGTGAAGATGTCGACCCTGCCGTGCAGCATTTCATAGGTTACCGTGACGCTCTCGCCGTTGTCGCGTATTGTGAAGAGGTCGCGTATAGATAACGGATAGCCCGCAAAGACCCACGCGCCGGAGGCGGAGATTTCCACACCGCTCTCTATTCTGAGGTCGTAGGATAATTCTATCGGGTCGTTCTCCGGTCCGTTTACGTACACGGCTATGCGTATTCTCTGCGTCGCCGCAGAGCTGAAGTCAACGGGGGAGGAGAGCAGACGCACATAGCAGGAGATCGGATCCGCGTATTCCGGATTTGTCGTGAAGGTCTGGTTTATTCCGTTTATCGACACGCGCAGATTCCCGAATATGTCATAGCTCCCTGTCCCCGCGGGGAGAAGCACGCTGTCGGATATGACAGTCGCGGTGTAGGTGTTCTCGGTGACGAGATACCTTACCGTCGCCGTGTAGTCGGTGTAATTTGCCTTACCGGCGAGCCCTGTCAGGGGGTCCTTGTTGTAGCGTATAGTCAGGGTGGCGCTCCCGCCGTCGCCCGATCGGTCAAAGGAGACCGCGGAGACGTCGAGGGAACCGGACGTGAAGTCGTAGAATCTTATTCCGTTGACTATAACCGTGAAGTCGGAGGAGAAGTCATAGAGCGACTTGTCAGTCCCGCGGCGGACGGTCACCGTCTCCGGGGCGAGTATCACGACGCCGGCACGTATTTCCACCGTCGCGACGGCGGGGGCACAGCCGGGGTAGCTCAGGGTTATCTCATAAATTCCCGTGCCGTTATAGTCCACCGTTCCCTCTATCATATCGGGGGTGACACTCAGGCTTTTGTCGCCCTTTTTCACCTCGAAGAGGGTTGTCAGGTCTATTACCGGGCTGTTCGGGTAGGTTACGACGCTCCTCGCCGTGACAATCGTCTCCTCCTCCTCGCATACGGTTATCGTTATCGTCTGCCGGCAGGAGGTATTTCCCATTTTATATGAGAAGATGATGTCGTAGCTCTTTCCGAGCTCGGGGGATCGGAGAGCCGACGTGTCTATCATGTCCTCCGTCACCCGGACGGGGAGCCCGTCTGCATAGAGGGTGAAGAGGGTCGTGAAATCGTAGCCAAAAGTCTCCTCCGCCGTAAGCGAGAGCTCACGGTAGGCGGGTATCACCTCGAGCAGATGGTCCGGCATTACCTCAATGCGGAGGGTCTCGGAGGCAGAGCCGAGGGTCAGAGTGCAGGTGTAGCCTCCGACCTCCCGGGAGAGGTCTGAGACGAACATGTCCGCGGTGAGCGTCATGGGCACCCCGTCCTCGGTAGCCGAGAAGAAATCAATGGGGGAGAAGGTTGCGACCTGCTCCTGCTTTATAGAGACGGAGGGGGAGGAGAGCTTTATTTCGTATACGACGGAGCGCACGGTTATTATTGCAATAGCCTGCTTTCCGCCGTACGTACAGGTGACGTAGTAGCTCCCGGGCTCATGCTTTACATCGGAGGAGTCAATCCACTCCGAAAGGACACTCACCGCCTCGCCGTCTGAGGTGACGGTGAAGAGGCGCGTGAAATCATACACGGGGAGCTCCGTATCGCGTATGACCGTCCCGGTCACTGCGGTTATCTTTACTTCCCTTTCGGGGGTCGGTGCGGTGCCGTCGTCCGGTGGGGACGGCGGGGTATCCGTCTTACAGGCGAAGGATGCCGAAAGGCAGAAAACGCACACCGCAATAATCAGAAGTAAGCGGAGGTTTTTCATAGCTTACCCCCTCGCTCAGGCGGTTGTGTTCTTCTTGAGCGTCCAGTCTCCCGTTTTATAGAAGTATATCCAGAAGTATCTTGTTCCGTTGTTCTGTATAACTATCTCGATATTACCCTTTATAAAGGTGAGGTAGCGGTCGGAGCGACCGGTCTCGCCGCCCGTGGTATCGGAGTTTGCCTGCGAGAGAGTGAAGCCGCAATTCTCCATGGCAACCTTCAGCTGATTTGCGATCTCGTCATAGTTGGTTATGCGCATGTTGTCGTCATACTCCGAGGAGGTGACGGTTATGTTCATGTAGCTGTGGTTTATCACGTCGCCGTTTTCGTCGGGGTTGACATTCTTCCAGCTGTAGAAGGGACCGCTGATATTATCGCCGAATATATTCATGAATACGGAGGCGGCGGGAACGCCCGTCCATTCGTCACCGTATACGTTTTCGAGCACCTTGTCGGCTGTTGCCTCCCAGAAGGAGTGGTCGTAGTTGCCCTTGGAGTGGTCCCCCGCACAGCCGTACTTCGAGCAGTCGCTTGTGTAGAGATAATAGAATCTGCTGACGGTGTACTGGCTCCACTCGCTTTTGATTACTCTCGGAACGTAGTTTGTGAAAGCGTTCTCGTCAATGGCGGTTGTGCCTATGTTCTTATAGGTCGTCGTGCAGTAGCCGGCATAGATGCCGCCGGATATGGAGTAGGGGAAAGTGGTGGAGACCACATTTCCGTTGTTGTCAACGACTATCTGGAAGGGAACGGTGCTCGACGCCTCGGCAGACGTGGCGTTGTATGTAGCGACCTGCTTTGCCACCTCGCGCACTATTGCGGAGTCGCGGAGGGTGAAGGTATAGAGCGTTGTGCCGGTCTTGGTGTTCGTGCGCATGCCTGTGAACTCAAATATGTTCGCGGACATGTCGAACATCGGGAGGGTGTCTGCTATGCTGCCGGAGACGTTCTTCGTGCCGACAAAGCCGTCGACGGAGGAATCGTATTCGAATTCGTCATACGTACCGTTTGCGTTCTGCTTTACGCCGGTGTACTCGGTGCGGTAGTCCTTGCCGTCAAGGGTGGCGGTGTACTTTATCGTCTTTGCTCTTACTATCGCGTCTGCTGTGATAAAGCCGACCTCGCCTACCGTTCCGGTGGAGGTGGTATTGTTTCTGTACGGGAAGCCGGCGGATGCCTGTGCATTGAGGCGGGCGCGGAGCGCCGTGCCGGAGAGGGAGCTCAGCTCATAGTCGCTCGAGTCGCCGGTGGCGGCATAGGTCTGCTTGTCTTCGGTCATGTAGGAGTAGTTTCTCGCTGCCTGCATTTTTGCGAGCGCGGCTTCGAGCTTCTCTGCATAATCGGGAGCCTCGTACTGCCCGGGCTCGTCAACCACGGTGGTTCCGATATCCGAGAAGGATACCTCAAAGGTGGTGTAGCTCATTGCGTCGGGGTCCTTGATGTTTCCGGTGCTGTCGGTCTCGCCGCCGTAGAGGAGAACCTCGGTCTGTGCGGAGAGCTTGGTTATCTTTCCGTCCTCAACCTTGAGATAGAGGGAGGAGAGAGTATCGGAGAGCATGGGAGTGAGACAGAACGAGAGGTAGGTCATGAGATAGAGGTCTGCCTCGTCGTTCACGTTGAGGGTGTACTTATAGATGTCGTTCTCTATATCATAGGTGAAGCGGTTCACGTTCAGGGAGGAGAGGTGGTTCCAGAGGTGCTGTGTCTCCCAGAGTGTCGGTATGCTCATGTAGTCCTTTACTATCGAGGAGGATACCTCGTTGTGACGGTCGATATAGAGCTTTGTCAGCGCATGACCGAAGTCGCCGTTCATGTTGGTATAGCCGTCGTCGCCGCGGCGGTAGTTGTCGGTTATCCTGTTCTCGCCGCCCGCGACGCCCCATGTGCCGACCCATGCGCCGTCGGACATCTTTACGAGTATGTCGTATCTGTTCTCCGAGTTGTTGAAGCTGTTGTTGTAGTCGACATAGATATCCGTGAGCGTTCCGGTGACGGTTATGTTCTCATTGCCTATCTCGGCTATCATATCGGAGGTGAGGTCTCCGACCCGTCCCTCGACGCGCGGAGCCGCTACTATAAGCGTTCTGCTCGCGGAAACCGTCGGGTCTGCGACGGAGGTCGCCGTGACCTTTACGAAGGAGTCCTTTTTCGGTGACTTGACAATCGAAATGACGCCGTCGTCGGATATTTTCACCATATCGGTGTTGCTTATGGTCCACGTGACCGCTTTGTTATCGGTTCCCTCGACGGTTGCCGTGGCGGTTACGGTTTCATCTCCGGAGATGCGCGTCGCGGAGAGAGCGACGGTCAGCTTGACCGCCGTAGGTGCCGGCTTGTTGTTACCGTTGTCGTCCGGACCGGGAGGAGTTACGTCGTCCTTACACGACACGGCGGCGATGAGCAGCATTGCTATGAGAAGCAGCAGCGCCACAAGCCTTGTGGATTTTCCTGTTTTCATTTTATCACCCTTTCATAAGAGATTTTTTAAGCTTGCTTATTCCGGAGAGGGCGCCGGTGTCGGCGCGGCTCTCCTATTTTGCCCATACATATATGGTGAGATCAAGGCTTGAATCGACGGGGGCTATCACGAGCCCGTCCTTTTCATATTCGTCGTTTTGGTTTCTTATAAACCCGAGGCTGACAAGATACTCCCTGACCGCGCTCATAGAGGAGTCTATCGTGTAGTTTCTGTCGAGCGGGACGTCGTAATAGAATACTATCGAGCGGTGGTTGCGCTTATCTGTGCCGGAGGTGTGATATGTCGTCATGCCGAAGCCGTACGTGTCGCCGAGGACATTTCCGAAGAAGGGGAGCTTTTCGCATATATCGTCGTCGGAGAAGAAGCTTCCGAGCGCCGTGGGCGCCGCCTCCTCGTGGTCGTCCTCCGTCGAGCCGGTCTGACCGGAGACTATGACGGTGAGCTCGTTCCAGGAGGTCGGTACCTCTCTTGCAACATAGCCGTCAAAGGAGACCGTATCCGGCACCGTCGCCGTGTCAAAGTCGCCGTAGGTTATCGATACCGTGCCGTAGACGCTGCCGAGATAGAAGTAAAATCCCGCCTCGGTGATATATCCCGTCGCCTTATCGACGGTAACGTAGGGTGTGAAGCTCTTTGTCACCGTCTGCCCGTTTTCGCGGTAGGTGATGTTTCCGCGCTGTGCGAATATACCGTAGAGGGCTATGTCGTTTCCGACCCCGTAGTAGAACTCGGAGGCGACGCCGGACATCGGCTCGTCAACGTAGTAGGTTATCTCGCCGGAGCTTTCGTTCTCCGGGTCGCTGTCGTAATAGGAGGTGAATATCTCCGCCGCAAATCCGAAGCCCGGGCGGGCGGCGGAAAAGTCGTCGGCATACGCGCGGGAGGCTCTCGGGAGCCCGGTATCCGCATTTACGAAATAGGCGTTGTAGAGGTTATCGCGCACCTTGCGGTAGCCGTAGGGACTGCCGTTTTTTGTGAGAAGCTCTTTTCCGCCCGCGTCGGTGCTTATCGACACCGGCTCAAATACGCAGTCGCTCTCGGTTACGGTCTCTATAAATCCGGTCGTCGTATACCGTCCGCCGGAGAGATAGGAGGCTGTCGTCTCGCGGAAGGTCAGAGTATAGCTTCCGAGGGCGTGCATTTTCTCTATCGCGGCGTTAAGGCGCGCGTGCACTCCGTTTTCGTCGGTCGGATAGCGGACTATCGAGGGGACCTCGACGGTGTCGCCGTAGTTGACGGCAACCGTAAGCTCCTGGTAGGAGAGGTAGCCGGGGGCGACGGAGTAGTCCGCCTCGCTCTTTGAGTAGATACCCATTATTTCGCCCTCCTCGATTATCAGCGATATGCCGGAGGGGGTGAAGTCATAGGGGTTTGCCGACGCGGTCATGCGGGCGGGGAGGTTTTTATCGGAGCCTGTATACTCGTATCTCCACGTCTGCTCGTTGAAGGTGAAGTCGTCGACCGTAAGACCCTTGAAGTTGTTGTAGAGACCAGACGCGCTCCATGAAACCTTTGCGCCGTCCTTGTCGAGCATCGGGGAGAATTCCTCGGTGTTCTCGTAGCTGACGCCTATCTGATTTGCAATACCGTCGACGTTCCTGTAATATAGGGCGGATATGACGCCGAGCCCGCCGCTGTCGTATTCGGCATACCAGTTTGAGCCGTCAAGAGAGGTCTTTACGGAGGTGGAGGTCGTCGTATAGAGCGTGGAATTGAGACCTATTGTGTAGACCTCTATGTAGACGTAGCCGTCAAAGCCGAGCTTGCCCTCGTTTGCAAGTCTGTCGAGCATCGCCTGCGTCAGGGCGGGCTTTGTCAGGACGGTTATTACCTTTGTTCCGTAGGACTTCTCGTCCTCAAGGCTCGTCGCGCGGACGGTTACGATACCGCTGCCGGTGACGGTCTTACTTGCGGTTAGGACGCCGCTTATCGGGTCTATCTCCGCGTTTTCCTCTCCGTCGGTTATCTCCCAGATGACATCGGAGTTATCCGTGCCGGTGACGAGTGCCGTCAGGGTCATTGAATTCCCTGGGCGGAGCTCCGTGCCGCCGAGTATCGCTATCGCAATATCGTTTTTCGGCACCGGGGGCTTTCGCTCGGCTGTATAGGTCTTTGTCTCCGAGGGGGCGGAGTCACGGTAGCCCGCCCCCCTTGCCACGACGCTGAAATTGAAGTCGACGTCAAGCTTCGTTACGGTGTAGGAGTTTTTTGTGACGGTGTAGGTATTATCGCCGACCGTCACAACGTAGGAGTCCGCGCCGTCAACCGCGTCCCAGCTTATCACTCCGTCGGAGGATATTGAGAGGTTGCCGGGGGTGTCGAGCGTCCGCCCGGTGTCGCATGCACAAAGAAATCCGAGCACGAGCGAGAGAGTAAGCAGAAGGCTTATTGCTCTTTTCATTCCTTATCCTCCTTTTCGTTATCGTTTTTGCCATTGTCCTTATTATCTGCGGGGGCACTGTCTTTTTTATTCCCGCGCTTTTTTGATACCGTAATCGCGACTCCGAGTGCCACGCCGGTTGCCACTGCCGCGCCGGAGAACACGATAAGAATTATCGCATAGACCGGGAGCCCGCCTTGCTCATCCGGCTTTCCGGGCTCCTCCGGGGGGAGCGGCGCGTCGGAGTTTATATCCGCGTCATACGCGGGGCGCAGGGCGTTGTAGCGTGAGAGGTCGAGAAGATTGCGGTTCGCCGCCGTGAGGGAGGCTATCGCGTTCGCTATCTCGGAAATCTCGGTGCGCAGCTCTGCGGTGTAGCTGTCGGGCAGGGCGTTTATCCTTGCCTGCAGAGCCTTCAGCTCCTCTCCCGCGCGCTCAAACTTGAGTGCGGAGAGCGTCGCCTTTGCGTCGGTTACCGTCTTTACCATGCCGTCCCACTCCTCTTTGGTTATACCGAAGAGGGTATAGTCCTGCTTTGCGGCGTTCATTGCCGAGACCGCGCGGTTTATCAGCTCCTCGTCCGCGAGGGTTATTTTCGCTATGGCGGCAATTTTCTCCGCCTCGGAGATGAAGGTCTGCATATTCTCGTCCATAGCCTCAAGGTCACTGCGCTCCGCCGCCGCGACCTCGCCGAAATAGGCGAGATAGACGAGGGAGTCATAGCCCTTCAGGTCGGTGTTCTTCGGCAGGATCATCTTTATCGGGTTCTTCTTGCCGACGAGGTCTATGAAGTTGTAGTAGCAGAGCTCAAGCTCGAAGAGGTCAAACTGATTGTGAAGAAGCTCATATCCCGGGTCACTCTCCGAGAGCTTCGCCGCCTTTGCGTAGTGGCTCTCGAGCGCGGGTGCCGCAAAGGAGCGGAACTCAACCGCGGTGAGCGCGTCACAGCCGTAGAAGGCATAATTTCCTATTGCGAGGAGAGAGGAGGGAAGTATCAGCCTTGTGAGGAACTGATTTCCGTTTCCGGCGTAGAGGTCGATTCTGACCGTCCCCTCCGGGACCTCGAGCGTGAGGCTCTTCTTTCCGTCCTTTATGTTGAACTTACCCGCGGGGAGCGAGTGGAGCTCGAGGGCTCCCGACGGGAGGGTCGTGTAGAGAACTCCGTCAATGAGCCTTGCATAGTCGTTTATCTCTCCGTCCTCGGTCAACCCGCCGTTTTCGTTGTAGCGGGTGAAGGCGTTCAGCGACTTACAGCCGAGGAAGGCTATCGGCTCTACTCTTGCGAGCTTATCCGAGAATGTGAAGCCGGTCAGAAGAGAGTTGTTCATGAACGCCGCCTCGCCGATATACGAGAGGGTCGGCGCCGAGAATGACGTAAGCTTTGCGTTCTGGAATGCGTAACTGCCGATATAGGAGAGGTAGGGCGCGCTTATGCTGCCTGTGAGTGCGGTATTTGCAAAGGCGGCTGTGCCTATCTTCCTTGCGGAGTTAAGCTTTACGGATTTGAGTGACGCGCAGGAGGTGAAGGCATAGTCTGCTATGTCTGACACACCGGAGAGATTTATCTCATCGAGAAGCTCACAGCCCGCAAAGGCGTATTTTCCTACCCTTGTGAGACAGTCTGGCAGGGCGACGCTCTCGAGCTTTATGCAGTAGGCGAAGAGATAATTGAAGCCTCCGTCCTCGCCGTCCTCCGATATACCGGACAGGGATTTTACAGCCGAGAGGTCGACCTCGACGAGCCCCTCGCAGCCGAGGAACGCGCCGTCACCGAGGACGCGGAGCGTCGCCGGAAGAATAAATACCTGTGAGTCGCCGGTGCCGGAGAATATCGGCGCGCCGCCCTTCGTGTCATAGCGGCTGAATGCGCCCATTCCTATCTCCTCGACAATCGGAATGTCGAGGCGGATGAGGGCAGAGCAATCCGCAAAGGCATAGGCTCCTATTTTCTTTACGGTCAGGAGGTTCGCGGCACGCAGGGAGGTACAGCCGTAAAAGGTCTGCTCCTCTATCGTGTCGTCAAGCTTTGAGAGGTCTATATCCGAGAGGGATATGTCATAGGCGAAGCAGGCGGGCCCGAAGTGGATACCGCCCTCGTCGGGCATCACTACCTTTTCAAGGTGTGAGCAGCTCTGGAACGCGCCGAGCCCGAAGCGGGAGCCTGCGCCTATCGTTACATTTCTGAGAGAGGAGGAGAAGAACGCACCCTCGCCGTATACGCCCTCGTCTGCGAGCGTAACGCTCTCAATGCCGGAGCCGGAGAAGGCGTAATCGCCGACGAGCGGGCACTTGTCGAGCCCCCCGACCGTCCGCAGCGCCTTTGTTCCGTTGAAGGCATGCGCGCCTATTGACGCGGTGCTCTCCGGCAGAGCTATATTGACGAGAGACAGACAGCCCGCAAAGGCGTAGTCGCCTATCACGACGCCGGGATACGTAAGTCTTACGTCGGTTACATTCGTTCCTCCGAATGCCGCGGGTCCTATCACCTCATAGCCGAGGTTCACGGGCGAAGTGTAATCCGCGCCGGTTGCCGCAAGGACAAGGGTCCCGCCGTCCTTTGAGAGCAGGAGGTGCCCGTCCGGGGTGACGGAGTAATTGTTATTTCCGGCGCCTACCGAAAATTCGGTTACCGATGTGCCCGCGAACGGGTTTACGCCGGACACGGTTATTTTCGTTCCGTCTCCGAGGGTGACCTTACGGAGACTGTCGCACATGAAGAATACATACCGACCTATCGACACCGGACAGTCCGGGAGGGTTATCTCCCCGAGGGCTGTGCAGCTGTAGAATGCCTGCTCGTCGATAATGTCGACGGAGCACTCAAAGGTCACGGAGGAGAGCCTTCCGCTCTCGCAGAACGCGCCGTAGCCTATTCTCCAGAGCCCATCGCCCGCTATCGTCACCTCTGTGAGATCGGGGCAGGAGGCAAAGCAGTATTTCGGTATTTCTATGGTCTCGTAAATGGTTACGGAGGCTATACCGGACATTGCGAACATGCTCTCTGCAAGGCGGGTTCTTCTGCCGAACACAACCTCCCGAAGAGACGTGCACATGCGGAATGCGCCCTCGCCCGCATTGCGCAGGTCTGTGAGGTCAACAGATTTAAGTGAAGTACATTCGTTGAACGCGCGCACACCTATCGAGTAGGTGCCGCGAAGGTCGGCTGTCTCAAGCGAGGAGCAGCCGCTGAACGCCTCGCGCCCTATTACCTCGACGCGTGAGAGGTCGACGCCGCTCAGCTTCGCGTCCTTTGCAAAGGCGAACTCGCGGATTATCTTTACCGTAGACGGTATAGTGACGCTTACGAGCCCGGAGCAGTTGTAGAACGCATATTTCTGTATTTCCTCCACCGTGTCGGGTATGACGACGGAGCGGACGGTGGTGTTCGCCGCGGGTATCTTGTTGGCGTCGTAGTCATCCTCCGTCAGCTCTATCGAGCGGTCGGTGTCGTAAAGACAGAATGCGTAAGCCCCGATGTAGAGTATACCCTCGTCGTTCGGGATGACTATATCGCCGCCGAGACCCTTGTAGGCGACGAGCGTGCGGTTCTCGATTATGAATTCGCTGTTTACCGTCACCTTTACGCTCGCTATAAGGTTTGAGCCGTCGACCCTCAGCGTTATGCTTGCCGTGCCTTTTTTGAGGGCTGTGACCTTTCCGGTCTCGTCCACCGAGGCGACGCTCGGATTCGTCGAGGAGAATTTCACGCTGTACCTGTCCGCGACGTACCACGGCTCAAGCTCATAGTGAAGAAGTATCTGCTCGCCTGGGTAGAATGATATTCCGCCGTCGAGAGAGGATATATAGGTTCTGTCACCCGTCTGACCTATCTTGCTTGTCTGCGCCGCGCGGGAGTAGGCAAATACCGTATCAAAGTAGGTGAATCTCACCTCGCTGAGCCTGTCGCCGGAGGCAGACTGCCCGGAGTCGCGCGACATTGTGCGCGTGCCTTTGCCGGGGCGGTGTGAGAGAATTGCGGTGTCGGAGGTGAGTGCCGCAGTGCTCTTCGACTTTACGTTTATTATAAGGTTGGCTTGCTTACCGTTCATCTCCTCGCGAACGGTTATTGTGGTGCGCCCGGCTTTTATGCCGACGACCTGACCGTCTCTGACCGTCGCGACCTTTTCGTTCGAGGTCGACCAGTCGAGGTAGCGGAGGTAATCCTTATCTGCGTCGAGCGTGCTGTCGGACGACCAGAGATACTGCGTGAGGTCGACTACCTCGTCCTCGTATATCGAGAGTATACGGAGGTCGGTCCCGCCCTCGGAGCCGTCCTTTGTGAATTTGAAGTCGCCCTTCGTTCCGGGGAGCTGACATATATAGATATTTGAGTTCAGCGCGTAATCGTCAACCGAGAACGCAAGAGCGTTGCAGATTATCTCGTCGCTGTATATGCTGTCGAGATAGTCGGTTATCTCAAAGCGTACCGTGGTATCCGAGTTGCGCTCGCTGTACACCGGTATCGGGTTATCGGTGAGGAATGCGTAAGAGGAGGACGAGGTGAAGATTACCGGGGTTATCGACTGTGTATAGTGATTGTCCCAGACCGTCATCGTTATGTAATAGCGGTCCTTCTTCTGCGTCCTGTCGTATACCTTTTCGTAGCTTACCGATTTTACGACCGGAGCCTCGTTGTCGAGGCAGAAGTCAAAGGAGAAGCTGTTTCTTGCGTTCGTGTCGACGCCGCCGTCACCGTAGTCGAGCCTGCCTTTCATCGTAAAGGTGTAGCGACGGTTGTTGACGAGCCCGAGCTCCGCGGATTTCAGGCGGAGGTATTCGTAGTTCGGCACCGGGCTCGCGCCGTTTGAATAGGCTTTTTTCGCGTTATCGACCCGGAGGCTCCATACCGTCTCGCCCGTCACCTTGTCGACTATTGAATAGTCCATCGTCTTTGCATTCCGGAGCAGACCGGCATAGACAGCCGAAAGACCGTCTATCGTGCCGAGAGAATCCGAGAGGGCAATATGCGACTCTGACGCGGGGATAGCGTCATACGCGGAGGTGTCTATATCATAGAGGTAGGTTCCGAGAGGAATTATATAATTGTAGTAGTATGAGCCGTAGGGGGTTGTCGCGTAGTAGTCGGCTTTAAGCTTATCCTCGTCGTCAATCGCGGCATTGTGCGCCTCCGACTCAACCTCGTAGTAGGTCTTGTCGAACATCGGTGCCTCTGTCCAGTCGCCGAAGAACGCAAGGAACGGTACGTTCAGGTCGACGCCGTCCTTTGCCGTTTTCGTGAGCTTTACAAAGCCCTCGACATACATTCCGTAGGGGAATGCGGAGGTTATAGTCGCCTTGTCGCTCTCCGACATTGTATAGACCGCCGTGACCCTTACGGTTTCGCCCGCCGGGACGGTAAGCCGGCTTCCGGTGAGGGTGCCGCCCGTGACGGTGAAGCTCGCCCCGCCGCCGAGTATTCTGTCCTTTTCGGCTATATAGTCGCTGTCTGAGCGGGAGACCGTCTCGGTCATTGCGACGAGCGAGAGGTCATAGCTTGCCGCGCTCTCCGATATGTTTATGACGTTGAAGCTCATGGTGTAGACGCCGAGGCGGGTCGGGTCATCCCCGAGCTCGAGCTTCGTTCTGTCTATACCGTCTACCGTAAGATACGCGGGGGTGTTTACGACGTTTGAAAGACTTGCGAGTCCCGCGCCCTGCTTTCTCGGCGAGTAGGGGTTGCCCTCCTCGTTTCTGATTATCGTCGCGGTGGACATCAGCATCTGATTTGTCATGACCGAGATCTGCTTATAGGAGTAGTCCGGGTATTTCTCCTTCAGGTACTGGCGTATCAGGACGACTATGCCGCAGAGGTTCGGGGTAGCCATCGACGTGCCGCTCAGCTCGTCGTAGCCGCCGCCGGGGACGGAGGACTTTATGTTTCCGCCGTGCGCGGTAATCTCGGGCTTCAGCTTAAGGTCCGGCGTCGGTCCCCATGAGGAGAAGTCTGACATGAAGGGACCGGCCTGATTTCTGTACTCTATCGTCAGGGTGCCCTCTGCCTTTTCGGCGAGCTGGGTGCCGTCCTCTTTCGAGATAGAGATAGTCGGTATGTGGTCGCTCTTTCCCATTGACATGAGGATATCGCCCTCTACGTTGTTGTAGATGATACATGCGACGGCTCCGGCATTCTTTGCCTGGAGCGCCTTGTCCTCAAAGGTATTGTCTCCGCGGCGCACGAGGGCGATTTTCCCCTTGAGGTAGCCCTCCTCGAACGCGGCGTAGTTGGCTTTGAGACCGACGCCGGGAATTGTGACGTATTCAAAGGTCTTTGACTGACCCTCTCCTATGCCGAGCTCCGAGAAGAAGTCGTTCGGCTTGCCGGATATTTTATTCGACTCGTTAAAGAAGATTATCTGCGCGCCGTTTCCGACCATATACCTGCTCTTCGTCCCACTTATCGACGCGACGGAGAGGGCTGCGGGATAGGTGGAGGGGGAGCCGACGGTGGCTGTGTCGGGGTTCGTCACCTTTGCGGTGTTACCCTGCTCGCCGCCGAATGCGGAGCTGTAGCTGTTGGACGCCGCGGTGATGAGGCTTATTCCGCTCTCGTTTATCTTGTCATAGACCGCGTTTATCGCGTCGCCGTCCGCCTCGCGGGAGAAGCCGCAGGAGGAGCCGAGCGACATGTTGATTGCGTCGACCTTCAGGAGCACCGCGTCCTCGAGAGCCGCGAGGATGTCCTCGGTCTTTCCGCCCTCGTCAAGGTCGGGGAACACCTTCATGAGGACGAGCTGCGTATCCACCGCCACTCCGGTTATCACATCGTCAGAGCCGCCGATTATTCCGGCGACGTGGGTTCCGTGCTCGGAGTCGTAGGGGTTTACGTTCTTATCCTTGTCGGCGTAGTCGAATATGAAAGGAATTTTATTGTTGTAGTAGACGTCGAGAAGCTCAAGAGAGGGGCAGAGTGCCTTTGCCGTCGTCTCCCCGAGTATCGCGGAGACCTCCTGCGGAGTTATGAGGAGCTCTCCCGAGGGCATTACCGAGAAAACCGTGTGCTCACAGTCAAAGCCGGAGTCGAGGATTGCTACCGCGGTGTGCTTTCCGGTGAACCTCTCCCCGCTCGCCGAGACGGCGGAGGCGGAGTTGAAGATTCCCGTCGGGTAGACGTCGACCGGGTTGACTATTGCGGAGGCGTCCGTGCCCTCTACCGACTGCGGGCGGTTGTAGGTCTCGGAGAGTATCGTGTTCGACACCCCGGAGACGCCGCCTATTTCCTTGAAGCTGCCGTACGTGGTATTTACCGCTATCGCGTTCGTTATCGTGGTGTAGCGGTAGAGAACCCCGGATATAAGTCCGGCTTCGGTGAGGCGCGCTATCATCGCATCCTGCTCGGCATTCGCCGCTCTGAGGATTTTCTCGCCCGCCGCGGTCTTTGCGTAGTCGGCAACGTCGGCGGCGTCGCCCGCGTCGTCGAGATAACCGTCAATTACCGATTTTCCCGGCAGGGTGATTATTGCCACTATGCTGTCGCTGTCGCTGTAGCCGTTGTTTTTCAGAAGGTATTCAGCCTTTATGCGGGAGAGCGACTGCTCCTGCGTGAGCTTTAAGTCGCTTCTCAGTATCTGCAGCTGATTTTTCGTATAGGTGCTTGCCGTATCGTCGTCCGTCGTCCCGGTCGGCAACCCGCCGCATGCCGCGAGCAGCAGCGGGAGCGCCATGACGAGGATGAGGAGCAGCACCAGAATTTTATTACGCATTGAGTTCTCCTTTTTGTGTGCGGGAATTTACATGAGCCAAAGGCGCATAAGCAGCATAGCGAGCCCGAAGCAGACTATGCCGGTTATGAGGGCGGGGAGGTAGGTTATGAGGGCGGCGCGTATTGCCGCGTGCTTCTCTTTTCTTGAAAGATAGATGCTTTTTCCGCTCCTTGTGTCGTCGCCCTTGCCGTTGAGACCTGACATATCGTATATCGTATGCCCGTCGTCTATGTAAGCTTTTCTTTGCTTTTTATCGTTTTTTTTCATGCCTGTCCGTTATTATCCGTCGCGCCCTCTTCGCTCTCCTCCGTCTGTACCGGCGGTACATAGGGCGAGAGGTCGTATTTTTCCGGGTGCTCCATGATGTTTTTGTCACAGAGGTGGCAGGCGACGAAGTGCCCGGGCTCAGCCTCCGTATACTCCGGCAGGAGCTGTGTGCACACGCCGCGGCACTCGGAGCACCTTGTGTGGAACTTACAGCCCGACGGGGGATTTGCGGGGGAGGGAATATCCCCCTCGAGAATTATCCGGTTCATCTTCACGTCCGGGTCCGGCACCGGCACCGCCGAAAACAGTGCACGGGTATACGGGTGGAGGGGATTTCTGAATATCGCGGCGGTGTCGCCCTGCTCCATCATGTTGCCGAGGTACATGACAAGTATTCTGTCGGTTATGTACTTGACGACCGAGAGGTCGTGGGATATGAATACATAGGTCAGCTCCATGGTTTTCTGGAGCTCCTTCAGAAGATTTATTATCTGCGCCTGAATAGAGACGTCAAGGGCGGATACCGGCTCGTCGCATATTACGAGCTTGGGCTTCACGGCCAGCGCGCGGGCTATACATATTCTCTGCCGCTGCCCTCCGGAGAACTCATGCGGGTATCTGTCGTAGAACTGGGGGCGGAGCCCGCATTTCTGCATTATGTCAAGAACGTAGGAGTGTACCTCCTCCGCCGGGACGGTGTGGTGTACGCGCACAGCCTCGGATATAATGTTTCCGACGGTCATACGCGGAGGGAGGCTCGAATACGGGTCCTGAAATATAAGCTGTATGTCGGTTCTGTATTTCAGCATCTCCCGGCGCCCGAGGTCGGTTATGTCGTCTCCCTCAAAATAAATTTTTCCGCCGTTCGTGTCGTAGAGACGGAGGATAGTGCGCCCGAGGGTCGTCTTTCCGCAGCCGGACTCGCCGACGACGCCTATCGTCGTACCCTTGTCAAGCGAGAAGGATATATCGTCCACCGCGCGGAGCCACCGCGTCGGTCTGCCGAAGAAGTCGGTCTCTATCGGAAAGTATTTTTTCAGGTGCTCGACCCGGAGTATTTCGTTTCCGTGCCTTGCGCTGTCGCCGGCCGTGCCGCTTTTAATCTCTTCGGCAGTGCCGGCAGCTTTATTTTCCACCATTCGCGCGTCTCTCCTTTCCGTTTGTATAGAGGTAGCATGACACCCAGTGAGTGTCTGTCACCTGTACCCCGTCGGGGTACTTACCGGAGCACGCCCCGACGCACTGTCCGCACCTTGAGCGGAAGTAGCAGGTATCCGGCAGGTTTATAGGGTTCGGCACCTGCCCGGGAATCGAATAGAGCGGCTCGGTCGTGTCGGTATTTATCATGGGCTTCGATTTCTGGAGCCCTATTGTGTAGGGGTGCAGGGGGTTATGGAATATGTCGCGCGCCGTGCCCTTTTCAATGACGCGCCCGGCGTACATTACGACGACCTCGTCAGCCATCTCGGCAATTACGCCGAGGTCGTGGGTTATCAGCATTATGGAGCAGCCCTCCTTTTTCTGCAGGTCACGGAGAAGCTCGAGTATCTGCGCCTGAATCGTGACGTCGAGGGCGGTCGTCGGCTCGTCGGCTATTATAAGCTTCGGGTCGCCGGCGAGAGCCATGGCTATCATGACGCGCTGTCTCATTCCGCCGGAGAGCTCGTGCGGGTAGCTCTCATAGGTATGCTCCGGCATTGATATTCCGACCTTGCGGAGCATGTCAATGCTGACCCTCTTTGCGTCCTCCTTGGATATTCCGGGGGAGTGGAGGAAGGACACCTCGTCGAGCTGATAGCCTATCGTAAATACGGGGTTGAGGCTCGTCATCGGCTCCTGGAATATCATCGTGATGTCCTTGCCGCGGATTTTGTACATTTCGCTCGTCGGGGTCCTTGCTATATCGTAGGCTATGTCGTGCCCGTCCGGGGTTTTTCCTAGCTCGCCGGAGTTGAAGCGTATCTGCCCCTCGACGACCTGCCCCTGCGGAGCCTGCACAAGCTGCATTACCGAGAGGGAGGTGACCGACTTTCCGCAGCCGGACTCACCGACAACGCCGACTATCTTTCCTTTCGGAATATCAAACGACACGCCGTTTACCGACATTACGGTTCCGTTATCGGTGAAAAAGCAGGTTTTGAGCCCGTCTATCTCGATGAGGTTATCGTTGTCTCGCATGGGGGCTGTGTATTCGGAGAGCGATTTGGGGCGGCGCTTTTCCGCCTCGTAGTACTTCATCCTTTTGATGTTCTCGCGGATTATTTTCCGGCTCTCTTTTATTGATATGTAGTTATTGCTTTTCTTCACGGTCATTTCCTCGCTTTCGGGTCCATGGCGTCGCGCAGACCGTCGCCTATGAAGTTGAAGCCGAGGACGGCTATTACTATCATAAATCCGGCGGGCAGCCACATGTTGACATGGTAGCTGAGCACCTGCGGGTCGTTCGCCGTCGCTATCATGGTACCCCATGCCGCCTTCGGAAGCTGGACGCCGAGACCGAGATAGCTGAGCGTCGACTCATAGAGTATGACGCTGCCGAGACCGAGGGTCATCGAGACTATAAGCTGCGGCATTACGTTCGGGATAAGGTGGAGGAATATCTTTCTCCACGTAGGGAGCCCCATTACCTCCGTCGCGGTTATGTATTCCTGCTCGCGGAGCGAGAGTATCTGCCCGCGCACGAGACGCGCCACGCCGCTCCAGCTGAATATCGTGATTATAACCATGAGTATGTATATCCGCCGGTCTGCCTCAACCTCCCACGAGTCTATGACCGCGGAGGCGATAAGGAGTATCGGGAGGACGGGTACGCAGTTGAATATATCGACTATACGCATTATGAGCTGATCGACCCAGCCGCCGAAATACCCGGCGAGACCGCCGAGAATTATTCCTATGAGAGTTTCGAGGATAACGACGATAAAGCCTATCGTAAGAGATATTCTGCCGCCGTACATGAGGCGGACAAAAACGTCCATGCCCTTGTCGTCGGTGCCGAGGAGGTGACCGTTATTGCCCGGGGCGGCGTAGGAGTTCGTGCCGCTCTCGTGCTCGAGCACCTCAATGACGCTTATCCTGTTTCCGTCCGCGTCCTTTGCCGTGTAGGTTGTGTAAATCGTGTTTATGACGGTCGTTCTGTCCACCGTCTCCTCGCCCCACGTATTGTATATCACGGGTCCGAGGAAGGAGAAGAGGAAGAGAAAGACTATCATGACAAGACCGACTATCGATAGCTTTGAGCGGAAGAAACGGCGGAGAACCAGCCGTATCGGGCTCATCTCCTTATAGGTGTCCTCAAATATGGTTTCCTCCTCTGCCGCCTCGTCGCTTACCACAAGCTCGGCGATGTCGTTTAAGTTTTCGTTTTCAGACATATTCTTCGCCTCACTTTCCGAGTTTTACGCGCGGGTCGACAATCGAATACATGATGTCGGAGAAAAGGGTTCCTATTATGGTAAGCACGGCGAGGAACATGTTATAGCCCATGACGAACGGGATATCCCCCTCGCGCAGCGCCTGGTAGGCGAGCCGCCCGATACCGTCTATCGCAAACACCTGCTCGGTTATCATCATTCCTCCGAAAAGAGAGGGAAGAATACCGGCAAGGAGGGTGGCGAGGGGTATCAGGGTGTTTCTGAATGCGTGCTTGTATATTACCGTCTTTTCCGAGAGCCCCTTTGCCCTTGCCGTGCGTATGTAGTCGGCGCCGAGGACCTCGAGGGTATTCGTTCTCGTGTAGCGCATGAGACCGCCTATCGAGAGTATTACGCTCACGAAGATGGGAAGTATCAGGTGGACTATCATGTCGCCGAGCTCCTGTATGTGCCCCGCGAACGTGTCGGGGAAGTTGCTCGTCGCGGTTATAAGCCCGCTTGCCGGCAGCCACCCGAGGTCAACCGAAAATATTTTTATAACTATCGCCGCGAAGAAGTAGGTCGGCAGGGAGAGACCTATCATTGTGAACACCGTGACGGTGTAGTCTCTTACCGAGTACTGGTGCGTCGCGCTCGATATTCCGAGGGGGATTGCGATAAGGAACTGCAGAATTGTGGCTACAACGGCTATTGCAAAGGAGATCCACATGTTCTCTCCTATGACCTGCGCCACCGGCTTTTCATACTTGAAGGAGACGCCGAGGTCGCCGCGCGCGAGATTGCCTATCCATTTTAGGTAGCCGCCGATTATCCCCTTGAACGAGGAGTCGCCGATACCGTATAATTCCTTGAAGCGGAGGATGTCCTCCTCGTGTACCGCCCCGGTGCTGAGCTGTGCCGCGAATTTGCGGTCAACATAGTCGTTCGGCATGAGGCGTACCATTGTATAGATTATCAGAGACACGCCGATAAGAATTAAAATCGATATCAGCAGTCGCTTTACGATGTACTTGAACATTTGCTTCTTCCAATACAGTTGTTAGTCGGACACACCGGGCGGAGCCTTCGTTCCGCTCCGCCGCGGAGCCCGCGTGTCACCGCGCGGTGATAAGGGAGATGAGATAGAGGTCGCCTGTCAGACCCTTATAGGGGCTGCACTCCTCCTCGGGGGTCATTGTGGAGA
Organism: uncultured Eubacteriales bacterium; assembly: GCA_934393265.1. GTDB lineage: Bacteria > Bacillota > Clostridia > Oscillospirales > CAG-272 > UBA1740. The sequence goes on along the minus strand of CAKRQL010000025.1, from coordinate 8,268 downwards.
CGTCTATCTTGTCGGCGTTGTAGGCGAAGAGGTCGTCTCTCTGATAGGTCGGGAGCTCTATTGCGAGCTGCATTACTATATCGAGCGCGCGGGAGTAGAGATCGCTGCGCTCAGCCTTGTCGTTTGTACGGCGCGCCGCGTCGATAAGGTCGGAGAGGTCGTTTATAAGCGCGAGCTCGGCGTCATATTTTCCGCCGACGTTCTGCTTTATCTGGCGATAGCCCCAGTTCCACGTGGAGGTAGCCGTCGAATCCTTGTGGTAGACCTGATACATATCCGGGTCGATCGTGGAGCCCCATGCCGCCGCCCAGACGGTGAGGTCGCCGGTGGCAAGCTTTTTGAGGGCGTTTGCGTCGGTTGTGACGTTGATGTCAAAGCCGTTTGCATTGAGGAACTCGCCAGCATGCCAGAGTGCCTGCCATGCCGGGTGGTCGGTCTCCTCGCCGGCTATTGTGAAGGTGTATTTGAGGACGTGGTCGCCCTTCTGATAGATTCCGTCGCCGTTCTTCGAGTAACCGGCGCCCTCGACGAGGAGAGCTATGAACTCGCGCTGCTCATCGTCGGTCAGGGTGTCTCCGGCTCTCTTTCCGAGAGATATTACGTAGTCACGGTATGCGGGGTTGACAACCGAGAGGTCCTCGGGCACCGCGCCGCCGATGTAGGGGTAGTATGCCGTCGCGCCACCCGGATATGCCCAGTTTGCCTGTGACATCGAGCGGTAGATAGCCGTCGCGGTGTTCTTGTAGTAGTCGACACATTCCTTTGTGTTTATGCTGTGCATTATCGCCTGGCGGACGCCCATATCCGGCACCTTTCCGGCATTTATTCCTATGTAGCCGTAGCCGGAGGTCTGTATACGGGTGTAGCCTATACCGAGGCTCTTCTTCTGGTCGAGCTCGTCTATCGTCTCGGGCTTTGCATTCGGCTCGACGAAGTCAATCGACTTGTTGTAAAGGGTGTTCAGCATCTGCTGAGAGGAGACGACCTGGAAGCGGACCTTTTTTATCTTTGCCTCCCCCATTATGAAGTAGGGGTTGCGCTCGAAGTATATAACGCCCTTGTCGTAGAAGTCGCCCGCGGAGACGTTTTCAAGCCCGCCGGAGGACTTTGACGCGGCGTAGGCTCCGGCACCGACCGGGACGCCTATTTTCGAGGGGCTCTTTATAACGTCGGTCATGAACGAGGGGGACATGTACTCGACGCCGAAGTTGCTCTCGTAGTCGAATGCCGCGATGTGCTCCTCGTCCGAGTAATAATACATGGGTGCAACGGCTATTGCAAAGTTCCAGATAGCCTTGGGGTCAACGTTGTTTATGGTTATTGAGAGAACCTCGTTGCCGGAGGTCACGTGACCGTCCTCCGCATAGGTCGGTACGCCGTACTCGGTGCCGTTTACCGTGACGGGGGAGGTGCGGTTTGCAAATCTTATACCGGAGATATTCTCGTACTGTCTCGTTTTTCCGGAGAACGCCGCCTCAAGCTCAAGGTTCGTGAGCTCGGTAAAGAGGTTCTGCGCCGTGCCCCAGTACTGAATTATGTTCCCGATGCTGTCGGGGACGTTTGCGTTGCGTACGAAGTTTATCGCGCGCTCCTTTGTCCATGCTTTTACCGCTGCGGGGTCGCCCGCGCCGTAGGTGAGCTTCGCGTCCTTCTTGCTCCAGGTGATGTAGCCCTCGTTGTAGAGGAACGCCTCAACGTCGGTGGTAAGGAGGTTCTTGTAGACCTTGCCGTCCTTGTCGGCGAAGGTTATCGTGTCGTAGGAGTTAAGGGAGTTTGACCAGTCGTTCTCAAGCTCCTCGGAGAAGAGCTTCAGCGCCCTGTCGTAATCCTCGACGATGTGCGCGTAGCTGTCGCCGTTCCCGTTTTTGTATTCCTCGAGCTTTGCCCGGAAGCCGTCAGAGTTCAGCCCCTTGTTCGCGTCGTCCTCGAGTATCGCGTCCGCCGCGCCGACAAGTGCCTCGATGCGGGCGTTTGCGCTGATTTCAAACTGGAGCATGAAATTCTTCTGCTCGTTCTCGTCCGCGGTCTGCGTGCGGTACTCCTTGAGACCGACTATATCGGTGGAGTATATGGTGCTCGAGCCGGTGTAGACCGGGTCAAGGTAGACATAGAAGTTAAAGAGAACGTCCTTTATCGTAAGGTAGGAGCCGTTTGAATAACGGACATTGTTCTTAAGAACGAAGTAGTAGGTTGTCTTCTGGTCGACGTCGGCAGTGCCGGTTGTCACTATCTGGACATCCTTTGCGACGACCGCCTCGTCGTCGCCCCAGACGGGGTTACCCTCTTTGTCGTTCGCTATCATGGATATCTGCGTCATACCGACGACGTTGCTGTCGGTCCCGGAGGTCGAGAAGAAGGGGTTGAATACCTTGTCGACCTCGAGGGTCGAGAATACGAGCGCGTCGCTCTCATTGTCGTAGACCGTCTTGTCGCTTCCGCAGCCGACAAGGGTTATCGCCATCGTCGCCATGAGTACTCCGCAGAGCAAGAGCGCGATGATCCTTTTGAGGTTATTTTTCATTTTCCGGTTTCTCCTTGTATTTTAGATATGGTTTGCGGGGCGGGGGCGCCCGCTTTGTTTTCTGATTTGCGGCGCGGATCTGTTTATTCCGCCGCGCTGTCCGCCACCGTGAACGTCACCGTGACGGATGAGGTGTCCGTGCTGTCACCCTCGGGCAGGTAGTATATCGCGCCCTCGGAGATACGGAGGCTCTCGCGGTCAAGTCTGTCCGGGAGCTTCGTCACCGTGCAGGAGCCGCTGACGCTTACGTTTTCAAGCACGGTATTCGCCGCCTTGACTGCGAGCGGGGCGATAATTATCGTCTTTGTCGCCGGGTAGCCGACATTCACATCTATCGTAAAGTCGGTGAAGGACACGTTCCGGAGCGTCGCGCCGGAGAGCTCGCGGAAGATACCTATACGGAGGAGCCCGCCCTCGTCGCTGAGGTCGGGGTCGCTCACCAGTCCGCTCTTCGTGTTGTCGTAGGAGAGACGGAAGTTCTTTATCACGTGTCCGTTGCCATCTATTGTCCCGCGGTAGCTTTCAAAGCCGCCGAACGAGCCGCCCTCGAAATCTATATCGTTCACGAGGTAGATGTTCTGCGTCTTTGCGCTCAGAAGCTCGTTTGCATTGCGGACAAGCTTGTAGGTTCCCTTGATGAAGTGCAGATAGACCTGAACCGCCGTGTCCTTATCTCCTCCGGGGTGGGTGAATGAGGCGTCCCATTCATTGCCGTCCTTATCGTACACGCCGTCGAGGGCGGTGTACCCGGTGCGGAGCTTGCCGAACAGAGCTGCGTAGTAGCTGTTGAATGGCTTTCCCGCGTCGGTGTCGTAGGAGTCAAGCACCACGGTGTTACCGTCGTCGTCGAGGTAGCATACCTCGTATGTATAGCGGATGTCACGCACCCACCGGGCATAGAGCGTCAGCCCGTCCTCGGGCACCTTATCGGTTTTAAAGCTCCATTTTCCCGAGTATGTGACATTCTCGCCGCTCACCGCCTTTTCGCGGTACCAGCCCTCGAGAGTGTAGCCGGAGCGTGTTATCTGCCGCTTGGAGAGCGTCTCCGGGTCGGTTGCGAGGACGGCGCCGTCGCCGCGCTCATAATACTGGGTCACCGCGCGGTCACAGTTCTGGTAGATCCCACCCTCGAGCTCGTAGACGACCTTAACCATTCCGGTGAGGTCTCTGCCACCGCCGGAGCAGGCGGAGAGCACCGCCGTTATTCCGAGCATGAGGAGCAGGAGAGGGAAGAGCTGCTTGTGTTTTTTCAAATTTGTGCCTCCGTTCTTTCACAATGAGCAACGGGCAATCAGCAATCAGCGGTTAGCGATTAGCAATTAGCAATTAGCAATTAGCAATTAGCAATTGGCAATCGGGAGCTGACGGGATTTTATGCATTCCGCCACGATAGCAGGGTCGGTCGCCCGTATTTTGTCATTTAAGAAATTAAAATGCAGTAAATAATTAGTTAATAATATATGAATAAAATAGTTAGTATGAATTATACACCAACAAAAAATTCTTGTCAAGTATAATTCAACATTTTTTACCGCGTATTTCGACAAAACCGTGAAATTAAACAATTCAGAACGGGTCATGAATACAAAATTCACTAATGTGACTGTATTTTTGCATATTTATTCATACGAATATGCAAAAAAAGTGCGGGTGCGGGCTTGAAAGAACGCCACGGAAATGGTATAATGAGAGACGCCTGACGGCACACATGCACGGCAGGACACAGACAGGAACATGCAAGGAGAAGCTTTTATGGAGATTTCGCTTTTCGGGACGCTCTCGGGCAGGGAGATACACAGATATACCCTTTACGGGGACGGGCTGGAGCTGTCGGTGCTGGATTACGGCGCCGCGGTGCAGAGCCTCGTTGTCGACGGGGTGGAGACGGTTATGAATTTTTGCACGCCGGAGGAATATCGCGACAGTGACGGATACGTCTGCCTCGCCGTCGGCAGGGTGGCAAACCGGATAGCCGGGGCGGAGTTTTCAATAGGGGATAAAAAATACTCCCTCGTAAAAAACGAGGGAGAAAATCAGCTGCACGGCGGATTTTTCGGCTTCAGCAACAGGCTTTACGACGCGGAGGAGCATGACGGCGGGCTCCGCCTCTCCGCGACCCTCCCGGACGGTGAGGACGGCTACCCCGGGAATATGCGGCTGAATATTGACTTTTCGGTCTCGGGGCGGAGCGTTATGATAAAGTACACCGCGACCTCCGACAGGGACACTCTCTTTGCGCCGACACATCATTTCTACTTCAATCTGAACGGCGAGACGGGTGACGCCGGCACACAGCCGCTCACGATATACTCTGACGGGTATATACCGGTAGACGAAAAGCTGATACCGCTTGGGATTATCGCCCCGGTTGCAGGTGGAGAATATGATTTCCGCGCGGCGAGAGCTCCCAGAAGAGGCAACGGCGGGATATATGACTGCTGCTTTGTTCTCCGGGACGCTCACGCGGCGACGCTTATCGGGGATAAGAGCGGAATAACGCTTGATATGTATACCGACATGCCGGGGATTCAGTTATACACGGGTGCCGCCCTTCCGGAAAAATCGGAGGGAGAAGCAGGCGGTGAAGCGGAGAACGGTGCAGAGGGCAGAACAGATGACAGGGCAAGGGATAACGCGGAGAACGCAGCACCGCACCGCTGTGGCGTCGCGCTCGAGGCACAGTATATACCGAACGCTGTGAATATGCCGGGATTTGACACTCCGCTTCTCGCGGCAGGGACAACGGCAGAGCACTATATAAAGCTCTCGTTCTCTCGTATATGTAAATAATTATATACATCAGATAAATAAGAAAAATCGCCGGAACGGTTGGGGTATGTAAATCACAGTTTACAAATATCCGCTGTTCCGGCGATTTTGCGCCTTTTTACTTCTTTATTTTCTTTTTTGCCATAAGGAGGCTCATGGCAACGTAGATGGCTATAAATACGGCGGTAGAGACGGCGAGTATCGCATACATTCCGCCAATGCTGACGGTATTCTCATTTGCCATGAAGTGAATGTTACAGTCGACGCTGTCGCGTATCGCGTCCACGACCTCGGGCGGGAAGCCCTCGCTGCTCATTTTCTCAAATACTCCGCGCATTGCGTGGTTGTGAAGTAGGCTCGTGCCGTAGGTTCCGGGTAGGAGGGAGAGAAATTTCTGAAGTCCTGTCGGGAAGTTGGACATCGGCATGTATGCCCCGCAGATGAAGCCGTAGCCCGCGCTCACGACCGTTCCGACGGCGGACGCCTGCCCGTCCGTGCTGAGGAAGAAGTTTACGCAGGAGGCGAGGGCTGTACCGAACATGGTCAGAAGAAAGACGTCGAGGAGTACGAGAAATACATCGGCGACAGAGAGATACCAACCGACGGCGGCGAGGTAGACAAAGCACACGGCACAAGCCGCATACGTGACTATCAGGGTTGATATCAGAGTGGATATGTAGTAGCTTAAGCCAAGTATACCGGGCTTTACCGGGGTGACGGTCAGGTCGGCGCGCGCGCCGGTCACCTTGTCGCGTATCATTCCGAGAGAGGAGCAGAATGCGACGGTCACACAGCTGACGGCGAGGAGCGCCGAGACGAGCTGCCCGCCGACACAGCCGTTCAGCACCGTGTCGGAGACGGTAGCCCCCGCGGCGGCGAGCGCCGAGCGGAACGAGTCGTCATAGACCTTCTTTAAGAAGGTCGCATAGAGGACAAGGAGTATCATCGGGGTGATGAGAGAGGAGAAAAATCTTCCTTTATCCCTGAAATACAGCTTTACGTTGCGCTTTGTGAGTGCTATGAGCTCTGTCATTTATCATCACCTCCGGTGAGTTTCTTTCCGGTAGCGGCGAGAAAGACGTCGTCCATCCTGCCTTTCGTTATTTCGTAGTCGCGGAACATCTCCGGGTGCCGGATTATGAGGTCGGTTGCCGCCGAGGTGTCCGGGACGGCTATTCTTGCGGCGTCACGTATCATCTCATACGGGAGACCGAGTGGCTTTACACTCTCCTCGGTTACTCCGTATATCGTCACAAAGTCACCGGTGTACTTGTTCTTGAGCTCGAGCGGCGTTCCCTTGGCGACTATGCGCCCGCTGTCGAGTATGACGACATATCCGGCGTCCGCCGCCTCCTCCATATAGTGGGTGGTGAGAAAGACGGTGAGCCCGTCCTCCCGCCGTAGCCTGTCGAGCACCTGCCAGAGGAGCTCGCGCGTCTGGGGGTCGAGCCCGGTGGTCGGCTCGTCAAGTATGAGCAGGCGCGGCTTATGTAAGAGGGCGCGCGCTATGTCTATTCTGCGCCGCTGTCCTCCGGATAGCTTACCGAGCGGGCGGGTGAGGAGATTTTCAAAGTCGAGCATACGGGCGAGCTCGGAAATCCGCGCCTTTGCCTCCGTGCCGCGGATGCCGTAGAGAGCCGCGCGGCTTTCAAGATTGTCGCGGACCGATAGCTCGCGGTCGAGGGCGGAATACTGAAAGACAACTCCGATGCTCCGTTTTACTCCGTCCGGGTCCCGGTCCATGTCACAGCCGCAGACCTCGACCGTGCCGCCGTCCTTTTCGAGCTGACCGCAGATTATGTTTATAGTCGTGGATTTTCCCGCGCCGTTCACGCCGAGGAAGGCAAAGAGCTCGCCCTCCTTGACGCAAAACGACAGGTCGTTCACCGCGTGTATATCGCCGAAGGACTTTGTGAGATGCTCGATTTTAATAAGGTCGTTCATGCTTTATCCTTTCGTTTTATCCGTTTGCTTTACTGCTTTGCTCCGGTTTTTTACTTTTTTGCCGCATTGAATAACCCCGGTGTAACAGCGGCTGCTTTTATCACGGTACCCCGGGCTCCGGGGGTGCCCGGAGGATGAGAGACCGCCGGGCGTGTATAAATATTGAGTGATTGTTTATATAAAAATGACTTGTTTTTTTGTGCCCGCCGGGGCGCATTTCAGAGCTGTGTTCCCGCCGGGAAAGCCTATACTATTATCGGAGATTTGCATATATTATTATATTCAAAAACGCGCCAGTGTCAAGGGAATATTAAAATTGCCGCCCTCTGCCGAGGGAGCGCAGACAAATTCATGGGAGAACTGGTTTTCCTTGAAAGCCTCGGACTTTGGCTCGCGCTTCTTTGTTCCGTTGAAATTCTCGGTGTCGCAGACCCGGAACGGGGGTGTAGCGCTTTTCTTTACAAGGAGATTGCCTATCATCCTGAACCGGACTTGACCGGAAATTACAAGCCGGTGTTGCATGTCCACGAGTATAAGCGGGATAATTTTTCGGACAGGGAACCGCGCTTGTTGACTAAATTTGAATATGAGAAATACAAAAAATACTTTAAGGGGGTGACTATCAATGAAAGGGAATACTTTGGCTGAAAATTGTGAGCATTAAAATGCTGCTGATAAAGTGTAAACGCTGAGGGGCTTTTGATATTTTCTAAAATTTCAATTTGCCTTTGGAAAGTTTGATAGAGCGGCTCGGAATTTCACCGTAGGTGAATATTCGCACGCCCTACGCCTTGCAAGCGAGCTTGCAGATCTTCGGACGGCGAATGCGGACCGAATCCGCCTGCGCTTTGCGCGGCGGAGCACGGTCGATTTGAGGGGTGACGCAATAAAAAGGTATACCCCCGATGAACGGGGGTAAAGACATGAGCAAGCGGAATTTCGCTTTGCGAATATTCGCGCGCCCTACGCCTTGCAAGCGAGCTTGCAGATCTCCGGACGGCGAATGCGAACCGGTTCGCCGCGCTTTGCGCGAC
>CAKRQL010000024.1 GCA_934393265.1 uncultured Eubacteriales bacterium | reverse complement strand
GTCGGCGTGATAATCGTCGGCGGCGCGGTTGCCTTTGTAATCATAAAGAAGAAAAGAGCATAAGGCAAACGGCACACTGACCCAATAAAAAGACTGAGGCGGCGGAGAAATCCGCCGCCTTTTTGCGCAGAAAATCGTATATTCCGTAGGGCGGGGAGCCGGGCAACAGCGCCTTTTATGACCGATTCGCAAAAAGTCCCTTGAAAAATTCTCCAAAATCATGTTATAATATATGACGTAAAAGGATTTATCGGATAATTCATCGTAGTCTTTATACAATCTTAATACATTTCACAATAACCCTAACGCTATCTTTATAAAGAAAATGATATGCTGTTACCGATAAACGGAATCGAGGCTTTTGCATGGGAATACTAAAAAGGAAATTATCCTCCTTTCAGATAATACTATTGGGATTTGCGGGAGTTATTCTGCTCGGCGCATTTTTACTGGCTCTGCCGGTTTCTTCAAAGGCTCACGAATGGACGTCATTTATCGACGCCCTCTTTACCTCGACGTCCGCAGTATGCGTAACGGGACTTATCGTATTCGATACGGCAACGCACTGGACGATATTCGGGCAATTCGTTATATTATCGCTTATCCAAATCGGCGGTATGGGAGTCGTCACCATTGCCGTATCTCTTGCCGTTATTTCGGGTAAAAAAATCGGGCTGTTCAGCCGCGAAACGATGAAAAATGCAATTTCTGCGCCAAATGTAAGCGGTATAGTCCGCCTGACAGGATTTATAATCAGGGGTATATTTCTGATTGAGCTTATAGGCGCGCTGGTTATGATGCCCGTGTTTTGTATTGATTACGGCGCAGAGGGTATCTGGCTTGCTGTCTTTCATTCAATATCCGCATTCTGCAACGCTGGGTTCGATATAATGGGAACAAAAAGCGGAGAATTTACTTCTGTCACGCACTATTCCGCGCAACCCGTCATCAATATTACGATTATGCTGCTTATTATTATCGGCGGCATCGGTTTTCTGGTATGGGAAGACGTTTGCAAGCACAAGTGGCGAATAAGAGAATACCGCACGCAAAGCAAGCTCGTATTGCTTGTAACCGCCGTGCTTATTGTTTTGCCCGCAATATACTTCTTCTTTTTCGAGCTTGGAGATTTGCCGGTCGGCGAGCGAATACTTGCGTCTTTGTTTCAATCGGTGACACCGAGAACGGCGGGTTTTAATACTGTAAACCTTACGGCGATCAGCGATACGGGATTGTACCTTATGATTATTCTTATGCTGATAGGCGGTTCTCCCGGCTCGACCGCAGGCGGTATGAAGACGACGACGATTGCGGTTTTATTCTCTTCCGCATTTTCCGTATTCAGAAAGAAAGACAATGCGGAGCTTATGAAACGGCGCATAGATGATGAGACTGTCAAGACCGCTTCGGCGATATTTATGATGTACATGACCCTGTTTTTATTTGGCGGGATGGCTATAAGCGCGATTGAAGATCTGCCTATTACGACCTGCCTTTACGAAACGGCTTCCGCCGTCGGCACGGTAGGACTTACTCTCGGAATTACCCCGACGCTCGGAATTGCATCCAAATTGATTCTGATTTTATCTATGTTTTTCGGGCGCGTCGGCGGATTAACGTTAATATATGCCGCTTTCGGCGCAAATAAAAAGCAAGCGGCAAGGCTGCCGACGGATACTATTGCAGTCGGTTAAGGAGGTTTTATATATGAAAACAAAATCTGTTTTATTGATAGGTCTCGGACGTTTCGGAAAATACATCGCAATGAAATTGCATGAATTGGGGCACGAAATCATGGCGGTGGACGAAAACGAAGAAAGAATTAACGGTGCTATGCCTTATGTGACCAACGGACAAATAGGCGACAGCACGAACGAGGAGCTACTAAAATCGCTCGGCGTAAAAAACTACGACGTCTGTATTGTAACCATCGGCGGAGATTTTCAAAGCTCTCTTGAAACTACCTGCTTATTGAAAGAATTGGGGGCGCAAAAGGTCGTGTCGCGCGCGGAGCAGGACGTTCAGGCAAAATTTCTTCTGCGTAACGGCGCGGACGAAATTATTTATCCGGAAAAGCAGCTTGCCACATGGGCTGCAATCCGTTACAGCTCCGACCACATTCTCGATTACATAGAGCTCGGTGACTCCTGCTCTATATTTGAAGTTTCGGTTCCGCCTACATGGGTGGGAAAATCGGTTGTGGAAATCGATATTCGCAGAAAATACAACGTAAACATCATTGCCACAAAGAAAAACGGAAAAATCAATGCCGTTGTCACCGCGGACACAATTCTTTCGGAAGATGAAACGCTTCTGGTGCTCGGAGACTATAAGGCCTTGCGCAAATGCTTTGATATTTAACCGCTGTAAAAGAGGGCGACGCTTACTCTACGCTGCATAAAGAGCCACCCCGAGCCCGGCAGAAAGAAGTATTAAAAGAATCGGAGAGGCGGACTTTTTTCTGACTTTTTTGAAAACAATCGCAAAGATTGCAATAATAGCAAATATAAAAATGCCCTTTATATCAACAGAGAGAGAGTCGCCTGCGCTTTCAAAGCCGAAAAGAACTCCTGTCAGCATTGTAAACGCCGTTGCAAGAATCATACCGATGACGCACGGTCGTATGCCGCTTAAAAACGCCTGAACTCCGCGATATTTCAAAAAATTGCGTATAAGCGAGGCAATGATTAAAATAACGATAAAAGACGGTAAAACGACGCCGAGCGTGGCAAGAAACGAACCGAGAATTCCTCCCTGTGCAGAGCCTATAAACGTTGCCATATTGACAGCGATTGGTCCGGGAGTTGATTCCGAAACGGCAATCATATCGAGCAACTGTTTTTCCGTGAGCCATCCGCGAGCCAGAACTTTCTCCCGGATCAGCGAAATCATACCATATCCGCCGCCGAAAGAAACCGCGCCGATTTGAAGAAACGTTAAAAATAATTCAAGATATATCATTTTTTATTTCTCCTTGCATGAATCAAACGTATCATGTAGACAAAAAGCCCGATAAACCCGCTTATTATGATATAAAAAATGCTTGAAAAACTCACGGAAAACACCGAGAACAGAACCATACACGCAAGAGTTACCGTAAGAATAATAATGTTAAATATATTTTTTTGCATATCTTTCATCATTTTCAAACCGGCAGACATGATGAGATATATTACGCACGCCTGTATCCCGCGAAAGGCGTAAGAAACTAACGTCAGGGACAGAAACGCATCAAAGAAAAGCGAGATAACAAATATTATTACGAAAGACGGTATACAAACCGCTATGGTGGCAAGAAACGCTCCCCAAAAACCGAGAAGCTTGTACCCGATATACGTTGCGGAGTTGATAGCCACAGGACCCGGTGTGGATTCGGCGATCGCAACCATATCGATGAATTCGTCTTTTTCCATCCATTTTTTTTTGGAAATAAATTCGTTTTCAAGCAATGCGATCATTGCATAACCGCCACCGAAAGTAAACAGTCCTATTTTCAGCATAGTAAAGAAAAGATTAAGATATTTTTTTATACCGGACTTTGGGAACATAGCAGATCCTCCTTGATTTACTTCATAATTATATCACTTGACTTGCTATAAGTAAATCTCAACTTTACTCGGGTATCTTTTTTCAAGCCTCGGCTTTACCGAGGCAAATATCGTTACGATTTATATGCTCGGCGTTCTGATTACAGCTATACTTACAAAAAGCAAGATTTGTTGGGTCCTTTCGTCCGTTGCGAGCGTTCTGGTTTTTAATTTTCTTTTTACCGAACCGAAATTTTCGTTTCTCGCATACGGAAGCGGATACCCCGTTACTTTTGTTCTCTTTGAAAAATCCTTTCCGGGTATTGACAGCGCGGGCGGGATGTGTTAGAATAATCAAGGAAATAATATTCCTATGAGGGAGTAGTTGGCGCTTTTTGCGTGGCAAGCCATCATCACAATTCCCGCGCGGCAGATTGCCGCTCGCGCCGGGGTTTGGTTTTGCCTTAAACAACAAGACTCATTTTGCCGGGGGGGTAATCCCGGGGAGATGCGTCTTTATATCCGGTAAGGGCGCGTCGACGCTCTTTTTTGTTTTTATTTACCGGGTCACGGCGTGCCCGTCGGCGGCGCACCGTGCATAATATGCCGGAGGAGAGAAAAATGAAGCACTATCTTGAAGAAAAGGAAAAGGTCCTCGGGAGCCTCGGCACCGGGGCGGACGGTCTCACCGCCGAAGAGGCGGAGCGCCGGCTCACCGAGCACGGGAAAAACCGTCTCGCCGAGGGGAAGCACGACGGTGTGGTCAAGAGATTCTTAAAGCAGCTCTGCGACCCGATGACGATAATACTCATCGTTGCCGCCGTCATATCCGGGGTAATCGCCGCCGTGGAGCACGAGAATCCGGCAGATGTGTTTATAATAATGTTTGTCGTAATACTCAATGCCGTGCTCGGCGTCATACAGGAGTCAAAGGCAGAGGCGGCTATCGAGGCACTTAAAGAAATGACCGCCGCGACCTCAAAGGTTCTGCGGGACGGGAAGCTGACGGTGATGAAAAGCGAGGATGTTGTCCCCGGAGATATAGTAATTCTCGAGGCGGGAGACGCCGTCCCCGCGGACTGCCGTATCATTGAATCAAATTCCCTGAAGTGCGAGGAGGCGGCACTGACCGGAGAGTCGGTACCGAGCGAGAAGCATGACAGGGTGCTCCGCGCAGGGGAGGGCGGCGACGTCCCTCTCGGCGACCGGGCTAACATGGTCTACATGGGCTCGACGGTGGTTTACGGCAGGTGCCGCGCCGTCGTCGTCGCTACCGGTATGGATACCGAGATGGGCAGAATTGCCGAGGCTATCAGCAACGTCGAGGAGGAAAAGACGCCTCTTCAGATGAAGCTCTCACAGCTCTCCAAGGTGCTTACGTGGGCGGTGCTCGGTATATGCGTGTTCATATTCGCGTTCAACGTGATAAAGAGCGGGAATTTCGGTTTTGAGTCCATGCTTGGTACATTCATAGTAGCCGTCAGCCTTGCGGTCGCGGCGATACCCGAGGGGCTGTCTGCTGTTGTCACGATAGTTCTTTCAATAGGCGTTACGAGAATGTCGAAGAGGTCGGCTGTCATCCGCCGGCTCACCGCCGTCGAGACCCTCGGCTGTACGGAGGTTATATGCTCCGACAAGACCGGAACTCTGACGCAGAACCGCATGACGGTGGTCGATACCTATACGGAGAATAGGGAGCTGCTCGCCACGGCTATGACCCTTTGCTCCGACGCCGCGCCGGACGAGACCGGAGCCGCGGTAGGCGAGCCCACAGAGTGCGCGCTGGTCAATTTCGCGACGAAGAGCGGAGTGAAAAAGGCAGAGGCGGAGGCAAGGCTCCCGCGCGTCGGCGAGGTGCCGTTTGACTCTGTGCGTAAGATGATGACCACCGTTCATCGTGGTGAGGACGGATATATTCAGTACACGAAGGGCGCGCCGGACGAGGTGCTCCGCCGTTGTACAAAGATAATGACAGGGGACGGCGTAAGAGAGATTACAGAGCAGGACCGCGAGACGATAACGGCGGCGAATAAGGGAATGGCTGACAAGGCGCTCCGCGTTCTGTCGGCGGCTTACCGTCCCCTCCCCGGCGAGCCCGCGGAGTATACCGCAGAGGGGCTTGAGCACGACCTTATATTCATAGGTCTTTGCGGAATGATAGACCCGATACGCCCGGAGGTGCTGTCCGCGATTGCGGAGTGCCGCGCCGCCGGAATACGCCCGATAATGATAACCGGAGATCATAAGGACACCGCCGTCGCGATAGCTATGGAGCTCGGCATAATCACCGACCCGTCGCAGGCTATAACCGGGGCGGAGCTCGACAGCCTGTCGGACGAGGAGTTTGCCCGCGCGGTGGACTACTACTCGGTCTATGCGAGGGTACAGCCGGAGCACAAGGTGAAGATAGTCTCCGCGTGGAAAAAGCGCGGAAAGATAACCGCCATGACCGGCGACGGTGTAAACGACGCGCCGTCGATAAAGACCGCCGATATAGGTGTCGGAATGGGTATAACCGGAACCGATGTCACAAAAAACGTCGCGGATATGATACTCGGCGACGACAACTTCGCGACGATAGTATACGCCGTGGAGGAGGGGCGCCGGATATACTCGAATATAAGAAAGGCTATACAGTTCCTGCTTTCCTCCAATATGTCGGAGGTAATGACGATATTCACGGCGTCGGTAATAGGCTTCACGGTGCTTAAAGCGCCGCATCTTCTGTGGATAAACCTTATAACCGACTGCTTCCCGGCGCTCGCACTCGGCATGGAGCCGGGAGAAAAGGATATAATGAAAAAACGCCCGAGGGCGAAGAACGAGGGTATCTTCTCCGGCGGTCTCGGCTTTGACCTTATATATCAGGGCATACTTGTAACGCTCCTGACGCTCGCGGCATATTTCATAGGCTACGTGACGATGGGCGGCGAGATGACGCTTCACGCCCTCGATACGGAGGGGATATGCGAGACTGCAAAGGCGTGTGGTGTTACGATGGCGTTCCTCACCATGTCTATGGCGGAGATATTCCATTCCTACAACATGCGCTCACAGCGCGGTTCGATATTCTCCCTAAGGACGCATAATTTCTTTCTCTTCGGGGCGATGCTCGCGGCGCTCGTACTGACGACGGCGGTGATCGAGATACCCCTGCTCGCAGGTCTCTTCGGCTTTGCGGAGCTCGATATTGTCCACTACGGCATAGCGCTTCTTCTCGCCGTGCTCGTTATTCCGGTGGTCGAGCTTGTGAAGCTCGTTCAGAGACGGGTAGAGAAGTCAAAGGAAAAGAAAGCGCAGAATTAAGCTTACCACTGCGGCTGACATGTAAAGCGGCTGACAGGCAAAGCACCCAAAAAGAAAAATAAAATACACGGCAGGGCATGGCTCCGGGGTAGGGAGCCTTTGCTCTGCTGTGTTCTTTTTATATTTTATATTCTCTGGTCTCTGCCGCCGAAGAGACAGAGGGTATAATCGGTACCGAAGAGACGGGAGGAGATCCTGCCCTCGTATTTTTCGCCTATCTCGGCGAGGGTATAGTTCGAGGAGATGACGGTGGAGAGGGCGTTGTTCTGCCTCGTATTCAGGATATTATAGAGGCAGGCGGTGGAGAACGCGGTTCTGAATTCGGCGCCGAGGTCGTCGATTATCAGGAGGTCACATTCGAGATACCGGTCGCCCTTCGGCTCATAGGACGGGGAGCCGCCGCGGAATTTATCCGTCTCAAATGCCGAGATCATATTCTGCGCGGAGTCGTAGACCACGTCTGCGCCGCGCTCGATTGCCTCCTTTGCTATCGCCGTTGAGAGGTGGGTTTTTCCGGTCCCCGTCGGTCCGACGAAGAGGAGGTTCTCCCCTGTCTTTCTGAAGTTTTTAACAAACTCCCGTGCGCGGAGGAGGTTTATCTTCATTTTCGCATAGACATCGGCGTCGCACCGGTATTTTTCAATATCGAAGTTATCGAATGACTGCCGCTCAATGAGCCTTCCCATGCCGGAGGCGCGCACCGCCTCTGTCACAAGCTCGCGGTGGAGGCAGGAGCACATCCTTGTGCCGACATAGCCGGTATCGCCGCATGCCTTGCAGGTGTAATGTATATCCGAATAATCGGCGGGGTAGCCGAGCTCGCGGAGAATTTCGGAGCGGCGGGCTATCAGCCTCTGGTTACGCTCCTTTATCGGCTCTATATCCTCGCCGTCGAGCGCGGCGCGGAATACCGCGAGCCCGGTTTTGGAGAGCTCGTTGTCTATCTTCCGTATCTCGGGGGATATGGCGCGGACCTCTGCGGCGTGCTCCTCCGCCGTCTCTATGGCGTCAAGTCTCCGCTTTTCTATTCTGTCCTTTACAAGGCGGACGGTTTCGTAGCTGTACATATAATACCTCGCTTTATTTTTTTGCGGTATCCTTTTCTTTTTCCGTGCTGTCGGGCACTGAGGCGGTCTCCGGCTTCGCCGCGGTCTCCCGGGCGGTCTCGCCGCCGTAGCTCCTCGCTATCGCGCGCTCGAGCGCCTCGCTCGCCGTGAAGGTGGTGTAGCGGATGTTTTCGTTACCTGGGGCGTTCTTTGCGGCTCCCGCGCTCTTTTCGCGCGGCTTCTTTCCGGTTTTCGTCCCCTCGGAGAGTGCGCGGCAATCTGCGACGGTCTTTGCCCCGCCGTCGTGCCACCTCGTGAGTATCTTATCCATATAGGAGAAAGAGCGTTTTCCGGTATTCATGACGGTTATGTCATACGCCTCGCCGATTATCTCGGAGCCGTAGCCGAACTCTCCGCACCACTTCCCGATAAATTTTTTCTCGGAGGGGGAGAAGGAGCGACCGTAGGTGCCGAGCAGACGCATGAGCTCCCGCTCCCATTCTCCGGTCTCGTTCCTGCGCTTTATGTAGGAATAGAGTGCCTCCGGCGTGTCTATATCCCGCCGTATCAGCTTGTCAGCCTCCTGCACAAGCCGTGTGACCGTCAGGCGCACACCCCTGTCGGAGATGTCCTTTGCGAGCGCGAGAATAAACTCCTCGTCAAGCGAGAACTGCGTTTTAAGGGCACAGAGCCGCGCGGTCTCGTCTCTTGTGAGCGTCGCCTTACCTATAAGGGCGGTACATTCCTCTATCATGGAGGATAATTCCCCGTCGCGGATATCCCTTGCGAGCGTTTTGCCGTCGGTCTCCGGGATTTCCCCGGCGCGGAGCCTGCGCTCAAATTCCTCGGTTATCGTCGGGGCAGGTTGCATATCCTCCGCCGCGACAGACTCCGTCGCGGCTGCCATCGTTCCGTCTGTCTTTTCTGCGGTATTCCCCCCGGCTGCGTCCGTTACTTCGGTTATAACTCCCGCCTCCTGCCAGAGGGTGAGAGAGCTGCTGACGCGAGGGGCAGAGACGCCCGCGGCGCGCGCTATCCTTTCCGTGTCGGCAATGCCGCCGGCTTCAATTACAAAGAGCAGGACGCGCAGCTCCTCCGCGCTCGCCTCTCGGAACGCGGGATTATCCGAGACGTGCAGGGGCGTGTATGAAAATCTCTTTATCATTTCTCCCCGTCCTCCCGGCTGCGCTTCATTTCATAGCAGAGCTTCATAAGGTAGTCGCCGAGGTGGACATTCTCGATTATCACATCAGGCTCGTCAAGGGTGAGCTCCATATTCGCAAAGTTGAGTATTCCGCGGACGCCGGACCTCGCCATTACCTCCGCGACCTCCTTTGCGGCGTCCTTCGGCACCGTGAGTACGCCGAGCTGAATATCGTTCTCGCGGCAGAAGCCGCCGAGCTCCCTGACGTCGAGCACCGGCATGGAGTTTATTTCCGTGCCTATCACCTCCGGGTTCACATCGAAGAGGGCAACGCGGGTCACTCCCCTGCGCTCGAACATGTGCGTCTGTGCGAGTGCCTTGCCGAGATTTCCCGCGCCGACTATCACCGTGCGGTAGCCCTCGGTGACGCCGAGCAGCTCGCTGATTTTCCCGTAAAGGTATTTTATGTTATATCCGTAGCCCTGCTGACCGAAGCCGCCGAAGCAATTGAGATCCTGCCGTATCTGCGATGCCGTGACGCCCATTATCTCCGACAGCTCGCCGGAGGAGATGCGGTATCTCTCCGCGCGCAGAAGATCGCCGAGATAGCGGTAATAGCGCGGGAGGCGGCGTATGACGGCTGGGGAGACCTCTGATTTCTGCGTTTTTGTCTCCGTCTTTCTGTTGTCAAAGGTGCCGCTCAGCTTGTCTATATGTTCCATTGTAACCGTTCCTTTCGGGGTTATATTCCGGTGTCAAGCGCGCTTGCATTGAGCTCCGCGCCCGAGACGTGCCCGCTCTCGTACTCGTAATAGCCCTGTGCGGCTATCATCGCGGCGTTGTCGCCGCAGAGGAAGAGGGGCGGGAGGCAGAGCTTTACTCCGCGGCGGCGCGCAACCTCTGCAAGGCGCGCGCGCAGGTGTGAGTTCGCGGCGACGCCTCCGGCACAGACGAGGTCACAGCCCGGGTAACGAGCGAGAGCCTCTGTCAGCTTCTTTGCCACCGCCTCGACCGCCTCGTAGGTATACGCGGCGGCAAATTCCGCGCGCGGCAGCTCCTCGCCGTGCTGTTCGTAGCGGTGGAGAAGATTGATCGCCGCGGTTTTCAGCCCGGAGAAAGAGAAGTCGAGCGACCCGTCAGCGAGGGCGGGAGAGGGAAGCGCCATCACGCGGGACTTACAGAACGGGGAGCTCTTGAATTTTTTGTAGAAGCTCACGCTGTCCCCTGTGACCTTTATAAATCCCTCCTTAGCGAGAGCGTCAAAGCCCGCGCCGGCGGGGTAGGGTATGCCTATCATTCTGCCTATCTTGTCAAAGGACTCGCCTATTGCATCGTCCCTTGTGCCGCCTATCTCGCGTATATCGGTGTAGTCGTTTACAAGATATATAGCGGTGTGCCCGCCGGAGCAGGCGAGGGCGATAAACGGCGGGCGGGGGACATAGCTTTCTTTGCTCGTCTCCGCGTTGCTCTCCGTGCCTTTTCCGGTGCTGCCGTCCGCGCCGCTTTTCGCGCAGCTTTCGGCTGCATTATCTGCGGGGGCGAGGTAGGTTGCGGCTATATGCCCGTATACATGGTTGACGGCGACAAGGGGAATACCGTTCGAGACGGCGAACGCCTTTGCGAAATTCACCCCTACGAGGAGCGCACCGATGAGCCCCGGGTGGTTTGCCACGGCGACAAGGTCTATGTCGGAGGGGGCGCACCCCGCCTCCGTGAGTGCCGCCTCCGCGACGCCGTATATTGCCTCTATATGTGCCCTGCCGGCAATCTCGGGCACCACGCCGCCGTAGAGCGCGTGGGTCTTTGCCTGCGAGGCTATTATATTCGATTTTATGGTAAAGCTCCCGTCCGCGCCACGGCAGACGACCGCAGCGGCGGTCTCGTCACAGGAGCTCTCAAACGCAAGTATGTTCATATTCGGGATTCTCTTTTCGGAGTGTGCTTTCGTCTTATCTTGCGAGGCGCGCCATGACGATGGCGTCCTCGTGTATTACCCCCTCCGGGGTCTCTGTACGGTAGTATCCGCGGCGGACTCCGACCTCGGTGAAGCCGTAGGCGCGGTAGAGGGCTATTGCCGGCGCATTTGAACGCCGGACCTCAAGAAACGTGTTGTCGAGCCCTGCGCCGCGCCCGCACTTCATGGCGTAGTCGAGCAGCCGGTAGCCGACGCCGCGCCGCCGCCGCTCGGGACGGACGGCGACCCTGTATATCTCGCCCTCCGGCGGGATTATCCTGCCTAAAACATAGGCTGTAAGGGTGCCGTCGTCCTCCCTCGCGACATAGCACATCGCCCCGCTCTGACATATACAGTCGGAGACGCTGCGCTCATCCCACGGGTCGGGGAATATTCTTTTTGCGAGGGCGGATATATCCTTTGCGTCGGCGGGGACGGCTTTTCGGAATTCCATATATTGCTTCCTGCTTTATTTTCGTTATGTGCCTGCCCGTGTACGGAAAACGGCGGGTATTTGCAGTTTTTTGACGCTTTCTCCGCGTCCTTTTCCGATTACAGGGTCTTTGCGATTTCCTTTATAAATTCACGGAAGTCGTCGCGCGTCTCCGGGTGCTCGAGCCCGCGGACAACGTTAGCCTTCAGAAATCCGACCTTTGAGCCCATGTCGTATCTGTCGCCCTCAAACTCAAGGGCCGAGACGCCGCCCTCGTTGCTGAGCTTCTTCATAGCGTCGGTGAGCTGATACTCTCCGCCGGCGCCGGGCTGGAGATTGTCTATTATGTCGAACACGTCGGGGGTGAGAAGCACACGCCCGAGTATCGAGAGGTTAGAGAACTCCTTGCCCGGTGCGGGCTTTTCTATCATGTCGGTGCAGGAATAGACGTTGGTCTCTCCGGGGAGGGGCTCAACCTTGAGAGAGGAATACTTACGCACCCACTCCATAGGCACGGGCTTGACGCCGACGACCGGCTTTCCGTACTTTTCGTAGACGTCTATCATCTGCTTTACGACGGGGGTCTTTGAGAAGATTACGTCGTCGCCGTAGAGGACGGCAAACGGCTCGTCCCCGACGAATTTTCTCGCCCTTCCGACAGCGTGTCCGAGACCCTTTGTCTCTTTCTGGCGGAGGAAGTAGACGTTCGCAAGGTTGGCTATTTCGTGAAGCTTTTCGAGCTCTTTCGTCTTTCCCTTTGCGGCGAGGGCGTCGCCGTACTCGACGGAGAGGTCGAAGAAGTCCTCCATTGCCTCCTTATCGCGGTTTGTGATAATGAGAATATCGGTTATCCCACTGTCAGCCGCCTCCTTTACGAGGTGATACACTGCGGGGAGGTCCACTATCGGGAGCATCTCCTTGCAGACCGCGTGGGATATGGGGAGCATACGGGTGCCGAGACCGGCGGCGGGGATAATGGCTTTCGTGACCTTTTTCATTGGGCTTGTCCTTCTTTCGTTTATGTTGATTCTTTTGATTTCAGTTATCTTTTTTCGCGCGCTCTTCGTCCTCGCGGCGGATCTCCGAGAGTAGCTCGGCTATTCTTGCGCCGTGCTCTATCGAGTTGTCCTTTATGAAGTTCAGCTCGGGGGTTATACGCAGGTTGAGCGTTACGGCGAGGTGATGGCGGAGCATACCCGTGCACTTTCTGAGACCCTCGAGAGCCTCCTTCGGGTCGCCTATGCAGGAGAAGTACACTCCGGCGTATCTGAGGTCGGGCGCGACCTCCGCGCGGGTTATACTCACAAAGTTATCCGCCACCTTCGGCTCGCGCACCTCGCGGAGCGCTACCGCGAGCTCCTCCGCCACCGCGTCGTTTATTCTTCCGCGTCTGTATTTTCCCATTTTATTCTTCCTTTCGGCGGGGGATGCCCGCGTATTTTTCGTTTTTATGCTTTTCCGGGCTCTGCCGGAGGTTTTTTTACTCGATTATCTGGGTTATACCGTTTCCGCGCGGGTCTGTAACGCCTGCGAGCAGCTCTGCGCCGACGCGGGCGCAGGAGACTATCCGCACTCCGCGGAATATATCGGAGAAGGTTCCCGCAAGGTGCGGAAAGTGAGTACAGCCGAGCACGAGCGTGTCTATATCGGTATGCAGGAGCGGCGCGCACATGCGGGCGAGCTCCTTATAGAGCGGGTCGCTCTTTTTACGCGGGCGCGGTGCCCTTTCACAGAGTAGCTCGGAGTGCCCGAGCCCCATTCTCTCGACCTCCCGGACAAGAGACTGCAGGGGCAGAGTATAGACCGTAGCCCCGGGGCGTGTACGCTTTATCTGTCTCTCAAACTCGCCGCTTTCTGCTGTGGCGTCGGTGCAGACGACGCCGATTTTTCCGTTTTTCGTTGCGGCTGCCGCCGCGTCTGCCGTCGGCGCGAGTATCGGGGTCAGAAATTTTTGCTCCGCCGGGGTGAGCGAGCAGTAGACCGTGCTCGCCGTGCAGCAGGCTATCAGCGCGTGCGTCGCGCCGGCCTCGCGGAGCTTTGATATATCCGCGCGGACGAGGCGGATTATCTCCTGCCGGCTCTTTGTGCCGTAGGGACAGTTCTTTTTGTCGGCGTAATAGATGAGGTCGGCGCGCGGGCGGAATTTGCGGAGCTCGAATATCACCGACATGCCGCCTATCCCGCTGTCAAACACGCCGCTCATCATGCGTTCCCCCGGCGGAGCGCCGAATTTATGAGGATGGTCAGCATCGCCGTAAAGGATATGCCGCTCTCGCGGCACATACCGGGGTAGAGGCTCTTTTCCGTCATGCCGGGGAAGGTGTTTATCTCGTTTAAGTATATGTCGCCGTCGGGCGAGAGCAGATAGTCCGCCCGGCAGAGATCTCTTATTGCAAGGGCGGAGAAGAGGGCGTCCGTCATATCGCGTATGCGCCGGGCAATTTCCGGCGCGAGAACTGAATGCAGCACCGTTCCGGCACGGCTGTCAGCTCCGTATTTTTCGGAATAAGTATACACGCCCCGGCAGATTACCTCGCCGGGCGGGAGTATACGGCGCACCTCCCCGTCCTCGAGCACGGCACATTCAAGCTCTCTTGCGCCCTCGAGATATTTCTCGACAAGTACACGCCCGAGCCTGTCGGCGCGCCGCGCCGCGGTCAGTGCCGCGAGAAGGGCTGCGGCGTCCGTTGCCGTCGCTATCCCGACCGAGCTCCCGAGCCCGGAGGGCTTCACGATAAGAGGATAGCCTATACCGTCTGCGGCGCGGAGAAAAGTATCGCGCCGGCACTGACCGTCCGTCACGGAAAACCACGGCAGGGTGGGTATTCCCATAGAGTCGGCAACCCGCTTTACCGTTATCTTGTCACAGCAGAGCGCGCCGCCGAGGACGCCGCACCCGACGGTGGGAATCCCCGCACAGCGTAGTGCCCCCTGCACGGTCCCGTCCTCGCCGAGATCTCCGTGCAGGACGGGGAGCGCCGCGTCGACCCTTCTTATTCCGCGCGGGGTAAGGAGCCCGGAAATACCGCCGCGCCGCACGGGAAATGCGGAGGTCAGCACCGCGCCGTCACCCGCCCAGCGGGCGGAGCCGATATTTGCGGAGTCGCCGCCGTATATGTACCAGTCGCCGCCGCCGCTTATTCCGACGGGGACAGGCAGAAAAAGAGAAGAGTCAAGATTTTTTATCACTTCAGCCGCGGAGGTGCAGGACACATCGTGCTCGCACCCCTCGCCGCCGAATATCACCGCTATCCGTTTTTTCATATTGCACCTCACCTAATGTGAGTATACGGAAAACGGCTTTTCACTGTTACATTGTTACCGATTATTCTCTCTTATGACGGCGAGCCGGGGAAGCCCCGAGAGGTCGGGGAATATTTCCGCGCACATATCGTTATCCCGTGCGGCGCGCATCAGCGCGTCCGACTGGTCATAGCCGATTTCAAAGGCGAAGAAACCGCCGGGGGAGAGACTTTTTTTGTATTTTGAGATTATTCTGCGGTATAGCCCCGCTCCGTCCGGGTCGTCGCCCACGAGGGCGAGCCGCGGCTCCGCATGCACCTCATCGGACAGCGTGGGGTAGACGTCGGCTCTTACGTACGGGGGATTTGAAAATATTGCGGAGAATACTCCGCGCGGCTCATACAGCCCGAGGTCGGAGAGAACGAATTCCACCCGGTCTGCAACGGTAAGCCGCGCGGCATTTTCCTTTGCCACACCGAGAGCGGCGGCGGAAATATCAAGTGCAACGGCGGTTGTGCCGGGGCGGTTTTTAAGTATCGAGAGGGCTATACAGCCGCTCCCGGTGCAGAGATCGAGAAAGCGCGCGCCGTCCGGCATGTTTTTTACTCCGTAATCGACAAGCACCTCGGTTTCCTGCCTCGGTATGAGACATGCCGGAGTGACCTTGTAGGTTTCGCGGTAAAAGCCGCACTCGCCCAATATGTATGCGAGCGGCTCGCGCCGACACCTGCGCTCCACAGCGGAGAGCAACTCCGGAGAGACGGATGAGGTATCGGGGAGAAAAAGCTCGTATTCGCGCACTCCGCCGAACACGCGGAAGAGCTCGCGCGCGTCATATCCGGCGTCCGGCACTCCCGCGCGGGAGAGCATTTCGGCAAGCTCGCGTACCGTCAATTTTCCGCGCTCCCGTTTTCCTCTCCGGCGGTCGCCGGGGGCTCTTCCGCGTCGCCTGCCGGGACGTTCGCGTGTACTTCTCCGGCGGCTTCGGCCCCCGGGGCGTCATCAAAAATATCCGGTGCGGTTTCGGTATTTTCGGTTGCACCCTCCGCGTATGCGGTTCTTTCCGTGTTTTCGGTTATAGTGCCGTTATCGGCGGTTTCCGCATCTTTGGCGGCATCCGGTGCCGTCGCACCCTCCGCGCGGCGGGCATTGTATGCGGAGATAAGCGAATTTATCTTTTCCGTGAGGGCGGAGACCTGTGCCGTTACGTCGCTTACACGTGCGCTGTCGGCGTCGAATTTGCGGCAGAGCTCTGCCGCGGGATCCTCCGTGCCGTCTGCCCCATCCGGAACCTTTGCCGTCAGTTTTTCGCGCTCGCGCTTTGCTGCCGCGAGGGTGAGCTTTAAGGCGGCTATTTTTTCGTTCGTCTTTTCTATCTGCGCCTCCGCGCCCTTTGCGTCGGTCCCGGACAGAAGCTTCATGAGCTTTTTGTCCTCCGCGGCGAGCGCGCGGTTCGTTTCATACTCGGTGAGCAGCACGTCGGTGAGGCTCTCCCCTCCGGTGAGCGGCTCTCCGTGCTCAAGACGGCGTACGCGCTCTTTCATTATGAAATCTGCGAGGGCGGAGGAGGACGCACCCGCGGCACGGTTAAAGGTTATCAGCTCATCCGCAAGGGTCTCGCGCCGGAGGGCTAACTCGTCTGCCCCTGCTTCACTGAGCGTGAGCCGCTCCTCCGCCGTCATAGCGGAGAGCAGGTAGGGATTTTTCTCCTCGCGCTTTTCCCACCCGCGGCTCTGCCAGAACTCGCGGAACTCAGGGAAGTCGTCGCGCAGGGCGCATTTTATCGAGACTATGGCGCACTCGAGCATTTTTTCGTCCGGCTCCTTCGTCGTGAGCCTCTGTACCCAGAGACCGGGGGCGGAGAGAGCCCTTGTGAACGGGTTCACGTGCTTTCCGGCATACATTATTATCTCATAGCCTATCCCGACTACAAGCGGGAGAATAAGGAGGCGTATTCCGGTATAGGCAAAGGTATTAAGCCCGGGGAATATAAGCCGGATAAAAAGTCCGGCTATTATGCCGACGAGGATCATGAAGAACATGAAGCTCGTGCCGCAGCGGGGGTGAAAGCGGGTGTGCTTCTTCGCATTTTCCGGGGTCAGCTCCTCGCAGGACTCAAAGCAGGCGATGGATTTATGCTCTGCGCCGTGGTACATGAAGGTGCGCTTTATATCCGGGATGAACGAGACAAGCCATAAATAGAGAAGAAAGATTATGACCTTGACGCCGCCCTCGACGACCGCGCGCCACGCGCCGAGGCTCACGACCCTGTCAATAAGGTCGGCGAACAGCGTCGGGAGGAATATAAAAAGCGTTACCGCAAGTGCGATTCCGAGCAGGGTGCCGAGAAGCATCACAAAATCGGTGAGTCCTATTCCAACATGCTTTTTGAGCCACTTTTCAAATTTCCCCTCTTCCTCCTCCTCGTCGAGCCCGAGGGCGTCGGCGGAGTTTGCCATCGTGGAGAACGAGAGCTTCATCATCTCGACGAAGTTAACGACCCCGCGGATTATCGGGAGATTCAGGAATTTGCAGCGCTTTCTGACGGAGACAAACGAGTCGTCGTAGACAGTCAGCGTTCCGTCCGGCTTTCTGCAGGTGGTGACGGTGTGCGCCCCCGCCTTCATCATAACGCCCTCGAGTACAGCCTGCCCGCCCACCTTATTGAGGCGCTCGGGGTCCTTGTACGCATCGGCAGAATTTTTCTTTGACATTGTGTTTCCTTTCATGAGACTGTGAGAGCCGGGGTGCGGCTCTCCCTGAGCCACCGCGCGGGTGTGTAAAGCTTCGTCACCGTCGCGCGTGGACATTATATTACGAATACATTGTAGCACATCTGCGCGCAAAAATAAATAGCAAACAGAAAAGTTATAAAAAAAATTAACAGAGCGGCAAAAACTGTATATTCTGCGGCTTTTGGCGCGGGTAACGCGCGGCGTGCGGTGTGACGCCGGCTACGGGCGGGAAATTTATGCGCGGCGGCTTACGTCGCCCTTGACCCCGCCGCCGATTTGTGATATAATCTCTTCCGTAGAAAACCGAAGACCGTAGAAAACCGAAGAGGAAACATATACGAAGTGCCGGGGGACATTGCGCATGGATAAAAAAATATACAGGCTCATACCGACGAGCCACGATAACCTTTGGGGAGGCAGGAGGCTTTTTGATTACGGCAAGGTGTCCGCCTCTCCGATAATTGCCGAGAGCTGGGAGCTGTCAGCCGTCCCTGGGAGCGAAGCCGCTGTTGACTTTGGAGAGGGGCGTGTACGCTTTTCGGAGGCTTTTCCACGGGAGCTGTGGGGGAGAGCATGCCGAGATTTTCCGTTTTTTCCGGTGCTCACAAAGTTTATCGACGCACGGGAAAAGCTCTCGGTTCAGGTTCACCCCTCGGACGAATACGCCCTGAAAAACGAGGGACAGTACGGCAAGAGCGAGATGTGGTACATAGTGGACGCGGAGCCCGGGGCGGGGATATACATGGGGCTCACAAAGGAGTGCACGGCGGAGGAATTTTCCCGCGCGGTCTCGGACGGGACGGTAGAGAGACTGCTCGCATTTCACGAGGTGAAGCCCGGGGAGGTTTACTTTATCCCCGCGGGGACGGTGCATGCGATATGCGGCGGCGTTCTTATTTACGAGATACAGGAAAACAGCACCCTGACATACCGCCTTTATGACTATATGCGGCGGGATAAAAACGGAAATCTGCGCGAGCTGCATGTGCAAAAGGCGATGAGGGTAGCGAGCTTAAAGCCGTACACGCCCCCCGTGATTTCGGGAGGCGACAGCACGCTTATAGGCTTATGCGACTATTTTGAGGTACATCACTATGCTCTGCGGGGCGACGGAATAAGGCTCACCGCCGGGGAGGACTCCTACCTTGCCCTGACCGCGGTCTCGGGCACAGGAGAGATAGCTGCGGGAGACGAGCGGCAGAGCGTCACGTCCGGCGACAGCTTCTTTATCCCCGCCGGGGCGGGAGAGATAAGCATCGGCGGCACCCTCGGTATCATTACGATAAAAACCCCCGGAAAAATTTGCGGCGCGGCGCGGTAAAAATGAATAAAACGGCTCCTCTCGGTTAAAAATCATGAAAGAAAAAACCGAAAGGAGCCTTTTGTTTTATGAATCTCACGGTCAAGGAAAGAGAACTTTTGTCAGATCTTCGCACACAGGAAAAGCTCTGCGTAGAGAAGTACGGGAAATACGGGGAGCAGGCGTGCGACCCCGCGCTCCGCGCTCTGTTCTCGTCGGTAAAATCAGCCGAGGAGGGGCACCTCACAACGGTCGAGCGCGTGCTCGCCGGGGAGGACGTCACGGCAAAGCCGGCGCCGAGCGCAGAGAGCCAGAAGCTCACTGTGGCACAGTCGACCTGTACGGAGTCGGAAAAGCGCGCGGACGCCTATCTCTGCCAGGACGCGATAACGATGGAAAAGCACGTGTCGGCTCTTTATGACACGACGGTGTTCGAGAGCGTACAGCCCGCGCTTCGCGACGTGCTCGGAGCTATTCAGAAAGAGGAGCAGAATCACGGTCAGCAGTTCTATGAGTACCTTTCAATAAACAATTTAACCGGAATAATGTAAATAAACATTTACAAACGAGCGCAAAACGGGCACCCGGTCATACCAACCGGGTGCCCATCTTTTATTTTATTTTTCTGTCGCACTTTTATTTTTCGGTCGCGCTTAACTTTAATGTGCGTCGCCGCTGCCGTCGCTTTCCGTGCCGTTATCCGTGTCGTCGCTGTCGGGCTTATCGTCGCTCACGTCGGTGAACTCGCCCTCGATGTAGGTATCGTTCGCCTTCTTGTGATTTGAGAACGGGTACTCAAATCCGCTCCGGAGCTGTCCGGAGACGACGGCGCGCAGCGCACGGCTGACGGCGGTGAAGAGGAGCGCGATGCCGAGGAGAATTGCGGTGGTGCGCTGTACTACCGCGGGGGAGACTATCAGCCATATTCCGAACACCGTGAGGGCTATTCTGCATACGAGCGTCAGGACGAAGGAATATCCGGGGGTAACTATGCGACGGACGGCTATTCCGTAAATTCCTATAAAGCCGTCTGCCACGAGGTAAATTCCGGCGATAAGGGTGAGAAAACGGAACGCATCCGCCGGGGCTATCGCAAGAACAAGGGCACAGACCCCGGTGAATACGTAAGCCGTTATAGTGGCGGTGAATATCGCGCCGTGCACCGGTGCGGCAATGGAAATTATCACGATGTCGGCGATCACGTAGACGAGCGTCACGATACCGATTATCCGGAGCAGGACGTTGATGGCGCCGACGGGTGCGGCGACAAAGGCTATGCCGGCTATGAAGAGCAGCGCCGTGAGCACCCAGAAATCGATAAATCCGGTGTTGAGCTTCAGCTTTTTCAAGATAGGGTACCTTCTTTCATGTTTATTTTGTTTAAGTGTATACTATACGGCGCGGGCGTCGCAGGGGTTTTTTCGGTACGCTCTGTCCGCTCCGCCTTATCAGCGGGTTTTCTTTGAATATGCGGCGACTATTCCGAGAATTATCCCGGTGGCCTTATCCATTCCCTCGACTGTTATGTGCTCGTACGGACCGTGGAAGGCGTAACCCCCGGTACCGAGGTTCGGGCAGGGGAGACCCATGAATGAGAGGCGCGCGCCGTCCGTCCCTCCTCTGACAGCCTCGATAAACGGGATGACCCCGACAGCCTCCGCAGCCTCTCTCGCCACATCGACGAGGTGCATACATGGGGTTATTTTCTCTATCATGTTGCGGTACTGCTCGCGGACGGTGACCTTCACCTTATCATGCCCGTACTTTTTAGCCATTTTTTCGCCCGCCGCGCGGAACTCGTCGCACATATCGGCAAAGGTCTTATTGTCATGGTCGCGGATGATGTACTCAAGGGTTGCCGACTCGACGGAGCCGGTCATGTGGGTGAGGTGGAAGAAGCCCTCGCGCCCGTCGGTCCTCTCGGGTACTCTGTCTTTCGGCAACATGGATATAAACTCGGCGGCAAGCAGAGACGCATTTACCATTATGTCCTTTGCCGAGCCGGGGTGAACGTTCACTCCGGTAAACTCGACCTTTCCGGACGCGGCATTGAAGTTTTCAAAGGCTATCTCGCCCTCGCAGCCGCCGTCAACCGTATAGCCGAAGTCGGCGCCGAGAGCTGTGAGGTCGATACAGTCGGTGCCCCCTCCTATCTCCTCGTCGGGAGTAAAGCAGATGCAGATTTTCCCGTGCGGGAGCCCCTCTTTGATTATCTTCTCCGCGGCGGTCATAATCTCGGCGACGCCCGCCTTGTCGTCCGCGCCGAGGAGGGTCGTGCCGTCGGTCGTTATGAGCGTCCGCCCCGCGAGGCGCGTAAGGTGCGGAAAGTCCGCAACGCGGAGAACTCTCCCGCTATCCCCGAGCGGCAGGTCGCCCCCGTCGTAGTTTTCGGTGATTACGGGATTTACCCCCTCGCCGCAGAAGTCGGGCGCGGTGTCTATATGAGATATGAATGCGATAGCCGGCGCATTCTCGCACCCCGCGCTTGCGGGGATGTGCCCGTAGGTGTAGCAGTGGCTGTCGGTTTTTGCGTCGGTGACGCCTATTGCTATGAGCTCGCGGCGCAACTCATCCGCGAGAGTAAACTCCCGCTCTGCCGACGGGTGCGTGCCGGAGCTCTCGTCGCTCGTCGTGTATACCCTGACATACCGGAGAAGTCTTTCGTATGCTTTCATTTTTATGTCTCCCTCCGCCCGGATATTCGCGTATCCCCGCGCCGGGCATATACTTGTTGTTATTATTTTATCACAGCCGTGCGCGCTTTACAATAGCCCGGAATGCTGCAAACGGAAAATTTTGACGAAAATTTTTTCCGGGAATATCAATATTACGGTTTACGGGCGACATTCCGGTCAATAATCACGTACGGCACATGTAAAAATTCGGCGTGGCACCGATGGCGGGTGCGCGCTTTCCGGGGAGGCTTAAAAATGGTAATAATCGTCGGGGGCGGCGTTTCGGGGCTCGCCGCGGGTATACGGCTTCTCCGTGGCGGGGAGCCGGTTACGGTTATCGAGATGTGCCCCAAAGCGGGCGGGAATCTCTGCGGCTGGGTACGCGACGGCTACACGATAGACAACTGTATACACTGGCTCAGCGGGACGACGGACGGAGAGCTCCGGAAAATCTGGGAGGAGACCGGGATCCTTTCCGGGGAGACGGGTATTCACAGACCGGAATATCTCTACCGCTCGTACGGCGCGGGGGGTCATATATCCTTTTACCGCGACCCGGAGAGGACAAGGGAGGAGGCGCGCGCCGCCCTCGGGAGAGCCGCGGCACCGTTTATAAAATTCACAGACGCCTGCGAGAGGTGCGCGGAGGAGGGCGGCACGGGCTTTGCCTCCCGGGTGCGGCGTATACTCTCCGTCGCGCGGTATGCGCCGCGCGACCTCTCGTCTCTTGCCGCCTCGATGAAAAATCCGCTCGCCGCCTCGGCAGTGACCGACCTTCTGACCGGGGAGTACTCCTCACTCGGGCTTTATATGCTCTATTCGGCGTTCATCCGCGGAAACGCGGATATACCGCTCGGCGGCTCTGTCGCCGCGGCTGAAAGAATAAAAAACAAATTTCTCTCCCTCGGCGGCACTCTCCGCCTCGGCGAGACTGTCGAGACGGTCATAATATCAAATTCGTCGGCGCGGGGCGTCCGCCTCTCCTCCGGTGAGGAGATAAGGGGGGATGGGGTGATACTCGCGCTCGACCCCCGGGTTGCTTTCGGACGGCTCCTGCCCGGGACCCTGATGCCGGAAAAACTCGCCGGAATGTATACACGCCCCACGGCTTATCCGATATTTTCCGCGGTGCAGATTGCCTTTTCACACCCCGTGGACAGTCTGCCATTTCGCGGGATATGCGGCGTTCCCGTCCGTCCTCTCGCGTTTGGCGGGCGGGTGCTCCGGCGGCTCACTGTCCGTGAATTTTCTTATGAAAAGGACTTCGCCCCTCCGGGGCAGACGGTTTTGCAATGTATGCTTTTCACCCGCGCCGGAGAGTCGCGCGCATGGATTGATCTGCGGAGGGATGACCCCGGGCTCTACCGCCTCAAAAAGCGGGATATTTCATCTGCGGTTGCCGACCGGCTGTCGGAGTATTTCGGCACGGACGCGCTCGGCGTTATCGATGTCTGGACCCCCGCGACCTACAACCGCTATTTCGGCTCTCACCTCGGTGCGTTTATGAGCTTCGCCCTGACAGGGCACGCAATACCGCGAAAAATCGAGCCTGAGGTTCCCGGGGTTCGCCGGCTGTTTCTCGCCGGACAGTGGACGACGCCGCCGGGCGGGCTCCCCTCGGCGGTCTGTTCCGGATACGCCGCGGCAGACGCCGCGCTGAGGCTGATATGACGGGGCATTTTTGCCCCGCCGGGCGGGTAAATTCATGCGTTTTCCGCACTGTTTTCGTATGTCCCGGGATTTTTCCGACAACAATTTTGTGCAAATCTCTTGAAATAGCATAAATTCGGGTGTATAATAGTTGCGCGTCGCATGCGGGAGGGGAAAATTCTGCTATGCGACCGACACCTGAATTTTTTCTTTTCCGGGAGAATACCGTGATGAAAAATACATACGGCGGCAGACGCCGCGCAACCGCGCTTATACTCCTTGTCGCGGTGATATTATCCGCCGTTCTCCTCTCCGGCTGCGGGGACGGGGATGGGGACGGGGACGGAAAAATGACGAGGGAGGAATATCTCGCTCTTTGGGAGAACACCTCGCCGTACGATAGATTTATCTACGTCGCCGTGGACGACGTGACGACGGAAAAGATATATGCGGAGTATATCCCCGACGCGTCGCATATGCCGAATCTCGCGGGAGAGGAGCTCGCGTGGTTTGTGCCGGAGGAGGGATATGCCTTCGCCGGGCTCTATGACGGCATGGGAGATGACGCCGAGATGGTTTACGGCGCAAACGGCGTCGTGAATGAATTTTACAGGTTCACCCCGGGGCAGATGATATTCCCGCACTATAAGCCCGTAGCCGTGCAGATTCCGGACGCCTCCGGCTCGTCCTTTGACGTGGACGACAGCGCGCTCCCGTCCTACACGATAACCTACGATTTCGGAAACTATTTTCTCCCTGTAACGAAACAATATAAATGCAACGATCGGATATACGCCGGTCCGATGGAGGCTCCCGCGCTCGGTGAAAGAGACGACGGCATAACCGGGGTCGATATAATCGGCTTCGTCTCCGGGGAGCACATGGCTGACCCCGCGGGGCACCTCCTGCCGGGATTTCTGACGGTGGACTGTGATACGACGTTCTATGCGGTAATAAACCTTAAGAAAGCGGTGACGCTCCACTACATATATTCCGACGGCTCCGGCAGAGACACCGACGGTGAATTTACAATGACATTCATCCGCGAGGCGCTCGCGGCAGGGGAGACCGAATATACTCCCACACCGCCAAAGAGCCGGAACGGGCGGGAATTTATCGGCTGGGAGGACGAGTACGGTCACTTCCTCGGCACGACGCTGACGTTCACATCGAGCCCGGCGCACGTATATGCCGTTTACGGCTGACGGAGGGCAGAATATGAAGAGAATTACACAGCGTGTTTTCCTGCCATTTCTAACGCTCGCGCTACTTGTCTCAGCGCTCCTCTTTTCGGTGTCCTGCAACGACGGGAACGATGGAGGCAACACCGACACCGACATCGACGATAATAGCATTTATGCGACGGCGCACTGCACCGACGTTATGGGAAACACCTATGACCTGCCGATAATAGGCAGAGCGATAGATATGAGCGGGATGGTGAAGCTCAGCGACCCGCTCGCAGGCTTCATGGGATTTTATATGAAAAGCGGAACGCAGGTAGCCGATTCAAACGGCGTGCTTCTCCCCTCTTTCCGGTATAAGGGCAAGGAGCTGAATCTCGACGCGCGATACCGCGGGAGCACCGTTCGCTTTGTATACGACTACGAGCATACGCCTTATCACAATAAAAACAAACGCCCGGACTACTTCTCCTCAGAGTACAACGTTTTTGACAGTATATCGTGGTTTTCACAAGAAGAACGCTCTATGCAGTACATCGTGAATGGTTGGGGCGTGAAGGCGTGGTATAACGACGGGCGCCTCGTCGCGATAGGCGACACGCCGACAGAGGGGCACGACGAGGTGCTGTCCTCTGCGTATACGTTTGTTTACAATAATGAGCTTGATTGCTACGTCGCGTATCTCTACGCCGGCGAAGTCCCGGACTATTATAACGATTCCGGGACGGAGAAAACCGACATATTCCTTGATTACGGCGACGGGACTCCCGTCCCGTATACCCACGGGGACACTCTCGGGAAGTATTACAGAGAGTCCGGAAGAATGATGGTATATTCATTCAGAGACTCGGGCGGCGCGGTGTATAAATCCGGCGACGTACTCACCGTGGCGGGGACCTATACCGCGGTGTGGAGCTCGGAATACAGGTATGTAAGCCTGCACCTCGGCTCAATGGTGAGACAGGTGCTCCTGTACTCGGAGGACAGGCGGCTGAGCCTCGCGTCGTGGAGCTCGTCGGATTTTGACAGCAGCTCGCTCTGCACGGAGATTACGGCGTGGTACGATAATCCGCGGATGACCGGAAGAAGATACGATTATGCCTCCTACAGCGACGGGGTCACCGATTTCTGGGGCTTTGACTCCGGCTCGTCCGTCCGTATCAGGTATAACACGTTAATCTCCGGAGCGGAGAAAATAGAGGATGCCTATCTTTCGGACAGAGAGAGGAGCCTTTATCTTTACTACCCGTCAGACGTCGGCGGCAGACGCTTCATAGGCTGGACGGAAAATCCGGGAGATATAGTCTGCGTCAACAGGAAGCTTTACAGAGATGAGATGTACAGCCCGGAAAAAACGTTCTACGCCCGGTGGAGTAACGAGGACGGGAGCGTTACAATGGAAATAGACGGGTACGGTCAGGTGACGGTAACGCCGGACGGCAGCCGGCTTTTATACCTGCTTATGAGGACTATCGACATCCCGGAGGGAAAGCGGCTCGTCGCGCTCCGTTCTGCGGCGAACGGCAAGGATTATGCTGTCGATGAGTCGTATTCGACGTTTCAGCTTGAGCAGATATCCATGAGCAGACTTACTCCGGTTTACGAGGACGAGACAGCGACGGAGAGCCTCGGCGAAGCTTATATTGCCATAGTACCGGAGTCATCGGAATACGGTTATTCCGGCACCGGGAGACGCAGGGAGGAGAGCGTATGAAAAAAAGAATTCTCATATTTATCGCGGCGGCATTCATTTTTGCGCTTTGCCTCTTTATATCCTCCTGCGGTGGCGGCGGGGACGGGAGCAAGATAGCTCACATGGACCTGGACGGGAACTGTTACTTCACCTGCGAGACCGAGGAGGGGAATTATTTCACCCTCCGATTTGACCCTAAGACAAAAACGGTGCTTGACACCGAGAAAATAACCTACGAAAAGCCGTACCTGCATTTCGGCGGGTTTTCGACTACTCCGGGCGGCGCGCCGACGGAGATAACCTCCTGCCCCGCGGACAAGGTCTATGCGATAGCCGAGTCGGATACGATAGGCGTCGTTATCGACTATCAGTATACGGGGGAGATTACGCTGAAATACGGCGACTCAATAAAGCAGTACGAGGACCTTCTAAAGAAAAAGGCAAACCCGTACTCCACCTATCGCCGCGGATACAAGTCCGGTAACGTGAAAATAAGCGACCTGGACGGCATAATCAGCGGGCGCGAGACGGTGAATACCGATAACTTCCTTTTCGTCACGCTCGATAAGCCCGGAGAGCTGAAAGCCCCGGGAGACTACAAGACAAATTACTACGGCGGGAGCGAGAAGTTCCCGGCGGGGACCTACATAATCCTTAAATACTACAATATGGTGAACGATGTGAAGTGCACCTTCGACTTCGGCGACGGGAACGTCGTTTACGTTGAGACGAGCGACCTTGAGTTTTCCGGCGACAGGGCGTACAGAGAAAAATTCACCGAGATAGAGAAATGTGCGCCGCGCTATAACGACAAGGGAATCTGCGGCTGGGCTACCGAGCCCGGGGTGACAGACCCCGCGGCGGCATATACCGGCAAGGCGGAGGACGGCGCGATCTATTACGCGATATGGCGCCCCGCCCGGCGGATAAGTCTCGTTTTTGATACGTCAACCTTCCCGCCCTCGGGCGATAAGCCTGCCATCCCCGCCGACC
This sequence comes from uncultured Eubacteriales bacterium, assembly GCA_934393265.1. Taxonomy (GTDB): domain Bacteria; phylum Bacillota; class Clostridia; order Oscillospirales; family CAG-272; genus UBA1740. Next base: position 155,420 of record CAKRQL010000024.1, on the reverse strand, counting down.
CGTTAGTAAATTACCTCCTCTTTGAGGGGGAGAGCGCGGAGGTGAGCTACGGCGACATACCGCTCTCGTTCTGGACGGGACCCGGAAAGACCGGAGAACAGGTTACCACCGTCAGCTACGACTCGGATTTCTATACTATATATATCGTGATAGCGCCCGAGTATCTCAGTGCGTATGCGGACGGTATCACCCCGGAGAACGTAATTCTTTGTTTACAAAATGACATAAAACTGATCCCATGTGACGAGGCTTCATACGGCGGGGAAGAGCCGGGAGGTACCGTATGATGAAAAGAAAGCATCTTCTGCCGCTTTTTCTTGCGGCACTGCTCTTTACCGCCTTTGCACTCCTTCTTTCCTCCTGCGACAGCGGGGCAGCAGACGGGGGCAAAGAGCCTGACGACGGCTACCTGATAGAGGGAACGAGATTCTTCTATATGGAGGCTACGGTTGTAAATCCGCCGGAGAATGGGGACGCCGAAGAAAATGGAATCGACGTGACGCTGATGTGCACGGTAAGCTACCATGCGCGCCCGGAGTACGGCAGGACCGATACGGAATACACCGTAGAGCTCGCGGAGTATTATTCACAGAAGAACGAGGATTATCCGTACTGGACCGTTTCGTACTCCACAAGCAATGGTTATAAGACGAAAAAAATCGTCGGCTGGAAAAGATACGAGGTCGAGGGTTATTACTCTGCCTCCGATTGTACGAACGCCCTGTTCGACGGAAACGGCGAGCAGATCGGAGCCTTCAACGACAAGAACAGCCTGAACGAGGGCTCGCGGCTTTACATAAAGCTCAAGGGGAAAACCTATCCGATTCTTTTCAGGACCTCAGAGAACGACGTTGAAACGAATATAAACGGCTACAAAAGATGGATGACGTATCCGTCCTGTGAGTTTATCACATACGACGAGAAGCTACCGATGGTTTTCACGCCCCCGACCGAGAAAATCCCCGGAAAGAAATTCGTCGGCTGGCACGCGCGCGTGCTGCCGGAGGGGAGCGAGGATTACAGCAGGAATTACAGCGACAGACGGATAACCGACGAGAGCGGGGCAATCCTCCCGGAATACTCATATCTCACGTCGATGCACCTTGAAAAGCGCGACATACTGTCGTATATGTCAGACGAGTCCGACATCGAATTTTTCTACATGATGTGGCCGGAGTATACCGACGCGCCGGACGTAGGCGGCGACGATAACCCGCAGAAAACAACCGTAACGGTTACCTACGTTTATAACACAGCGGACGGCGAGACCTCGACACAGCGCGAGTTTTCAGCCCCCGCGACGGGCTACGATATATATTACGGCGGACCGCACGAGCCCGGACCGATGGCGGGATATTATATCTACGGCTGGTCGGAGGACGGCGCGGCAGACGAGGTCCCGGCACCGGAGGGCACGTCATATACCGACGATGTGACCCTCTATGCGGTGTACAAGGAGGGGCGGCTCATAACCCTGCATAATATGGAGGGCGCGGTGTTCGACGACGGGGTGCCGGATATAACGGCATATTTCGTGGTGTTCAAGGGCGACCCGGCAAGGAGCCTCCCGTACACGTCTGACTTCTGGAACAGAAAGCGCCCGACAAAAATCAGCGAGAAAACCGGACAGGAGCTCCGGCTCCGCGGCTGGGCAGCCTCTGCGGGCGGGAGCGCCGAGAGTGAGTATATATATATAGATTACTACTCCGCCGCCGACGAATACTGGGCACTGTGGCGTTAAGCTCCGTTTCCTGCAGCGGAAATTCCGCCGCCCGGAAAAATATCGATACTATTAAAATTCACATAAAGAAAGGCGAAGAAAATGAAAAAGTCAAAGAATTTTCTGCGGACGCTCATGCTGTCCGTCCTCGTTCTCCTGACTGTCGTGTCGGCGGCGTTTGCCGTCTCCTGCGGCGGGGATGATGAGAAGGATGAGGATGTCACGGCGGTTGTACCTCCGCAGAACATCACCTATGACGGTGCGCTCATCACCTGGGACGCTGTTCCCGGCGCGGATCACTACACCGTCGCAATAGACGGCGGTACGCCGCATAATACGGTAGCCCCGTCATACGCTTTCAATGCAAACGGCGGCGAGTTTTCGGTAAGGATAACCGCCATAAACAAGAAGGGCGAGGAGGCGACCGAGCAGAACTTCACCATGATGCCGAAGATAACCGAGCTCCGAGTCTCCGACAGCGGCGAGCTGTCATGGGACCCCGTCGAGAATGCGAGCGGGTATCTCGTCGTTATCGGCTCCGGCGCGGCTGTAAAGACGGCTAACACTTTCTATAATGACCTCCCGGAGGGGCAGAATACCGTAAAGGTCCGCCCCGTCGGCACGAGTGCGTCCTACTACTCGATGTGGACGACAAAGACCGTCAACCGCCTCGGCAGAATAGACACGCAGAAGCTTGTCTATGACGGAGACGCAATAAGATGGCAGTCGATATCCGGGGCTCTCGGCTATGAGATAACCATCAACGGCGAGGTTACTGACGAGCTCTTCAAGGGCACAAGGTACACCTACAATGCCGGGACCGAGAATTTCACCGTCTCGGTGCGCGCGATAGGAAACCATTCCTCCTCCTTTGACGGACAGGCGAGCGAGGAGAAGAGATTTGTATATCTTGAGACGGTAAGCCGCGTTGAGGTCAAGGATGGTATCGTTATATGGGACGAGGTGCCGGACGCATCCTCGTATAAGATAAAGGTCAACGGCACGGAGCTCTCCGCGACCTTCCCGGCAAATGACCGCCGCTACACAAAGCTCGTTGCGGGCAACCCCACTGAGATACAGGTCCTCCCGCAGAGCACCGACACCGCATATTTCTCCTCGTGGTCATCCCCTATAACCGTGTGTCTGCTCGCGTCTCCGAAGATAGTCTGGAACAACGCGCTCCAGCCGGACGGCGAGGCGAAAAACAACATAACATGGGACGCGGTAACGGGTGCTGACGGCTATACCGCAAAGATAGCCTCCCCCGACGGAAATACAGAGGAGATACCGCTTGTCAGCTCTGCCCGCTCGCTCTCCTATGCCTTCCCGCTCGCAGGTGAATACACCGTATCAATAAAGGCGAATGCTGATCAGACGGACGACACGATGTCAGACTCGTCATATTCCTCCCCTGTCGTTGTAACGAGGCTTGCGCCTCCGACGCTTCAGAAAAATGGCGGTATAGTCTCCGTCGCGGACAGACTTGCAAACGGATTTACAGTGAACCTTATTCCGGTCTCCGGCGCGGTCGGCTACCGCTACTACAAGAACGGCTCGAACCCGAATGTCAGCGCGAAGAGCACCTTCCGCGTCACCGACGTCGTCGGTCAGGACCAGATGGCAGAGGTCCGTATCAATTACAGCATACAGGCTATCGGAAAGCAGCCGGAGACGGTAGGCGAGAAGACCTATGTATGGCTCGATTCACTCACCGCGGACTCTCTCTCCTTTGAGATAACCGTCCTTGCGATGCCGACGGACCTTGACATAGACGGCTTCGGCTTCACATACTCGCAGATAGTCGGTGCTGCCGGTTATACCGTCACCGTCGGCGGAATTGCGAACACCTCCGCCGATACCACATTCAATCTCGATAACGCAATCCGCGAGGGCTCTGCCGTCGTGAACGTGTGCGCGAACGGCAACGGCTCGACCACCCTTGCGTCGAACTACACCGCCGGTATCCGTGTATACCGTATCGCCAGCCCGACGGATATAAGAATAGACATGAATACCGACTACGGCGTTCTGAAATTTGCGACAGAGGCAAATACAAAGGCGACAACCTATCAGATAGTCTTTGATAACGACGTCAACAACGCAATGACCGTAAGCGGACAGGCGAACGTCCTTAACAGAATAACGGAGCAGGGTACGACGGTCTATGTCGTCGCGCAGTGCAACTCCTTCAATAATGACAGGACAGAGTACTATATGAATTCGCTTCCGAGCGGCACGGTCCTCTTTATGAAGCTCGCACAGCCGACGGCGGTGAGATTTGACCGTGACAACCTCACGTGGACGGCTCCGGACAATCTCAACGTCTCCGAGTTCTCGCCTACATACGAGATAGTAGACAGCACAGGCACGGTCCTCGGTCGCGCAACGAGCCTTACGATGGCTATCGAGCGGCTCGCTATGGAGGGCGGCAACTCATACGAGGTGCAGATACGCGCGATAGGAGACGGCGAGAAGTACGTGACGAGCGAATACTCGGTAGTCACCGATGCGTCAAAGGCGTATAAAATAGAAAAACCCAGCGTTTCAAAGGTGGGTAACGGATACCAGTGGCACAGCGTCGCCGGCGCGGAGAGCTACACCGTCATCGTTGACGGCGAGATAATGCAGAACGCATATCACGTATCCGGAGATACCTATATATTCAATCCCGGCTTCACCCTGCCGAACAGGGACTACCGTGTACAGATAATCGCGGTAGGAAACTCCGGCACAGCCTCTACCGGCGTTACCGTTTCCTCCTTCGCGTGGGAGACGGTACAGCACACCGTCCGTCTCGCAACTCCGGAATTTACGATAGGCTATTCCGAGGACCAATACGACTTGAACGGCGAGATAATAATAAGACTGAAGAGTGAGGTCGCCGGCGCGTCCGCATACGCTTATACGATAGGCGGCGGCGCACAGGCGTTCAGCGACCAGTCGCTCGCAACTGAGTTCAGAAAGTGCCCGGGCACGACCGGCGTGTTCGTCTGCTCGGTAACCGCTAAGGGCTCTGTATTTGACAGCGAGGGGAACTACCTTGTAGACTCTCTCCCCGCGGGCGGCAATGCGTCGACGCAGATAATTCTTCTCTCGGTAGCCGATGTTACAAACATCACGATAAGCCGCGACGGAATGATCAGCTGGAGCCGCACGGAAAACGCCGTCGGATACGACCTCTGGATAGACATTGACGGTGCGGGCTACGGCGAGAAGATAGAGCTGAAGAATTCGACCTACACAATCCCCGATTACGACTACAAGACCGTCGGGACGGTAAGAATAAAGCTCGTTGCCCGCGGAAACGGGACGACGATAATATCCTCGGCGGAAGTTGAAGCGACCGTAAAGAAGTCTTAAGCCTTCGCCCCATATACGGTGCATAACGAAAAAGCACCGAAAAGCTTTATGGGGCGACGCACAGAACAAAAAACGGGGCTCTGCGTTTTGCAGAGCCCTCCCCCCGGGGGCGTGTATGAATTTTGCCGCAGATTTTGGCGGATTTTGCCGATATTCCGGCGGAAAATTTTTATCCGGGGGTGTTTACAATCGGCGCGTTACGGTGTATAATAGCCGTGGGCAGCCATCCATTTTGCGTAAAGGAGAAAAGTATATGAAAAAGACGATAGCAAAGAAAATTTACGATACCGATACGGCGAGTGTCGTAAAGAAGGTTACATCCGGATATTTCGGCGACCCGGCGGGATATGAGGAGACCCTCTACGTCACTCCGGACGGATCGTATTTCCTCTATACAAACGGCGGAGAGGCTTCCGTTCATCCGACCGAGGAGATAAAGAGAATGTCAAAGGCGACAGCCGAGCGCTGGGCAGCGGAGAACTGAATATCCCGGCTCCGGCGGGTGCTTACGTGGCGCGTTTGTGCGCGCCCCGGCACCCGCTTTTATTTTTGCGCTTTACCTTGACTTATTGCGTGTACGGGAGTATAATGAAATGAGACTGTACTGCTTTATCATAAATAAAAATATTGGAGATACGGTATAATGGGAACCACAAAAACACAAAGACTGCGATGGAGGGCGGCACTGCTGCTGCTTTTCGTCTTCGTTCTGTCGGCGGCGCTGTCCGTCGGTACATACGCGGCAGAGGCGCTTTCCCGCCCCGGGAATACGGACTTCGCCGGGACGGAGCGGAACAGTAACGGCGCCGGGAGCTACTACTCCGGGCTTAATACGACGCTGAAGGGAAATGCGTTCCGCGCACAGCTTGCGGAGCTCCTGAAAAGCACGCATAAGACATACACATCCTATGACGGCAGCGGTAAAACCTCGCTCGCCGGCGTGTATAAGATAGCGGATGCCGACCCGGACAAGAGCGGAAACATAATCTGGTTCTATACAGGTACCTCGGTATCCTTCAGCGGCTTCGGCTCCACATCCGGAACAACCAACCGCGAGCACGTATGGCCGAAGGACAGCGGAAGAGCCTTCCCGGCAAAGACCGGCCCGGGATCTGACGGACATCACCTCCGCCCAACGGAGGCAACCCTCAATTCGTCCCGTGGCAGCAAGAGCTACGACGAGATAGCGACTACCACCTCAAATATAGCGAAGCAGGCGGGCTCTATCTCTTACGGCAACCTCTGCTATACCAACTCTACGTTTTTCTATCCCGGAGAGGGCTATCGCGGGGCTACCGCAAGAATACTCATGTACATGCAGGTGCGCTGGGGCGACGAGAACGGTCTTACCTTCGTTGACTCGAACGGACACTGCAAGACCATAGGAAAGATATCCACCCTTATGAAGTGGCACCTTGAGGAGCCGCCGACGGAGGAGGAGATACGCCGCAATGAGGAGGTCTATGCGATACAGGGCAACAGAAACCCCTTTATCGACCACCCCGAGTACGCGGAGAAGATATTCTGCCATGACGGCAAGTCGTACAATGACGCGCTTGTCAGCGTGGTGAACAAGTACGGAAATTATACCGGAGCTCCGGCTACATCAATAAAGCTTACTCCGGATTACGTCGAACTCGTCCCCGGTCAGAGCGCGACGCTCAGTGCGTCTGTCGCCCCCCTCGGCGCGACATCAACCGTTCTCTGGAGATCGAGCAACGAGGATATAGTCACCGTGAGCGGCGCGGGCGTCGTTACGGCAAGGGCTGCCGGCTCTGCCGTGATAACCGCTTACAGCTCGGATGATGCGTCTGTCTGCGCCTCCGTTGGCGTGAGCGTAAAGGCGGTGAGCTCGATTACCGTTACCGGAACGGCAACAAAGCTCGCGTATACTGCGGGCGACAGGTTTGATCCGACGGGGCTCACCGTTACGGCGACCTATACCGACGGCACGACGGCTACGATACCTGTGGCAGACTGCCTGTGGCTCGACTCCGTGACAGGCAGCGCGACCCTCTCCGAGGGAACCGCATCGGTTATCTGTAAGCTCGGGGACATACCTTATATCTACGACGGAATAACCGTCAGGGCTGCCTCTGCGGCGAGCATTACGCTGACGCGCGACAGCTTCCCGTCGGCTACCGGCTACGACTTCAATAAGTGGGTGTGCGGGAGCATTGAGGGAGAGGCGTATATCTACGGCGGCAGAAAAGATTGCATGCAGATGAACTGCACCAAGGAGGCGTATTACATTTACAATACAACTCCGCTCCCCGCCGGGCTCGTCTCCATAAAGATAAGGCTCAATCAGGCGACGGACGACAGACAGTTTGAGCTCCTGACATCGAATACCCCCTACGGGCAGGTGGACGGCTGCCCCGAAACCGGAACCTCTCACGGCACAAAGTCAAGCAGTGCGAGCGGAGACGCAATCACTTGGACGCTCGACGGCAAGGACAAATACTTCTCGATAAACTATAAGAACACCTCCGGCGCGGTATATATCGCGAGCATCGAAATAGGCTACGGCACCTCCTCCGGCGGGAGCACCGACAGCGTCTCGCTCTCCGAGACAAACGTGACAATCCCGGATAACGGAACAAGGAAGCTCACCGCTACCGCGAGCGGGAGCGTCACATGGGCGTCGAGCGACCCCTCCGTTGCCTCGGTTGACGTTGAGGGAAACGTGACGGCACACAAGGCGGGAACGGTTATAATTACGGCGACCTGCGGCACTGCCACGGCGTCCTGCGCGGTGACGGTTACAAGGACCTCGGTTGACGTCGTCTCTATAAGCGAGGACAGAATAAGCCTTGACGAGGGCGAAACCAAGAAGCTCACTGCCACGGCGAGCGGAAATATAGCATGGTCGTCCGGCGACACCACTGTCGCAACGGTTGACGGTGAGGGAAACGTGACGGCACACAAGGCGGGAACGGTTATAATTACGGCGACCTGCGGCGGCGCATCTGACACCTGTATCATAACCGTAAATGCAAAAGAAAAGCCGCCTGTTCCGGCAGGGGAGATAACCATTGTCGGCAGCGATAAGGTGAGCGTCAGGGCTAACGGCAGTCTGACACTTACGGTCGACGGCGAGGGAGATTTAACCTGGACGACGAGCGACCCGTCAATAGCCACGATAGACGAGAACGGAAAGCTCATAGCCAAAAGGGCAGGGCAGGTGACTGTAACCGTTTCAAACGGCGCATCGACGGTTACCTATACCGTTGACGTCGACTATGCGGCAGAGACCTGCAAGGACGGGGAGCACGCCTTCGGCGACTGGCAGGTATACGGCAGCGGAAAATATGAGCGGCACGTCTGCGGCGTCTGCGGCGAGGCGGAGATACGCACGGCAAGCGGCGACGGCGGCACCGGTATCGGTATTGACCGTACGGTGATTATAGTCGTTGCCTGCACGGTAGGTGTGCTTGTCGTTGTATGCACCGTGTCCGTGATTATCATAAAGAAGCACAGAGGATAATCGGCGACAGGCGACAACGCCGGCAAAAGCCGGAAGCAAAGACCTAAAGAAAAAAGTATAACAAAAGACGGCGGCTGCCCGGGAATACCGGACAGCCGCTTAATGTTTATTTATGTGATGATGTATGCCTTTTCTGCAATTACTCCGTCGGCTTCATTGTGGGGAAGAGGAGTACGTCGCGTATCGACGGCGAGTCAGTAAGGAGCATGACAAGCCTGTCGACGCCGAAGCCGAGACCGCCTGTCGGCGGCATACCGTACTCAAGCGCGGTGACAAAGTCATAGTCAACCTCGGCTTTACATTCCGGCTCCTCCGCGCGCTTTGCGGCTACCTGACGCTCAAATCTCTCGCACTGGTCTATCGGGTCGTTGAGCTCCGAGAAGGCGTTGCCGTACTCGGTGCAGTTGATGAAGTACTCAAACCTCTCGGTAAAGAGCGGGTCACCCGGCTTGCGCTTTGCGAGCGGGGAATTCTCAACCGGGTAATCGTAGATAAAGGTCGGCTGTATAAGCTTATCCTCGACATAGGCGTCAAAGAGCTCTGCAAGGACGGTTCCGCGGGTCGCACCCTCCGGCACCTCGACGTTCAGCTCCTTTGCGCACGCGCGCGCCGCGGCATCGTCTGCCCAGCTGTCGTAATCTGCGCCGGAGTATCTTCTGACCGCCTCCTTCATTGTGAGACGCTCCCAGTGACCGAGGTCTATTTCCTTGCCCTGATAGGTTATCTTAGTGTCGGCGCAGACGCGCCTTGCAAGGAGGGTATACAGCTCCTCGACAAGGTCCATCATGCCGTGATAGTCGGTGAACGCCTGATAGAGCTCAACCGTGGTAAATTCCGGGTTGTGCTTTTGGTCCATGCCCTCGTTTCTGAATATACGCCCGACCTCGTAGACGCGGTTCATGCCGCCGACGATAAGGCGCTTAAGATAAAGCTCGGTCTCGATACGCAGATACATATCCATGTCGAGCGTATTGTGATGTGTCTTGAACGGGCGGGCAGAGGCTCCTATCTCGATAGGAACGAGTATCGGGGTGTCAACCTCGATAAAGCCCTTGCCATCAAGGTATTCGCGTATTGTGGAAAGAATTTTCGAGCGCTTTACAAAGGTGTCCTTGACCTCGGGATTCGCTATTAAGTCAACGTATCTCTGTCTGTATCTCTGCTCGAGATTCGTAAGCCCGTGGAACTTCTCGGGAAGGGGAAGAAGGGACTTCGCGAGGAGCGTTGCCCCTGTGGCGTGTATGGAAATCTCGCCGGTCCTCGTTCTGAAAACATGCCCCTCAAAGCCGACGATATCGCCGACGTCCCACTTCTTGAACGCGGCGTAGTTCTCGTCTCCGAGGTCGTCGCGCGAGACGTATATCTGTATTTTTCCGTCGTTATCGAGAAGGTGTGCAAAGGACGCCTTTCCCATTATGCGGCGGCTCACCATTCTGCCAGCGACGCGCACATTCATTCCGGGGAGCTCAGAGCCCTCGGGGAGGTCACCCTCAAGGCGGGTGAAGTCGCGGATTATTCCGGCGGAGGATGCCGTCACGTCGTATTTCGTTATCTCAAAGGGGTCGCACCCGGCGTCGCGCAGGGCTTTCAGCTTTTCGCGCCGGATCGCGAGCTCGCTCGTGCTGTTCGGTGTCTGCCGGTTCTGCTGCGGTGTCTCTTGTGCCATATCGGTATCTTCCTTTACTTTCGTTTTTTTGCGGTGTTTTGCGCGGCTTTCTGTTCCGCCCGTTTTCTGTCGGTTATTCCTTAGCGCGGGTTACGGATATTATGTGTATATGCTGCTCGCGCGCACCCTCGACGACTACATCGTCGCCCTCCTTTGCGCCTATTATAGCCTTTCCGAGAGGGGAGTCATCGGAGATTTTGCCCGCTTTCGGGTCGGTCTCATAGGAGCCGACTATGTGATATACAAACTCGCCGTTACGCTCCTTATTGAAGAGCCTTACGGTGGAGCCGACGCTTATCTTCGACTCGTCTATCTGAGACTCGTCGACAACCTTTGCGTTCGCTATCATCTCGCGCAGCTCCGCAATGCGGGAATGTATTTTACCCTGCTCAGCCTTTGCCTCGTCGTACTCGCTGTTCTCGGAGAGGTCTCCGAACGCGCGGGCTGTGGATATGTCCTTTTTGTTCTCCTCGACTTTGACATTTACAAGGTAGTCGAGCTCATCCTGGAGGGCCTTGAAGCCCTGGGGGGTGTAGGTCTTGATTTCTGCCATTTTCTGTTGTCTCCCTGTGGTATTTATCTTGAAATTTTTATTAAATTCAGCTTCTTATCGGCAGCCGTGTTATCCGAGCATGAGCTTTTTCAGCTCGGTATATGCGACGGGGAGCTGCAGGTCCTCTGTCGCGTCCTCCGGCTGCTCAACTATTTCGTCCGGCGTTATGCCGACTCCGTCGTAGTTCTCGCCCGAAGGGGGATTATAATAGGCTATCGTAAGCGTAAGCGCCGAGTTGTCGGTGAAGGGATACGACGCCTGCATTATTCCTTTTTTATAGGTTGTCTCGCCGACGATCCTTGCGCGGAGGATACCCGTATCCGCCCAGTCGCGTATCGCGGCGGTGAACAGCTCTGCGGCGGACGCCGTGTAGCCGTTGCACAGGACGGTGACCGGGACGCTTATTCTGTGCTCGCTTGTCGCGTAATATATTTCGTCGGAATTACTGAACGATACTATGCGCGTTCCTGCCGGGGCGAGGTAATCGAGCATATTGACAACCGCGGTGAGGTAGCCGCCGAGGTTCGAGCGCAGGTCAAAGACTATCCCGCGCACCCCCGCCGCCTCCGCCGCGTCTATCGCGGAGATGAACTGATCGGCGGTATTTGCCTTGAAGCCGGTTATGCGTATATATGCCGTCTGATCTTCGTTTATCTTGTAGGTGACCGTGTTTTCGGTTATCTGCTTTCTTGTTGCTGTCACGGTGAGCTCGTTTTCACCGCGCAGGAGGGTGAGCTCAACAGTGCTTCCGACCTCGCCGCGCATTTTCGCCACCGTCTCCGAGTACTCCATTCCGGAGACCTCCGCGCCGTCGACTTTAATTATTTTATCGCCGGGGCGTATGCCCGCCTCCTCGGCGGGGGAGTCGGCATTCACCGACTCGACGGTCATCGTATGCTCTATGTTGTCCCAGCGGACAACGACCCCGATGCCGACGAGCTGTCCGCTCATATCGTCGTTGTATTCGACATATTCGTCTGCGGTGCGGTAGACCGCATATCTGTCACCGAGGGAGGCGACATAGGCGGTTATCAGCGCGTCGGTCACCTCGGTCTGATTCGTTACGTCTATTTTATCATAGAGATTATCGAGGAACAGGGATGCGACCGTTTTTGCAAGGGCATAGGCACCCGGCAGCTCGTCGCGCTTATAGTAGTCGCGCCGCACGGTAGCCTCTATTGCTTTCAGCTTGTCGGAGGAAAAAGCGGGGAAGTGCCAGAGACGGAAATAGGACGCGGAGTAGGAGTAGTTCTTCTCCTCCGAGGTCTCGACAGCTTCGTGTATCTCTTCCTTGGTATAGGTCCTTGTATCGTAGAGTGAGCAGGCGGTGAGGGTCAGCGCAAGGAGCGAAAAAATCAGAAGAAGCGACACCGCACGAATTACATAAGACGTGGGGCGTGTACGCTTTTCGGTGGTATTTTCCGTTACCCGGTTACTCATTTTTCTGCCTTTCGTAAAACTCCCGGCACTGCTGCCGGGTTATTATTAGAGTACCCTGCCGCGTGGGCGGCAGGGCAGGCTCTGAGCCTATATCAGAATTTTGTCGGCTTGCTTGTCAGATACTTCTTTACCATGAGTGCTACCTTGAAGGTCACGGCGTGGTCAAACTCGCGCAGGTCAAGCCCTGTGAGCTTGCGTATTTTTTCAAGGCGGTAAACAAGGGTGTTTCTGTGTACGAAGAGCTTTCTCGACGTCTCGGAGACGTTGAGGTTGTTTTCAAAGAAGCTCTGCACGGTCATGAGCGTCTCGCGGTCGAGCGACTCGAGAGATCCTTTCTTGAACACCTCCTGGAGGAATATCTCGCAGAGAGTTGTCGGGAGCTGATAGATAAGTCTGCCGATACCGAGATTCTCGTAGGACATGACCGGCTTCTCTATATCAAAGACTTTCCCGACCTCGAGAGCTATTCTGACCTCTTTATACGCTTTCGCGAGGTCCTTGAGGTTTGTTACGACGGAGGAGATGCCGATGACGACCTTTGCCGAGTAATCGTTCGCTATGGTCTCGACAAGCTCGTTTGCAATGCGCTCGAGCTCCTCGTTCTCGATCTCGGGGTCAATCTCCTTGACTATAACTATATCCTGCTCGCTGATATTTATTACATACGTGCGGGATTTATCCGTGACTATGCTCTGTACTATCTCGTATGGGGCGGTCTCCGTCGGCGTCTGGAACTTCACGACGAATACGACGCGGGGCTCGTCATTGACGAAATGAAGCTCGTTTGACTTGATGTATATATCGCTCGGGAGTATGTTATCGAGGATTATATTCTTTATGAAGGAATCCTTGTCGTACTTCTCGTCATAGAGATTCTTTATGTTGCCGAGAGATATAGAGAGAAGGCTCGACATATTCTGCGCATACTCGTCCGTCCCCTGGACGAATACTATCATATCGGTCTTTGTCTGCGTTGCTATAAACCGATAGGTATAGTCGTCGTAGCAGATAAACTCGGAGGAGTAGGCAATCTCTTCTCTTATCCGCTGTCTTGACTCGCCGATCTTTGAAAGCTCGCTGCAGGCTATAACTATTCCGTTTTCGTCGATAACGCCTATTGTGCGCCCGACAACATCCTTCATCTGGTGAATGACCGTTTGGAAGAGACGGTTTGACATTGTTTTTACCCCTTCTTTTTATTGCTTTGCGGCTCCGGACGACGGACAAGCCCGCGACGGAGCATATCCGGTGCGGGACATTATGCCGGACGGTGAGTCCGCTGTTTGTCTATACTGCAATACATTCTACCGCATTTTTTGTTGTTTTTCAATAGTAATTTTGAAAAAATTTATTTCTTTCATAAAAAAACCGCCGGAAATTTGTATATTACATCCAATTAATTGTATATAAGAGGCGGCATTAAAGCTCAAAAGCGTATGAAATCGCCGAGAGGATATAGTCCGGCGCGGTCTCACAGCGGAGTATGCGCGGACCGAGATTGACGGGGGTAAATCCGGCGTCCCGTGCCTCCTTTGCCTCCTCGGGCGAGAACCCGCCCTCGGAGCCGACGACAACCGCGAGCCGCCGCGGAATATCTCCCCGCATACCCTCGAGCACAGAGCGGAGCGGCACCGTCCCGTCTCCCTCGTATGCAAAGAGCACTGAGTCAAATTCGCCTCGCCGCGCGAGAACCTCGCGCAAGCGCAGGGTGGGCAGCACCTCCGGGATTATCCCCCTGCCGCACTGCTTTGCCGCCTCCATTGCTATTCTTGTGAGGCGGGTCAGCCGCCGCCCGTCCTTCTCCGCCGACGGGCGCTTTATGCACCTCGAGGACTCAAAGGGGATTATTTTCGCCGCGCCGAGCTCCACCGCTTTCTGTATGACGGTCTCGAGCTTGTCGCCCTTCGGGTAAGCCATAAAGAGGGTTATATTTGCCGGCGGCTCGCTCTCCGACGGATGCGTATCGAGTATCCTTGCGGTACATTCGTCGTCGCGTATTCTTGTGAGACGACAGGAGTAGTCGGTTCCGCGCCCGTCGCAAAGCGTGACGCCGTCGCCCTCTGCCATTCGGAGCGAGCGGGCGATGTGATAGGCGTCCTCGCCGCGTATTGCGGCGGTATTGCCGTCGCGGTCTATGTCCTCCGGCGATATAAAGAAGCGCGCCATGCTACGCCTCCTCTCTGCCCGTGCGACGGAGGAGCAGACCGACCCACTCGTTTTCACATTCCCGCCGCTCGACAGTCCAGCCGCACCCGGCGGCTTTTTTTATGACGTCCTCGGCTCTCGGCGCGACGATTCCGGAGAGAATGAGCGGTGCGTCGTCAGTGAGACAGGCGGCAATATCGGGTAACATTCTGATAATTATATCCGCAACTATATTTGCGGTGCAGACGGTATATTTTCCGCCCGACATATCGACGCCGCGCAGAAGGTCCGAGACCCCGCAGCTTATCCTGTCCGAGAGCCCCTCGCGCGCGGCATTCTCTCCGGCTACCCTGACGGCGACGGGGTCGATGTCACAGGCAAAGGAGGAGCGCGCCCCGAGCTTTACCCCGACAATTGAGAGTATGCCGGAGCCCGTCCCGATGTCGAGCATCCGGTCGCCACAGCGCACCGCGCCCTGGAGCAGGCGTATGCAGAGCCTTGTCGTCTCGTGGTCCCCGGTGCCGAAAGCCATGCCGGGGTCCATGCCGACGGTTATCTCGTCCGGCGCGGGCTTGTAGTCCTCCCATGCGGGGACTATCGTGACCTTGCCGATGTGAACCGGGTGGTAGTACTTCTTCCATGAGTCAGCCCAGTCCTCCTCGTCGAGCCCGGAGCACTCCACAGCGGCGGATATTCCCGCGGCTGCGAGCCCGTCGCGTACAGCGCCGAGCGCCTCGGCGGGGTGGCGCTCCTCCGGGATAAATACGGAGACACGGACCTTCGTTCTGTCGGCTTCGAGTATTTTGTCGTCGACGAGCTCGCCGTACATTCCGTTAAGCGAGAAGTCGGAGTAATCCTCTATCATAAGACCGTTGTCCGTCATGCTCATGACGGCGCATATACCGTCGAGGTCGGCGGTATTCCCGGTCGCGGTTATTTTTGTCCATTCAGCCATTTTAAGGGGGCTTCCTCTCTTGTTTTTTCTATGTCGCGGGCTATCTGAGCGTAGAGAGCTTTTGGGGTCTCGAAGGTTATCTCGGGGCGCAGGTAGCCGGTGAGATAAATTATCACCCGTTTTCCGTACAGGTCTCCGGTTACTTCATCTATTATATGCGTTTCACAGTGAACCGGGCGAGCGCCGAAGGTCGGACATTCGCCGATATTCGTGACCGACAGGGTGCGCACACCGTCTATTTCACAGACCGAGGAGTAGACGCCACGGGGCGGGGCAAATAGGGAGGGGTCTATCGGGGTATTCAGAGTAGGGAGGGCGTGCTCCGTTCCTATTCTCATGCCGTGCTCCGTCGTTCCGGTTATGTGGTAGGGCAGGGCGAGGAGCCGCGCCGCCGCGCCGAGCTCTCCCCCGGATATGAGCTCCTTTATTCTCGTGGTCGACACAGGCTCGCCCCCGTCCGTAACCTCCGGCAGGACCGTGAGCGGCACGCCGTATTCCGAGAGCGCGGAGGAGAGCACCGCGGGGTCTCCCTCCGCCCCACGCCCGAAGCGGAAGTTGTAACCGCAGATGCAGGCGGCGGGCGAGACGTATTCACACAGCGCGCGGACAAATTCCCGCGGGGTCATATTCCGCACCGCGGAAAAGTCAGCCATAAGGCAGACCTCCGCCCCCGCCTCCTCGAGCAGGCGCAGCCGCTCCTCCTCGGTATAGAGCCGTCCGCCGCCCTTGACGCCGGACGAGAGAGGAAAGGTGAGCACCGCACCCCGCGCGCCGGACACCTGCCCTGCGGCGGATATGAGCTCTCTGTGCGCCCTGTGCACCCCGTCGAAAAATCCGAGCGCGACGGCAATACGCCCGGCGGGCAGCCTGTCCCGCCCGTCAAGTCTTATATTGAAGATTTCCATACTGTCCGCCTCCCTCCGGAGTTCTGATTTTACACACAGGGTAATTATAGCACTTCCCGGAGGATTTGTAAAGAGAAATAAAGCGCGGTACACTGCCGCGGGGAGATATATGTAGAAAATCGTCGCCCTGTTTTGTGCCTTTTTCACAAGGGGAAAATCCGGCGGCGGAAGGTCTGCCGTAAAATATCGGCGAGGGGGTGGGGAAAAATGAAAAAATCAACAATTTTCCCGCTTGAAAACGGGCAAAAACCGACAATCACGCACCGACGCGAAAAAAATAAAAACACTATATGTTGAGATTTGGTATTGACAAAGCAACAAGATATGGTGTATAATACGCTTACATCGCCGGATGACGGGGCGCGCGCAGGTGACGGTCGCTCTGCTGCCGGCAAGAATATTCCAAAAGGGGTATGCCCGCACTTTGCGGAGCGTATTCCTTTTTGATACCGTGGACATTTTCACGGTCTGAACAAAGCTATTAAAAGGGCAACTTGCCCGGTTTTTCGGAGACAGATATGAAGCTCATCAAGAGAAGCGGCACCGAGGTGCTTTTCAAAAAGGACAAGATCTCCGCGGCGATAGCAAAGGCTAATCTCGCCGTCCCGGAGGAGGAGAGAATAAGCGAGGAGGAGATAGCGCGTATATCCGCGGCAGTCGAGGCGGGCTGCCGCTCGCTCCGCCGCGCGGTAAACGTCGAGGAGGTACAGGATAGGGTAGAGCGCGAGCTCATGGCGGCGGGCGCATTCACGCTTGCAAAAGCCTACATAACCTACCGTTATCAGAGGGCGATTATCCGCCGTGCCAACACGACGGACGAGCAGATACTCAGCCTCATCGAGAGCAACAACGAGGAGGTAAAGCAGGAAAACTCGAACAAAAACCCGACGGTTAACAGCGTACAGCGCGACTACATGGCGGGCGAGGTCTCAAAGGATATAACGAAGAGAATACTTCTGCCGGAGCATATAGTAAAGGCGCATGAGGAGGGGCTCATCCACTTCCATGACGCGGATTATTTCGCACAGCACATGCATAACTGCGACCTCGTTAACCTCGAGGACATGCTCCAGAACGGCACGGTAATATCCGGCACTATGATTGAGAGACCGCACAGCTTCTCGACCGCCTGCAACATAGCGACGCAGATAATAGCGCAGGTCGCTTCGAACCAGTACGGCGGACAGTCAATATCTCTTACTCACCTTGCACCGTTCGTGCAGGTCAGCCGGGAGAAGCTGCGCGCGGGCGTGACTCGTGAGCTTTCGGAGGTCGGCGTTCATGACGAGGCGGCGATAGCGAAAATAACCGAGGAGAGACTGCGCGAGGAGATACGCCGCGGAGTTCAGTGCATACAGTACCAGGTCGTAACTCTTCTTACGACGAACGGACAGGCTCCGTTCATAACCGTTTTCATGTACCTCGGAGAGGCGAAAAACGAGAGGGAAAAGGCAGACCTCGCAATGATAATCGAGGAGACCCTTACCCAGAGAATACAGGGCGTCAAGAACGAGGCGGGAGTTTATATAACCCCTGCGTTCCCGAAGCTCATATACGTGCTTGAGGAGCAGAACATAGACCCGGATTCTCCCTATTATTATCTTACTAAGCTCGCCGCGAAATGCACGGCGAAGCGCATGGTCCCGGACTATATCTCCGAGAAGATAATGAAGGAGACGAAGATAGACAAAAACGGAGAGGGACACTGCTATACCTGCATGGGCTGCCGCAGCTTCCTTACCCCCTACGTAGACGAGAACGGTAAGCCGAAGTATTACGGAAGATTCAATCAGGGCGTCGTCACGGTAAACCTTGTCGATATAGGTCTTTCGGCAAAGGGAGACATGAAGAGGTTCTGGGAGATATTCGACGAGCGCATGGAGCTCTGCCACAGGGCACTGCAGTGCCGGCATGAGAGGCTCTCCGGCACGTTGTCGGACGCCGCGCCGATACTCTGGCAGTACGGCGCTCTCACGAGGCTGAAAAAGGGCGAGACGATAGACAAGTATCTGCACGGCGGGTATTCGACCCTTTCGCTCGGCTATGCCGGGCTCTGGGAGTGCGTATACTCTCTTAACGGGAAAAAGCTCACCGAGCCGGAGGGCGAGGCTCTCGGACTCGAGATAATGAAAAAGCTCAACGAATATACCGCGAAGTGGAAGGCGGCGGAGAATATAGACTATTCTCTTTACGGCACACCGCTTGAGAGCACGACATATAAGTTTGCAAAGTGCCTGCAGAAGAGGTTCGGTATCGTCCCCGGCGTCACCGACAGAAACTATATAACAAATTCCTATCACGTGCACGTAACCGAGAATATAGATGCGTTCTCGAAGCTGACGCTCGAGGCGAAGTTCCAGGCTCTCTCGCCCGGAGGCGCAATCTCCTATATCGAGGTTCCGGACATGCAGAACAATATCGACGCGGTGCTCGGCGTCATGCGGTTCATATACGACCACATAATGTATGCGGAGCTCAATACGAAGAGCGATTACTGCCAGGTCTGCGGCTATGACGGAGAGATACAGATAACCGAGGACGACGGCAAGCTCGTCTGGGAGTGCCCGAACTGCCATAACCGCGATCAGTCAAAGATGAACGTCGCGCGCCGTACCTGCGGGTACATCGGTACACAGTACTGGAATCAGGGGCGGACGGCAGAGATAAGGGACAGGGTACTGCACCTCTGATATAAGGTGCTGACAATGCGGCACCGTCCTGCAAAAATAAGCGACCGTCTCAAAGCAAATTTCGGGGCGGTTGCTTTTTTTGAATGGAATATGCAAATAATAGTTTACAAAAGACGGTATGTATGAGTAAAAGCAAAAACAATATATTTACCCTCAGCGGTGTGAAGATAGGAAATATCTCGCTCGCCTACGGGCTCTTCCTCGCTCCTATGGCGGGGTACTCGGACGCAGGTATGCGGCGCGTCTGCCGCGAGCACGGAGCCGAGTATATGACATCTGAGATGGTGAGCGCAAAGGCGGTGTGCTTCGGGGACAGAAAAAGTCTCGCGCTCGCGAGAATACGGGAGTGGGAGGCGCCGTGCGCCGTTCAGATTTTCGGTTCGGATCCGGATATAATGGCGCGCGCCGCAGAGAGACTTTCCGCCGGGTGTGACGGCGGTATTCCGCCATGCGCTGTGGATATAAATATGGGCTGCCCTGTGCCGAAGGTGTTCGGAAACGGCGAGGGCTCATCCCTTATGCGCGACCCGGAGCTTATTTACAGAATAGTGCGCGCGGTGTCCGGCACAGCTCCGGTTCCGTGTACGGTAAAGATAAGGCTCGGCATAGACGATATGCATCTCAATGCGCCGGACTGTGCCCGCGCTGCTGAGGCGGGCGGTGCCGCGGCTGTATTCGTCCACGGCAGGACAAGAAAGCAGATGTATTCGGGTGATGCGTCGCCGGAGGGGATAGCGGAGGTTGTCCGCGCGGTGAAAATCCCGGTCATTGCAAACGGGGATATACGCGACGTGAAGTCTGCCGCACGTATGCTTACTGTCAGCGGCGCGGCGGGACTTATGATAGGGCGGGGGGCTGTCGGGAACCCGTTTATCTTTTCGGAGCTTATCGCCGCGGCGGAGGGAAAAGAATACACGCCCCCGTCTCTCGCCGTGCGGGAGGAGACCGCGATGCGCCAGATAGGGTATTCGGTGGCTGAGCACGGGGAGGAGAGAGCCGTGAGCGAGGGGAGAAAGCAGCTCGGCTCGTATTTTCACGGTATTCCGGGCGCCGCCGCGTTCCGCGCGCGGCTGAACTCCTCGGTCTCGGTTGCCGACGTCGCCGCCGCAATGCGGGAGTGTCTGCATGTGTCGGAGGATACGGAAATACCGGCAGAATGACAATAAATGTATGTTTCTCCCGAAAATGTTTTACGGATTTTGTACTGTTTATGTGCAATGACACTTCAGCGAATTAACAAACTGTTAAATTATTGTCTTTTTCGTGGAAAAATCAAGAAATTGGTTGAAAAAAGCTTTCGGCTGTGCTACAATGATAGTACCGTTTTATCGAATATTAATTTTGTGGGGGATACAAAATGCCAAGAAAGCAGATGTTTGAAGGCGGCACGAAGAACCGCATTGTCGAAGTCGCCGGAAAAATGTTTTTTGAGAACGGCTTTGACGGTACCGGAATACGGGCTGTCATGAAGGAGGTCGGCGCGAATGTCGGTGCCTTCTACTATTACTACAAGACGAAAGATGAGCTCTTCACCGACGTACTTGTTCACTTCTGTGACAGATACGACGCGGAGTTTGAGCGCATCGCCGCCGCCGCGGAGAAAAAGCCGCACGGCGCACTTCTTGAGCTCTTTGACTACGTTCAGAAGATAACGCGCGAGTTCCGTGAAAAGTATGCGGATAACATGCATTTCACAGTCCGCTACGCTATCCGCGAGGCTACGCTCACTAAGATTGAGCCGTATGTCGAGCGCGTTGTGGACGTTCTTGTAGCAAACGGTGCGAAGCCGGTTATGGACACTCACCTTACCGCCGTGTTTCTCTCTCACGGTTGCGGTTCCACTATTCTTCATGAGGACAGCGACTGGGCAGAAGAGGCAAGACCGCAGGTGATAGCGACTGTAAAGATGCTCCTCGGAATTGACGACGAGGTGCAGAAGAAGATTATAGCAGCTTCCGTATAATTAGCGACAGGCAAATCCCGCTCCGGCGGGATTTGCTTTTTCCGTCAGGGAGACCCCCGCAGGTAATGCCTGCGGGGGTTTTTCCTGCGCCTTTTCCCTCATTTTCGCGGTAAATCCCGTACGGTGCGGGTAAAATATATAAAAATATATACGCGCGTTAATAATTTATTCATATTTATATGATATACTGTTGGTCAGTTAAATGGGGCAGTATATCTTTTGCATACCGACAGCCGTGGCGGCGACGATGTGCCGGAGAATACAGAGGAGGATTTATGATAAAGGTTGAACACCTTGTGAAAAGGTACGGGACAAACTACGCCCTCGGCGACATTTCGTTTGAGATAGGCGACGGCGAGATAGTCGGGCTTCTCGGTCCGAACGGCGCGGGAAAGTCCACTACTATGAATATTCTGACAGGCTATCTGTCCTCGACCTCCGGGTCGGCGTATATCAACGGCATTAATATCCTTGAGGAGCCGGCAAAGGCAAAGCGGTTTATAGGATTTTTGCCCGAGCAGCCGCCGCTCTACCAGGATATGACCGTCCGGGAGTACCTGAATTTCGTCTATGACCTTAAAGGCGTTGCCGCGGCGGAAAAGGCGGCAGAGCGCGCGGCGACAGAGACGGGCACGGAGAGCAGCGGCGTGACCCCGGCAGGGAAACCCGAGGCAGGCAAGCCTGCCGCAAAGGGCACAGCCACAGGCGGCACCGGAGAAAAGAAGATAAGCGCGCGGGAAAAGCGCGACGCGCACATAAACGGCATAATGGACAAGGTGAAGATAACCGACGTCGCAGACAGACTGATAAAGCACCTCTCAAAGGGCTACCGGCAGAGGGTCGGAATTGCGCAGGCGCTTGTCGGAGACCCGAGGGTGGTTATATTCGACGAGCCGACGGTGGGGCTTGACCCGAAGCAGATACTTGAGGTCAGGAACCTTTTGCGCAGCCTTGCAAAGGACAGGACGGTCATACTCTCGACGCATATTCTCGCCGAGGTACAGGCGGTGTGCGAGAGGGTAATTATTATAAATCACGGAAAGATAATCGCGGATGAGCTCACCGGGAATATAACCCGCACAATCGAGGAGGGTTATCGCTACAAGGCGAAGATATGCGGTCCGTCGCGCGAGGTTGAGGCGGCGATAGGTCGTCTCTCGGGTGTGCGGCAGGTCACATCCTCGCGTGAGCGGGACGGTGACGCATGGAGCTATCGCATAGAGTGCGAGCGCGGAGTTGACGTAAGAAAGCCGTTGTTCTCGCTCTGCGCAAAGAACGACTGGGCTATAATAGGGCTTGAGTCTGCGGGCGGGGACCTCGAATCCGTGTTCATAAGACTTGTTGACCGCTCGGACGGGCTGCCGGACGACACGGCAAAGCGCCAAAGAAGAAGAGCGCACTGACAGAGAAAGGAGTCACAGAAAAAATGTCCGCTATATATAAGAGAGAAATGAAGGCGTATTTCACCGGGGTTATAGGGTATGTGTTTCTTGTCATATTCCTTGCCGTCGGCGGCGCGCTCTTCTGCTATACGACGCTCTTTTCGATGAGCGCCGATATGACGAGGTTTTTCCTCCTCATGATGATATTCTCGGCTGTTATGCTCCCGCTGCTTACGATGAAGTCGTTCAGCGAGGAGAGAAAGCAGAAAACCGAGCAGCTGCTCCTTACTTCTCCGGTCTCGATAATCTCGATAGTTATGGGAAAGTTTCTCGCGGCGTACACCGTCTTTTCCGGCGCGCTGCTCTTAAACTCCCTCTACTTTACGCTTCTTTATAAGTATGCGCAGGTAAAGACCATGACGCTGATAGGGAACGTAATAGCACTTCTGCTTGTCGGCATGGTCTTTATCTCCGTCGGGATATTCGTCTCGGCTCTTACGGAAAATCAGCTCTCCGCCGCCGTCGGGACGGTTGCGATAATACTTGCCTTTCTCGGCATAGGCTTTATAAATACGCTCCTGCCCTCGAGCTTCTGGCTCCGGTATGTCTTTGACTGCCTCTCGGTGTTCACGAGGTTCCAGACCTTTACGGCGGGGTATCTTGACCTTGCATCTCTCGTATACTATCTCTCGGTATCGGCGATATTCCTCTATCTGACCGTCCGCGTATACGACAGGCGCAGATATAACTGAGCGCGGGGTCACGGCTGTATGAAAAAAATTCTCGAGAAGCTCCGGGCGTGGGTAAAAGCCCCGTCCTTCCCGACGAAGCTTGCGACGCTTATCGTGATAGCTGCATTAATCGTTGTAAACGTCACGGTATATGCGCTCGACACGGCGTTCGGGCTCTATATTTACACTCCGGATACGGAGGACCTCACGGTGTCCGGCAGGACGGACAGCATGTTTTCGGACGCCATAAAGCTCGGTAAGGAGGTCTCCGTCATATTCTGTATGCCGGAGGATGAGCTATCGGTGCACAGCACCGGCTCCTATGTCTACAAAACCGCAAAGCAGCTTGCAGCGCGGTATCCCGACCTTATAAAGCTTGACTTCTGGAACATAATCACAAAGCGTGACGCACACGGCAACCGCGTCGAGGTCTACAAAAAGGATATGCGCGGAAACGAGATAGCCGTAAGACAGAACAGCGTTATATTCCGCTGCGGCGACAACTACCGCGTGGTTACGGATTCGTACAGCAAGGCGGGCTTTGCCCCGTTCTTCACGCTTGATTCGTCCTCATCGATAACCTCGTATAACGGCGAGGAGGTGCTCTCCTCGATGATAGCGTGGGTCCTGACAAGCGAGCATAAGACGGCGTATTTCACGACCTATCACGGCGAGACGACCGATATATCCCTGACAAATCTCCTTGCCTGCGCCGGATATTACGTCGATACCGTCGACCTGCGTACCGGGAATGTCCCGGATGACGCCGCGGCGCTCTTCATAATGAACCCGACTGCGGATTTCGAGCGGGCGGCAGAGGGTAGCGGCATTGTCTCAGAGATGGAGAGAATACGTCTGTTCGCCGCCGCCGGCGGGGATATATACGTGTCTCTTGACCCGTATGCAAAGAGGCTCCCCGCGCTCGAGGCATTTCTTTTGGAGCGGGGAATAGCCCTCGCGACGACAGAGCGCGACGGTGTGACCTACAGAAATATAGTAAAGGACCCGGACAACGCCATAACGACAGACGGCTTTACCGTCCGCGCGGATATAGCCGACGGGGAGACCGCCTCCCGCATATTCTCAAGGTATTCGGAGACGGGCAGCGGGGACGTCATTGTCAGCTCCACCGCGGCGTTAACTCTCACGGGCGGGGCTGTGCCGGTGCTTGTCACCACCCGTTCGGCCGAGACGGTTGCGGGCGGGGTCACCGTTTCCCGCGAGGGAAATTATACGGTTGCCGCGATGTCGGCGACAGAGACCGAGGGGGGCACGTCGAACCTCTTCGTCACCCCGTCTATATACCTTACAGCCTCCGACGCTCTTATCTCCTCCGGATATTCAAACAAGGATTTTACCTATTCGCTCCTCGCGGAGTTCTCGGGCAATGACAATATGCCGTACGGCATAAAGTCGGTGCTCTATAACAAGTCGACGCTCCAGAACCTCACTATGAGCACGGCGCGCGCATACACCGCGGCGATACTCGCCGTGCCCGCGCTGCTCGCGCTTGTTGGGGTCGTCGTCACGGTAAGGAGGAAGAACAGATGAAAACAGGCATCCGCCGTGCCCGGCGGACGGTGATATTCACCGTGATAACCGTGATAGCCATAGTCGGGCTCTTTGCCCTCAATATGTGGCTAAAGTATATAGGCGTCGAGCAGACTGTGTATGCCGACATGACCCCGGAGGGGCTGTATTCGCTCTCCGACGGTATGGTAAAGCAGTGCTCGTTTATCGACGAGCTCCCGGACGACGGGAAGGTCCTGAGAATAACCTTCTGCACAGACCCCGACTACCTTGTGAAGGACACGCGCCTGCGCTCGATTTACTTTATGGCTCTGAAGCTCCGGGGTCTCTTCCCGCGGCTCGAGGTCGTGACGGTAAACGTGCAGAACGACCCGACCTCCGTCGCCGCATACAGGACGACGACGCTCACGCAGATTGAGAGCGATGACGTTATAATCTCCTACGGTGCGCACTACCGCATCACATCGGCGGACAGCTACTGGGTAAAGGCGTCGACCTCCTCCTCATCCTCCTCATCCTCCTCCGGGAACAAGTACTTCTCTTTCAACGGAGAGTACCGCCTCGCCACTCTTCTTATGTCGGTTACCGCGATAAAGCAGCCCGGTGCATATTTTGTGACCGGACACGGGGAGAAGATATACGATCCGGAGAACCCGACCTCACAAGACAGCGTCGATATGGCGTATTTCTACGACCTTATCCGTGAGCGCGGGATGACCCCGCATGTGATTAACCTCTCCGAGACCGACAAAATCCCGGACGACTGCACGATGCTGATAATTAACGACCCGAAAACCGACTTCTCGGCGGATACGTCCCGGCTCGATGAGTTCGGGTACGTTTCGGACACCGAGAAGATAGAGCGGTATCTCGTGCGCGGCACGGGCTCGGTCATGATAGCAAAGGATTACCGTGTTTCGCTCCCCGACCTTGAGCAGCTTCTCTCCGAGTGGGGAATAGAATTCAGCGACACGCTCCTGCGCGACGACAAAAACTCGCTTGCCGACCCCGACGGTGCGAACACCTCGATAATCGCCGAGTACGACAAGGACACCGACAGCTACGGCTACGCGGTGTACAGGGATTTTGCAAATATCGCCTCTGCGCCGCGCATGGTGGTGTCGAACACCGGATATGTAAAATGCTCGTTCGACCAGGGTATACTTGTAAACGAGCCCGGCGCGTCGAATACGACGAGGACATACACCCCGTTTATATCAAGCTATGACACGGCGAAGGAATATACTACCGACGCGGAGGGAAGCTATCTCCTTACGGGAGAGGCGGGGGCGCGGGCTCTTGCGGCGCTCTCCGTCCGCTCGAGCCTCGATAACACGACGGCGGAGACCTCGTTCTCCTATATATTCTGCGCCGCAAGCGCGGACTTTCTCACCTCCTCACTCCTCGGCAATTCCTCTTACTCAAACTATGAGATAGTTTCCTCGGTCGTATCCAATATATCGAGGACGGACGAGTTTGCCTCGATAGAGATAGGCGGCAGCTCGATGAACTCGCCGACCTACGGAGGAAAGCAGCTGATGGACACCTCGATGTCGACCTCTCCGACGGATATATACTCCCCGGACGGGAAAACGATAGTAAAGACAAACGCGCCCATGACCTCCGGTCCCAAGGCGACGATTACCGCGCTCGTTATTGCGGTGCCGGTCATAATATGCGCCGCCGGTGTGTTCGTCTTTGTAAGACGAAGATTTATGTAGGGAGGGCGAGATGATAGTTAAAGAAAAGAAAAAGCTCACAGGGCGCGCACTCTTTGCCGCGATTTGCGGCGCGGCGCTTATCGTCGCGCTGACGGTTTTTCTCGCTGTGAAGCTTGCCGTTCCGGACAAGCCCGACCCGGAGCCGGAGAAGCCGGATATAATAGACGGCGAGGACATATATAACAATGTCGGCGTTGCCTATCCGACCTTTGCGCAGGGCGATATACAGTATATAGACATTGACAACGGAAAGACGCATTACTACTTTCTCCGCGACGCGGACACAGCCGGAAACGCTCTTGTGCTCTGCTATGACAATGAGCGCGGGGAGACGACGACCTACTACCCGCAGATATGCTTTGACGACCCGCAGTTTTCCTACTCCTCGCTTTACGCGACGGATTCGTTCGGTGAGAGCTCGGTCCCGAGGCTCACGTATCTGACGGTGGCGGTGGGGACGCTCTACTTCAATCAGCGTATACCGATGGCAGCTGACGCGGAGGAACGGGCGCTTCAGATGAAGGACTACGGGCTCGACAGCGAGAGCCGGACGACGGTTTACGTTGCCTACCGGGACGGCGGCGAGACGAAGTATCATGTAATAAGAATAGGCGACGAGCTCGTCACCGGCGGCGGGTATTATTATACCGTCGATGACCGCGAGTACGTCTATGTCGCCATGAACACGAGCCTTGCCTTTGCAAAGCAGGATTACTCCTACTATATAAACCCGCGCCTGACGGCGGCGGGGCTTACCGCCGACAACGGCTACGAGCCTTATCTCACGCCCGAATATAAGCAGTGGCGCGGAGTTTTCCATAACAGTGCGGGTGAGCGGATTGCCGCCCTCTCCCGCGTTACGCTGACGGCGAGAATACATGAGGCGACCTCTGGGGGATATACGGAGAGGGAAAAGTACTCCGACGTCTCCTTTGACCTCTCCTCTCTCGCATCAGACAGCAGATATTCGAGAGTTCTTGAAATTCTGAAAAACTCAAGCGTCGGGGTACTCCGCGACATAAACGACGCCGCGGCAGACCCGTCGCGCTCTCTCTGGCTCACGGTGCCGTCCTACACGAAGGCGGTGAACCGCGAGGACGGAAAAACACCGGTTTATTCATACACGGTACATGGGATAGACGCCTGTCTTACCGGCTCCGGCGAGCTTGTCTCGGCGGGCTCCGCGATACAGAGCGACAGCCTTATCAGAATAAAATACTCGGTGACGGTCGACGGGGAAAAGAGGACGCCGGATAACGGCGACGGAAATGACGGGCTCTTCCGCGGGCTCCTCGACCTTGCCGACACGTCCCTCCCTGAGGAGGCGCGCGCGGCACTCGCCTCCCGGTCGGTCGGCGACTTTGCCGACGGGGATGAGGTAACGTTCTCCGTAACCTATGACGACGCATCGTCGAGAACCCGCCACGTCACGATGACGGTAACCGATATAATCGCCATTTACGGGGCTGAGGGCAAGGGCAGCGAGAGCACCGTCACGGCAACCTCCCGCGTTCTTCTCCGCTGCTACTACACAGTGGACGGCGTGCGCGGCACGACCGCGACCCGGGCTGTCAGCATGGCGGCGGAGGGGACTGATAAGCAGATAATCGCCTCCCTGCTCGGAAAATCCGTCGGCACGGGGCAGAATTTCGTCGCCGCCGAGTACTCGGAGACTGAGGAGATAGTGGCAAACTACGTAACCTATGAGGTAGCCTCAATAGACGGGTATACCACAGAGGAGCTGACGGTTTCGTTCGCGTTTGTCAATGCCTCAAAGCGCGATCCCTATTTCGGCGAGTCGCTCTACGCCAACACGACCCCCGGCAGATATTCGGTTTACGGAATAAACTACTCGGTCTGCGAAAATGTCATAAAAATTCTCGGCGGTATCGGCAAGGTCTCCGGGCAGAGCGACGGTATGAGCGGGAATGAGGTTGTCGCCCTCGGCGTGACCCCTGACAACATCCTGAAATACGGGCTTTACAGAAACCGTATAAAATTTGTCCTTCCGAGAAATATAATAGACCTCTCGGACACCGACGACAGCTATAAGCAGAGCGAGTTTGACCATCTCTCCGAGCTTTCGTTCATGCTTTACGTGAGCGACGTGCAGGCAGACGGGACAAGATATGTGGCGTCCGATATGTACGACGTCATAGTAAAGGTGGACGCAGATAAATTCTCCTACCTCGAATACAGCTTTGTCGACCTCTGGGCACGCCGGACAATGATGGCGACCGATATAAAGAATGTAACCGGGCTCGAGCTCACGTTCGGTATGACCGATGTGTACGGAAAATATATTTTCACGCTGAACCACACGGACGATAACGCGCCGATGGCGTATCTTTACCAGGTGGGCGACTGCATGAGAACGGAGTTCTCGGATTATTTCGGCTCCTCCGCCACATCCCTCGACCCGACGGGCTCGCGCGGGGCGAACACGCTCGCAAATCTCTATAATCACACCCTCGGAGGAGGGAACGAGTACAGGCTTAACGGTGAGCTCGCCGGAGACGCCTACTTCAAGGAGGTTATAGAGACCATATACTTCATCACCTACAGCGGGACGGTGAGCGAGGAGGAGCAGGCTGCCGCCGCGGGCTCGCCCGTGCTCATGAAGCTGAGCTTCCGTCTCGGCGGCTCGACAGCCTTCAAATACTCCTACGAGTTCAGACGGATAAGTGACAGAAAGGTCATGGTAACGCTCTATCAGGAGGATATGAGCGGAAACGCCGTTACCGCAAGGGTTTCGGATTTCTGCGTCTCGTCCTTCGCCTTCAAGAAGGTGGCGCAGGGATTTGTAAAGCTTCTGAACGGCGGGGTTATAGATTCCGAACTCCCGGATATAGGGTGAGGCTTGCATCTTTTGGTAAGACCTGCCGCGCCTCCCGGGCTTGCATCTTTTGGTAAGACAGAAAAAATCCAATGTGTTGTAATGACGTTTGCGTGGATGGACGCTTTGGTGGGTAAGACGGGGCACATCGGTGCCCCGGAGCCCTCCGGCGGCTTACATACACGGTATCCCGACCGCGTCCGCGGTGGATTTTCAAAATATTTACTAAATAAATAAAAAAATATTTGCATTTTCCCGGAAAGTATGCTATACTTATCCGTGTACATTTTACAGCGTAAATTTTTATACATTATCTTTAAGGTAAAGGAAACAGATCATGAAGAAAATCATAGCGCTAATTCTTGTTGTCGCGGCTCTGACAATGACGCTTGTGAGCTGCGGGTACAAAATCTATGAGGACGATGTGACGAAGTATGCGTCATTCGATAAGACGGCGTTCCTCGAGGGGCTGAAGAGCCTCGTTATCTCGGACGGGGATTTCACGACCGACGAGGCGAAGAGAGCCGACAAGGTCACGGCGTACTACATGGATAAGATATACACCGCCGCCGCAAAGGGTGACAAGCTCTATTCCGGCGCGGTCGGTGCAAACGACATAGTTTATTACGCCTACTATATAACCGCAGAGGTTGACGGCGTTCTCTACACCTTCGAGACCAAGAACATGGTTGAGAAGAACGCGGTGAAGGTCACTGTCAATAAGGTTGACAACGACGACCTTGCAAAGAAGATTGCCGATGCTCTCAAGGGCATGGACCTCAAGGATAAGGTCTACACCACCGACACCGAGTCGAAGGATGACAATCAGAAAATAAAGGCAGGCGATATAATCTTCATCTCCGGTAAGGTTTCCTCCACCGAGATGCGCCGCCCCACTGGCTCAAACGATATAAAGAGCAAGGAATATACAATATCCGCCTCGGATTTCACATCCGTGTTTATCGGTAAGACCGCAAAGGGCGCACCCGCGACCTTCGTTTACAACGAGGGCAGCGAAGAGGGTAAGCGCGGAGAGGTCACCTATTCCGGAGTAAGCATCACGTCCGATAAGGAGGGTGAGCTCGCCGTCGGCGATAAGATAACCCTCAGCGGTAAGGAGACCTACTACACGAGCGCGACCGCCGAAAAGACCACGAGAAACGACACTCTTTCCTACGCTATGTACGTTGTTTCCGAGACCGACGAGTTTACGAAGAACTTTATAGGTAAGAAGCTTGACACCACGCTTGACACATTCAGCGTCGGCGAGGACGACGAGCAGAACGGCGTCTACAACAAGAAGTCGTATTCGAGCGTCAAGGCAAACTTCAGAGTGACCGCTCCCTTCGTTACCGAGACGACGCAGGACAAGGACGGCAAGGACGTGACCACCGTTAAGGAGCCGAAGGAGCTCGTTGAGGTGCTCGTCAAGGATACGACCTATACCTCCACAAAGGAACTTGCGGACGCATACGGACTGAAGAACGGAACGGTTGAGCTCAAGGACGTAGAGCTCACATACCACATATTCCCGGTTTACAGATACGCGGTTGACGACAGTGTAGAGTCCATAATCAGATACGCGATAGGCAGCGGAATCAAGAGCGATCTTCTCGACGTGTTCCACAAGGACGGTCTGAAGAACAGCGAGGGCAAGACGATTGCCGAGCTCGTTGACGCGCTCCCCAACCTGTTCACCGCTTACTCCAACGCAGATAAGGCAGTGACCGACGCCACCGCCGCAGAGAAGGAAGAGAAGGAGAAGGCACGCGCTGAGGCAGAGAAGAAGCTCACCGACGCCATAAAGGAGGTTGTTAATCTCGCCGGCGCTGAAACAATAAAGGAAGAGTACAGAAAGTACGCTTACGAAACTCTTGAGAAAGAGTACAACAAAACGATAAAGGATAAACTCTCCGCCGCTGTGTGGAAGCTTGCAAAGGATAACTTCAAGGTTACCTCTTATCCCGAGAAGCTCGTTGAAGAGTGCCGCAAAGCACTCTATGAGCAGGAGAAGTACAAGTTCTGGACTGCAAACTACACATCGTCCTCGTCTTCCTCCTCGTCCTCGAGCAGCTCAAAGGAGTCGAACTATAAGCATTACGGCGGGTCGTTTGACGCCTATCTTATAGCGACAAAGGGCACAAAGACCGTAGCCGAGGCTGAAGAAAAGATCTTGTCCGAG
This sequence comes from uncultured Eubacteriales bacterium, assembly GCA_934393265.1. GTDB lineage: Bacteria > Bacillota > Clostridia > Oscillospirales > CAG-272 > UBA1740. Next base: position 124,154 of record CAKRQL010000024.1, on the reverse strand, counting down.
GCACGCAAGAAGGTCGAGCCGCTCCTCCTCCTCTATCTCATGGCAGACGCCTACGATCTCCGTGTGACCGACGCACAGTACAAGGAGTACACGAAGGACAAGAAGGCTCTTGCAGAGCATATTCTTCATAAGGAAATAGATGAGGATACCGATGTAGCCACCCTTTACGACTACAAGGATTACGTAAAAGGAGTCTCCTACTACGGCTATCAGATAATCCCCGCCTACGGCGAGACGAATATCAGAAACGCCTATCAGGCAGACATCCTCTTCGACAAGCTTCTTGACCGTACGGAGACCGACGGAAAGGTGACCTACAAGAACCTCACCTATACCATAAAGGAAGCATAAAACCGTAGGTTTTCGACATATTTTGCGGGGCTGACACAAAATCCGGCAGCCCCGCGATTTTTAACAGTGGCGCCGTTTATATATTATATATGTAGTGTTCGCGCGGCGCGGCGGACGTAAGAATAAACGACTTCGGGTGAATTATGAAGGAAGTACAGATATATACCGACGGCGCCTGTCGCGGTAACCCCGGGCGCGGCGGCTGGGGAGCTATACTTGTATACGGGAAATTCGAGCGCGAGATGTCCGGCGGAGAGCCGGAGACGACGAACAACCGTATGGAGCTCACCGCCGCGATACGCGCGCTCTCTGCTCTGCGTGAGCGGTGCCGCGTGACCCTCTATTCCGACTCGCGCTATCTTGTCGACGCGGTAAATGAAAAATGGGTCTTTGCATGGAGGGCAAAGGGCTGGCGCAACTCCGGCGGTGAGGTCAAGAATATCGACCTCTGGGAGGAGCTGCTCACCCTCATGACTGAGCATGAGGTCACCTTTGTGTGGGTAAAGGGGCACGACGGGCACGACTATAACGAGAGATGCGACACCCTCGCCACATCATACGCAGACTCGTTTCTGAAAAAAACATGACAGGGCGAAAAAAGGCAAAAATGATACACGCCCGGGGGCTTTCGGGCGGAAAACAGGAGGAAGATGACTTGATTTGCACTGAAAACAGGCGGCGCGGGGCAGTGGGGAAAATCTTTTGTGCGCTGGCTCTTATTAGTCTTTGTGCGGGGCTCGCGCTTTCGCTCGTCGGCTGCTCGGGGGCGGGATTTTCTTACCTTGATGCCGATCTTGATAAGTACGTTACGATATCCGAGGAGAATTATAAGAATTACACGGCGCACCCGGTGATAGACGAGGTGACAAACGCCGATGTTGATATGGAGATATATAAGCTCATTGTAAAGCATAAGGACACAGACCCGCAGTTCGGCGGCAACACGGTAAAGACACGCCCGGTCAGCCTCGGCGATATAGCCTATATCTATTACCGTGGCTACACGGTGGACGAGAACGGCGTCGAGACAGACCTGAACAACACCTCGAATATGACAAAGACCTCGCCGGACACTCTGGAGATAGGCTCCGGCAGCTTTGTGCGCGGCTTTGAGAGCGGGCTGCTCGGCGTTATACCGAACGACACCCGGATGTTCACAAAGCGCACGGAGGGAAAGGTCGAGGAGGGGGATCTCGTCTACGTCTCCTACGTCGGCATATACCCGGACGGGAGGAACGAGAGCGCGACGCTCAGAAAGATTGACCTTAACAATCCCGGCAATGAAAAGACCTACGGCAAGGAGCTTATCGAGCACATAAAGGGCGCGACGATAGGTGAGACCCACGAGGGGAACATTATATCGAAAATTCCCGATAAGGGAGACGCTATATTCTACCGTATAAAGGTGCTTTTCACGGCGAAGCCGGACGAGGACACGCATACGACGGTTGAGACCTATTTTCCCTATAATTACAGCGACGAGTCATTCAGACAGAAGACCGTAAGGTTCGACGTCTACGTCAACGAGACGATAATCTACAACACAAAGGAGTGGAACGACGAATTTGTGACCGACACCCTCGGGGTAAAGGCGGAGGATCTCGCGAAATACGAGGGTGAGACCCTCGCCGATAAGTACCGCGAAAAGGTGCGCGCAGACCTTGTGAAAACCTATGAGGACAATCGTAAGAGCCTTATCGAGGACGCGATGTGGACGCACTATATAGAGTGCGCAAAGGTGAAAAAGCTCCCGGAGAGCGAGGTGCGCACGGCGTACGACGGGTATATAACCGAGGCGCAGAATTATTACAACGGCTCATCGTCCGCCCAGTCGACCTACGGCACGTTTGAAAAGTTTATCGTGGCGTACTACTCGATAGGCAGCGACACAACCTATGAAAAGTTCCTGCGCGAGAAGGCAGAGCGCGCCGTCACCGAAAAGCTGATACTCTATTCAATTGCAAAGCGCGAGGGCACGATCCCGACGGGAGACGCCTACACGGAAAAGTATAATGCTCTTGTCGACGATATGCTTGAGTATTATATAAACTACTACGGCTACAAGAGAGAGAATTACAGCTCCGACGAGGCGTACAAGGAGGCTATTGATAAGCTCCGCGAGGAGATGATAGAGTATTACGGCGAGGATTACCTTGAAAATCAGGTGTACTACGACGCCACCGTCGAAAAGCTCCTGACATACGCAAAGATAGTCTGACGAAATAAAATAAAAATCAAGGGACCGCCACGGTGTGACGGTCCCTTTTCAATTGCTTATTTCTGTAAGTTCTGTGCTTTCCGCTTTTTGCGGAGTTTGTTTTTATCCGGCGGGTGATAAAGCGCGGAATGCTTTATGCCGGGGAATGTCCGGGGGAATTACGATTGAATTACGATTACTTCCCGAGGATTTTTTCGACCATTGCGAGTGCCTCGTCGAGCTTTGTAACGTCCTTACAGCCGCTCATTGCGCTGTCGGGTCTGCCGCCGCCGCGACCGTTGCAGATAGCCGAGATTTCGCGGAGGATATTGCCCGCGTGTGCCCCGGACTTCACCGCTTCCGCACCGGCGGAGGCTACAAAATTCAGAGTATCGCCGCTGACGGTAGCAAATACGGCTACCGAGTCGGGGTACTTCGCTTTCAGCGTATCGCAGAGGCCGCGAGCCTCGGCAGGTGTGGAGTCGAGCTTTCCGGTGAAGAGGAGGAACTTGCCGACGCGCTTTGCGTCATTTACAAGGCTCTCGGTCTTCATTGCGGCTATCTTCGCGTTCAGAGCCTCGTTCTCGCGGTGGAGCTCCTTTATCTCCGACTGCATAGCCGCCGCCCGTTTAGCTATCGACTGCACGTTCGGGGTTTTCATTTCCTTTGCCGTCTCGGCTATAAGTCCGTCGCGCTGATTGAGCAGGTAGAGGACGCCGGTACCGGTGGTGCCGACAATACGGCGCACGCCCGCGGCAACCGAGGTGTCGGAGACAAGGCAGAAGAGCCCTATCATACCGGTATTTTTAACGTGCGTACCTCCGCAGAGCTCTGTGGAGGAGGTGCCTATATTCACCATTCTGACCTTGTCGCCGTACTTCTCGTCAAAGAGTGCCATTGCGCCGCTCTCGCGCGCGGTGGCAACATCGGTGATAACCGTCTCGCAGGGCTCTGCCGCAAGAATGTGGCTGTTCACAATGCTCTCGACGCGGTAGATCTCCTCGGGGGTGAGCGCGGCGAAGTGAGTGAAGTCAAATCTTACTTCGTTCTCGTCGACATAGGAGCCAGCCTGTGCAACGTGGGCTCCGAGAACCTCGCGGAGCGCTGCCTGAAGAAGGTGACATGCGGAGTGTGAACGGCAGATAGCCGCGCGACGCTCCGGGTTGACCGTGAGGCTTAAGACGTCTCCGCAGCGCACCTCGCCGTCCTCGACGCGGACGATGTGGATATATACGCCGTTCGTTTTCTTCGTATCAAGGACGGTGAGCTCTGCGCCGCCGGTCATCGTGCCGGTGTCGCCGACCTGTCCGCCGCCCTCGCCGTAGAATACCGTACGGTCGAGGATAAGAGAGCACTCGCCCTCGCTGACACTGTCGCGCGCCTCGCCGTCTGCGATTATCGCGACGACCTCCCCGGTGCACTCTGTGGCGTCATAGCCGAGGAATTCGGTTTTTTCTATGTTTCCTATGAGTTTCTTTGAGGACTCGTCCCAGCCGGAGACACTGCCTCTCGCGGCGCGGGCGCGCGCCTTCTGCTCATTCATGAGCCCGGCAAACCCTTCGTCATCGACCTTAAGCCCGCTCTCCTCGCAGATCTCCTTTGTAAGGTCCGGCGGGAAGCCGAAGGTATCATAGAGCCTGAAGGAGTCCTCACCCGCGAGGGTGTCCCTGCCCGCGCTCTTTGCCTTTCCGATAAGCTCGGAGAGGAGGTGCAGCCCCTGGTCTATCGTCTGGTCAAATCTCTCCTCTTCGAGAGAGAGAACCTTGAGAATGTAGTCCCGCTTCTCGGAGAGCTCGGGATATGCGCCCTCGTTCATCTCCATTGCCACAAGGCAGAGCTCGGCGAGGAACGGATGATCTATTCCGAGGAGCTTTCCGTGGCGGCAGGCGCGGCGGATTATACGGCGCAGGACGTAGCCGCGTCCCTCGTTCGACGGGGTGACCCCATCGGATATCATGAACATTGCGCTCTTTATATGGTCGGTGCAGACGCGCACGGAGATGTCCTTTGTCTTGTCGGCGCCGTAACTCTCGCCGGAAATGCGGCAGACCTCGTCAAGAATACGGCGGTTCGTATCGACCTCAAACATGTTGTCGACGCCCTGCATAACGCAGGCAAGACGCTCAAGACCCATACCCGTGTCTATATTTTTCTGCTTCAGCTCGGTATAATTGCCCTTGCCGTCGTTATTGAACTGCGAGAACACGTTGTTCCATATCTCCATATATCTGTCGCAGTCACACCCTGGCTTGCAGTCCGGCTTGCCGCAGCCGTACTTCTCGCCGCGGTCAAAATATATCTCCGAGCAGGGGCCGCAGGGACCGGAGCCGTGCTCCCAGAAGTTGTCCTCCTTGCCGAGGCGGACAATGCGCTCCGCCGGCACTCCGACGGTGTCATGCCATATAGAGAACGCCTCGTCGTCCTTTTCGTATATAGAGGGCCAGAGGAGATTTTCCGGAATTTCGAGAACCCCGGTAAGAAACTCCCACGCCCACGGAATAGCCTCACGCTTGAAGTAGTCGCCGAACGAGAAATTGCCGAGCATCTCGAAGAAGGTGCCGTGGCGCGCCGTGTGACCGACGCGCTCGAGGTCGGGCGTGCGGATGCACTTCTGGCAGGTGGTGACCCTGCGTCTCGGCGGGACCTCCTCTCCGGTGAAGAATTTCTTCATGGGCGCCATGCCGGAATTTATCAGCAGGAGCGATTTGTCATTATGCGGGATAAGCGAAAAGCTTTTTAAGCGAAGATGACCCTTGCTCTCGAAAAATGAGAGGTATTTTTCTCTCAGGTCATTTAGCGATGTCCACTTCATTGGAGACCTCCGTAAATTATGCAAATATATATTTTATTACGCAACTAATGATTATATCATTAAGAATGAGGAAAATCAACCGGAGGAATGTAAAATATTAAAGAAAATCAGAAAAAATCAGAGGTAAACGCTCCTCCCGAGCTGAAGTGAGTATATTTCGGTGCGTATCGGGGCTCTGCCGAACATCAATTTTACAGCCTCGGCATAGTATGAGAGCTGTTTTTCATGCTTTTCGCGGAGTGCTTTGTCGGCGAGGGCTGGGTTCGCCTCCTCCTCGCGGCTCATTCTGTCGGTCTTGTAGTCGACGAGGGTAAGCGTACCGTCCCCGTTCTCGATTATGCAGTCGATGACGCCCTGGACGAGTATATACTCGCCCGTGAGTGCCTCGCGCCGCTCTTCATCATCGGTGAAGTCCTTTGCGGGGAGCCGGACATTGAACCGGAGCTCGCGGTAGAGGTGCTTTGCCCTACGCATATCCGAAAAGAGTGTCGAGCGGCGGAATTTTTCTATTTCGTCGACGCGGACGAGCTCCGCGTCCTCTTTTGTCAGAAATCCGCTCTCCGAAAGGCGGGTGAGCTCCTCCGCGGCAGACCCCTTTGCGAGCCGCTCAAGGTCGCAGAACTGCAGCAGCATGTGCGTTGCAATACCGCGAAGGCGGCTCTCGTCCTCGCGCCTTCCCGTATAGAAGGAGGGGAGAACTCCGCGCTTTCCCTCCGCCACGGCTACCGTGAGTGCTGTGGCGTCCTCGCTGTCGGCATCGTCGAGCACCTCGGGATAGAGGCGGGAGACGGATATTTTCTCCGGCAGGGAGGTGAGTGCCGCGCGGGGGTAGGCGTAGGTAAAGCGGGAAATCAGCGTGTCGCGGAGCCCCTCGTCATATTCCGGCGTCTCCTCAGAAGCCCCCGAAAAGGGGCTCTCGCCCGCCTCCGGGACGGCTATCGGGACCTCCTCTGCGGCTCCTCCGACAGAGGCGACATCCGGGGGCGTGTACGCTTTTTCCGGGGGAATTTCGCCGTCTCCTGCACTGCCGCCCTCGTAGGGGACGGAGATCAGCCTCCCGTCCGCACCGCAGCAGACTGCCGAGATTTTCAGGAATGAGCCGAGCCGCCGTGCCGTATATGCCGTGAAGTGCTCCCGCTGCCAGGCTATATCCTCGGTGAATTTGTCAAGAGAGGAGCGACCGGTGCCGCCAACTATATACAGCTGCTCGGAGGCTCTTGTCATCGCGACGTAGAGTATACGCAGCTCCTCCTCGTAATTCAGCTCCTTTTTGTGCCTTATCACGGCAAGGTGAGACGGAGAGCGGAGCAGGGCGAGCCCGTCGTTTGTCCGCGGGCAGAGCGAGAGCCCGAAGGAGCGGTCATATACCAGCTTTTTCTTTGCGTCGGCGTCGTTTATACTGCTCCCCGCGCCGGCTAAAATACATATAGGGTATTCGAGCCCCTTTGACGAGTGGGCGGTTATTATCTTTACGAGCGTCGGGTCTGAGGCGACCTCTTTTTTCGCCGCCTCTATCCGCCGCCCCTGCGCTATCACGTTGTTTATATAGCTTATGAAGCTGTAAAGCCCCTTGTAGGACGAGCCGCCGAAGCTCCGCGCATAGTCAAGGAGCAGACGGAGGTTGTCGCCGCCCCCCTCGCGCACGGCGAGAGGGTAGAGCCCGGTCTCGCGGTAGAGCTTTGATATCAGCTCTGAGACCTCTATTCCCTCGGAGACGGCGCGGTAGCTGTCAAGGAAGAGAAGAAATTTCTTTGCCTTTTCGTCCCCGGTCTCCTCCGCATAGGCGCGGAGGGAGGTATAGAGCGGCACGTCGACGCCGTACGAGCGTATGTCGATAAGCTCGTCCGGGGTGAAGCCGAAGAGGGGAGAGCAGAGTACGGAGGCGAGATAGACGTCTCTTTGCGGGTTATCTATGACGTTCAGCAGCGCGAGGGCAAGGAGTATCTCCGGGTTTAAGAAGAAGTCGGTGTCGTCGCATATCCCGGCGGCGAGCCCGCATCGCTCCATAGCCTCGCGGAAGTCCTCTGCCCGCGACCTTGCAGAGCGGAGGATAACGGCGATGTCTCCGGGGGAGACGGCGCGCCCGTCGTCGCGCCTCTCCTCGCGGAGTATTCTTCCGACAAGGCGGGCGACATACCGCGCTTCATACAGGGAATAGCTTTCCTCGCTCTCAAGGAGGTCGTCTGCGTCGGTCTCCTGCCGCTCTGCGCCCGCGCGCGGCCTGCCCTCGAGAATATGTATCTCCGTCGGGTGCTCTGCGCGCCGCCGCTCCTGCACCTTAGCCATGACGAGCCTGTCGCCCCCGGTATAACCGATACTGTCGCCGAGGACGCCGAACATGCGGTCAAACACCGCGTTCGTGACGTCGATAACCTCCCTGTCACAGCGGAAGTTTCTCGACATGAATATTGAGGACGGCTCCGGCGCGCCCGCGTCCTCCCCGGGGCGTATCTCCCGGTAGCTCTTTTTCATTTCCGCAAATATCGTCGGGTCGGCGGAGCGGAAGGAGTATATACTCTGCTTTATATCACCGACCATGAAGCGGTTGTCCTCCCGGGCGACCGCGCGGAAGATTTTGTTCTGTAGCCTGTCGACGTCCTGATACTCGTCAATGTATACAGCCGTGTATTGATTACGGAGGGATTTTGCAAGCTCGCTCGGCTCATCTCCGTCCCAGAGGAGAGAGCAGGCGTACCTCTCAATATCCGAGTATTGACACATTCCGCGCCGCAGCTTCTCCCGCCGGAAGGACGTGTCAAATTCAATCAGAAAGCGGTAGGTCACCGACAGGGTGCGGTAGACCTTTGCGAACACATCGCGTATCGTCTCCTCCGAGAAGAAAAGATAATCTCCCTCGGCGTCGAGGTCGGCTTTCATCCTCCCGCGGCAGTCCTCCGCCGCGAGGTATTCCGCGCTCCGCTTTTCCCCGCGCATAGCCGGGACCCTGCCGACCTCTCGCCGCTCTGCCATCGCGGCTGATACGGCGGCGTAGCTCCCGGCGTCGCGTATTTTCCCGAGGACGGCGAGGTTTTTTGCCATGAAGTCAAGGTATTTTTCCGTGTCCGGCGTAGCCGGTATTTCCGAGGTGGCACGTGACAGCGCATCGTACCAGAACTCCGCGCACTCGCGGACGCGGGAGACAATATATTTTCCGTAGGGTGTGTTGTCAAAGCCGGTATATTTATCCGGGTTGTAGACCTCGACAAGGGGAAGAAGGTCACGGACCCCGCCCTCGAGACTCTCCGTAGCCTCGTAGAGCTCGAGGAGCCTGTCGGCGAGGACCTCGTCCTCCTTTGCCGATGTCAGCGGGTCAACAGCCGAGGCAAATTCATCGGCACAAGCCACCGCCGGACATTCGCCGGCGTATATCGCGGATATAAGGTCCTCGGCTACCGAATTTGCGAGGAGCGCCGCCTCCGCCGTGTCGGCGATACGGTACCCGGCGGGGACGCCCGCCGCCTCGGTATTCTTTTTCAGAAGGTCGTTACAGAACGAGTCTATCGTGCATATTTTCGCACCGGGGAGGAGGCGGAGCTGTTCCTCGAGCCGGGCGTCCCCCGGATGCTCCGCAAGGCTTTGACGGAGCGCCGCATCAATGCGGGAGCGCAGCTCTCCGACCGCCGCATTCGTGAACGTGACGATAAGCAGGCGGCTTATGCTCGCAGGCTCCCGTTCGTCGAGGAGTGAGCGTATTATTCTCTCGGTGAGCGTCGCAGTCTTTCCGGATCCTGCGGCGGCGGATATAAGGAGCGTCCTGTCCCGCGTCTCAATGGCGAGCAACTGCTCGTCCGTCCATGCTCTTGCCATAATCCCTCCGTTTTTGTAAACAATTGTTTGTAAATCTGCTATATATCGAACTGTCTGACTGGCTTTATCGCCGCGCCGTCAGGATATTCGCACACTTCGCCGAGGGCGAAAAATCCCCGCGCGTCATAAAGCCGCAGGAGATCTCCCGCCTCTGCCGACACGCCGATTTTCTTTAAGTATATCTCCGCTCCGCACCTGGCGAGCCGGGCATAAAAATCCGGGAGCGTAACCGCTCCTCTGCTACGGAAAATATACTCCGTCGGGAGAACGCGCGCCTCCCGCTCCTCCGATGTCATAGCTTCGAGCTCGGTTATTGTCAGGGCATCGCGGGCTGTGAAGCCCGCCGCCTCCTCGCGCCGGAGCGTGCTCATGCACCCGTGACAGCCGAGAGCCTCGCCTATGTCTGCGCAGAGCGTTCTTATATACGTTCCCTTTGAGCAGACGACGTCAAGTGAATACTCGCGCTCCGAGAGCCGCTTTGCCCCGAGCGAAAACACCGTTACGGGTCTTGCCTCGCGCTCGACAACTCCCCCGGCGCGCGCAATGTCGCATAGCTTCCTTCCCCCGACCTTCAGCGCGGAGTACATCGGCGGGGTCTGCATTATCTCCCCGCGGAACGCCGCGAGAGCCGACATGACGGCTTCTTCGCCCGGTATACTGTCCGACGTCGCGAGCGGAGTGCCCGTCACGTCCTCCGTGTCCGTCGAGAGACCGAGGAGGAGGGTAGCCGTGTAGTGTTTATTGCCCGTAAGAAGGTACTCGCTCGCCTTTACCGCCCTGCCGAGAAGAATGGGGAGAACCCCGGTCGCCATGGGGTCGAGCGTGCCGGTATGCCCCGCCTTATCCGCGCCGAGCAGACGCTGTACCCGCCGCACGGCGGTCTGCGAGGTCATGCCGCCCTCTTTATCCAGTATAAAAATTCCGTTTATCATCTGCCGCTCCTTTTGCTGCCGGGAAATGCCTTTACGCTTTCTTTTGCTCCTGCCGCTCTGTCGTATTTTGACAAATAGATTTTAACACACGGCAGGGGATATTTCAATAGTAAGACGGGCGCGCCGAAAAATTACTTTGCCGATTTTCGGTAGGCAAGCGGGGTCATACCCGTTCTTGCTTTGAACTCCCTGTGAAAATATGATTCGTTCTCGTATCCGACGCTCCGTATAATCTCGCCTATCGGGAGCTTCGTCTCCGTGAGCAGGCGCATTGCCCGGCTCTGTCTCTCCTCGTAGAGCAGCTCCTTGAAGCCCATGCCGAAAAGTGAGGTAATGAGAGAGGAGAGATACGGCGGGGTCATGTACATCATTCCGGAGAGCTCTGCAAGGGTCGCCGTCCTGTAATTCTTCTTTATGTAGTCGGAGACCGTGCGCCGCCGCTCTCTGTCCTTGTCCGGCTCTCCGCTCCCGCCGCGGAGCAGCGCGCTGTTTTTCAGCGACAGGTAGTCAAAGAGGAGCGCGAGAGTTTTTGTGAGCACCACATCGCTTATCCGCGGGTATTCCGTAAGCTCAAAGAGAATGTTCTCGACGAGGTTTTCAATCTGCTTTGTCCCGTCGGAGGCAAAGCGCAGATACATAGGTCTGCCGCCCGGGCGGAGATTTTCTTCAAGAAGTGATGAGAACACGCTGTCCCCGAGCTCCGGGATAAGACCGCCGACAAAATTGTCGCCGAGGCAGAGATTTATGCCTATGTCCTCTGTGTCCGCCCGGCGCACCGAGTGGGTTATATGCTTGTTCATGAAGAGCATGTCGCCGACGCCGAGGGTGATTGCCTCGCCGTCTATCATGTGCGTGATGCTCCCGGAGAGGACTATCATTATTTCGAGAAAGTTATGCCTGTGAGCCGGGAAATCCGCATAGCGTGTATGAGTTCTGACGGATATTCCGCCGTTCTTTATCAGTCTGCTGCTCGTGACGTCCCAGTCGCCCATGCCGTAGAGCAGGGGGTTTAAGGGTGCACCTGCGAGGAGCCCGCGCTCCTCCGCGCTCACCTCTCCGAGCTTTTCGAGAAGAAATTTTTCCGTGACGGTCACCTCCGTAATATCCCGTATTGCCGATACTTACATACATCGCCTCTTATTTTATCACTTTTTTCTACACTTTGCAATAGTAAATATTAAATAAGGACGGTTTTTATCGTAATTCAGAACCTTGTTTATGCTATATCGGTATGCTATTATTAAGTCATAAAGACGTATCGGTCTGCCGCCCGTGCGACAGCCCGGAAAAAATGAATGAGGGCACCGCGGTGCCCGGAGAGGAGCTGCTGTGAAGTATTATCTTGCGGTTGATATCGGCGCGTCCGGGGGACGCCACATAATAGGCTATATGAAGGACGGGGAGCTCATGACCGATGAGGTCTACCGTTTCCCGAACGGAATGGACGAGCGGGACGGACACCTTGTCTGGGACAGGGAGCGACTGGTGCTCGAGGTCACGGAGGGTCTGCGGCGCGCGTTTGCAAGGTATCCGGAGATTGAGAGCATGTCAATAGACACGTGGGGCGTCGACTACGTGCTTATGAGGGGCGACAAGGAGGTTGAACCTATGTACGCCTACCGCGACGGGAGGACGGAGGAGCCGATAAAGCTCGTCCACGATATAATCCCGTTCCCGGCGCTGTACGAAAGAACCGGAATACAGTTCAATTCATTCAATACGATATACCAGCTTTACGCGGATAAGCTCGCGGGGCGGCTCGACGGCGTGACAGCCTTTCTGATGCTCCCCGAGTACCTTATGTACAAGCTTACCGGCGTCATGCGCCATGAGTACACGAACGCGACGACTACAGGTCTTGTGAACGCGAAAACGCATGAGCTTGACCCCGAGATATGGTCGGCTCTCGGTCTGCCGGAGGGACTTATGGCAAAGCTCTCCGCCCCCGGGACGCTCGTTGGTCGCCTGCTCCCGGACGTGCAGGCGCACGTCGGCGGAAATCTGAACGTGGTCCTCTGCGCGACGCACGACACCGGCAGCGCGGTTGAGGCCATCGACATGGAGATAAACGCGCCGTACATATCCTCCGGCACGTGGTCGCTCCTCGGCATACGGACGCCGGAGGCACTGACCGACGAAAACAGCCGCGAGAACATGTATTCAAACGAGGGCGGCGTCGGCTACAACCGCTATCAGAAGAACATAACCGGAATGTGGATAAATCAGTCGCTGCGGCGCGAGCTCTGCCCCGAGACGGGATACGGAGAGCTTGTGACGCTGGCGTATAAATCAAGGTACGAGGGTATAATAGACGTAAACGACCCGTCCTTCTCGGCTCCCCGGAGTATGAAAGAAGCTATGGACGTGTATCTTGTAAGCCACGGATATAAGAAGCCGAAGAAAACCGAGGATTACTTCCGCTGCGCCTACGAGAGCCTCGCGGAGGGGTACAGAATAGCTCTTGACGCTCTTTGCAAAAATACCGGCATAGATTTTTGCGACGTCTATATCGTCGGCGGCGGGGCAAAGAACGGATATGTCAACGAGGCGACGGAGAGAAGAACCGGAAAGCGCGTTCACGCAATGCCGATAGAGGCAACGGCAATAGGAAATCTGAAGGTTCAGATGAAAGCCGATAAATAAGCGATTTGTAAAGTATTATTTGCAAATTTGGGTATTTAATAAAAATTACATATAAAGGAGAACAAACAGAATGAAAGCATACGAGAACGCAAGGGTCGTATATGCAAAGTACGGTATAGACACCGAGGAGGCGATAAAGACCCTCGCCTCTATCCCGGTTTCCATACACTGCTGGCAGGGCGACGACGTCGCGGGCTTTGAGAACAGCGGACCGCTCACCGGCGGTATACAGGCGACCGGAAACTACCCCGGAAAGGCGAGAACGCCGGAGGAGCTGATGGCGGACTTTGACAAGGTGCTCTCGCTCGTTCCCGGAAAGAAGAGAATAAATCTCCACGCGATATATGCGATAACCGGCGGCGAGAAGGTTGAGCGCGACAGGCTTGAGCCGAAGCACTTTGACGCATGGATAAAGTACGCAAAGCTGAAGAAAATAGGAATTGACTTCAACCCCACATTTTTCTCCTCTCCGATGGTAAAGGATAATCTTACCCTTTCGAGCCCGGACGAGAACGTAAGACAGTACTGGATAAGGCACGGTAAGGCATGCCGTAAAATAGCGGCTTATATCGGCGAGAAGCTCGGCTCGCCCTGTCTTTGCAACATCTGGATTCCCGACGGGATGAAGGAGACCCCGGCAGACAGAATGGCTCCGAGAGCCCGCCTGAAGGATTCTCTTGACCAGATATTCTCGGTTAAGTACGACAAAAAGTATATAATCGACTCGTGTGAGAGCAAGGTGTTCGGAATAGGGCTTGAGAGCTACACCGTCGGCTCTGCGGAGTTCTATCAGAACTACTGCGCGAGAAACGGCATCTGCTGTCTGCTTGACAACGGACACTATCATCCTACCGAGATGGTGTCGGATAAGATATCCTCTCTCCTCCTCTTCAACGACTATGTGGCTCTGCATGTGACCCGCCCCGTGCGCTGGGACTCTGACCACGTTGTGTCGTTCGACGACGAGACGCGCGAGATAGCAAAGGAAATAATAAGAAACCGTGCGGAGCGCAGGGTGCTTATCGGTCTTGACTACTTCGACGCATCGATAAACCGTATCGCCGCATGGACGATAGGCGCGCGCAATATGCAGAAGGCTCTGCTTTACGCTCTTCTTCTCCCGAACAAGTCGCTTTCGGATATGCAGGACGGCGCGAACTTTACGAAGATGTTCGCCGTAAGCGAGGAGTTCAAGACCTTCCCGTTCGGCGATGTATGGGACGAGTACTGCGAGAGATGCGGAGTGCCCGTAGGCATGAATTGGATACGCGATGTGGAGATATACGAGTCGGAGGTTCTCTCAAAGAGAGGCTGAGACCCGCCCACGGTATTCTGAAAGGAAGTATATGAAAAATATTCTTGAAGCAAAATTTATGGTAGAGGCTATCCGCACATTCTCAAACCTCTACCGCCTCGGATGGGATGAGCGCAACGGCGGAAACCTCACCTATCTTCTGACAGACGACGATGTCCGTGACTATCTTGATACGACAAAGGTGATACGCGAGATACCCTTTGACTTCGACGGCACAGCCCTTACGGGCAAGATGTTCCTCGTGACGGGAACCGGCGAGTACTTCAAAAATATACAGTACGAGCCGGAAAAGGATCTCGGAATTATAAGAATAGGCGCGAGCGGGCACGTCGCGGAGCTCCTCTGGGGCTTCCGCGGAGGAAATAAATTTACCTCCGAGCTTCCCTCGCACTTAATGAGCCATATCTCCCGCCTGTCGGTTGACCCTCTGCACAGAGTGGTTATTCACAGCCACCCGACCTACACGGTTGCAATGTCGCTGACCCATGCGCTTACCGAGAGGGAGTTTACCCGCTCGCTCTGGAAGGTGCAGACAGAGAGCATCGTGGTATTCCCGGAGGGGATATCCGTTCTCCCGTGGATGGTGTGCGGAAACAATGAGATAGGTGCCGCAACGGCAAAAAAGCTCACGACGACGCGCATCTGCGTCTGGACGGCGCACGGCATATACGGCACGGGGCGCACACTCGATGAGGCCTTCGGGCTTATCGAGACGGTCGAAAAGGCTGCACAGCTGTTCATGCTCACCGAGGGGAAAGACAGAATAAACGAGATAAGCGACAGACAGCTGAAGGAGCTCGCCGCGTCGTTTGGTCTTAATTACAGAAAAGATTATCTTGATTAATCCGGTTGACCGGATAAACGGGAGCCGTCCCCTGCGCTTTGCCGCGGGGACGGCACTTTTCTTTGCCGGGGGCGGCAATCGCACGGAGGGCGCGCCGGCAGAGGATTTTTATATAAAAACCGCCGCATACGGTCTTTCAACGGATTTTTTACCGTGAAAAACGCCGTATGCGGCTAAATTTCTTTGTTTTTTACCATGACGGTCGCCTTGCCTGTGAGCGCGCCCGCAGGTTGCGGGCGCGGCCGCTTTGCGCTTTGCATGGCATCCGCAGTGCGGCTTGCCGCCGCCCGGGTTGCCTCCGCGACTTTTTATGGCAGCCGCAGCGCGGCTTTTGCCTTATGACAGCGGCACACGCAGAATATAGGTCGTATATCCGGCGTCGGACGTCCCGGGGACGTATGACGTGACGCCGAGGGCTGAGCAGACCTCCGAGGCTGTGACGTCGGAGCCCTCCGTTACCGCTATCTCAAGCATCAGGGTGCCGCCGTCCGTCCGACCTCCGTAATAGTCCGGGTCGGTGACCGGGGAGAGCGAGTACTTCTTTATATAAGCCGAGAGGCGGACAAGGTCGGCTTTACTGTCGATAAGGAGTGAGAGCGGCAGACCGTCGGCTCCCCTGACTTTTATATCCGGGTAGACGTTCTTCGGCGTATCGGGTGACTCAAAGCCCGCGGGAGTGTTGAACGTGCAGGTCCTTCTCTTGTATTCGTCGGTGAAGAGGAAGCAGGTGAGGGTAAGCAGCTCCGTGTCCCCGACGCCGACGTTGCCGTGCGTCGCGTCGACGCCGTACCAGCCGTCAAGGTACACCTTGTTCCATGCATGACCGCCCGCGCCTGTCTGCGTGCCGCTCACACGTATGCAGGCGATGTTCTCGATTCTTGCCATTATGAGATACGCCTTTGCTATTCCGTCGCACACCGCGAGGCGGGAGTCAAACACGCCCTCGGCATACCATGCGGTATATTTGTGCCAGACGGCGGAGATTACGTCGTCCTCCGCCGCGCCGTAGTCGTAGCTCACGTTGAGTATCAGCCATTCATATATTGCGCGGAGCTTATCGGTGTCGGACATTCCGGGGGACGTTATTTTGCGGAGCACATTTTTTGCCGCCTCGTATATCCTTTCGGCAGAGGAGCCCGCGACCGGGAGCGGGCGCGCCCCGTGCTCAAGGGCGTAGACAAGCTGATTTGTAGTATAGACGCTCACCGTTCTTCCGACGTTTTCAATCGCGAAGGCGTCGTAGCCGCTGCCCATTCCCGCGGCACTTTCATGAAAAGCATAGAGGTATTTTGTCTTTATTATCTGCTTTTCCTCCGGGGTGGTCAGCGATGCGTCGAGCGAGAGGTCTCCGCTGAAATATACCGAGAGCGGGCGATAGGGGGCTGCCGCCGTGTAGGAGTAGGGGAGCGGGATCCCGCTCGGGAAGCTGCTCCTCTTTATAAGGGAGGACATATAGGAGTTCAGCGCATCCGCACTCTCGAACTCCGGGGAGTATTTGCCGGGGAAGCTGACAGTTATCTTCTTTTCTATCGCGTAGAACTGAACATATTCTATGAAGGCTATAAATTCCTCCTCGGAGGTAATCTCTGCTTTCTCCGCACCGACTGCGGCGGAGAATTTATCCGAGTAGGCAAAAAATCCGTCGGTTCCGAGGTATTCCCAGCTGCTGTAAAGGTTTACGTCCGAGGTGACCGGAGATGAGAAATCGTACTCGCTCTCTGCATCGAGAGTGGGGGACGTGTACCATTTTCCGAGCCTGTATGCGCTCATTCCGTATTCGGACGGGTCAATATCCGGGGCGGCGAGCCGCTCTCCCGCGCCGACCCTGCGGTCGAGACCCTCAAGGTGCGTCCCGTTCACCGTGAAGGTGACGGAGGCAGTGGCGACAAAGTGCGCGTAGGCAGTCCTGCCCGCTTTTGCAAAGGCGTAATCAACGTAATTTACGCTCTCGCCCGCGCCGTCCGGCTCTGTGAACCAGCCGCGGAATATCTTTCCCTCAAGGGTCGGGGCTGTCAGCACCACGCGCCCGTCCTCGACCGTCACCGTCGCCGGGTTCGGGTTATTTGCCCCGAGCGGCAGATTATAGAGGACGTTAAGGGGGACAAGGGAAAACCGCGCCTCAAGCGTCAGGTCGTCCGAGAGCCCGGTATAGGTAATCGTTGTCCCGGTCTGCTCTCCGAGCTGCGGCTCTGCGGGTGTGCCGTCGGAGTTATACCACCCCTCGAAGCTGTACCCGTCGTTTACGGTAATTGTGATTGACATGTCACCGCCGTAGGCGATGTCATTTCCGTTCGGAAAAATAATATTTGCGGCGTTTTTGTAGGTCGGGTTGACCCTTATATGGATTATACGCGCCTCCTCACGGAAGATGGCGGTATAGGTAGTGTCCTCCGTCGCCTCGGTGAGCGCGGGCTCCCAGCCTGTGAACACATATTGCTTTGCCCCCTCCGGCGGCTTTTCCGGTGTCCCGGGGTAGGCGGGCAGGGTGCCGCCATCGGCGTCAACCACCGTTTCAGCGCCGTTTACGGAGAAGGTGATTTTATATTTGTTGGCAGACCATTTTGCAACGAGATGTAAATTTGAGCTTACAGCCGTTCCGTCCTTCCACGGCGCACTGCCGAAGTACCAGCCGAGGAACGTATAGCCGGGTCGCGCCTTTGGCGTCGCCGGGGTCAGCGTCTCGCCTTTCTTTATCTTTACGGTGTCCTTCGTCCCGTCCCAGTTTTCAAACGTAACCGTAAATTCCTGCGTTATAAGGTCGGTAAGACCTGTACAGGAGAGGGTGAAGAACAGAACGGAGAGCAGGAGAAATAGCGGGAGAAGTATACGGAGCACGTGTTTTTTCATAGCAATACCCGCCGGTTTTACGGCGCCTTTCCGGTTTTTTATTCTTGTTTTCCGGGCACGCTTATTTTCGCAAATGCGCCCGGATTTGCCTGTGATATGTAAGCTTTTGTTTACTAAATCACAATACTTATGCGATTTCGTGGAGCTTCTCACGGCAGAGGACGGCGTGCAGCTTCATATCCTTATCGGTGAATATGAGGTCGGCGTCCGCCCCGACGGCAACTCTTCCCTTGTTCAGCCCCATGAGCCTTGCGGGGTTCTCGCTCGCCATTTTTACCGCCGTGTCCTCGGGTATTCCGAACGAGATTGCAACCTTTACGCAGTCGAAGAGGTTGGTTGTCGAGCCGGCGAGGTGGTCGTCCTCCGTCAGCGCGGCACCGCCGGTTACGTGTATCCTCTGACCGCCGAACATATACTCCCCGTCGCCGAGCCCGGTCGCGCGCATCGAGTCGCTGATAAGCACCACTCTGTCCTCGCCGAATATCGAGATGAGCATTTTTACGGCAGCCATGTGAACGTGCCGCCCGTCGCAGATCAGCTGTGCATATACGTCGTCGCGCATTGCTCCCGCGCCTATCGGTCCGGGGGCTCTGTGATGTATCGGGGGCATCGCGTTGAAGGTATGGGTGAGGCATTTTGCCCCTGCTGTAAATGCGCGGAGCGAGCAGTCATAATCCGCATCGGTATGACCTATCGAGACTACGGCGGGACATTTTCTGATAAAGCTGTCGTCCGGCGCGCACTCCGGCGCTATCGTAACCATTCTGACGCGGCTCCAGTCGGGGAGAAAATCCATCGACGGCGGGACTATGAAGTCCTCGTTCTGTGCGCCCTTGTGCTTCGCGTTGATAAACGGACCCTCCATGTGAAAGCCGGGGATATTTGCCCCGTCCTCGGAGTAGGTCTCGGCGCTGAGGGCGGATATTATATCCTCTCTTCCCATCGTCATCGTGGTGGGGTACCAGGTTGTGATACCGTGACGGAGCTCCCACTCCGCCATTTTGGGGATATTTCCCTCCATCGTGTCATAGCCTATACAGCCGTGGCTGTGTATGTCGATAAGCCCCGGGTGGACGGTGAGACCGTGCATATCCCTGCCGGGCTGCTCGCTCTTTCCTATGGCGGTGATAATTCCGCCGTCGGTTTCAATGTCGGTGAGCGTTCCGTTGAGCTTTACGTTTTTTAGTATCATTTTATTCCTCCGCGTGCGGGTGCGCCGCACTTATGTACTATTTAGATTATACAATCCTTTTATCCCGTTGTCAACCGCGCGGGTCAAAAATCCCGCGACGGCGTCCTCCGGGGTCGGATGTGCAAATAACGCTTGATTTATCGTCCGACGTGATGTATAATCAAATCAGATTTTTTGTGACTTTTTCGGAGGACGGTATGATTTCTACTGTTTATACGGCGGCGGTGCTCGGTATCGACGGATACGAGGTTACCGTCGAGTGCAGCGCGTGGGACAGAATCCCGAAGCTTGAGCTGGTCGGCATGGCGGATACCGCCGTGCGCGAGTCGCAGAACCGGGTGCGCTCCGCGTGCGAAAATTCGGGAATACGCTTCCCGGCACTCGATATAGTCGTGAACCTCGCGCCCGCAGACACGAAAAAGGCGGGCTCTGCGTTCGACCTTGCCATAATCTGCTCGATACTCCAGTGCGACGGCACAATCCCGCGCACGGTTGATTTCCGCGGAATATCCATGATGGGTGAGCTGTCGCTCTCCGGCGGCATCCGCCCGGTGCGCGGAATGCTCCCGATGACCCTCTGCGCCCGGGAGCACGGGCGGCGCGAGGTCTTTGTCCCGCGGGAGAACGCGGAGGAGGCTGCGCTCGTCGACGGGGTGCGCGTCTACGGGGTAGGGAGCCTCGGCGAGCTCATCCGCCACCTTAACGGCGAGGAGCTTATCCCCCCTACCGTGTATGAAAAAAACGGCTATCTGTCCTCTCTTCACCGCGGCGCGCCGGACTTTTCGGATGTGCGCGGTCAGTATAAGGCGAAGCGCGCGCTTGAGGTAGCGGCGGCAGGCGGACACAATGTTTTAATGATAGGTCCTCCCGGCACGGGAAAATCCATGCTCGCAAAGCGGCTGCCCTCCATTCTCCCGGATATGACGTTTGAGGAGGCACTCGAGGTGACGAAAATTCACTCGGTCTCGGGGCTCCTTTCCGGCGGGCTCGTTACCGAGCGGCCGTTCCGATCCCCGCACCATACGGTGAGCAACGCGGGGCTTGTCGGCGGCGGGTCAAATCCGCGCCCGGGTGAGATTTCCTTAGCCCACAGGGGAGTTCTCTTTCTCGACGAGCTCCCGGAGTTTTCAAAGCAGGTGACAGAGTCTCTTCGTCAGCCGCTCGAGGACGGGAGGGTATGCGTCACCCGCGTGATGTCGAAGGTGACCTATCCCGCCTCCTTTATGCTTGTCTGCGCCATGAACCCCTGTCGCTGCGGCTATTTCGGCGACCCGCGGCACACCTGCACCTGTACGCCCGCGTCGGTGGCGAAGTATCTTGAGCGGGTCAGCGGTCCGCTGCTTGACAGAATAGATATTGAAATAGAGCTCCCGTCGGTATCATACAGCGAGATATCCGGGGAGAGCGAGCAGGGAGAGCCCTCGGCAAAAATACGCGAGAGGGTAAACCGCGCCCGCGCTTTCTCGAATGAGCGACTGCGCGCCGGGGGAGACGATTTGGGGACGCCGAATGCGAAAATGAGCGTGGACATGCTCCACCGCTACTGCACGCCGACGCCGGCGGGGCGCGAGCTGCTCCGCTCCGCGTTTGAGACGCTCGGGCTCTCTGCCCGCGGGCATGACAGAATACTCCGCGTCGCTCGCACGATTGCCGACCTCGCGGGGGCGGAGGTCATAGACGAGGAGCATATCGCAGAGGCGATAATGTACCGCTCTCTTGATAAAAAGTACTGGAAAAAGTAAGCCTGTGATACCATCTCCCGGCGCGTATATCTCTCGGCTTTTTCCGGCACGGGACGGGGAATCCGGCGGGATTTTCTGCCCCGGAGCCCCTCGCCGGGCTTTTTGTGAAAAATGCGGAAATTCATTGTGAAATATCACGAAAAACGAAAATCCTCATTGACTTTACCTCCGCAGGATGTTAAACTGTTGTTAGCTGTGGTAGTGCGTACTTTTGCACACAATACCGCTGAATTTAGACTATCAATTATTCTTTTTGCACAAAACAACAATAGATATGTACCCGCATTGATTTCCGGTCAGTGCGGGTATATTATTATAATCGTAAAGAACTCATCGGGCAGCCGCATCCGCCGGAACGGAGGGGCGGCGATGACCCGTATCACGGAAAACTCTTTTTTTGGAGGTAAACATGAAAAAGCACAAAAAGCTTCCGGCGCTCCTGCTTGTCACACTGCTCGTGATGATCTGCGCGAGCATCGCACTGCTCGCCGTGTCTGCGGAGGGGGAGGCGGCAAGCATTGCCGACTACGGCGCGCTGATTGACAAATACAATGCTGCGGCGGCATTTGCGGACAAAAAGCTTGCCTTTTGCAGCGTTGAAAAATACATAGCGTCGCACGCCCCCGTGCCATCCGTCCCGGAAGGCGGAGAGGGCTACGACAAGTATGCGGCTTTCCTTGAAAAGCGAAGGGCTTATGACGCGGCTGTCGCTTTCAGTTTTGACGAGGCGGAGGCGCTCCTCGATAATTATGACCCGTCGGCTGAATACCTTGCAAAGAAGATAGCCTATAACGAATTTCTCCGCTATGCGGAAATTCACCGCCCGATAGAGGACGCGGCGGACTACGATACGAGAATAAACGCCTACAATGAAAAGCTCGCGGCGGTAAAAGCCGACCATGAGCAGCAGCTGCGCGTCGTCATGGAGGAAAACCGTCTGCGCCTCGCGGCGGCGGCTCCGGTATCGGAGTACGGATACGCACACCTCGCAAAATCAAGCGATTTCTCTATGAGCTCAATTACTTTTGATAAAATGAAATCGATTTTCGGCGAAATCAGTAACTATCAGCGCGGTGTGAAGTACGGTATTCATGACGATAACGGCAACGGCGTTTTCTCGGTTGACTTCGCGGACAGCGAGTCGGCGGACTTCTTCTTCCAGCCGATACCCGATGATTACAGGCTCGGCATAGGGCTCGATTTTGACCTGACCACATACGGCACGTTCCCGTGGCTTCTGCTCGAGGTTGCGACAGACGAGCTTAACGACAACGGCAAGCCCAAGGGCAACCGTATCTGGGTTGACGTGATTTCGATAGATTCCGACAGGATAAAGATAGGCGGCGGACCGAGCAACGCGGCGGTGAGCGGAGCGGCGGATATAAGGATTCCGATTGCCGAGGGCGAGATGAACCATATAACGGTTATATGGAGCAAATCCCGCGAAAACCGCTATCAGAGCTTCAAGGTCTACGTGGACTACGTTGAGGTCTACAACGGAGAGGTTGACTTCGGAAAGAATTTCGTCGGCACGGACGGTATACGCTTCTGCGCTCATCACGCCGTCCGCGACGGAAGAAATTACGGAATAGACAACTGGAAATTCTTTGCCGGCACCGCATACAGGGACGACGGCTACATTGAGAGCCTCGACGACGCGGGTCGCCTCGCCTTTTACGTCGACGTCCTGACCGACGAAAAACAGCTGCCGAGGGATAGAAAGGCGGCAAAGGTATTTGTCGACGGAAATATTCCGCTCTACTATAATGCCGGGACCGGGGAATATACCGACCTCGCAACCGACGAAATAAAGGTTACGGTAGAGAAGTACCTTTCGGAGTTTGACGCCGATAGCTTCCGGGAATCGCTCTATACGTACAATCTCGATACGCTCGAGGAGTACGTGACGGCGGTTGAGAATACCGCGCGCCTCACATCAAATGCCGCGGGAAGAGCCGCAAAGCTCGACAGCTTCGCGTTTTTTATCCGCGATAACGAATTTGATACGACAATGCAGAGATACCTTGAGCTTATCGCCCGCTACAATACCCAGCTTTCCTACGTCGAAAACGATACGGCAGCCGGAGATTTTCTCCGCACGGTGAAAGCCCTCAAGGGCGCGATAACCTTTGCGAGAAAGACCGAAAAGTATAATTCCGCTACGGCACTCCGCGCGCAGTTTACGCCGGACGGACTCACGGGGGACACGGAGCTCGCCGAGGCACTTGACTACTATGACGGCTACCCGGATATCTATAACCGCGAGCTGTCTGTACATAATTCCGAGCTCTTCATCTACTATACGGAAAGGCTCTCCGAATATCCCGACGCCGCGGCGTGGGAGGAAAACTATGAGACGGTGAAGAGATACGTTCTCATGGCGAGGGGGATTATTCTTTCCGGAAGCTACGACGAGACGGTCGACGGATTTACGGCGGCGCGGAGACGGTATCAGCCGATAGAGAGCTACGTCGTCTCGGCTATGCAGGAGGAGCATATCGTGATGCTGCGGAGTATTGCCGACAGGTATATGGCGGCTACCTCTTACGTTGAGAAAAACGGTCTCTGCCTTTATGCAAAGCAGTACATTGAAGAAAACGCCTCGACGGTAAATCTCTCCGACAGCCGTATTACGGCTCTTACGGAGGTTATAGAAAACTTCCGCCGGGAGCTTGCCGCGAGCGAGGAGGAGTACCGCGCGGAGCTCGGGCGCAATACGACGCTCTTCCGTAACACGGTGCTGCAGCTCCGTGCCGCGACGACCTTTGCGGAGCTTTCGAAGCTCGTAAACGAGGGAAACGTCTACTATTACGCTATGAACCTCGAGGACGAGGAGACAGAACTGATGTCGCGTGAGTTTGAGCTCTACCGTGCGGCGTACGAGGAGGGCGTGTATCAATCGGAGCTTCTCAGAATGAACTATGAGAAGCTGACGGCGACGTCCCTTACCGACCACGAAGCGTTCTGGGCACTCATGTGCGAATGCCGCGACAGTGCCGCATATATAGACGCGACGGCTGCCGGCATGGCGGACGTCTACGCCGGATTTATGAGCGTATATAACGCCTATCTTTCAATGCTCGATACGGTCTGGGCCGAGTACGGCACCGCGTGCGGCGCGGTTTCGGCGGTACAGTCGGTTGCCGGCGCTGTATGCGTGCCGAAAATAGACGGCATTGACCGCTGATAAGGAGGACACGGGATATTATGAAAAAGATAAACAAAATAATAAGCCTTTTTCTCGCTCTCTCGATGCTCCTCTCGGCGCTCGCCGTTCTGAGCTTTGCCGACGGAGAGGGAGGCGACACGACACCGGACGATATACAGCTTTACATTAACCGCACATACGACGAGGGCTGGGATTATACAAACGGTATATTGAGCGGCTCGGCAATGACAAAGGGTAACCTCTTTGAGATTTCCCGCGAGGCGGATAAGGACGGCTATTACAACTACTTCCTCCGGCTTGAGGCTCTTAATACCGACGACGGCTTCCTCGATATAAAGCTCGGCGAAAGCCTGCCGGATAAGGGATATGTCATCGAGTTCGATATAAAGCTCGACTCCTATTGCAATCTCGGAAACATAGTCGAGCTCCGTTCACGAAGCGGAAAGTGGATCTTCCCGCTCGCAATAAAGGATAACAAGATAGTATTTTCACCGGATAGATCCTCAAATCTCCTCTCCTATGACATAGGCGACGGAGAGTGGGCGCATGTTTCCTACGAATTTGACTTCACCCCGCGCGAGGAGGATAAGCTCCCGACAGTGACTGTCACCTTCGGAGACGCGGAGCCGTATACCTACGAGCTGCCGAAGGAGTTATCCTCGGGTCTTGGTATTTTCCGCGTCTGCTTTGACGGGAAAAGAGACACAGACACCATCGGAATGAGCTACTGCCTTGACAACTTCAAGGCGTACGGCGGAACGAACAAGGTCACGGACGTCTCCTCTCTCGGCTACGGTATGTATGTCGATGCGTATGCGGCAAAGACGATAGAGATAGTAAAGGACGCATCGGACGAGAACGCCGTCACAAGCACAATCGAACAGGCACTCGTGATGAAGGTCGGAGTAAACAATATGCTCCTCCGCGGCAAAAAGACAGCGATACTCGACGGTAAGCACGGCGCACCGATGAGAAATGAGAAAGGGCAGGTAATAGTGCCTCTCTCAATTCTCCTCGACTATTTCGGATACCCGTTCTATGAGCACCCGGACCACCGCTCCTACGATATATCCACAGGTCTGTCCGCAACCTATATCGTCGCGGGCAGAGACACGGCGACGGTAGGAAGTAAGAGAGTGTCGCTGAATGTCACGCCGGGGTACTATTCGCTTGACGGAGGGACGGAGTTCTTCGGCATCGGTATAGACGACATCGAGACGCTCTTCCCGGGGTACTATCTGACATACGACGACATGGGACTTATCATAATAGCAAAGCAGGACGACGTCGTGAACCGCGAAAACGGTCTTACCGCAATGGTAAATACCATGAACCGCTTCATTTTTGATAGCATAAACGATGACAAAAGCACATTTACCGGCGAGAGCGTCATTGCCGACATAGCGGAGCACTTCGCGGATAAGGAGGGCATAAAAACCCACCCGAGGCTCCAGGCGACGCCGGAGACCTTCGACAGCCTCCGCGAGTTCTATAATAATCCCGAAAGCACGGCTTACCCCGAGGCTTACAGAGCCTATATGAAGCAGCAGGTCGATTACGCGCTCATGATGGTGAGCCTGCGCTTCAGAAAGAACGCGGACGGGAATTATGAGTTCAGGCCCGGGAAATTCGATTACTACGGAACAATGACACCCTGCTACCCGTATCAGCACTACTACGTCTACGAGCAGGACGCGAGCGGAAAGTACGTCGTGAAGCCCGGAAAGGCCGGAACGGACATGTACGGCGGGACCGCATACGGCGACGGATATGACCTCGGCGGGCGCTCACAGCTCCAGAAGGTCACGAAAGAGCTGCGCGATTACGGATTTGCATATCAGATGCTGCGCGACAGCGACCCGGAGTCGGCGAAGATGATAGTCGAGTGCTTCTACCTCTACATGAAGGCTCTCGGCGAATGGGTGCACTGGGGAGAGGGACACTTCTTAAACAACGCCGACGGCGCAAAGTATGCTATCCTCGGCTTTGACTGGATATACAACGGCTTTGGCTCGGACGACGACGGCGGAGACGCCCGCCGTGCCGAGATAGCGCAGATATTCTATGAAAAGACCGTGTTCCCGGCTTATGCACAGTTCATAGGCAAGTACCCGAACCCGTCCGTAAGAGTCAGCGGCGTCGGAAGCTATGCCGGTAATATATGGGTGACAAAGAACGACAACTGGGTTGAGGTCTGCTCCTCCGGCGTTCTCCTCACCTGCCTCGGAATTGCCGAGTTCACCGGCATGACCGCGAAGTTTGAGAATGTCACGTACGAATCGGAGACCGTGCTCCCCGCGACGATAAAGTACATAATGGTCGACGTCATAGACTCGCTCCACGCCTACGCGCCGGACGGCTCGTTCATGGAGTCGTCGACATACTGGGCATACGGAACGAACGCTTTCTTCTTAATGGTTGAGGGTCTTGTCTCATCGACGGGCAGGGACTACGGCTACATGGACTCCTACGGCATGGATAAGACCTGCTACTATGCGCTTCATATAGAGTCCTCAGACCTGTCGATCTGGCCCTACCACGACGCAAACCAGTCGTCAATGGAGACGCACATGTACTCCTTTGCCGGGCACTGGTACGGCTCATCCGACATAGTAAAGGTACGCTATAACAGGGTTGTCGGCGGTGAGAGCTCCTGTCAGTATGAGGATCTGTTCTTCTACTATCCGCAGGACATTTCCGGTGACAGCATGCCGGAGAGCCTCGATTATCTTGCAGAGGGCATTGATACCTACCTTGCGAGAAACTCGTGGGAGCGCGGCGCGCTTTACACCGGTCTGCACGGAGGTCCGAACTTCTACGACCACGGAAATATAGATTCGGGCAACTTCATCTACAATAACCGCGGGGTTGAGTGGATAGTCGACCTCGGCGCGGATAACTACAACGCCCCGGGCTACTGGCCGGAGGCGACGAGATACAAGTACTACCGCATGAGCGCGGAGGGGCAGAACACCCTCATATTCAAGAATGACGCCCTCCTGCCTTACGGTCAGGTAATGAAGGGGCGGAGCGACATCACCGATTACAGGACGAACGACTTCGGCTCTTATGCGGTGCTCGATATGCTGAGTGCCTACGGCGCGGAGCTCGTAAATGACGCGAAGCGCGGAATGCTCTTCACAAACGACAGAACGACGGTCGTCCTTCAGGATGAGATGCAGCTCCGGGCATTCGGCAACCTCTACTGGATAGCGCACATAAACCGCGGCGTGCGAGTCGAGATAGACCCGAACGATTCAAAGGTCGTCTACCTTTCCTCGGATAAGGTGGTATATGACGAAAACGGTGCCGCGGTGCGCACCGATACGTTCACAATCCGCCTGACGCTCCTGACGGCGAATCAGAAGCTCCGCTTTGAAAAGACCGACGCCTATACGACCTTCCTTGACGGCACCTACAAAACCGACAGGACGACGATGGGCGGCGCGGAGACCGAGTATGACCGCAACGGGTATACCAAGCTTTACATAAAGCTCGAAAACGTCATAAGCGTCAATATGGCGGTCGTCATCGAGGATATAACCGAAGCAGCCGCAGACGGCACTCTCACAGCAGACAAAACAAAGGACGTCGGATATGAGATAGTCCAGATGAGAGAGTGGGAGCCCGTTAAAGAGTTCAAGCCCTCCGAGGTCGCGGATAACACCGTCCGCCGCGGCGAGCTTACCGGTATCGCAAACAGAATAGAGAGCTATATGAGGGATCCCGCGGTCTTTACAAAGAGACTGCATGACCTTTATAAACTCCTCTCTGATGAAATGAAGATATACATATATTACAGAGAGGACCTGAACACAACCGAGAGGGCTGCAATGGCGAAGTTCTTCTCGGCGCTCGACGCCTATAACGCCTACCGCGAGAGCGTATCCGAAGTGAACGGCAATATCGGAGACGTTGCAAAGCGGATGATGGGCATATAAGTAAAGACACATTTTGGCGATAAAATCCGGGGGTCTGCCGAATTTCGGCAGACCCCCTCTTTTCTTTCTCTCTTTCTCCTGCCTCCGGAGACGATTTTACGGCGCACGGCGGCACTGTCGCCGGGGCGGACGGCGGGACTTGTATAAGTTGACGAAAAGTCTTGTGCAGTACGCCAAAATTGAAATATCCACCTTGATTTTTTGTAAAATTAATAATATAATTATCTCGGTAAAATATCGGAAGAATGAGGATTTTTCCGTGCCGCAGACGGGCTTTTGCCCGGCGGCGAACCATCCCTGAATTATATCGGAAGTGAGGAGTTTGTATGAAAAAAAGACTTGCAATTCCCGTGCTCATCCTGTGCGTTGCGATAGTCGCGGCGGTTTTCGCCGTCTGGGCAACCGCGCTTGAGCCGGCGGACCTCGGCGAGCTCTCCGCTCTCTACGACGCATATGACGCCGCAGAGGGAGACGCGAAGATTGAAGCCTTCAAAAGAATCTCGGAATACGAGTCAACGCATGATAAGGTGCCCGAGGCAGCGGAGGGAGACGAGAATTACGGGCTCTACCAGAGCTATCTTTCACGCTCGAATGCCCTTAACGGCACGGTAGAGGGAATGTTCTCGGCTTTCCACGCTTACAGCATAGCGAAGAGCGACGAGGATAAGGCGGAGGCGTATGCCGCCATAGACCTCTACGCAAAGACGCATCGCACAATACCCACGACGGCAGACGGATACATGACGATGAGCACGGCGAGAAGGTCGCTCGACGCAAACAAGAAATCGTATGATAAGAGGACTGCGGCGTCGCTCGCCGACATAATCGCGCTCTATGACGCATACGACGCGGCAGAGAACAAGACGACGGCGTTTACCGCAATAATGGAGTATGAGGCTGCGCATAAGCTCCCCGCAAGGGTTTCCGAGGGCGCGGCGGATTATGCCGGTTATCAGAGCTATCTCACAAGAAGCGCGGCACTTGACGTGTCGGTAAGCGAGATAAATGAGCTTATCAAGACGTATAGAAATGCAATGAGCTTTGTTCAGCTTACAGAGGCGCATACCGCTCTGAACGGGTATGTAGGTCTCCACCGTACGCTGAATGCGTGGGACGACGTAAACGCGTCCGAGGTCACCGCGAACGTAACGGGCGTCAATACCGACTATACAAATCAGCTTAGCCTGCCGGAGGCTGTATTGGCAGAGGCTGACGCGCTCCTCGACGACTATGGCGCCGCAAAAACGGCACACTCGAAGAAGTACGCTCTCAACCTTTATTATAATTACTTCAAAACTCACAGACTGGTTGATAAAACCACGGAGGCGTACAAGACGCTCTTCGCACGTGAAGAGACTATACTCGCGGCGCATAACGCCCTTATTGCAGAGCTCCTTGAGCGGGACAGACTTGCCCTCGCGGCAAAGACCCCCATCTCCGAATACGGGGATACATATCCGCGCCTCGTATACAATTTTGAAGGCGGTATGCCGAGCTCGGGCGGCTCTCTCTACCTCCATAACTTCGGCGGAAACGTCAACAAGACCGTCGTAAAGACAGACCCCACGAACCCGGACAACAAATATTTAAGCTGGGAATACACAAGTGACTCCGGAAACCAGGTGCATTCCTACTTCCAGCCGACGGTAAAGGGACCGACGGGTATTGTTATTGATCTCGATGTAACGAGCTTTACATACTTCCCCTTGGTATTTTCGATATACGGAGCACAGAATCCGCGTTTCCCGAGTTTTGTGAAAATATGCGGCAACACGCTGAAAATACTTGATAGGGGATGTGTAGACCCCGCCTATCAGCCCAATGTAGCAGCGGATGAGGGCGACGGTCAGTTCTACCGCGTCATTCCCGCGGCATTCCGCGAAGGGGAGTGGACGCACCTCACAGTATGCTATTATCAGAACGGCTCGGACGATATACTGAATGTTTACCTTGATTATGAGCTTGTGTCGTCGATGAAGTTCCGTTATAACAGCACGCACAAATTCCCGGATACGAGCAGCATCCCCGTCCGTATGGGAGACAGACCGAACGACGGCTCCTCAATAGCCTTCGACAACATGTCCTTCTACAACGGAACCTCCTACCGCGACCCCGATTTCCTTACAAAGGAATTCGACGACGGGCAGAAGCTCTTCAATTTCTACTTCTCGTGGATAGAGAATGAAGATGCGGCAATGGGCGACAGGCTCCTTGCATACGACTATGTGACAAGCAATCTCGATTCCTTCTATGAAAAGGACGAAGCCGGCAACATACTGACCGACGACGATGGAAATAAGATATTCATGGAGGGGACGGAGTCCGTGCAGGATAATATCCGTTACTTCGAGAATGATTTTGACAGCAACGCTTTCATGCAGAAGGCGTATACCTACTACACCGGGATTCTCGGAGAGAGAGTAAAGGAAATAGAGGCACTCTCCGCAGGTACGGCGAGAACCATTGACAACGCCACAACCCGTCAGGATCTTGTGAGCGCCTGCCGCGGCTTTGTCAACTCCGGGAAGTTTGACGTAATGAACAGCACCTACATTGACCTCATCGACAGACTGAATGCCGAGGACAATAAGGCGCAGAACGACATGAACGTTATGACCTTCGTATCAAAGGTAAACAAAATAAAGTCTGCGTTCACCCTCGCGATGAAGAAAACGCTTTATGTGTCGGCAAAGGAGGTATACAGCGCCGTTGACCTCACGCCGCTTATGCATATAAAGGCGGTTGCCGACGCGGTTGACTTCTACGATAATTTTGACAGCTACTCACAGGCTGTCGAGCGCGAGGAAAATTCGGATAACTTTGTCTACTACATGCAAAAAATCTCAATCTATAAGACAGAAGAGGAGTGGGCAGAGAACTACGACTTTATGTCGAGGTTCATAAACCTCGCGAGAAGAATCGTCACCTCCGGCAATTACGATGCACAGTATGCAGGGCTGGCGGACGCGATGGTTATCTACAACCGAATGAACCCCTACTTCTGGGAGAGAATACAGCAGGATCACAGAGCATGGCTCGCCGACATCTATGACAAGATAAACAACTCGACCGAGTACATAGAGAAGCTCGGCTACCTCACCTCCTTTGACTTCTATCTCAGCGACAATGCCGCGTCCATTGAAAAAAACGATGATACGATAAAGACATATATCCGTTTCATCGAGGACTGCCGCAAGGATCTTGACATTCAGCGCGAGGATTATAAGAAGGTTCTTGACCAGAACACAACCCTGTTCAAAAACTATGTCTCGCAGATGATAGCCGCACCCGACTATACAGCTCTCAAGATTGCATACGACAATGCGAGAGCCTGCTACTACGCGATGAACGCGGACGGCGACGGAGTTGCCGAGGCTATTGCGGCATTTGAGAACTACCGTGACTATGTCGACAAGGCAGAGCTCGCGATAACCATGCTGCCCGGAATTGTAAACGAGCTCCGCGCGGCTGCGTCCGGTACTCTCGGTGAGTATTTCGCGCTCCTCGCCGAGGGCTACAGATACTACATCTACCTTGACACGAGCATTACGGCGATAGCGGACAGCGTAAGCGATTATGCCGCGGCACTCACTGCTTATGCCGGGATGGTCGGTATCGCAAATTCCGAGATGAACAATGCACAGTCCGCCGTTTCCTCCGTCGAGGGGGTCGGCGCCCCGGCGAACATCGCCGCGGCTCTCGGCAAGCTCTTTAACTGATAAGGAGGTAAGCATGATATGAAAAAAAGAAACAGAATATTAAGCTTCATATTGGTTCTCGCGCTTCTTCTTTCCTCCTTTGCGGTGCTTTCCTATGCCGCCGAGGGTGACGAGGGAGAGGAAGAGACGACCGGCACCAAGATCTTTCTGAACCGTAAGTACGACGAGGGCTGGGATCACAAAAACGGTATCGGCCCCGGCGGCACGGAAACCCTTGAGGGTAACAAGATATTCATAGACAGCGAGTTTACCCGCGACGGCGATTACAACTACTTTGTCCGCATACAGAATGCGGAGCTTCTGAACAAGCAGGCCTACCTGCAGTACGACCTCGCTCCGACAAAGGCGCTCGATAAGGTTTTTGTTGAGTTCAAGCTCAAGATAGATGCCCCGACGAACCTCAAGCCCGGAAGCTTCCTTTACACAAAGTCGGCAACTCTGTTTCAGGACATTCTGAATATACAGAACAGTGCGCTTTACGTGACCACCGCCGCGGGCGGTACGTCCAATCTCAAGGTCAAGGACTTCACCGGCGGCTGGATGAACATAGGTCTTATATTCGATTATACCGACGGCGGGGCTTCGCTGTCGATATATGCTGACGGAGAGAGGCAGTCGACCTTCGCGCTCCCGGATGAGTATAAAAACACACCTGCGGCATATCTCCGTTTTCACCTCAAGAGTGTCACGAGCACCGAGGACATCGGACAGAATTTCTGCATAGACGATTTCAAGATCTACGGCGGAGTTGACGATTTTACCGAGCTCCCGGCTGACGATTACGGCACATACGTAAATACGGCTCTCGCTAAGACCATAAGTATAAAAAAGTCCGACGGCTCCGAGGAGAAGGGTCTCAACGATTACCTGAATGAGTCTCTCGCCATGAAGGTCGGCGTCGACTACATGCTTATGAACGGTAAAAAGAGAACCATATTCGACGACGGAAAGTACGGCGCGCCGGTTGTAACCGACGACGGTATAGCTCTCTCCCTTGACGCGGTGCTCGAATACCTCGGCTATCCCTACTTCCTCCGCCCGGACGGAATATCCTACGATATATCCACCGGAGGCGAGGCTACCTATCTTACGATAGGGCGAAGGACGGCTACCGTCGGTGGCAAGGTCGTGACGCTGAAAATGGCTCCCGGCTATGCCACAGAGGGCGATAAACGATACACGGTTATAGGGCTCGACGATATTGAGACCCTCTTCCCGGGCTTCTACGTCTGCTACGACGATATGGGTCTTATCATAATATCGAAGTACGAGAAGCTTATAAGCAGAGATACCGGGCTTCAGGATATGATAAACCTCATGAACCGCTTCATTTTCGACGACGTGACAGGTGAGCAGTTCTTTCAGGACTTTGAGGCGAAGATGGCTGAAAACGGCGGCGACCTCAAAACCCACCCGAGGGTGCAGGTTACGCAGTCGACCTTTGACTCCGTAAGAGCGGAGTACGAAAAGGGACTTGCAGAGCTTACGAAGAACCCGGGCTATAACGACTCAAGATTCAAGTATATAAACGATAGTGTTAACTGGATAAGCAGCTCGTTTGAGAATTTCTTTAAGAAAAACGCGAGCGGCGAGTACGAGTGGCGTTACGTCGTTCCCACGAACGGTGAGTATTTCACCGGCGAAGAGCGCTCATACGGCTATTTCTATCAGCCCTACTACGTCTATAAGCCGGACGCACAGGGCGTGTATGCGATGCAGCCCGGCATTGCCGGAACTGACATGTACGGCAACCAATGCTACGGCGACGGCTACGATGTCGGCGGCAGAAGCAGACTTGGCGACTACTCCAACTGGATAAAGTATTTCGGCTTTGCCTATCAGATGACCGGCGACACAAAGTATGTCGAGGGCACGTACCTCATGATGAAGGCCCTGATTCAGTGGAAGCACTGGGGCGAGGGTCACTTCCTGAACAATGCCGACGGCGTCGCGTGTATCGCGCTCGGCTACGACTGGCTTTACAACGGCTTTGACGATGTGGCGGACGGAGATGCGAAGCGGCAGGAGATAGCCGAGGCTATAATAAGAAAGTCGCTCTATCCCGGCTGGGCACAGTTCCATAGCATAATAGTCAATTATTCGGCACGCGCGGCCGGCGGCTGGAACTGGTCGAATAAGACGAATAACTGGGTCACGGTCTGTGACTCCGGTATGATGCTCGCGCTTATCGCGGTTGCGGAATATCAGGATTACGAATTCCTCTCTCCCGTGACAGGCACGCTCCATAAGTCGGGAACCCTTATGCGCGATCTCTTCACCGACATGATGGCGGACATTTCCGACTGTCTCGGCGCGTACGCTCCGGACGGCTCGTACGTCGAGTCTCCCGGATACTGGGCATACGGTACGAACACGCTCTTCCTTATGATTCAGTCGCTTATGACCGCTACCGGCAAGGATTACGGTCTGCTCGATTCCTACGGTCTTGACTTTACATGTAACTTCGTCGTCAACATAGAGAACAACGAGGGCATGTACTGGAATTACCACGACGCAGGCTACGGCTCGATAGACACGAAGAACTTCTCGTGGTACGGTATGATGTACGGTCAGCATAATCTTATCGCTATCCGTAAGAATCAGCTTGACAGCGGCGCAAAGTCATATTCCTATGAGGACCTCTTCTACTACTATCCCGAGTACCAGAATAACCCGGATGTTCTGAAGAATGCACAGCTCGAGTATTACTGGAGCGGAATAGACACCTTCGTTGCGCGCGATAGCTGGGAGTCCGGCGCTATTTACACAGGTCTGCACGCCGGAGCAAACCTTGTTTCACACGGTCAGATAGACGCGGGTAACTTCGTCTATACGAAATACGGCGTCCGCTGGTTCACCGACCTCGGCTCGGATAACTATAACCTCACCGAGTACTGGACCACAAACCTGCGCTACAAGCTTTACAGAATGAACGCAGAGGGGCACAACACGGTTATAATCGATGATGCGTCTCTCCCGCACGGCGAGGACCTTAACGGCGTCGCAAAAACAGAAAAGATATTCTCGAACGAGCACGGCGCGTACTCGATAATCAATACCACAAACGTTTACAGGGGACTTGCAAGCTCCGCAAAGAGAGGGCTTCTCTTCACCTCGAACAGAAAGACGGTAGTCATTCAGGACGAGATAACCCTTCCCGCCGCATATCACCTCTACTGGGTAGCCCAGACCGATATAAGCCAGCGCGGGCGCATAGAGGTATCCGTCGACGGTAAGCAGGTTGTCATGAACGACGGCAACGGACATTACATCCGCGTCACCATGGTGACAAAGAGCTCTGCGCTGAAGTTCACGGTTGCCTCCCAGACTACGAAGCTTCTCGACGCGACCTATGATTATCAGCACCGCTCGGATAACGGTGTTACCGAGAATCAGAGAACAGGATACAAGCTCGTAGTCGACTTCGGAAACGTTCTCTCGCTTAACTTCGCGGTTGTCATAGAGGACATAAGCGACAGAATGAGCACCGAGAGATTCCTTGACGATGCGGACTACACCTTCACGAGCATGAACGAGTGGGTTCCCGCCGAGACCGGCAGACATGACGACGGAGCGGAGGGAAGCAAGATGAACATGTCCGACGTTGCCCCCGCAGTCCATGAGGCAAACAACTTCTATAAGACCGGCGCGGCATTCGGAACGAGACTTTTCCCGTTCTACAATCAGATGTGCAAGGCGCAGGCGCTGATAGTCTATTTCAGAGAGGACCTTACCTCCACGGCGAATCGCGCGGCGGTTGCAGAGTATAATATGATACTTAAAAGCTACGATGATTTCCGTGAGGCTGTGTCGGGCTCGACAGGCGACCTGAGCCTTATAGGTTCAAGGCTCCTCGGCATGGGATGATTCCCGGCGTGAGCCGATACGGATTAAAACGGTAAAAACCAAACAAAAGCGAGGGCTGTTCCGGAAAATTCCGGAACAGCCTTTTGCATTTCCCGAAAAGAAGTACACATAAAATGCGCGCTTTCCGGGCGCGGCGGCATTGGCACACAGAGGTGTGGCACGGACGCACAGGGGCGTGGCATGGGCACACAGAGGTGTGGCACGGACGCACAGGGGCGTGGCACGGACGCACAGGGACGTGGCACTGACGCACAGGGGTGTGGCATGGGCGCACAGGGGCGTGGCGAGCAGAGTGCGGAGACGTACAGACGGTGCCTCCTTTTGCCGCCGGGGAAATTCGGGCATATTTCATAGGAAAATATCCATAAAGCCGCGCAATGACGAAAAAGGTTGACAAATTACGAAATAAGTACTATAATAATATACGGTTTTCGGCACGTGCGCGGATATTTTCCGGGGGGCTCGCCTCGGCGTTTTTCGCCGGGATGCCCGTTACTGCCGGAGGTGCTTCACAGACAGCGGAGGTTTTGTTATGGAAAGATACGCATGGTGCGGCAGAGTCAAGGACGGGAAGATCGAAGAGTATAAGCGCCGTCATGACGAGATCTGGCCGGAGATGAAAAAACTCTTAAAGGACTGCGGAATAGAAAACTATTCTATATGGAATGTTGACGACAGGCTCTTCGGATACTATGAATGCAGGCTCGGTGCGGACTATGCCGCCCGTATGCAGGGAGGAAGTGAAATAGTCAAGAAGTGGGACGAGTATATGGACGATATACTCGAGATTGAGCGCGACCCGGTGACCGGCGCGCAGAAGAAGCTTGTTGAGGTTTTCCGCCTCGACTGACAAAACAAAAATCAGGAGAATTAAACAATGGTACATATTCTGTACAACGACCTCGCCAACAATAACCACGGCGAGATCAATGCGAGAAAGATAATCAGCAATTACAATTCCGATGAGGTGGTGTTCGTCAATATCACGAAGATAAACGATGTGAATACCTATCTTGAAAAGCTCGGCGACGGGGACAGCCTCGTTCTTGCCGGAGGAGACGGAACTCTCAATAACTTTATAAATGCGATAAACGGGCATGATTACTCATTCCCGATATACTGCTATGCTGCCGGCTCGGGCAATGATTTCATGACCGATGTGAAGAGCGAGGTAAAGAACGACGTCGTTCTTATCAACAAGTATATAAAGAACCTGCCCACCGTTACCGTATACGGCGAGAACGGCGAGATAAAGGCAGAGGGACAGAGATTTATAAACGGTATCGGTTACGGCATCGACGGATACTGCTGTGAGGTTGGTGACGAGCTCAAAAAGAAGTCCGACAAGCCGGTAAATTATGCCGGAATAGCAATAAAGGGGATGCTCTTCCACTTCAAGCCCTGCGACGCAACCGTGACGGTAGACGAAGTGGAGCACAAGTATAAGAAGGTGTGGCTCGCCCCCACGATGAACGGTCGCTACTACGGCGGCGGAATGATGGTCACCCCGGAGCAGAACAGACTTAACGGCGAGGGGCTCCTCAGTGTTCAGGTGTTCCACGGCTCGGGCAAAATAAAGACCCTTATGATATTCCCGAAGATATTCAAGGGTGAGCACGTGCTTCACAAGGACACCGTAGAGGTCCTTACGGGGCATGAGATAACCGTCGAGTTTACAAAGCCATGCGCGCTCCAGATAGACGGAGAAACCATCACCCGTGTATTGAAATATACCGCAAAGGGAACTCCTGCAAATAAGTAACCCGCGGACGTCGACACAGACGTTATATGTAAATAAAAGTTGCTATTTTCACAAAAAGGCTACCGGATACGGCAGCCTTTTTTGCTTTTCGGACCGACGCCGCCTGTGCGTAGCTTTTCTCCCACCGTACGTTAGGAGCTATCGGCGGTAAAAAAGCAAAGTCGATAAAGCAAAGCGCGGACTGAATAATTCTTTCTCCGGGTGAGGCTTAACGTGCCGGAGCGCGCCGGATGCGACAGTAGGCTCCGGGTCTGCACGCGGCGCGGTTATCGGAATAGCAGCCGGCGTATGCGTGCTTCTCCTTGCCGTAACTGCGCTTGTGATAGCACTTCTTAAAAAGAGGAGAAACGGTAAATAAAAGGCAGGAGAAGTCCGCACCTTAAACCGCAAAAAGCTGTATAGCAAGACGAAAACGGCAGAACAAGACTGCAAAAACGGCATAACAAGACTGCGAAAACGGCATAACAAGACTGCGAAAACGGCAGGACGAGACTGCGAAAGCAGTATAATTAAAAGGCTCCCGCAGCATCGCGGGAGCTTGACCCCCGGGGCAGCCCGCCCCGGGGGTTTTATATATGGTCTGCTTTTTCGGTTTCAATATTTAATAAATCAAAAAAAATTCCGGAAACCTATTGACAAGGAAGTGAAAGTCTGCTAAAATGATAATAGGAACTATTCCTATATGGAGAAAATCAATGAGACATTCAAGGCAAAGAGAGGTGATCCTCGGCATACTCCGCAGAGAGCGCAGGCATTACAGTGCCGCGGAGATATACGGGCTCGCCAGAAAGGAGCTCCCGGATGTCAGCCTCGGGACGGTTTATCGTAATCTCGGTAAATTGTGCGAGGAGGGCGAGATACGGACCGTTGAGACGGACGAGCGCACGGTGCTCTATGACGGATGCGCAGATGACCATGCGCACATGGTCTGCCGCGTTTGCTCCTCGGTTTACGACCTGCCGCTCGACGAGACGGAGAGACCGCAGACCGTCGGCGACGGCTTTATGGTTGAGAGGATGCGCACGGTCTACTACGGCGTCTGCCGCCGGTGCCGCGAGGGTGCGGCGGGGAAGTGCCGTCCGTGTGATTAAGCTTCCGAAAACGGCAAATACTTAAAAAGTAAAAGCAAAGAAAAACTCAAAAGCAAAGTCAAAGAACAAAACTGAAAATCAAAAAGAATTTCAAACAAAACTTTACATTAAAAGGAGAAAATCAAAATGAAAAAGTATGTATGTCCTGTATGCGGTTACGTTTATGAGGGAGACGAGGCTCCGGCAGAGTGCCCGATATGCCATGCTCCCGGCTCGTCCTTCAAGGTAGAGGAGACAGGCGCGCCCACATGGGCTGCCGAGCACGTTGTCGGCGTCGCCAAGGGCGTTGACGAGAGAGTTATCGAGGGGCTCCGCATGAATTTCAGCGGCGAGTGCTCCGAGGTAGGTATGTATCTTGCAATGGCGCGCGTCGCTTATCGCGAGGGTTATCCCGAGGTCGGCTCTTATTACGAGAAGGCGGCATGGGAGGAGGCGGAGCACGCGGCGAAGTTTGCCGAGCTGCTCGGAGAGGTCGTCACAGACTCCACAAAGAAGAATCTTGAGCTCCGCGTTGCGGCAGAGAACGGCGCAACCGCAGGCAAGGTAGAGCTTGCGACGCTTGCAAAGAAGCTGAATCTTGACGCTATCCATGACACCGTTCACGAGATGGCGCGCGACGAGGCACGCCACGGCAAGGCATTTGAGGGGCTCCTCAAGAGATATTTCAATAAGTAATATTTTAAGATAAGCTTATTCTTTTATGTGCGGCGGATTTTTCCGCCGCACATATAATAAAATTATAGCCGGGAGACCGGGAAGGGGGACTTTTTATGGAGCTCAAGGGCTCAAAAACCGAAAAGAATCTTATGACGGCATTTGCCGGGGAATCACAGGCGAGAAATAAGTACACGTATTTTGCCTCCGTCGCGAAGAAGGAGGGGTACGAGCAGATAGCCTCGATATTCCTCTCCACCGCCGACAATGAAAAAGAGCACGCTAAGATGTGGTTCAAGGCGCTCGGCGGTCTTTCAGACACCGCGGCAAACCTCGCCGCGGCAGCCGAGGGCGAAAATTACGAGTGGACGGACATGTATGACACGTTCGCAAAGGAAGCGGAGGAGGAGGGCTTTTACGAGCTCGCGTTCAAGTTCCGCGCAGTCGCCGCTATCGAGCGCGCGCACGAGGAGAGATACCGCGCCCTGCTTCATAACGTGGAGGCACAGACGGTGTTCGAGAAGGGCGAGATGACAATGTGGGAGTGCCGCAATTGCGGTCACCTTGTCATGGGCGTCAAGGCGCCGGAGGTCTGCCCGGTATGCAACCATCCGCAGTCCTACTTTGAGGTAAGAAAAGAAAACTATTGATTGCACGGGCGGCGTAAAATTCCGGCGGGCTTTTTGCTTTTCGGCTGCGGATTACTCTTGACTTATCCTGGCGGAGTGGTATAATGCTTAAGGTACGATAATGTACGAACGGCATATTTACCGTGAGGTGATGTTATGTGGGTGGTATTCGCATTTCTTTCCGCGCTTTTTGCCGGTCTGACGTCGATACTTGCAAAATGCGGTATCAGAAAAACCTCCTCAACCGTGGCGACGGCAATACGCACGTTCGTAGTGCTTGTCATGTCATTCGTTATGGTGCTCGTCGTCGGCTCGCTCGGCGATATCCCGGCGGTAAGCGGAAGGTCGTGGCTGTTTCTTATACTCTCCGGGCTTGCAACCGGGGCGTCGTGGCTCTGTTATTTCCGCGCGCTGCAGACGGGGGACGTCAATAAGGTCGTCCCTGTCGACAAGTCAAGCACGATATTGACCGTTATCCTCGCTTTTATCATACTCGGTGAGCCGGTTTCATGGTTTCACGGTATCTGCGTTGCTCTGATGGCTGTCGGCATATATCTTATGATTGAAAAAAAGAGCGATGCCGGGGACAAGGAAGTAAAAAAGACGTGGCTTATATACGCCGTCCTTTCCGCCGTATTTGCCGCGCTGACCTCGATTCTCGGGAAAATAGGAATAACCGACGTGGAGTCAAACGCGGGCACGATGATACGCACCGCCGTTGTGCTCGTCATGTCGTGGCTCATGGTATTCGTCACCGGGAAAGGCGGGGAATTGCGCGGCATTTCTCCAAAGGAGCTGGCGTTTATATGCCTGTCCGGGGTGGCTACCGGGGCGTCGTGGCTGTGCTATTACAAAGCCCTGCAGGACGGACCCGCAAGCGTGGTTGTGCCGATAGACAAGCTGAGTATACTTGTTACCGTCGCGTTTTCTTATTTCGTTTTCGGAGAGAGATTATCGCGTAAGGCAGTTTTGGGCTTGATTATGATGGTTGCCGCTACGCTCGCCATGCTTATCAATATATGATTACGGTCATAAAAATAAAAAGACTGCCGGGGGCACAGAAAACGTGCCCCCGGCAGCCTTACTGTCCGGTTAAATTTTAACCCTCTGTTTTAGCCGAGAAGAACGAGCGAGACATAGCCCGGTGTGGGTCTGCCGTTCGTTATTACCTCTACGACTATTCTGTTCTCCGGCTCGACGTGCTCGGGTGCGGTTATAGTGAAGGTGACCTCCTCCGTCGCGGGGTTATGCGCGTTGGAGTGAGTGAGACGGACGGAGTTCTTGCCCTCGACGGTAAAGCCCTCGGGGGTGAGCCAACTCAGCGAAATGAAGTACGGCGAGTTGCCGTATACTTTCCAGTTGTTGTCGAAACGGAGCGTGACCTTTTTCTGTCCTCCGGGCAGGATGTCCGGCGCGCCGTCCCAGATTGCGGTAACGGTGCAGAAGCCGAGCTCGGTGGTAAAGGAGTAGGGGAGCAGGCGGGAGAGCGCATATTTCGTGTCTCCGTTATTCATATACTCCTCCGCGATGTTCGCGGGGATCTCGTCATGCCCGTCGGTGAGGGCTACGCGATTGCCGCCGCAGGTGAGCATGACGGGCGTCTGACTGATTACTCTGTCGGTCAGGGCTATGCAGGTTTTCGGCACGTTGAGCCCGGTTGCGCGGTTCAGCGAGATTGTGATTATGTTGTCGCCGAGGTATGCGCGCCAGTCGGACGGTATTCCGGCGGTGCCTCCGATTATGCCGAGCGTCGCGCCGACGGTCGCACCTGTGCAGTCGGTGTCGTCGCCGCAGTTTATGGCATATATCATAGACTTCTTGAAGTCGCCCTCGCCGTATACAAGTCCGAGGACGGTGTACGCGACGTTGGAGGGAGACTCAAACCAGCCGTCGCCCATGTCGGAGTTGAGCTCAAGAATGGTATTGCGCGCCTCAACCGGGGTGAGCCCCTTGTTGTAGCACTCGATAACCTTTGTGACAGACTGCCATACGCGGGAGGTCGCGGGTATCTGTGTGAGAGCTATGTCAATGCACTTTCTGACGTCCGGGACGGCGTATGCGGCGGACTGCATAGCAGCGACGAACGCGGCGGCTATCGTGCCCTCTCCCGCGCCGTGGTCTACCTTCGCATCCTCGATGGCATACTTCGCGGCGAGAGCCGGAGATGCCGGGG
The DNA here is from genome assembly GCA_934393265.1 of uncultured Eubacteriales bacterium. Classification (GTDB taxonomy): domain Bacteria; phylum Bacillota; class Clostridia; order Oscillospirales; family CAG-272; genus UBA1740. The sequence goes on along the minus strand of CAKRQL010000024.1, from coordinate 82,467 downwards.
CGAGAGCCGCCCATATCTCGGTTCTTATCCACGCGCCGTTGGAGTCTCTCCAGTTATTCATATAGTCGCCGGAGAGCGGCGCCTGAAGCCCGCGGGTGAGGTTGGCTTTACCGAGACCGTATTCGTTCCAGTAGGGAACTATGTAGCTTATCCAGAACTCGCTGAGCTTCTTGCAGTCGAGACCGTAGGGTCCTATGTTTTCGACGGCGTAGAGCCAGACGAGCTGGAGGTCGAGGTCATCGTTCGGGAGGACCTCTCCGGGATCTGTGACAAAGCCCTTTATATCCTGCAGCTCGCGGCGACCCTCGTACGGGGTACCCATCGTGCCGCCGATGTTCTTGCCTATGAAGCAGGCATAGACCTTATCGCGGAATTTTTCTCTGTTGAGCTTGAGCATTTGAATATACCTCTCCTGTTGTGTTTTTTTATTGCCACATGCAGTATAGCATACCGCAGGGGGGCAGTCAAAGTAAAATCGGAGCAAAAACGGATATTTTGTTGTAAAAAAGTCTCCGGCAGGAGGGCGGAGCCCGTACCTGCCGGAGAGGGAATTAAAATTTACAACGATCAGTTGTCCGTGGATTTTTTAAGTGCGTTATTGCCTGAATTGTCGGATTTGAGCAAAGCGACAATTGCTTCGGAATTTGTTATATCAACCGGCTCGCCGTTGCGATTTTTCCACCCCTTAGTATCTGCGAAGGTTATTTCCGTGAGAGCAGATCCTGCAAATGCACGGTCACCGATTTCTGTGACGCTCGCCGGGATATTTATCTTCGTGATGGATGTTCCGCGGAATGCATACCATCCTATTTTGATAAGGCTTTCCGGGAGAGTCACGCCGGTAAGCGACGAATTTCCGTCGAATTCATTGCTTGGGATTTCCTCGACGCCCTCGGGGATTTCTATATTCCCGGAGACGGATTTTGTAACAGTGTGGAATATGAGCGCTCCGTTGTAGCGCGAGTTTTTGTCGCTCCAGTAATAGAGGATACCGTCCTTAAAGATGAACCTTTTATTTTGGGGGCTGATTGTAATCGCGGTATCGAATGCTACGGGGAGCTTGGTCTTCACATTTGCGCCTATATGGAGCTCTGTGATTTCCGCATACGTTCCCTCGCAGACCTCGGTTACGCTGTCCGGTATTATGAGCCTTGTCACATTCTTCGATATATAGCAGATGCGCGTCATATCCTTATCGATAAGGATTCCGTTTTCATATCTGAAGGCGTCGGTAAGCACGCGGAGGCTGCCTATGTCGGTCACTCCGTAGCCGAATGCATTCTGATGTATGTATCTGACGCCCGCGGGAATTATAAATTCGTCGGTTCTGTAAGAGCGCGACAGTGCGTAACGCATTATTCCGACGGTGTCCTCTCTTATCTGCGCGCCGGAGGCGAGCTCATCCGTTGAGCCGACGAGGAACTTTCCGTTGTAGATAAAGCCGTTCTCGGTCTCGCTGTAGGAGCTGCCCTTGAGGTCGCAGCTTTCAAATACCCGTTCGCCAAAATAGCGGAGAGAATCCGGGAGCTTTATGTTGACGTTCGAGAATCTGTAGGCTATTCCGACCGTTCCCTCACGGATTGCTCCGCCGTTTGGTGCCGAGACAAGCCATTTACCGATATAGAAGAGTCTTGTGTATTCTCCCTCGGTTTCAACCTCAACACCGTCCATATCGTCGAAACGGCAACGGTCGAAAGCGTAGGGACCTACATACGTGACGCTGTCGGGGATGTTCACGGAGACGAGCGAAAAGTTGAACGCATAGTCTGATATACTTACGAGCCCCTCGGGGAGGGTTATTTTCTTTGCCTTGCATATTGGGTAATCCCCATTGCCGAGCACCTTTACCTCGCGCCCGAGAATGGTCTTCGGTATCACAATCTCTTCCTCGGTGCAGTTTTCCGTGTCGTGTCCCTTCTTTGCGGTGAGCACGCCGTCGCTCGAGATGTCAAAGTGGATGAGACACTTGTATTCGTCGCTGCTTATCTCGCGGAAGGAGTCGCCCTTCAGGGGCTTGACCGTCCCGGCTCCGCGCTCTATGACTTTACTGCCGATTGCTATATAGCTGTCGGCGGGGACCTTTGAATAGAGGTCCGCGACGCTTATCGGGTCGCGCTCCCATACCGAGAAGGTGGCGAGCTCGCTCCCGAGGGCGGAATAGAGCTTTACCTCTATCCGATCAAGTATGTAGAAGTCAAGCCTGTATCCGCGCAGGAAGGTTCCGTTTCTGTCATTGAGCTTTATGTAATAGTAGTTATGCCCGCGCTTCAGCCCGGTTATCGTCTGGCTCGCTACCTCGCTCTTGTATTCGGAGTCGGAGTAGAGACCCCATACGTTGTCGCCGTTTATCTTTATCTCCTTTGCGAGGGAGGTGTATGTGGCACCCGCCAGGTCGGAGTAGAACTGCGGCTTTATGTAGTTGGTTATGACGCCGTCCGCGTCCTCGAAGTTCTTAAGAGAAAGATACTCGTCGGAGAAGGTGAGATTTCTTATCGAGTAGACCCCGTCCGTTACCGTTACGACAGCCTCGTAGACGGCAAACTCCGCCTCGACCCCGAGGTCAGGGTCCTTGCCTATGGCGAGGAGGGTTATTTCATGCTCGCCGGATGTGAAATTGAATTTTTTGAGGTCAAACGAGGGCTTTTTTGTCTCCTCACTCGGTGCCCCGGTGCCGAACTTCCCGTTCAGTACCTCGTATTTCGTGGCGCGGTTCAGCGCCGTCCAGGAGAGTATTCCGTCATCCGTCACCGCGACGTTTTGAAATTCGTCGCCGTCGACCCCTCCGCCGCCGCAGGAGAAGAGCAGGAGCGACACGGTAAGAGTAAGGATGAGAAGAAGAGATGCGATAAGCTTTTTCATTGTCCTTATTCCTTTCAATATATTTATCTCGTAGGACAATTTTAGCATTATATTGAGCGAATGTCAACACTTTTTGTATGATTTCCGCGCGGACGGGGTATATAAGCGTCTCCGGATTGACAAAGCCGGCGGAATGTGATAGAATTTATCCCGTATGTGAGGTTTTTTATGACAGAGAACGTGATATTTGATTTCGGTCAGGTGCTTTGCCGGTTTGATCCGGGGCTGATTGTCTCCGCGATCTGCCCGGAGGTGACGGAGCAGGATAGGGAAATACTCTGCCGCGTGGCATTTGACCGCCGCTTCTGGGACAGGCTCGACCGCGGGGAAGAGAATGCGGAGGTGCTCCCGGATATATGTGCCGCCCTGCCGGAGTCTCTCCGGGGCTATGCCGGGCGGATTTTAGACGGCTGGATATGGGCTCTGCCGGAGATACCCGGCATGCGTGTACTGATTTCGCGGCTTCTTTCCGTCGGGGTGCATGTATATCTTCTTTCGGATATATCCCGCCATTTTGCAAGACATTCCGGGGATATCCCGATACTCCGCGGTTTCTCGGGTATGGTATTTTCCGGGGAGTGGGGGTATACAAAGCCGTCGGAGGAAATATTCCGTATTCTTATAACGAAATACGGCACAGACCCCGGGAAGAGTGTCTTTATAGATGACAGGCAGGAGAACATCGACGGGGCGGCGCGCGCCGGGATTTCAGGCTTCCGCTTTACGGGCGACGCCGGGGGCGTGTACGATTTTCTGCGTGAAAAAATTCCCGCTCTGCGGGCTGATGTATCTGAAAAATAAAAATGCGCGGTCTGCCGCGCGGGAGTGAAAAAATGAAAAAATATGCTTTGAGATTCAGGTATGTTTATACCTTTTATTCCTTTGATGAGCTCATGGGGTGTGAGGCGATAGACGAGGCGGTAGCCCTCTCTGACAAGGTCGTCCGCTTCACTCTTCATCAGCAGGAGGACAGCTCCTTTACCGTCTCGCCTCTGATGTCCGGCGTAACCGGTGAGTATGCCGTCATGACCTTCCCGAACAAGGATAACCTCGTTCTTCGTCCGGGAGAGGAATACGAGATAGCCTATGACGAGTTCTTTGACTCAATGGGGGACAGCAATCATAACGTCTATGAGGGCACCGTCTGCCTCGAGGAGGTATGACACGGGACACCGTCGCCCGGCTTTATAATTCACGGGGGCAAGGCAACGGCTCTCACGGGCTGTGATGCCCCGGGAAAAACGAAAACTCAAAAACCAACGACCAAGAACAAAAAGCCAAAACTCAAAAACCAACAAGCAAGAGCAAAAAGCCAAAAATCAAAAACCAACAAGCAAAAATAAAAAGCCAAAAATCAAAAAATCCCCGCCGCGGCGCGCCGTAATCGATACACGGTATGCCGTTTGCGGGGGTTTTTCTATCGCGATGCATCTTTCATTACGAAAAAGTGTGAATTGTTACACTTTTTCGTAATGGTTGCGGCTTCAGCCTGCCATTCTCACTTCGTTGCCGCGGTGAGCGTCTGCCCGTCGTAGTCCACGGTTATCGTGGTGTCGGGGGCTATATCCTCTGAGATAATGAGCCTTGCCACAAGGGTTTCGACATTGCTCTTTATAAATCTCTTAAGAGGACGCGCGCCGTAGATCGGGTCGTAAGCAGAGTCGACGATATACTCCTTTGCGCGGTCGGTGACACACAGTTTCACCTGCCGCTCTGCGAGCCTTGCCTCAAGGTCGCGAAGAGCCATAGTCACAATGGAGGTGACGTTTGACTTCGTCAGCGGCTTGAAGTAGATTATCTCGTCAAGACGGTTCAAAAACTCCGGGCGGAAGGAGGATTTCAGAAGAGAGGAGACGCGCTCCTTTGCCTCCGGGCTTATCTCGCCGTCCTTTATTCCGTCAAGAATAATGTCGGAGCCGAGGTTGCTCGTCATTATGATTATCGTGTTCTTGAAGTCAACCGTTCTTCCGTGGCTGTCGGTGATTCTGCCGTCGTCGAGCACCTGCAGGAGGATGTTGAATACGTCCGGGTGCGCCTTTTCGACCTCATCGAAGAGGACTACGGAATAGGGCTTACGGCGCACGGCCTCGGTGAGCTGACCGCCCTCGTCATAGCCGACGTATCCGGGAGGCGCACCGATAAGTCTCGACACGCTGTATTTCTCCATGTATTCCGACATATCGATACGGACCATGTTCCGCTCGTCGTCGAACAGTGCCTCTGCGAGCGTTTTTGCAAGCTCGGTCTTGCCTACACCGGTGGGTCCTAAGAACATAAAGGAGCCTATCGGGCGCTTCGGGTCCTGTATTCCGGCGCGGGAGCGGATTATTGCGTTCGCAACCTTTGTGACCGCCTCGTCCTGTCCTATCACTCTCTTGTGGAGAATGTCCTCAAGGTGGAGTAGCTTCTCGCGCTCGCCCTCCATGAGCTTTGTTACGGGTATACCCGTCCAGCGGGAGATAATCCGCGCTATCTCGTCCGCTGTGACCGCGTCACGCACGAGCGAGGTGTCGCTCTTCTTCGCCTCCGCCTCGGCTTTTTCGAGCTCGGCTTTCAGCTGCGGGAGCTTACCGTATTTGAGCTCCGCGAGCTTTGAGAGGTCGTATTTTGCCTCCGCCTGCTCGATCTCTCCGTTCACAAGGTCGATCTCCTCGCGGATTTTACGCGCCTTGCCGACAGTGTTCTTTTCGTTCTCCCATTTTGCTTTCATTGCGGAGAATTTTTCACGCAGGTCGGAGAGCTCCGCGCGGAGCTTTTCGAGCCTGTCGAGCGAGAGCTTATCCGTCTCTTTTTTGAGCGCGGCCTCCTCAATCTCGAGCTGCATGATACGGCGGGATATCGCGTCCATCTCGCTCGGCATTGAGTTCATTTCCGTTTTTATCAGCGCGCACGCCTCGTCTATCAAGTCTATCGCTTTATCCGGCAGGAACCTGTCGGTGATATACCTTGCGGAGAGGGTAGCCGCCGCTATTATCGCCGCGTCGTGAATTTTTACGCCGTGGTAAACCTCGTACCGCTCGCGCAGTCCGCGGAGGATTGATATAGTGTCCTCGACCGTGGGCTCCGGTACGTTGACCGGCTGGAAACGCCGCTCGAGTGCCGCGTCCTTTTCGATGTACTGGCGGTACTCGTTGAGGGTTGTCGCGCCGATGCAGTGGAGCTCGCCGCGCGCAAGCATGGGCTTTAAGAGATTGCCCGCGTCCATCGCGCCGTCGGTCTTGCCCGCGCCGACAATGGTATGGAGCTCATCTATGAAGAGAATTATTCTGCCCTCCGAGGCTTTCACCTCACCGAGCACGGCTTTCAGCCTCTCCTCAAATTCGCCTCTGTATTTTGCTCCGGCGATGAGCGCGCCCATATCGAGCGAGAATACCGTCCGCCCCTGCAGGTTCGCGGGAACGTCGCCTTTGACGATACGCTGCGCCAGTCCCTCGACAATAGCCGTTTTACCGACGCCGGGCTCGCCTATCAGACAGGGGTTGTTTTTGGTTTTACGGGAGAGTATGCGGATGACGTTCCGTATCTCCTCGTCACGTCCGATAACCGGGTCGAGCTTGCGCTCCCTTGCCTCCTCGACAAGGTCGTGACCGTACTTCTTCAGCGCGTTGTAGGTGTCCTCCGGCGACTCGGTGGAGACGCGGCTGTTCCCGCGGAACTTTTTGAGCTCCGAGAGAAACGCCCCGCGCTCGACCCCCGCATTGCGCAGGAGCTCCGCTGCCTTGCCGCCCGAGGATATGAGGGCGAGCATTATGTGCTCGACGGAGACGTAATCGTCTCCCATTCCCTCGCGCTCACGGTCCGCCGCGTCAAGGACCTTCCCGGCGTCGGCAGAGAAGTATATCCTGTCGGGCGAGTAGCCGCTGCCGCCGAGGCGCGGGAAAGCCTCAACCGCCGCCTTTACTGCGCCGGCAAGCTGTTCTCCGTTTACGTTCATTGAGGTGAGAACCTCGGGGATAAGTCCCTCTTTATCTGTAAGGAGCGCGAGAAGTATGTGCTCCGGCTCTATTGCGGAGTTTGAATACTCCACGGCGAGCGAGTGGGCGGCGTTCAGCGCGTCGACCGTCTTTTTTGTTAATTTCTCGTTGTCCATATATTATTCCTTTCCTGTTTCTGACGGGATTGCCTCTCGGCATATCCCCAATATGTTTGCTTACATTATAGTGGTAAAATGTTAATAAATGAAGCTTATATTATTAACAAACTGTAAATGTTAGCACTCGGAGTACGAGAGTGCTAAAATCTGAAAAACGAGCCGCGGAGGGCGGGGCAGGGGGGATTTTTGTGTCTTTTGTGATTTTTGACTTGACAGGAGACCCGCGCGGTTGTAATATATAAAGGACAAAAATAAGAAATAAAGACGGACGGTACGTTAAATAAGTACTGTTACGGCAGGTAAGGATACAAAAGATATATGAATAACAGTATAACCTGCGCGCTTGCGCTTATGCACGCGGAGGGTGGTGGGGGCTTTCTTCACGCGGTGATCCTCGACGGGCTCCTCGATACTCTGAAGCTTTTGCCTTTCCTCTTTCTGACCTACCTCTGTATGGAGTTCATAGAGCACAAGGCGTCGGATAAGGCAAAGGCGGTAATGGGAAAGGCGGGGGGCTTTGCCCCGGCTCTCGGTGCTCTTCTCGGCGCGGTGCCACAGTGCGGGTTCTCCGCCGCGGCGGCAAATCTGTACACGGGTAGGGTCATAGGCATGGGCGCGCTCATTGCGGTGTTCCTCTCGACCTCGGACGAGATGCTCCCCGTCATGCTATCCTCCGGTACGCCGGCGGCGAGAATACTTCTGCTTATCGCATATAAGGTTGTTGTCGGGCTCCTCGTCGGATACGCCGTGACCCTCGTCTGCCATATCATGCACCGCGATGGGGAGGAGATGGACATCGACCGCTTCTGTGAGAGCGACGGCTGCCATTGCGAGCGGGGAATACTCCGCTCGGCTCTCCACCACACGGCAGAGATAATAATTTTCGTTCTTATAATCAATCTTCTTCTGAACGCGGGTGTGTACTTTCTCGGTGAGGAGAGGATAGCCGGGGTGGTGTCCTCCGTGCCCGTGCTCGGATATTTCATATCGGCTCTCATAGGTCTTGTGCCGAACTGCGCCGCGTCCGTCGTCCTTACCGAGCTGTATGTTGACGGCATGATAAGCGCCGGGACGGCTATGGCGGGGCTTCTCACGGCTGCCGGGGTCGGAATAGCAATACTATTCCGCGTGAACCGGAAAAAGGCGGAAAACTTCGTGATACTCGGCATCGTTTATGCCTCGGGCGTCGCCTTCGGCGCGCTGCTCGACCTGCCGTTTATCTCGGCTCTGCTGTAAAATTCGCAGCAATATAGTGCAAGCGAATTGCAAAATCAAGCTTGCAAGGGGGACTCCCGTATGCTAAAATTATAGCGTCGGGGGTCCTTGCTTTATTCTGCATCCCCCTGCGCCCCGGATAATGCCGGGGAAAAGGAGCGAAAAGCATGAAGAAGAAAATCGCAATAATAGGTTACGGCGGACAGGGCGCATGGCATGCGGAGCACGCTCTCCGGAGCGATGCTGTCGCCCTTGCCGGAGTTTACGATATATCGGCGGCGCGGTGCGACGCCGCACGGGAGCGCGGTATACGCGTGTATTCCTCGCGGGAGGAGCTTCTTTCCGACCCGGAGGTTGATATAGTCGTCTGCGCGACGCCGAACGACTCGCATAAAGAGATAGCAATATCCGCGCTCCGCGCCGGAAAGCATGTAATATGTGAAAAGCCGGTCGCGCTCTCGGTCTCGGATTTTGACGATATGTGCCGTGAGGCAGAGACGGCGGGGCGGCTCCTGACCGTTCACCAGAACCGTCGGTGGGACGTCGACTACCTCGCGATACGCTCCCTTCTCCGCACCGGGGAGATAGGGGACGCCGTCAATATTGAGTCAAGAATACACGGCTCCCGCGGGATACCCTCGGACTGGAGATGTAAGGCGGAGCACGGCGGCGGCATGATATACGACTGGGGTGTTCACCTGATAGACCAGATTTTACAGCTTATTCCGGAAAAGGTAACGCATATCTACTGCGAGATGACGCATATAACCACAAAGGAGGTTGACGACGGCTTTAATCTCCATATGACTTTTGAGAGCGGAAAGCGCGCGACGGTCGAGGTCGGGACCTATAATTTTCTCCCGCTCCCGCGCTTTTATGTGCAGGCGACTGGCGGAACGGCGGTGATAGACGACTGGCAGAAGAATTGCCGCGTCGCAAAGCTTCTCGCCTGGTGCGAGCGGGACGTTCTCCCGGTGCAGACCGCCGCGGGAATAACAAAGACTATGGCTCCGCGCGACAGCCTGACGCTCCGCACCTACGAGTGTCCCCGCCCGGTATCCGACGTCCATGATTTCTACCGGAATTTCACCGCGGCAATCGACGGGAAATGCGATATGGCGATAAAGCCGCAGCAGGTGCGGCGCGTCCTCTCGGTTATAGAGGCGGCGATAGCCTCCGGAGAGAGTAAAAACGCGATTTTTGTAAACATTTAATGACATATTCTGCGAAAAAACCGTTCGGAATACATGCGGACTGAAAAAATAAACTAAAAAAGCACCCCCCCGAAATCAGCCCTGAAAACGGAGGAAAGACATGAAAAAGAACAGCACAAAGCCCGCGAAAATAAGCCCCGAACTTGAAAAGAAAATTGAAGAGCTCATAGGGAAGATGACCCTTAATGAAAAGGTCAATCAGATGCTTCAGCTCTCCTATCAAGCCCTGCCGGAGGAGGACTTCAACAAAAAGGTGGTCGCCGGACTTCAGGGGTCGTACCTGCATGTCCTCGGTCCGGAGACCGGGAGATATAACGACGGCGCGGCGGCGAGCCGCCTCGGAATAATGCCGATGTTCGGTATAGATGCCGTGCACGGTCACGCGCTCCTCCACGGGGCGACGGTATTTCCGTCACAGCTCGCCATGGCTTGCTCGTTTGACGAGGAGCTTGTTGAAAAGATAGGGCTTGCAACGGCAAAGGAAGTCGCGGCGGACGGCCTTGACTGGGTGTTCTCACCTGTCCTCTGCATAGGCAGAGATCTTCGGTGGGGAAGAGTTGACGAGACTTTCGGCGAGGACACGCTCGTTGTCTCCCGCCTCGGCGCAGCCATTATCCGCGGCTATCAGACCGACGGACTTGTAGCCGCATGTGCAAAGCACTATCTCGCCTATGGCGAGGCGACCGGCGGGCGCGACGCCTACGACGCCGAGATAACCGAGAGAAAGGCGAGGGAGAGCTTCCTGCCGCCGTTCCGCGCGGCGGTCGACGCCGGGTGCATGACGTTCATGACTGCCTACGGCTCGATAGACGGTATTCCCCTTACGATTAACCGTCGTTACCTTCGTGAGATACTTAAAGATGAGTTCGGCTTTGAGGGCTTTGTCGTCACCGACTGGGAAAATTTCCGTGCACTCGTCAAGCGGCAGTATATAGCGAAAGACGAGACCGAGGCGGCGAAGCTCGGCGTTCTCGCGGGTAACGATATGAGCATGAACACCCCGGAGTTTGAGCGGGGATGCACCGAGGCTGTAGAGCGCGGGGATATTCCCATGGAGTTTATTGACGACGCGGTCAGAAGAATACTCCGCGTCAAGGCAAGGCTCGGGCTCCTCGACGGGACGAGAAAGCGCCCGGACCGCTCGGTGATAGGCTGCGCGGAGCACGAAAAGCTGAACTACCGCGCCGCTCTTGAGAGCTGCGTTCTTCTTGAGAACAACGGCATACTCCCGCTTGACAGAAAGAAGCTCGGGAAAGTCGCCGTAATAGGACCGAATGCCGACGACTGGCGCGCGCAGATAGGCGACTGGACATTCCTGTCCCACCCGTCGCCAAACCCGGATGCAGAGCCGAACGGCGTGAACGTAACAGTCCTCTCCGGGCTTCGCGCCGCGCTCCCGGATACCGAGATAGTTTATGAGCAGGGGTGCGTTATAGAAAAGGAAATCTCCGACGAGGAGTCAGACAGAATGATGCACGCCGCGATAGCCGCCGCGAAAGACGCGGACGTCGTCGTTCTCGTCCTCGGTGACGACCTTGCAGAGAACGGGGAAACCAAGGACCGCTCCGACCTCGCGCTCTACGGAAGACAGAATGAGCTCGCCCGCCGGGTCTTTGCCGTCTGCCCGAATGTTATAACCGTCATGGTGACCGGAAAGCCGCTCGTGCTCGGAGAGGTGAAGAAGTGCTCCGCCGCGCTCCTGCAGTGCTTCAACGGCGGGGACCTCGGCGGAAAGGCTGTTGCCGCGCTCCTGCTCGGCGATGAAAACTTCTCGGGTAAGCTCCCGATCTCCTTCCCGTACAGCACAGGAACGCTCCCGTGCTACTACAATCAGTACGATTACTGGCACGACGGTCGGTATATGGACGCCCCGTCGACGAACCTCTATTACTTCGGTCGCGGTCTCTCATATTCCGAGTTCGAGTACGGAGATGTGAGGCTCTCCGCCGATAAGATTTCGACGGACGGCGAGTTTACCGTCTCGGTCGACGTAAAGAATGTGAGCGCGCGCGACGGCGTAGAGGTCGTACAGCTCTATTTCCGCGATCTTATCTGCTCCCGCCTTACCCCGGTGCGCACTCTCATAGACTTTGCGCGCGTGGAAATCCCGGCGGGCGAGACAAAGACCGTGACTTTCCGCGTTCCCGCGTCCACACTCGGATTTGTGTCCGGGGATTTTGGTAAAGTGGTCGAGCCCGGAGACTTCCGCCTCTTTGTGAGCGGGGACGGCGAGCACTTCAAAACGGCGACCGTAACCGTCACGGAGTAATAAATTTTGTTTTTTTCAAAAATTTTTCTTGACAAATCCTCCCCCGGTGTGTACAATATTCACCGGGGGATGTTTCCGGCGTGGTGCGTTTATCGCTTTGTCGGGGGGACACGCCCGCAATGTCTGACAGGGGCAAGATAGTCGCGAGGCTATTACGCAAAGCTATAGGGGCTCACTGAGCCAGCCAGTTGCCGGATTACCGTTTTTTGTGCGGTAGTCTGGCTTTTTTGACGAAAGTCAGAGGAGCCGCCGTCAGACCGCCGCCGCGCATACTTGCGGCGGCGATTCCCCGGCGCAGGTATTTTTTCGACGATTTTCTGCTGTTTTTTGTTACTTTCGGTCGCTTTTCTGTGTAATGTGCGCAAAAAAGTATTGACAAAGAGAATATATTATGATATTATATACCCTGCCGACGGTATCCGTCGTAAAAAATCGAATATCGGCAAAGCCGTCGTGAGGCGGTGACGCAAAGCTTGGGGACTTTATAAAAAAGAAGTCAGCCCGGTTGCAATCCAGTTTTTACTGTTGCAACCGGGCATTTTTGTTTTTCCGGAGAAAGGAGGGCACCGTGACACGGGAAGAAGTGAATAAAGACAGCATAGACCGCCGCGGCGCGCTCCGCATAATGGCGGACCGGACGCTCGAATGCGGCGTCGAGCCGATAGAGCTCTGCTTTTCGCTGATATATGACGCTCTCGGCAGAGAGCCGGTCGCCTGCCGCGTCCTCCCGAGGATAAACAGCGTCATCTACGGGGTTCTCACCCCGGAGAGATACGGCGACGCCGCGGATATGAGCGAGACCGGGGTCTCCTTTATGCTCCGGATACTTAAAAAGGTATCCGAGCTCTCCGCATGGATGAAAAAGAACGGCGGTTATCGTAAGTGCCGCTTCTTCGTATCAGCGCCGACGGCGCTCATTTATTCGGACGACCCATACGGGATACTCTGCGGAGCGCTCGGTAAGGCTACGCGCGCGGGGCGCGGAATATCGCTTGAGCTTTTGCCCTCCGTCCTTACGGAGGACGCGGAGCGGGTTGCACGCGCGTTTTCGGATATACGCGCCGCGGGCTTCGGCGTCGCGCTCGGCGGCTACGGCTCGCGGGAGATGACGATGCCGGACATGGTGACTGCTACTCCGGACGAGGTCTTTATGGACGGCGGGATGACGGCTCTTCTCTCCGGCTCTCTGCGCTCGGCTGCCGCGGTCGCTATGGTGCGATATGCCGCGGGGCTCGGTGCCCGCGTTATAGCAGAGGGTGCGGGGGACGATACCGCGCTCCGCGCTCTTTCATCCTCCGAGGCATACGGGTTTATCCCGTCGGAGAGCTATTCCGGAATTGAGGAGCTCCGGGCGGGCATACTCTCCGTCACCGAATTTACCGACGCTATGAGGGAGGGGACGGCATGAAAGAAAAAAAGACACCGTTTTTCACCTTAAAGCGCACGGCAAGGGAGGTAAAACGCTACCGCACATACCAAAGGATAATTCCGGTCGGTATCGGCGCGGTGTCCGCGCTCCTGATAATCGTTTACGTAATATCACTTCTGTTCCAGAGGTACGGCAGCTTTACGGTTAAGGTGCAGGACTACGAGGACAGGAAATATGCGCTCTCCCTGTCGGAGAGCGAGAGCTTCACGAGCTTCTCCTCGCGCCTGAATTCCAAGGCGGCGAAAGATATAACCAACATAGACGGAAACTCCCTGCCGGGGAATCTGAATGACATAAGCGGCGAGCACAACGGAAAGAACTACGTCGCCTATACCTTCTACATAAAGAACACGGGTGAGAGCGCGTGTACCTACCGATACAGCCTGACAATATCCCGGCGTACCGCGGGAATAGACGCCGCGGCGAGGGTGCGCCTCTACTTTGAGCCGTTCTATTATGACTCGGTGACCGGGCAGCATACCTACGGCACAGCCTACACAGATTATGCGAAGCCCAAGACCGGCACCGGCGGAGAGCCGGAGGTCGACCCCGATAACCGCGTGATGACGAATTTCACGAGCGAGAGCACGGTGACGGAGGGGGGCGTGTATAATTTCAAGCCCGGCGACATCTCGAAGGTCACTGTCGTTATATGGCTTGAGGGTAACGACCCTGATTGCACGGACGACATCCTCGGCGGACAGTTCAAGCTCGATATGATAATGGACATCGCGGGAGACGTGGAGGGTAACTGACACGCGGCATGCCGAAAATGTACGACGATAAAAACGCAAAATGTAAATAAAGAATTACAAAATAAGTATATTTCCCACCGGGCGCTGCCGGTGTGATGTATAGATAAAACACAAAAACAAAAAAGAAAGAGAGAAAAACAATGAAAAAGTTCAGAAAGCTTGTTCCGGCACTCTGCATGCTTCTCATCTCTGCTGTGCTTCTCGGAACATCAACGTTCGCATGGTTCTCCATGAACACCACCGTAACCGCAACCGGTATGCAGGTCACTGCAAAGTCCAACTTTACGTACCTCCTTATCGGAAAGACCGCCACAGAGGTTAAGGGCGAGGGTTTCAACAAGACCGAAGCCGACTTCGCAATGGCCGCGGGTGAAGCAAAACTTTCCCCCTCCGCTCACGATACCCTTACAAATGCCGCTGATGTGACCGAGCTTAACGGCGAGCAGTACAAGAACTGGTACACATCGAAGAGCAGCGACCGTAATCAGAGCGTGACAGCCGATTCTCCCAAGACATACATAGGCAAGGATAACCTCGGAGATTATGTCCTTAATAAGACTGTATATCTTGCTCTCGCTCCCGATTCTGTTAAGGCTGCCTCTATAAAAGCCAAAGTAGAAATAACCGCAGCCAACACTGCTACCGGTGCTACAAAAACCATAGCTCCCGTTAAGGTCCTTGTTGTAACGGCAAACGGAGTTTATGAGTTCGGCACCGGAGATACTACCGCAATTGAAATACTTACTAATCTTGAGTCCTCCTCCTCTGCTGATGCCGGAAAGGTTGAGATATACATCTACTACGACGGCACAAACGAAGCGGTTACAACCAACAACTTTGCAAACCTTGACGGCGCTGGGGTTAAGATAACCTTTGAAGCAGTTACCGCTACCGCTTAATAATTTTCCGGCAGGCGCCTGAGCGTGCCGAAAAAAGCAGAAAGCAAGAATTACCTGATTCCCCCGCGGTCACGCGGGGGAGATACGGAAAAAAGGAACACCCCCCGCCCGGCGGGACCGCAGGCAGCGCGCGGTTTACCGGGAAAAGTTCACACATGAGAGGTAATTATGGAAGCCAGAACAAAGGGCAATCTCAAAAAAACAGGCGGGATAATACTTAATGTTATCCTGTGGATATTCGTTATATTCTGCGTGCTTGTCACAGTCGTTGCGTTCTCCGCAAACGGAAATGCAAAGGGCGTGCCGACCGTCGGAGGGAAGTGTTTCCTCAACGTACAGACCGGGTCAATGGATGCGAGCCTGCCGGAATGGGTCCCGGAGGGGAAGCCCGCCGGATTTTCCGCCGGTAGCATGATAGTGGGCGAATATATAGCCGACAGCGCGGAGAAGATCGACGCGCTCGAGGCCGGGGATGTCATCACCTTTGAGTGGGATATAACCGGAGACGGCAGGATACAGCCGGGCGAGAGCAACACTCACCGAATAGTATCGATAGAGCGCAATGCCTCGGGTATGATAGTTTCCGTCAAGACGCAGGGCGACAACACAGAATACAGCAAGGGTCAGACCGAGACGGTTTCCCGCTCCGCGATAATCGCGAAATATACGGGTACTAAGATAGCAGGTCTCGGCGCGGTTATGACGTTCCTGTCGTCGCGCCTCGGCTTCGGTCTCTGCATACTACTGCCCCTGCTCCTCTTCTTCGTATATGAGATAATAGTTTTCGTCCGTGCGGTAATGAAGGTGCGCGGCGAGGACAAGAAGCTCATAAGCGCGGAGGACGAGGAAATGATACGCCGCGCCGCCGTCGAGGAATATATAAGACGACAGGCGGAGCAGAACGCGGGGAGCTCGGCGGACGGAAAAGACGACGCCGACGATACCGATAAGAAAAACGACGGCGAGAATAAGAATTAAATCGCCGGAAAAACCGTAATCCCGGTCAAATCCCGGGAAAAAACAAAGATAAACACCCGAAAACATAAGATAAAACGGTAATTGCGGGGCTGTGCCGCAGACGACACAGCCCCGGCGCCGCTACACCGCGTGGCGCCACGAACGAAATTAAAGGTGACAATCGATGAATGAATTTTTGTATGGCTTTCTGACATGGTTCAAAGCCTTTTTTACATATATGCTGGACGGCTTTCTTACCATATTCAAGGGGATAATCTTCGGAATAGGTAAGATGTTCGACCTGCCGTATTACTTCCGTCTGTTCAGAGACGAGAGCGTGAATTTCGGAGTTATGGACTGGATTTTTTCCGTAGCTGCGTTCATACTCACGTTTTCCGTGTGGCTCGGGGTACTCTTCCTTATAATAATCGGAATACGGAAGTTCTTCCGCTTCCGCCGCTCCCTCGTCGGAAACGAGGACCTGCTTGAAGAGATTTCGGAGCTGCACCGCGACGTCCTCCGCCTGACTACCGAAAAGGAGAGGATAATGCAGCTGAAGGTGACGCAGGCGGGTCTTTCCTATGAGCAGATGAAGCGCATGTTCGAGGAGGAGTTCCGCGAGGCGGAGAGGCTGGCTGACGAGGCGGAGGGCGGAGAGCTTCCCGCTCCGGCAGATGACTCGCGCTTTGCGCGGCTTGTCGCCGTGGACGCGAGGTACGCCTATTATGAGCCCCCGGTCTATGACGCGACGCTCGATCTTTTCGGAATTTGCGAGGATCTTCGGAATTTCGCCTGCTCCGCGCACGGGCTGTATTATGATATACGCACCGTAAGACTTATGTTTGCGGGGCTCGCGTCGACGAAGCTTGTGATTTTACAGGGTATATCAGGTACAGGTAAGACCTCGCTCCCGTATGTTATGGGCAAGTACTTCCGCGCGGACGCCACTATCGCGTCGGTTCAGCCGTCGTGGAGAGACCGTAACGAGCTCTTCGGCTACTTCAACGAATTTACGAAGAAATTCAACGAGACAGAGGTTCTCCGCCGTATATACGAGGCGGGGTATAACGATGACCTCAATATAGTTATTCTCGATGAGATGAACATCGCGAGAGTGGAGTACTACTTCGCGGAAATGCTCTCGATACTCGAAATGCCCGACTCCTCGGAGTGGAAGATAGAGCTCGTGCCCTCGAGCTGGGACAGCGACCCGAAGCTCCTTACGGGGGGATGCCTCCATATCCCGAAGAACGTCTGGTACATCGGCACGATAAACAACGACGACTCCACGTTCTCGGTCTCCGATAAGGTCTATGACCGTGCCTTCGTCGTCAACCTCGACAGCAAGGGAGTGCCCTTTGACGCTCCGGAAACCGGGAGCAAGCGCATATCTTATTCCTACGTAGAGTCGCTCTACCGCGCGGCAATGGAGGTGCACCCGGTGTCTCCTCTTACTATGGAGAATATCGGAAAGCTCGATAATTACGTTATAGAGCGGTTCCGCGTCGCATTCGGTAACCGTATCGTAAAACAGCTCCGCGCATTCGTACCTGTCTATGTGGCATGCGGAGGCACGGAGGAGGAGGCTGTCGATTACCTCCTCGCGACTAAGGTTTTCAGAAAGTTTGAGACGCTGAATCTCTCGCTGATACGCGACGAGATACGCGGGTTGATAGCTTATCTCGATACCCTCTTCGGCAAGGGAGCAATGAAGGAGTGTATCGCATATCTTCAGAGACTGCAGAAGATGTATTGATAGCCGCACGGCTTGACATTAGCGTGAAAAATACCGCATAAGCAAATAATTATTTACAAAAAAGCATATTTCGTAGCTTGCGGCACACCCTGCCGCGGCGCGGGAGAGGAGAGATATGAGCGGGACGGAAGAAAAATACGGCTACGCCGAGGAAATTTTACCGGACGGCGAGCCGGAAAAGCTTGGTACGGATGCGGAGCATACCGACGGCGCAGATAATACCGACAGCGCGGAGAATACCGACGGCGCGGAGAATAGAAACGGCGCGGATAATACCGGCGACGCGGAGAATACCGACGGCGCAGATAATCCGGACATTCCGAAAACCGCCGGGGGCGGGTATAATTCCGGGGGTGCGGAAGCCGACGGCGGCGATTACGGCTGGGTCGAGAAGCTCCGGTACAGTAAATCCTTTACCGCAAAGCTCGCGCTCTCCGACCCGAAGATAAAGGAATACTACGCCATGCTCGCGACGGAGCTTCTCTCCTACTCCCGCGTGCGCTCTCACATCGGCTGGGCGGGGATTACCTTTTCCGCAGGGCGCGAGCAGGTAGCGAAGTTCGCAATAAGCGGCAAAACGCTCTGCCTATACCTCGCGGCAGACCCGGAGGAGATGACCGGGGCGAAGTACCGTGCGACGGCGGCGGGCGCGAAAAAATACGATAAGACCCCCGCGCTGCTCCGTATAAAGAGCGACGGCGCGGCGAGAAACGCCGTCCGTATGATTGCCGCCGCAATGGCGGCGCACGGGATAGAGAAGCGGGGCACCCCCTCCGAGCCGGTGCTCTCCTCTCATTTTCCGACGGACTCCTTCCATAATCTTCTGACAAGGGGTCTTATAAGACTTCTCAAGGTTGACCGCCGCGGCTCTGCCGCATGGGGCGGGAATAATGCCGCAGGTGACGCGCAGACGGCGGAAAATACCGACGGGGAGATAGCGGAGGAGATACGCCGCGGGATATACGAGGACACGGTAAGTACGATGTCCGACCTCCTCTCACGGCACGGCGGATATGACGAAATTCTCACCGCCCTCTCGGGGGGCGAGGCAGAGGTCCGCGTGTCGGAGCGGATAATGCTCCGCGCGATTGACGAGATGTGGGTGCGCACTGTCGAGGACAGTTTACCCGCCCTCGATTTTCTTATCCGCCACCCGACAGGCTATATCGCGGAGACCGAGGAGGTCCTCCCGATAGAGATGACGAAGAAGATAACCGGGCGCTCCATAATGCACCTCGCCCGCCACAGCGACTACCTCTCAAAGAACGATAATGACGAGCTGATGCCGACGAAGCTTCTGAACGTCTTTCGTGAGGACTCGCTCCTGACCTATGAAAACAAATTCTTGAATACTCTTCTCTCGCGACTTTCCTATTTCGTATCGAGACGGTATGAGATATGGGAAAAGCGTGGGGCGGACGAGCGCGTGCGCCGGGTGGATTTCACCGATAAATTCATACACGGGGAGGCACATGGAGTCATTCACATGACGATAGAGCTCTCCGAAAAGTACGAGGGCGAGTACACCGGGAAGAATACGACCTTTGATTCAAAGCTCCGTGAGCGCGTGCGCCGCCTTAATGATATAACCTCGGCGTACCAGGGCTCCGAGTTCGTGCGGAAGATGGGACGGAACTATATTTACCCGCCCGTCATGCGCACGAATGCCATAATGAAGAACAAATATTTCCGCCAGTGCCTCGCGCTTTGGGAGTTTATAGAGAGCTATGACGACGCGGGCTACGGTCTGACGGTTGACGAGCGGATAAAGGACGTCTCGCCGGAATACGTCACCGCCCTCTATTCAGGCGCCGCGACGCAGTATCTCATGTTCTGCCACGACGTTCTTGGCGGAGAGGGGATAGGCGTGGAAATCGCGGGCGGTAAGTCCCAGACCCTCACCGCACGTATACTCGACGGCACGGGGGACTATTCTCCGGACGAAGATGTCCGGGGCGTGTATGAAAAACGCGAGGAGGCAGACGAGGACGGTATTCTCTTTGCCATGGAGACAGCCCTCCTTGCAGACGAGGAATACCGCAGAGAGGACGCGGCGCCGGACGGTGCGCAGATGCCGGGCGACAGCTTCTCTGTCGGCGGTATACGCTACTATAAATCCTTTCTCGCAAGGCTTCATACGCTTGACGACGAGGGTAAAGAATACTTTACATCGGTTGCAAATATCCTGCTCGGATATAAGAAGGTTAAAATGCGCGTGAGCCGCTCGTTTGCTACCTTCCGCCGCGGGCGGCAGCTGCTCGCGCGCGTCGCAATACGCGGGCGCACGGTCTATCTGTACCTGCCGCTCGACCCCTCGGCGCAGGAGGCGAAATATCACCTGCGCGACGTGTCTGACGTCATAAGGCTTGCCGACACTCCGGCACTGCTCCGTGTGCGGAGCGCACGTGCGCTGAAATACGCCGACACGCTCATATCTGCGGTCTGCACAGAGCGCGGGGTAGTCACCGGCTCGGCCTTTACGGCTCTCACGCCGGAGGACTATCCGTTCATGACGCTCGATGAGCTTATCGCGGCGGGGCTTGTCCGTAAATCCGGCACGGCTGACGGCGCAGAAGACGACGATGTGACAGAGGACGGTGCGACAGCCGCAAAAGACGCCGCGGATATTTCCGGGGATCACGGCTATGCCGAGGAGATACCGGTCGACGGCGATACGGCAGAGGAGCGCGCAGGGCGTGAAATCGCCGCGGCGGTCAGCTTTATCCGCCCGGCGCGCACATCGCCGGATACTGCGGAGCATACAGGCGAGCCCGCAGGAACGGGAAGCGGCGGCGAGAGGGTCGACATGCTGCCCGTCGGCTACCGGGTCACCGATAATTACGACGACCCGGAGATGTACGGTCTCGATGACCCGAGCGGGTTTATCCGCGATATTGACGAATACGAAAAAGGAAAGACCGACGCGGGGGGTGACGGAAAATGACCGGCACCGGAGGCGAAAAAAAGATAAGTGCGGCGCGCCGCGCCGTAACTGCTGTGAAGCGGGTGCTGCTCATACTGATTGCAGCCGCGCTCGTTATCGGCGTTATCCTCGCGGTTTACTCATCGGTCTGCCGCGCTAAGGGGGCGACGGCGTTTGTTTTCGGCTACTCGACAATGTGGGTGCAGACCGGGAGCATGGAGCCGACAATCGGGGCGAGGTCTGCGATACTCGTAAGGCGACCGGACCCGGAGAATCCGCCGGAGGTCGGCGATATTATATCCTACATCTGCCGCGACCCGAAGTCGGAGGTGTACGGCGCACTGATAACGCACAGGATAGTTGCCGCGGAGCCTGACGGCTATCGGACAAAGGGCGACAGCCCGCTTGCGACGGAGGACGCCCTCACCGTGCCGCTATCGGATATACAGGCGGTGTATATAAAAAATCTCCCGGTAGTGAGCTTTTTCTCGCGTCTGTTTTCAACGTGGCTCGGGCTCGCGGCTGTCGGGGTACTGTTTCTTATTTCGGTCGGCGGCTTCGTTATACCGGATGCGGTGCGCGCCCTGTCCGAGGAGGATAATGAAAAAAAGGAAGCCGAGCGACAGGCTGAGATCGCCCGGCGGATAGAAGAGGAGGTAAGCAGGCTCGGAAAATGATAAAATTTCTGAAACGACACGGCAGGGACGTTGCCCTGGCCGCGGTGCTTATAACAAGTCTCTTCTTTATAGTGAATATAATTACCCTCGGGGTTCAGTTTTCCTCGGGAGTTGACGACTCGGCAACCGAGCGCGCCGAGTTTTACTCGCGTGAGCAGGAAATGTTCTTCTCCGCAAAAATGAACGGCTACCGCGTCCGCGTCTCGGAGATAGCGGGCTCCCTCTCCGGCGTCTCGACAAAGGAGAGCACGGAGGAGCAGCTGATGGACGAGCGGCTCTCTCTCTACGTTACCGATACATTTTTCAAGGATATCTGCTACATAAAGGACGGCGCGGTCTGGTCCTCGTCCGGGGAGCCTGTGACCTCGTATGAGGAGCTGACGGCGCTCGCAGGTGCGGAGGGGGACGCCATCTCCCGCCTTTTCCAGTATGAAAACGTTCTTATGACCGTCGGTATCTCCTCTCCCGTGCGGGACGGGTACGCCGACAGGATAATCTGCCTTTACGACAGGCAGATACTCTCTTTCTCCGGCGCGTTCGGAGAGGGGGATAAGATGAGCGACTGCGTCGGGCTCTCGGAGTTCACCCTCCTCTGCCGTGACGACGGGCGCATAATCGACAGAATAGTAAATTCTCCGGACTACCGCATAGGGACAGAGCCGATAGGCGAGGGTATACTGAGTACCATTCTCACCTCTCCCGGGACCTACCGCGAGGTAAACTCCCTTATAAGCACGGGCGGGAGCGGCTCCTACATTATAAGGATAGGAACGGAAGAGCACGTTCTCTCAATCAGAACCTTCTCGGAGGGCTTTTCCGGGCTCTGCACGGTTTCGCTTTTCCGCATCGGCACCGTCTACGGCGAGGGGTACGAGCTCCTCGGGACGATATGGGGCACGCTGCTTGTTTTTGCTATCATTGTCGCGACGTTATCGGCTCTCTTTATCATAAGACTGCTCGACCAGAAGAGAAAAATGGCGGACGCAGCTCTTGATAACGAGATACTGAACTGCCCGACGCTCGTAAGATTTACAAGAGATGCGGATATACTGTTAAAATCCCACCGCGCGGCTCCGTTTGCGCTGGTGCTCGTCCGCATATCAAACTTTGACTTCATCTTTGACCGTTACGGCGAGGAGCTGACGAACGGTATGCTTATATACATTCGCGGCTGCCTTCGCGGGTCGCTGAAAACCGCGGAGACCTACGGCTATGACGCCGGGGGAGAGTTTTATCTCTTCCTGCATGCCCCGGACAGAAGGCTCCTTGTAGACAGGCTCCGTTCGATATATTCGGACGCGGAGAAATTCTCGGGCTTTCCGGATGAGAGCTATTCCGTGAATCTTTCGTTCAATATTTACTTCATTCCGAGGGACGAGCGGCACGGCTTCCAGTCTCTTCTTGACAAGGTCACAATGGTGCGCGACTCGTATCTTACAAAGACCGGCGCGGTCACGTTCAACTTCTACGATGACCTCATGCGGCAGAATGTCATACGCCGCGCGGAGATAGAGGGAAGAATGGAGTCCGCGCTGAAAAACAGCGAGTTCCACCTCTTCTATCAGCCGAAGTATAATCTCCACGCCGACACGATGGACGGCAGCGAGATACTCGTCCGCTGGTTTGACCCGAAGCTCGGTAATTACAGAACTCCGGGCGAGTTTATTCCGGTATTTGAGGACACCGGGTTTATAAGCAAGATGGACAGGTTTGTGTTCTACCGCGCGTGTGAAAATATCGCGGAGCGGCTCTCCCGGCGGGAGACGGTATTCCCCATATCGGTGAATGTTTCGCGCGTCACGGCGTCTGAGCCGGATTTTGTGGAGTATTATACCCGCATAAAGTCAAAATTCAACATAAAGGACGACTTTGTGACGATAGAGTTCACCGAGAGCTTTGCATACGAGAACAACGACTATCTCGCAAGAATGGTCCGGGAGCTGCATGAGGCAGGCTTCCTCTGCTCGATAGACGACTTCGGCACCGGATATTCCTCTTATACCTCGCTGAAAATGCTGAATATGGACGAGATA
The DNA here is from genome assembly GCA_934393265.1 of uncultured Eubacteriales bacterium. Taxonomy (GTDB): domain Bacteria; phylum Bacillota; class Clostridia; order Oscillospirales; family CAG-272; genus UBA1740. The sequence goes on along the minus strand of CAKRQL010000024.1, from coordinate 59,388 downwards.
AAGCTCGATAAATCCTTCCTTGAGAGCGGCGTGTCGCGCGAGCGGGATATGACAATACTGCGCAGCGTCATAAGCCTCGGCCGCGAGCTCGGCATAAAGGTTACGCAGGAGGGGGTCGAGACAAAGGAGGAGTTCGACGGGCTCCGCGCCCTCGGGTGCGACGTCATACAGGGCTACTACTTCGCCCGCCCGATGAAATATTCGAGCTATACGGAGTTTGTGAACAACAACTTCTCCCCCGAGGCGAAAAAACGGCAGAGCGAGGACATGGAATAATCCCGTTTTCCCGGCTTTTGAGCCGCCGTTTGTAAACTACCTGAAAACTTTGTGTCCCCCGGCTTGAAGAAAGCCGGGGGATGTTGTATAATATGTAGTTACGGGGATGTGCGCCGTCCGGGTTGAGTATTGCCGGCGCATCCAATACATCTTTTCGGGGGAACGGGGATGGATATATTATCGGTTACGGCAGGTGAGCTGCCTGAATATACGGAGCATTTGCGGCGGCTTTTCACCGATGCGCGGATAATCGACCGCGAGACCGTTACACAGCTTTGCAGCGGGGAAATAAGGAACGGTGCAGAGGGACATGACGGCGACTTCTGGCGTGAGCACTGCGAGTGCACCGATTGCGTCTGCTGCCGTGCATACGCCGACCACGGCAGACATACGAAGCTCGGGCTTTCCGGGGACGGGGTATATCAGGTCATAGCGCAGTACATAGAGATTGACGGCGAGGGCGCCGTGCTTGAAATAATAAACCGGCTCGACGGAGACATTGACATGGTTGCCGACCGGGGGGAGCTTATATCCCGCATTGCGGATCACAGGGACGAGGTTTACAGGGATATAATGACCGGGGCTTACAACAGAAGATATTACGAGGAGCGGCTTCGCCGCTTCCCGCTCACCGCCGGGGTCGCCATGATAGACATAGACGACTTCAAGGTTTATAACGACGTGTACGGTCACGACACGGGGGACGCGGTGCTCTCGGCTATTGGGAAGGCGCTCCTCTCCGGGATAAGAAAGACCGACAGCCTTATCCGCTACGGCGGGGACGAGTTTCTTCTGATAATGCCGGGTATACCCGAGAATATATTCGCGCGTGAGCTTCGGCGTATATGCGGGGAGGTTAGCCTTATGAGCGTGCCGGGACATGAGAACATCCGCGCCACGGTGAGTATCGGCGGGGTTGTCAGCCATGGCGAGACGGCGGAGGAGGCTGTCAGCCGGGCGGACGCACTGATGTACCGCGCGAAAAACAGGAAGAACATGGTGGTGACCGAAGGAGACGGCACCGGAGAAGATATACGAATGACTGAGCGCGCGACGGTGCTGATAGCCGATGACGCGCAGATAAACCGTGAGCTCCTCGGGGATATGCTCAGCCCGTCGTTCAATATAATATCCGCCTCCGGCGGGGAGGAGTGCATTTCGACGCTCAAAAAGTACGGCTCGGCAATATCGCTTGTCATCCTTGATATAAACATGCCGCTTGTCAACGGCTTTGACGTTCTTGAATACATGAACAGAACGCGCCTTATAGACGAGGTTCCTGTCGTGACGATAACCGCCGACGACTCGGACTCTACCGTAAAGCTTGCGTATGAGCTCGGAGCTGCCGATCTGATAAGGCGACCGTTCGACGTAAACGTCGTTCGGCAGAGGGTTGAGAATATCATAAAGCTATATGCAAAGCAAAAGCACCTCTTCGCTATGGTCTCGGACAGAATGAGCGAGAGGGACAGAAACGCGCGCTTCCTTGTCGGAATAGTATCGGGCATGGAGTCTCTGCTCAGCGGGGCGGAGTATGACGCCGCATTCCGTGTCGGTCAGATAGTGCGGATGATTTTTAACGAGCTCGGAGACTCGGTCTCGGCTTACGGCATAGAGGGGCGGGATATTGCGAATATCTGCGCTGTGGCGGTTATGCACGACATCGGAAAAGCCGGTATCCCTACGGAAATTCTTCATAAAAACGGCGCGCTGACAGCAGAGGAATACGAGACGGTGAAAAAGCATACCGTAATCGGCAGCGAGCTTGTTCGTGCTATGAGAGAAAAATATGAGGCTCCGGTCTCCCGCTGGCTCTATGAGGTCTGCCGCTGGCACCACGAGAGATGGGACGGCAAGGGGTATCCGGACGGGCTTTCGGGGGATGATATTCCTCTGTCCGCGCAGGTAACGGCTCTTGCCGACGTCTATGACGCTCTCCGTACCGACAGACCCTATCGCCGCGCCATCTCGCACGACGAGGCTGTGCGGATGATAAAGGCGGGAGAGTGCGGTGCGTTCAGCCCGCGGCTTCTCTACTGCCTTGACAGAATATCCGGCTCTCTCCGGGCCATGACGGACGAGTATGAGACACCCGTCGGCACTGCATCCGGAAAATAAAAATAAAAAAGCTGTCACATGCTGCTTTGCCGCAGCTGCGGGGCGGGGAAAAACTTCCTCTGCCTCCCCGCCTGCGGTGTGGCTGTCTGACAGCTTTTTTTATACACGGGTGCGGGCTTTTTCTTACAAAGCGTGATTTGCCCGCACAAGCCTTAATGGATTATTCTCATTTTTCGTCGTTATAGGTGTCGAGAAATGAGTGGGTGACGCCTTTTCTTTTATAGGCTATCACGGTGTCGAGGCAGACGTTCTCCATGCTGTTGAATATACAGCTCTCGACCGCGGGATTTTTCTTTTTGAGCTCGCGGATGAGCTCTTTTATCTCCTGCCGTTTCGACTTGTTCTGCCCGTTGTTACAGGTAGTGCAGGTGTCGGTGAATTTGCATGCGCATTGTATGAAGCCGAGCCCCTCGCCGTCGCGCCAGCGCTTTATATCGTCCTCGCGGATAAAGTACATCGGGCGGATGAGCTCCATCCCCGGGTAGCTCGTGCTGTGGAGCTTCGGCATCATAGACTGTATCTGCGAGCCGTAGAGCATACCCATGAGTATGGTCTCTATCACGTCGTCGTAATGGTGACCAAGGGCGATTTTATTACAGCCGAGGCTTTTTGCGTAGCTGTAAAGATGCCCGCGGCGCATACGCGCGCAGAGATAGCAGGGTGACTTTTCGACGTTGTAGACCGAGTCGAATATGTTTGTTTCAAATATTCTTATCGGGATTCCGAGATTCTTTGCGTTCTGCTCGATTATCGCGCGGTTTGTCTCGTTATACCCGGGGTCCATTACGACATACTCGACCCCAAAATTGTATTTTCCATGCCTGTGCACCTCCTGAAAGAGCTTTGCCATGAGCATGGAGTCCTTGCCCCCGGAGATACAGACGGCTATTCTGTCGCCGCTTTGTATGAGGTCATAGGTTTTTATAGCTTTTAAGAATTTTGAGAGAAGGTCGGTTTTGTACCTCTTTCGCAGGTTACCCTCGACCCGCCCGGTCACCTCCGCCGCGTGCTCGCGCTCTATTTTACCCCGGAGCCATGCGGCATACCCGCCCGAGAGACTCGCGGCGTCATACCCCATGCCAGAGAGCGCGTCTGCGACATCGAGGCTCAACACCCCGCGGGCGCAGAATACGACGATTTTCGTATCCTTGTCCTCCGGAGGGGATGCGAGCAGTGCCTCGCCGCTCATCTGTACGGAGCCGGGGATAGTGCCGTACGCCCGCTCCTCCTCTGTGCGCATATCGACGAGAAGTATGGGGGCGTGTACGCTTTTTTCGAGACCTTCAAGCTCTTCCGGGGTTATTTCCATCTGATTTTTCTCCTGTTTTTATTAGCGAGAGAATGACCTCCCCGGCGGCAATCATGCCGACAACGGGCGGAACAAAGGGGGCAGAGCCCGGGGAGGGGCGCCCCGCCGTGCCCTTGCTCTCCGCACATTCGGGAGAGCGGGGAGAGAGCGGCTTTTCCTCGGAGTAGACGACGCGCAGACGCTTTATCCCGCGTTTTCTGCACTCCGTCCGTATAACGCGGGCGAGCGGGCAGACCGAGGTTTTATATATGTCCGCGACGCGGAACGCCGTGGGGTCCGTCTTGTTTCCCGCGCCCATCGCCGAGATTATCGGCACCCCGGCGGCATCCGCCTGCTCGATCAATGAGAGCTTTGCCGACACGGTGTCAATGGCGTCTATTATGTAGTCGTAGTCCCGGAAATCGAAATTTTCGGCGTTCTCCGGCATATAGAATGTTCTGTGTACGGTAACCTTGCAGTTGGGGTTTATTGAGAGAACTCTTTCCATTGCGGCGTCGGTCTTATAGCGACCGAGGGTTTCGTGGGTTGCTACCGTCTGACGGTTGAGGTTCGAGAGCGCAACGGTGTCGTTATCAATAAGGTCGAGCGCGCCGACCCCCGCCCGCGCGAGAGCCTCGACGGCGGCGCCACCGACCCCGCCGAGCCCGAATACCGCGACCCGGCAGTGAAGAAGCCTGTCGACGGCATCACTCCCGAGCAGCAACCGGGTTCTTGAAAACTGATCCTGCATGTTTTTTTTGTCCTTTCGGGGTATATCATCTTCCGAAGAGCCTGCCGATTATTCCGCCCCCGCGCTCGTCGGTCTTTGTGAATATGGATATGAGGGGCAGGAGCCTTGTGGCGTCCGCCCTCCGCTTTGCGCAGCGTTCGTCCTCCTCCGCGAGCACCTCCGCCCCGCGGCGGCAGTCCGTGCGGACGCATACGACGTCCTTTTCAAACACTCCGTTGAGCTTGGCTTTCAGGTATCCGGGTGCTATCCGCCGCTCGAGAAAGCCGAGGAGCGCCGCCGCCTTCGGGTTTGTCGCCGGGAGATTTCCGAAGAAGGTTCCGGCTATCTTCTGGTCGGGACATTCGCGCACCGAGAGGTGCATGACCCCGTCGGCAGAGAGCGACATCGTCCAGTAGACTACGTTCGGGAGCTCGGGGAAGAGTAGGGTAAAACGATACACGCTCCCGCCCATTCTGTCAGGCTCTCCGCTCGCCGCAATGCGTATTCTGTACTTTTCGCCGTTTACGTCTATCACCCCGTCGGAGAAATCGTAGAGCCCTGTATCAAGGGTGTACGGCGTGTCGCCGAGGACGGCTGTCATAATCAGCCGCTCACCCTCGCGGACGAATTTCAGCGACGACAGGTTGCGCTTGTAATTATTCTGCATTATCGCGGACATAACCGGGGTCAGGGATATGTCGTTCTCGACAAAGCGGTACTCACCGAGTAGCGGTGTGAAGCTCTCGGGGAAAGGGCGCGCTTTCATGAGCCGAAGGATTACGCGCAGCCCCCGCCGCTCCGGCAGGAGCCTTGCCGGCATACGGGAGACGAAGAACGACTCCCGCGCGGCTTTGTACTTCTCATATTCGCGCTTTGTCGCCGGGCGGTCAGGCGTCCTTGTGAGATTATAGCGCAGGATGTTCAGCGCGGGGCTGTCGGAGAAGAGCTCGTTGTTTCCGGAGAGTATGACCGCGACCATTCTGTCCTTGGGGCTCACCCAGACGTTCTGCCCGAGCATACCGTTAAAGAGAAAGTCGGAGCCGGTGCGCGACACCCAGAGATGATAGCCGTAGTTGAAGTCTCCGGTGCCGACCGGTGTCATCGAGTGTGCCTCGGTGCTCTCCTTTACCCATTCGGGGGAGAGTATGCGCTTTCCGAAAAATTCGCCCTCCGAGAGCATCATCCAGCCGATCTTTGCCCAGCTCTCTGCGGAGAGATAGAGTCCCCAGCCGCCCTTTATCGTCCCCTCCGGGGATTTTTCCCAAAGGTAGTTTTTTATTCCGAGCGGTGAGAAGAGCCGCCTGTCTATAAATTCGTCCGCCGGCATACCCGAGATACGCTCAATGATGCGCGCGAGAATGTAGGAGTTCATGGAGTTGTAGGCAAACGCCGTTCCGGGGGTGAAGTCCGGCTTTGAGGCGAGGTAGTCCTCCGTCCACTTTTCCGAGGTTACGGAGCCCGCCTCGGCAAACGGTATGCCCGTTCTCATAGTGAGGAGCTCACGTACGGTTATTTCGCCTGTGCGTCTGTCGGTCAGCGTGTATTCGGGGAATATAGCGCGCAGGTGAGTGTCGGGGTCAAGCTTTCCGTCGTCAACGAGGCAGCCGATGCCTAATCCGGTGACCGTTTTTGACATCGAATATGAGAGATGGTAGGTGTTTATGTCATACCCCGGGGCTGTCGCCTCGAGGATAACCATTCCGTCCTTTACGACGAGAAGTGAGTGTATGTTTGCCCGCGGCTCTGCCTCAAGGTCGGCGAGCATGTCGAGAAACGTGAGGCTCGAGACCCCCTGTCTCTCGGGTATTCCGCGGCGGAAGAACTTCTCTTCGTCGGATGAGACAGAGGTTTTTTGCGGGTAGTAATTTATTACCTTCGGGTCTGCCTGCTCACGGAGCCCGAGAGAGCAGACGAGCTCGATGGCTTTCTTTTTCCAGTTTTCCATTTTGTTTACCTCCTGTCGCCGGGTGCCGCATCCCCCTCCGCCCAGAACTGCCTGAGCCTTTCGTTGAGCGCCTTTGCATCGGGGATAAATTTCAGCGAGCGCCAGAGTGTCGGTATGCTTTTTCTGTACACGGGGTCGGCAAAGCGGTCGTCTATAAGGACTATGACCCCGCGGTCGTCCTCCCGGCGGATGACCCGCCCCGCCGCCTGCAGTACCTTATTCATTCCGGGATAAATGTAGGCGTACGCCTTTCCGGCGTCAGACTTTTCGTCGTAGTAGGCGGCTATCGCCTCCCGCTCAAAGGACGGGGACGGCATCCCGACACCGACTATAACCGCGCCGATGAGCGCGTCCCCCGCAAGGTCTATTCCCTCGGAGTATATCCCTCCCATGACGCAGAATGCCATGACGTATCCGCGGTCGCCACGGTCCGAGAGCTCTTTAAGCAGCGCGTCCTGCTCCGCGCGGGACATTCCGCGCCGCTGTACCAGAACGCGGACGCGCGGGTATCTTTTCGAGAACGCCGCGGCGAGAGCCTCGCAGTAGGCGTATGACGGCGAGAATATCATGTAGCTTCCGCGCCTTGCGGAGGCGGTTGCGGCTATGACGCGGCAGACCTCGCCGAGGGTGTCGGCTCTCTCGGACTGCCTTGTACTTATCCTGTCCATTACGGAGACGGAGACCTGTGAGCGGTCAAAGGGGGACGAGACCTCGAGCGTGCCGGTCTCCCTCCCCGCGCCGAGCGTCGCGCGGTAGTAGTCCGCAGGGGTGAGCGTCGCGGAGAAGAAGAGGGCACACCTGCCCTTTGCCACCTGTGCGCTTATCCGCCCGGACGGGTCGACGCAGAAGAGTTTTACCCGTTTTTCGCCGTCGGGGTCAAGAAAAATAAAGCACTCGTATTTTTCGTCGTACTCATTCGCGACATCAGAGAAGTCGCGCAGACGCTTTACGTAGTCGCGTAGCTTCGTCTTCGCATCGGCAGCCCCCCCGCGACGGAGCGCCGTCAGAGCCGCGTCGCATATACCTATGAGCCCGTCTGTGAAGCCGTAGAGGTCGGAGGGTATATCCCGTGTATGAATTGCGGCATATTTATGCCCGTCGGCGTCGGTGCGCACCTCGCTTTTCGTATATTTTTCGACGACGCCGGAGAAGAGCTTTCCGAGAGCGTGCGCAAGCGTCCTTGCCGTCGCGTTTTCCGAGAGGCAGTCGGGGAGGACTTCAATGTCTCTTTGCGACAACTCCGCAGAATACATCTCCCGCGCCCGCTCCGGCAGGTTGTGCGCCTCATCGACAAGGAAAAGATAATCCCCGCCGCATGTGAAATACCGCCGGATATAAACATCGGGTGAGAAAAGATAGTTTATGTCGCATATTACAATGTCGCAGAGCTCCGAGTATGCGAGCGAGAGCTCGTGCGGGCAGAGCCTGTATTTTTCGGCTATCGCTTCTGTTTCCCCGGCACCCACAACAGGCAGGTTCATTCCGAAGAGCTCGAGAAGTGCGTCGGGCAGTGCCGTCATGTCGCCCCTCGGACAGGCGTCGCGGTCGGTGCGGCAGAGGTTCCCCTCGTGGCAGAGCCGCTCTTTCGCTGTGAGTATCACGGAGCGGGGGCTTGTCCCGCGTGAGGAAAAGAGCAAAAGACAGTCGCGCGCCGCCTCCGCCGTCGTCGTTTTCGGGGTCAGATAGAACACCCTTGTGACGACCCCGTTACCGAGCGCGCGGAGCGCGGGGTAGAGAACCGAGACGGTTTTTCCGGTTCCCGTCGGGGCACATGCGCAGAGCGTCACGCCGCGGCATATACTGCGATAGGCGGTCTGCATGAACTCGCGCTGACCCTCGCGCACCGTGGGGTAGGGAAAGTGCACGGCGGCGAGGGAGGGGAGCCGGGTCTTTATCCGCTCGAGCTCCGGCGCGCCGTATATTTCGGCTGTCGCACGGCATTTTTCAAAAAAGGCGGTGAGCTTTTTCCTGTCGACGGTCTCCCCGGCGTCGGACACGGTGCCGTCTCCCGCAACGTACCGTACGGTGATATGCACCTCTGCGAGCCCGTCCGTATATGCAAGAAGGTAGCCGAGGATAAAGCCCTCGGCTCTCATATCCGCCTCAACATTCTTTGCGGGGCGGCGTTTGCCGTCCGGCAGGCGGCACAGGAGAAAAATTCCGCCGTCGCATACGGCGGCTGTCGCGTTTATGACACATTCGTCACCGGATAATGTGAATGTTCCGCAAAGCCCGCGGACGCTCACCCCGTCGCCGAATACGCGCGCCGTCTCCTCTGCGTCTGCACGCCCGTTTTCGGGCTTTACGGAGTCGGGAATACGGGCGATTTTCCTGTGTGCGAGCGATATAAGCTCGGCTGTGCCGACGGATATTTTCCCGTCGTCGGCTATACGCATACGGTATTCCTCCTTCCGTTTTTTCCTGCTGCGCGCCGGTCGCGGCGCCGACTTATTACCGGAGTTTATTTTAGCACACATACCCCGAAAAGTCAATAAAAGGCGCGCGCACCAAAAATAAATTATTGACTTTACGGGCGCGGGATGCTATCATTACATCAGAACATGCGGCGGGGAGGTGCGGTATGCTTACAACAGAAGAAAAAGATCGCGTCACAGGGATACTCGGGCCGCTTATCTCACACCCGCGGGTGCAGGAGATGAAGAAATACATACAGCACGGCAGCGTCACGACCTATGAGCACTGTATGAGCGTTGCAACGGAGTGCTATGAATATGTCCTCCGGCACGGGAGCCGCGTGAATGTTGAGGCACTCGTCCGGGCGGCGTTCCTCCACGATTTCTATCTTTACGACTGGCATGAGAGGGGCGACGGCTCCCACCGCCTGCACGGCTTTCGCCATGCGCGCCGCGCCGCGGCAAACGCCCGGCGTGAGTTCGGGATAAGTAAGCTCGAGGACAGGATAATACGTTCTCACATGTGGCCGCTGACCTTCTTCGCGTTTCCGAGGTCGCGCGAAGCGTGGATACTCACCTACATAGACAAAAAGGTCTCATGGCGGGAGACCTTAAAGCAGAGGAGCCGGAAATATGCAGCTCCCGGAAAATAGATCACACCACCCGGTGTAACGGCACGAAAACCGTACACGGGGTGGTGCTTTTTTATTCTTTTGCCTCCGCTAAGGTGCGGTAGTGCTCTCTTTTTTCCGAGAACGCGGAGAGCAGCCGCGCTTTGGAGCGGAGCCATTCCGCAACGTCACAGCGCGAGTAGTTGTACCCACGCGCATAACCGCGGAAGCCTATTACCGGCAGGGCGGAGAGCTTGAGAATACTGTCTATCACCGTAGCCGCGTCGAGATCCGGCTTTGCCGACAGGACCACCGAGACGGTGAGCGTCATGCAGAGGGTAGAGGGGATGAGCCGGATTATGAGATGCAGAAATTTTGTCTGCGAGGGGTCCCATATCTCCGCCCCCCGGCTCCTCCACCCGCAGGAGAGGAGCGCACCCGGCGTGAGCCGCAATGGGGTCTGCCGCGCCGCCCGCCGCACCGCACGGCGCAGCTTTTTGTCTCCGGACTTGCCGTCCCCCGCCGCCGTCTCGTAATCCCGATAGGAATACCCGTATGAGAACATTATTTTTTCTCTCCGCGCCCGCAGCTCCTCCTTTACGTAATCGGAGCAGAAGAGGCGCAGGGCGGGGAGGTCGGAGCCGTCCGTGCGTTCCGCCTCCCTGTCGTAGAGCGCCTTTGCCGCGCGGTAGCTCTCGGACTCCTCGCCGAGCCGCTCGCCCGCGTCCTCAAGAGAGAAGTACATTATGTAGGACGCCGCGAGCATCATAAGGAGCGTGAGCGTGAAGCTCCGCGCGCCCATGTCCGAGAGATTAATGTCGGTAAAGGTGACAAGACAGGCGACCGCCGCGGTTATCAGAGCTATGACCTTGCCCGCGCTTGCACAGAGGCGGGCGTAGGTCTTTTTCATTATGTCGCTTGACTCAAGGAGGGTTTTTTCAAAATCGCTTTTCATTCCCGTCCTCCCGTGCCCGCGCCGCCGTTATCGGTACACGGGGTGCCGCTTACCTGCGGGGCTTCCGGGATAATCACCGCTGCCGCGCTGCCTCCGGGCTCTGCCTCGCCGTCCGTCTGCTCCCTGCCGTTATTTATCCTCTTGCCGTCGCCGTTCATTCCGGCGAGCTTATAGAGAAGGGTGCAGGCGAGGTTTCCGGCGAGCCCGAAGAAGGATATTACCGTGACCTGCTCCGCGATTTTCGAGAGGGTGAAAAACAGGATAAATGAGAGAAACCATACGAGCGTCACACTCGGTGAGCGGAGGTGTTTTTTCACCGCGTTACGGAGCGGGAGCGCGGAGAGAATGAGGAGCGTGAGCGCGAGCCCGGAAAGAATATACTCCCCGCCCCGCGCCCTCCAGAGCGGAAAGTAGGCGAGCGTCGCGGCGGCGGGGGGCACCGTTGCCGCAAGAGCACCAGCCGCGCGCAGAATAAGCTTCTTCCGTCTTACCATGTTATTTTTCCTCCGTTCCTCCGCTGACGGCGGCTACGAGGTCGCGCATCTCCTTTGCCCTCTCGGCTATCTCGTCCTTCCGGAACTGCGGCAGGGAGGTAGACATGAATATGTCGGAGAGCATGTTTATCTGTTCAAGAAGAATTTTTGTAAGGGCTTTTTTGTCGTACCCCTCGCCCTCAAGGGCACGGAGCCGCTCCGAGGTGTCCTCTCCCGCGCGCTCAATGGTGCGCAGCGTGTCGGAGAAGCCGTCGAGAGCCCTTCTGACCCCCGCTATCGCCTCCTCCGTCACTGCCTGCGTCCTCTCGGCGCTCGTGCTTATATTGCCCGCCGCGCCGCCGATGGCGCCGAGCCCGTCGCGCAGCAGCGGTATCAGCCCGCGCCTGTACGCGAGGGCGACGGCTACCGTTCCTATAAATGAGAGGGTGGAGAAGATTTCCCCGGCGTGCGACGCGAGGCAGGAGTAGATTTCCCCGAAAATTCCGCCGGAGGCTCCGGCATCATCGCCGGGTGTGCCTTCGCCGTTTTCGCCGTCGCCTGCGCTTTCGTTGTCCGTCCTGCCGCTCTCGCCTCTGTCGGTCGGACCGCTTTGATTTTTGTCCTTGCCGGGGGCTTCGGCGTCCGCGGCGGCGGTTATGCCCGCGGCATCGTTTTCGGCGCCGCCGTTATATGCCGCGGCGGGGAGAAGTGCCGCGGTGAACATCATTATGAGCACCGCAAGCACTGAAATGATTTTTACACTTGCTTTCTTTATCATGATTTTTCCTTTCCGGCGTCAGAAGAGATTTTTGCCGAACACGCCGATTTCGGTTCCGTCGACCCGCCGCTCGAGCTTGCGGACGGCACAAAGCGTCTCGGCGGTTATCCGCACGAGAGCAAAGAGAAGATTTTCCGGGTCGGCTATTGTGATGTTACAGCCGTCGTAGCTTATGACGGAGAGACGGGTGCTCCCGCTGTCTCCGACGAGCCGAAGTACGTATTCCCCCTCCGGGTATCCGGAGAAGCGCAGCGTCGCCGCCCCGTCCCTGACCCGACAGTCGGGCAGAGACCTTACGGTGCCGGAGCGGGCAGTATGCGACGGAGTTGCGCGCAGAAATCCCTCACACCCGCGGGGAAGAGCTACCGTCAGCTCCCGCGACGGCTCCGGGTCGGAGGACGTGGGAAAAAAGCTGCCGCCGACATTTGCAAAGGTTATGCGCTTCATGCTTTGCCTCCGTTTCCGTATGCGTCGGAGAGCCGCTCCTCGAGCGCGCTGATTCTGTCTTTGAGAGCGGCGAGGCTCTCGCTTATTGAGCTTATTTCAGTGTCAAGAGAGCTGTTGCCGACGCGCAGATACCCCGCAAAGTCGCCGTCCTGTATATCCGAGAAAAGGCGCGAGAGGGTGTGCCCGTCGGAGATCCCGGTTTTGACCGCCCCGGCGAGGGAATCGTCGCCCGTGCTCTCTATATCGGTAATAAGGGCATTAAGGCGGGATATTATGAGCTCGGGGAGCTTATCGAACGCCGCCTTCATCTCCGTCGCCGTGTAGCCCCGCCCGCCGAATGCCGCCGGCGCTGTCGGACGGGAGGGGAGAGAGGAGATTTTCAGCTCCCGCGCCTCGGCGTCGGTGATAATTTTTGTTGTCATTTTTCTTGTTGCCTTTCTTTTTCATTGCTTGTTTTTTGATACACGGGTCAGTATTTTCTGACCTTTCCGCGCACGGTAAAGCGGAATGAAGCACCGTAGATGCCGATAGGACAGAGATAGCGGTCGGAGGATATTGCAAGCTGCTTTTCAACCCAACCGCGCAGCCGTTCGCCTACCGGGAGCGTCACGCACCTTGCCGTGTCCATCGCGAGGCTCTGAAAGTCAGTGTCAATGAAGTCGAACACGCCGCCGGGGATGCTTGCCTCCTCCGTGTATCCGTCGTGCTCAGACCCGACATCGACGCGCAGCGTCGCGGGGGACAGGGCACAGAGCCGCAGGGTGAGAGAGCCCTTGACGGTGTCTTTTGTCATGTGCGGTATTCCGCAGTTGTCGAGCGCGAATTTTAAGGAGTAGCGCGGCGCATGGTTCTCAAAGCCGTAGAACGACGGGTGAACTCTCCGCCCCATAACGCGGGCGTAGTCCTCGGGGTCAAAAGCTTCGCTTTCACGAAGAGCCTTCGGCGCGATGCCGCGCAGGTCGTTATTGAATATCATGAGGGCGCCGTCCGCGGTCCCGAAAATAAGCCGCGCGCCGTCGGAGAAGAGTGCCGTCGGGGGTGAGATTTTGCCTCCCGCCCGCTCCTCGGTTTTATAGACGGCGACCTTTCCGCCCTCCTCCTCGGAGTAGAGACGCTTGCCGCCGTTCCCGTCCGGCTCCTCGTAGAGCGTCCTGTCGCATATTCCGTCCGGGTGCTTTGCCGGAATATATCCGTCCGGCGTTGCCGACGAATAGCGGTAGACCGCGGCGTCCCCGCTGTGCGAGCCTATTCCGTCGGCATAATACCACTCGTATTCGGTCTCTCCGGTATCTGCGCGGAACAATGAGCGGGAGTCGGCAAGATACATCCGCTCACCGGCTATCAGTACGAGGTACCCGCACCACTTGGCGGCGAGTATATTCTCCGCGTCCTCCGTTAAGAGAAGGCGGTTTATATTGCGTGAGCGGCAGGCTATCGAGCGCTCGAGGTTTAGCGCGCGCTTTTCAATGGCGAGTACGCCCTTTTCGGTTATGAAGAGCGGGTCGTCAAAGAACGGGATTGCGCTCCCGCGGCAGGAGAGCCCGGTGTGAACGTAGCTTACCGGGTAAATCTTTGTCAGAAGGTCGCTCCCGCTGTCGGTAGGGGTGTGAAGAAATATGCTTCCCGTCCCGTCGTCCCCGGCTTTGAATACCGCGAGCTCGCCGCCCGCGTTCATCATTGCTGTCACGGGATATGCGCCTATGCCGTCGTTGAAATAATTGAGTGCGCCGAAATATGTCCCCGAGTTTACTCCGTCCCGCGTGCGCTGTGACCAGAACACCGTGTTCGGGAGGTCGGGATTGCCGGAGAGAAAAATGCGTCCGTCAAAGCATTCGCATATCCGACAGTGAATTACAGCGTCAAAGCCGGTACCCGTGTATGATTTTTGCTGTTCGCTGAGATTTTCTCCCGGCAGTACCCCGGAGAGGGCGGCGGATGAGTATACGGCACTTATTACGAAAGTCGCGCCGACGAGCGCGCTTCTGTCCTCCGTGAACTCAACGCCTCTGACATATCCGTCTGACATCACCGTGCGGAACGGATGCGTGACACCGTTCATTCGGACGAGCGTCACCGAGGATGCACGGCTGAAAACGGGTATGCACACAAGGCAGTATCCGTAACGCTCACCATAACTGATACTCACGTTTTTCAGTCCGTCGTAGCCGTCGATGAGCTTAAAATCCGCCTCGGTCTTAGGATAGCGTATCAGGGGGGCAGTTGTCCCGCTCACAAAGCAGTCTTTTCCTATCGCTTCGAGCCCATCGCCGAGCCATATATTGACAAGACTTTTACAGCTGTAAAACGCCTTGTCGCCTATCGATGTGAGCGAGTCGGGGAGAAAGACATTCTGAAGAGCGGAGCAGGAGGAAAACGCCGCGCTGCCTATTGTGAGCACTCCCTCCGGGAGAGTTATGCTCTGAAGCTGCGTGTTGCCGGACAGTGCCCCCGGGTCTATTTCCGTCACGGCGTAGTCGGCACCGCCTGCGCTTATTCTTTTCGGTACGGAGACCGTCACGTCGCTCCCGGCATATCCGGTGACCGCTGCGGTGTGCCCGCGTTCACTGATTATCCGGAAAGAAAAGCCCTCGCTCTCCTTGAGCACCTCCTCCGGGGAGGCTACCGTATACTCCTCGTGGAAGGCACTGCTCATTATGTTTCTCTGCTCGTATTCCGTACCGTTTACAAATACTGTCGGTACATACGGCTGCTCATATCCGTCCTCCTCCGAGACGAACATTATGACGCCGTTTTCGTATACCTTGAGCATTTTTTCGCCGTCCAGTATAAAAAGACAGCTGCCTGACTGAAAGGATATGCTCTTTTTGTCCGCAAGCCCGGAGGCTTCGGTTTTAAAAGAGACGTTTCCGGTGAGGTCGTCGGCGTCGAGCGAGAAGAGGTCGTTTCCGGAGTGCACAAGCAGCCTGTTGCCGCTTTTGCGGCGATGCAGATGTATTCCGTTTACCTTTCCCGTGAGCGTCGTAAGCCTCCGGTAGCCCGGCAGGCTCTCTATCGCCGACGGGTCGTCGCCCTCCCAGTCGCGGTACATGTTTTCGGCGTATGCAAAGCGGTTCTTCGGCACTGAGGAGCCGTCGCCCGAGAGGTCGACGCCGCGCATGTCGGTGTAATGACGGCTGTATTCGGTCGATGTATTCTTTCCGTAAGCCATACTACCACCCCAGAACATCCCGGTACTCTCCGGGAGAAAAATCGCGCAGGCTCCGCTTTGCGCGCTCCATTCCGTCGCGATAGAGCGCGGCGAAATATTGCGAGCGCTCGGGCTCGCCGTCAAGGTATATTTCGGATGCCATGAGGAGCGGCAGCAGGGATATAAGCGGCTCCGGGAGATCGATCTCCTCCTCCGCGTCCTCCGGCGTCATCTCCCGCGGCGCGCGCCGGTAATCGACGGCTATCTCACCGGAAAACGACTCCGGCATTTTTATAAAAGCTGCGGAAAGCGTACACCCGTGTATCGGTTTTCCGGATATATCCGTCGGCTCGGATATAAACGCGAGAAAGTCCGGGCATATCTTTTTCATGTCCCGGACGCCGCCCTCTCCCGCGAGCGGTATGTCCTTTTCTGACGGGACGCACAGCCGGTCGAATACTATAAGGCGGGAGATTGCAAAGGGCGTCTCACCCGAGGTCAGAAGACGTCCCTCTCCGTGAAGATACCCGCGGAGCGTGCTTGTCCCCTCGGGGAGCAGAAGCTTTTTTGTTTTCTCTCCGTCAAAGACCGTAACGGTGCCTTCTCCGGTTACGGTGAGAGAATAGGCAAGACCCGTAAGAGTATATGAGAGCGGCGCGCCGGGAGTATGTACGGCGAGGGACGCAAGCTCACGATAGAGCACGGGCGGGAATACAAGCCTGACCCGGGCGCGGAGCGGATACTCCGCCGCCATTCTCGCCGTCGCACGGTTGAGAAAGCGGCAGAACGCCCCGTCCGTCACCCCGTCCTCCCCGTAGCCGAGGGCGGTAACCTCCTCTTTTAATTCTTTGAGTTTCATGTAATTTCCTTTCCCGGGGGCGCAATACGGGGGAGGAGCGGTATCTGCCTCTCCGCCCCCGCACCCCCGAAGCCCGGGACGGGCGCCGGACGACTTACAGGAGCACTGTACCGTCGGCTCTCGTCTCGGAGTCTATCGCAAGAAGTATGTGCTTATAGGAGCCGAAGCCTATGCCGAAGCGGCATCTGCCGTTCCATACATAGTTTCCGGTGTGGTGGTCCACCCAGCTCGATACGGTGAGCGGAACGCGGTTGAAGAACATATTGCCGGCGAGGTTCTTGTTCGCCTCGCTCGACATCACCATCATGCGGTCGTCCGCAGTGGTCCAGTCGGGGAGGACAACGACGTTCCAGTTGCCGTAGTGGAGGTTTATGTCGTTATACCCGTTGCCGAGCGCGCCCTCCGAGCCGCAGACCTTCTTCACGAGCATCTCAAGGGAGGGGCGGTTGCCCGGGAGGATTATTGTGTCGGCGGTGTAGCCGAGGGGCTCGCCGTTCTCGTCCTTCATATTGCGTATCTTGTGGGAGAGCGCCATGAGGCTCTCCTCAAGCTGCTCGCCGGATACCTTGCGGGCAGTGCCGGTGCCGGTTTTTATGATGTTACCGCTGAAGAGGTTCGACTGGGTGCCCATTTTGTCGTAGGCGCCGTAGACGTGCGAGCTGTAGAAGAGCGGGAATTTGTCCGCCGTGCTTATGTCGATTGTCGCATTTGCAAAATTGAATTCCGAGTATATGGCGTTTGCGAGCGCGGCGGTGCAGATCCTGTTGCGGGTCTTGTAATACGCGCGGGTGAAGTTTTCCGCGCGGCGCTTTGCATCCTGGGCGACGCCGTAGTTCGCGTCCTCCATCATCTCCGCAGAGATGGTGAACTCCTTTGTGAACTGAATATGCTCTATGAATTTTTTGTAGGTCTCATAGACGGTGTCCCCCTCGGCACCCGCGCCCTCGGGCGTAGCCTTGAAGATGTCAAATTCGTTCTGACCTACAATCGTCTCGCCGAACTTGTTGCTCTTCTCGACGTTGAAAAGCCAGTCGCAGACGCCGCCGCGCTTTGAGAGTATGTCGCTCTCGTGCTCGATTATCATTTTTATAGGGGTCTCGAGTTTGCCGACGGCACTGTTGTTCAGACCGTTGGATTTTGAATAAAGTATCATTTTTCCTGTCCTTTCTTGTTATGACTGCTTACCGTGCGCCGCGTCAGACGTTGCTGCCGGTACTCGCCGCGGCGGGGGGAGCGACGAAGCGTATCTGTATCTTGTCGCCCTTCTTCTCGGCACCGCAGGCGTCGTAGACGACGGCTATTCCGTTCTCTGCCGGCGTGCCGCTCACGAGGCTGTAAACGTTTTTGATGTACTCCGCCATATTGACGCGGACGCCGGGATATATCTCGTCCGGCGCGGTAGTTACCGCAACCTCGAACACCATGTCGGGTGTGACGGGAAATACGCGCAGCAGCTCGCCGTTAGGGGAGACGAGCTGCTCTGCCGCTATGTACTGCGGCATTGTACTGCCGCTCGCACAGTGGACAGCCGCGCCCTCGGCGAGGGTGAGCGCACAGCCGATGTAATACTTCTCGGTAACCTCCGTACTGACCATTTTATAGTCGGGGATTCCGGTCGGTGAATTGAGTATTTTTATAAGCTTGAACATTTTTTGTTTTCCTTTCTCCGGTTATCCGGAAATGCGTTTATAGAGTTTTCTTATCTCCGTGTCGGAGAGGTCGGAGAAGAGCTCCCGTGCCCGCCTCAGCTCATCGTCGCTCATCCCTGCCGGGGTGTGTGCCGGGGAGGGATACGCGCTGTGCAGATGGGCGCGGTTGTCCTGCCGCCTGCCGCCCGAGGTCGCGAGGTATGCCTCCCTTGCGCTGAGCCCGAGGTCGCGCAGCTCCGCAAAGCGTATCGGGTCGGGCAGGGCGGCTATGCCGGAGAGAGCCGAGAGCTCCGGGAACATGGCGCGAAGCTCTCTTGCGTCCTCCTCCGCGCGCCGCCCGTACTCCTGCATTGCGGCGTCGTAGCCGTCGCCGTCGTCAGCTGCTGCGGCGCTTTCGTCTGCCGCTTTATTGCCGTTGCCGTGCGTGCCGTCATCCTCGCCCGCGGAATATTCTTCTGCCGCGCCGCCGTCCGTGCCGGCGGCGGTCTCCGTCTCTCTGTCCCCGTCCGCCGGGGCGGAGGTCAGCTCTTCTTTTTTCTGGCGTTCCGTTTCTTCCGCATCCATCTCTTTAACCTCTCTTTATCCGCAGGTCGGAGCCCACGGTTTTTGTCGCGCGCGGCTCGTCCTTCTGCTTGTTGGGTGCCGCTATTTTACCGCCCTTGACGGTGGCGTAGGTTGATGAAATATTGTTCCTTCTTTTCATTTGTTTTCCTTTCCGGTCGTCTGACCGCTGTTTTCAGTTTTTGCCGTTTTTCATGTCCTCGAGCTTCTTTTTGAGATATTCGAGGTAGGTTATCTCCTTGCCGCTCTCGTCGTAG
Organism: uncultured Eubacteriales bacterium; assembly: GCA_934393265.1. Classification (GTDB taxonomy): domain Bacteria; phylum Bacillota; class Clostridia; order Oscillospirales; family CAG-272; genus UBA1740. Next base: position 40,879 of record CAKRQL010000024.1, on the reverse strand, counting down.
TAGTGCTTCTCTCTGTACGGTGCGCCGCTCTCTATGCGCTTTATGTCCTCGTCGCCGAGACCGAGGGCTTTTGCGTAGTTCATAGCCTCGGATTTTGTCAGCTTAGTCTTGTTCATCTGCTCCATGAGATAGCGTATTATCGACTCGCGTGCCGCGCGGGTGCCCTCTCTTGCGGCGTATGCCGCGTTCTCCTCCGAGAGCCCGAGGGTGAGGGCGTACTGATAGGCTGTCATCGGGTCCACCATCCGCTCGTCTGTCAGGTGCTTTACGGCATCCGACGCGAGCTTTGACTGGCTTTTGTTATACGAGGCTATATAATCCGCGTATGATGCGGCGTTTCTCCGCTCGCCCTCGGCGGCGGTGCTCCTTGCGGCGGTCATTGCCCGCTGCAGGTCGGAGTGGGCGACGCCCTGGAGATAGTCCCTGTACCCGCTGTAGCTCATTCCCGCCCCGGCGAGGGCTTCGGCGCGCCTGCCGTAGCCGGTGTCCGCGCGGGTGTAGCTCTCGGCTGCCGCGCGCTCTGCCGCGGCGAGATCTGCCGCCGTGTCTGTGCCGTAGCTTTTCAGCCAGTCGGCGTAGCCCGGTGCCCGGTTCTGCCGGAGCTTGGTTTTTATGTACCTTGCCGTGCCGATGCCGCTTATAAGCTTTTCTGTGTCCATTCTTCCTCCTGCGTTTCTCCCGCCTTTTCCACCTCGTCCTTGAAGTATTCGACATTCTCTCTTGCATACGGGTAGTGCGCCCGCTCCTGACACTGCCAGTAGCGGAGCAGGGTGACAGGGCTCTTTTGGTCGCCGAGCGTGCCGGCGCGCAGATTTTCAAGGTTCCTCTCCCAGAGTGCCTCGCGCTGGTACTCCGCTCCGCCGTTGAGGTCGACGGAGAAGAGGTAGGAGTCGTCGTAGACGTACTCGCCCGTAATGGGGTCGTATTCAAGGAAATCGTACCGGTTGAACTCAGCCGAATGTGTTCTTCCGTAGGCGTCCTTATAGGAGAGGGCGCGCGGCTCGTCGGCAAATGCGAGAAAATGCTCGAATATCAGCCGGTCTATCGCGGAGTAGGCGGTATATTTCATTTTTTTCTTTGATTCAAGTCTGCCGGACGCCTGCGATATGCGGAGCTGCCTTGCAACTCCCGACTCGCTGTAACCGCCGTCGTTCCCCTGAAAGGCGTCGGATATTCCGATTATGCGCTTCGCCTGGTCGTAGAGGCGCTCCGCCTCGGCTATATCCTGCGATATGTCCGGGGTCGTGTCCACCTTTCCGTACTGCGCTGCGCTCTCTCCCGGCTTCATTTTGATAAGCTGCCCGAATACGGAGTTGTTGAGCGTTATGCTCGCGTCCTCGGGAACTATCGGGGTTATCCCCGCCCGCAGGAGCTTCTGTAATATTCTCGTTTCGAGCTTGTTTATCGCCTGCTGCTCGGGCCTTATGTACTCGCAGTCGGACTGACCGAGGAGCCGCCCCTCAGACGAGGTGTTGCGCCTTATCGCTATGGGGAAGGTTTTCGGAGTGTAATAGGGGAGGCGTGTACGGTTTTCGAGGGTACTGCCACCGGGCGCGGACTCGGCTATCGGGGATATAAAGGAGCCGTCGGAGAGGGGGATTATACGTGTCGGCTCCTCGTACTGTGCGTCACGGTATTCAAATTCTCCGCTGCCGCAGGTGCATATCTCCTCCGCCTTGCCGCAGTTTTTGCATACGCGGTATTTGCGGCGGTAGTATTTCGGCAGGTCGCGAACCACAAGATCGCCGGAGAAGATAAACTCCCCGACCTCGCCGTCCTCGTCCTTATAGAAGCAGAGAACGACGGTGACGCACTCGCCGTCCGGGTCCGGGTCGTCGTCCGCCCCCCGGCTTTCGAGGTCGCTTTTGTCAACTTCACTTTGCAAAATCCCGTATTTTCTTACGAGCTCGCCCTTTGTTGTCGTAAAGCGGAGAAAACAATACTCCATGTCGGTAACCGAGCTTACCGACGGCTGGGGTATGAAGTCGCGCGGGGACACGCAATGCACGCGCACGCCGCCGCGCTCCCTGCCGCGGAGCAGGTCACAGTCCCATTCGACAAGCCACACGCTCCCGCCGTAGATGTAGGTGTACCTCTCGTCGAGGTCGTTCATCTCTTCAAACGGGAGCAGGTCACGAACAGAGGTACAGAGACGCTCTATGCTCTTTGCGTTGCGGTTGTGCTTTTCACTGTAACAGGAGCACTCCACCCGCGGGAGCGGGATGTCGGAGGAGATCTGGCTCTCCACTATCTCATAGGTGATGTTGCGCACCGACTCCGCCCGCACATCCGAGCCGTCAATGGCGGAGGAGCCTCTGTACTGCTCCATGTGCCTTGCGAGGTCGTCTGTAACCACCGAGTATTTTTCCTTCGCATTTTCGTAGAGGTCGCGGAAATAATTCAGCCGTTCCTCTTTTGTTTTGGTATATTCTTTCATTCAGGTTCTCCGTATTTGCGTTTCAGATATTCTTTTTCTTCGGGAGATGCCGTGCGGTAGTCCTCCCACATGTCGGGGCTCCACCTCCGGCGGGGCGACGCGCACCTCTGCGGCGCGGGTCTTGTGTGATAGACCGCAAAGCCGCGGAGCGCGTCCGGCGCGTGGGTTATCTCGTGCGGCTCATTTGCGCAGTCGCTCGGTCGGAGCTTGTCCACCGTCAGCGCGGGCAGACAGCGGATTATCTCCGTGCAGGTGGAAAAGATGCGCAGCATCGGTGCGCCGTCCCGAACGGCGAGCCACTCCTTGAGTGCGAGCCAGCCCGCCTCGCGGTCGTTTCCGGTTTTCGTGAAGTTTATTCCGTATTCGGAAAAGAGGGAGGCCTTGCTTTTTCCGGATTCCTGGCTCCGCGCCCAGAGGTCCGGCGGCGCAAGTGTTGCGTAGATGTCCTCGCCCACCGGCGTCCTTGTGAGTATTCCGCGCGCCGCCGCACTTACGGTGAGGTTCGACTCGCAGAGCTCACGGTAGACATACGCCCGTCCGTCCGGCGCTATCGCTATCCACAGACAGGCGAGCCGGTCGAGCCCGTAGTCGATGGTGCGGTATTTTCTGTAATGCGGCGGAATCTCAAACGGGGCTATCACATGCTCCTTTGCCGAAAACTCGGGGAAATACTGTCCCTCGAAGATGTTCCAGTCGCCGTACAGGAGTGCCTTTTTCTCCCTCTCCGGCAGTGCCAAGAGCCGCTCGCGGTACCCGGGGTCGCGCGAGGTCAGAAAGCCATTGTCGGACAGGAGCGCGGGAATGAATATCCTTTGTATTCCGTCCTCTCCCTTAAAGAGGGTGTCCGGCGGGGCAGGGTCGATAAACCGCGCCTTTACCCATGAGTGACCTATGCCGCCGGGGTTCGTCGAGGACTTCACGCATTTCGGATAGTCGTTAGCACCCCTAACGCGGGATATAAGATAAAGGTACTGGCTCTCGGTGAAGTGCGTCAGCTCGTCAAAACGGATACAGTCGTATTCCGCGCTCTGATACTGGTAGACGTCGTTCTCCGCCGCGCAGTAACCGAAATCTATTACCGAGCCGTTTCTGAGCTTTCCCGTGTGAGAGGAGGAGTTAAGGGTAAAGAGAGCTCTCGGATAGAGCGAGAGTGCCGTTCTTATGAGCGATTTCTCAAGCTCCGGGAAGGTGCGCCTGAGGATTAACTGCTTTGAGCCGGGGTAGCGGAGGGCGAAGAGCAGGGCGTCAACTATCTGCCCGTATGACTTTCCGCCGCCCGCAGCCCCGCCGAAGAGCGTTTCCGTCGCGCCCGAGAATATGAAGCGCCGCTGTTTTTCCGTTACCCGAAGTCGCAGCTCCATGCTATTCTCCGTCGCTCACCTCAAGGGTGACCTTTATCTCGTCGTCCGCGCCGGAATCGGTGCTCTCCTCAGAGAGCAGATATTTTACAAATGACGGGTCCGCGCGCTTTGTAAGCGCTGAGTCTATAAGATAATCTCTTCTGATTTCGCCGCATTCGCGCCACGCCCTGTCAAATATTTCGTCACATCTGCGCTCCGCAAGCTCCGCGAGCGTAATTCCGCACTCCCTCGCAAACTTCCCGTAGCTCGGCGCCCCGTCTCCGCTATATCCGCCGAAGTAGCGGTACATGGCGCGTGCGAGCTCTCTTGCACTTTTGTTTTTCTGCTGCGCCATAGGCACCTCCCTCTGCCGGTCGCTTCGCTGCAGTCGTCCCGCCCGGCAAATATATTGTAGCTCCGCGACGGGGGTCGGGTAAGTACCCGACGCTTACAGGATTTTCCTGATTTTTCCTTTATCGTTTTGTTGAAAAGACACAAAAAAAGACCCGAAAATCCGGGTTACGGGATTTTCGGGTGCAGGTTCGGTTATTATTTTCCGGTGTTTCGGGCTTTCGTGGGGCGCTTTCCTCTGCCGCCACCCACGGTTTTGCCGCAATTACATCACGGTTTCGTAGAGCTCGAGCAGCTCTGCCTCGGCGGCGGCTTTTCTCTCCTCGAGCTCCGCGGCGCGCACATAGTCGCTCGCCGCCTCGCCATAGAGCTCGCGGTCTATCTCTTCTATCTCCGATTCGAGCTCGGGTATTCTCTCTTTCGCTCGGCGCAGCTTCCGCTCCTCCGAGCGGCGGAGCGCGTTCTCCCGCTTTGTCGCCTCATACTGTGCCTTCGCGTCGCTCGGCGCCGCCTTTTCCGCCGTTGCCTCTGCCGTCGCCCTTCGCAATTCGCGCAGGCGCATGTATTCGGTGTACGCATCGTCGTAGTCCTCGAGCGGGTAGTCGTACATTCCGCGCGGGTTCTCCGGCGCGAGCTCAATTATGCGCGTGGCTATCCTGTTTATGAAATATCTGTCGTGTGACACCGCGATTATAGTGCCGTCAAAGGCGAGCAGCGCGTTCTCGAGAGCCTCGCAGGAGCCGATGTCAAGGTGGTTCGTAGGCTCGTCCATTATAAGGAGGTTTACCTTTTTCAGTATGAGCTTTGCGAGCGTCAGCCGTGCGCGCTCACCGCCTGAGAGGGTAGAGACCCTGCGCTGTATGTCGTCCGCATCAAAAAGGAACAGAGCAAGGGTGGAGCGGAGCTCGAGGTCGGTCTTTGTCGGGTATTCGTCGTGTATTTCCTCGAACACTGTCTTTTCTGCCGAGAGCCCGCGGTTCTCCTGGTCGTAGTAGCCTATCTTTACGTTGTAGCCCACGGTGAGACTGCCGCCGCGCGGCGTGAGCCTGCCGTTCATTATCTTCATGAGAGTCGATTTGCCGGAGCCGTTCGGACCCAGAAACATGACGCGCTCTCCGCGCTTTATCATGAAATTCAGATTCCGTATCAGCGGGGTTTCGGAATAGGAAAAGGAGAGGTCCTTTGCCGTTATGACGTCGTTTCCGCTGTGTATATCCTCCGAGAATGATAGGCGGATGTCGCGCGGTGCCTTCGGCGCGAGCTCGATTTTCTCCATTCTCTCGAGCTGCTTTTCCTTTGAGCGGATGGTGACGAAGTTATGCTCGCGGTTACACCTGCGCTGAAATTCTATGTTAGCCTTTATTCTTGCGATGACCTTCTGCTGCTCGCGATACCTTTTCTCGAGCGATGCGGTCTCCTCCTCCTGCCTCTCCTTACATGCCGAGTAGCTTCCGGGGTAGAGGCGCGCGCGTGTAAATTGTATATGGAGGGTTTTGTTCGTCGTCCGGTCGAGGAAGTATCTGTCGTGGGAGATTACCATGACGGTTTTCTTATACCCGGAGATAAAGCCCTCGAGCCATGTGAGCGCGTCTATGTCGAGGTGGTTTGTCGGCTCGTCGAGCATGAGTATATCCGGCTCCGTAGACAAAAGCCGCGCGAGCGCGAGGCGGGTGTACTGCCCGCCGGAGAGGGTGTGTATCTTCTGCGCTGTCTGCTCCTCGGTGAAGCCGAGGCGGAGGAGCAGCGCGCGACAGCGTGAGCGGAACTCAAGCCCGCCGCCTTTACGGAAGCTGTCGTTCTGCCGGTCGAGCTCTGCAGAGAGGCGGAGCGTCTCCTCGCCGGACGAGGTGCGGAGCGCCTCCTCCGTCCTCCGTATTCTCTCCTCCGCGTCGAGGAGCTTTTGGTGCGCCGTGTACATGTATTCGAGGACGCTCGTCTCCCCGGGCAGGGAGGTGAGGTCCGGGTTCTGTTCGAGGAGCCCGACGGTGTGCCCCTTTTGTATATATATCTCGCCGGAGGTCGGCTGATACTGCCCGGTTATGACGCGGAAGAGCGAGGTCTTGCCCGCGCCGTTGACGCCGATGACGCCGACGCGGTCGCCGTCGTTTACCGAGAATGATATATCGTCGAGTATCCTGTCCGCGCCGAACGAGAGCGAGACGGATGAGAGGGATAGAGCTATCATAAGTCGAAAATAAGTTATCCTTTTGATTTCTTTACGGTTATTTTATCATAAAACGAGGATAAAATCAAGTGTCGCGGCGAAGAGTCGGTAAAATGCATATTCAATGCATATTATGCATATAAACACCGCATAACAGAAGCAATCAAATGAATGTCGCCCCGGGAATAAACGGAATAAAGCCGCAAAAATCGCCCGGAAGCCACCTGCTTTTTTATTTTCATGTGCAGACTGCACAATCGGGGTCGGCTGTATTGTCATCATGAATAAAAATGCAACAAAAATGAATTTTATTTCATAAAATGCTTGACATTATGCATCCGGGGGTGTATAATACCATCCGTAAAGCATACGGGATGGGCGCAGGGCTCTGCGACAGCCCCGACATCAAAGGAGAAAATAAAATGAAAAAGCTTGCGGCATTTATTATGACCGCCATAATAGCGGCGCTCGCCTGCCTGTCCTTTGCCTCCTGCGCAAAGACGGGGGGAGAGACGCTCCTCAAAACCGTCCCGGTTGCTCTCTCGAACGAGCAGTACGCATTTGCCGTCAAAAAGGGCGACGCGGAGATGAAGAATTCTGTAAATGCGTTCTTCAAGGCTAAGGCGGATGACATAAGCGCGATATTTGAAAAGTACACCGCCGACGGAGCGGGCCTCACCTCCTTCGGCGACGATACGATAAAGACCACGCCCACAGGAGCGGATGACGAGCTCGTCGTGGCGACGAACCTTGATTTCGCCCCCTTCGAGTACACGAACGGAAACAAGATAGCCGGAATAGATATGGAGATAGCAAAGCTCCTTGCCGACTACCTCGGAAAGACGCTCGTCGTCGTCAATATGGAGTTTGACGCAGTTGTTACCTCTCTCGCCACGAAGGATGAGTACGACATAGGAATTGCCGGGCTTACGATAACCCCCGACAGGGCAGAGACGGTTGACTTCACCGATCCGTACTTCGGCGCGGCGCAGTATATAGTTGTCAAAAAGGATGATACGACCTTCGACGGGCTCGACACCGCGGAGAAGATAGAGGCAAAGCTGAAAGAGCTCACAGGCGCGGCGGCGAAGTGCGGAGGGCAGAAGGCGACGACCTCGCAGTTCTATGTAGAGGGCAACGCGGATTTCGGCTTCTCGGGATTTTCAAATCTCAAATTCAGCGGCTACAAGAGCGCGGCGCTCGCGGCTAATGATATGCTGAACGGAAACCTTGCCTTCGTCGTCGTCGACGAGGCGACCGCAAAGGCACTTGTGTCGAGCATAACGAATTAAACACGGAAAGATATAAACGATGAGTAAATGGGATAAGTTCATCAAATCGTTTATAACGAACAAGGGTTACGAGATTGTCATGTCCGGTCTTGGCGCGACAATGTCGATAGCCTTTTTCGGCTTTTTAATAGGTTTGGTGTTAGGACTGATAATTGCCACTGTCCGCGAGGCAGGAACGCAGAACCGCGTGGCGCGCGGCTTCTCGAAAATAGGGAGCGTCTATGTCGCATTCTTCCGCGGCACCCCGATAATAGTACAGCTCCTGCTTGTCTATTACGTGCTATTCCCGACGCTCGGGCTCACGGTGGACAAGCTCGCCGTCGCGATAATAACCTTCGGCATGAACAGCGGCGCATACGTCTCGGAGATAATGCGCGGCGGAATACTCTCCGTCGATAAAGGACAGACGGAGGCGGGGCGCAGCCTCGGTCTCGGGTATTCAAGGACCATGATAAAGATAGTCCTGCCACAGGCGTTCAAGAACATGCTCCCGACCCTCGGAAACGAGATAATAGCCCTTGTCAAGGACACCTCCGTCGTCAGCTTCATTGCCGTAACCGATCTGACGAATGCGTTTCAGATAATAGGCAGCGGGACATACGAGTTCGTCGTACCGTATCTTATGCTCGCCGCCACCTATCTTGTTATAGTCATGACGCTGACCGGGCTTATAAAACTGCTTGAAAGGAGACTGCGGGCAAGTGACAGGCGATAAAATTTCCATGACAGACAATACGGGCTCCTGCATGACGTCGTTTTTGCGGGTGAACAACATTTTCAAGAGTTTCGGTAAGCTCGATATACTAAGCGGCGTCTCCCTCGATGTAAAGCGCGGGGAGAAGGTCGTTATAATAGGACCGAGCGGGAGCGGAAAGTCGACCTGCCTCCGCTGCATGAACCTGCTTGAAACCCCGACCTACGGGGAGATATGGTTTGAGGGGAAGCTCCTCACCCCGGTTGACCCGTACCTGCATTTTGACATTATAAGGAGCTCGAAAACCTATAAGAGCATGACCTCTGGCGGTATCGGCGACATGGAGGCTATCCGGGAGATAAAGCTCCGCGACCTTCTGAAAAAGCGCGAGGGCGGGGAATTCGACCGCGCAGTGAAGTCATTTTATAAGGAGCACTTTCAGAATATCAATATAACGAGACAGAGAATGGGCATGGTGTTCCAGCACTTCAACCTCTTTGCCAACCTTACGGTGATGGGAAACATGACCCTCGCCCCGACAGAGCTCGGGCTCTGTACAAAGGCGGAGGCTGAGGAGAGGGCGCACGCGCTCCTCTCGCGGATAGGTCTTGACGATAAGGCAGATGCTTTCCCGTCCACCCTCTCCGGCGGGCAGAAGCAGCGTATCGCGATAGTCCGCGCTTTGATGATGGAGCCGGACGTCATGCTCTTTGACGAGCCGACGTCAGCCCTTGACCCCGAGATGATAGGCGAGGTTCTCTCGCTTATAAAGGAGCTTGCCGACGAGGGGATGACCATGGTTATCGTCACCCATGAGATAGGCTTCGCGCGCGAGGTTGCGGACAGGGTGGTGTTCTTCGCCGACGGATATATAAAGGAGGAGGGCACTCCGGAGGAGATCTTCCGCTCGCCGCACGACCCGCGCCTCTGTGAGTTTCTCTCAAAGGTGCTCTGATTTTCTTTTCAAAAAAGCTTTTCAGTGGTTATATTCCGGCTTAGGTACGCCGGGAAAACGAAAAAACGACCGCCCCGGATGCGTTTGCACCGCGGAGCGGTCGTGCTTTTTTTACTTGCTGACCGCTTCTTTTATGAGCGCGTTTATTCTTTCGCGCGTGCGCTCGAGCTGTGCTGCCGATCTTGCACAGTCGCTGAACACTATCGGCGCGCCGAACGCAGCCTCAAGCTCGGAGACAGTGCGCTCGCGCCCGATTAAGGACTCGCAGAGCTGCATTGCGCGCTGATCCTCGAGAGCCTCGTAAAAGACTATTATACGGAGAGACTCAAGCGCGTCGCCGTCGCGCCCGGGGTATACGGAGCAGGTGTCGCCTGCCGGCACCCAGTAGTCGCCGGAGAGATCATAGTACGGGTTTACATTGTCCACCGAGGTGCAGTTGTAATAGAAGTTGTAGCCCCACTGCAAAAAGCCGACGATGTTATAGCGGTACATCTGCATACCTATCGAGCGGTTGCGCCATGAGGGCATGGAGATAAGGCGGTTGGATACTCCGTTGCACTGTCCGCAGCAGTAGTAGGTCCAGAGATTTTTTACACCGTGGTCGATAAAGGGCTGTATGTGGTCGTTTGAGGGAATCGGTGTCTCAAGAACGCCGCGCTCATATATCTCATAGTGCGATACGGCGTCCATTATGGTATAGCCACAAAGCAGGTCGGCTATGCTGTTTTTCGCCTTTGTATAGCAGGCTATTGCCTCCTCGGAGAGCGGCTCGTCCGAGATGTGGAAGAAGCACTTCTTGTCCTCTCCGCGGGCCTTCATATGCGAAAGGAGCTCGGGAATGAATATACGGAGGAAGTCGCTGTACTCGCCGACAGCGTCGGACTCCCAGCCGAATATCTTCTTATATTCGCCGTCTACCGTCGCCATTATCTTCGGCGCGTGCTGTGCGCCCCACTGTGTAAAGAAGTGGCAGATTTCGTAATACTTTATTCCGCACCTCTTCGCGAGGTCAAGAAATCTGTCGAGCTTTTCAAAGCCGAAGGAGTACTTACCTCCGTCCTTTCTGACGTCGACGAGCTGTACCGTCGGGCGTTCTCCGCCTATCTTTGTATCGAGCGGGGGAGTGAATACGGGGATAAGGAGCATGTTAATGCCGTTTCTCGTCGCGCATTTTACGAAGTTCTCGATAATTCTGAAATGCTCATCCGACCAGACGGGAACACGATAGTATTCCGAGAGACAGTCGGAGTGAAACCACTGCGTAAGCTTCGTGGTCTGCTCCGGGAGGAGCGCGTCAATGACGTCTACCGATATTTCGCGCATGATGTCGGTTCCGTCCTCGCCGACAATGTGCAGTGCGAGTGTATGTACTCCGGCAGGGAGGGTCTCGCCGTCGGCATTTACATCTACCCATATGGCGCGGGTCTGCCCCTTTACAGCGTGGGCACAGTTGCCGTAGTGCAGGGGGGTGAGAACGTCGGGATAGAGCCCGGGTGTCCTGCGGAGATAGTTTCCGTCATCCGGCACATTGGGATATGCGGGGAGGAGCACCGGCAGATAGTCCACCGTGCGGAGCGTCGCATACTTTGCGAGCCCGCCCTCCGCCGTTACCGAGAAGCGGACGCGCCACTCATTCGGCAGGCTGTCATTCGGGGTGAGAGTGTAGAGGAGCTGAAATGTAAAGCGCTCGTTACGGAGAACCGATATGCTTTTTTTCTCCGGAAACGTAAGATACGCGCTGTCGGGGAAGATGTTCTCAAGAGATGATATGATCTTTGCCTCAATCATTCTTTTTTACCTCATTTTTCGGCGTGTTTTTTATTTGCTTCATTCTCCGCGGAGAATGGAAAGCAGCTTTTCAAAATACCCGGGGAGCGGACATTCAAATGTCATGCGCTCTCCGCCCGGGTGCGTGAGGGTCAGCCGCTTTGCGTGCAGGGTCTGCCCGCAAAGCAGGGGGGCGTGCAGCTTTTCAAAGCGGGTTTTACCACCGCCGTATACCGTATCGCCGAGGAGCGGGTGCCCCATGTGCGACATGTGAACCCTTATCTGGTGGGTCCGCCCGGTCTCAAGGAGCAGGCGCAGATAGCTTATCCCGCCAAAGCGCTCGAGAACGGTATAGTGCGTCACGGCGTCGCGCCCGCCGTCGACCACTGCCATGCGCTTTCTGTCCGTAGGGTGCCGACCTATCGGGAGGTCAACGGTCCCGCTGTCGGAGGAAAATCCCCCGGTGACGAGCGCGTGGTATTCTCTTGATATTCCGTGGCTCTTCAGCTGCTCCGACAGAAATATATGCGCCGCGTCGTTCTTCGCCGCGACGATGAGCCCGGTAGTGTCCTTGTCTATTCGGTGTACTATTCCGGGGCGGATGACGCCCCCGACGCCGGAGAGGTTTCCCCGGCAGTGCCAGAGCAGGGCGTTTACGAGCGTCCCGTGCTCGTTTCCCGGCGCGGGGTGGACGACCATGCCCTTCGGCTTGTTTATGACGATTATGTCTGTGTCCTCGTAGACGACGTCGAGCGGGATGTCCTCCGGCTCCGCATTGCATTCCGAGGGCTCCGGGAGTGTAACCGTTATCTCGTCCCCGGGGGCTACCTTGTCCTTTTTGTCGGCGGGTTTTCCGTTTCGGAGTATTCCGCCCTCCTCTATGAGCTTCTGCGCGCGGGAGCGGGAGATGTCCGCCGTGCCGCTTATCCATGCGTCGAGCCGCTCGCCCGCGGCGTCCTCCGGTACCGTGTATATCATATATCGCCGTCTCCGTGGTCGGCTGTATCGTCGCCGTCTGCGCCGTTATTATTGCCGCCGTTGCCGTTGTCTTTGCTTTGGCGGTTTACGCCGTCCGTCCGTAGCCCGAGCAGGAGCGAGAGAATAAGCAGCCCCGCGCCGACGCAGACGAGCGAGTCAGCACCGTTGAAAACGGCGAAATTTATAAGGCGGAAGTCAATGAAATCAATGACATATCCGCGGAATATGCGGTCTATCATGTTTCCTATACCGCCGGAGGTCATCATGGCGAGCGCAACGGCAGAGAGCGTGCTCTCCGCGTGCCCGAGATAGAGATACGCGCCGAACACGAGTATCGCGACGACGGAGACGACCATAAAGAGCCACCGGCTGTCGGCGAGCATACCGAAAGCCGCACCGCGGTTTTCAACATACGTGAGGTGCAGTGCGTTCTTTATTATGGGAAAGGTCCCGTTGCTTTTCAGGAATACCTCTGCCAGAATCTTTGTGATCTGGTCAAGGATTATACCGCCGATTATCACGGCGGTATACATGAGGTAATCGGACAGCCGCCGCTTCTTGAAAATTTTATCGGAAAGCTTCATGCTGCTCTCCTTCATATCGCGGGCAGGAGCGTCCGCGCCGCCATAAGAAAAAGATAGGTCACGAGAAAGGCTAAGTCGAGCGGGGAATCCTGTCCTATATTGAATTTTGCGAATATATAGCGAAAGGGGAGTATGAACGGCTCGCTGAGTATACATGCGAGCCCGTAGATGACGTTCCCCTCGGTATCGGCAAGGAGAGGGAATACCGCGCGCACCATCATTGCGAGCATGACGGCGGCGAGATATATCTCAACCGATTTTGCGAGTATATAGAGTACTTCTTCCATTTCTTCTTTCCGGGATGCCGCGGAGGGTATCAATCAGTCCTGCACATCCACATTCTTCGGGGTTATGAGATAGGAGTTCTTCGAGATTTTCTTTATTCCGCCGTCCATTGTATAGGTGACTCCGTTGAGGAAATCGAGCATACGGAGGACAGACTGCTTGTCGGGCATCGTGTCAATGTTGAGAACGACAGTGCACCCGGCAATGAGATAATCGGCTATAACGCCGACCTCGTCAAAGGACTTCGGATAGGTTATCTTCATTTCGAGGTTCGCGCCCTGCGGCTCCTCGATTGCCGCCGACACCGGCGCCTCGGTGCTCTTCGGGTCAACCGTGCGCACCTCTTCCTTGTATGGCTTGAAGCTTATCTCCTCGGTATTCGTGCTTTTTCCTCTGATCTTTTCTGCGAGCTTTTCAAACATTGTTATGTACTTCCTTTCCGGTTTTGTTCCGTCTTTTTTTCGTTTATTGTTCCTTTGAGAAGAGCCGCCTGCCTATTCTTACGAGCGTTGCGCCCTCCTCAATTGCGGTTCTGTAGCTGTCGCTCATTCCCATTGACAGCGTGGGAGCGTCGGTTTCAAACACGCCCCGCGCGCGCAGAGCGTCGAAGATTTCACGTGTCAGCCTGAAGTACGGGCGTATCTCCCCCTCACCGACGGCGGGACCCATTGTCATAAGTCCTATGAGGCGTATTCCGGGGAGCGCCGCCATGGCTGCTGCCGTCTTTTCCGCAACGCCCGGTAGTATTCCGCCCTTGTTCTCCTCCTCACCGGAGTTTATCTCTGCGAGCACGGGGACGGTAATCCCTGAGTCGGTTGCCTTGTCGGATATGAATGCGGCGAGGGAGAGGGAGCCGACAGACTGAATGAGGGAGGCGACGGGGATGACCTGCCGCACCTTGTTCTTCTGGAGATTTCCGATCTCGTGGAGCCTCGGCGAATATCCCGCCGCATGCAGCAGCGCGGCGCGGCGCACGAGTTCCTGCGGGCGGTTTTCCCCTATGTCGGTGACGCCGCAGGCGGCGAGGGCAATAAGTTCATCGTCGCTCCCGCTCTTCGTAACGGCGCATAGGGTCGGTGTCCCTCTTCCGAGCGAGGCGGAAATTTCCCGGAGCTCTGCCGTTACGGCGTCGAAATTTCGTTTTATGTATGAAAAATTCTCCATGCGGCTCCTCTCCGGGGTGCTTTGCCCTTAAAAATCTGTATAAAACAATTATAACAGACCGGCAAAATATATGCAAGTCCTTTGGAGAGGAATTTTACAAAATATTTTAAGACGGAAGTCGCCATATTTTGTTCTGCACGCCTTGATTTCGCCGGCTGTTTGTGATAAAATGGTTTGTATGATAAAATCGGCGGGGTATTGCCCCCGGAGCAGTCGTTTTACGGAGTGTGGCTATGGAAGAAGAATTGACCGATAAAAATGTAAATACAGGGCAGCCGCCTGCCATGCCGCTGCCCTCCTCGGCGGCTCTCGCCTACCTCGGGGACGCGCGCCATTCGCTCTTTGTCCGCGATATGCTCGTCCGCCGCGGGATAAGCCATGCAAAGGAGTTAAACGCGCTCGCGCTGTCCTACATCACCGCCCCGGCACAGGCTGCGGCGGCGGAGCGGATAATGCCGTACCTCACGGAGGAGGAGCGCGCGGTCTATCGCCGGGCGGCGAATACACCGCATATCAACCGACCGAAGAACGTATCGGGTGCACAGTACCGTGCCGCGACGGGCTTTGAGGCGGTTATCGGGATGCTTACATTTAAGGGCGACGAGGAGCGTGCGACGGCTCTTCTCCGCATATCCTGCGCCGCCGCGGAAGATAAAAAAGACAAGGAGATATGACATGATACAGAGAATAAAGGGAACTATGGATATTTTCCCGGATAAGACGCCGCTTTTTCGGTACATCGAGGGAGTAATGCGCGAGGAGGCACAGAAGTACGGCTTCGGCGAGATACGGACGCCTACGATAGAAAATACCGAGCTTTTTGTCCGCGGCGTCGGCGACACTACCGATGTCGTTCAGAAGGAGATGTACACCTTCTCCGACAGGGATGAGGGGAAGTCAATATCCCTGCGCCCGGAGGGCACGGCGTCGGTTGTCCGCGCGCTTATCGAGGGCGGGAGGTGCTCCGATCCCATGCCGCTGAAATACTACTACATCATCTCCTGCTTCCGGCATGAGAAGCCGCAGGCGGGCAGATCGCGCGAGTTCTTCCAGTTCGGGACCGAGATGTTCGGCTCTCTTGACCCGGCGTCGGACGCCACGGCGATAGCTCTCGCCGCGTCTGTTCTCCGCCGCCTCGGAATTAAAAAGGTCGGGCTCCACATAAATTCGATAGGCTGTAAGAATTGTCGCCCGGCGTACCGCTCGGCGCTTGTAAATTACTTCTCGGAGAAGAGAGAGCACCTCTGCGATCTCTGTAAATCAAGACTTGAAAAGAACCCGCTCCGCCTCCTTGACTGCAAGAACCCGGAGTGTAAAAAAATTGCCGCAGGGGCTCCGAGAACGCTGGACCTTCTTTGCGACGACTGTAAAGCAAGGTTTACAAAGCTCAAGCTCGCACTTGACGAAATGGGTATTGAATATACCGTCGACCCGGGTATTGTAAGAGGACTTGATTACTACACGGGTACGGTCTTTGAGTTCATATATGACGGTATCG
The DNA here is from genome assembly GCA_934393265.1 of uncultured Eubacteriales bacterium. GTDB lineage: Bacteria > Bacillota > Clostridia > Oscillospirales > CAG-272 > UBA1740. Next base: position 25,370 of record CAKRQL010000024.1, on the reverse strand, counting down.
GTGCACAGTCTACGATATGCGGCGGCGGCAGATACGACGGGCTCGTCTCCTCCCTCGGGGGACCGGATCTCCCCGGTATAGGCTTCGCCATGGGGCTCACCCGCGTTATCCTCGCAATGCAGGAGGAGGGGCTCGACAAAATATCGGTCCCGACACCTGACCTCTATATCGCCGCACTCGGTGACGCGGCACAGTTAAAGGCGCTCGGCATAGTCGAGAGACTGCGCGCCGGGGGCAAATGGGCAGAGTGCGACCTCGTCGGCAGGAGCCTTAAAGCGCAGATGAAGTATGCAAACAAGACGGGCGCAAAATATACGCTCATAATAGGGGACAGCGAGGTTGAGTGCGGTCGTGCACAGCTTCGCAACATGGAGAGCGGAGAGCAGCGCGAGGTATCGCTTTCGGATTTCACTCTCTGACAGCGGAATATTCGGAGGTAATATGAAAAGTACAGCGGAGAGGAGCCTCTTTCTCCCCGTCACCGCGGCGGATGTCGCGGCGCGCGGCTGGTCTGAGGTTGATTTTGTCTACGTCTCGGGTGACGCCTATGTGGATCACCCGTCCTTCGGCACGGCTATAATCACCCGCGTGCTCGAGAGCCGGGGATTTCGCGTGGCTGTGCTTGCGCAGCCGGATTACCGGAGCACGGAGGACTTCCGTCGCTTCGGCAGACCGCGCCTCGGCTTTATGGTCTCCTCCGGAAACATAGACTCCATGGTGGCACACTACACGGTTTCAAAGAAAAAACGCTCGTATGACTACTATTCTCCCGGCGGGGTGATGGGGCGCCGCCCCGATCGCGCGGTCATTGTCTACTGCAACAGAATACGCGAGGCGTACGGCGATATTCCCATCGTTATAGGCGGACTTGAGGCGTCGCTCCGGCGTTTCGCACATTACGACTACTGGGACGACCGCGTCCGTCGCTCGATACTCGTTGACTCCCGCGCGGATATACTCACCTACGGCATGGGAGAAAACATAATTCTCCGTATAGCCGAGCTCCTCGATCGCGGTGTACCGATAAAGAAGATTCGCGACGTGCGCGGGTGCGTCTACCTTGCAAAGCAGGGTGAAAAACCGCATTTTGATTACATAGAGCTCGGCGATTACGACGAGCTGAAAAACGATAAGGCGAAGTATGCCCGCGCGTTCGGCATACAGTACAAGAACACAGACTCGGTGCGCGGAAAGGCTCTGATAGAGTATTACGGCGACCGTATGCTTGTGCAGAACCCGCCGATGCCCCCGCTTGAGCGCGAGGAGCTTGATTGGGTTTATTCTCTCCCGTATGCAAGAGACTATCACCCGGACTATGATGCGCAGGGCGGTATACCGGCTATCGCGGAGGTCAAATTCTCTATAACCCATAACCGCGGGTGCTTTGGCGGCTGTAACTTCTGCGCAATAACCTTTCACCAGGGGCGCGAGGTGCGCTCAAGAAGTGAGAGAAGCGTCATTGAAGAGGCGCGCCTGATAACGAAGCTACCCGACTTCAAGGGATATATAAACGACGTCGGCGGACCGACGGCAAACTTCCGTTACCCCTCCTGCGAAAAGCAGAAGGAATGCGGCGTCTGCCCGAACAGAAAGTGCCTTGCCCCCACCCCGTGTAAGAATTTGCGGGTGGATCACACCGAATACGCGCATATGCTCCGGGAGATAGAGGCTCTCCCCGGAATAAAGAAAGTCTTTATCCGCTCGGGTATAAGATTTGATTATCTTATATACGACCCGGACGATACGTTTTTCCGCCAGCTCGTGACGCACCACGTCTCGGGACAGTTAAAGGTCGCGCCCGAGCACTGCACCGACGACGCGCTCACAATGATGGGAAAGCCGCCGATGCGGGTCTACGAGCAGTTTAAGAAAAAGTACTTCGAGCTGTGCGCGGAGGCAGGGCTTCCGCAATATCTCGTTCCGTACCTTATGTCCAGCCACCCGGGCACAACAATGCGCGACGCCGTCGAGATGGCTGTCTGTCTCAAAAAATGGGGATATTCGCCGGAGCAGGTGCAGGACTTTTATCCGACCCCCGGCACGGTTTCAACCGTAATGTACTACACGGGTATAAACCCGCTGAACGGAAAGCCGGTGTACGTCACTACCGATTATCACGAAAAACAGCTTCAGCGCGCCCTGCTTCAGTACCGCCGCCCCGAGAACGCAAATATGGTGCGTGAGGCACTGCGCATAGCCGGCAGAGAGGACCTGATAGGCGACTCTCCGGACTGTCTTGTCCGCCCGTCGTTCGGCGAGCGCGTCGGCGGAGAGTGGCATAAGCCGAAAAAGGGCGCGGGAGGTAAAAGGACTCCCGCAGACAGAAAAGCCGCCGCAGACAGAAGAACGGCGGATGACAGAAAATCCGCCGCAGACAGAAGAACGGCGGATGACAGAAAAGCCCTCAAAGACAGAAGGACGGCTCCCGGCAGAAAAGTCGTCGGCGGGGTGAAAAATATCCCGGCTCGCGGTGACAGCGGGCGCACGGACGAAAATAACCGCGGCAATACCGCGGGCGACAGCCGCCCATACCGCAGGGATAACCGACAGGGAGGGAAGCCGGGCGGCAGCTCTCATGGCAAAAGCGACAGAAAACCTGCAAAAATAAGAACCGTCAAGGTGCAAAGCACACATAAAGCAAAGAAACAATCCGCCGGAAAGTCGTAAAAATTACGAACCTCATAATGGGATAAAAACGGGCAGAAACGAAATGGGCTGAAAAACGCATTGATGCGGCATTTTCCGGAATATGTTCGGGCTATCTCGGAATTGTGAAGTTTTTGTGATGTGGAAAATATAGGACGGAAAAAAGGTCACAATGTGGGAAAATCTGTGGAAAAGACCGTTTTGCAATAGGAGTGTCCGGGTTTTATCACGGGTTATGCACAAAGGTTTTCCACACTGTCAACATCCGCAATGTGGAAAACTCAAAAGATGCGGGGATTGTCCGGGTCTGATTTTTCTCGGAATAAGCAAGTCCGACGGGGCTGTATTACCCGACAGGGGCGAGAGCCGCACACGGCTTGCATACATCTTTTCAACGTCATGATTTCGTAAAATATGCACCGTCGGGATACGCCGCCGGAGCGGGTGGCATACACCCCGCCGATATATCGAAAAAAATAAAGGAAATCAGGATAAAATACAGGGAGGATAACGGAATGTCGGAGCTATCCGAAAGATACCTTGCGGCAAAGCGCGCGCTTTTTGATAAGGTATTCGGTGAAAAACTCAATCCGGAGCAGCGCCGCGCGGTATTTACCGTAAAGGGACCGCTCCTTGTCCTTGCCGGGGCGGGCAGCGGAAAGACCACCGTCCTTGTGAACCGTATCTCATATATAGTAAAGTATGGGAATGCCTATTTTTCAAAGGAAGTGCCGGAGGGGACGACGGAGGAGGACGTGCGCGCGCTCGAGGCTCTGTGTGACGAGCCCTGCGAGAGAATATCCGAGGTGCTCCCGGACTTTATAACCGAGCCCTGCCCGCCGTGGGCGCTCCTCGCATTTACGTTCACGAACAAGGCGGCAAATGAAATAAAAAGCCGCCTCTCGGCGACAATCGGCGACCCTGCCGCGGCGGCGGAGGTCTGGGCAGGGACCTTTCACTCGGTCTGCGTGCGCATACTCCGGAAATTCGGCGGTGAGGTCGGCGTCGCGTCCGGTTTTTCGATATACGATACCGACGACTCAAAGAAGGTCGTCTCTGCATGTATGCGTGAGCTCGGGATAGACGAAAAGTCAATGCCGGTAAAGAGCGTCATGGCGGAGATAAGCCGCGCAAAGGACGCACTCACCCCCCCGGAGAGCTTTTCTCTCCCGGACGACCCGCGCGAGGAATACATAAGGAAGATATACGAGCGGTACGAGGACAGGCTCGCGGACAACAACGCCGTTGACTTTGACAGCATTATAATGAAAACCGTGCTTCTTCTGCAAAACAATAAAGAGGTGCGGGAATACTATCAGAAAAAATTCCGTTACGTCCTCGTCGACGAGTATCAGGACACGAACTATGCGCAGTTTGTCCTTACAAAGCTCCTCGGCGACGGCTACCGCAATATAATGGTCGTCGGAGACGACGACCAGAGCATATACCGCTTCCGCGGGGCTACGGTCGAAAATATACTGAATTTCGACAAGAACTACCCGGACGCGGAGGTGGTGAAGCTCGAGAGCAATTATCGCTCTGCCGCGACGATACTCATGGCGGCAAACTCGATAATAGCAAATAACCGCGACCGCCACGAAAAGACGATGAGACCGACCCGTCCGGCGGGCGAAAAGATAACGGTAAAGATATCCGATACCGACGCGGACGAGGCGAGATATATAGCCTCGAGGATAAACCGCGGCGTCGGTGCCGGGGCAAAATATTCGGATTTTGCGGTGCTTTACCGCTTAAATCAGCTCTCCCGTTCGATTGAGGAGGCGTTTGTCCGCAGCGGTATTCCGTACCGGGTGTTCGGCGGCATGAAGTTCTATGACCGCAAGGAGGTCAAGGACATGCTCGCCTACCTCTTCATGCTCGGAAACTCGGTTGACAATCTCCGGCTCCGCAGGGTTATAAATCAGCCGAAGAGACGGATAGGTGCCGCGGCTGTCGAGGCGGTCGCCGCCATAGCGGACAGGGAGGGAAAGTCGATGTACGACGTTCTCCTCCACGTTCGGGACTATCCGCTCCTTGAAAAGTCCAGAGATAAGTTTGAGGCGTTCACATCGCTTATAGAGGGCGTACGGCGCGACGCGCCGACCCCGGCAAGGGCGATAGAGGAGCTGTACGTCCGCTCCGGATACCGCGATATGCTTTCGGCAATGGGCGTCGAGGGTGAGTGCGGTGCTGACTATATAGAGGAGCTCCGCGGCGCGGCGGTGCAGTACGAGCAGCGGTGCGCAGAGGACGGCACGGAGCCGACGCTCCGGGGCTTTCTTGAGGAGGTCATGCTCGTGTCGGATATTGATAAATATGACGACGGCTCGGACGCCGTTGTGCTGATGACCGTCCATTCGGCAAAGGGGCTTGAATTTCCGACCGTCTTTCTCGCCGGAATGGAGGACGGGATTTTTCCCTCCGAGGCAAACAGAAGAGATCCCACGGAGATGGCGGAGGAGCGCAGGCTATGCTACGTTGCCATAACCCGGGCGAAGAACAAGCTGTACATCACGGCGACGCGGACGAGATTCATATACGGACAGACAAATTCCTCAGTCCGCCTCTCGAGCTTCATCTCCGACGAGTGCGACAGGTCGCTCCTCGACTTTGAGGAGGACGAGAGAATACCGCCCCGCCGGTATTCACAGCCCGGTAATGCACAGCCGCGCGCGCGTACCCCGGAGATGGATCGCGTCCCGGATATATTCGGCGACTATTACGGCAGGGCGAAAGGCGGGAGCGATGCCCCGCATAAGGCAGCATCGCAAAGGCGGGGAGCCTCCGATTTCGGCATAGATAAGCTCCGTCCCGGAACGCGGGTATCGCATATCACGTTCGGTTCGGGGACGATAGTCTCCGCGCGGGACCTCGGCGGGGATGTGCTCTATGAGGTCGATTTTGACACAGCCGGGAAAAAGAAGCTTATGGCTACCTACGCAAGACTCGAAAAAATCTGAAAAACTGCAAAAAGCAAAGGAATTATTCGTAATAGTATGGTAAAACTTGCAATTTTTGATATGGACGGCACACTGCTGAACACCTGCACGACGATAACGCATTTTGTAAATCTGACGCTTGCGGAGTACGGTATCCCCGGGATAAGCGAGGATGAGTGCAAGATCTTTGTCGGGAACGGGGCAAGGCTCCTTATCGACCGCGCCCTTGATGCAAAGGCACCGGGGGCAGTTCTTCCGCGAGAAGAGATTCTTGAACGTTACAACCGCGTCTATGACGAAAACCCGTCCTACCTCACCGCTCCATATAACGGGATCCCGGAGACGCTTGCGGCTCTCCGTGAGCGTGGGGTAATGACCGCGGTTCTTTCAAACAAGCCGGAGCCGACGGTGATAGGCGCGGCAAAGTACTTTTTCGGTGATGTATTTGACGCCGTGCGCGGCGGGCGGGACGGTATGCCGCTGAAGCCCGCGCCGGATGTCGGGCTGACGATACTCCGTGACCTTTCGGTCTCCCCCGAGGATATGATATATATAGGTGATACCGGTGTTGATATGCGCACGGGGCATAACCTCGGCGCTCTGCGCGTCCTCGGCGCGACATGGGGCTTCCGCTCGCGCGAGGAGCTGATGTCAGGCGGAGCCGACGTCCTGCTCGGCACTCCCGCGGATATTCTGAAATACCTCGGCTGATTTGCGCGGCTTCATCCGGCGCGCCACTCGTTGAAATAACCAAAAACGGAGCTCTGATTTTGTGCAGAACTCCGTTTTTTCGCGTCGTGCCTTTATTTTCGGGCGCACGTATGCTAAAATTGAGGTTGAGACGCTTAAAAAAGAACAGGCGCGCGCGGCGCGCCGAGCACCTGCGGAGGTTTTTATGAAAAGGTTAAGACTGCTCTTTATACTTGTCCTGACGCTTACGCTGTCGGCTCTCATATTCTCGTCCTGCGACGGCGGGGGCGGCGGCTCATCGACCGTTCGCGTCATGGTCGGCGTCGGCGACGGGTTCACCGTCATAGGGGATAATCCGGTTGACGTCGCGCCGGGCACGGAGGTCAGCTTCCGGCTTGAGATAGAGCCCGGATACCTCTTCGACTCGGTGAGTGTCGGAGAATACGACGAGGAGAGCGGGGAATTGTATCTCGGCAGGGTAACGAAGAGAACGCTTGTCGAGTTCAATGTGATAAAGGCGGATTACGATACAACCAAAAAATACTTCCTTGACCTGAAAGGAATGGACGGCGACACCATGCGCCCGGCGCGCGGTACGATGTATACCGCCGGGACAAGGGTCACCGTGCGCGCGGGGTATACCGGCGCGACGTTTGCCGGCTGGTCGTTCGGAAAGTCATACGAGGACGGCGGTCGGATAGTATCCGGAGAGCGCGAGTTTACCTTCCGCATAACTCCCGACGGCGCGACGGGCGAGTTTTTCACGGTATACGCAAACTACTTAAATTCAAATCTTCTTGTCTATGACCCGAACGGGGGAAGCATAAACCGGAGCGCAGAGTCGTTCTCGGGTGACTATGTAAGCGCGACTGTAAAGGGCGGTCGCCTCTCAATGACATATTCGGCGGAATATACCGATTATTGCGAGAGCCTGCCGATACACTGGAACGACGGGACCTTTACAAGAGAGGGGTATATTCTCCGCGAATTTAATACACGCCCCGACGCCTCCGGCACATCCTACGGTCCCGGCTCGAAGATATTCGCCGACGACGGCGGGCGGACGATGACCCTCTACTGTATATGGGAAAGGGCGAATGAGGGCGACTTCACATACGAGGCTATAACGCTTCCGCTCCCAGAAGAGACAGAGCAGGAGTACCTCCCGCACTGGAACACCTCCGGCGTCGCGATAACCGGCTACACGGGCGCGGGCGGTACGGTGGCAATCCCCGAGACGATAGACGGTAAGCCGGTGACGGCTATCCGCGCGGGCGCGTTCCGCGGGGTCAATATGGAGACGCTCGTCCTGCCGCGCACGCTCCTCGTTGTGGAGCGTGGGGCATTCACGGGCTGCACGTCGCTCGAAACCCTATATTATCCCGACAGCATATACGAAATATATAACGATTCGTTTGACGATGCGAGCTTCTCCTCCGTGCGCCGCTTCCTCGTCTCGGCTACCATGGCTCCGCGGTATGCGCATCAGGTGGACGGCGGGGCGTTCGCAATAAAGCTCTCCCGCGTCCTCGCTCATCAGAGAGATAAAAAGCTTATAATGGTCTCCGGTTCATCCTCATATCAGGGCTTCGGGACCGAGTATCTCGGGGCGCTCCTCGACGGAGAGTATACGGTTATAAACTTCGGCACCACGAGAACGACGAACGGCGGGCTGTATCTTGAGGCACTCCGCGACTTCACGGCGGCGGGGGATATAGTCCTCTTCGCGCCGGAGAACTCCGCTTATATGTTCGGAGAGCGGGAGCTGTACTGGAAGACGCTTCGTGACATTGAGTGCATGTACAATATTCTCTGGCATGTCGATATTTCAAATTACACGAACGTGCTCGGTGCGTTCTCGGACTTCAACATGCATTACAGATATGCCGCAACCCCGCGCGACTATACCGACGTAGTAAAGGCGGGAATATCGAACGGCAAATATTATATGACAAAATACGGCGATTTTCAGAATGTCAACCGTGCGCAGTACTGCCGTGAGGACAAATATATAGATGCGTATATCGTCACAATGAACGAGCGCGTGCGCTCCCGCTTTGACGGCAGCTGGAACGATGTTACGGAGCAGGAGAAGCACCGCGACTATAATGACCCGAATGACAATACGTGGTGCTCGGTTTCGGATGCGTATTACAGGGATGAGCTGAATCGCGTAATCCGGGAGCTCAAACGCTCCGGAGCTAAGGTCTACTTTACGTTCTGCCCGGTAGACGGCTCAAAAATAGTCGCGGAGGGGCAGGGGCGTGTATGGCTTTCAGCCTATGACCGCTTCATTTTGGAGACCTATGAATTTGACGGTGTGCTCGGCAGCTCCGCCGACTATGTCTTTGCACATGAGTATTTTTATGACTGCGCGTTCCATACGAACGACTACGGGCGCACATACAGGACCTACCGCGTATACCTCGACCTTTGCGACCTGCTCGGACGGGATGTCAGGCATAAAATGGATACGTCCCTCGGCACGTTTGCCGGTTGCCTCTTTGAGATGGGAGGCGAGAGCGGTGTGCCGACTATCCCGGTAGGCTATCTTAAAGAGGACGAATAAGCCGCGCAATGCGGAATGAGTAAACAATTATTTACAAAATATCAATCCGGCGCGGCGCAGAAAAAGCGCGCCGCGCGATATATGAGGAGATGTCAATGGAGTTGTTTTCCTCCCCGGCGGCTACCGCGTTTTTCGCGCTTATGCTCGCCTTTTCAGCACTTTCCGCCGCTACGCGCCCGCCGTATTCCTATATATCCGGCGCGGCTGTGGCGCTCACATCCGCGATATGCGCCATCTTCATGCTGCATGACGGAATATCGCTCCGGACGGCGGCGCTCGTCTATATGGCGGCTCTTTTCGTCTGGACTCTGTCCTATACCGTCGCGTCCCGTATCCGTGCCTGCCGCGCGGCAGGAAAGCGCGGCACTGACGACACAGCCGATATTCCCGCGAGCGCCTCTGCAGAGGCTTCCGCCGATGCTTCCGATGGAAATCCGGAGGTGGCGAAATGACCTTCAATTCATGGGAGTTTCTTGTATTTTATCCGGTTGTCCTGCTCCTTTACTTCATTCTGCCGAGGCGGGCGCGGTGGATAATGCTCCTTTTTGCAAGCTACTTTTTCTATATATGCTATCAGGCGGAGCTCGTCTTTCTGATACTCGGCACGACGGCGGTCTCATGGGGTGCCTCGCTCATAATCGAGAGGACGGAGCGGCGGTGGCTCCGGCGCACGCTTCTCGCGCTTTCGCTTGTTATCTGCCTCGGCGTTCTGTTCTTCTATAAGTATTTCAATTTCCTCTCGTGGAGTATAGCGTCGATATTCGGCGCGGGGGACAGTGCCCCGGTGCTGAAGCTCATTCTCCCGGTCGGAATATCCTTTTATACCTTCCAGACGCTCTCGTATGTCATAGATGTTTATCGCGGGGATATAAAAACCGAGCGGAATTTCTTCTTTTACGCGCTCTACGTCTCTTTCTTTCCGCAGCTTGTTGCCGGTCCTATCGAGAGACCGCAGAATCTGATACCGCAGCTGAAGGAGGAGCACAAATGGTCTACCCCGGACGCCGTCCGCGGGGCAAAGTACATGCTCCTCGGATTTTTCAAGAAGATCTGCGTCGCCGACCTGCTTTCGGGATATGTCAGCTCGGTCTATAACAGTCCTGAGGGCGCGGGCGGCTTTGCCGTCGCGATTGCGACGCTGCTGTTCGCCGTGCAGATATATTGCGACTTCTCGGGGTATACGGATATTGCGACCGGGTGCGCCCGTATAATGGGAATAAAGCTCATGAAGAACTTTGACCACCCGTATCTTTCGACCTCGATAAAGGAGTTCTGGGGCAGGTGGCACATTTCGCTCTCCTCATGGCTCCGCGATTACCTCTATATACCCTTAGGCGGCAGCCGGTGCAGGCGTGCGCGCCACATCATGAACCTTATGATAGTTTTCCTCGTCTCCGGGCTCTGGCACGGCGCAGCGTGGACATTTGTTATATGGGGCGCGATACACGGGCTTTATCAGATTATAGGGCTACTTACCCGCCCGTTACGCGACAGGCTGCTTCGCCGCGTCGGTCTTTTGCCGGACTCACGCCCCGTGCGGTGCGTCCGTACAGCTGTTACATTCCTCCTTGTGTCCTTTGCATGGATATTCTTCCGTGCCGGGAGCCTCTCGGACGCCGGCGTCCTTGTCTCCGCTCTTTTTACCGGCTGGGGCACACCCGCCTCGGCACTCTCGCTTATGGGGCTTGACCTCACGGGTATACTTATGACCGTCGTCTCGCTCGGGGCTCTTGTCCTCCTTGATCGCTCGGTCGTATACGGTGACGCGCCTGACGGCTCTGATGTTCTTACGGCGGACTTCTCCTATATAACCGTTCTTTTTGCGATAGTATTTTCGTGGGCGCTCCTTCTGGCGACAGACGCGGGCAGCACCTTCATTTATTTCCAGTTCTGACGGGGGGCGTGTATTAAAATGAAAAGAAAAAGAATACTTACGTTTGTTATCGCCCTCGTGTTCACGCTTGCGGTCTTTCTCGCCCCGATCGGCTATCTTGTCGGCTCGGTTCTTTCGATAGAGCCGCAGTATTCAAAGACGCTTTACGGTGAGCTTAACGAAAAATATGATCGCCTGCGCTCCCTGCGGGGTGAGCAGAAGATAGTCATTATCGGCGGCTCCTCCGTCGCGTTCGGTATAGACTCCGCGATGATAGAGAAGTATACCTCGCTCCCGGTTGTGAACTTCGGGCTCTATGCCGCCCTCGGGACAAAGCTTATGCTTGACCTTTCAAGGAGCAGTATAGGAAAGGGCGATATCGTGATTTTGGCTCCGGAGGCAGATGCGCAGACTCTCTCGCTTTACTTCTCCTCGCTTCATACCCTCCGCGCCCTTGATGACGAGCCGGGCATGGCGCGGGAGCTTTCGGTGTCCGAGAGATTTTCGCTCATCGCCGCGATGTGGGATCTCCTCGCGGAAAAGCGTGGATACCGTGACAGGGGCACCCCGGACCCGGAGGGGGTATACAACTCCGGAAATTTCAACGAATACGGCGATATGATATATCCGCGCCGCGAGAACATAATGGCAGGGTACGCGGATGAAAACTCGCCGCTCGACCTCTCGCCGGATATTCTCTCAGACGACTTTTCGGAGTATCTGAATGATTATATCTCATATTGCGAGAGCCGCGGGGCGACGGTTTATTTCAGCTACTGCCCGATGAACGAGCTCGCCCTGACAGATGCCGCGAGGGACGGAGGCGTGTACGATTTTGACCGTCATATGCGGGAGAATATAAAGTGCGAATTTATAACCGATATAAACTCCTCTGTTATGAACGGCGGGTATTTCTATGACTCAAACTTTCATCTGAATGACTACGGCGTGACGGCACATACCGTTTCGCTCCTTCGTGATCTTCTCCTTGCAATGGGCATACCGCGTAAGGTGGAGGAAACGGTGCCAGAGCCGCCGCCTCTTGTCAAAAACGATTATACATTTGACGGCACGGACGAAAACGAGGTTTATTTCACCTATGAGCACCTTGCCTCCGGCGGGTACAGGATAACCGGGCTCTCGGATCTGGGGCTCCGTCAGCGGGAGCTGACCCTCCCGATTGGGACGAACGGAGAATATATCGTCTCGCTCGGCTCGGGGGCGTTCTCCGGCTCTGAGGTTCTGACCGTTCGTATACCTGCGGGCACAAGGCTTAATATCTCAAACGGGGCATTTGACTCCTCGAAGATTACCGACATCTGGATTTATGAGCCGGACCCGACGGTGATAAGCCCGCCGCGCCCGTTCGCCGACAGGCAGATAACCGTGCATATACCGCGCGGCTCGGGCTACAGGACGGATTACTTCTGGTCGGAGGTCGGTATATCGTCGGGCAACTGGCGTGAGGACGCCGGGGGAGACTGACCCCCGGGCTCCGCTTTGGCGAGCCGAAAAAGAAAAAGGAGACATACTATGACCGACACGTTTGCGTTGAAAGGAAATATATGTTATTCCGAGAGTAAAACAAATATAAAAACCGTACACGGGTATGCGGTATGCTCCGGCGGACTCTCCCGCGGCGTGTATGAAACCCTGCCGGAGGAATTTGCCGCCGTCCCGGTATATGACTTCGGGGACAGCCTGATAATTCCCGCTATGGTAGATTTGCATATTCACGCTCCGCAGTACACCTTCCGCGGCACAGGCATGGACTATGAGCTTATGCAATGGCTCCGAAATGTGGCATTTCCGGAGGAGGAGCGGTATGCAGACAGCGAATATGCCCGCCGTGCGTACTCCGCCTTTGCCGATGGGCTCCGCCGCGGCGCGACCGGGCGGGCGTGCATCTTCGCCACCGTTCACAGGCGCGCGACGGAAATACTCATGGAGGAGATGGAGAAGAGCGGGGTAATAAGTCTTGTCGGCAAGGTGAATATGGACAGAGGCGCACCGGAGAAAATAATTGAGAGTGCGCAGGGTTCTGCGGAGGAGACAGTCCGCTGGCTCGAGGCTATAAACGGGAGATTTTCGAGAACGGAGCCGATACTGACCCCGCGCTTTATCCCGGGATGTACGGATGAGCTCATGCGTCGTCTCGGCATGATACGTCGAAAATATGACCTCCCGGTGCAGTCGCACCTCTCGGAGAATCCGGAGGAGGCAGAGTTTGTCGGTAGGCTTTATCCGCAGGCTGATTTTTACGGCGACGGCTATGACAGATACGGCATGTTCGGAGACATGGAGACGCATGGTGCCTCTGTCAGGACGGTTATGGCGCATTGCGTCTGGTCGGATAGGCGCGAGGTGGAAAGACTATGCGAAAACGGCGTTTTCGTAGCTCATTGCCCGGGCTCAAACTTAAATCTCTCCTCCGGCATCGCCCCGGTGAGAAAATATCTTGACGCGGGGATAAGGGTAGGGCTCGGCACTGACGTCGCCGCCGGACATTCGGATTCGATCTTCCGCGCAATGACGGACGCGATACAGGTGTCAAAAATGTATTGGCGGTATGTTGATAAGGGGGCTGCTCCTCTTAAATTTGAGGAGGCGTTCTGGATGGCGACGCGCGGCGGCGGTGAATTTTTTGGCAGGGTAGGCGGCTTTGATACGGGCTATGCCTTTGACGCGCTTGTAGTAGACGATACGTCGCTTCGCTCTCCGCAAAGGCTTCCGGTGTCCCGGCGGCTCGAGCGCGCGGTTTATCTCTCTCTTGATATTACGGGGGGAATAAAGGCAAAGTTCGTCGCAGGCTCGCGCCTGTTCTGATATTCCCGGCGCGCCGTTTCTGATATATCCCCGGCTCGCGACCTCTCTGATTTATAACAAAAAACACGGTAAGTATGGCAGAACCCCCGCCTTGCCCTTACCGTGTATTTTCTTTTTCCTGATATAAATAGCCTATACCCGTGTATGCTTTTCTGCTGTATAACGGCTTGAATACCCGAGTTTTTGCTATGCTCTCGGAAAAAACCGGAATATTATAAAAAACAAAAAATCCCGGAAAGCAAAATCCGGAGGGAGCATAGCAACCTATATAATCTGTCAGTAAGCGTGACGGTGGGTGGAGTCGAACCGCCACTAACGGAAAGAGGACAAAAACCGTTTATGCCGACTATTTCCGTTTTATCACCCTATAAACTTACACCACTCTCAAACATCTTCTGGTTCGCTGTCAAGAAAAAGATGTTTTATTACCCTATAAATTTACACCACTCTCAAACCCGAAGATGGCGGAATGTGGCCTGAACCTCGTTTTATTACCCTATAAATTTACACCACTCTCAAACCCATGCGTTGGATTTAATGCCCATGCTTTCGTTTTATTACCCTATAAATTTACACCACTCTCAAACCATCCCGGAAGATTGCCTCACGGTATATCAGTTTTATTACCCTATAAATTTACACCACTCTCAAACTCTTGTAGTGCCTCAGAAGCCGCTGTAATGTTTTATTACCCTATAAATTTACACCACTCTCAAACATACCATTCGGCTCTAAAGTCAATAGTACCGTTTTATTACCCTATAAATTTACACCACTCTCAAACCTCCTCCTCACGCCGGTTGCCAAGTGTTAGTTTTATTACCCTATAAATTTACACCACTCTCAACCCTCTACAACGTGCGTAGAGCCGTCAAATATGTTTTATTACCCTATAAATTTACACCACTCTCAAACAATATGTTTCGCCATTCGGTTGTAACCGGTGTTTTATTACCCTATAAATTTACACCACTCTCAAACCAGCCCCACCGATTTGAGATATTCCTGCATAGTTTTATTACCCTATAAATTTACACCACTCTCAAACCTTGATGCACTCGACGCCACACACATGCCGGTTTTATTACCCTATAAATTTACACCACTCTCAAACCGAACTTCTTCCGCGTCTCCTCGGACGCGGGTTTTATTACCCTATAAATTTACACCACTCTCAAACCTCAAATTTTGAGAAATACCTCTACGAAAGGCAGGTGTATAAAGGGTAATATCCTTGGTGTAAGTATATTTTATCATACCGGAGCGAGAAAATCAATACAAAGCTTTAGAAATCGCGACGGTTCAGAATTCGCAGAGGTCGCGGTCAATAGTCAGACGGTTGAGCCCGGCTATGCGCTCCCTTGCGGAGCTCTCAAGCAGAAGAACGTGAAACTGCTTTTTTCTTATTTCGCCGATAAATTCAGCCATTTCCGCATCGTCAAAGTAGCTCCGCATATTTACCGTGATATAGAGCTTATTGCGGTCAAGGTCGGATATTACAGACATGTAAGAGAGCAGAGCCTCAAGCGGAGAGGCAAAATCCTCCGCAATTGCGGGAGATGCGGCTTTTATGACGGCTCCGGCAGTCAGCTTTCTGCATTCTATTCTTACGGGAAGGTTAAAGCACAGCTCCGTGATATGTCGCTCTATATCCGCGAGCAGGGCAGAGGTCGCGAGATAATGCTCCCCGTCCACGGCGCCCCGCTCGAGCGCCGCGGCGATTTTTGTGAGCATGGATTTTGTATTTATATCAAACGGGGCAAAGCAGTCTAAGATTTCCGCATATCTGCTGAGGGGCACGGGCGAGTCCTCAACCGATAGTACCGCCTCTCCGGACTCGCCGTCAGCCTGTCGGCGCAGGTCCTCCGAGAATTTACGGAACAGGGACTGTGCCTCTATTTCAAGTAGGAGCGGCTCTCCCTCCCGAAGCTCAAGCAGGGTATCGAAATACGGAGATGATAATTTCATAATATCACCAGCCTCTCGTCGCTGTCTATGACATCGGTTTTATATTGCCCGGTTATGTAGGTCATACCGGCGAACTGCTTTTCCGTCACCGTCAGGAGCTGAACTATCCCGTTCTTCGGCTTTTCGCGCTTTATTGCCACGGTTACAGAGTCGCGGACGGAGGCATTGAGCACCATGCGACAGTAGACGGATTCCTGCATCATAAGAAATCCGTTTTTTATAAGATTGCGGCGGAATTTTCGATATTCCCGTCGGTCTGCCTCCGTCTCTGTCGGGAGGTCGAAAAATACTATCATTCTCATGAATCTGTAGCTCATATCTCAATAAAATTTATCTTTCCGGCGTTACGTTCGTTAACGGCGTCAAACACGCTGTGCGTGTAGATTTTAACTGCGTTCAGCACAGTCTGCGTTGTTTTCCCTATGTGAACGGAGGAGTGAAGAATTGAGAGCAGGCGGTGCTTTTCCTCTTTTCCGAATTCTGTCGGCGCCATTCTTATAACCTCGCGGTCGACGAGCACGCGAAACGGCTCCATAAGGTCGCATGAGAGGTTGTATGGATTGAACATGTTGTCATGGCAGAGCCCCAAATGCGTTATATATCCGTTCAGCGTAATCTCGCGGTTAAAGGCGGAGAGCAGGAGACCGTAGCCGTAATTCAGCGCGGCGTTTGTCGGATTCTCCTGCCCGCGTGAAAAATCCTTGCCGAACAGGGCGTTGAAGTACACCTTTGCGGCGTGACCCTCCCGGTTTGTGCTGTCTCCAAAGACTATCTCTGCGGCATATCCCGCGAGCATGGCGCCCTCCTTGTCGTACCCATGCTCAAGCAGGACGGCAGACTGGTTGCATATCTTCCGATAGACAATCTCCGTCCACACGACCTTTTTCGGCTCCTCGCTCCATTCCGACTGCTGCCGTATTTTAAGCGAGCAGTCGTGGCACCCGCTGTACGGCTGCAGCTCCGCGTAGGGGCTTCTCTTTTCGTCGCAGAATATTATCCGCACCTTCTGCTTTGATAGCTCCGAGAGCAGACAGCCGGTCATTGACACCGCGGGGTTCTCTATCATGAGTATCGCCATCTCGTCAATAAGAACCCGCGATGTGTCCTCGCCGCGCACTACCATATATCCCATAGAGAGGTCGAGCTTACAGCGGTGGGATATAACAACCGTTCTCCAGCTCATATAAGGTCAAGAAGATTGTCGGAGCGCTTTTCAAAGAGCCCGGAGGCGGAGCGGTCAATTATCCGTACATCGGAGTAGTTCTTTTTCCAGTTACTAATGTTGGCGTTCATAACCAGTATTCCCTCCGCTTTTTTGCCTTTGAGACATTCCATATTGCAGCCACCAGAACGGTTGGTTTTCAGGTATAATATCATATTTTCAAGGCAGGTAAGCTGTTCCTGAATGGAGAGAGCGGAAAAATCGTCTCGCTTTCCACTCGCAACGCAGAGTTCTCCGCCGGGGATTTTTGAAAAGACAATTCCATTCATAAGTTCAACAAGATAATCAAAGAACTCAAGATTTCTCACTGCGGAAACTCCGTCATATTTCTCATTTATTATGTACGACGGATTTTTCTTTCTCTTTTCTGCGAGCCCTTCGATTTTTTTGATGTATCTTATTCGCTCAGGTGAGTGATATGGTGTTGTTATCGAGCGAAAAATGACAGAGGCGCCATTTTTCCCCGCAAGGCACACCTCAAACCCGTCAAGCGAGAATACGGTATTTATTTTCAGTATCCGGTCGCCGAGCGGCTTTGAAATATCGGTTGCATTATCCGGAAGCCGCTTTCTTATATACTCTGCGGCAAAATCCGGGTCGGAGAGAAAGCTGTCTGCCGCCGTCAGCTCACATGGGCATACAGTAAGCTCATATTTCTTTCCGCTCTTATAGCGCACAAGCACATAGAATGAGACCGCCGGCTTGTCATATCCGCCGTAATTCTCTGTGGCAAGTCCGGCTTTCAGCGGGACGAGGTTTCCGCTACCCGCCGGGAGCGGGTTCTGCTTATAAAATCCGCCCGTCTGCTTTGTCTGATATTTGGTCAGATGTATATGCGGGTTTGCCATTGCGCGATCTACCGCGGCGAGGTGGCGCACCGGCTCCCAGACCGAGGGGTCGCGGTCAAACGGTCTGCCGAACAGCGTCTTGAAATTCAGCGAATATGCATTGTCTGAGACGCTGAAATATGCGCGCGTGAACTTCTCGTGAAACAGATTTCCGACCACAATATTGAGATAGGCGTCCTGCGCGTGGTGAATGTCGCTCGCCGTCCTCGATTTTATGAGCGACATTTCGTTCTTTTCCTCATTCGTGAGGTGGAGCTTCAGCGCCGCGCTCTTAATTTCGCCGTACTCATGCCGGAAATCGCTTACCGCACCCGCCTTAACATAGACTATCTCGGTATCCGGGTATTTTTCGCGGAGCAGCTCGGTTACCGCCTTTGTCGACTGCCGCGTTTCGACGAGCTGCCGGTTTATAAAGCCCTGCTTTTCCTCGTTTGTAAACGGTGTGCCGCGCGTCAGACGGTTGAATTTTTCGTCTGATATAAGCTTGTTTGTATGGAGCTTTTGCCATAAGCCGTACATCCTCGACCGCCATTCCGCCGGAATTGGGTAAATATCGGTCTTTGTATGGTTCTCCGACGAATGGACAAGCACCTTGTTTGACAGGCTGTCGTCCTTTATGTACGCCTGCGGCCATATGTGGTCAATATTATATTTATCCGTGCCGAGCTCCGACAGGCGGAGCGGCTCTCCGCAGTACATACATCTTCCGAGCTGTGTGAAATAGAGGTAGAGCGATGTGCTCTGCAGTCTTTCGTTTGCATCCTCGCCGAGCCCGTCGAGCTCACGGCGCAGGAGCGGCAGATCGTCGGAGCTTATGGATTTATAGAGGTCGAGAATTTGGTCTCTTCGCGACACTGTGCGCTTGTTTTTCTGCTCCTCGGTGGCTCCTCTCGCCATTTCGACAAATATCTTTTCCGGTGCTCTCCCTCGCGCCTTGACAATATCAGATATGATATCGAGTGTTCTTATAACCGGGCGTTTTACCGCATTTGAAATTCTCATTTCCTCGAGCCTGTCTGTGAGGCTGCGCGGGTTATCCGAGAAGTATTCCTGCTTCTCCTTTTCAATAGCCTCGCAGAAGGTGTAGCTTGTCCTGTCGGCTAATATCTGCATGAGGTTGTCGTTACTCTCCCAGAGAAAGTGCAGGACGGTCCCGCATTCTCCGGTCCTTGTATTTACGCCCTCGATACCGTTGAGGAGCCGACGGCTTAGACTGCCGAAGTCCTTGTAATTTCTCGATATAATGTACTTTCTGTCCTCCGGCGACAGCGTCCTTCCGAGCTTTGCGCACCATCCGTCGAGCCATTTTGCAAACCGGGCTTTGTCCTCCGTACACGTGAGACGGAGAATTATCTCCTCCGCATCACCCTCCGTGAGTATTCCGGAGGATATGAGCCGTGAGAAGTCGCTTATTGATTTTGCAGAGAGTGAGACGGTTTTGTCAATTCCGGTTATCTGCTCCTCCTCGCCCTTTCTTACAATGCCGTTTGAAATCAGAAAATCCGCAAGCTTTCTGAATGTAACGCGGGAATTTTTTCTGAAAAGCGAATTGTAGAGCTCCTGCTTTACTCCGACGTCAATCGGTCTGCCGTTTACCTTTATCTTGTTTATAGTACTGAGAATGGTGCACCTTGTGTAAAGGAGTGATGCCGCAGGGAGAACCGGCTCGCCGGGGAGGTAGGTACACTTGTTCGTCATCCTCCTGATGAAGCCCTCCTCGCTCGCGTCGAGGTCGACGACGCTGTCAAAGCTCCACGGGAATATCTTTTCAGCTCTGCGCTCGAGCCAAGCGTGACTGCTCTTCTTGTTGAGAGGTCCTACATAGTAGGGAATACGGAAGTTGAATACCGATTTTATCTTGTCCGAGACCGTGAGCCCGTCCTCGTCCTTTTCCGCGAGGGAGGGGAAGCACTTTTCCGCATTTGCGAGTATCTGCCTGAGCTCAGCGTAATAGAGCTGATGCGGTATAAGGCGGTTGTCGCCGTTCACCTGCTTCGGCATATATGTATTATCTTCTATGTGGCTGCGTATGCCCTCTATTGTGAGCCTGTCTGCGTCTGTCTCCGGCGCCATTTTTTTGAGGAGCTTTTCTACGAATTTACAGAAATTCTCGCGGGTTGTTCTCTTTACATGCACGCCGTCCTTCTTTCTCACATGGCTTGAATAGTCGGCATATCCGCTGTTCCCTGTGTCGCGGAAGGTCGCCTTGTATTCCTCGGGACAGTATTTGCGCACAAGACGCTTGAGGTCACGAAGCTCCTGTCTGTGGGCTTCATATTGTTTAACCTTTATCTCGGATATATAAGGGATCGGCTCTGCGGCAGAGCGCACACCGAGCATACGGGCGAGGGAGCAGCAGTCATAGACCGCCGCGGCAGAACGTACAAGCTCCGCGTAGCTGCCGAGCTCCGGGAGCACCGCCTCGAGCCCGTCGGGGTCGTCGAGTTGCAGACTGTCATCGGAGTCTGAAAGCTCGTCATCACGTATGAGCTTTTTGACACTTACCTTTCCTCCGGCAAGCAGTCGGACGAGCTCTCCCTCATTTATCGGTGAGTCGGTTTTCGCGGGCTTCTTACCGCCGAACAGCAGGGCACGGAGTGCCTCTTCCTTGCGCTTCACGCCGCCCCTGTCGGTGAGCACCTCAAAGAGTCTCCCGGGCTCACAGCTCCACGGGAGCTCGTAGCCGTTCTCCGAAAACCACCCCTCAAATTCCGCATATACCGGGGCTATGTCGGTGAGCTCCTCGACGCGATCGCCGTCTATATCCGAGAGGAAATGGCCACGGTGGGCAACGAGCCATGCAACGGCGAGATATATGTACCGTATGTCGAGCCCCTCGGCAGAGCCCATGAGGCGCACTATCAGATGATGTATCGTCGGGAAGCTTCTGTTATATTCACTGTCGTTCCATTCACAGCCTGAGAGGGCGTCCGCGCTGCGGTCACATTCGAGAAGAAAACTCTCGTTGAGCTTTGTAAAAAACGCGGGGTCGACCTTTGCGACCTCATGACAGAGCAACTCCTGCACGAGATCTACTCTTGTCTGCCTCCTGTCATAGCGGCGACGGGAGGTTCTGTGCGCGCGCCTGTCGGCACAGCCGTTCGCCGGGTCAAAGAGCGTGACGCCGAGCATGGGTTCACCCTTGTATTTCAGAGGAGCGTAATTCTTGTCCGTGGCTGCATAGCCTACCGAGTCGGTGCCTATGTCCACACCAACAAAGTAAGGGGTATCCGAAAAAGTTTTGTTTTCCATATTGACATTCGTTCCTTTCTGTGATAACATGTAGGCGTAAGGTTTATTACCCTATAAGCTTACACTACGAGTTCAAATAAGATTTTATCGAAACCGCCGGTTTATCCGGCTGCACAGGAGTGCGAAGAGCTGTCGCGAGAGCGGCGGCTTTTTTCTTTTTCTGTAAGCGGGCACCCGTGTATGCTTTTCGGGAGGTTTTCCCGGCGTTTAGCGGGCGGGGAGCTCTAATGTCGCGCAGAGGCAGTTGTGGTCAAAATCCCGCCGGAGCCTTGCGAGCTCCGGGTCTATATCCTTTCGGTAGGAGGTATAATCAACAAGCCAT
This sequence comes from uncultured Eubacteriales bacterium, assembly GCA_934393265.1. Lineage (GTDB taxonomy): Bacteria > Bacillota > Clostridia > Oscillospirales > CAG-272 > UBA1740. Next base: position 4,215 of record CAKRQL010000024.1, on the reverse strand, counting down.
ATCATAAGCTTCTCCTGCGTCCCGGGATGCCTGCGGCGCCTTGCCGTGCGCGACATTCCCGTAATCTTCGGCTGTATCTGTCTATGCTTATAGTATAGCATACAGCTATATAATTTTTCAAGCGGAATTTGGAAAAAGCTGCCCGGAGGTGACAATATCCGTCGGTTTTTGATACACGGGGCAGGGGATTTTCAGAGATTTCAGCCTTTTACGGATTTTTCCGCATTCTTTCTTCGCCATGCGCTCGGCGTCATGCCGGTGCTGCTCTTGAAAACACGGCAGTAATACCCCGGGTCGCCGAAGCCGACGAGCGCCGCCACGTCCTCGACCGACAGTCGCCCGTCGGAAAGAAGCACGGTAGAGGAGAGTATTCTTTTTTTCAGAATGTACTTCCAGACGCTCATGCCCTCCTCCTGCGTGAAAATGTGAGAGAGATAGTACTTATTTGTATAACACGCCGCCGCAATGTCCTCAAGGCTTATCTTCTCGCTGTAATGCGTGTCGATATATGTGAGCGCGGTGTCTATTATCCGTCCTGTCCCGATTATTCCGGGAGAGTCCGGCGCGCGGCTTATGAGCCGAAGAATAAGGTGAATCAGCGTCTCCGACAAGCTCTGGACTATCTCGGTATAAAAGGGCTCCTCCCCCTCGAGTTCGCGGATAACGGAGCCGAGGGCGTCCGAGAAGGCTCCGTACATGTCCCCTGTCGGGAAAATACATCCGCCGGACGCGGGAATGAGACTGTTCTGCGGGAGGGCGGTTATCTTCAGCCCGTCGTACGCTGCAAACAGCATACTGAAAGGGTCGTCCCGCTCGGCACGCTCCCGATGCGTCACGCCGGCATTGTATATGACGAGATCCCCGCGCCCGACCGTCCTTTCCTCCCCGTTTATCAGTACACGCCCCCTGCCGTCGGTTATGAATATGACCTCGAGAAACTCATGCGAGTGTGCCTCCTCGGAGAAATCGCGGTCCCTGTCAAGATATCCCGCGTAGAGAAGCCGCGGGCGTAGCTGTATCGGGTAGTGGCGGTCCATCTGATAGTGCTGTCGGCTGTCGCTGTTGCATCTGTGAAGTATTTTCATTTCTTCTGCGCTCCCGTAAGTGCTTTTCGCATTTCCTTTGTATTAGCTCTATTCTGAATTATATCATAGCTTTTCGTCATATTCAACAATATAAATCAGAAAATGTGGATTATGTTGCTCTGAGAATGGCAATAAATTGACTTACACACTGGATAATTGTGTGGTATCATGTAACCGTACCGTTCTCTCCGCCGTGCGGCGGGCGTGACGGCATACGGAATAACCGAACATTTTTAACGGAGGATTTTATATGCTTTACCCGAAGATAGGAATACGTCCGGCGATTGACGGTCGCTGGGGCGGTGTGCGCGAGAGCCTCGAGGAGCAGACCATGGCAATGGCGAAGAGTGCCGCTGCTCTCATAAGCGGAAAGCTTAAGTACCCGGACGGCACGCCGGTGCAGTGCGTTATCGGCTGTACCACGATAGGCGGAGGAGCCGAGGCAGCACTCGTCGCCGAGCAGTTCTCGACCGAGAATGTCGTCGCGACCCTCACGGTGACCCCCTGCTGGTGCTACGGAACCGAAACCTTTGACATGGACCCGAACACAATAAAGGCTGTCTGGGGCTTCAACGGAACCGAGAGACCGGGCGCGGTCTACCTTGCCGCCGTTCTTGCCGCACATGCACAGCGCGGTCTGCCCGCCTTTTCAATCTACGGGCATGATGTACAGGATAAGGACGACAGCACCGTTCCCGCCGACGTCGCGGAGAAGATACTCCGCTTCGCCCGCTGCGCGGTAGCCGTCGGCTGGATGAAAAACAAGGCGTATGTGAATGTCGGCGCGGTGGCTATGGGCATCGCCGGTTCATTCTGCGACGCCGAGGTTCTTCAGAAGTACTTCGGAATACGCGCCGAGTGGGTCGATGAGGTCGAGATACTCCGCCGCATGACGATAGGCATCTACGATAAAGAAGAATATGAGCGCGCTCTTGCATGGGTTAAGAAGAACTGCCGCGAGGGCTTTGACAAGAACGCGGGGAAAAAGCTCCCCTCCGTTATAACCGACTCAAAGGTTGTCCCTGCGGATAAGGACTGGGAGTTCATCGTGAAGATGACCCTCATAATGCGCGATATACTCTACGGAAACAAAAAGCTCGGCGAGATGGGCTGGCACGAGGAGGCACTCGGCAGAAATGCCGTCGCCGGCGGCTTCCAGGGGCAGAGACAGTGGACCGACTGGCTCCCGAACGCGGATTTTACCGAGGCGATACTTGCCTCCACCTTCGACTGGAACGGCAGAAAGGCACCGACCCCGTTCGCGACCGAGAACGACACCTGCAACGGCGTCGCAATGATGATAGGCACGCTCCTCTCGCACAGTGCGCCCTGCTTCCACGATGTGCGAACCTACTGGAGCCCCGATGCGTGTGAGCGCGTTACCGGGCACCGTCCGGACGGCGTGGCAAAAAACGGCTTTATCCACCTTATAAACTCCGGTGCCACCGCCCTTGACGGCAGCGGCGCGGCAAAGGACTCCTCGGGAGACGGCTGTATGAAGCCGTTCTGGGAGATGACCGACAGGGACATATCCGCCTGCCTTGCCGCGACCGACTGGTGTCGCGCGGACTATGAGTACTTCCGCGGCGGCGGCTTCTCGAGCCATTTCAGATGCAGCGCACAGATGCCGGTGACCATGCTCCGCTTCAATATCGTCGACGGTATAGGTCCGGTTATTCAGCTTGCGGAGGGGTATACCGCGAACCTCCCGGACGAGATACATAATACGATAGACAAGCGCACCGACCCCACATGGCCGACCACATGGTTCTGCCCGCGTATCACAGGGGAGGGAGCCTTCCGCGACGTTTACAGCGTCATGGCAAATTGGGGCGCGAACCACGGCGTAACGGTCTACGGGCACATCGGCGCGGATATAATTACCCTCGCTTCCATGCTCCGTATTCCCGTGACCATGCACAATGTTCCGGAGGAGAAAATATACAGACCTCATTCGTGGGCGTCGTTCGGCACCACGGATACGCAGGCTGCGGACTATGCGGCTTGCCGTCAGTACGGACCTCTTTACAGATAAGGAGGCAGAGAAGTGCTTAAAGGAATTTCGCCGCTCCTCACGCCCTTGCTCCTGAAAACTCTTTGTGAGATGGGACACGGGGACGAGATAGTCATCGCCGACGGGAATTTCCCCGCAGAATCGACAAACGGGCGGGTCATAAGGCTCGACGCACACAGCGGCACCGATGTTCTTTCTGCCGTTATGTCGGTGTTCCCGCTTGATACGTATGCAGAGGAGAATGCCATGCTCATGGAGGTTGTCCCCGGCGATAATGCCGAGACGCCGATATGGGACGAATACCGCGATATAATCGAGAGGGAAGAGCCCGGTCGCCTGCGGCTCGGTCATATTGAACGCTTCGCGTTTTACGAGCGGGCGCGTAAAGCTTACGCCGTGATAGCGACGTGTGAGCGCGCACTGTATGCAAATCTGATACTCAAAAAAGGCGTGATATAAGAAAAAACGGAGCCGGGCGGAATTTTCCGCCCGGCTTTCTGAGCGCGAAATCGATCCACGCCTGCCGGTTAAACAGCCTCTGTGACGGTTTGCCGTCACAGAGGCTTTTGTGATGTTAATATAGTATCGCACAAGACATAGAGCTATACAGCCCGGAATGTTCCGTGACATTCCGGGCTGCGTCTTTTCATTTTTAAGTTTTATAAGTAAAGATTATATCAGCACCTCTGCACGGGCTCCAGCTTCCATCAGTCGCCCTCCTTTTTTCGTCGGACAGCCTGCCGGGGACTGCAACCGCGCCGAACATGGCGAGTGCCTGATTCACTTTGTCCATTCTGACTGTTTCCTTTCCTTGTTCCAGTTCTCTGACAAAGCGAAGCCCAAGCCCCGAACACTACATTATAAACGATCGTCCGTGTGAACATTGGACGAAGTATATATGAGATTTTCAGAAAATCGTAGCGTAGACTAGGTATACATATGAAACCAGCCCGGAATGTGGGGGAACATTCCGGGCTGGTTCATTCAGGTTTCGTCCGCGAGGACATCGGGGAGATTCCGCGGGGTGATGAGGTTAGCCACCGCCTTTGTGTAAAAGACGAGAGCCTTTCCGATGTCGGAAAAGGCGTCGGTAACCTCCGCCGTTGTGGTAGCTTC
>CAKRQL010000023.1 GCA_934393265.1 uncultured Eubacteriales bacterium | reverse complement strand
GACCGTAATCAGTGCTTTTCGTGGTGCGGGAAACGGGTGAGCAAGGCGGAAACCTTCCGGGGGACGGTTTACGCCGACGCGCCCGATGGAAATAAGGAAAAACGAAGCGAGCCTGCCGAGCGCGCGTTTTGACTATATTTCCGAGCCGTCGGGGAACCCGATTTCGCAAGAAATCGATTCAAGTCCCTTCCCCGCCGCGAAAGGCTGGCACATACTTAAATCATAAAGCAAAAAGCACTGACCGTAATCAGTGCTTTTCGTGGTGCGGGAAACGGGACTTGAACCCGTACGATGGAATCACACGCCCCTCAAACGTGCGCGTCTGCCAATTCCGCCACTCCCGCATTTTGTAACGTCCGCTCTCACGGAACATATCTATTATACACAAGGCGTGACGGTTTGTCAAGACTTTTTTTCAAAAAATCTTTTTTTGTTTTTTTATATTGCTTCGGGATTTTGAGGCGCCGTCAAAGGATGGCGGAGCCTCCCTCCTCTTCCCCGGTCTCCCGCTCTTTTAAGGTATCGCGCGGGACGACATTTATGGAGGCGGCGATATACTCCGCGACGCCCTCCATTTCGGATTTACGGTTATTCATGACGCAGGGGTCAAGGGCGGATATTGTATGCGCCGCGTCGTCTATGACGAGTGGAACGAATTGAACCTCTCCGCCGGTCGCACGGTGGTACATTTCTCCTATATAGATAAAGCCCGTATAGATATCCGACCATGTGGCATAGCTCCCCGAATAGTCTTTATCCGCAAAGACCACTATACTCTCCCCCTTTTGCAGGCAGGCGAGCCCCTCGCGCAGGGTGGTTATACTCCGGCAGGAGTTGCGGTATACCGGGACGGCACGCACGGAACGGACGGCGGCAGCCACTGCCGCCGACGAAAGCTTCGCGCGAAGCTTTACCGCATGGTGCTTACCCGGCGTTTTCTTCGAGAACGTGAAGTCGACGAACTGCTTATACGTTCCCTCTGCGCTGAAAAAGACGGAGAGGACGAGCGGGTGCACCTGTATGGGCATCCACTTCATTACCGTATACGGTCCGTGCATATTCAGGTGGCGGCAGACATAGATACACGGCTCTGCCGACACCTCACCGACGAAGCGATACTTCTTCGAGAAAATACGCCCGAAAAACAGCGCGACGCCCGCAAAAGGACCGTAAAAGCGCGGGCTCTTCTTTTTCTTCTGTCCGAACACCCACGTGCGCTGTATCTGATAAGAGAGAAAAGAAAGTATCAGGTCGCCTATCGCCTTTACCGGCACCTTCGGAAGTCCTATCACATACCAGAATAGCTGAACATTTCCCCACGAAGCCGCAAGCTGCACGCCCCAGAGCGTATAGTACTTTATAACCGAGGTCTTGTTTCCGTCGCGGAATACCATTTTGCGGTTCAGCCCGTAGTTCACTATCGAGGACAGGACGCGGGCAATCACCGTCGCCCACATTGTGCCGACGGCGGAATGTGCATCAAATATCACAAGCGCGAAAAGCGAGAACACGCCGAGGTCTACGACGCCGGCGGCAAGCCCGGAGAAGGCAAAGAAGAATATACTGCGAAAGACGACGCCCATAACGCGCATCGAGTCACGGAAAGAGCGGAAATGCGAGGTATGCTCTTCTGGGACCTCCGGATATACCGTCTCTATCCTCCGCTCGACAAGCGGAATTGAATTTCTCGCGGCGAATATCAACGTATTCGTTTCATACTCAAATCTGTTGCCCGAGACATGCATAAGCTTCTCCGCCGTCTTTACCGTCACGCCGCGGAGCCCGGACTGCGTATCGTAGACATTTATGCCGTAAAGTATATGGAGAAGGAGGCGCATCTGCGCATTTCCCGCCTTTGACCTCTTCGGCACATTCGGCAGTGAGAAATCGCGCGAACCTATTATCATAGCCTCCGGATGATGGGAGAGACCCTCGCGCACCGAAAAGATGTCCTCTATCCTGTGCTGTCCGTCGCAATCCGCGGTGACGACGTAATCGTGCTCAGAGAAGTTATTGACGCAATAGGCGTACCCCTCACGCAGGGCGGCGCCCTTTCCCCTGTTCTGCGGGAAGCGGATAAGATGCAGCTCCGGGATTTTCGTCAGCTCGTTGAATATATCGTCGTACTTTTCCCCGCTACCGTCGTCGATAACCACTATACAATCGACAGCCCCGGAGAGACGGTGTGCATAATCTATAAATGCCGCCTCAGGCTCATATGCCGGAATAAGTATTATCGTTTTGGGGTGTGCCCCCGGATTTTTATTGATTATTATATCTTCTTCATTCATACTCCGGCTCCTGTCACTCCGGCTCCTGTCACCTCCGGCATCTCCGAAAGCTCATGCTTTATTCTTTCTGTCGGCTTGTCATTATCGTGTTTTTTCCAAAAGGCGAGGACGGTACGCTCATATTTTTCCCTCTCAACAAGGTAGCTCATACCGTGATCTGCACCGGGAACTATCAGAAGCTCCTTTTCGGACGCGCATGCTATGTAATTTTCGTATGTCATTGTCACCGGAACGAATGTATCAGACGAGCCGTGAACAAAGAGGACGGGGACGCGGGCACTCTTCAGCGCGTCTGCCGAAGAGAAGCGGCTGTCTGCCTTTCCGAGCTTTCGCTTTGCCATATCATCCACAATTGCCGCGCGTATGCCCGTATAAGCCAGGTGGAGATTCTTCTCCGAGACATACTTCCACTCTGCATACGGGGAGGTATAGCCGCAGTCGGCTATTATACCGTGCACGGAGGACGGCAGATCGAGAGACGAAGCCATAAGCACAGTGGCAGCCCCCATGGAGACACCGAGAAGATATATCGGGAGGTTGAAGCCGAGCTTATCGGCATATTCAGCCCAGTAGAGGCAGTCGTACCGCTCAAGGAGCCCGAAGCCCATATACTTTCCGCCCGAGGCACTCTGTCCCCTCTGCTCCGGGAAAAGGACGTTACAGTCATTCTCAAACATAAAGTCGGCGACTATGCCGAGGTCCATAGACCACGTGGAGCGCCAGCCGTGGAAGGCTATCAGCGTCCGCTTTGCACCCTCTTTCTTATAAAGGTGACCAACGAGGGTCTCGCCGTCAAACGACGTTATCGATACATTCTCATGCGGGACAGCCTCAAGCTTATCCGAATATTCCTTTTGCAGCGAGAATATCTTCTCGAGCTTATCCGAACCGGAAAAAACCCTTTTAGAGGCAACCTCGACAACCTTGGGCAAATCGCGGTCAAGAGCGGTATCAACAAGCTTTTTCGTTATGAAGTAGAAGATTGCGGTGATGATAAACACAATAGCGACAGCAATGCATACGAGAATAATAATGAGGTTTACGCTACCGGAATCACCGGCAACAGACAGCATATTCAGCAGTTCATTTTCCATCATGTGATAAGCACCTCCGTCAATATACAAACTCAAACTCAAAATCGTATATGGAAACGGTGTCTCCCTCCTTTACGCCGGCGGCGCGGAGCTTATCTATAACGCCGTTTTTTATCAGCACGCGCTGGAAAAAGCTCAGAGATTCGTAATCGTCGAAATTTATCTGTCCCATGAAGTTGTAGAGCCATTCGCCCTCTACGACGTAGGTCGAGCCCTCGCGCCGGACGGTCGTCTCGCGGACGCCGACGGAAGCCTCATAAGCCTCCTCCTCCGGGCTCACCTCTGTGTCATATACCGTCATGGGAGGGAGGGTGGCGAGCCGCTCTGCCGCAATCCGCACGAGCTCATCGAGCCCCTCGCCGGTCACGGCGGAGACACAGACGACATCCCGCCCGAGGCTATGGCAATACTCCATAAAATTCCGCAGCTCCGGAGAAGCTTTATCCACGGTATCTATTTTATTGGCTACCATTATCTGCGGGCGCTCTGCAAGAGCGGGAGAATATTTACGGAGCTCGGTATCAATTTTCATGACATCCTCCACAGGCACTCTTCCGTCCGTCCCCGCGACATCGACGACGTGGAGGAGCAGGCGGCACCTGTCTACATGGCGGAGGAAGTCATGCCCGAGACCGAGCCCGTCCGCCGCGCCCTCGATAAGCCCAGGGATATCGGCGGCGAGGAAGCCCTTTCCCTCTCCGGGTGCCTTTACTACGCCGAGGTTCGGCGAAAGGGTCGTGAAGTGATAGTTCGCTATCTTCGGCTTTGCCGCGGAGATGCGCGAGAGAATAGAGGATTTTCCGACATTCGGGAAGCCTATCAGCCCGACCTCGGCAAGCATACGGAGCTCAAGCAGCACCTCGCGCTCCTCTCCCCTTGTTCCGCTCTTTGCAAAGCGGGGAATCTGCCTCGTCGGGGTGGCAAAATGGCGGTTTCCCCATCCGCCCCTGCCGCCGTGGCAGACCACCGTCTCGGGCTCTCTCGCCATATCGAATATGACCCTGCCGGTATCCGGCTCCTTTATGACTGTTCCGGGGGGGACGAGGACGGTTACATCCCTTCCGTTTCTCCCGTGCATTTTATCAGCCATGCCGTTGCCGCCGTTTTCTGCTACAAATTTTCTCTTGTATCTGAAAGCAAGCAGTGTATTTGCGCCCTCGTCAACCTTGAAGATTATGTTTCCGCCGCGCCCGCCGTCGCCGCCGTCCGGTCCGCCCGCCGCGACATATTTCTCGCGATGGAAGGAGATGGCTCCGTTTCCGCCGTCACCGGCTTTCAGGTATACCTTGATGTTATCAATAAACATGTTCTGCCTCTGAATCAGTTCTGATTGTGTAATTTATTGCCGTATCCCCGGTAATTACGCCCCGGTGGAGGAATCGCCCTTCTGCCGGATGACAAGCCTTATCGGTGTGCCCTCAAAGCCGAACGCGGAGCGCAGACAATTCTCTATATATCTGCGGTAGGAGAAGTGGAAAAGCTCCTCGGAATTGCAGAATATAACGAACGTTGGCGGGTTCGCCGCCGACTGGGTCATATAATATATTTTCAGTCGCTTTCCCTTATCCGACGGGGGCTGTACCCTGCTCGTCGCATCTGCGAGGAGGTCATTTAAGGTTCCGGTGGTTACGCGCTTTGACGCCTGTTCATACACCTTCTTTATGAGTGAGAAGAGGTTCTGCGTTCTCTGCCCGGTGAGAGCCGAGATGAAGATTATCGGCGCGTATGTCATATAGGCAAGCGCGACGCGGACCTTGTCGGTATATTCCTTTACGGTTGAGTTGTCCTTTTCGACCGCGTCCCACTTATTGATTGCGATTATGCAAGCCTTGCCCGCCTCGTGAGCTATTCCGGCTATGCGCTCGTCCTGCTCCGTCACTCCGTCGCGGGCGTCCACCATGAGAATACAGACATCCGCGCGCTCGACAGCCATGTTAGCCCGCAGGACGCTGAACCGCTCTATCCTGTCCTCCACCTTTGACTGTCGGCGGATGCCGGCGGTATCTATGAAGTTGAAGGTGCCCTCACTGTTCTCTATTCTCGTATCGACAGCGTCGCGCGTTGTACCGGCGACGTCCGAGACTATAACGCGCTCCTCGCCGCAGAGACGGTTTATTATCGAGGATTTCCCGGCGTTCGGCTTTCCTATTACGGCGACATTTATGACGCCCTCCTCATGCCCGTCGTTCTCCGAAAAATCGCACTCCGAGAGTACGGCGTCAAGAAGATCGCCGGAGCCCGTGCCGTGCAGGGAGGAGACCGGAATCGGGTCGTGCTCAAAGCCGAGCTCATAGAACTCGTAGAAGCCGTACGGTACCTCGCCGACCTTATCCACCTTATTTACGGCGATAACAACCGGCTTCCCGGACTTTTTCAGCATTACGGCAATCTCGCGGTCGTCCGCCACAAGCCCGGCGTTCACATCGCACATAAAGACTATGACGTCCGCGGAGCGTATCGCGAGCTCTGCCTGAAGCCTCATTGAGCGGAGAATTACGTCGTCGGTCTTTGGCTCTATACCTCCGGTATCTATGAGGATAAAGCGCTTTCCGCACCACTCCGCCTCCGCATATATTCTGTCTCTGGTAACGCCCGGGGTATCCTCTACTATGGAGCGGCGCTCTCCGACTATTTTATTGAACAGCGTGCTCTTCCCGACGTTCGGGCGCCCGACTATCGCTACTATCGGCTTTGACATAAGCTTTCCTTTCTTGGGGTGATGTTTTTCTCTGCTCCGGCTCACCCGGTTACGCCGAGCATGGCACAGGCGAAGGCGTAGCCGTCGCACGGGGAGGTCAGGACCGGGACGCCGAGCCGCGCTGACAGCTCGTCCACCGACATGCCGCAGAGGAACAGCCGTTCCTCCGGCAGGATGCAGTTTTCGGGAAGATAGAGTGCCTCGCCGAGCTCTTTTCCTGTGAGCTGCTCCGCAAGGTCCTTACCCGTAAGAAGTCCGGAGACGGTTATGCTCTCTCCGTAAAAATTATTGATTATGCGGTAGACATTTACCGTGAGCCCCGGGACAAGCGCCATGAGCCGTGCGGCAAATGATGATATCATGGGATACGCGGCGACGCCTGTCGCGACGGAGACATGCCGCGGCGCGCGGAAATCCGCGCGGAGAAGGTCTATATCCTCCGCAGCCATGCCGAACTCGTCCGAGAACGAACGGAGGAGCCCGACGCCGTTTTCAAGCTGCGGGTAGCCCTCGTAATATTCCGCCGGGGGAATTTCCCTCCCGGCTTTCAGATACATCTCGTCGGCTACGAAGAACATGCGCGAGCCCGTGTCGGCTTTATGCGCCTCCGCTATCCTGTCTACCGTGTCAATAACGGCGCCCGCCTCCTCTTTCGTAAAGTCAGAGAGCGGGCAGAGCCCCTCACGGAATTTCGTAAGCCCGGCGGGGACCACGGAGACCGAGCTCATTTCCGGGAAATATTCCTGAAGCTCCGTAAGCGTCCTGACAAGCTCCGCCCCGTCGTTCACGCCGCGGCACAGGACTATCTGCCCGCACATCTGTATTCCGCCCTCTTTCAGTATTTTGAGATACGAGAGCACGCGCCCGGCGTTCTTGTTCTTCATCATCCGGACGCGCAGCTCCGGATTTGTGGTATGGACGGAGATATTCACCGGGGAGAATTTCATACGGACTATTCTGTGTATATCCTCGGGCTTCATATTCGTGAGGGTTATATAGTTTCCGTGTATGAAGGACAGGCGGGAGTCGTCGTCTTTATAGTAAATAGTGTCTCTCATGCCCTTCGGATTCTGCTCTATGAAGCAGAAAATGCATTTATTGGCGCACGAGCGCTCCTTATCCATGAGCGGGAGCTCAAACTCCAAACCTATATCGTCGTATTCGCCTTTATTAATGATAACGGTATGCTCCTCGCCGTCGCGGAGAAAACGCACCGCCACCGACCGCTCTGCAAGATAAAAGCGGTAATCAAGGACATCCCGTATCCCGTTATTGTTTATGCTGACGAGCATATCCCCCGGGCGCATACCGTGCCGCTCTGCAGCAGATCCGCCGTCCACCGCTGTAACGCGAACCATGTCCTCACTCCTTTATGAACAATTTACCGCAGTATATTGTAACATACTTTTCCGCGAAATGCAAGATTTCAAAATAAAAATTGACTTTTCGCGTGGGATATAGTATAATGCAGAAAAGGAATGGCACAGGGCGTGCCTTACGGTTTATATGGTCATGGATTTTCTTAAAAAGGAAAAAGGCAGACTGCTCCTGCTTGCTGTATCCGGCATTTTAACCGGATTTTCCGTAGCGTTTCCGCGCTATATCGGCTTTCTCGAATGGATAAGCCTCATCCCCGCGGCATTCTTTCTTCTCACGATGCGCGACGGGGAAAGGACGACAAAGCGCGCTGCATACCGCGCGGGGCTCGTTTTCTGGATGAGCTACTACATCGTAATCTATCACTGGTTCTGGTACATGTACCCTCTTGATTTCGCCGGGATAAGCCACGCCGGGGGGCTCACCGTCGTGCTTGTCGCGTGGCTCGGTCTCTCGTTTCTCCAGGCTGTCGGCGGAGCGGTCATTTTCCCGGTATTTCTCGCGCTCGACCGCCGGAGGATATTCGGCGAGGCGGTGGCACCGAGGGTGATTACGCTCGCCGCGCTGTTCTGCATATCCGAGTTTTCGCAAACGCTCTTCTGGTTCGGAGTTCCGTTTGCGAGGCTCTGCATCGGGCAGAGCTACTATCTGCCGGTTATACAGTCGGCCTCACTTTTCGGCTGTTACTTCATAACCTTTCTTCTTCTCGCGGTCAACGCGCTGCTCGCGCTCGCGGCGGGCGTGCTTCTCTCACGGGAGCCGCGGAAGAGAGCGGCGTTTCTCTCCTCTGTCGGTACAGGTATTATCGCCGTCAATCTGATATTCGGCTGTATACGCATGGCTCTGCCGACGGAGGGCGGGACAACGCGCGTCGCGGCGATACAGGCGAACATATCCTCAACCGTTAAGTGGGACATGTCGCTCGAGGAGACCTATCAGCGGTATGAGAAGCTGACGCGCGAGGCGGCGGCGGACGGTGCCGAGGTCATAATCTGGCCGGAGACGGCGATCCCTACCGAGGTGAGCCCCGACGCATCATACGGGGTGCGCGTCGCAGAGCTCGCAAAGGAGCTCGGTGTAACGCTGCTCTACGGCTGTATGACGCGGGACAGCGAGGACAGGCTCTATAATACCATATTTGCGATAAATCCCGACGGGAGCTATGCGAAGGAGAGGTACAACAAGCGGCGGCTCGTCCCGTTCGGAGAGTATGTACCCATGCGGAGCATTATAACCATGCTCATCCCTCCCCTTGCGGACATCTCGATGCTGGAGGACGATATGACCCCCGGGGACGGTCCGGGCATAATAAATACGGAGGTCGCGGGAGCCGTCGGTTCTCTCATCTGCTTTGACTCCATATACGACACTCTCGCCCTCTCCTCGGTGAATGCGGGGGCGGACTGGATTGCCCTGCCGACCAACGACTCATGGTTTTCGGACTCGGCAGCCATACACATGCACTATGCGCAGGCAAAGCTGCGCGCCGTGGAGACCGGGCGGTACATTGTCCGTGCGGGCAACACCGGAATATCAGGAATAATCACGGATAAGGGCGCGGATATTACGACGCTCGCCCCGCTGCGCGAGGGGTATGTCATCGGGGAGATAGTCCCGACAGGCTCGCGCACACTATATTCTTACATCGGAAATATTTTCGTCCTGCTCTGCCTCGCCTTCCCGCTCTCGGAGCTTGCGCTATCGATTATCGGAGGCATCGGTGAGAAGAAAAAGGACGATAACGGAGGTAACAAAAATGACACTTGAAGAAGCAAAAAGAACACTTACGGAGGCTGTGAACAAAAATCTCCCGCTCTTTGAAAACCTCGGGCTCACGGCGAGCGGAGATGTAACATTCCTAAAGCGCGACAATCTGCCGACGACCGACCCGCACGAGGCGGCGCACCTCTCGGCATATGTCGAAGTAAAAGCCGGAGAGGACGGCGAGCCGCTCACGGCAGACGCGCTTATCGATGTCAGGCGCGGCGAGGTCGACGATGCGGAATTTGCCGGTGAGCTCGATTTCATTACCGGAGAGTGCGAGACGCTCGCAAACGAGCTCGCGGAGGCGGACGACGTAAAGGCACGGGTCGAAGCCCTTGCAAAGGAGCAGGCAGAGCGCTCCGAGCGCGCGGCAAGAGAAGCCGCGGCGGCAGCCTATCCCCTGAAGAAAATGCTGACAACGGCGGCTGTTATGCTCGCGGTATGCGGAATAGTATTCGTTATATATCTTCTTACGAAGTAAGCGGATATGGATTTTTCAAAATATACAAAACAGAAGCGGTGCTGTGACACCTGCGAGTTCTGCGACACAAGCGAGGACGGAGAGCCCGTCTGCAGCCTCGCGCTCGACGAGGACGAGATGGGCGACTTTCTCGGCGGGAACACCGGAGAATGTCACTATTACCGTTATTATGACGAATACAAGAGCGTTCACCGGCAGATATAAAAATTATTTTGATTTTTTTGAAATCCGGCGAGCGAGCAAACGAGAGAAAAACGGAGAAAACGAGAGCTTTTCGGAGCTTTCGTTTTTCAAATCGTTTTAATCGGGAAAAAGTTTTGAAAAGCTATTGACAAGCCGTGGGCGGTGTGGTATAATAGCCGAGGTTAAAAAAGCGGAATACGCATAATCAATACGGAGGAAAACATAATGTCCACTTTCATGGCAAACAAGGATAACATCGAGCGCAGATGGTTTGTTATTGACGCGGCAGGTCAGCCTCTCGGAAGAACGGCAGTCAAGGCTGCCAACATTCTCCGCGGCAAGCACCGTCCCGAGTTCACACCTCATGCAGACTGCGGCGAGTTTGTTATCATAATCAACGCATCCAAGGCTGTGCTGACCGGAAAGAAGCTCGAGCAGAAGTTCTACCGTCATCACTCCGGATACATCGGCGGTCTCAAGTCCGAGGGATATGACCACCTCATGGCTACCCGTCCCGAGCTCGCAATGGAGCTCGCGGTAAAGGGTATGCTCCCCCACAATACTCTCGGCGCAAAGGCGTTCACCCGTCTTCATGTTTACGCCGGCGAGAATCACGACCATGCGGCACAGAAGCCCGTGGCTATTGATTAAGGACAGGAGGAATACGAACGATGTATACAAGTGCTAAACCCTATTTCTACGGAACAGGCAGAAGAAAGAAGTCTGTTGCAAGAGTTCGCCTCTATCCCGGTAGTGGCAACATCACCATCAACGGCAGAGACATCGAGGAGTACTTCGGTCTCGACACGATGAAGCTCATAGTCAATCAGCCCTTCGGAGTTACCGACACCGTCGGTAAGTTTGACATCGTCGCCAATGTAAAGGGCGGCGGATTCTCGGGTCAGGCAGGTGCGGTCCGTCACGGTGTGGCGCGCGCGCTCCTTCTCGTTGACGAGACCTACAAGCCCCTTCTCAAGAAGGCAGGTCTCCTTACCCGTGACCCTCGTATGAAGGAAAGAAAGAAGTACGGACTCAAGGCAGCCCGTCGCGCTCCTCAGTTCTCGAAGAGATAATTTCTCAAATCGGGAAAACGGAGTGCATTGCACGGTGCGCCCCGCCGCTCCTCGGCGCGGTCTCCGCACGGCACTCTCTATACGGCACCCACCATACCGGCGGGTGCCGCTTTCTTTTTGCTTTTTCCCGAGCGCGAGCTGATTTTTGTGTTGGGTTCCGTTTTTGCGCCGGGCTCTTTTCCGGTGGCGAATTTTATGCTGTGCTTCCGTGTTTATCATGCTTTTGGAAAATAATAGGTGATTTTGTCGTTTCTATTGGATTTTTTTGCATACATGAGCGGAAAAATCCAATAGAAAGCGCAACTCTCCGGTGTGCACTGTTTTTTTATTTTGTAAACAATCATAAAGAGGGGCGACAGACCTTGAAATGCGGAGCGGGATATGATAAAATGGTAGGAGAATTACCAAGGAGGGCAAGATGAAGAAGCTTCTGCTTTTCTTTTCAACGAAAATATGGATGTATCTGACGGAGATACCGCTGATACTGCTGCTTATACTCACTATCGCAAACATCAACGGCGGTAGCTCGTCATTCCGGCTCTATCCGCTCGCCGTGGCGTGCGGGATTGGGATAGCCGTGATTTTCCTGTACTTTATGCGCGCGGTCACGCTCTCGAAGGAGGAGGTGCGGCGGCACGGGCTCTTCACCGACAGGGAGCGCATTCTCCTCACTGAAGGGCACACGATTGCCTGTACCCTGCTCCCGCACAGGAAATTCATAATCGAGGTGAACGGACAGAGCGACCCGGCAACCGGGCTCGACTGGCTGTCATCGGAGACGGAGGAATATGAAATAAACCTCTTTCGCGCAAAGGCTATCGGGACGCTCTCATCCGTTCGGCGGCTCCTACGCTTTTACGGTGCGGCGGACGGTGACGTTGACGCGCTCCTCCAAACGGAGGGGGCAAGCGTGGAACGCGACGGCTTTATCCTCGGGATAACGAAAACGCCGGAGGACAGAACCGTTCTCTACATGAAGTTCACGAAAACGCCCGGCGGAGAGGTCTGAGGACACGCACAAGGTGTGAGGCGTGTATCAATTTCACATAAAAAAAGCACAGTCAGGCAGGTGTCCGATTTTGTCGGTAACGCTCCGGCTGTGCCTTTTATTTTGTTAAATCACTCTATCCAAAATACTCTTCCTTCTTTTCTCTTCGCGGCTTTCGGCACTTCACCATCGATATATCCGACGGCGAGATTTCCTATTCCCTCGTAGTCGCCTGTAATCCCCTGCTCTTTCAGAAGCTCACGGTATTCCGGCATTTCAAACTCTTCCTTTGCCCTGTGAATCCATATACTCCCGAGACCGAGCGAATGTGCGGCGAGCATCATGTTTCCCATTACGAGACTTCCGTCATAGACGCGCGTGCCGGAGCTTTTATCGGCGAGGACGACGAGGATGGCGGGGGCACCGTAAAACGGGTCAAACCCCGGCTTCCAGCCTCCTATCTGCGCATTCGCCGCGGAGAGCCTGTCGCGTATCTCCTTATTCGTTATGGCAAGGATAATTGTTCCCTGCTTTCCCATTCCGCTCGCGGCATAGAGCCCTGCCTCAACTATTTCGGAGAGGTCCTCCTCTTTCGGCATATCGCCCCTGAATTTACGGATGCTCCTCCGCTCCTTTATCGCCTTGATTATTTCGTTCATTTTCCAAACTCCTTTTTTGAAAGCATCGTTCTTATTATTTCAGAAACCGCCCGGTAATTTTCACCCGGTCGCCTCTTTCAGTATAACACAGGTGCGTATTTTTTCAAGAAGTACGGCAGGACATACAAGGGGATCCGTGACTGCGCTTTTTTTATTTTTTCGGGGTTATTTCTTTTTAATGTCCGCAAGCGTCATTTTCGCACGGTCGGAGATTTTCACCGTGCCGACGCCGAAAATCATGGTATGGAGCTTATCCCCTATCGGCGCGCGCCAATATTCGGGAATTGAATGTATTCCGGAAGCCATGCCGAGAATTGACCCGACGGTTGCGCCGTTGCAATCCGTGTCAAAACCGGTCTCTACTGCCATGCATATTGATTTTCCGTAATCGCCGCGACCGTAGAGGAGCGAGGCGGTCACTATCATTGCGTTCGATATAGTGTGACACCAGTCATGCCCGCTGTACTCGTCATATTTTTCGTGAATCATATCGAAGCATTTCTGCTGCGGGACGCCGGAGCGGTATGCCTTAATGACCCCGCTCACGCTCTCGTAAAGGCGGGAGGTTGCCGGTATCTCCGCGAGCCCGGCGGAGATAATCTTCTCCGTATCGTCGGTACATGCCGCGACGGCAAGCATAGCCGCGACGAACATTTCGCCGTATATTCCGTTTTTCACGTGGGATATGGAGGCATCGCGCCATGCCATACCTGCGGCGAGCTCGGGGTCGCCGGGATTTATATAGCCGAAATAGTCGCCCCTTATCTGCGCACCTATCCACTCGCGGTATGGGTTCTGATATACAGCAGACGCAGGAGGAGCATATCCTCTTATGAAATTGCAGAATGCGACGCGCTCTGCAGTGCAATAGGCGTCCTTCGGCTGATAGTGAAGCCATGCGCGGGAGACGTCGTACGGAGTGAAGTCTCTGCCGTAGCTACGGACTATCTCCTGTGCGAGGACGACATAGTTTGTATCGTCGTCCGCCGGCATTCCGTCTATCTCGTCGGCGTACACCCGCCCGGCAAAGCCGAATTTATATTTTGCATTTGTTTCGTCCGTCAGGTCGCTCCTGTATATGTACCTGTGCATCGGGTAATTATTCGTTTCCTTCAGGAACGGGATAAGCTCGTTTGTCCGTATGCACTCGACACTTTTGCCGAGCATACAGCCGCATATTCTGCCCATCCATGCACCGTAAATCTTATCGTAGAGCTTATCGGCGTCATATTCGTAATCTGTCTCCGACTTTTTCCTCAGCGCGCGGATTTCATGGAGCTCCGACGGCTCTGTATACTTATAATCCGCCCTCTGCGGCGCGCTCATGACTATATCGTAAAGAATATCGCCGAGGCGTTTTTTTATTTCGCCCTTCGGAAGCCTCGAGACGGCGGAGAAAAGATCCTGATATTTCTCTATATCAAGCCCCTCCTCTACCGACTGCTGATATTCGACGGATATATGCGAGGGATAAAAATCCCAGTCATGCATATTCTGATATTGCGGCTTTATGAGAGCCGTTTTTTTCATTTCCTCGACAACGCGGTTATCGTTTCCGAGGATCAGCGCGTCAAGCGAGACATCAAAGTGTTTTGATATAAGAATAAGCTTATCAATGTCCGGAGTTGCGGCTCCGCTCTCCCATTTTCCGACGGTCTGCTGTGATACGCCGAATATCTCGGCAAGCTGTGCCTGCGTAAGCTTTGCCGCGCAGCGTAGTCTGTTTATTGCAGATGAGATTTCCATACGATACCTCCGTGGTTTTGTTTTCGGGGGAGCTCTCCCCTGTCGGTATTATTGTATCACATAGCTTTTGCAAAATAAAGAGAAAACCGGTTGTTTTTAATACAACCGGCAGGTGTGAAAGGAAACGGTATAAAAATCAAAACTAATTTTACAGGGGCAGAAGGTAAGCGAGGCGGAAACCTTCCGGGGGACGGTTTGCGCCGACGCGCCCGATGGAAATAAGGAAAAACGAAGCGAGCCTGCCGAGCGCGCGTTTTGACTATATTTCCGAGCCGTCGGGGAACCCGCATTTTGCGTCCCACGCCGCAAAATGCGTTCAAGTCCCTGCCCCTGCCACGAAAGTCTGGCACAGAGCGAAAAATAAAAGAAAAAAGCACTGACCGAAATCAATGCTTTTCGTGGCAGGGGCAGAAGGACTTGAACCCACGACCCATGGTTTTGGAGACCAGTACTCTACCAACTGAGCTATACCCCTGTGTACCTTGATATTATACTACTCTTTTCTCTTTTTGTCAATATGTTTTTTGCCTGTGTTGCGGTTTTTTTACGCCGTTTTGCTGTTATTATGTTTTTTCTCCGGGTGCTTTACCGTCAATCGGCGAACGGGCAGGGGCAGACGAGATCCGGGGTCAGAGGGTCGTCATCCCGAAGAGGTGCTCCCGCCGGGCGGGACAAAGGATATGAAGCGGCGGAATACGGCGGCAGGGCGGTCTGAACGGAGGAGAAAAGCAGCATATCCGTATTCACGCCCGCCTCTTTATCAAGTGCGGGATAGATATTGTATACCTGCTTTCCCCTCTCCTTTGCCATGCGCATTGTCTGCGCGGCGCCGCTGTGCGAATGTCCGACGTAGGCTATCATTATTTCGCACCGTTCTGCAAGGCGGAGGTTACGCCTACGCATACAGTCGGATGTATAGGCATCCGAAGAATACTCGACGCTGTCGGCGCGGGAAAGGATATAATTATAGCTTTTCTTCTGCTCGCTGCTCCACATGCGCGTCTGATCAAGGCAGGGGAGCATGAGCGAGAGGTACACATCGCTATGCGACATGCGAAAATACAGCACTCTCTGTGCCGCGATGGTATCAAAGCCCACCGCACCGCCGGTGCAGAACACGCGGCAGCCCTGTCTGTACGCATAATCTATCGCGCGGTCAAGCATTGCATCAATGAGCCGCACATGCGCCGGGGATATATCCCGGTGCCCGGTGAAGGAGCAGGCAGGCTCTGCCCCCGTCATTTTTCCTGATGTTTTCATGCTCTCCCCTCACCCGGCACTGAAAGACCGTTCTACTCTTCCCCGCTCTCATCTTCCTCGGGAAGAACCTTTACGCGGAGCTTCTCAATAATGTTATCGCCCATTTCCGTGACGGTAACCTCAAGACGCTTATACGTGAAGGTGTCGCCAACATGCGGATCCTCACTCAGCATCTCGACAGCCCAGCCGCCGACGGTGGTATACTCGCTCTCAAACTCGTGATCACGGAAATCTATCTCGTCAAAGAAATCCTCGATATTCGTGTGCCCCAGAACATCGTAGGTATTCTCCGAAACCTCGGTTATCTCATTCTCGATAACATCGGTCTCGTCCCATATATCGCCGACGATATCCTCAAGGATGTCCTCCATTGTGACGACGCCGAGCGTCCCGCCGTATTCGTCAAGGACAACGAGCATATGCATTTTCAGCTCGCGCATACGCTCAAGCGCGTCCGGCAGCTTTGTCGTCTTGTGGACGAAGTCGGTCTTTATTATACTGTCCTCAAGCTTTACATTTTCGCGCCCGCGCTCTGCCACCGCCTTTAAGAACGGGGCGAGATAAAGCACGCCTATTATATGGTCCACCGTATCGCGGTAGACCGGGAAACGCGAATGATTTGAATGAAGGAGCTGTTCTATAACATCCGAGACGTCGTCCTCTACATCAAGAGCCTCGAGGTCAACGCGCGGTGTCAGAATATCCTCCACCGTCCGGTCGGAGAAATCGAGAGCGGAATGAAGAAGGTCGCCCTTGTTTTCATCTATGACGCCCTCCTCCTCTACCGTCTCTATGATAGCCGAGAGCTCATCCTCAGAGACCTCCGGCTCCTCCGGCTTTCCGCGGCGCCATATTTTCGCCACGAGGTTTACAAATGCGGTTATCACCATTGTAAGCGGACGGAGAATTATCATTATCACCCAGAGGGGATAAGAGAAGGCACGGGCGAGCGGGAGCGACAGGCGCTTTCCTACTATTTTCGGTATTATCTCGCCGAATATCAGGAGCACCACGGTGACAACCGCGGTCGAGACGGTACCTATCGCAGCCTCCGACATGCTCTCCGAAAATACGGAGAGAAAAACGGAGGTTGCTATCGAGGAAAGGACTATATTCACGACGTTGTTCCCGACAAGGATCGTCGAGAGCGCGAGGGTGTCCCGCTCCTCTATTTTTTCTGTCATTTTTGCGGTTTTTGAACCCGACTCCGAAAGCTTTGACAGCCGGAGCCTGTTAAGCGATGTCAGTGCTATCTCCGCAGATGAGAAAAACGCGGAGAAAAGCACAAGAATGACAAATGCGACAAGAGATGCAGCTATCATTTCGCCTCACCTCCCGCATTGTCCTTATCATCCGGCGCAGCGTCGTCCTCCGGCTCGTCTATATCTATCGCGGGATTCGCGAGCTTCACAGTCGCCCTTGTGACACGGTTCTGCTCCGTCTCACCGACCTCTACGGTCAGATCCTCCCACTCGAAGCTGTCGCCCTCCTCGGGCAGACCGCCGAGCTGCTCCATTATCCACGTTGAAACGAGCTTATGCGTCGGGGCGGCACTCTTCGGCTTATATTTCATGCGACGGAACATCTCCCCGAGCGGGAGCTTACCGGACACATCAAAATAATCACCGCCGAGGCGCTGAAAATCGTCGTCAACGACATCCGACTCATCGAATATCTCGCCGACAAGCTCCTCAAGAAAGTCCTCCATCGTAACGACGCCTATAACCTTATCCCCGCTCTTATCGCGTACGAGGGCTATATGCTGTCTTTTCCCG
Organism: uncultured Eubacteriales bacterium; assembly: GCA_934393265.1. Classification (GTDB taxonomy): domain Bacteria; phylum Bacillota; class Clostridia; order Oscillospirales; family CAG-272; genus UBA1740. The sequence continues at coordinate 14,376 of CAKRQL010000023.1, read as the reverse complement.
CTCATCTCGTCCTTCAAGTCGTTTATCGAAGCGGTGAGGGTCGTATAGAACGGCTTACGCAGGAGGCGCATCAGCTTTGTATACGTACCGGATATATAGGCTTTCAGAAAATCATTTGTTCTGAGTATTCCGACGCAACGGTCAAGAGAGCCGCGGCAGACCGGGAGACGCGAATACGACGTCCCGCGTATCTTCTCAAAAATCTGCTCCTTTGTCAGCGACGCATCAATCCACATTACATCGTCACGCAGAGTGAGCACATCCGCGACCGTCGTATCCGGGAACTCAAGCGCGGACTGAAGAAGATCGACCTCATCCTCATCGAGAACTCCGGTCTCCTCCGAATTTTCTATAATCGCGGACAGCTCCTCCTCTGTCACCGACGGCTCTTGTTTCCCGCCGAGGAGCTTATCCAGAAGCTTGGATATTCCAACAAACAAAATCCCAAGAGGATAAAGAATAACTATTACCGTGCGCACCGTGCCCGCAAGCGAAAGCGCAAGCTTATCCGTATTATCTTTCGCGTAGGTTTTCGGGAATATCTCGCCGAAAATAAATATAATTACAGTCGTCAGAATCGTGCCTATCACGGTCACCGTGGACTGCGCCACGGTCGCCCCGGAGTCTTGCATCATTCTGAACACGCGCGCAGAAATAATGGTCGCAACCGTCGCACAGCCGACATTCATTATATTGTTTCCTATAAGCAGGGTTGTAAGCGACAGGTCAAAGTTTTCGAGAACAGCCATTGCCCCCTTCACCTTTTTCGGATACTCGTCCTCAAGTGCCCGAAGCTTTATCTTCGTTATCGACGAGAATGTCATCTCTGACATTGAGAAAAAGGCAGAGCCTATGACAAGTAAGATGTAGACAAATAACAGGGGGACCAAACTGCTTGGGTCCATTTGGAAAAACCACACTCCTTTATGCGGAAAAATCCGCTACAGTAAAATTACTTACTATTTTATCATATATTGCAGGCTTTGTCAACCTGCCGATAACATTTTTCATATCTTCCCCGGGCTTATCCTTTCCCCGAATCGCGACGGAGAGAAAACAGGGGGCGCAGGCTAAGAAGCAGTGCGACATAGCATACGGCGGCGAATATTCCTTTCAATACAAGCCAGCGCGGGGTGGTCAGCTCGCCGTTCATGGAGAAGAGCTGTCGCGTCAGCCCCGCGGCGACGGAGGCGGCGAGGAGCGGGCGAAAAAACGAGATTACAAGGTCGACGCGCACGCGCACGCGCCGGCAGAGACGGAGCGCGGAGAGGACGAAATTAAAGCCCTCCATACCGAGAATTACCGCGGCGTAGCCGGATATACCCATTAACGGTATAAGGACAAGGACGAGGACGACGGAAATCGCGGCGTCGGCAATATTCACCCACATGGAATAGACCTGCTCTCCGATGCCCTTCAGCATTGCGTCGGTCAGGTGGTCGAGATACATTATCGGTATGACGGGGGCGAGAATGGCTATGTACTTCCCCGCCGAATAGGAGTCGTACAGGATATATCCTATCTCCTCCGAGAAAAGGAGGACAAACACCGCGACGCCTACCGAATATACAAGCGTCGCCTCAGTCGCGCGGCGGCACATGCGCTCCATGCGCCGGTCGTCACCGGCGGCGAGGCTCCCGGCAAACTCCGGGACGAGGAGCCCGGAGAACGAGGTCAGGGGCGCTATCGGAAAGAGAATTATCGGGAGTGCCATTCCGTGCAGGAGCCCATAGAGCGCGAGCGCGCCCGCGCGGCTCTCGCCCGCGCGGACGAGAGCCCACGGTATCATAACATGCTCTGCCGTCACGAGGGCGGAGCGGATGCAGGCGGAGATACACAAGGGGAGCGCCGTGGCGCAGACCTCACGCCACGCGGACACGGGCGGCTCCGTCGCCGCGGCAAGCATCGGCGCCGGGTGCTTTTTTCTGTCAAGGGCATAAAGGAACACTCCGAAAAAGAATGTCAGCCCCTCGGTCACGAGTATGGCGGCGCAGAGGGCGCGGGCGCATGCCACGGCGTCCGCTGAATTTATCATATTCAGTACGGCAAAGGTCATAATGACGCGCGCCGCCTGTGACACCACGGAGATAAGCGCATTTTGCGTTACGCGGCGGACGGCGACAAAATATCCAGAGAAGAGAGAGCCGAAGGCTATCGGCAGAAGCGTCAGCGAGAGAGAGCGCACGGCAGACGCCGTCGCGGGGCTGCCTATGGCAAAGCTAGCAAGGAGCGGCGCGCAGGAAAGCATGAGAAACGTCGCCGCGCCGCCTATAAGGGTGACATAAAGCGCGGCGGAGCGTAGTATAGCCGGGCAACGCGCGCCGCCGCGCGCCATATCCTCCGCGACGAGGCGGGTGACGGTCAGGCTTATACCCGCTGAGCAGAATGTGACGGCGAAGGCATAGACATTCATTATAAGCGTGAATAGCCCTACCCCCTCCTCTCCCGCCGCGCGGGTCACGTATGCGGAAAAGAGAACGGAGGTGCAACGCACGGCGAGGGCGACGACGGTAAGCGTCGCGCCGTTTATAAAAAACCGGGCAAGCCCGCTATTTCCGATATTCAGCTCTTTTTTCATACCATGCCTCCGATAAAAGTCTGACGGCGGTTATACACATAGGAATATATGACGCTCGCACGGGTAAAATGCGGGCGGCAACCCGCGGCGCCTTTTTTTCTCGTTCCGGGCTTGATTTTTTCGTTCGTTTCAGTTACAATATGGTATATATACGGGCGTCGATGCAGACCGCCAACGGAGGAAATATGGATAAGCTCAACAAAACAATAAAAGGCTATTTTACAGCCGCACTCATAAGCACCTGTCTGTTTGTTATCGGGATACCGATGATAATTCTCGGTGCAACGGGGATAACTCCGCTTTCGTGGCTGAACAAGCTTATAATGATACTCGGAATAGCTTTCACGGCGGGGGACTTTTACGCGACACCCCTGCTCTGGATTACATACGGCAATGCGCGTGCGCTCCTCGTGCTCGTCTCGGCGATTGAGCGCATGGGTATATGCTCGGTTGACGCGCTCGCCTCACATACACGCCTTACGCCCGAGGACATCCGCGCAAAGCTCGACCTCTGCTTTGAAAAGGGGTATCTGACAGACTTTATCCGCGACGGAGACACGCTCCGCCGGCAGGACCCGGAGGGAGAGCTCCACACCATGGTCTGCCCCGCGTGCGCGGCGCGCTTTGACTTTCGCGGGGAGGCGGGAAAGTGCCCGTGGTGCGGCACCGTCAGCTTCTACAAGGGCGAAGACGGAAAATAATGTGCCCCGGTACGGAAGCTTGAATTTCCGACAAAAAACCAAAAAAATCAGGCATCGTGCGGTGCCTGATTTTAATGAAAACAGAAACGGATTATATACAGAATGAAGCTCGGAGCAAAGCACACATTCGTCTCTTCATGTATAAGCTACATGGTACAGGCGGCTGTAAACAATATCTCTCCCCTGCTATTCGTCATATTCCGCGAGCAGCTCGGAATATCGCTGACGGAGATAAGCGCACTCATAACCGTGAATTTCGCCATACAGATAATCATGGATTTTTCAAGCGCGCTGTTTGTTGATAAAATAGGCTATCGCCGGGCGGTGGTCGGCGCGGAGATATTCGCGGCGACGGGGTTATTTCTCCTCGGCCTTCTGCCCACTGTGATGGTAAACAAGTTCGTATCTCTTTTGATACCTACCGTAATTTCCGCGATTGGCGGTGGGCTTATTGAGGTAATAATCAGCCCGCTCGTCGAGGCGCTGCCCGGCGAGAAAAAATCCTCCACAATGTGCGTCATGCACTCGTTTTACTGCTGGGGGCAGGCTGGGGTCATACTTCTCTCGACGCTCTACCTTGCGCTCTTCGGGCGTGAAAGCTGGCAGTATCTGCCCATGATATGGGCACTGCTCCCGGCGTTTAACGGCATTGCGTTCTGCTTTGTGCCGATATACTCCTTCTCCGGGGAAACGGCAGAGGTCGGCGTCCGACACACTCTTGTCCATCTTATGAAGGACAAATTCTTCTGGCTCATGATGATAATAATGATCTGCGCCGGGGCGAGCGAGCTCGCGATGTCGCAATGGGCGTCGCTGTTCGCGGAGCAGGGGCTCGGAATCACAAAAACGGTCGGCGACCTGCTCGGTCCCTGTGCATTTGCGCTTTGTATGGGGCTCGGGCGACTGCTCTACGGCTTGTTCGGTGCGCGGATGCGGCTTGAGAGGTGGATATTCGCGTCCTTTGCACTGGCACTCGTCGCCTATCTTATGACGTCGATCTCGCCTTTCCCTGCCCTGTCGCTCGCGGGATGTGCGTTCTGCGGCTTCTCCGTCGCGATACTCTGGCCCGGGACATACAGTCTCGGCGCAAAGAGGCTCGCCTACGGGGGGACGGTGATGTTCTCGCTCTTTGCGCTCGGCGGAGACATAGGCTGTACCCTCGGTCCCGACATTGTCGGGACGATTGCCGACGCCGTGGCGGACGGAAAATTCGCTCATCTCGCATCGCTCATATCCGGGGATGCGACGGTCGCCGGGCTGAAGGTCGGGATGCTGATATGTACAGCCGTTCCGCTTATTGCTATGGTTGCCGTGGCACTGCTTATATTCTTCATGCGCCGGGGTGACGCGGGGCGCGGGGATAAAGGCAAGGTTGCGAGCGAGAGCGACGCTATGGGCGGCGATGCCGCGAGCGCGGGCAATTAACCTTTGACAAAGAAGAAAGAAACAAAAAACGGGAGAGACGCGAGGTCTCTCCCGTTTTTTCGCTTTGCGGGTAAACCTACCCGTCACACATCGGAGAGGAGTCTGCACAGCCCCTGACCACTGTAAATCACATATCCCATAAACTCATCTCTGTCAAAAGCCTGCTCCGGTCTGTTTGTTCTCACGATTTCAAGCTTTATCGGCACGGGATTGACGCACAGGATATTCACGGCGTTATCCACCGGCACACCCTCATCCGGAGCACCCGTGTGAACCTCTTTTACAAAATTGTCTTTTGCACGGAAAATTATCGGAATACGGAGCCTACGGCTATCGTCCTTATTCATTGCAAGCCCGGACGCCGGGTGCCCGTGACTCAAAAGAATCGGATTGAAGTTATTCGAGGTATAATAGCTGCCGGTATCCGTAAATGTATAGGTATCCTTTCTTTTAAGAGCAGCCGCGAATTTTATATTATACTCTTTATCTCCGGCGACTATCCGCATTTCGTTTCGCGCCGACGTGCGGAGCACCGAAAACAGCGCATTTTTGCTGTAAGAGATGCGATACCCGCGGGTTTTGCATATTTTCTTTATCCTCCGGAGAAGCGAGCTCCTTTTCAGAAATCCCCGGATGTATTTATAGGATTTCATGGCGATGACCACTATAAGGACGGCGAGACACAGGTAAAATACAACGGTAATCCATGCTTTGAGCGTTTCGTTCATGTGAGTTCCCCCTATTCTGAAATCGTTATGCAAAATGCTTCCCATCAATAAATAGTATAGGGGAAAAGCGGCGGAAAGTCAAGAATATTGTGCAAAAAGCAGTGTTCGGACAAAAATATACGGGAGAGACGCGAGGTCTCTCCCGTTTTTTGCTGTGCGGGTTATTCCGGTCGGGAATCAGCCCTTTACCATTTTCTCGATTTCAGCGGCGAAGTCCTCTTCGCGCTTCTGAATGCCCTCGCCCTTATCGTAGCGGACATATCCGGTCACGGTGATGTGACCGCCGAGAGCCTTTGCAGAAGTATCAACATACTTCTGAACGGTCATAGAGTCGTCCTTTACATAGAGCTGGTCAAGAAGGCAATTGCTCTCATAGAACTTGCCGAGTCTTCCCTCGACTATCTTTTCGAGGACGGCGGCGGGCTTATTCGCCATCTTGGGATCCTGCTGCATCTGCTTTGTGAGAATATCCTTTTCCTCCGCAAGAACGGAAGCCGGAACAGCCTCACGATTCAGGTACTGAACAGGCATAGCCGCGGTCTGGAGAGCGACATTCTTTGCAACCTCGGCAAAGCCGGGGTTCGATGCGAGGTCGGTGTCAAAGCTGACGACGACGCCGGTTGCGCCGAGACCGTGAATATAGGTCGCGACGGTGCCCTCGATTATCTGGAAGCGGCGGATAGAAAGCTTCTCGCCAATCTTGTAGGTATACTCGGAAAGGACATCCTTTGTAAGAGCGTCGGTTCCCGTGAACTTCGACTCAAGGAGCGCGTCGACATCAGCGGGCTTATTCGCTATTATAGTCCTGAGCACATCCTTTACAAATCCCTGGAACACCGCGTTCTTCGCAACGAAGTCGGTCTCGGAGTTAACCTCGACGATAGCGGTTGTATCACCCTCTGTGAGTATATCGACAAGTCCCTCGGCGGCTATTCTGCCTGCCTTCTTCGCGGTTGCCGCCATTCCCTTCTCACGAAGGATTTTAACAGCCTCCTCAAAGTTGCCGTTCGCGTCCTTGAGGGCGTTCTTGCAATCCATCATTCCGCAGCCGGTCTGCTTTCTGAGCTCGGCTACGTCCTTTGCTGAAAATTCTGCCATTTTTATGTCTCCTTCAATCAATCGTTATCGGGTGGAGATACGGGGCGGAATTACGCCTCGGTGCTCTCCTCTGCTGCCTCCTCGGCAGTCTCCTCGGGAAGGGTCTCCTGCACTCCGCCGTGAGCCTCTATAACAGCGTCTGCAAATGCGGCGCTTATGAGCTTTATAGCGCGGATAGCGTCGTCGTTACCGGGGATTATATAGTCGGCATCGTCAGGGTCGCAGTTGGTATCGACTATTGCGACTACCGGAATACCGAGCTTCTTTGCCTCGAGAACGGCATTTCTCTCCTTGCGGGTGTCGACGATGAACACGGCAGACGGAAGTCTGTCCATATCCTTTATACCGCCGTATGCCTTCTCAAGGTCCTCTATCTCCTTGAGCTTCTTTGCAACTTCCTTCTTGGGAAGGAGGTCAAAGGTACCGTCAGCCTGCATCTTCTCAAGGTCCTTGAGACGCTTTATCGACTTACGGATAGTATTGAAGTTTGTGAGCATTCCGCCCGGCCAACGGACATTTACGTAGTACTGTCCGCAACGGGTAGCCTCTTCCTTTACGGTCTCGGCCGCCTGCTTCTTCGTTCCGACGAAGAGGAGCGTTCCGCCCTCCTGCGCCATTCCGGAGATGAAGTTGTAAGCCTCCTCAAACTTCTTCACGGTTTTCTGAAGGTCAACGATATGAATACCGTTTCTCTGGGTGAAGATGTACTCAGCCATCTTCGGGTTCCACTTCTTGGTCGGGTGACCGAAATGGACGCCTGCCTCAAGCAGCTGCTTGATTGTGATTTCGAACATTTTTAATGTTCCTCCTTCGGTTTTTTCCTCCACGCGGATCATGGCGCGCGACTTGCCGACGGCAAGCACCGGCGACACCGCCTTCGCGTGTGTGTTTTTGTCTGTGCGACGCACAGCGTCTAATATAATAGCATATTCACGCGCGTGGCGCAAGAGAGAAATACAAAGTTTACAAAAAGTTCACATTTGCGTTATCATACGGAGCAAAACAAATCTGCTCTTCTCTATTGAAATCGCGGATTTTGTGTGGTAGAATATGAATACATCACCGAGGGGGACTATTATAATGAAAAAAACCGGCAAGCGGGTGCTCACGCTCTCCGCGGCGCTCTCCGTCATTAATCTGGCGGTATTTTTCCTGTGGTATGCCGTATTCCGTGCGGGTGCGGGCTCGCTCAATGCGAATTTCGGTTACGTTGAATACACTATAAAATTTACCGACACGCTGATAGTCACCGTGATTCCGGCACTCGCGATTGCGGGGCTCGCCGCGACGGAGGACAGCGGGAGGACATTCCGTCCGCTTTTCCGTGCGCTCCCGGTGCTTCTCTCCTCCGCCTTTTACCGCATACCGAGAGAATATATAGTTTTCGTCTACGAACGGAATCCGTCCGTTGAGGCTATAATAATGTCGCTGCTCGAATATCTGGCGTTTGCCGTCGGAGAATTTATTCTTATCGGGACGGTATATATGCTGACAAAGCGCATAAGGCTCCCACGGTATGACAGCACGGAGGACTACTGTGCAGCCTGCACGGCACGGGCGGGTCTCGCCGACTTCGGCACTGTCACCGGGACGTTCATCGGGGTTACGGTGCTCATATTTTTCGCTCTTCAGCTCGTGTCGGAGCTGATTGACACGATAAACTTCTTTTCAAAGTATTTCGCGAGCTATACCGTGTCCGAGGTCATATACATTGCGGCGTGTTATCTTATAATCATTCTCTGCTCCGTGCTTTCGTATGTTCTCGCAGTGCTCTGGCATAACTACCTCGCGAAGCTTTCGGGAGCAAGCACAGATAATACGGAAGATGCGAAAAAGGAAAACGACGGCATTGCAGACAATTAGCACTGTGCAAAAAGCCATATACGCAAAGTGAAAAAACAATTCCCCCGGCGCCCGCAAAATTGATACACGGGTGCCGGGGGATCCGTTTTTTATGTTATTCCCACTCGCTCCCTGTAAATCAATCTTAAACACTTTTGTTTATGAAATTTATCAGAGAGTACCTGTTTTATTTGAATTATCGGTAAAGCATACGCTATCCGATTTTTTGTTGCCATTTCGTTGCCACAACTATTCTGTCGCAACTGTTAATGATTTTGCGTACGATTTTCCTTCATTAAGTAGCTTTCTATGTATAAATTTATTGCTTCCTTCAATATTTTCGCACTTAAACCATCTTTTTTCTCGCTTAAAGACGCCTTCAACTTGCTTCTTAGTCGCTGATTCGCCAAAAATATCCGTCATAAGGCAAAGAATATCTGCCGTTGTAAACCATTCACCCTTTCCCTCATTGGTGATGATATAAAGAATGAGCATCATCTTTTCTTTAAAATCTTTGAACGATTTTACTTCTGGATACTGAGCTAAGTTCAAATCATCACAGTTGATTGTAGAATATGGAGAATCAACCTTTTGACGCTGTTTTCGTGGTCTAGATGACGTTTTCTTTTCTTTAGTTTCCGTAGGATGCATATTTTTAATAGATTCTTCGCCCTCTGAAGTTAAAACATACATTTTGGGAGTTGATCCCTTCGCAGAAATGTCTTCCATAATTAATCCTTTTTTGACCAATTCACTTAATGACATACTTAGATTATTTGGTAAAGGCTTTTTTGCTTCGGAATATAACTCTTTAAGAGTAACAGAAGAAAATGATGAAATACCATTTCGCTTCTCATTAAAATAAACGGCACAGATAATAAAATCATAGTGTGCATCTGCCCCTTTTGACTTTGCAAAAGAAGCAAGGCTCATCCTTGAAAAATCTATCGTTGAATTTACCGTAGCTTGCTCTGGCAAAGCAACAGCATTAGTCGTTGTCAAAATAGCTGGTTGCTGTGAATCTTGAGTTTCTATGTATTGAGCACTTTGTGGCACACTACGAGTGCGTACTATTGCGTCAATTGCAGCTGGTAGAAGAGTATTGTTGAAAATACTTCTTTCTCTTTCAACCAAGTCAGCAGAACCCTCTGCTTCAAATTTGATTTCGCCGATTTCAAATTTTACACGAATTTCTGATTTTTCTCCCATTATGTTGTTAACCCCGCTTTATTATATAATTCTTCAAGCATAGCTCGATAGTTAAGTTTGATATCATCTATGTCTTTTCTTCCGGCAGTGTATGTAATACTATGTGCTGAAAAGTTGCCGACGGCACGGAATGCGTCAAATTCTTTTTTTATCCTTGATAACTTCAATGTTTGGTTGCTTTTTGCATTATTAACGATTCCCTCAAGCATTAAATAACCATAGCCGGAGGCGTCTTTTATCTCATTGTCTATGCCCAAATATTGATAAGATAATATTAACAATACTTCAAATAACCTTCGCATCAACACCGCTGCTGCGTCATAACAATTATTTGCATATGAATGATTGATCTGATATATCAACCTATCCAAATAATTTCTATAACCACAGAATTTTGTTTCGTCTAATAATTCGCTACATGATTCTATTGTAGTTGTGTCCGTCCAGAAAGCACCAATAGTCTTCTCTAATGATTGAAAAATAGCTGGTACAAATTCTATGGTAGGAGCGTTTCCTTTTGATTTTAAAAATGCTTTATTCTTTCCACTTGTGAGGTTGTCTTTTAATCTTGATGTGTTGGGCGCATTGTAACCGCTGTTAATCATCAATTCTGAAATAAGAGTCATTGAAAACACATTAGTTCCTGTTTCCTTATAGTGGTAAAAACACAACAACTTCGCTTTTTCACATTCATTTTGCTTTGATAAGTCAGTTTTTTCAATAAAATCAAGTATCTGCATGCAACTACAATCCTTTAGGCAAATTAATAATAACTGGGTGTTTTAACAGACAGTATATGTGTCAAGAAACAACAATAAATTCTATAATTTTCTACGTGCCTCTACACGAACCATGTCACAAAATTCTTTGCAGTTGATTCTTCCGTAGATTCCAGCTTTACCTGCTGTCATATTTCTCTTTAAGCAATCTGGAACGCCGTGTTCACTCCTAAAATGAATACGCTCTTCTGGTGCCCACGCACTTTGGTTCTGGTTGTCTTCGTGAATCTCAAAATCCACATTATCAGAGTTCAAAATGTAATCAATAGCTATGCGAAGTTCTTCTTCCGAATTAAAACGCACCTGTCCATTTTTTCCAAATAATATCATAACTTTCCTCCTTATGCTGCATAATGCACATTGATAGCGTTAATGACGGAGCAGAAATCCATGTCTGCAATTTCCAACACATCGTCATTATCAAAGCCGACGTTGAGAACAAACAAGAAATTAGAAAACTCATAAATCTTTTCTGCCGCAACATCTGTCAGATTTTCATAGATTCGATCTGCCTTGGAGAGCAAGAGCAAATGTTGATACTGCTCGTCGATTTCTTGTGTATGACCGTTCGGATGAGCATAATTCAAATGCTGTGTCGGGGTCAGCGCAATAATATTCTCCAAGTAATAGCAGATTTCGGGATAAATTGCTTCAGGGAAGATGTGGTGCATATGTATTGCCTTATCACGCATATGAGCCGCTTCAAGATGTTCTGTTTGTCCTCCACGATTCTGATCGTTGAACAAACGGAGGAATCTCTTGGCTTTTGCAGATTGATAATGATAATATGCTTCGTTGACTTCCACAGGATGTGCCGTAGCATACTCTTTTCGTGTTACGCCCTTGGGCTTATCCGCATATACATCTCTAAAGTTATTGCGGTTATACATCAACATATCATAGGTGATGATTTGCTCAGACAATCTACCTTTTTCAGTACCACAGGAATTATTGAAGTATGCCAACGGATTTAACACCTTAATGAAAATACGGTTGCACTCTACAGTACCATTGATTTTGGTGTTTCTGATGATAAAACTTGAAAACACCTCTTTAACGTGCTGATAAGCATCTTTGGTTTGTGTTCTGAAGAATGCTTCAAAATCCGCATAAATTCCGCTGTCTCGCAGAACTTTCTCGATATAGGTCTTCAAGAAAAACAGCGCATTACGCTCACGCAAGGCAATGTACTCAAGAACTTCCAAGTTGTTCACTTGATAAAAGTTTCGATTTCCTCGCTTTGTTTTCTTCAAAACGTTTGCGTTTGCCAGCATCTCCATTGGCTGTTGGAAGAATTTATCGTATTCGCTTCTTGCGGCTTCATTTTCTACACCGGGCTTCTTGAAAATGGCTTCAACATTTTCAACAGTATAGTCATAGTGCCATATTTCAGTCGAAGTAAAAATGCCATCTTCATCCTGCAGGGCGTAATTATAGATACAGTCTGCCACAACAGTAACTACGTCTGCTGCACACTTTTGGTCAATCCATCTACCATTACCGCTTTTTCTTATATCGTAATCATACTGATTACAAAATTCTATGATAGCTTGTTGCGTTAACATTTCATTCGCCTCTTTTCGTTAGTTAAACATTGAAATCTGAACGTTTTCTTGTTCATCCAGCTTTTCGGTAATAGGTACAGGCTTTTCGTTTTCACGTAAAAGTCCGTAGAAGAATACCGAGCAAGCATCCACATTCAGTGATCTGGTCTGATAATTTCTCGCCACTTGATAAAAATCCCTGTATTCCTGTGTTGAGAAATATTCAAGCTGTGCCTCGGTGGGAATGATTTCTCTTTTAGGAACAAGAATCGCTAAAGAACCATTAACAAGGGTGTCCTTGGGTTTTTTCATCATTCGAGGTTTATAGGTCATATTGGGAGCCAAATAGACATCTTCTCTCCGCAGATATTCAAAAACAGAAAGCGACCTTGCCTCGATGGAAGATATATAAGAATCATACCCATCAATGTCAATTACATCTTTCCCGTTGTCGCTGATGTTGCGGGATTTTAGAACTCTAATATCTCCGGCATCAGACAGCAGCTTGTTTGTTATCTGTCGATCACGAAAAACCTTAAAAACGTTAAAATCCAACTGCTTGCAGACACTATCAAACTCAACATTCCGATAGATAATCCAATAAGGGAGCTTTTTATCAAAGATGTAGTCCTGCGCTTGTTCAAGTCGAATGCCATGTGTAAAAGAAAACACATTTGTTTTCAATGGACGACCTTGGTTGTTAATAAAAATTGCCAATGTTTCAACCAACACGCCCGGAAATCCTTTTTCGCCAAAATCAATAATACACTCAACAGCTTTTTCGGAAAGATACTCTCGTGTTTTGGCAAACTCCGGTGTGTTCAGCAAGAACTTCGGAAAAACCAATGCTACATAATTTCCGATACTCATCGCTTTATCAAGAAAAAAGGAGCAAATGTTAGTAGTATCCCGATTGATTGCATTTTGGCGATAAACCTTCAACAAAGTGTTAACGGATTTCATTTTGTAGAACGGCGGGTTGCCAATGATGTAATCGTATCTCTCGTCAAAATCGTGGAGCAAAAAATCATCAGCGATGTAATTAATGGTACAGTTTTGAGGAATATCATAGTTTTTCAGTATCAGTTTCACTATCTCCAAACTATGTTCATCAATGTCTACCACATCAAGAATGATTTCCTTGCCCTCAAATTTTTTAAGTATAAGAGGGATAAAATTGCCTACACCAACCGACGGTTCAAGAATCCTTACCATTAACTGATCGGTATCCGGCAGGGATTTCATCATTTCTGTTATGAGCGTTTTGCTGGTAAAAAAAGCAGCATTATCGGTACGACTTGTATTGGCTAATTCTGCGATTTTTCCCAACGTCGCAGCGGATAAGGACATTTCATTTTTGGTGATAAAACTTTTGAGCTTTTCGACATCAGCCAATCCCTGTTCGTTTACGATTTTATTGATCGTTGCAGTATTCAGGGGAGTATGCTTTAGAACATTAGCAATTTTCTTGGCAATAGCCTGGAATATTACAGTGGGAACAGCTTCGCCCAAAGATTGTCTAATCTTGATTTCTTCTTTTTTCAAAAACGCTCTCTTCTTTGCTGCGGAGAGCTGATTAAGTGATTCTAAGTCTGCATCTACCCATTTGAAAGAATAAGGAACCGTCATCATCATCATCAGTTCTCGGATGCTGAAAACTCGGTCATCACTTGGATGAATCGTATTCTGACTTGCGAGCTGATCGTTTCTCGTGTGAATGCACGGACCTACTTTGTTCCAATACTGGCGTTTGTACTTGTCACCGTTTTTCTGCTGATTGATTACAATCTTGCCATCCTTAACTTGGTGAGGCTTTTTGCAATCATCAACATTATCAAAAGCAGATTCGCCCTCTTTGATATCGGAGATCCACGCTCTCATATGTTCGGGATACACTCTGAAAGAATGGTATATGTCATTCTCGTCTATCTCACCGAACTCTGTCAAAGGCTTCAGATCACCGATTACTTGTCTTAGGGTCTTTTCTTCCACAAGATCGGGATAGAGTTCTAACGGCGAAACTTCATCAGCATAATCCTTAGAAACTCCAATAACAACAGTACGCTGTCTGCTCGAACAAGCACCATGATTTTTGAAGTTAATGATTCGAGAAATATATGAATATTCTGCGCCAAGATTGTTTTCGATTGCCTCGGCAATGGTTTTGTTTGTGCCATCAATATCGGTGCAGATGGTTTTCATAAATGCCGGAACATTTTCAAATATGAAAAAGCGAGGATTGATCTGCTTGATAATCTTTATTGACTCAATCACCAAAGAGTTTCTTACAATCTCTGTAGCGCTTTTTTTGTGATTTGCTACGGACATTCCTTGACAAGGTGGAGTGGCGATTACAACATCAATACGAGATACGTTTTCTTTTTTTCTCCACAAATCAAGCTGAGCATATAGTGCAGATTTGGTTGCATCCTCTGTAATATCGCCGCAAATATATCCACTTTCATACTTGCA
>CAKRQL010000022.1 GCA_934393265.1 uncultured Eubacteriales bacterium | reverse complement strand
CCCAGGGTGGATTTTATTTCACATTGCGCCACGGCGCAATATTTCGGGGTGTGCGAAAGCGCATTATTTCACGTCCGGCGACAGCCGGATAGTTCACTTTTTCCCGCGCCTACTCCTATCTGCTATATATAAGCATCAAAATATCATAAGCGTTGGAAAAAAACAATAATACTTGTCGGGGGTAGCTACTTTTTTCTTATGCGCCCCCGCCATTTGTTTTTCTAACATAAATAACCGCCCACCGGCGTGAATATTTATCCGCACATAATGAATATATATTCCATTATAGCGAATAAAAATAAAATTTTCAAACCGCCCATTTCGGCGACTTCACTAAAATAACGCCGTATTTTTGTTGAAAACAACAAGTAAAACACCCCGCCGCAGCTCCGTATGTGTAAAAACCTTACATCACGGATATAGTCATATATAACGGTTTTTAATGGATATATTAAGTTTTCTCATACATGCTGTTATGAAGTGCGAAAAGCACGAAATGAATTTTAATGTCATGGTTTATTCAAAAAGCTGCTTATCACGACGCAATAGATGAAAACAACAGAAAACGTCGCAATACCCAGAAATTTGCCTCAACAGTATTAATATACGCCCGCATATCATATAATTAAAGGTAGAGTTCGACACACGTGAGCCATGAGTCGCATATATTCGATAATAATAAATTCGACAGAAAAAATTCAAAAGCACTTTTGAAAGCTAAAGTAATGCGTATTTCACTGCCTCAGACTGCGTCAAGCGCAAAAGAGCGCGGAACAGTTTCTTCCGACACAAAAATACACCGGAACACCGTCGTTTTTACCCGTCAACCGGAAAATTCATAAAAATACATCACAATTTGAGATAAATCATAATCTTGCGGATTTTCTGTGCTAATATGGTGTAAACTTTTCATACGGGCTTCGGTAGTGAGACGATGATGAGCTTTTCTCATATCCCCGTGCGGGTACTAATACACTTATGTTAATGTTATTTTTCTAACATAAATTCTACATCAGGAGGGAAACATGAAAAAGAACATTTTGAAAGCCGTTGCGCTCGTTCTTCTTCTTTGCACCGCGGTGTCGCTCTTCGCCGCCTGCAAGGATGATCCGAAGACCAAAGCGGCAGCCGAGTATACCTACAGAGGTTATTCTTCGGCTCTTTCGACAAACTGGAATTCCCACACTTGGGAGGAAAATTCCGCCTCGGCGATTCACACTTACACAGAGCCCGGGTTTGTTGACCTTTCCGCTCTCGATACCAAAAAGGGTATCTATCAGTGGGTCTATGAGATGGCTACGTCGGTAAAGGATGTAACCGCAGACAACAAGGGCGATCTCACAAAGTACGGCGTCACTCTTCCGGCAGGACAGAGCGTGGGTGACACAAATTCAAACTTCGTGTTTGAGATAAAGCTCAATCCGGATGCGAAGTGGGAGGATGGCACGGTAATAAATGCCGACACCTACATCTACTCCATGAAGCAGCTTCTCAACCCCAAGATGAGAAACTACCGTGCGAACCTCTATATCAGCGGTGAGTCGGCACTTGCCGGTGCGCTTGCGTACTACAACTCCGGCGCTCCGATATACTCCAATATGGTTCCTAAGTACGGGGATGGAGATACACCGGATTACAGCTACGATCTTGCAGCCGGAATAGCGGCAGGTAACGTTTATATAAACCTTACCTCGGAAGGCATGACTCTTTGCTCTTATACGCTCAAAGAGCTTCATACCAAGCACGGTGCAGGTACCGATGAGGATTACAAGGCACTGGCGGATGCGGCGAATACTTACGGATACACGAAGATTACCGCTGAGCTTCTTGAGCCTGCGAAACGCCTTGTCACAGCTGCGCTTGCGCTCTTCGATGCGGGCTACTCGGATGACCTCTTCAAGGAGGCACTTTTCGTTAACGCCGGCGAGGTCGGCGCCGAGGTCGATTACGGGACCGTCGGTCTCTACAAGGTGGACGATTACACACTTCACTATGTCTGCCAGACCGCACAGGAGCTCAACTACTTCTTGACCTCCTGCACATCCACGTGGCTTGTTTACGAGAAGCTCTACGAGTCTTGCAAGAAGACCGGCGGCGAGCTTATCACCACCACTTACGGTACCAGCGCCGAGACATATAAGTCTTACGGACCCTATAGAATTGCGTCCTACGAGGCAGACAAGCAGATGGTGTTCGTCCAGAACGAGAACTGGTACGGCTGGACAAAGAACGAGGACGGCTCTCTGACCTCTACCACGAAATTCAAGGTTGACGGAGAGTACAGACAGCAGTATCAGACGACAAAGATAGTCATCGACGTCGTGACGGATGACGCGGCAAAACAGCTATTCCTGAAGGGCGAGCTCACAGAGTGGACTCCGTCGGCTGATGACCTTCTTACCTATGCGAACTCAAAGCGCCTTTACAAGGTTGACGAGACCTACACGATGTCCTTCTTCTTCAATACCAATGTTGAAGATCTGAAGAAGCTCGACGCAAAGGCAGACGATAACAAGAACAGCGTCGTTCTTTCCAACCATAACTTCCGTAAGGCGATGAGCCTTGCAATCAACAGAGCAGAGTGGGTAAAGACCACATCCGGTTACAAGCCCGCATATGCTATCCTGAACAACCTCTACTTCTACGATGTCTATAACGACCCGAACTCCTCTTACCGTTCGTCCGAGGAGGCTATGCAGGCTATCTGTAACCTCTACGGCGTAAAGTACGGCGAGCACGAGATATACAAGACGCTCGAGGAGGCTTATAAGTCCATAAACGGCTATAACCTCACAGAGGCAAAGGCTCTTATGAAGACCGCGTGCGATGAGCTTGTTGCGGCAGGTCTCTACACTGCCGGCGAGAATATCAAGATCCGCATAGCATGGGCAAAGGGACCTGTCGATACGGCGACCCAGGCACAGTGCAAGTCGATAGAGAACTTCCTGAATGCAGCGCTTGATGGCTCCGGCTTCGGTAAGCTCACTCTTGAGCCGCTCGGAAGCCTTGATGACCGCTATGGCGATGTCGGCGAAAGGGGTAACTATGCGATAGGCTTCGGCGCATGGGGCGGCGCGGCGTTCTACCCGTTCCGTAACTTCCAGGTTTACTGCGACTCTGATCAGTACAAAATCAACGAGGCGAAGTGCTGGGATCCTGCGACCGAGAAGCTCACCATAACTCTTCCGGACGGCAGAGAGCTCACCAAGACGTGGAAGGATTGGTCGAACGCGCTTATCGGCAGCGGCGACCTCGCAAATGAGAGCTTCAAAGTAAAGCTCTTCGTCACCGCAACTCTTGAGGAAGAGTTCCTGAAGAAGTACTACAGAATACCCCTCGCCGGTACGACTGCCTGCTTCCTTATGGGCTATCAGGCAAGCTACTACACCGAGACCTACAACATAATGTACGATTTTGGCGGCTTCAGACTTCTGAAATACAACTATACCGATGCAGAGTGGGCTGATTATGTCAGGTCCCAGAACGGTACGCTGAAGTACGAATAAAAAACGGCTGGACTGCCGTAAAAGCACAGAGCTCAGCTCTGACAATACGGCAGTCAGTCACCAGAGCAGAGGGGTATTTTCGCCCCTCTGCTCGTCCCCATATTATAGAGACTTTTATTTTATGCTTTCTTCTTCAGGTAAGTGTATACATAATATACCGAGTGCATATATGTGTATACTTTCCGGAAAAAGAAACAAATAACATGTTAAGGAGACCCGAGATGGGAAAATACGTACTGAAAAGAGTGCTCCTGATGCTCTTCACGCTGTTTGTCATAATGACAATATGCTTTATGCTTATCAGGATGCTCCCGCGCGAGATGCCGACGGATAAAAAACAGGCGGAGATAATCGAGGCTCGGTGGGAGGCGCTCGGCTATAATAAGCCGCTGATAGTGCAATACGGCCTCTACCTTAAGAATATAGTAACGGCGTGGGACTTCGGCACCTCGTGGAGTATATCCTTTGCCACCCCGGCGTGGGATCTTCTGACGAGTAAGCTTCTTGCTACTGTCCTTGTAAACCTGTATTCGCTTCTTATATCCATCCCGTTTGGCATTGCCCTCGGCGTGTTCGCGGCGATAAAGAAGAATAAATGGCAGGACTCTGTGATAAGCACGCTTGTTATGCTCTTCGTCTCCGTCCCGAGCTATGTTTACGCTTTTATCGTGCAGTACCTTTTCTATTTCAAGCTCGGATGGTTCCCGCTGAAAATAAAATCGCTCGCAGACGCGGGAGGCTCGTGGTTCTCGTGGACCATGTTTGTGAGCATGATACTTCCCGTGATGGCGCTTTCGTTCGGCGAGATAGCCGGGCTCTGCCGCTTCACCCGCGCGGAGCTTACCGAGACGCTGACCTCCGATTATATGCTCCTCGCAAGAACAAAGGGATTGACCCGCGCACAGGCGACGACCCGCCACGCATTGAAAAACGCGATGGTGCCTATCCTCCCGATGATAATATCCTCATTTATAGGCATCCTCGGCGGCTCCATGATAATAGAGCAGATATTCTCAATACCCGGAGTAGGTCAGCTGTACGTCAAATCGATACAGCAGCTTGATTACGACGTTTTCATGATGGACAGCGTGTTCTATACATTTGTCAGCCTTCTCGCCGGAATAATCGTTGATATAAGCTACGGGTTCATAGACCCGAGAATAAGAATGGGGGAGAGATAATATGTCGAAAAAAATTGATATAAACTCAATCCCGAAGAGCGAGCTTGTCCTCGTCGGAAACGACGGGCGCATGTCGGATAAAAAGTTCGAGGATAAGCCGATCGGCTATTTCCATGACGCATGGCGCCGCTTCCGCAAGAACCGCGCCTCGGTCGCCGCCGCCTGCATAATAATCATAATAGTTCTCTTTGCATTTATCGCCCCGCTCGTTAATACCAGATATGACGCGAGCTTTATTGATACCCTTTACAAGAAAAAAGCGCCGTGGAGTCACGCGCTTTCAAATATCGGCATTGCCGACGGCGGCGCGTCGCGCGTCTTCTCCGAGGCGGGACTTATAAAGACGGTAGCTATCGGAATAGCCGCCGCGGATAAGAACGGAACAGGTAAAATATCCCTCGCCGACGGGCTTGCAAACGAATTTCAGCCTATGATGAAGATAGGTGACCCCGTTACCTACCTTGACCCGGCGAAAAACGAGTTGAGAAATTTCCCCAGCCGCGTGAACGTCTACCTCGAGGTCGGCTTTTTCTATAAGGATGTAGAGCAGGCAGAGTACGCAAAGATTCTCGCATGGCAGGAGAAGACCGGGATACAGGTGCTCTATCCGCTTGTCAGCGATTATAACGATATAAAGAGTGACCCGGATGCGAATGTGTGGTATAAAGCCGATTCGCGTGGTGCCGCGGTTGATGAGTCGGGCAGGGAAATATCCTACTCCGACAATATGACCCTCGTTGACAACTACCTGCGCGACGAGAACGGAAACGCGCGCTACTGGGCATATACCGGCGGCGGAAACGCCGAGACCGCACAGTATAAGGTGCGTGTCCTCTACTACAACTATTACAGATACGTAAACGGCTTCGAGCCGGATTATCTCTTCGGTACAGACTCGGCAGGGTATGACCTTTGCCTCCGCCTCGCCGGAGGTATAAAGCTCTCGCTCCTTGTCGCCATCTGCGTCTCGCTCATAAACTTTGTTATCGGCGCGATATACGGCGCGATAGAGGGCTATTACGGCGGCGCATGTGACATGGTGCTTGAGCGCGTGTCGGATATTCTCTCCGGCGTCCCGTTCATAGTCGTCGCCACCCTCTTCCAGATACACCTCGCCGCCAAGGTCGGCGCGGTGCCGAGCCTGCTGTTCGCCTTCGTCGCGACAGGGTGGATAGGCACTGCCGCGAGGGTGAGAACACAGTTCTACCGCTTCAAAAATCAGGAGTATGTCATGGCTGCGCGCACGCTCGGCGCGTCGGACAGCCGCATAATATGGAAGCACATATTCCCGAATTCTCTGGGTACCATAATAACCTCCTGCGCGCTTGTTATCCCAGGCGTAATAGGCTCGGAGAGTATGCTATCCTACCTCGGTATAGTAAAGCTCGGCAGCGCGGAGGTGACCTCTCTCGGTACTCTCCTCTCGGACGCGAACGGTATATGGACGAATTACCCTCATCTGATGTTCTTCCCGGCGCTTGTCCTCTCTCTTCTTATGATTTGCTTTAACCTGTTCGGAAACGGTCTGCGCGATGCGTTCAACCCGTCGCTGCGCGGTGTGGAGGATTGATATGGAAAAAATACTTGAAGTAAAAAATCTTAAAATATCCTTCCGTACCGCAAACGGTACCGTAAAGGCGGTGCGCAACATCTCCTTCGACCTTGAGCGGGGCAGGACCCTTGCCATAGTAGGAGAGTCCGGCTCGGGAAAATCTGTGACCTCCCGCGCCATTCTCGGCATCCTCGCCGGAAACGCGATAGTAGAGGGCGGAGAGATTCTCTACGACGGCAGAGACCTCTTGAAAATCAAAGAGGACGAAATGCACAGCATCCGCGGTGACAAAATATCCATGATATTCCAGGACCCGCTCTCGTCCCTGAACCCCATAGTAAAAATAGGCAAGCAGATAACAGAGGCAATGCTTCTGAAAAACAAGGCTAACCGCCGCGAGGCGAGACGGGATTTCAACAGCCTTCTTGCGCTTCTTCGCGAGAATATGCAGGCTGCCTGCCCGGAGCTCCCACCGGAAAGAATAGCTGAGTTCACCACAACCTTTGACCGCTTCAATATCGAGGCGGATAAATACGAGAACAGATACAACACCGCCGCGACTAAGGCGGCAGACCTCACGTCCGAGATAGACGACTTTCTCTTCAAGTACGAAAAGCGGCAGAAAGTGGACTTCCGTTTCATTCTCTCACAGTGCTTCACGAAGCTCAGGGAGATCCGCGACCCCTTTCTCACGCACGCCTATGATACGCGCATATTTGCCGCAATATCCGAGGCAGAGCGCATAAAAAAGGCAGACCATGAAAGACTCCCGGAGCTGACGGTGGAGTATCTTCGTAAGCTTGAGTCGCTCCTCGGCGAAATAAACGCACAGGAAAAGCCGAACTTCTTCCGCGTCGGATATTATCTTCTGAAGAACCCCGGCGCCGTTGTCACGTCGATGCCGGTTCCGGAGCTCAATGCAATGGCGCTTGAATACCTTGATAAGAACTTCATGCTTGAATTTCTTGATTACGAGCGCCGCGCCGTCGAGTATTCCTATAAAAATGCACTTGAAAAGAAAAAGGCGCTCCTGCCGGATTTCGCCGCCGCAAAGGAGTATTTTGCCTCGGCACATTCGAGGGCAGAGGCTCTGCATTACGCCCGCGTCCTCGCGGATAAGGTGGAGGATTCGATAGACCGCCTCGAAATAACAAAGGATAACGTGGCATATACTTTCCGCTCGGCTATCGAGACGGCGATAATCCGATACTTCAGCTGCGAGAGGTCAAACCCGAAAGAGGAGAAGAGATACGCGCGCCAGTCCGCAAGGCGTGAGAGGCTTATTGCCCGAGGCAAGAAGATAGACTGGAAGGTAATTCCGAAATCGGTCTATGACCTTGACGACCTGCGCGAGGATATCATATCCGTCATTTCCCGACTTGAACGGAAGTATACGGAGTATATCGCCGCCTCCGAAAATATTGATTTTGCCGCCCGCGCTGTTGGCGTCGTCGATTTCATGAAAGAAAAGGCGTCGCAGGTTGTCTACCGCGTGACCCGCAGAATGGCAAAGGAAAAGGCGATAAAGCTTATGGAGGAGGTCGGTATTCATGAGCCGCGCCGCCGCTTCAATCAGTATCCCTTTGAGTTCTCCGGAGGAATGAGGCAGAGAATAGTAATAGCGATAGCCCTTGTTGCAAACCCGGATGTCCTGATATGCGATGAGCCGACGACGGCGCTTGATGTCACCATTCAGGCACAGATACTCGAGCTTATAAACAAGCTGAAATCGGAGAGAAAGCTCTCTGTAATATTCATAACGCATGACCTCGGCGTCGTCGCCAATATGGCGGACGATATCGCCGTCATGTACGCCGGAAAGATAGTTGAATACGGCACCGCGGACGACATTTTCTATGACCCGCGTCACCCGTATACATGGGCGCTCCTGTCCTCAATGCCAGACCTTGATACACAGGATAAGCTCGATACCATACCCGGCACCCCACCGAACATGATCTACCCACCGAAGGGAGACGCATTTGCGGAGCGCAATAAATACGCCCTTAAGGTCGATTTTGAGTATCAGCCGCCGATGTTCCGCGTCTCGGATACGCACTATGCCGCAACCTGGCTCCTGCATCCCGACGCGCCGAAGGTCGGGGTCCCGGAGGTAATAACCGACCGTATAGCGCGCATGAAAAAGAAAGAAGCAGAGAAGGGAGGGCAGAGCCATGAGTGATAACAAAATCCCGCAGGGTGGCGCGACCGGCGAGACCCTCCTGCGCGTCGAGCACCTCTGCCAGTACTTCGGACCGACAAAGGCGGTTGACGATGTCAGCTTCGATGTAAAGCGCGGCGAGGTTTTCGGGCTTGTCGGAGAGTCCGGCTGCGGAAAGACGACGACAGGACGCTCGATTATCCGTCTTTACGACATAACCTCGGGCAGTATCTATTTTAAGAACGAGCGCATATGCGCGGGTACCTATGAATACAAAAAGAAAATCAACGAGGCGCGCGTGAGCGCGAAAACCGCTCTCCGCGACCTGAAAATCAAGGCGCGCGTCGACCCGCAGACGGCAGCAAAAGAAGCCGAGCTCGCGGGAAATATCAGGGCAGAGCTTGAAAAAACGATAGCCGAACAAAAGCGGAATATCGCATCAGCAGAGCATGACCATAAGTATTCCGACCGCGAGTATGCAAAAAAGTGCGTCGCAAGGGTAAGGGCGGAATATGAGGAGAGGCTTTCCACCGCAAAGAGCGATGAGGAGCGCGCCGCCCTCCGCCGCGACATGCGGCGTGAGCTCCATATAGCAAAGCGTACGAAGCTCATAACCCAGATACAGATGATATTCCAGGACCCGATAGCATCTCTTAACCCCCGCATGACCGTGCGCGAGATAATAGCCGAGGGTCTTGTAATAAACGGCATAAAGAATAAGAAATATATAGACGAGCAGGTCTATAAAATTCTTGAGCTTGTCGGTCTCGTTCCGGAGCATGCGGGCAGATACCCGCACGAGTTCTCGGGAGGGCAGAGACAGCGTATCGGCATCGCCCGCTCTGTCATAATGAAGCCGGAGATGATAATAGCCGATGAGCCGATATCCGCCCTTGATGTTTCGATACAGGCGCAGGTTATAAATCTTCTGAACGAGCTGCGCGACAAACTGGGCTTGACTATTCTCTTCATAGCCCATGACCTCTCGGTCGTAAAATATTTCTCCGACCGTATAGGCGTCATGTACTACGGAAAAATGGTAGAGCTCGCGACCTCGGATGAGCTCTTTGCCCATCCCCTCCACCCGTACACCCGCTCGCTCCTCTCGGCAATTCCGATACCCGATCCCCATACCGAAAAAACACGTGAGCGCATAGCCTATGATCCGCTCGTATCCCATGATTACAGCGTGAATAAGCCGTCAATGCGCGAGATAGCCCCCGGTCACTTCGTCTATTGTAACGACGCGGAGGAGGCGGAGTATAAAAAGGAGCTCGGACTTTGAAAAAACAGTGGACCCTGACGCTTATAAAATACTCCCTGACCCTTGCGACAGGCGCCGCGCTCACGACCATTATATGGTCGCTGAATAACGGGAGGATAGAGACGACCGTTGACAGATACCGCGTCCTTGCAGACGCATTTACCGTCCCGGGCATCCTCTTCCTCGCCGTCGGCGTCCTCGCGTGGATAAGCTCAAAGGGGAGCTTTGACGGGCTTTCATACGCCTTCTCGTGGCTTTTCGCGCGTCTCGTCCCCGGAAAGGCGAGAAAGAGGGAGACCTATTACGACTATGTGACGAGAAGGTCTGAAAAGCGCGCGCGCGGCTACGGCTTTCTCTTCATTTGCGGCGCGCTTTTTGTCACCGTCGCCGTGGTCTTTACCGTCCTCTTTTATACGGTGTATACGGCGTAAAGAGAGACAAAATGAAAAAACAAAAGGACTGCCTCCGGCACATCGTGGTGTACCGGGCGCAGCCCTTTTTTGTGCTCCGAAAAGGGGAGCTCCCCCTTTTTTTATTCCTCCGGGATTTTTACATCGAGCCCGTTGAGCTCGATTCCGCCCTCCGCGTCGATGATTATGTATTTCTTTCCGTTTATCATTTTCGCAGCGATCAGTGACTCCTTGCCGGGTGCCACCTTTATCGTAATATCCGGGGTTTTGAGCTCGAATTTTTTCGGGTTTACGATGTTCTTCGGCTCGAGTTCCTCCCCGGCGCCGAAGTTTTCATTGTACATCGTGGAGAAGCTGTCGAGCTCCCCGTCCGGGATTCCCGCCGCCGCGAGACAGTCGCGCACATCCTCGCGCGTGAGCACGAGCGGCTCGTCGACCCTCGCGGCTTTGTGCTCCTCGATTCTGTCGGCGATAGAGGTGTGGAGCGCGCGCGCCACATCAAATGTGAGATTGTCGTCGAGCGTGGAGGCGAGCGTCTCGCGGAAGGTCGCGCCCTGCTTTGCCGCCGTCATGCCGATCCCGCTGCCGAACAGCGCGGAGGTGAGCTCCCCGTGGTCACAGTCTGTGCTCTTTGTGTAGAATACAGCGGAATAAATGTTTGACTGCCGGTTGTCAAAGGCGGGGAAGAAGTAGCCCGCCTCCGGCATACAGACGGCAGAGTGCGGCGCCAGCCCGCAGAAGAGCTTTTCGTTTGCATCATACGCGAGGTCTGATTTTGTCTGCCGCACCGGGCATATCGCACATGCCGTGTAGGTGAAAGCCTCGTAGGACTTTTTCTCCTCGTCGTCCCCGTCGGCAGACGACCGCTTCACGACGTCGTATCTCGCCCTTATAAAGAGTATGCAGTAGCTGACCTCCGACTTGTATGTCGCGGTTATCTTGGATATAAGGGAGCCGAGGTCTCCGTCCTCCGGCTCTTCCGATTTGCGCAGTGACATGAGGAGCCTGTGCTCCTCTCCGTCCGTCACCTGCCTTGTGGAGAACGGGATTTCAAAGAGGTTTTTGTTTCTCCCCCCGGAGAGCAGGCGGCGGAATATCGCGAGATACTTCTCGGTCTCCTCCTCTCCCGCGAGCCCGAGCGAGCGGCGGAACCGCGAGATTATCTCGCCCTCCGCGCTGATATAACAGCCGTATACCGCCGGCACGGTGTTCCTCTTGAGCGTCAGCGTCCGCTTCAGCTCCGAATATTCTTTATCTTTCATCTCTGTAATTCCTTTTTCTTAAAAATCCGGGGCATTCCCGCTTAAACAGTATAACATCAAACTCCACGAAAATCAAGAAAACAGATGTAAAACACTTTAACTTTTCCGCCCCCACGTTTCCTATTTAGAAAAATTGCAACCTTTCACAAAAATTCTCAATAGAATTATTGACATACGCGTGTATAGGTGCTAAAATATAGTCAAATAAATATCATTGTCGGAGTTTTCAAAATGGAAATTAAAAGAGATATTTATCTGAACAGACTGATAAAACACAAGAATAATGGAATGGTAAAGATTATCACCGGTGTCAGACGATGCGGAAAATCGTATCTTCTCTCAAAAATGTTCCGTGATCATCTGCTCTCATCGGGAGTTCATGAGGATCATATAATCTTCCTCGCGCTTGACGATTACGGAAACCGTAAATATCATAATCCGGATGAGCTTTACGCGTTCGTCAAGAGCAGAATAACCGATACCGGAGATTACTATGTTCTCCTTGACGAAATCCAGTTGGTTTCTGATTTTGAGAGCGTAATCAACGGATTTATGCACATTCCTAACGCGGATATTTATATAACCGGCAGTAACTCCAGATTTTTATCAACCGATATAATCACGGAATTTCGCGGGCGCGGGGATGAGATACGCGTATATCCGCTCTGTTTCTCGGAATTTTATTCGGCGTTCGGCGGAGAGTTTGATAAAGCTTTTGCAATGTATTGCAATTACGGTGGCATGCCGCTCTGCCTGTCTCTGGAAACCCCGGAGGAGAAGGCGGCATATCTGACGAACCTTTTTGAAACTACCTATCTTGCCGATATAATCAATAGAAATAAACTGCGCGGAAATGCCGAAATAGGCGAGCTTACTGATATTCTTGCCTCCGGCATAGGCTCACTTACAAACCCGTTGAAGCTCTCGAATACTTTTTCAAGCGTAAAGAACATCAAGCTCTCGGCAAATACAATCACATCGTATATCGATTATCTTCAGGACGCTTTTCTGATAGAGAAAGCGGTGCGCTACGACATAAAAGGGAAGAAATATATAAATACTCCCGCAAAATATTATTTTGTCGATATGGGGCTCCGAAATGCCCGGCTTTCTTTCAGACAGCAGGAGTACACCCATATAATGGAGAATATCATATATAACGAGTTGCGGCTCCGTGGGTACTCTGTTGATGTCGGCGTCGTCGAGGGCGCGACAAAGGACGGAGATACTGTGTTAAGAAAAAAGAGCGAGATAGACTTCGTTGTCAATCTCGGTAACAGGAGATATTATATTCAGTCGGCTTTCAATATCCCGAATGAGGAGAAAATGACGCAGGAGCAGGCGTCCCTGCTTGAGATAAATGACGCGTTCAGAAAGATTATCATAGTAAATCAACCTATTATGAGCGGCTATAACGAAAAAGGGATAATAATGCTCTCTCTGCGTGATTTCCTGCTTTCTCCCGAAAAAGCGCTGAATTACTGAAAAAACAAAAAATCCCGGAACCTACTCAGAAAAGAAGTAAGTTCCGGGATTTGTGGTGGAGACAACTGGACTCGAACCAGTGACCCCTTGCATGTCAAGCAAGTACTCTAACCAACTGAGCTATGCCTCCGAGACAACATGTATATTAAAGCATATTTTTTCCGATTTGTCAAGGGGTATTGTAATTTTTTTCGTCTTATGGTAGAATAAATGTGTACAGCCCATTTTCCGGTGCCGCGCGGAGACGTTCCGCAGCGGCAGAGACGGGCGAAAGGAATAAATTATGCTGCTTTTTTATATAAGACACGGCGACCCCATCTATAATCCCGACAGCTTAACCCCGCAGGGGGAATTGCAGGCGCAGGCTCTCGCAAAGCGGCTCGCTCTCTACGGGCTCGACGAAATATATACATCAACCTCGAACCGCGCAATTAAAACCGCAGAGCCGACGGCTAAGCTTTTGAATATCACACCGACGGCACTTGATTTCTGCAACGAGGCTCACCCGTGGAAAAACCTCACCGTAACAACCGAAGAGGGAAAAAGCACATGGATATTCCACGACCAGCGTATGCGCGCGGCACTCAACAGCCGTGAGGGAATAGCCCTCGGCGAGAGGTGGTATGATCACCCGGTATTCGCCGGTGAACGTCGTTTCGGCGACTATATAAAGCAGTCAAACCGTGAGATAGACGAATTTATAGCCTCCCACGGCTACGTCCATGACCGGGAAACACACACTTACAGAGCCGAGAGACCGAACTTTAGAAGAATAGCCCTGTTCGCGCATCAGGGATTCGGCATGGTCTTTCTCTCCTCGCTCCTCGATATACCGTACAGTCAGTTCTGCTTCCGCTTTAACTTCGGGCACAGTTCCATGACGGTCATAAGATTTAACGGCGATGACGACGCGGTCGTCCCTTGCGTCCTCCAGCTCTCAAACGACTCGCACCTCTATCGCGAGGGACTGCCGACAAAGTACATAAATTCAATATATTTTTAATTCAAAAGGGCGGCGCACACTGCGTCGCCCTCTTTATATTGCCGTGCCGTTACGCCTTATAACGTAAACTTTACAAAGCTCTTCTTTCCGCGCTTTATAAGCACCCCGGAGCGGAGCTTCTCCTCGGTGACCGTCGCCTTTATGTCGGTGACCTTCTCGCCGTCGAGCGAGACGCCGCCCTGCTCAATGGCGCGCCGCCCCTCGGAGCGGGAGGGAACCATCTTTCCGAGCACAAGGAGCGTGTTTATGTCAACCTTGCCGTCTACGAGATTTTCCGCCTCAACCGTAACGGTGGGGGTAAGGGTAGAGTCGCCGCCGACAAAGAGCGCCTTTGCTGCCGCCTCTGCCGCCTTTGCCTCTTCTTCACCGTGCACAAGCTTTGTGAGCTCGTACGCGAGGATTTCCTTCGCGCGGTTGAGCTGTGCGCCCTCCCACTTGTCCATCTTGTCTATCTCCTCGAGCGGCAGGAACGTCAGCATGCGTATGCACCTAAGCACGTCCGCGTCGCCGATGTTACGCCAGTACTGGTAGAAGTCGTAGGGCGTGGTTTTCTTCGGGTCGAGCCAGACGGCGCCGTTCGCGGTCTTGCCCATTTTCTTGCCCTCCGAATTGAGGAGAAGATTGATGGTCATGGCGTATGCGTCCTTGCCGAGCTTGCGACGGATGAGCTCCGTGCCGCCGAGCATGTTTGACCACTGGTCGTCTCCGCCAAACTGCATGTTACAGCCGTATTCCTTGAAAAGGTGATAGAAGTCATAGGACTGCATTATCATGTAGTTGAATTCAAGGAATGAGAGACCTTTTTCCATTCTCTGCTTGTAGCACTCCGCCGTCAGCATTCGGTTGACGGAGAAGCATGCGCCGACATCGCGAAGCAGGTCAATGTAGTTGAGCTTCAGGAGCCAGTCCGCATTGTTGACCATAACGGCTTTCCCCTCGCCGAACTCTATAAATCTTTCCATCTGCTTCCGAAAGCAGTCGCAGTTGTGCTGTATCGTCTCCGGCGTCATCATAGAGCGCATGTCCGTTCTTCCGGACGGGTCGCCGATGTAGCCCGTGCCGCCGCCGATAAGGACTATCGGGCGGTTGCCCGCCATCTGGAGCCGCTTCATGAGGCAGAGAGCCATAAAATGCCCGACATGGAGCGAGTCTGCCGTCGGGTCAAACCCGATGTAAAAGGTCGCCTTGCCCTCGTTTATGAGGTTTCTTATCTCCTCCTCGTCGGTCACCTGCGCGATGAGCCCGCGCGCCTTCAGTTCTTCGTAAATCTGCATTTTGTATCTCCTTTTTCTTTATAAACAAAATAAAAACGTCCCCGGGGAAACCCCAGGGACGACAGTTGCCGTGTTACCACCCTGTTTTATCATACCGTCACCGGCATGACCTTACGCACCGCAGGAAAACCGACGGAGCAGCAGCTGTAACGGGCTGACCCGTCGTAGCCTACTTGCCACCGGCTTTCGGTACGCTCTCAAAGCTGTATTCGCCGTAATATTCCGCGCGCCTCTCACCATCCGGCGGCTCTCTGTCCGGTTCGTTCTTACGGTTACTCTTTCTTCTCACAGATTTTATATATCAATTGTGACTTGAATTTTATCATAATTTCACCCGCTTGTCAACCCCTTTCGTCAAATAAAAGAAAAACCGCCGGGAAAACGAAAAATCCGCCCCGCCGATTGACTTTTTTATTCCGGTGGGGTATAATTTACGGTAGAAAATAACGCGAGGTTCAATATGGACAGAGAGAGCGCAGAAAAAAGAATAAAAGAGCTTCGGGAGAAGATAGAATATAACTCACGCCTGTATTATGAGTGCGACGCACCGGAGATTTCCGACTATGAGTACGATATGATGTTCCGTGAGCTCGGGGAGCTCGAGGCAGAGTTTCCGGAGCTCTCGTCGCCCACCTCGCCGACAAAGCGCGTCGGCGGCAGGGCTCTTGATAAATTTGAAAAGGTAACGCACAGCGTCCGTATGGGGAGCCTCACGGATGTGTTCTCCTATGACGAGCTGCACGAGTTCACCGACCGTATAGAGGGGATACTCGGAAAAGATACAGAGTATTCGGTAGAGCCGAAGATAGACGGTCTCTCGGTCTCCCTTATCTACCGTGACGGCGTCCTTGTAAAGGGCGCGACCCGCGGCGACGGAATAACCGGAGAGGACGTGACGGAGAATCTCCGCACCGTCAGATCAATCCCCTTGAAGCTGAAAGAACCCCTCCCGTACCTGGGTGTCCGCGGAGAGGTCTATATGCCGCGCCGCGTGTTCGATGAGCTGAACGAGGTGCGCGAGGACGAGGGACAGCCCCTTTTTGCAAATCCCCGTAATGCCGCCGCCGGATCTCTTCGCCAGCTGTCGCCGAAGGTCTGTGCCTCCCGCCGCCTCGACATCTTTGTTTTCAATCTCCAGGAGGGGAGCCTGTATCAGGACGGCAAAGAGTGCAAAACGCATATAGAGTCGCTGAACCGACTTCGTGAGCTCGGGTTTGTGACTATCCCGGACACCGTCTGTGCCGTCGGCTTTGACGCCGTCGCAAAGCATGTAAAGGAGCTCGGGAATATGCGGGATGAGCTCCCGTTTGATATGGACGGCGCGGTGATAAAGGTAAATGACCTTCACGGGCGCGTCACCGTCGGAGAGGGAACCGGGGTCCCGAAGTGGGCTGTCGCCTTCAAATACCCCCCGGAGGAAAAGCGCACAAAGCTCGTATCAATAGACGTTCAGGTCGGCAGAACAGGAGTGCTCACCCCGACGGCAAATCTTGAGCCCGTGCGCCTCGCCGGAACGACGGTCTCCCGTGCGACACTCCATAATATAAATTATATCCGCGACAACGATATAAGAATAGGCGATACCGTAATAATCCGCAAGGCGGGAGAGATAATCCCCGAGATAGTCGACAGCGTGAAGTCGGAGCGGGACGGAAGTGAGCAAGAGTTTATGATGCCGACCGTCTGCCCCTCCTGCGGTCACCCCGTGGTGCGTGATGACGACGGTGACGGAGCCGCCACAAGGTGTATAAACCCCGCCTGCCCGGCGCAGAACTCCCGCTCGATAGTCCACTTTGCCTCAAAGGGAGCCATGAATATCGACGGTCTCGGACCGCAGGTTGTGGAGCTCCTGCTCGCCGCAGGTAAAATACGTGACGCGGCTGACCTCTATTCACTGAAAACGGAGGATATCTCCGGGCTCGACAGAATGGGGGACAAGAGCGCCGAAAATCTTATAGCCGCGATAGAAGCCTCGAAATCAAGAGGACTTGAAAGACTTCTTTACGCCCTCGGCATCCGTCAGGTAGGAGAGGGCGCGGCGGAGAAAATAGCCGCGAGCTTCGGCACCCTTGCCGCAGTCCGTGACGCGGGCTTTGACGACTTCAATAATATTCCCGATGTCGGGGAGGTCACCGCGACTGCTCTTGTCGAGTTCTTCGGGAGCGATCGCGGGGCAGAGCTCTGCGACAGGCTCACCGCCGCGGGGCTGCGCACGGATAAGGTAAAAGAGCAAACGGCGGACACCCTCGCCGGGATGACCTTTGTCCTGACCGGGACGCTGCCGACAATGTCGCGCGATGAGGCGTCGGAATTGATAAAGGCGAACGGCGGTAAAACCTCCTCCTCCGTCTCGAAAAAGACAACCTATGTCCTCGCGGGCGATGACGCCGGCTCAAAGCTCACAAAGGCAAAGGAGCTCGGTATACCGGTAATAGACGAGGAGACGTTCCTCAAAATGGTGAACCCCGCCGCGGAAGAATGATGTTTTCTGCCGCAAATTAAAATCAAAATATTAAAAATAAGGCTGCCTCAAATGCTTGTTTCTTGCACTTGAAGCAGCCTTTTTCCATACCGCCCGGGATTTAATTTCCGAGCCTGTTTTTGTCGAATATCGCGCGCTCTCCGTATACGAGAATTGGCACGAGCGCCATTCCGCCGAGCGTCTCATACGCCGCCCGGCTTATCTGCTCTTCGCTCTCGCAGAGATTGCCGGAGTCGTCGGTATACTCGAATTTCAGATTGTATATTGTATATCTTGAAACACAGCCGTTATTGTTTTCGGTAACCTCCGTCTCGGTGAGCCCGGTTATTCTGCCGCTTTCGGGGTGACCCTTGCGCGCAACGATAAACGATTTTCTGCCGTCGATTATCATCTTGATTCCGTTGATTATGAAACTCACAGACGCGACGAGCATTATCCCGCCGATAATACACATGAATACAACGCCGCCGGCGCCGTCCTCCGGGTCGTGCGACCCTATCCCGGTGCTTATGACCGTCACGGCGATTGCCGCCGCGACGAGCGCAATGACTATCCTGACAATACCGCCGGTCATCGTCCCGCGTTTGAATTGCTTTTTGTCCATAGATAAACGCCTCCGCAGTTGTCGATTTTCTTTATTTCCTGTACAGCTTCCGCTTTTCCTCGAGTATGCGGTCTCTCTCCATATCGCGTATTCTGCGCATGGCTTCGACAGTTATGTTCCAGACCTTCGCCGGGTCGTCAGAGCGGTAGTTGTTCGACTCTCCCGCCATATAGCTCCACGTGAGTATCGTGCGCGCCCCGGCGTCATACGCCGCCTCCGTCGCGAGGACTATCTCCTCCTCGGTGCCGCGCTTGTTCGCATAGGTCTGTATCCATATGTTGTGGTCTTTTCCGAACCTCTCGGATATTTCGAGGTTCTTCCTCGTCCCCTCGTATACATACTTGTAGGGGTCAACTCCGGTACCTATCCAGTAGGGATCTGAGCCTATGTTGTGAAGATTGGGCAGCGAACATATCCGGTCTATCGTGTCGAGGTTTATTCCGATCCCCTCGCCGAGCATGACGCAGACCGTGTTGTATATTCCCGCCGCGGCGCTGTAATCGGTTACCTCGCGGAGAAAATCAACGATTGTGTCCGTGCGGAACTCCTGCGCGTCGTCATTCATGAGCACCGGCATCTCATAGCCGTACTTTTCGGAGAAGAGCTTTTTGCATCTCCTGCAGGTACAGCCGTAGACGAGCCCCGTGCCCTCTCCCTTTGACGGCAGGTGCGGCTCATCCCAGAATATCGTCTTTGCCCCCATTGATACGACCTTGTCGACCCACGCTCTGATAAACGCGCGGAAATCCGGACTGTTAAGGCAGGCGGTGTAGGGCATCATCTCTCCGTTT
Source organism: uncultured Eubacteriales bacterium (assembly GCA_934393265.1). GTDB lineage: Bacteria > Bacillota > Clostridia > Oscillospirales > CAG-272 > UBA1740. The sequence goes on along the minus strand of CAKRQL010000022.1, from coordinate 3,469 downwards.
GAGAGGTACATGTGCGCGTCTGGATATGCCGCCGTAAAACGGGATATATCACCCGGAGGACCTCCGAGCCCCCAGTTGTCGACCCAGACATCGAGCCCGAGGTCGGCGGACATTTTGAATATGTCGGCACAGGCGTCGGTGTTCCTGTCCCAGTCGGTGTGCGAGAACATATGTACCACCGTGTCCATGCCCGCGGCGGCTATTTTTTTGAGGTCCTCCGCCGCATGGGAGGGCATACGGTTTCCGTGATAGGCAACACCGGTGTGCAGCTTTTGTCTGTCCATAAAATATCTCCTTTGAGAGAATTTGATTTACTGCCTTCATTCTACCAAACCGCCGGAGCAATGTCAATCACCAAAACACAATTATTTTTCAATAGTTAAAAAAACACCGTCATTTCTCCGGTCTTGACTTTCGCGCTCCCGTGTAGTAAAATAAATACAAATATTATTCGGGTACGGCATGTGCCGTGCCGACAGTGAGAGTTGATATGAAAATACTTCTGGGATATATTCTGAGCATCGCATACGCCGCCGCCTGTCTGCTCATCGCGCGCGCGGCATACGCGCTCGGCGCCCCGCGGGAATATACGCGAAAGGGCGTGCATATTGCCGTCGGGCTCGAGTGGGCGATTCTGTATGCCTTCATGGGTGCGGGCGGGCACTTCTTCGCCGTCTGCGTCGGCTTTTTTCTGCTTCTGACACTTGCGTATTTTGAGGATAAGCTCCCGGTCATATCCTCCGGCGGGGATAACGCGCCCGGCACGGTCTATTATGCGCTCTCGATGTCGGTGATGGCAGGGGTATGCGCTTTTCTCCCGTCACTTATGCTCCCGTTCGGTATTGCCGTTGTCTGTACCTCTCTCGGCGACGGTGCCGCCGGTCTTATAGGCAGAATATCCTGCCGCGCAAATCCGAGAATATTAGGACAAAAGACCCTTTTCGGCACCCTTGCATGCTTCGCCTTCTCCCTCGGCGGAATATGCGCCTTCAATTCCGTTCTTTCGGTCGGCTTGACGTTTCCGATGCTCCTTTGTATAGCCGCCCTCGCCGCAGAGACAGAGCTCGTCTCCACTCGCGGGCTCGATAATATCACCGTCCCGCTCTCGACCTGCGCCCTCGCATATCTCTTTACGGTGCTCCCCACGGCGTGGGGCTACATGCTTCCTATAATGCTGACCCCGCTTATCTCGGGTCTTGCCCTCCGCCTCGGTGCTCTTACCGTCGGCGGGCTCGTCGCCGCTCTTGCGGTTGACGTCGCCGTGTCGGTAACACTCGGAAACGGCGGATTTCTCGTTCTCCTCTTCTTCCTTGTCGCCGCCGTTGTAGCGGATAAGCTGAAGCACAGCTACCGTCCGGCAACAGAGAGGGCAGAGAAGAAGGGGGCGCGGCGCGACGCCTATCAGGTGCTTGCAAACGGGCTTGTGCCCGCCGCCTTTGCCATAGCCTATGCTGTGAGCGGGAAACCGGTGTTCGCCGCCGTTTTCGTCGCCTCGGTGGCAGAGGCAATGGGAGACACCCTCGCCTCCGGCGTCGGTGCCTTCTCCCGCGGCACCTTTGACCTCTTCCGGTGGAAGAAATGCGATAAAGGACTTTCCGGCGGCATGTCCGTGGTAGGGACCGTCGCCGCCGTTATAGGCTCTGCCGCCGTCTGCGCGCTTTCATATACTCTCGGTGTCGTGCGGCTCCGCCCGGCGGCTCTCGCACTTGTCGCCGCCGTCATCGGTGTCATGGTTGACAGCGCGCTCGGCTCGCTTCTCCAGGTGAAATACCGCTGTAAAAAATGCGGCGAGATAACCGAGAGAGAGGAGCATTGCGGAAAGCCGACGGAGAAGTACCGCGGGCTCGCCCTCGTCGATAACGACCTTGTGAATCTTCTCTCCGCGCTCGTCACCGCCGCGGTTGCGACTCTCCTTGCCGTCGGCGTCCGCTGAAAATAAAAAATTCGAGGGACCGTTACGCAGCACAGCAACCGTAACAGCCCCTCTTTTTATTTGCTTATTCCGGAATTAAATTCAGCCGTTGGTCTTGATGGAGTTCTCGTAGGACTCAACCATCTTCTTTACCATCTGACCGCCGACGCTTCCTGCCTCGCGGGCAGTGATGTCGCCGTTGTAGCCCTGCTTGAGGTTAACTCCAACCTCGTTTGCAGCCTGCATTTTGAAGTTTTCGAGTGCCGACTTTGCGCCGGGAACGGAAGTTTTCTTTGCCATAAGATAAAATCTCCTGTTTCGTTCTTTTTTGTTTTATATCATCGAGCCCGGGAAGACCAAACACATGGGGTACGCCTCGCACGCTTGTCGTCGCACGGAGTCCGCGGTAAAATGCACATTGCGTTAAAAGGAAAGACAAACCGCCGCAATGCCTGCCGGCACACCGTCGGACACCTTCGCGCAAATCGACCGTTATACTCCGTTGCCTTGGCGGGCATCTTTGCGCGAACCTTACGGAGATTCTGCGTGATTACCCGGCGCGGCAACTGCGGCGTCAACGGTGAACCCGTCAGCCCCGCGGCTCGACTCTTCCGACTCTGTTTCTATTTTACCATGTATTCGTTGCGATATAACAGAGAAAATTTACCAGCAAAAATCCGAAGCCCGTTTCCGCGCTTTTGCGCCGCTCTGCGGCTTTTTCGGTCATACACAGACCGATTGCAGCTGCGGAGAAAACAGAATTTTCGGCTATCTCCGCCCGGGCATAATCCGACCGAAAAATAAAATAACCGGGGCTGTCGCATTGCCGCAACAGCCCCGGCATAGTATGTGATTGCAGGTACCGGATGCTTTATAGGATGTATTTCGACAGGCTTAATCCTGATATATTACTATATCATTGCACATAACGGCTTCCGGGATTTCATAGTAATTCACCTCGTAAGGCTCGCCCGTTTCAATCTCCGTAAATCCTATGGCGTCGATTATTTCATATTCCGGGTCGCTCTCATCACAGCCGTTGTCGGTTTCATACATGCAATCGAATTTTGCAAAAATCACCCTGTCATACTCAACGAGCTTGAATACCGCATCATCCATAATATCTTCATGGTCGTATATGAAATCTACCAGAGTCTGAAAACCGTTGATTACCACCCTTTTAAATTCCTCCGTGCTTGCTTTTTATGTATCCTGTATCAAAATATAGCATAAAAGGATAGGGAGGTCAACAGTATTCGGGTTATTCATTCTCTTTTGATCCGACGAGGCTGCCCTTATACGTCATCCATCCGCAGCAGAGAGCTCCACGCGCACAACATTGCTCGGGCGGATTTTATTCCGCTCATATAACTTCCGAAAAACCAGCCCGGAATGTGTGGGGGGGAACATTCCGGGCTGGTTTATTCAGATTTCGTCCGCGAGGACATCGGGGAGATTCCGCGGGGTGATGAGGTTAGCCACCGCCTTTGTGTAAAAGACGAGAGCCTTTCCGATGTCGGAAAAGGCGTCGGTAACCTCCGCCGTTGTGGTAGCTTC
>CAKRQL010000021.1 GCA_934393265.1 uncultured Eubacteriales bacterium | reverse complement strand
CATTCCGAAAACGGTAGAATAACAGACTTAACCGAAACGGAAGTGACTGAAAATAATAACGGTTGCGTTTCTAATTACACGATATATAACTTAAAGTTTGAATATACGGACGATTCCGGCAATTTATGCGAAAGTCAAGAGCAGGTTAGTCAAAAAATTTATAAAAAATTACAACAAATGACGCTTGTTCCTATTCTTGTATACGGTGAACGTGCAATATTTGATAAAAAAAGATTCGATGACGAAAATAATATGGGATGAATTCACGTTTAGATTGGTTAATGTTGAGTGACTATTATTCGATTTACGTTACTAATGCTTCGCCAAAAGAAAAACAATACGAACCCTGACGTTGAGCCGGAGTTCGTATTGTTTTAAGGAAATATTATGATAAATATATTTAATCGCCAAAGGAGAGCCGCGATACTCTGCATCATTATATTTATACTCACCGGGACGGCAACGTTTATCGGCTGCTCCGGTGGGAATAATGACGGCGGCGAGGTTGTGACCCCGCCGGAGGGTGGCAATACCGATGACAGCACGGGCGCGCGGTCCGAGGGCAAGACTGTTGCGGATTATACGGACGACCCGAATTTTAATTTATATATTGCAAGGTCCGTTTTGTCCGAGGCCGGGAGCTTCCGGAGTATTTCGACGGGCTCGACTGTGTCAACGAAAATAGGTCTCTCGGTAACGCAGAATATTTATGCCGTGCGCATAGTCAAGGGGGACAGCGTGTATAAGCAATCCTCAAGCTACGGGCTTATAAAAATGGGCGATGAGCGGGTTGCCCACGGCGACACCTATCTTTACCGCTCGGCAACGGAGCTCAGATCGGTTACCGATATGAGCTGGCCGGACGACGCCCCGAGCTCGCTGACCCGCGAGGAGTTTCTGAACCGGTACGGTTACAGGGGCAACGGGCTTACGGGCTATATTCTGAACGACGAGACGATCGTTTCCTCCTCGTTCGACGGGGTAGACGAGGACACGGGGGTGTATTCCTTCACCTATGTTCTTGACAATGAAAAAGCAACCGTATGTATGCTTTATGAGATGCGCACCAACAGCGGCTCGAGCAATTTTGCGATCTACGATAAAGCGGTTATCCATGTCACAATGGACAAAAACTGGGTGGTGCGTACTATAACTACGGACTGCGTGTACAGGGTCCCCATTTTCGGCAGCACGGTGTGCCGTGAAAAGCTTACCGAGGAGTTCAGCGATATAGGCGGGATCTCCGATTATACCCGGTTTCCGCATTATGATTATTTCTCCGAATATGCAGATTTCAATACAACCCCTCCCGTAACCGGAGACAATACCGAAACGTGCCGCGGCAAAAAACGCGGCGCGTTTTTTGCCGTTTTATCCGACCGTCGCTGATTAACGCGGAAGAAAGATAACCGGATCAGAGGGACACGCCATTTCAGTCGCGTGCTTGTCCGGTCGAGCCATGCGGAGCACGCAATTTTTCGGAAAAACGTGTGTTATGCGCGCCGAAAACCCGGAAAAATGTGCTAAATCATAGTTGAAAAATCCGGAAAAATGTGTTATCATATTTGCAGATAACCGGAACGGGGGTAGTTTTATGAGGCGAAATTCGATTGAAGAGCTTAAACGGTGGCGGGAAGATCCGGAGCGCAAGCCTATGGTGCTCCGCGGTGCGCGACAGGTCGGCAAGACATGGCTGATGAAAGAATTCGGGCGGACATGTTATGAAAATTATGTTTATTTCAACTTTGACGAGGAAGAAGAGCTGAAATCCGTCTTTTCGGTCAATAAAAATCCGGCGAGAATAATCGAACTGCTTTCCATGCTTTCAGGGAGTAAAATCCTTCCTGGAAAGACGCTGATTATTTTTGATGAGATACAGGAATGTCCGGAGGCGCTGAATTCGCTGAAATATTTCAGAGAGAACGCGAATGAATATCATGTCATATCGGCGGGGAGCCTGCTCGGAACTCTGCTTGCCAAACCGAAATCATATCCTGTCGGTATGGTAAATCTTCTTGATATTTCACCTCTTACATTTGACGAGGTTCTCGATGCGACCGATCCCACGCTTTTCAAGTACTATGAGAGTATTAAAAAAGGGCAGACAATTGAGGAGATCTTCCACAATCGCCTGACCGAGGCATATAACTATTATCTGATAATCGGCGGGATGCCGGAATGCGTGTCGTCATGGATTAAATACAAAGACCCTGAAAGAATTTCGACAATTCAGCGTGAGCTTATCGGAATTTATGAAAATGACTTTTCAAAGCATAACGGCAAGGTCAACAGCGGGCGTATACTCATGGTATTCCGCAGCATAGTTTCACAGCTTGCCAAGCCGAATGAAAAATTTATGTACGGCGCGGTGCGCGAGGGTGGCAGAGCGCGCGATTTTGAGGAGGCTATCGAGTGGCTTGTATCTGCCGGAATGTTAAACAGAGTTTACAATGTGTCAAAAGCCGAGCACCCCTTGTCCGCTTTCGATAAAATCGACCAGTTCAAACTCTTTGTCTTCGATACGGGGTTGCTGAAACACATGGCGGGAATAGATAATTCCGCAATTCTTTTGAGGTCGGATTATCAGTTCAAGGGACCCATGACTGAAAACTATTGTTTACAGCAGCTTCGAGGGCTCTTTCCCGTCGAGCCGAGGTATTATGCCGACAAGAGCGGGGAGATAGACTTTGTCCTGCAAAACGGAATGGAAATCATACCCGTAGAGGTAAAGGGCGGGGAGGATAAATCCGCCCCGTCGTTCAAGCGCTATATCGCCGAGCACCACCCGAAAAATGCGATACGCTTTTCAATGCGCGGCTATCGCAGGGACGGGGATTTTACAAATGTTCCGGTATACCTTGCACGGAAAGTGAAAGAGCTGGTATGATGTTTGCAAGTGAAGTCATTATGTAAGCGATATGATTATATTCGGTAGCAAATTCCAAGCAACCTGCTCTTTATACTTGTTTTCAGCCTGTTTTTTGGCATCATTGATTTCTGATTTATAATTCTCGTGAAGATATCTTGGTAGCAGATTTTTAAGATTGATGATATTTGCCCACAGAGAATTATTTTTGTCTCCAACGGAACATTTGGACAGGCGCTTGCAGTCGAGAAGAAATCTGTTGTGGCTCACTTCGTTTCTCAAAACTACGACCGCGGTCAAATCCTTTTCTAGGCATTTTGCTGTGCCCTTATGACACGGAAATATTTGCTTTTTATCCTCCTCTGGCAATGCATTGACTTGTTTTTTTAACTCGCCAAAGGTTAAGCCGCTTAAGCTATCAAATAAAGACTTACCATCGGCGAGTGATGCCAAAACTTTTTTGATGCATTTCAAAGAATTTATGTTATCGCTGTGTTTATTTGCTATATACGCCCTAATAGTTTCCTCCAAGAACCCTATATACTTGTAAAGAATACGGCGTATTCGCTTATCGTATCGGAAAGCAGTAGCAATTGCCGTGTAAGTCGCGGCCTCCCCGGTGAGACTCTGTAAAAATTCTCTTACATTTTCGTGCGATTCTACACCGCGATATTTGAGAAAATGCTTAGATTGCTCTTTTTCTTTTTCCGAAATTATTATTTTAGTCCAAAAAGCTTCATATGTCATAATTGCACCCGATATTTTTGACATAATTCGTTGAGTGCCTCTAACAAGACGGAAAAAGAAGAGATATCCTCGTGCCGCTTTAAATGCATGTTTTTCTTATGAAGATAAAGTTCTCTTGTTTCGTTCCATGCCCCGATTTTCTTTAGTTCTTTAATCTTTTGCTGATAGTTTCTCGACGACTTGATTTCATTCCAATAGTACTGACCACCGCTTTTACTATATTTGATTTTCAGATAATTTCCATTATAACCTTCACATAAAATCGCAACATCAAAAGAGAAAAACAACTTATTGTCGTATACGAGTTTCGATGTAATGACAGATGTGGAATTCTCGGCGCATTTAAAACCCAATTTGGGATTTTCTTCATTGAAAGCTTGAATGAAAAGGTTTTTGATCTTTTCAGGCTTTGAAAAAAGATTTTTCTTGTCTTTTTGCAATATGAAATTGTAATCGAGATCATATTCCCCGTTGTCACCGTTTTGAGTGATAAGGTTTGTACTCCCGCTACCGATTAAATTGAATTGAAAAGTGAAAAAATCTTTCAATGCGCTTTTTTGAACGCTTTTTATAATATCTTCGCATATAGATTTTAGTTCACTGATCACTGATTTGTCTTTGACATATAAAAACATTGGAATCCTCCACGCATTTTTTTCATTATATCATGATTTGCTTAATAATGCAAGAACCTTGATACTATATAAAAACTCTGATTTTATTACCAAAACTAATTGTATATCCCGTTTTTGTATTGTCTCGTGACGCCAATCGGGGAGACAGCCGCACATTCAGATATTATAAAACTCCTATATATGTCAATGGTCTTGATATTTTTATCTCAAGTCAGTGGTTTGAAGATAGCCGCGAAGATTTGATAACATATTTTGAGAGAATATACATGTGATTTTGATTATAAGATATACAAGTTGGCGTAAATCAAAGTGTGAAAACCGGAGGGCTTTGACAATGAAGAGGAGTTTTGCGAAAAGGGCTGCTGTGATAATTTCCGTCATTATGCTTGCGGGTATCATTTCCGGATGCGGGGGGAGCGGCGACGGGGGCGCGGTCGAGAGACCCGAGACAAATCTTGAGTTCTGGATTTGCGACAATGCCGACGAGATAGATTTTTCAAATTGCACTGAGCTTGGCGGGATAATGGGCGGCTGGAGATATTACGGTTCCGCTTATACTCCGGAAAAAGGCAAAGACGGGCGCGAGAGTGCGCCGGAGGAATATGTAATTTACACGGTCACGCCATATCCGGATTATTCCTCCGAAGAAGAGCACATCACACGCATAGAAATTACTGACCCCGACATAAGTGTATACGGGATCACCGCAAGGTCGTCGGAGGCGGAAATTAAAGTTGCGATGTCGGACTACGGATACAGGCTCACGGAGATTACCGACTCTGGCTGCCTGACGTTTGAAAAGGACAAAATAAGTATTTCATTCTTTAACGGCAGGATCATAATCAGCGTTTATGTAAGCAATAAGATGAATATTGTCTACTAAACTTTACAAAACAAAGCCAAAACAGGGTGGAGACGACTTCGCCGCCCGGTCTTTTATAAACGAAAAACGCACCCGGATTTTGCCCGGGTGCGTTTTTCATATTTCAGGCTTCCGGTAGCGCGGATATTCTGCTTTTTATCGCCTGCCGGAGAAAGAGTGCGGAGGCAATGCCCGACTACTCCGTAATTATTAACGCAAAGGGGGCTGCCGCGGGTAAAATCCGCGACAGCCCCGGTTTTTATCGGTGCCGTATTTTATATGAAAATGATACACGCATTGCGGTTTTTTGGCGATTGTCAGTCAACATCCACCGTGCCGTCGGGGTGAACGGTTATCTTCATTCCGTCCTTTACATAGGCGAGAAAATCGTCGCCGAGGGAGTCCACCGTCGGGAGCGGGGTACCCTCAAGCCATACGTCCGAGAGGACCGCACCTGCCGCGGCGAGCGAATCTATCGGTTCGGAGAACAAAAGGCACGCCGGCTGTCTCCCCATTGCGCAGGCGCAATAGAGGACGAGCCCGCCGGTTGTCGAGCCTATCGTGCGGGGGAGGCAGAGTGCCTTGCCGCGCATTTTCTTTCCGTAAAGGTCGGGGTTGTTCTGGTCGCCGCAGGTGGCTTCCTTATCCCCGAACTGGAGCGCCTTCTGAAAGGAGGCGAGTGTGTTAAGTCCTCCGTGGGAGACAAGCGCCTCGGCTGTCAGGCTCCCGGGGGCTACGACTCTTCCCTTGAAAGTTTTCATGCGTTCTCTCCTCCTGTCATTCCGGTTATTTCGGCGAGAATTTCGTCGTCGGTGTAGTAGCGCGCGCTTGTATAGGTGCGGAGCTTGTTGCTTGAGGTTATGACCGGCATTTTCTCGCTCAGGGGGTTATTCATGTACATGAGCGGGCAGATGTAGCTTGTTATTACTCCGGTTTTTTTCAGCCTTTCCGCATAGCCGCTTTCTTCAAATGCGCGGAGCACTGCGGGCGCGGCGGTGAACACGGTGGGGATAACGACCCTTTGCTTTCCGCTCCTCTTAAGTCCGTCCTCGACCCTCTCCGTCCAGTGAATAAGCTGATTTAAGCTCATGTGCGGGCAGCCCATGAAGCAGAGCTTCGGCTTCGCGTTCTTATTCTTCCATATAACGGGGTAGGAGTCATAGACGCGCTTCAGCTCGGCGTCGTCTATAACATAGACCCTTGCGTCCGGCTCTATGAGCGAGCGACCGAGCTCGACAGCCTCCGGCGTGATGTTCTCGACGTGATAGAGACCGACCGCGCCGTTTGACGCCGTCGCGGCGCCGAAATCCTTAAGATAGGTCTTTGCGTCCTCGTCAAGAGTGCCGAGCCATTTGTCGAGCCCGACTATGTAGGGGACGTCCTCCATGACCTTCATTCCGACAGCGGAGCCGAGGAGCTGTGCCTCCGGCTTCTTTGTCGTCTTTATCTCGATTATCCACTTTGCACGGCGTCCCTCGTCACAGAGGAAGCCGAAGTGCGGGACATATCCGACAATCGACCCCATGAGGTCTATTATGCCGGAGTTGCGGTTACAGCGCGCGCCGATTACCGAGTTTGCGTATACGACGGCAGATGACTCAGACCATGAGAGTATATCACCCTTTTTCGGTGTGTTTCCGACCTCTTTCATGTAGCAGGTGCAGGTGAAGGCGTCGTCGTTCATGAGCCCGAGCTCACGGAGCTGTCTCTCGTAATAGTCCTGCCTTGTGTACATGAATTTGTTGAATACGAGCTTTTGCAGCAGACCGGCGGGGACATTTTTGTCGAGCGGGCGCGGGTCTGCGGAAAAGGGTTGTGAGGATTTCTCACCGGCGGCGAGTATTCTCTCCATGAGCTCGTATACCGGACCGAGAGCTTTAAGACCGAAGGAGGTGACAAGGTGGTTGTACTCACTTGTGACGGGGACCATTTTGTCTGCGCCGAAGAGGTCGCCGTAGCGGACGAGCGTCTCCATGACGCGCGCCATGGTCTCTCCCTTTGAGCCGGAAAGAATAGCCTCCTGCTCCTCTGTGAGCATCATTCTGTGTTCCATGACAGATCTCACTTTCAAATTTTATTTTTTCGGGAAAGCCGGGGGCGTGTATGCTTTTACCCGGCTTTGCGGCGGACTTGGATGCGTTTTACTGCCGTTTTGTATTTCGGCATACGCTGTGGGGTGTGCTTTTGCGGTGCTTATATCTTCATCGCCGCCTCATACGCTCCCCAGACGACCGAGCGGAGATTTCCGACGCCGTTACAGTCGCCGACAAGGTATACTCCGCGTCTCTTTTCCGCGAGCGGGGCGGGGATATATCCGGCGCAGCTTATGACCGAGTCACAGGGGAGCTCGACGGTTTTTCCGTCCCTTGTACGGCAGACTATCGCGCCGTCCTTTACCTCGATAAGAGAGGTCTCGAGATATACGGGCGTCTTATGAAGCGCGAACCACTCGCGAAGATAGGAGGAGTTCGCAAGGCAGACGCCCTTCTGCGCCACGAGGTCGTCCTTCATCTCGACGATTATCGGCTCGTGTCCCTTGAGAGCCAGCTCATAGGCTATCTCGCATCCGGTGAGACCTCCACCGATAACGGCGACCCGGTGCCCGACTTCCGCACCGCGTAGATACTCGCACGCCTCAATCATTTTTTCATATCCGCGGACGCGGCGAAGAAGCCTCGGGGTGGAGCCGGTCGCTACTATCACCGGGTCCTTGCCGAACACCGAGATGTCTTTCACCTCGTCGCCGAGGCGGACCTCTATCTTCATTATCTCCATCTGCCGACGGTACCACGTGAGCAGGTCGCGCAGCTTGCCCTTGTAGGACTCTGCCGACGCGGGAATAAAGGTTCCGCCGAGTACGTCGGACTTCTCGTGAATTATCGGGCTGTGACCGCGGAGCTTAAGAACTCTCGCCGCCTCCATTCCTCCGATACCGCCGCCTATTATATGTACGGTTTTCGGGGATTTCGTCTTTTCTATGTGGTGCTTATCCCACTGCATCGTTTCCGCGTTCACGGCGCATCTTGCAAGGTGGAGACTGTCATAGAGGTCCTGATCGTTCGGGACGCCCTTGTAGTGGCACATGTTGAAGCAGCCGTTGTGACAGAGGATACAGGGGCGGATGTCCTCCTCCTTACCCTCCATGAGCTTGGTTATCCACCCGGTGTCCGCAAGGAACTGACGGGCAAAGCCCGCGCCGTCGAGCCGCCCGGCGGCTATCTCCTCCGCCGCGACCCGGGGATCGAGACGCCCGGCACAGATTACGGGGACGTCGACAAATTTCTTTATGTGCGCGACATCGGAGAGGTTGCAGTTCTCCGGCATATATACCGGCGGGTGAGCCCAGTACCATGCGTCGTAGGTTCCGTTGTCGCAGTTGAGGCAGTCATAGCCCGCGTCGGTAAGATACTTTGCCGCGCGCTCGGATTCCTCCATATCGCGCCCGACCTCGGTATACTCCTCACCGGGCAGCGCGCCCTCGCGGAAGCCCTTTGTCTTGGATACGACGCTGTAACGGAGAGAGACGGGGAAGTCCTCGCCGCACGCCGCCTTTATGGCTTTGACTATCTCGACGGGGAAGCGGTAGCGGTTCTCGAACGAGCCGCCGTATTCGTCGGTGCGGTGGTTTACGTATTTCAGGGTGAACTGGTCAAGGAGATACCCCTCGTGCACCGCGTGCACTTCGACCCCGTCGACCCCCGCGTCCTTCAGCATTTTTGAGCATTTGGCGAACGAGTCGATAAACTCCTGTATCTCCTCCTTCGTCATCTCGCGGGAGGGAAGCTTATCCGACCAGCGGTTCGGGGAGGGGGACGCGGTTGCGGTTATTTTGTCAAGGTCCATTATCGGCTTTGACACCGCGCGGAGAAATCTGTTGTTGTAGAGCTTTTCCATCATTGCGCTGACGGTGAAGGAGCGACCGAAGCCGGCGGTGAGCTGTACGAACAGCTTTGCCCCCGTCTTGTGGAACTCCGGCATCCAGCGCGCGAGATCCTCGTACATCTTCTTGTTTTTGTGGAGCCACTGCCCGAACATCGGGTTGTAGACCGGCTGACACCCCGGCATGACGAGCCCGGCGTTGTTCTTCGCGACCTCGAGTATAAAGCGCGCGCCGTCCTTGTCAAAATGGTTCTTTTCCATCCAGCCGAAGAGGTCTGTGCCGCCCATGCTCGTTAAGACAATGCGGTTCTTTATCTCGCATTTTCCTATTTTCCATGGGGTAAACAAAGGGGAGAGCTTTTCGTCCATTCCGTATCCTCCTGCAATATATTGTGCATAATTCATGTAAGGCTTTCGCTTTACTGTCTGTATTTTAGCATACTTTACAATAAAAAACAATAGTGTATGTAAAGATTCATTTTCCCGCTTGAATTTTTTCCTGTGTTGTGCTAATATAACTGCGCTACCGGGCAGCGCACCGGCACAGACATGGGATTTTTGGGAGGCGCATGATGAAAGCAAAGGAAAAAAGAGAGGGGCTTTTCGCGCGGCTGCTCCGCCCCGCGGAGCTAACGTCCGGGACGCCGTGGCGGGTCATACTCGCCTATTCGCTGCCGATAATGCTGTCATACCTCTTACAGCAGATATATGTAATCACAGACGCCGTGATATGCGGTCAGATCCTGTCGGCAGAGCAGGTCGCCGGGGTGAACGATACCTACTCTCTGACGTTTATAGTATTGCAGTTCGCGTTCGGCTGTACCTCCGGCTTCAGCGTCATAACCGCCGGGGCTGTCGGGAGGGGAGACATGCGGGCGGCGCGCCGCTCGTTTATGACGCAGGTGTACCTGACGCTCGGTATATCCGCGATCCTCACCGTCCTGTCGATAGTCTTTCTGCCGCAATTGCTCGGGCTCGTGAATGTCACGGGTACGAACCCCGAGGTATACGAGGCGGCGTACAGCTACTGCGTCGTGATATTTATGGGAATAGTGGCGCAGATGGGCTACAATTTTATATGCGGGATACTCCGCGCCTACGGCGACTCGGTAACTCCGCTCGTGTTTCTCCTGATATCCACCGCTCTTAACATCGGGCTTGATATTCTCTTTCTTGTGCCCTTCGGATGGGGTCCGGCGGGCGCGGCGGCGGCTACGATACTTACACAGCTGATAAGCCTTATAGGGTGTACCGTGTATACATTTCTCCGCTATCCCGACCTCCGTTTGCGGCGTGAGGACTTAAAAACGGACGGCGCGTCGGTGCGCTCTCATATAACGCAGGGGATTCCTCTGGGGCTCCAGTTTGCGATACTCGCGATAGGGATAATCGCCATGTCGTCGGCTGTCGTGAGATTCGACCTTATGGACGACGGGGTAATGGTCCCCGGCACCCCGGCACAGAACGGCTACGGCGCGGGGGTGAAGCTCGTGAATTTTCTCATGGCGTTCTTCAACGGGCTCGGCTCCGCGATACTCGGCTATAATGCGCAGAACTACGGCAGGGGGGACCTCCGTCGGGTGAAGAGCGGGACGCTCCAGTCGCTCGTCATGATGCTGATAATCTCGGTCATCTGCTTTGCCGCCGGCGCGCTCCTCTGTATCGGGGGGACGTATCAGTATATCTTCATGAGTGCCGACAAGGTCTCTGAGCGGTCGATATACTTCGGCAACACGTTTGTCATGATAGATATTTCGCTCTATTTCATCCTGGGCTTTCTCATCGTCGTGCGCGCGGCGGTTCAGGGGATAATGAAGGTGCGCTTCGTCCTTGCCGCCGGGACGGCGGAGTTAATATCGCGCACGCTCATGTGCACGTTTCTCCCCGGGATCGTGAACGGCGCGCCGACGGGAGCCACGGCGTCCTCCGCGGCTTATATCGCGCTCTGCTTCGGGGATCCCGTTGCCTGGGTGCTCGCCTCCGCGGCACTTCTCATTCCCCTTTTCGGTAACATAATTAGGGAAAAACCGTAAGAGACCATATTAGGACAATATTGTCTTTATTTACAGAATTTTGCGCTCTGTCGTGCCCGCTTATGACGGTTTATGCACGCGGGGCGCATTTTTTTCTTGACATACGCGCGATTTTTGTAGTATACTGTAGAGTACCGGAGAAGAATTTCATCGGAAAAGAAGGAGAATACTATATGAAAAAAATACTTGCGGTACTCCTGCTCGCAGCGGTTCTCGTGTTCGCGGGCTGCACCGACAGCGGGTATACTCTCTCTCAGGCGGACGGCGTGTCGACGAGGCTCACCGTGTCCGACACGACCCCGGATTTCACATCATATTTCAAAATAACCGACAAGGACGGAAACAACGTCGCGGTGACCTCCGACATGCTCGATCTCTCGAAAGTGAATATGAGCACCCCCGGCGTCTTTACCGTAACTCTTGCCTATAAGGGGCAGAAGCTCTCTGTTACCTTCATGGTTCTCGACGCCGATACGACGGGCGGCAATACTCCCGGCGGGGACAACACCCCGGGCGGCGGAGACAGCAATCCCGGCGGCGGAGATAACCCCGGCGGCGGAGACAACCCCGGCGGGGACGGCACGCAAAAGGAGCCGGATATTGACCTTTCGGCGATACTCGGAAAGTATTCCGACTACGCAGGCTGGAATTTCCTTGTTACATACTCGCTTATCGGCGGCGGCTACGAGGGAGCCTCCGACTACGGCTACAAAAACGGAAACGAGCTGTTCTACTCCTTTACGGACGATGACGGCACGAGGTACAAGGATTATATCGTTTTCGGAGATACCGAAAGCTTCTACTATTCCGAGGAGGACGGCGGATACGTAAGATATTCCTCGAACGGCAGTAATTTTGATAATTACTACCAGTACGTTGACGAGTTTGATCTGAGCGTGCTTTCCGGCATAGCATTTACCTACCTTAAAGCAGAGAACGGCGTCTACGTCTACTCCGCCTCCGACGCGGACGGCGCGGGAAAAGATGTTCTCGGCGCAATGACGGGCGAGGTGTACAAGAGCTTCCTTATCGGAATAAAGAACGGGGAGCTCGTATACATACGTACCACCTCGGAGTGCGACGGCGACGAATACACGACCTCGCTTGACTTCTCCGGGCACGGCACCGTTGATTTCGACGTTGACTCTCTCGGCGCGACCGACGGAGACAGCAGCAGCGGCGGCGGAGAGGACCCGGATCCTAACCCTGACCCGACGCCGGATCCCACCCCATCTGGGAAGATGGACCAGCAGGTCTACGACAGCTCAAAGCATGATGATAGCCGCCTGCAGGATAAGCTCCTCACAAACGACGGGGCAATAGGGCTACCGTCAAAGGGAACATACAACGCGCTCGTTATACCCGTGCAGTTCAAGGGAGACACGATAAGCGCAAAGGACCTTGAGAAGCTGAATTTCGCGCTTAACGGCACGTCGTCTGACACCGGCTGGGAAAGCGTATCCTCATATTACAGCAAATCCTCCGGCGGGCTCCTGAATCTCACGTTCGATATAATGGACGTGTTCGCGCTCCCGAATGCGGCGTCATATTACTCGTCGTATAAAAAGACGGTTACGACTGACGACGGCAGCTATGAGATGGACGGCTCCGAGTACATACTTCTCGAGGCGCTGAAATATTACGAGGACAAGCTTGACCTGACGAAATACGACACGAACGGCGACGGCTGTATTGACGCCGTATATCTTATCTACTCGGAGGATGTCGATTACGATAATGCCGACTTCTTCTGGGCGTATGTAACGACCTCGATATCAGACGATAAGTTCGACGGTCTCTATCCCTACTACTATCTCTTCGCGGGCTTTGACTTCATGGGCGAGTCTGTAAAGGGCTCCGGCAACAATTCCGCCACCGCAATAGACGGTCTTATTGTAAATGCGTCGACTTATATTCACGAGACCGGGCATCTTCTCGGGCTTGACGACTATTACGACGCCGACAGCTCAAAGGGGTACGGCAATGCGCTCGGCGGCTGCACGATGATGGACTATACCGTCGGAGATCTTGACGCCTATTCAAAGATAATGCTCGGCTGGATAGACCCGGTTATAATCACCGCGACGGGGAAGTATGCTCTTCCGTCATTCAGCGAATCCGGGAAGGTCTATATGATACTCCTTGACTACAACGGCTCCTATTTCTCGGAGTATCTGCTCGTTGACTTCTACACGAGCTCGGGAATAAACGCCCTCCACGCGGGCTGGGACAGCACGACGCTCTTCCCGGGGGCGGACTACGGCGTGCGCATATATCATGTATCCTCCTCGATTAAAAATCCGTATTCGGATGAATACTATTCGTTCACCGATTACAACAACTCGACGACGAATATACCGCTGATAAAGCTTGTTGAGGCTGATGGCGAGAAGTTCTTTACGAGCGGCGAGGGATATGCCGAGGCAGACGACCTCTGGCAGACGGGCAGCAGCCTCCGTACCGTGTTCCCAAATTACACGAGGAACGACGGAAAGCTCCTCTGCTTTGACATCGCGATTGTATCCTCCACAGCCGACGGCGCCGAGATAAGCGTTACCTTCGACGCGGCATAAGGTATATCCGTGTATTGAAAAAAGCTGCCACAGCCGGGCTCCTCGCCTGTCTGCGGCAGCTTTTATGTTTTTTCATTATGTAAACAAAGCTTTACGCATTGAGAATAAAACTGTTCTTCCGGAAGCTGAGTTTTCCCTCTTTTGCGAGCTTGCCGAGCTCCTTTGAGAGCGCGGTTCTGTCGACGTTCAGATAATCTGCGAGCTCCTGGCGGTCAAAGGGTATGGTGAACGTATGCGAGCCCTTTGAGAGGGCACAGGATGAAAGATAGGTAAGGACGCGGGCGCGTATGGTTTTCGGCGAGGTGCAGAATATCCGCGCCGAGAGGCGCAGGTTCTTGTTTGCACAGGCGGTGAGCAGTGCGCGCGTCAGCTTTATTCCGGTCTCGCCGTGCGTCAGGGCAGAGGCACGCAGGAGGAGTATTTCGGAGTCGGCGGCACATACCGCGTCGACCGCGAGGGTCTCGCGGCAGAGGGCATACGACTCGCCGAATACCTGCCCCGGCTCTATAATGCCCATGACGGTGCGGTCTCCCCAGATGTCGTTTGCCTCTATCCGAACGCCGCCGGAGAGGACTATACCTATCGATGAGGGGGTGTCTCCTGCCGAAAAGACGCGCTCTCCGCGCCGATAGCTCCGCTCGATTATCCCGCCCGAGATTTCGAGGGTGTCGAGCTCCCCGGTGTCGAGAGAAGCGAATATTGAAATATCGCAAATTTTCATAAAAATCTCCGTTTCGTGGTATTTACCACGGTATTTTTGTTTTCATTATACTATAATCGGGGTGTAAATTCAATAAGGGCGGGAAAATTCCGGGGAAATTTACCGTGAAGTCCGCCGCAGGAGGGCTTATGCAGAGAAAAATAATAAATATAGATAAGGAAAAGTGCAACGGGTGCGGCGCGTGTGCCTCGGCATGTCATGAGGGGGCGATAGAGATGCGCGACGGGGTTGCCACTCTTATAAGAGACGATTATTGCGACGGCTTCGGCGATTGTCTCCCCGCCTGTCCGACCGGGGCAATAAGCTTTACCGTGCGTGAGGCGGCGGCATACGACGAGGAGGCGGTAGCCCGCGCAAAACGGGAGAAAAACGTACACGGGGGCGGGTGCCCGGGGCAGAGAATAAGGCTTATGCGGGAAGAGCGCGCGCACAAAAGTGCCATGGAGCAGGGGACGGCAGACGGCGCGGTGACGGAGAACGACGCGGGTGCGGGCACCGTCTCGGAGCTTATGCAATGGCCCTGCCAGATACGGCTTGTCCCGGCGGGCGCGCCGTTCTTTGACGGGGCGGAGCTTCTTATAGCCGCGGACTGCACGGCGTATGCCTATGCGTCGCTTCACCGCGATTTCATGCGCGGGCGGGTTACGCTTATAGGCTGCCCGAAGCTTGACCCGGTGGACTACGCGGAAAAGCTCGGCGAGATTATAGCGAAAAACAATATCCGGAGCCTTACGGTCGTGCGCATGGAGGTGCCCTGCTGTGGCGGGCTCGAGGCGGCGGCGAGGCGCGCCCTCGCCGCGAGCGGGAGGTTTATTCCGTCACAGGTGGTGATAATCTCGACGGACGGGAGGACGGTTGCGCCTTTGGCGCAGTGATATTGCTCGCTGCGCTCGCAGTGGTATTCGCTCCGCAAGTGTTGACAGGCAGGAAAAGCGCCGGCGCGCCGGCGCTTTTCTTTTTTATTTCGGTTAAATAGCGTATTTTTTCATTTTCCTATTGACATTATAGGAATTAAGATGTATAATACCTATCCGGATGATAGGAATTACCGCGGAGGTTGGTTTTATGATGATTTCATCAAAGGGGCGATACGCCCTGCGCGTCATGCTTGACATGGCGGAGCGATACCCCGAAACAGGCGGGGGAGAAAACGATAAAAGCCTGCACGGGGAGAATCCCGTCGCGGACGAAAATAATAAAGCCCAAAGCGGCGAGAGCCACAAGGACGGCACAGCCGGAGCCCCGCACGGCGGAAAGCTCGGAGAGATCACGCCCGGCGGCGACGGCTACATGCGCTTAAATGAAATTGCCGCGAGGCAGGGAATATCGAAAAAATATCTTGAGAGCATAATGACGGTGCTGACGAAGAGCGGGCTTGTGGAGAGCGCGGTCGGAAAAACCGGGGGCTATCGCCTCTGCCGCGCGCCGGACGGCTACACCGTCGGGGAGATACTCCGCGCCGCGGAGGGCAGCCTTGCGCCAGTGTCATGCCTTGAGGACGGGGCGGAGCACAAGTGCGCGGACGCCTGCGTATGCTACACGCTCCCGTTCTGGTACGGGCTCGAGAAACGGATAAACGAATATATAGACTCATACACCCTCGCGGACATTCTCAGAGAAAAGGGAAATGCCGGCTGTGCCGGGTGCAATCAGCAGCCTTTAAGCGAATAAAAAACAACGGAGATACGATATATGAAAAACAAGGAGCTTTTGAAAATCGAGGGACTGCACGTGAGCGTCGGAGAAAAGGAGATACTCCACGGGGTGAACCTCTCTGTCGGCTCGGATGAGACGCATGTTCTCATGGGTCCGAACGGAACCGGAAAATCCACGCTCGGATATGCGATAACCGGAAATCCGATGTACACGGTAAATTCCGGGCGGATAATTTTTGACGGCAGGGATATAACCGAAATGCCGGTCAACGAGCGGGCGAGGGCGGGAATATTCCTCTCGTTCCAGAACCCGCCGGAGATACCGGGGGTGACGCTCTCCGCATTCATACGCGGTGCTCTTGAGGAGCGGGGGAACAAGCTCCGGCTCTGGGACTTCAAGAAGAAGCTCTCCGAGACTATGAAGCTTCTCAATATGGACGAGTCGTACGCCGAGAGGGATCTGAACGTCGGATTTTCCGGCGGAGAGAAGAAGAAAGCGGAGATACTTCAGATGCTTATGCTTGAGCCCCGGCTCGCCATTCTTGACGAGACCGACTCCGGGCTTGACGTGGACGCGGTGCGCACCGTGTCAGAGGGAGTGAGGCTCTATCGAGACCGCGTCGGCGGCTCACTGCTCATAATCACGCACTCGACACGTATACTTGAGGCTCTCACGGTCGACAGGACGCACGTTATGGAGGGCGGCGTCATTGTAAGGACAGGCGGCGCGGAGCTTGTAGACCTTATAAACGAGCGCGGATTTTCGGCTGTTGCCGACTGACGGAGGGTGTCGTGGAAGCAAGAGAAAAAAGTCAGGTCGAGGACATAGACAGGAGCGTCTATGACATCCGCGACGAGGAGCGCGACGCCTATCGCATGGAGTCCGGGCTCACCCCGGAGATAGTCGACAGGCTCTCAAAGGAGAAGGGAGACCCCGTCTGGATGCAGCAGTTCAGGCTTCGGTCGCTCCAGATATACAATCAGCTCCCGGTGCCGGACTGGGGTCCGTCGCTCGAGGGGCTCGACATGGAGAATATCGCAACCTACGTCCGCCCGAACACGAAAATGCAGAACGACTGGAAGAACGTGCCGAAAGACATAAAGGAGACCTTCGAGCGGCTCGGAATCCCGGAGGCGGAGCGCAAGTCGCTCGCCGGTGTGGGGGCGCAGTATGACTCCGAGCTCGTGTATCACAACGTGCGCGAGGAGGTCGCGGCAGAGGGCGTCGTTTATACCGATATGGAGAGTGCCATGAAGGGCGAATATGCCGACATGGTGAGGAAATATTTCATGAAGCTCGTCACCCCGCGGGACCACAAGTTCGCGGCTCTGCACGGGGCGGTATGGTCGGGCGGCTCGTTCGTATACGTGCCGAAAGGAGTGCAGGTTTCGATACCTCTGCAGTCCTACTTCCGTCTTAATGCAAAAGGAGCGGGACAGTTCGAGCACACGCTGATAATAGTCGACGAGGGGGCAAGCCTGCATTTTATCGAGGGGTGCTCCGCGCCGAAATACAACGTCGCAAATCTGCACGCCGGGTGCGTTGAGCTCTACGTGAAGAAAAATGCAAAGCTCCGCTATTCTACTATCGAAAACTGGTCGAAGAATATGTATAACCTCAATACAAAGCGCGCGCTCGTCGAGGAGGGCGGAAGAATCGAATGGGTCTCCGGCTCCTTCGGCTCGCACGTCGGGTGCCTGTATCCGATGAGCGTTCTTAAGGGCGATAACTCCGGCATGGAGTTCACCGGCGTCACCTTTGCCGGCGCGGGGCAGAATCTCGATACCGGGGCAAAGGTCGTGCATATCGGAAAGAACACAACCTCCTATATGAACACCCGCTCGATAAGCAAGAGCGGCGGAATAAGCACATTCAGAAGCTCGGTCGTAGTGAACAAGGGAGCAGAGGGGGCGAAGTCCTCCGTTTCCTGCCAGTCGCTTATGCTGGACTCGGAGTCCCGCTCCGACACTATCCCCGCGATAGATATAAGAGAGAGAAAATCAAACGTAGGGCACGAGGCGAAGATAGGGAGCATCAGCGGCGAGACGGTGTTCTACCTCATGAGCCGCGGAATGAGCGAGGAGGACGCGCGCGCCCTCATTGTCTCGGGCTTTGCGGATAACGTATCAAAGGAGCTGCCGCTCGAGTATGCGGTTGAGATGAACAATCTTATCCGTCTCGAGATGAAGGGCAGCATAGGTTAAGGGGGAATTTCGGATATGAATATTACCGTAAACAGACCGGCGAGCCGGACATGGAATTTCCTCGGCGTAAACGGCGCAAAAATAGAGTGGGGAGAGGGAACGGAGCTCTCTGAGACGCGGCTCTCGCTCCCCGCCGACAAGAGCGCGGGGCGGCTCTCGGTTACATCCTCGCCGGAGGGCAGATATTCGCAAAAAAGGATAGCTCTCGATACAAGACCGGGCGAGAATATCACGCTCATTGAGACCGTCCGCGGGGACGATGATTTTCTTACGACGCTTGAAATTAACGCCGAAAGTGATACACGGGTGCGGGTTTTACAGCTGTTTGTACCCGGCTCGGGCGCTGTGCTGCGCCATGAGAGCGAGCTTATGCTCGGTAGCGGGGCGGAGGTTTCCTTTATCACCGCGACACTCGGCGACGGGGATATATATGCCGACACGCACTGCGCTCTTGCAGGCGACGGCTCCTCATTCTCCTCCGACATCGGCTATCTCTGCCGGGGAGAAAACAGGATAAACGTAAATCTTACGGTGGAGCATACCGGTAAGAATACAGAGTGCAGAATAGACGCCTCCGGCGCGCTGACAGATTCCGCAAAGAAGAATTTCTGCGGGACTATCGACTTCAAAAAAGGCTGCTCCGGCTCGCACGGGGCGGAGAACGAGACGGTTCTACTCCTTGGCGAGGGGGCGGAGAACAAGACCCTGCCGGTTATCCTCTGCGCGGAGGAGAACGTCGAGGGAACACACGGCGCGACGGTCGGAGAGCTCGATGAGCCGACGCTCTTCTATTTTGAGAGCCGCGGAATATCCCGCGGGGAGGCGGAGCGCATAATGGCGCGCGCGGCGATAGTCCGCGTGGCGTCGCTCTCCGGGGACGAGGAGTACTCCGGCGCCGTTATGTCGGCACTTGACGCTCTTCTCTGCTCACCTGAAAACGGAGGGACGGCAGATGCGTGATCTGAGAGCGGATTTTCCGATATTTTCGGAGAGAAATGTCAGCTACCTTGACTCGGCGGCGACGTCGCAGAGACCCGCGGCGGTCATCGCCGCGGAGGAGGAATTTTATAAGAGGCATAACGCCAACCCGCTCCGCGGGCTGTACGACCTGAGCGTCGAGGCTACCGGGGCTGTCGAGGGGGCGAGGGAGGCGGTGCGCCGCTTTATAGGTGCCGCCCGCGCGGAAGAGATAATCTTCACCCGCAATACGACCGAGAGCTTAAATCTCGTCGCTTACAGCTACGCTATGGAAAGGCTATGTCCCGGGGACGAGATACTCGTTTCGATAGCCGAGCATCACAGCAATCTTCTGCCGTGGCAGACGGCGGCGAGAAAAACCGGGGCGACCCTCCGGTTTATGGAATGTGAGCCGGACGGAAGCTTTGACACGGAAAAGATAAGAGCGCAGATAAACGAAAAGACAAGGCTCGTCGCCATGACGCAGGTGTCAAACGTGCTTGGACGGGTGAACCCGGTGAAGGAGGTGTGCAGAATGGCACATTCCGTCGGGGCTGTCGCCGTTATCGACGGGGCGCAGAGCACGCCGCACATGCCGGTGGACGTCCGGGATATCGGAGCGGACTTCTTCGCCTTTTCCGGTCATAAGCTCTACGGTCCTATGGGGATAGGCGTGCTGTACGGAAGATACGAGCTCCTTGACGCAATGCCGCCGTTCATGACGGGCGGCGAGATGATAGATTCGGTCTCACGCTACGACGCCACCTTTTCCGAGCTCCCGCACAGGCTTGAGGCGGGGACGGTGAATGCCGCCGGTGCCGTGGGGCTCAGGGCGGCGATAGAATACGTCGAGAGTATAGGCTTTCCGGAGATAGAAAGACTTGAGTCTGAGGTCACAAAGTACACCTTTGAAAAAATGAAAGCCATACCCCGTGTACACATTTTAGGCTCTGATAAGGCGGAGGAGCACCGCGGAATAATAACCTTTACGGTAGAGGGCGTGCATCCGCATGACATAGGAGAAATAATGGCGTCGGAGGGGGTGTGCGTCCGCGCTGGGCACCACTGTGCACAGCCGCTGCTTAATTTCCTCGGCTGCCGCTCGAGCGTGCGGGCGAGCTTCGCATTTTATAACACGAGGGAGGACGCGGACAGATTTCTGTCGGTTCTTTCGACGGTGAGGGAGAGAATGGGATATGCAGACTAACAGCTTTTATAACGAGATACTGACCGAGCATAATCTGCGCCCGGATTTCCGGCGCGATCTGCCGGGGGCTGACATAGTGCTCGACGGCGTGAACCCGAGCTGCGGGGATGAGATACAGCTGAAATTAAAGACCGAGGGAGATATGATAGTCGACGGGGCATTTCTCGGTGACGGGTGCGCAATATCACAGGCGTCCGTCGATATTATGCTCGGAATGATAATAGGGAAACGCAAGGAGGAGGCTCTCCGCCTCGCGGATATTTTTATGCGCATGATACGCGGCGAGGCGAGCGAGGAGGAGATAAGCTCGCTTGAGGAGGCGTCCGCGCTCCGCGATATATCGCACATGCCCGCGCGGGTGAAGTGCGCCATGCTCGGCTGGCGGACCATGAAGGAGGCGCTCACCGGGCGGGGGGAGGAAAAGAAGTAATCCGACGGCAAAAATGCGTCGCGGCTGTCCCGTATTATCGGGGCAGCCCCCTTTTTATAAATAAATTTCAATAAATTAATAATGAGTTAATACATTACTTCTTTCTTTAATGTTATAATTTATATGCATAAGATAAATTTTATAGTATGCGCCGCGGGCGCACGGAGGTAATATGAGCTATCTTGAGCTTTCCGGGGTCGGAAAAATATATACGAGCGGCACTCTTGTGACACAGGCGCTGCGCAACGTGAGCTTTTCGGCGGAGGCGGGTGAGCTCGTCGTCATTCTCGGCTCGTCCGGCGCGGGCAAGACGACGCTCTTAAACCTCCTCGGCGGAATGGACTCGGCGAGCGACGGGAAAATAGTGCTTGACGGGCGGGATATAACCTCGCTCGACCGCCGTGGGCTCTGCGATTACAGGCGGCGGGACGTCGGCTTTGTATTTCAGTTCTATAACCTTATGCCGAACCTCACCGCACTTGAAAACGTGGAGATAGCCGTCGAGATATGCAAGGATCACCTCGACCCGGAGCGGGTGCTCCGTGATGTCGGGCTCGGCGAGCGGCTCGCGAATTTTCCGGCACAGCTCTCCGGCGGAGAGCAGCAGCGCGTGTCGATAGCGCGGGCGATAGCAAAGAACCCGAAGATACTCCTGTGCGATGAGCCGACGGGGGCACTCGATTACAGGACGGGAAAGACCGTCCTCTCGCTCCTCGACGCCGCCTCCCGCCGGGACGGGCGCACGGTCATAATAGTCACACATAACCAGGCGATAGCCGGTATGGCGGACAGGGTGATACGCCTCCGCTCCGGGACTGTGGAGTCGGTGAGCATAAATCCCGCGCCCCTCCCGGCGGAAAGAATTGAGTGGTGAGACATGCGGACATATCTTAAATGCGTGCGCCGGATGTTCGGGAGGAATATTCAGCGCTTTATATCGATAATTTTTATAGTCGCGATAAGCGTCGGGCTGACCTTCGGCATCGGCTCCTCCGCAGACAGAATAAGAGACTCGGCGCGCGACTACAAGAATGAAAAAAACGTGTCGGATATAACCCTGCGCTCGACTTCGCGGTCCGGGTTTTCGGACAATGAGATAGCCGCCCTCCGCAATTATTTCGGCGAAGAGAACGTTTTTGCCGGAATGTCGTTTGACGCGGAGATGGATATAGGCGGTAAGCGGCGGCTCGTCCGTCTCTGCTTTTCTCCCGACCCGCTTGCGTCCACGGTAGATAAGCTCGCCCCGACGGGTGAGACGACAGCTCCCGAGGACGGGACGACGGGCATTTATGCGCAGCGCGCGGACAAGAAGATGTATTCCTTTTCTCCGGGCGAGGTCGTGACGCTCGATTTTGCCGATATAATGGCACAGCTCGCGGCACAGGCAGGTGTGGAAATGACGGAGAGCGAGCGCGGACTGCTCTCGAGCCTGAAAGCCGTGTCCTGCACCGTCGCGGGAATCGTTCAGAGCCCGCGCTCATTCAGCCTTGAGGGAGAGCCGAGCTATACAAATCCCCCCGATATTGAGATAGGCGACACGGCAATCGGGGAATATATCGCGGTAGAGGGCATACTCTATATTCCCTCGTCGGTTATCCCGAGGTACAGCGATATAATGCCGCTCGCCGGCAGCGCGCCGATTATCCCGACCGGGGAGATCGGAATATCCCTCGCCGCCGTCCCGGGGGCGGGGCGGCTGTTCTCCCGCTCATACGACGATGCCGTCACAGAGGCAGAGGATAAAATAGTCTCCCTCCTCGCGGAAGGCTCGGGAAAAAGCGCGGACGAGGTGCGCGGGGGTATAACGTTTATAACGCTCTCGGATAACCTCTCCTATAAGTCCTTGTTTTCATACGCCGACAAGGTGACGGCGCTCTCGGTGATACTTCTCGTCGCGTTTTCTCTTATCTGCGCGCTCGTCGTGCTCTCAAACATATCCCGCCTCATGGAGGAGGAGCGGGCGCAGACCGCCTGTCTCGTCACCCTCGGCTACACGCCGGGCGGCGTTATATGGAAGTATCTTCTTTTCGTGTTCACCGCCTGCACCGTCGGCGCGGCGGTTGGATGGTGTATCGGTCTCGGGCTCTGCGCATTTGTCTATGCCGCTTTCGGCTTCAGCTACACGATGCCTGCGGCGCTCGGCGTCGTGTCGCCGCTGTTCTTCCTCATATCCGCTTTAGTGATTGTCGTTGCCGCCTCTCTCGCGACGCTGAAATCCGGGCTCGGAATGGCGCATGAAGAGCCGGCGTCGCTCCTCCGGCAGAAGGCACCGCCCGCCGGGCGTAAGGTGATACTGGAGCGTATGCCCTTTATCTGGAACCGTCTGTCATTCCGATATAAGTCCACGGCGCGCAACGTCCTTCGGTACAGGAGCCGTTTTCTTATGACGGTGTTCTCGGTCGCGGGCTCGATGGGGCTCGTCATGGCGGGCGTTTCCCTCCTCGGGCAGTGCCTGTTCGGGGATATAAAGTCGGCGGTGGTCGCCGGGCTTGCCGTGGTGATAGTCGTTTTCGCCGTGCTCCTTACGATGACCGCGGTCTACACTATAACGAGCATAAGCATAAGCGAGCGGCGGCGCGAGATAGCGACGCTCATGGTTCTCGGCTACGACGACCGCGAGGTCTCGGGCTATATTTACCGCGAGATTTACGTTGATACCGTCGTCGGAATTATTATCGGCTTCGGCGTCGGGGCATTCCTCGTCCGGCTCGTCTTTACCGTAATCGGGATAGGCACGGCACATTATGCGCCGTGGTATGCTTATCTTATCTCTCCGGCGGTGGTGCTTGTGGCGACGTTTATTGTGACGCTGATACTTCGGCGTGAGATTGTGGGGGTGGATATGAACGCCAGCCTGAAATCCAATGAATAGCAGGCTTCATATCCGGTAAGAACGAAAACGGGTTTTCTGTCGACGACCGCGCGGCTTGCGCGGTCGGGGGCTGTCCGGCGGGCGGGTATTCCGCTCTCCGGGCGGCTCTCTCTTTTTGTGTCGCATTTTAGCACTTGAACCTCACAAATATATAATGTTAACAAAATGTTCACAACTTTTTTCGCCAAAACTATTGACAAGGTGGCTTAAAAGGAATATATTATAGAGGAAAGTTAGCACTTGACCGTGTTGAGTGCTAAAAATTCGAGGGAGGTGCAACATGAAAGACCCAAGGCTCAGTCAGCGTAAAATGCAGATACTGAAGGCGGTCGTCGACGCTCATATAGTCAACGGCGAGCCGGTCGGCTCAAAGTATCTTTCACAGAGCGCCCAGATAACCTGCTCGCCCGCCACGATAAGAAACGAGATGGCGGAGCTCGAGGAAATGGGTTATCTCGAACAGCCCCACGCCTCTGCGGGGCGGGTACCCTCCGAGCTCGGCTACCGTTTTTATGTCGATACTCTCGCAAGACAGTATTCGGCGACAAAGGACGAGATAGCCGAGATAAACGAGCGGCTCCGCTTCAAGCTCACCGAGATGGACGAAATTCTCTCGGAGGCGTCGAAGCTCGCGGCTTCGTTTACAAACTACACGGGCATTGCCTTTCACGCCGGCACCGGAAAGGTGCGGGTAGAGAAGTATGACAGCATGCTGATAACTCCGAAGAGCTTTCTGCTCGTTGTGATGATTTCAGACAAGCTTGTCAAGACAAAGACTGTACAGCTTCCGTTCTCCGTAACTGCGGAGGAGCTGAAGCGGCTGACCGATCTTCTCAATCTCTTCCTTGTAAATCTTACGAGCGACGAGATAACGATGCCGCTGATAGTCCGTATCGAGCAGATAATGGGCGAGTACGGCGGTATGGTTCATCCGGCGATAAAGGCGATATACGAGACCATGAACGAGATAGACACCGCGGACATAAAGGTCGAGGGAGTTACAAAGCTCCTGCAGTACCCGGAGTACTCGGATGTCTCAAAGGTCCGCGACCTCTTCTCCATGATAGAGGAAAAGGATAAGCTCCTTGATGTAATATCACAGCACGCGGTGACCGAGGACGGAATAAATATCTGTATCGGCGCCGAGAATGAGTCGGACGTCATGAGCGACACGACGGTGATCTTCAAGCAGGTCGATGTCGGCGGCAGCCGGTTTGCCGTCGGTGTCATAGGACCGAAGAGAATGGATTATCAGAAGGTCATCGGAATGATAACTCAGCTCGCCGGCGGGCTCACGAGAATGTACGGCAGCAAGGACAGCGCGGCGCTCCCCGGAGGAAATACGGAAGGGGAGGACACGCCGGATAAAACCGACGGGAGGTAGAGATAATGGAAGAAAACAAAGAAAAAGCTACGATAAACGCTGACGGAGCGGAAAAATCCGCCGAAAAAAAGACGTGTGCCGGCTGTGGTGCCGGGGCAGGCTGCGGCGCGGGTGCGGCTCATGACGACAATGCGGAAGGCTGCTCCGGGGCGGACTGCGAGCACCACGGAAAGGGCTATTACAGAAAAGAGGCGGAGGAGCTCCGCAAAAAGGTAGAAAAGCTCGAGTCCGAGATAAAGGAAAAGGACGACAGATACCTGCGGATGGCGGCAGAGTATGACAACTTCCGCCGTCGCTCACGGGAGGAGCGGCAGGCAAGCTACGACGCGGCGGTCGCGGACGCGGTGAAGGAAATTCTCCCGATAATAGACAACCTCGAGCGCGCGGCAATGTACGATGACGGCGAAAAGGTGCGCGAGGGGGTCGCAATGACCGCAAAGGCTATCGCGACGGCGCTGAAAAACCTCGGCGTCGAGGAGATAGGAAAATCCGGCGAGACCTTTGACCCGCAGCTCCACAATGCGGTTCTCCATGAAGAGGACGACACGAAGGGCGAGGGCGAGATCGTTGACGTGCTCCAGAAGGGGTACAAAAAGGGTAATAAGATGATAAGGTACGCCATGGTAAAGACGGTCAACTGACCGGAGTTACGGATTGGCGGAAATATCATAGAGCTTCGCGGAGTAACTTCTGCGGGGCAGACACAAAATAAGTTTATAAAAATTTTCAATATATTCGGAGGATAATTATTATGGGAAAGATTATTGGTATTGACCTTGGTACTACAAATTCATGCGTCGCCGTTTACGAGGGCGGCGAGCCTATCGTTATAACCAACCCCGAGGGCGCGAGAACGACGCCCTCCGTCGTCGCATTCGCAAAGAACGGCGAGAGACTCGTGGGTCAGGTTGCAAAGCGGCAGGCGGTAACAAACCCGGAGCGCACCGTCTCCTCCATAAAGAGAAAGATGGGCACAGACGCAAAGGTTGAGATAGACGGAAAATCGTATACTCCTCAGGAGATTTCCGCTATGATACTTCAGAAGCTGAAGGCTGACGCGGAGGCTTACCTCGGAACGAAGGTTACCGAGGCGGTTATAACCGTCCCCGCATATTTCACCGACGCACAGCGTCAGGCGACTAAGGACGCGGGCAGAATTGCCGGTCTTGACGTCAAGAGAATTATAAACGAGCCCACCGCGGCAGCTCTTGCCTACGGTATGGATAAGGAGGAGTCGCAGAAGATAATGGTATTCGACCTCGGCGGCGGTACCTTCGACGTGTCGCTTCTCGACATATCCGACGGCGTGTTCGAGGTTCTCGCAACCGCAGGTAACAACCACCTCGGCGGCGATGACTTCGACGAGAGAATAATCAACTGGATGGCAGACGAGTTTGCCCGCGACAACGGCGGCATCGACCTGCGCAAGGATAAGATGGCGCACCAGAGACTTAAGGACGCGGCGGAGAAGGCTAAGATAGAGCTCTCCGGAGTTATGTCCTCGACTATATCGCTCCCGTTCATCACGGCGGACGCTACCGGACCCAAGCACTTTGAGGCTACTCTCACGAGAGCTAAGTTCGACGAGCTGACCCACGACCTCGTTGAGGCTACCATGGGACCGACACAGAAAGTGCTGAAGGACGCGGGTCTCAAGCCCTCGGACGTCTCAAAGGTTCTTCTCGTCGGCGGCTCTACGAGAATACCCGCCGTTCAGGAGGCTGTAAAGAAGTTCATGGGCAAGGAGCCCTTCAAGGGCATCAACCCCGATGAGTGCGTCGCTGTCGGCGCGGCTATACAGGGAGGCGTCCTCGGCGGAGACGTAAAGGACGTTCTTCTCCTTGACGTAACTCCTCTGTCGCTCGGTATCGAGACGCTCGGCGGAGTGTTCAACAAGATAATCGAGAGAAACACCACGATACCCGTAAAGAAGAGTCAGGTTTATTCCACCGCCGCAGACGGTCAGACCTCTGTTGAGATTCATGTTCTTCAGGGCGAGCGCGAGATGGCGGCAGGTAACACGACCCTCGGCAGATTTATTCTTGACGGTATTCCCGCCGCTCCCCGCGGAGTTCCGCAGATTGAGGTTACCTTTGATATAGACGCTAACGGTATCGTCAACGTTACCGCGTGCGACAAGGGCACCGGCAAGGAGCAGCACATCACGATAACCTCCTCCACCAATATGTCGAAGGAGGATATAGAGAAGGCTGTCCACGAGGCGGAGAAGTACGCCGAGGAGGACAAGAAGCAGAAGGAGGCGGTCGAGGTCCGCAACCAGGCCGAGAACGCTATCTTCCAGACCGAGAAGAGCCTCGGCGAGCTCGGCGACAAGGTTACGGATGCCGACAAGGCGCCCGTAAACGACGCGATTGCAAAGCTCCGTGAGACCCTTAAGGGCACCGATACCGAGGCTATAAAGGCGGATACCGAGGCACTGCAGAAGGCGTTCTATCCGATAGCCGAGAAAATCTATCAGGCACAGGCACAGGCGAACGGTCAGGGTGCCGAGGGTGCGAACGGCGGTCACGAGGGCGCGGACGGCAACTACTACGATGCGAACTTCGAGGATAAGTCCAACCAGTAATTAAAAAGACGGCGTAAACATTTGTTTACTGCCGACCCGGCGCGGCACCACCCGCGCCGGGGGAATAAAGTTATCGGGCTGTCATGCGGAAAAACACTTCGCGGGCAGTCCGATAGCCGGTAATAAGGTAAATTCAAATCTATGACGATAAGCGCGGTTTTGTAATCATTTATTTGCAATATGGCGCGCAGTCCGCCGAAAGGAAAACGTATGGCAGACACTAAAAGAGATTATTATGAGGTGCTCGGCGTTCAGAAGAGCGCGAGTGCCGATGAGATAAAAAAAGCGTACAGAACCCTCGCAAAGAAGTATCACCCGGATATGAATCCCGGCGATAAGGCGGCAGAGGCGAAGTTCAAGGAGGTGAACGAGGCATACGCCGTTCTCTCCGACCCGGAGAAGAAAGATAAGTACGATAAGTACGGCTTCGCGGCGTTTGACCCGTCCGCGGGCGGCGGTGGCTCCGGCTTCGGCGGCTTCTCCGGCGGATTTTCCGGCGGGGACTTCGATTTCGGCGATATATTCTCCTCGTTCTTCGGCGGTGGCGGCGGGTCCTCCCGTCGTGCGAATGCGGCGGTGGACGGCGACGATATACTGACCCGTGTACAGATAACCTTTGAGGAGTCGGTGACCGGCTGTAAGAAAGAGGTCTCGTTCCAGAGGGAGGAGAAATGCCCCGATTGCGGCGGCACGGGTGCCGAAAAGGGAACAAAGCCGGAGACCTGCTCCGCCTGCCGCGGCACCGGCCGCGTAAGCGTAAGACAGCAGACGATGCTCGGCTACGTCCAGACGCAGACCGCCTGCCCGACCTGTCACGGAACGGGCAAAATAATAAAGTCCCCCTGCAAGAAGTGCAGCGGGCGCGGCTTTGTGAGAGTGTCAAAGAAGCTCGACGTGCAGATACCTGCGGGTATCTCCTCGATGCAGAAGATAATCCTGCGCGGACAGGGCTCCGCGGGGGTGAACGGCGGCGCGGCGGGCGACCTTATCATCGAGGTGCGCGTGCGTGAGCACCAGTTCTTCCGCAGGGAGGGGAACAACGTTTATTGCGACGTCCCGATTTCCTTCGCCTCCGCGGCTCTCGGCGCGGATATAGATATTCCGACGCTCGACGGCAAGACAGAGAAGTTCCATATCCCGGAGGGGACGCAGTCCGGTGCGCAGTTTACGATACGCGGTAAGGGTATTCCGGACGTTTCGACCAAGCGGCGCGGAGACTATATCTTCACGGCACAGGTTGAGACGCCGAAGAACCTGACGGCAGAGCAGAAGAAGGCGCTCCGTGCCTTTGCCGACACCCTCGGCGAGAGCAACTGTACGAAAGAAAAAGGCTTCTTCAAAAAGATATTCGGGAATATAAAAAAATAAGGGAAAGTTTTCAAGTAGGAAAGTTTCTCTTTCTCTATCCGGATCCGGGCGCACGGTCGTATGGCTGTACGCCCGGGATTTTTTATTGGTGTTTGTCTATTGTAGGGCGGGGGCAGGGCGCCTTTCGGCGCAGTGAAATACGGCTTACGCCGTGTGAAATATTTTCCTGCCGGAAAATGTGAAATAGCCCGTCGGCTGTGAAATACGGCTTACGCCGTGTTGTAGTTATTTTCCGGCACTTATTGATTTTGCAAGTTTTGTTATTTATTTTCATATATGCGCAAAGCATGTCGCATGGTTTTGTATATAATTCACAATAAAATAGTGATAAAATCGTTTAATCGGAGAATGGACATTTTCGCGCGGAGAATATATAATAGTCTTGTAAGCCTGTGGAGGCAGAGACCCCGATGCCGCCACCAATAAAAAACATACAAATAAAAAACGTGAGGAGAAACAAGATGAAGAAGTTCTGGAAAATTCTCGTTCCCGTACTTGTCATTGCCGCTGTCGTCGGATGCGTATTCGCATTTGCCGCGTCTGCGGACGGTGATGCGACCGTGGGAAAAGAGACCGAAACGGTATGCTGGCAGATATACGGCTCTGACGGCAATCCGCGCGATGGAGAAAGCTATAATAAGCTTTACTCCGCGGTAAACAAGGCGCATGACGGCGACGTTATAAAGCCGCTGTTCAACGTTGTTTACATGGACGGCGACCCGGTTATCATGGCGGACTCCAACAATGAGACGACCGGAAATCAGTCCAAGACGGTTACGATAGACCTCGGGAAGTCGACGGTCTGTTACACCGCTTCAAATCAGTTTGCTTTCAATGCGAATAACTCAAACGTCCTGAATATCAGGGGCGACGGCGCTACCGTGAAAATCGGTGCAAGATCGTTTGTGCAGACGAACGGCGGCGCGGATAACAGCGGCGCAAAGATAACGGTTGACGGCGTAAACGTCGTCTCCGATAAGGAAACCGCAGACGCCAGTATCATCGTCGGTATCGGAGCCGGTACAATTGAAATAAGGAATTGCAGCTTCGATATATTCAGCGGTCACATCTTCTCGCAGGTCTCCGCCGATGCGTCGAGCCTCGTTGTCGAGGATACCCGTGCGGTACAGCGCGGGAGCGGAAAGATGGTAATGAAGCTCGAGAGCCTCATCGGCGGAGGGACGGCGACCTTCACCCGCTGCACACTTGAGAGCTATTGGCGCATCGCGAGCCTTTTAGACAAGAAGGGCTCCGGAGTCTACGGCGGCCTCGTTACGATAACCGACACCGCGCTGCTCTGCCCGTATGACACCTGCGACACCGGTATAAGAATGGCGGGCGCAAGGCTTGTGCTCAACGGAAAAACAACCGTAAGCTCCTCCGAAAAAGCCGGAAACGGCATGTTCTATTCTCCCGAAAAGGGTTATCCCTCTATGCTCGAGATTGCCGACGGCGTCGGATTCAGGACGCTCAAAGGGATAAATCAGGGCTCAGAGTGGGCTGACGGCTCTGCTGACTTTACGAAATTCGGCCTCAGCCTGAAGTATGCAGACCACAAGGCACCGTATGTTTACGGTTCTACGTTAAATGACGGAGTATATTATGCAAACAGCACCATCGGTATCGGCCCGGCAAACTTTTATGATAAGGGCTACGGAGTCCTTACGAGTGAGACCGACGTGTTCGGAAATACATACGATAAATTTTTTGTCCCGAAGGGATTGCATGACAATAATGCATTCATCAGCTACAATAAAGACGGTGTAAACGGGATTGATATAGACGGCGATTACAGATATTATATATTTGAAGCCGACTTCAACACCGGGACGACCTATCCCGACGAAATGAAGATACTCATCGAGGGAAGAAATGCGGACAGCTTAAAGTGGTTCGGTAAGCTTTATATCTACATAAGAAACGTAGATGGCGGAGTTGAGTTCTACGCGAGACTCGACGGCAGAATGGTCGGAAACGCCGTAAAGGTTCCTGCCGGCGAGTGGGCACACTTCACCTACGTTATCGACCTTAAGCCCGGCGCAAGCGAGAGCGACCCGGCATTCAACAGCTCTGTCGGTGCCGTATTCGTGAACGGTCAGCTCGTTGTAAAGACCGAGGGGGTATATTCCATGAGCTCGGCAGGTACGACGCTTGCAAAGGTAGGCGACCTTCAGATAGATGCCAATTCGAACATAAACAGAGCCGCAGACACGGATATCCTTATAGATAACGTAAGGCTCGCGCTTATAAGCCGTGCGTCCGGCATATCGCTCGACAACACCGTGTTTGCGGACACACCGGTATATGAGTGCGAGTACCTCGGAAGAGAAGAGATTAAATTGATCCCGGACTTCATCGTAGGAGAGATGGGCTTTGCTACTCTTGACGCGGCGCTCCAGTACGCCTCTGAGAACGGCGGCACCGTCGTATTGATGAATGATGTTGTTGCCAGGACGGTTATAAACACTCCCTGCGTTATCAATATGAACGGTCACGAATTTATCTATGACTCCGAGACCTGCAATATAACGAGATCCGGCGACACGCTGACGTTTACCGAGGCGGCAAAGGATGAGCTTATCCGCTACGAGATTTACGCGGACGAGAATGACGCCGAGGCGGCGAAGACCATATACCGTCCGATAGGCGCGCTCATACGTATTGACGACGAGATAAAGGTCCCCGCCGCAAGGATGAAAGACGGTACACTCATGGTATGCTCCGGCTGGAAAATAGACGGCGAGAGCATGACCGCAACCCGCGCGACACAGGAGCACCGGGACTCGATAATTTATCCCGCATATACAGCGGCGGAGGGGGATCTCAGCGCGGCGGTCGCCGTAATGATAAAGGGCGGCGCGGTATCGGCTGTATACAATACCGCAGACGAGCTCTTCACGGCTGTACAGACCGCAGATGACAGCGCGACCTTCTTCCTCCTCTCCGATATGGTTTATAAGGTAGCTGCCGATCCCGCAATAAGAGTATCCGGCAAGCTTCACCTTGACATGAACGGACATACGATCTTCTTCACGAGAGCCGACGGATTTACAGGTACTACGTACGACGGCGTATTCAGAGTTTCCGGCGCAGTCTGGATTTATTCGACCGTCCCGGGCGCGAAGCTCGTATATCACAGCCGGGTCGCCGGTGGTGACGGTGTAAATTCCGGCATTCTCTTCATGTCCTACAACACCGACGGCGTTGAGATAGGTCTCGGCGTTAACAGTGCGGACGACGCAGAGGGCGAGTCGGCATACGCCGGAAACCTCTCGTTCTACGGCAGTATAGCTGCGAGGCTCCAGAGCAGCAACGGCGGAGGCGGAACGCACTTCTATGCAAACGGCGTTAACTTCTACCATACCGCAAACTACGACGAGGGCATTGTGGCGTCTCTCGTGACTGAAGATTTTAATGCCGATAACAAGGTATACATAAATAACTGCCTCTTCGTTTCGCTCAGCGCGGAGATGAACGGACGCGCGGCTGTATTCAGCAACACTGAATTCGGCAACGTGAGATTTACGGTAAAGAACAGCACAATAATTTCCGACGGCAATATAATAAACGCACCCGACAGCTTTAACTCGACATACCTCTTTGAGGACTGCCGTATAGTGGGAGCTCTCACGGTTGCAAAGCCGGATGCGATAACCCTTTCCGGCAAGATACTCCTTGCGGGCGAGGCTCCCGAGGGAATGAGCTTTATCGGCTCATGCGGTCTGACACCGGATGTAAACGATGCGGATAAGGAGCTTACGCTGACTCTCCTCTACAACGGAAGGTTTACGGACGAGGATTACAGCAACACCGATATGGCAGAGGTTGTGAAGTCCTTTGCATTCACCATGGTAACCGGTCATACATACGGTGAGTGGACAGCGACAACTCCCGCCACCTGTACCGCGGACGGTACCGAGGAGCGCGAGTGCTCTGTCTGCCACGAAAAGGAGACGAAAACCATCAAGGCTACCGGACATACGTGGGGCGAGTGGGAGGTAACGAAAACCGCTACCTGCTCAGAGGAAGGTACAAAGACCCGCGAGTGTTCTGTATGTCACGTGACAGAGACGGAAAGCATCGCTAAGATAGCTCATACAGAGGGCGAGTGGACCGTCAAGACCCCCGCAACCTGCGAGGTGGACGGAGAAGAGCACAAGCTCTGCACGGTCTGCAACGAAGAGCTCGAGACGAGAGTGCTTCCCAAGCTCGGACACGATATGACCGACTGGGTAGTTACAAAGGAAGCGACCTGCACGGAGACGGGTATAAAGACCAAGACCTGTAAGCACGAGGGCTGCACTCACAAGGAAACCGAGGAGCTCCCGATGAAGGCGCATACCGAGAGCGGCTGGATAATCGACAAGAAAGCAACCGAGAGCGAGGAGGGCACAAAGCACAAGGAGTGCACAGTCTGCCATACCAAGCTCGGCGACAGCGTAGCTATCGCAAAGATAGTTGCCTCTATAGATGAGGAAGCCAAGGAATGGAGCAAGAAGAGCGAGACTCTTCCGACGATAAAGTTCAATGATTCCGTCTCCGACATCACCGAGGTAAAGGTGAACGGCGAGACAGTAGACCCGAAGAACTATACCGTAAAGAGCGGCGAGCTTACCTTTACAAAGGAATACCTTGAGACCCTCAAGGCGGGCGAATATACCGTTGAGGCAGTGTCCGCAACCGGTAATGCAAACGCATCCTTCACCGTAAAGGGCGGCGCGAACGTTGCTCTGATAGTCGTGCTTGTCGTAGTCGGCGTGATAATCGTCGGCGGCGCGGTTGCCTTTGTAATCATAAAGAAGAAAAGAGCATAAGGCAAACGGCACACTGACCCAATAAAAAGACTGAGGCGGCGGAGAAATCCGCCGCCTTT
>CAKRQL010000020.1 GCA_934393265.1 uncultured Eubacteriales bacterium | reverse complement strand
GGAAGCGAGCAAGACAAGGCGCACCGGAGCCGCCCTCCGGGGCGGCGTAGTGACCTACGACGAGGGAGTAGGCGGGAGCAACGGCGCAGCCTCCGCACCGGATGATGAGCTGTAGAAATTTCGCAAGGCAAGGCAAAGCGAGCAAGCGAGGGAAAGCCGTAGTCACCTACGGCGACCCGAGCGCGTCGCACAAAAGTCTCCGGTTCATTCAAGAAGCGAGCAAGACAAGGCGCACCGGAGCCGCCCTCCCGACGGCGTAGTGACCTACGACGAGGGAGTAGGCGAGGAGCAACGCAGTATTGCGACGCTTATTGGATGAACATAGCATCGCCAAAGGAGAAGAAGCGGTACCTATTCTCCACCGCCTCCTTATACGCCCTCATAATAAGTTCCTTACCCGCAAGGGCGGAAACAAGCATTATCAGGGTGCTTTCGGGGAGGTGAAAATTCGTTATCAGGGCATCTACCGCCTTGAAGCGATAGCCAGGGTAGATAAAAATGCCAGTCTCGCCGCTCATCGGGTGAACTACGCCGCCCTCGTCCGTCACGCTCTCGAGGACGCGGCAGGAGGTCGTGCCGACGGCTATTATCCTGCCGCCGTTTTTCCTGCGGCGGTTTATCTCATTCGCCACATCGTCGGAGATATGGAACATCTCCCCGTGCATCAGGTGGTCCTCTATTTTTTCAGCCTTTACCGGGCGGAAGGTGCCGAGCCCGACATGCAGAGTTACCTCGCCGTAGCCGACTCCCTTTTCCTTTATACGGCGGAGGAGCTCCTCCGTGAAATGGAGCCCGGCGGTAGGTGCCGCGGCAGAGCCGCGTTCCTTTGCATAAACCGTCTGATAATCGTTATTGTTCGCAAGGGTGCTCGTAATATACGGCGGGAGCGGCATTTTGCCCGCTTCGTCAAGCACCTCGTAAACGCTCTTGTATTTATCCTTATCGTATTCGAGCCTCACAATCCGGTTTCCGTCGTCAAGAACCTCAACTATCTCAGCCGAAAGAATGTCCGAAAAACGTACACGCCCCCCGACTCTCGCCCGCTTTCCGGGGCGGACAAGCGTCTCCCACGAGCCGTCGCCCCGCATACGGAGCAGAAGTATCTCAACATCCGACCCGGTCCTTTCGCTCTTACCTATAAGGCGCGCCGGTATGACCTTCGAGGAGTTGACGACAAGCATATCGCGCGGGTCAAGATAATCCGTAATATCCGAAAATCTGCGGTGCGACACCCCGCCTGTCTTACGATCGACAACCATAAGGCGGCAGCCGTCGCGCTGTGGCGACGGGGTCTGCGCTATCAGCTCCTGTGGCAGGTCATACCAGAAGTCATGCGTGCGCAGGTCGGTATGCTCCCGCTCATTTACGATTTTTTCGTTTACAATTTCCATTTGTGCCTTCCGAACCGCCGCCATGCGGCGCTCATATAATATTACTGTGCATAGAGTATACTACAAACGCACCGACTTTTCAAGGGCAGACAAGATATAAAATGAAAAAGAAAGCAATATTCACGGGCGTTGCCACCGCTCTGGTGACCCCGTTTTACAGGGGCGAGATAGACTATGCGGCTCTCTCCCGCCTTATAGAGCGGCAAATCTCCGCCGGTATACCCGCGCTCGTCATAGGAGGGACGACGGGAGAGGCGGCAACGCTCTCCGAGCGGGAGCGCCTCGCGCTCTGGTCCTTCACCGCCGAGCGCGTCAGCGGGCGGGCAAGGCTTATATTCGGGACCGGCACAAACGACACAAAAAGCACGATAAATTATACACGCCATGCCGCAGCTATCGGCTGTGACGCCGCCCTCTGCGTCACCCCATACTACAATAAGGGAACAAAACGCGGTATAACCGAGCACTATCTGCGGGTCGCAGACAGCACCGATTTGCCAATAATACTTTACAATGTGCCATCAAGAACCGGCGTAGACCTCACTGTTTCTCAGATAGCCGAGCTCTCCGTATGCGAGCGGATAGTCGGAATCAAGGAAGCCTCGGACTCCGCAGAAAAGCTCGCAAAAATTGCCGCGCTCGGCGACGCGATGCCACTCTATGCGGGCTCCGACATCTCAACATATACCGTCCTCGCCCTCGGCGGCGCGGGGGTAGTCTCGGTTATCTCCAACATCATCCCAGGTATAATGCGCGAGGTGTGCGAAAGGTACCTTGCCGGAGATATTACCGGCTCCCGCGTGCGGCTTCTCGCCGAGGAGAAAAAGATCTCCTCTCTCTTTGCCGAAACCAACCCCGCGCCCATAAAGTACCTCATGGGTCGCATGGGACTCTGCCACCCGGAGATACGCTCCCCGCTGTCTCTGCCCGAGCGTGCAACGCGGAAAATGATAGCCGATGTCTGGCGGCTCGGAAAATAGAGATCAAAAAATTCAGACAAGTAAAAAAAAGCAGGCTGTCCCCGGTGATTTTTTACGGCGGGTGTCAGCCTGTTCTCTTTACCTATGCTTTCGTATTTCGCTCTCAGAGCAGCTTTATGTTGTTTGAGCCGACGGTCTCAATATAGAGCGACGGGTCAATGTGCGTGAGTGCCGTGCAGAAGAAGTTCGTCACCGGGTACTCGGTGAAGTAGTGACCCGCCTCTATAAGGTTTATCCCTATTTCCTCGGCGTCCTCCATTATGTGATAGTCAAGCCTGCCGGACACGAATGTGTCAGCCCCCGCCTCTATCGCGGCGCGGACATAATCCTTTCCGCTCCCGCCGACGACGGCGACGCGGTGAACCGGGTTGTAGGCGTCTGCCGACAGGATAGCCGAGACCTCGAGCTGGTCCTTAAGCCTGTATGCAAAGTCCTCGAGCGTCATCTCCTCATCCGTATAGCCTATCCGCCCGAGGCATCCGTCGCCGAACGGAACGGCGTCATGAAGGTCGAGCGCGTCGCATAGCTGATCGTTCACCCCGTCCTTCACCTTGTCCGCCCTCGTATGGAAGGAGAACACGGAAATTCCGCTCTGAATAAGCTTTATCACCTTTCTCGCGACATTGTTATCGTTGTTCACCTGTGCGAGCGGCTTGAAAATCAGCGGATGATGCGCGACGATAAGGTCAAAGCCTCCCTCAACGGCGTAATCCACCACCTGCTCTGTCACATCGAGCGTGACAAGGACCTTTGCCACCTCCGCCGTGACATCCGGGGAGCACATCAGCCCGTCGTTATCCCACGGCTCCGACAGCTCATGCGGAATACGCTCGCTCATTCTGTCGTACAGTTCCTTTACGGTCATTGAAAACTACCTCGTTTCGATAGATTTTTTCAGACTTATCATTGTTTTTTACCGGATTATATGTGCATTGAAGAAATTTTATCGTAGATTTTTCTCTCGTATGAGCCGTATTCCCCGGCTCTCTCCCTGCCCTCTGCGGCGTCCCTCAGCGCGGCGAGCCTCCGAAAGAGAAAATGCCGCTTTGCCGGCGTCATATCGCCGGAGAAAAAGCCCGCGCCGAGCTCTGACGTGATGTCGTCTGTCTCATACGGCACCCCGGTATAAGTGCAGAGGAGAGTCACGTAGGCATGTCCCGCCGCAAGGGAATAATTTTCAGACAATACGGGGTATCCCGCCGAGGCAAGAGCGCGGCGAAGATATGCCTGTCTTGTCATCGGCTGAAGTATCAGGTGCACACCACCCCGCCTTGTGAGATCGGAGCGGGTGACTATATCGGCTATCAGCTCTCCGCCCATGCCGCAGACGGCAATGTCGTCCGGCAGGCAGCCCGTAACGGCGTCAAGCCCGTCGGAAAGAACGAATGTCATTCTGTCACGCACACCGTACTTCTCCGCATGCTCCATAGCCGATGAGAGCGGACCCGGCTTTATATCCGCCGCGACGGCGCGCTCTATCCTCCCGCGGAGCAAGAGAAATGTCGGCAGGTAGGCGTGATCGGTGCCGATATCGGCGAAGAGCGCCCCCTGCCGCACATATTCCGCCGCCGCGGCGAGCCGCCCGTCAAGCGTAAATTCCTTCACTTCTTCGAGGAGAAGTACTCGTTGAGCCTTGCGACGAGCTCATCCGCATCCGCCCCGTGGACGGCGCATGCCTCGGCTATCGACTCTCCCCTCGAATGTGGGCAGCCGACGCAATACATATTTATCTCGAAGAAAAAGCGCGCGGCGTCCATATCAAAGTCTATGACATCGCCGACAAGTGTATCTTTTGTTACAACCATTTCAGAAAAGCTCCCTGATTTCCGGCACTCCGGAATTATTTTCTTTATTTTATCACACGATAAGAAAAAAATCAACAATCTGCGCCTAAAATATATAAAACACGCGAAAGATAGACCACAGACAAGAAAAATACGCGCCCGGGGGTTTACATCCGCGCTCCGATATGGTAGAATATACGGAGAGAAATATTCGATAACGGAGATTTATAAATGATTGTTGCACTTGAAGATGCCAAGCGGCGGCTCGTCGACATGGAGGGCACGATGCGCGAGCTCGGAAATCAGCTCCGCATTGACGAGGCACGGGCACGGGCAGCCGACCTCGAACGCGAGACACTGGTACAGGATTTCTGGGCTGACGCCGAGAAGTCCTCAAAGAAATTGCAGGAAATAAAGCAGCTTAAGGATAAGGTCGAAAGCTACGAGCGTCTTGTCGCGAAGCTCGAGGACACGCTCACCCTCTGCGAGATGGCGATAGAAGAAAACGACGAGAGCTCTGTCGACGAGGTCGTAAGCGACACGGCGTATATAGAGACGGAGGCGGAGCGCAAGCGCATTGAGGTGCTCCTCTCGGGTCCTTATGACAAAAACAACGCGATACTCTCCTTCCACCCCGGAGCCGGAGGAACGGAGGCGCAGGACTGGGCGTCCATGCTCTACCGCCTCTACACACGGTGGGGTGAGAGCCACGGCTATAATGTAAAGCTCGTCGACTGGCTCGACGGGGACGAGGCGGGAATAAAATCCGCCACCGTCATGATAGAGGGGCTCAATGCCTACGGATACCTTAAAAGCGAGAACGGCGTCCACCGCCTTGTAAGAGTCTCTCCGTTCGACGCCTCCGGCAGACGGCACACCTCCTTTGCATCTGTCGAGGTCATGCCGGAGTTTGACGACGACGACACGATAGTCATACGCGACGAGGATATAGAGGTCACGGCGCACCGCTCCTCCGGCGCGGGCGGACAGCACATAAACAAAACCGACTCGGCAATACGGATAGTCCACAAGCCTACCGGAATAGTCGTCGGCTGTCAGACCGAGCGCTCGCAGCTTCAGAACAAGGAAACCGCAATGAAGATGCTCCGCGCAAAGCTCATGGAGATAAAAATCCGCGAGAAGCTCGACCGCATAGAGGATATACAGGGCAACAAAGCCAACATCGAATGGGGCAGTCAGATACGCAGCTATGTCTTTATGCCGTACACCCTCGTCAAAGACACGAGAACCGGCTATGAGGACGGAAATGTCGACGCGGTTATGGACGGCGAAATAGACGGCTTCATAAATGCCTACCTGAAATTCATATCGAAAAAGCCCGAGGAAAACTGATTTACCCGGAAAATACGGGAGCCCGGCACACAGAATGTGCCGGGCTCTTTTTACCTGCGCCGCGAGCCTCTTTTCGGAGCCTGTGGCGCGGTATTTCTTATGTATTTAAGCCTTAAATACAGGCGCAAACCGTACACGGGTGCCGTCTTACCAGTCGTTCGGCTCCCCGCGATCGGAGCTGTCGGCAAAGCGGTCGCCCATTCCGAAATGGACAAGGCAGTACTCGTCGTTCGCCGTCCAGTGCGGAAGCACGGAGTGATCCGACTCGCCCGCCCCCGCCTTATGCGAGAATATATTCGACTCACGGTAGAACGAGCCGGGGGAGACAACATACGACTCGCCCGAGAGGTGGAAGGGACCCTGCATGTTGCGAAGATTATTCACGATAAGAAGTTCAAGCGTGTTTTCGCCCTCGTGAAGATAGGGTGATATATCGACGGTGTAGTCGCCCCACATGCGGACGGCGACCTCCTGTCCGTTCACCGAGAGGTGTACGGAATTTATCCCCTTTCCGAAGAGGGAAACCTTACGACAGAGCTCATCCGCGCCGAGAGCGATTTTCTTTCTGAGTGTAAGCTCGCCCGCAAACTCCGGATAGCCCGAGAAATCAAGCCGCTCCACATCAACGCTCTTCGGTGAACGGACTATTTCCGGCTGACCGCGGAAGATATACGCCCTGCGCGGCTTTTCGGTTATATCGTCCGGAAGAGCCACCCCGAAGTCGCCGACAAGATATATCTGCTCTATTTCCCGATCATAGGAAAGGCTGTTCTTCATTATCTCGCAGGTCCATGAGTCGGCAATGTGGTCGTAGCACTCCCTGCTCTGTGAAAGCACAGTGGTAAGCTCTATTTCGTTTACCCCGGCTCGAAGCACTCCGGCTATGTCGATAAGACGGAAGGAGCTGTCCCGGAAATACCCCGCGTCACGCACCGGGACCGTCTCGCCGTTTATCCTTATACCGAACTCCTCCGGGGTCTCAAGGCAGAGATATACGGTTTTCGGAACATCGCGCACCGACACTCTGTAAAGCTGGCGCAGCTCCACCGGGCGGCGCAGCTCGTTTGCCCTCGGGAGAATATCGAGAACGTATGCACCCCGTCCCATGAGCTCCCCGTCAAACCAGTAGTCACAGGTGTCGAGCGTCAGGGAGTTGTATGTCGCGCCCGCGACCTCCCATTCGCCCTCTATCGGCAGGGGCGTGTACGCTTTTTCCGGGGCTCTCGGCGCTCTCTCGCCTCCGTCGTCGATAAGCATTATCGACTCGTATTTACCGAGCCTTATGTGCCCGTCATATGGCTTTGTCTCTCCGGTCACAAGGTCAAGCACGAGATTTCCGACAGCACATTCACACTCACATTCGTCGCCGAAGGTGTTGACGAAATAATGCACGTCAAAGCCGTCGTAATGTCTGTATGTATAAGTCAGCCGGTTCTCCGGGCAGACGGGATTTATCGGGTGCTCATCAGCCGAGACTATCTTTCCTCCGGAGCGGCGGAAGTCCTCAATAAGTCTCACCGTCGACGGGAGAAGCCCCACGTTCTCCGGTATTACGAGATATTCGTAAGTCATCTCTCCTACGCGCAGGCGTGTGCCCTCGACCGACCCGAGCCTTGCCATCATCTGCTCGTCTCCGAAGTGATAGAGAACGTGCTTTCTTTCAAGCGTACGCACGGTTCCCTTCATAAAGGCGTCGTCTATATCGCGTATTCTGTGGGTTTTCCCGGTGTACTCGTCCTCACAGCCGAGGCGCCACGCCGACCCCTCCGGGTGGATAACAAGCGTTGTCGGTCGCTGTTCTCCCTCCGCAAGGATCTTACCGAGGCGGGCTGCGAAGTCAAAGAATATCCGCGCGTCCCGCCACCAGGGCTGCTGATAATAGACAGCCGGCGGGTAGTCGCGCTTCCTTATGCCGCGGAGAGAATACCCCTCAAGATGTGTACA
Organism: uncultured Eubacteriales bacterium; assembly: GCA_934393265.1. GTDB lineage: Bacteria > Bacillota > Clostridia > Oscillospirales > CAG-272 > UBA1740. The sequence goes on along the minus strand of CAKRQL010000020.1, from coordinate 123,426 downwards.
GAGCAGGTTTATACCGCGCACCGCCTGCCACTCGAAAATTCCTTTCAGCTCCGCATGGCTGACATTATGCCCGCAGAGGGCAAACGACTCGGAGAGCACCTGCCGCTTCCCCGTCTGTGCGGCGGCAGAGCCGACCTGCATCGGCGTCGGCGCCTCGTAAACCCTCCGGCAGAGCCAGTCCATGCCCGGAATTGTAAAATACTCGTAGTTCGGCATTGCGGCACCGTTATGGAGCATCTGATCCATAAGAGTCTCCTCAAGGAGCATATGCCCGGTAAAACCGTAGCCGTGCGCCGTGCACCACTCGTATATCTGCTTTGCGTAGCTTTCGGTGAAAAGCTCACCCGCAAGGAGCCAGAAGTCGGCGCGCGTGCGCTCCGCGCTCTCGCCATCAAAGAAGAGCTCGTCTATATGTGCGCATATATCGTAGCCGTACTTCTCCGAGAACTTATCCGGAATGACAAATGACCACGGTATTCCGTTTCTCGACATCTGCGGCTCGTCGGTGAAAAATCCCGAAAAGACATTTCCGAATTTTCTGTAATATGTCTCGTATATATCCTCAATAAAAGTGCGGATAACTTCCTTATCCATTACGTCGACGTAATAGCGGTTCACATCCCAGAAATAACGCCTGCCGTCCTTTACGAGAATAGTGCGCTCATTCCTTATATTTTCCTCCGTCGCCGGCTCATAGCGGAGAAATTTCTCCTGATACCGGACGCCGCGCCCGGAGACAAGCCCGCCGCCGAAGCCCGAGGGCCACCCTTTCTCGTCGTATGCCCATGCGTACATACCGCGGCGCGCCGCCTCGTCGCATGACGCGCGGAAATTTTCAAACCACTCATCCCCCATGTATTCGGTCTGCAAGCCGCCGCGGGCGTGCATGAAAAATCCGCCGAGCCCCGCCTCGTCCATTATACCTATCTGCCGTAAGGTTTCATTTACATTCAGCTTATCGTTCCACGACCAGAAAGGTAGCGCGCGATATTTGTTCTCAATATTGCGAAAATCCATTAAGCCGTCCTCCGTATTTTCCTGTAATCCGTATTTTATCCTGAATATTAAAGTGCCGAAATTATTTTTTTGAGCCTTTCGGCATCAACTCTCTTTGTGTCAGCCTTCAGAGTGAGCGTAAGGTTATCCTCCGTGAAGAGCCGCCGCGCAGCCTCGCGCAGGCGTTCCGGAGTTATCGACGAATACATCTCTGCCCGCTCTCCGATACTCCCGTAGCCGAGCCCGAGGATATGATTGTCATAGGCAAATGTAAAATTAAGTTCCCGCATGTCGTCGTAGAGCATTCCGCTGTTTGTCACATAGCCCGCGCGGATTATCTCCTCCGGCGCGACCGTGCGCTCCTTTATATCGCGCAAAATCGAGACGACGGTCTCGCACGCATCGTAGAGCTCCTTATCCTTTACCTCAAATGAAAACGAGAAGTGCCCGATGTTCCGGTACCTCTCGGCAAGACCGTTCACATCATAAAACAGCCCTCGCTCCTCGCTGAGTGCTATGAACAGGCGCGAATTGTATCCGTTAAGAAGAAGGTCGTAAAGTAGGTCAAGCTCCGGGACGGAAAGAAGCGTCATATCCGTGTCAAACGAGAAACGGCACATGGTGAAATCCGCGTTTTTCATATACACGCCCCCGCCCCTCTTTGAAAAATCCGGAGTGACCGGCGCGAAATTGTCCCGCCCCGCCCCGCGCGGTATATTTATTCCGTCGATACACTCTATTAGCTTTTCCGTCTCCCTCTCCCCGGCGTTTCCGGTGACGTAAAAGAAAAGATTTTCGCTCGTAAGCGCGCGCTCTCTGAATGCCGTAAGCTCTCTTTTCCCTATCTTCGACACACTGCCGAGCGTGCCGGTTATCGGGCGGGAGAGCGCCGTGCTCCCGAAAAGGTGGGAATTTGTAAATGCGGTGAGCGAGGTCCGCTCGTCGCCCTCGCGTATTTCCGCCTTTATGCGCTTTCGCTCAAGGGTTATCTCCGACGGGGAGAGCACTATCGGAGAGAGAACCGAGGTTAGGAGCTGTGCCCCCGCGTAAAAATTCTCCGCCGCACCCGAAACATAAAACTGCACCATCTCGCAGTAGGTCGAGGCATTGAGCTCGAGCCCGAGACGGTCAAGCCTGCGATATAGCTCACCGCCAAGAGTCTTATTCAGATTTCTTATCGCAATGTGCTCGAAAAAGTGAGTTATGCCGGACTCCTCCGCCGCCTCGTACATGCTACCCTCTCTGAGGAAAAGCGATATATAAAAGCCGTGCAGCGCCGGGTTGCCGTACAGATACACCGGAACACCGGACGCCGAATAAAAGCATTTTTCTTCTCTCAAAATATTTTTACTCCAAGGTTTTATCCCCAACGAAAGTATACCATACGGGGTGCTCTCATTACAATATAAAAAACGCAAATTAATTTGGAAAATAGGAAGAGAGCCGCCCGCCGCACGCTACGCCCGACGGGACAGCCCTCCCGATTTATTATCAGTCTATCGACTTGTCTATCTTGAATCTCGTTATCTTCTTTGAAGTGTTCTTCGGGAACTCCTCGCTCCGGAGCTTCACCTTTCCGACAGCCTTGTAGGACACGTTCTTCTTGTTGATTTCCTTTATCGCGTCCTCGAAGTACTTCTGTGCGTCCTCAATGCCGTGCAGCTTCAGCCCGTCGAAGTCGGGATATATCTCCGCGACTATTATTTCCTTTGACGGATCGGACTTCGACTCTCCGGCATATACGACTACCTCGTTCACGCCGTAGACGCCCTGAATATCCGTCTCTATCTCCTCGGGATAGACATTCTTTCCGTTCGAGAAGATTATGAGGTTTTTCAGACGCCCCGTGATGTATATCCACTGGTCGCCGTCGATAAGCTCAACTCTGCCGTAGTCTCCGGTGCGGAAATATCCGTCCTCGGTGAACACCGCCTTTGTCGCTTCCTCGTTCTCAAAGTAGCCGAGCATGACGTTCGGACCCTTATAGCATATCTCGCCCTCGCCGTTTGCATCCGGGTCAAGGATTTTCAGCTGTCCGCCGACGATAGGCATACCGACCGAGCCGGTCTTTCTGTATTCGTTTCTGTTGCAGGAGATGAGCGGTGCGCACTCGGTTATGCCGTAGCCGTTCAGAATTACAATTCCTATCCCCTCAAAGAAATCTATGATATTCTGGTTTAGGGCGGCGCCGCCGCAGATTATCATTTCAAGATCGCCGCCGAAGTTATCGAGCACCGATCTGAAGAGTGTGCGGCGCAGGTCTATTCCTACCTTGCGAAGTCCGTTGGATATTTTTATGAGTGCTTTCAGTGCGCCGAGCTTCCCCTGCTTCTCCGCCGTTGCCATTATTCTCTTATAGAAGGTCTCGACAAAGAGCGGAACGAGGATAAGGTGTGTCGGCTTGAATTCCTTGAGCTCTCCCATAATGTAGCGGAGCCCCGAGGAGATGTATATGTTGCACCCCTGGCAGTAATGCCCGAGGAGATTGACGGTCGAGCAGAAGGTGTGGTGCGGGGGGAGAGTGCAGAGGGTGCGCGGGGTGATAAGGAAGTTGTAAATTCCCTGCTCCATATCCGAGCATATATTCTTCTGCGAGAGCATGACGCCCTTGCCCTTTCCGGTCGTGCCGGAGGTAAAGACAATGGAGGCGAGTGCTTCCGGGTCTATCTCATAGTCATAATAGGAGTTGTCGCCGGAAAGATACTTCGCCTTACCTGCGGCGCGCACATCCTCGATAGAGCGGGCGTATTCCGCCGTGGTGCCGCCCCATTCGACGAGCCCTGTGAGCTCCGTGTACTCTCCGCGTATCGCGGCTATTTTACTCTCCGCGACGGAGGAGAACACCGCATATTCGCACTTTGCGGTGCGGATTATCGAGAGCATGTCCGGCTCCGGCAGCTCCTTGTCAATCGGAACGGTTATCGCGCCGCACGCCATAAGCGAGAAGTAGGTGAACACCCATTCGGGCGACGCCTCGCCGATTATCGCGACGGTCTTTCCCCTCATTCCCATCGAAATAAACTCTGTGCCTATGTCCCGGATGTAGTCGCGCGACTGGCTGTAAGTATAATGTGACATCTCCTTGTCGGAGGGCTTTTTCTTGAATGTCAGCGCATAGCTGTCCCCGAAATTCTTCGCGGAATTCTCAACCATGTCGCGGAAATCTCTCATATGGACGGTCTCATAGTGAGGATAGTTTTTCTTCCTGTTTTTAAGTGGCATCTGAATTACTCCTTACGCCGAAAATTGATATGGCAAAGACAAGCTAAGCCAAAAACAGTTACATTGTATCACAAACGGAGAAAAAAGTCAATACGTGACCGGCTCCGGCGGCGGGCGGTATACCCCAGTGAGTTTTATATTGACTTGCGGATGTATATGCGGTATAATTATCCTTGTCCAATCTGCCTTGACGGCATAACGCGGAGGGCTGCTTGTTACCTGCCGGATTTACTGAAAAAATGGAGCGCCTGCCGGGGCTCGACGCCGCGGCGTTTTTCCGCGCGCTCGACGGGGAGGCGGTGCGCGGGCTCCGGATAAACCCCGCAAAATGCGACGCTCTCCCCGCGCCGTCGCCATTCATTCTCCGAAAGATAGCCTACGTCCGCGGCGGCTACGTACTTGAAAGCTGTGACGTACCCGTCGGACAGACGCCGGAACATCATGCCGGAATGATATATATGCAGGACCCGGGGGCAATGTGCCCCGTCGCGGCGGTGAATATTGAGGAAGGGTGGCGGGTCGCCGACCTGTGCGCCGCCCCGGGCGGCAAGACCTCACAGCTTTCCGCGGCGGTCGGAGAGGGCGGCGCGGTCCTCTCGAACGAATATGTCGGCAAGCGGGCAAAGATACTTGTCGGGAATGTCGAGCGGCTCGGCTTAAGGAATGTGGCTGTGACCTCTCTTGACACGTCGGAGCTCGCAAAAATGTACCCCGCTTTCTTTGACCTCGTGGCGGCGGACGCCCCCTGCTCAGGCGAGGGGATGTTCAGAAAATGTGAGGACGCCGTTTCCGACTGGTCTGAGAACAATGTGCGCGAATGTGCGAAAAGACAGGCTGTAATACTCGACGCCGCCGCAAAAATGGTGAAGCCCGGGGGGCTCCTCCTCTACTCCACGTGTACATACTCGCCGGAGGAGGACGAAATGACCGTCTCCGCGTTTACAGAGCGATACCCGGAGTTTTCGATAATCCCGGTAAGGGAGGAGATACGCAGGGTGACAGCCCCGGGAATACGCCTTCCCGGTGTGACAACGAAAAATATAGAGGAATGCCGGAGGTTTTACCCATATCTGACGCCCGGAGAGGGTCAGTTTCTCTGCCTTATGAGAAAAGACGGCGGGGAGGACGAAAAGACGGCAGTAATAAAGGATACATCGCCCGCCCCGAGGGGCGACACCGCACGGGCAGCCGACGCATTTATACGCGAAAATTTCGTACACGGGGTAACACTTCCCGTAAGAGCCACGGGCGATATTCTCTTTATACCGCCGTCGGGTCTGCCGCTCCCGGGAAAGGGGCTCATGTCCCGCGGGGTGATAATCGGCGAATACCGCTCCGGCGTTCTCCGCCCGCATCATCAGATGTTCTCCGCCTACGGGAGCCTCATGCGCCGGCGCGAGGAGCTGTTGCCGGGCGACCCGCGCATAAAGCAATATCTGCACGGCGAGGAGATAGAGAGCGCGGATACCGGAGACGACGGATATATCGCCGTCTGCTACTCTGGGGCTGTGATAGGCGGGGGAAAGCGCGTCGGCAACAGGATAAAGAACTATTATCCGAAAGGACTTCGGGAATAGCCGCAAAATCGACAGAATGTAATTATAAATTTACATAAATCAACCAAAAATACGAAACGGAGAAAATGCCATGAACGAAAGAATACTTGCAAACGTCGGCGGTATGCCGATAAGCGACAGAGACGTCGACGAATTTCTCGCAGAGCTCGGAGAGCGCGGGAAAGCCTACAACACCCCGGAGGGAAGAAAGAGAATACTCGAGCAGCTGATAGACAACAAGCTCTTCCTGCTTGACGCGCGGCGCAACCTCCTCGAGGCGGAGCCGGAGTTCAAGGCACAGCTTGCAAAGCTGCGCGACAGACTCCTTATAAACTACAATGCGGAGCGCGCGTTCTCGTCAATAACGGTGAGCGACGCGGAGGCGGAAAAATACTATAACGAAAACGCCGACAAATTTGTCGCGCCCGAGACGGTGAACGCCTCGCACATTCTTGTCGACACGGAGGACAAGGCAAAGAAGATTTTCTCCGACATTGCGGCGGGAAAGATAACCTTTGAGGACGCGGCGCGCGAGTACTCCTCCTGCCCGTCAAAGGAAAACGGCGGAGACCTCGGTGACTTCGGCAAGGGGCAGATGGTCCCGGAATTTGACGCTGCCGTATTTGCAATGAAGGAGGGGGAGATAACGGCAGAGCCGGTAAAGACCCAGTTCGGCTATCACCTCATCCGCCTGAACAAAAAGAGCGCAGGCGAGAAAATCCCCTTCACCGACGTTAAGGAGAGAATAAAGGAGGCGCTTCTTGCCGAAAAGCAGCAACAGGCGTATTCCTCAAAGGTTGCACAGCTGAAGATACTCTACCCCGTTGATATTCTCGGATAATGGACGAGGCGGAGCTTGTAAAAAAGCGTCTCATAGAGCTCTCTGAGCGCGCATATACCGGGGGCGTGTATGAATTTACCGACTTTCTCGGGCTCATGGAGCAGAATATACTCCGCTCCGCCGCGCGCTCGGAGTTCCCGCATGTTCACTACGAGACCTTCGGCGGTGCCCGTGGGTGTGAGCGGGTTATGGCGCGGTTCGGTGACCCGGAGGAGTTCGGCTATACGGTTGATTATCCGATAGCTGCGCTTGCCGTCCGCCCGAGGTCGGAAAAGTATGCGGAGGAGCTGACGCACCGGGACTACCTCGGCGCGCTTATGAACCTCGGAATAAAGCGGGAAACCCTCGGCGATATTCCGCGCGCGGGGCTCGGCGCTTACATATTTGTAAAGGAGGAGCTCGCGGATTTTGTCTGCGGGTCGCTGACCCGGGTCAGGCATACCGACGTCACGGTATCCCGCGCCGGGAGCGTCCCGGAGGAGGTGCTCTTCCGCACGGAGGAGACGATAGTAAAGGCGGAGAGCGAGCGGCTCGACGGAGTTATAGCGAAGCTCTATGACCTCTCGCGCGAGGAGGCAAAAAATCTCTTTGTCCGCTCCCTCGTATTCTGCGACGGTGCCTCAGTCGCATCTCCCTCCTATTTGCCGAAGCCGGGCGAGACCGTCAGCGTCCGCGGTCACGGCAGATTTATCTACCGCGGTCATATCTCGGACACCAAAAAGGGCAAAATGAATATTCTTGTTCTCAGGTATGTTTGATTTAAGGTGTAAGATATGTCTCTTGAATACAATAAAAACAATATTCCATTAGCAAAATAGCTGCGAAATGAAGCGACGCCGGAGGAAAATCATCTGCGGTATGATTTTCTTGCAAATTATGAGGCTGAATAAGCCTGCCTGCGGGAGGTGGCGCCGGGCACGCCGGCGCAGTTATATTCGCCTGTCGGCGAGTGATATTGCTTCGCAGTGATGTTCGCGTTACACGCGAGTGGTATTGCCTGTCGGCAGTTTTTTGTAATACAAAAGAGCCGGGAAAATCCCGGCTCCTCGTCCAATCAATTTATGCTTCTCACGAGTTATTTCAGCTCTCGGAGCGCGGGGCACCGCGGCTCCTTTTTTTGTTGTATTTCCCGGGCGGGACAGCGGGCTTTTCCGCAGCTAAAGTGCGGATTTTCCTTTGTTCCCTGCCCGTTTTTTATACACGCCCGCGGGGGGATACGGGCTTCATAGTGGGGCACCTCCGCTTGCCAAGATACCTTATTATGCGCGCGGAAGTTCCCCTCGGAATCATGTTAATCCCTGTATGCTTTTATTGCACCTTGGGGTTTGCAGCCTTGAACGCCTTTGCGGTCTCTATGTAGGTATAGAGAGCGTTACAGAGCTCCTGTACATCCGTGTTAGCCGCGTAGTCTGCAAGAGAGTAGGTTGTTCTCTTCTCGCCTACCGTAAGGGTGAACTCATTTGCAAAGTCGAAGATACGCATGTCGTCTATAATTATCTTTCCGTCGACTGCGTCAGCCTCGGTCTTTGTTACCTTTACGCCCCAGAAGTTAGTGTAGCTTACGCTTACCTTAGCTCCGCTCTTTATCGTAAAGATGAACCTCGGCTGTGATGTGAGGTCAAGGGACGCGGAGACAAATCCGTCGGAGACGGAGGTCATATCCTTTGCCACTCCGTTGAAGGTCTTGAGGGGCGACTTATAGGCTTTGTTTGCGGTAAGGAGAGCGGTTATTTCGGCGTTCTCCGAGCCGCCTATGAGCTTCGCCGCGGCGTTCGCATACACGAGCGCGTCTGCCATAAGGGTCTTTTCATTCGTCATGAGCGCGCTGTCATCAAGAGCGAAGAGCGCCTTTGCATAATCAAGCACGGACACGCTTATTGCGTCAAAGCTGCCGAGCTTTATGCTCTGTGCCTTAGCAATCTCGTGCGCGGCATACGAATACTCGCGCTTTGTATACGTGTAGCCGTCAATCTCAACCGTATCGCCGCCAAGCCCGTACTCGGAGAGGACGTAGAGGTTAAGGTTGAAGCTCGAGTAGAGGGTAAGGTTAAACTTTACGCCTGCTATCTCGTTCTCACCTGCTACCGTCTTTGTAAATGTCACGCCGTTCTTATTCACGACGGTCGGGCGAAGTGCCTTTCCGGTGTCAAGAACTATTCCTGGCGCGGCATTGACATAGGTATTTCCGCCGATGACGGTAATCTTTCCCGTTACCTTCTCGGGAACGCTTGCATCATTTGCATAGACAGTGCTGTTTGTCACGGTTACGTCGGTGGCGATATTCGCGCCCGAAACGGCTGACGCCGGCGGGTTATCAATAAATCTGCCTCCGACGAACAGCGTGCTGCTCTCCATCGTTGCGGTAATGCCGCTCGTCTGACCACCGTCAATCGAGAACGAAATAAACGAATTTGCGACGGTTATGTCGCTGTCGCGGACAGCAAATATAAGGGTCGGATAATCGCTTCTCTTTGTCAGCGCTCTGAAGCTGATTCCGAAGCCGGCATTAATTGTAACTCCGCTTATATGAAGACCGTCAGCCGCATTGTTACGGACAAGATAATCATCTGTCTTTATCGTAAGGTTACCTGCATAGGGATTCTGTCCCTGCTTTGCATTATTGGAGCTATTTGCACCTATATAAACCTCATGAGTGTGGTTCTGCATAACGAGCGAAGCATTTCCCATATCCGCTACCGCACCGTCAGCGGATGAGTATACGTAGAAGGTAACGAGCTGAACGGTTCTGAACGCATACTTATATGTGCTATTGCTCCTCCAGTTAGCGTAATCGGCGGTGAGCCTATGCCCGTTAAGGTCAAAATAAACCTTTGTGAGCGCACCCTTTTCCATGTCGCCGCTACCCGTTATTTCAGCCGCACCATACACGGTCATATCGTTTACAAGTATAATATAGGTCTTGGAGCCCACGGTTATATTTGCAAGCGGAGCATCGGCTATCTTTGCGGCGGACGCATCTATCGTATGGAAGTTATCCGAATTGATATAAGCCTTTACGGTTGTGCCCTCAAGCATGACCGCCTGCACCGTGTCCTTCGCCTCAGCGAAAGTAGCGAGAACGGGATAGAAATCAAGTCCCGCGTCTATTTCCTCCTGCGTGAGAGTGCCGGAGAAGAGCCCGCCGCCCTCGGTCCTTGACCAACCGAGGAGGACCTTACCCGCATTGTATGCGAGAGTAGCCTGCCTTGCGAAGAAGGCTCCGCCAACCGTCGTGGCGGTATCGCCGACACTCACATTCCCTTCCTCAACAGTTCCGTCTGTGAAGTGGAAGCTCACGCCCGGGAAGTCTGCCATATCGCTCTTCGCGCCGGAGAGATAATCCGAGCCTTCAACGGTCGGGTTCGCGGAGAATACATTGGACTCAAAGTCCGCATTTGCATAAGAAGCAAGACGGATGTTCGCAACGTTTATATGAGCGTTTGTTCCCTCTGCTGCTCTGAGCGTAGGATTAACTCTTCCGTCGGATATCTTTGCAAATTCAGCGGTAAAGTATCCGGAGGATACCGAAGACAAAAGCTTCCCGTCAACGAATGCGGCTACGGCAGACTGATTTGCGCCGCCCACGACCTCCGTTGAGAGCCGGAATACCATGGTAAGATGTGCCCAGTGACCGGATCTCAAAAACTGCGTAGCACCGTTGAATTTGATATTCACGCCGCCGGTGGTTTTAACTACCGAAAGATACTTATCACTGTTGACGCACCAACCTTTACCGTCAGAATTTCTTCCGGCGAAGTATATAAGAGTCACATCCGGCATGTCCTCAAGAACCGATATGTCCATTTCAAACGCAAGATACCTGAGGTTTGAGCCCGGAACGATAGGCGCCTTTGTCGGATTGAGCCACGGATATGTATTATTGGTACCGGTACCCTTGCCGTATACCCAGAGCTGACGGTAAAGCTGACCGTCCTTCGGGTTTACGACATCCTTTGTCTCGGTGCCGTAGTTCACTTCGCCGACAGTCTGATTATTATATACGGAGTTGTCGCCCTGCTGTGACCCCTCGTACTTCGTCGCGCCGTAGACATACCTGCAGCCGTCTGTCTCAAGCCCGTCCTCGGCAAATCCGGATACATTGTTGCCTGCCGCTCTGACACCGTAGCCATACGCTATCGTACCGGCGGTGCCTGAGGCACCAGTCTTGTCGATGTCCAGACATCTGTCCCAGACGTTGACGTTCGGGGAGATAAGTCTTGTCTTAATTCCGCCGAATGTAAAATTGTTACCGGCGGCAACCGCGATACAGTCAGCAACCTTGCTGTATATCCTGCAGTTGTCGAAAACGAAAGAGGTATTGTGCTCTGAGTCTATCGCCCCGTAGCCCGTGTCGACAAGTCGTCTGTAAACGGAGAGGTCGGAGCTTGTGAACTTTATCGTCCCGCTCTTTGTAAGACCGTGCGCCGCCCTGAAGATCTGTGCACCATCGACATTCATGGTGTCATTGACATTCGTATGTACGGTGCACTTGTCAGCCGTTACGCTTATCTGCGGGTTCTGCTCTGCAGTAATCGCGGCCTTCATATTCGTATAAATCTCGGTACTGTTCAGCACGAGATTTATGCTGTCATTGTTGCTCGCGACCGATACGAAGTGTATAGCTCCGTTTCCGTCGGGCGTAGCTGTGCCGTCGGTTTTGTAAGCGTAGTATTCGGAAGTGATCTCGCAGTTGTTCAGCGTAAGATTAAGTGCGAAGGCGGTTGTGCCTGTTGCATTGTATCTCAGACCGTTTCTCGCGGAGTTGATAATGACATTGTTCATTGTAACCTCAAGAGAGGAGCTGTCTACATCTCTCTGAAGATTTATCGGCAGAATACCACCGGAGGTCGCCGTTATGTTCATATTCTTCATAGACAGCGTACCGGTGCCGGCTTTTATTATGTAATACGACTCTACAGCCGACTCAATATCGATGTTCTCTATTTCGACATTGTTTGTGAGCCCGGTATTCTTGTTGATGTCCGCCTGAACAAGCAGCATGTATTTAGAAAATACGAACCTGCCCCTGCCGACGGAGCTCGTTATTTTCAGACCGTAGCCGTTTCTTACGAGGAAATACTGGCTGTATTTTGTCCAGAGAGAGGACTCATAGACCGTATGCCCCATAAGGTCAACGGTTATGCTTTTTTCCTTGCCGGCATCCTGCATAGAGACGGAGATAGCCGCCGCGTTGTAATCGGCTGTGACCTCAACCCTTCCTCCGTCAGGCGCAGCGTTTACAGCCGACCTCAGCAGCTTGTATTTGCCGATTTCGGTTCCCGAGGCGTCGAGTACGCGGAACAGACCCGCCGCATCGTCGGTATTCTCCGTGATAGCCGCCTTTGTATCCGCCGACGTGTCCAAAGCAAGGACGCAGGCGAAAACAACCGCAAAGGCGAGTACGGAGAGCAGTACTTTCCAGAGTTTTTTCATGTTTTTCTCCTTTTTGTTTTCGTTTTTGCGAGAATAAAACGGGGAAATTTGCGCATGTGCGCGCCGCGGAAAAGAGAGAACATTGCGTATTATCTATTTCCGTTATGCAAATTATAACAAAAAATAAGAAAAAACGCAATTGCTTTTATTCATATAAACAAAAATGAAAATTTGTGCACAAATCACAATTTCCAGGCATGGGAGCAGTACACGCTCCACAAAAACACAAGACTATATGTAAAATAAAAAAAGAGACCTCATCACATAAAAGGTCTCTCATCTCCGCGCCCCCGGTGACGAGCACCACGGGGCGCGGAATTTTCTGCATTATACTTTATTTTGCGGGAAGTCACTGCCAATCGGCGAGCGGGAGGTCCTTAACGCGGGCGAGACCGTCGGTGCCGTCCTCTGCTACCGGAGACATCGCGACCGATATCGCATAGGCGCTCTTACCCGTGAGGCGTATTGTCAGCTTCTTATATCTCGGATTCTTCGCCTGCTCGTCAAATTTGCCCTGCTGATTGCGTTGGCCCTGCACCTTCGGAGAGGTCTCATCCGGCTCTGCCGGGCGGATCTCAAACTTCCCGTCCGGGCTCATGATACGGACGCGGAGCTTCGTCCCGTCTATATCAAGCGTCGCCGTGCGGCACCCGTCCGAGAGATCTATCCTCGCGCTCGTATGAGCGTGCCAGTCGCAGAGGTCGGTGGGCAGGCACTCTATCTCGTCGCGGATAACGACGGCGGGAATATCGCGGTACATTCTCATACCGCGGGACACCCTCTGCCCACTGAACGCGCCGGAGATATCCGAAATGACGAAGCTGTCGCCGTCGGCATTGCAACGGTCAACATACGCGCGTCCATCTCTCACCTGATCCTCCTCCGGCGAGGGATTGAACACTATCGTGTTGTGTCCCTCTGCGCGATAGCGATAGGTCCCGCGGTACGGAACAAGATTGTAGTTATCCGGTCCGAGGTCGCTGAAGAAACGCTTGTTGCCTATATTAACGATAAAGGTGCCGATATCGAGGTGACCGTGACAGGCACCGTTGTAGCCGTAATGGATAGCCGAGAAGAACGCATCCGGCGTTCTGTCTGTTCTCATGGATGCGTGCTCATGCCCTTTTCCGACATAGGCTATCGGGAGCCTGTCGAGCGGGGCGTCCGGCAGGTCAAGCTTAAAGAAGAGGTCATGCACCGTGAAGCCCCTGCCGTCCATTATATCCTTAACGCGCAGATTCGTAAGTCCGGCGTCGCCGAAGCGGGTGCCGAACCAGCTCATGCAGCGGGGGATCATACGGCACTCCGACGCATCGCCGAAATTGAAGCCGGTGAAATCCGGAGAGCAGACCGAAAGAATGAAGTACGGGGATTTTGCAAGTCCGACCCAGTCGGTAAGTCCGTAATCGGTACCCGCCGCACTCGTAAGAGAGCAATAGAGAAACTCGAGGAAGTTTGTAGCGTACTCCCAATATGTAGGTCCCTCGCAATATGCGCCGTCGTCCTCCGCATAGAAGTTGCGCACCGCCTTATAGCAGTCGTCATACGCCGTGCCGACGATCTCCTCGAATATCGCCCTGTCCTCCTCGTCGTCGAACATGGCAAGGCAACTCATCGTAAGTCCGGCGCCACAGACGAACTTCCAGTTGTCGCCCGGATTATCCTGGAACCAGCGGTAGGTTCTCTCCCTCGGGAGATCATGAAAGTCGTCAAGAGCGGGGATAAGACCCATTTTCACGGTAGCACGGCGCAGCTTCTCACGGCGCGCCGGGGTCAAGTAGTTATAAAGCCAGTCATAGCCGAGACCGAACGCGCTCGTCATCTCTCCGACATCAAGAAAGTGCTTCGGGTTCCAGTTCGGGTACTCTGCGGCGGCCTCGAGCTCGCGGTATGCGCGCTCCGCATATTTTTCGTCCCCGGTGATGTGATATATCATAGAGAGGGTCATAACCCTGTCGGACACGCGACGGCAGGCCTGCAGAAGACGTATGCCGTCCGGGATAAAGAACCTTGTCGGCTCCTCCGTCAGGATATTGTCGCAATCGGCAATAAGCTTATCAATGATTTTTTTGTAGACCCCGTCATTTCTCTTTGCGCGGAGCTCCGAGAAGCCCTCCTCCGTGAAGATAAGGCGCGGATGGTGGTTATTCGGGTGTCGCTTTTCGGTGTCGATAAGAATCTGTTTACCTGTCATGCTATGCAACCTCACAATCATTTTTTAGTATACAATTACATGTGCACTGCGGGCAGTCCGCACGCGGTACGCAGAGAGAGAGGGCTCTCCGCGGCTGCCATGACCATTATACCCCGTAATAGCTGCCCCGTCAATACAGAGCTCCGCATTTTCGGAATATTTTTTATATTTTGTTTTCGTAAGTGCAAATATGTGTAAACTATAATTTACATATTCCCGGCGATTACAGCTTGGGAGAGCAAAAAAGGAGATATAAAAAAGCTCCCCGAAAAGGGGAGTTTTTTATACACGGATATGGGGGTAAGCAGTCAGAGTCCTGCGACTATCTCCGAAGTGTCGCGGGCTATCATAAGCTCCTCATTCGTCGGGATAACGAGTGTGCGCACTCTCGCGCCGTCTGCCGAAATATCGTACTCGTGCGACGGGTGCGCCGCCTCCATGTTCTTGCTTTCGTCCACCGCGGCGCCGAGGAAGCCGAGCTTTGCTATCGCGCGGGAGCGGTAGGACGGGTTATTCTCTCCTATACCTCCGGCGAATACGATAGCGTCAACCCCTCCCATCGCTGCGGCGTACGCACCTATATACTTCGTGAGCTGATAGACTATCATATCCTCGATAAGGCGGCAGCGGTCGTTTCCGTTCTTCGCGCCCTCCTCAATATCGCGGTTGTCACTCGTCATTCCCGAGATGCCGAGAATGCCGGACCTCTTGTTCATGAGGGTGTCAACGGCGTCGGCGTCAAGCCCCTCCTTCTTCATAATAAAAGGAATTATCGCCGGGTCAAGAGAGCCGCAGCGGGTGCCCATCAGCAGTCCCTCGAGCGGGGTCATGCCCATCGAGGTATCGAGCACTCTTCCGCGGTCTACCGCCGCGACGGAGGAGCCGTTTCCGAGGTGGCAGGTGACTATCTTCACCTCCTCCGGAGACTTTCCGAGCATTCTCGCCGCCTCAAGGCTTATAAACCTGTGCGACGTGCCGTGGAAGCCGTAGCGACGGATGTGATACTTTTCATAATACTCATACGGCAGACCGTACATATAAGCGTAGTCCGGCATCGTCTGGTGGAAGGAGGTGTCAAAGACGGCGACCTCCGGCACGCCGGGCATAAGCTTTTCGCACGCGGCGATACCGATAAGGTTTGCGGGGTTATGCAGGGGGCTCAGCTCGCTGTTTTCAACTATGCTCTTCTTCACGTCGTCGGTAATGAGCACCGAACCGGAGAAGCTCTCTCCGCCGTGGACGACGCGGTGACCGACGGCTGATATTTCGGATAGCGAGGCTATCACCCCGTGCTCCGGAGAGACGAGGGCGTCGAGAGTGAGCCTTATCGCCTCCGAATGGTCCTTCATATCGACGTTGATTTTGTAGTCGTCTTTTCCGGGGACCTTCTGCTTGAAGGTGCCTCCCTCTATGCCTATTCTGTCCGCCTGCCCCTTTGCGAGCAGACGCTCTCCCTCCATATCGATAAGCTGATATTTCACCGAGGAGGAGCCGGCGTTGATAACGAGAATTTTCATTTTTTATTCCTTTCCGAGGTTGTTTTTATGGTCTGCGGTTGAAATATTTCCGGAATAATTCTACAACCTTTTGTCCCGCTTGTCAAGAAGCAGTTGCACCGCGTGCCGCACCGCGGCGTTTTCTGTAAATTCAGATATTTTTCTTTGGAAATATGTATTATTTATCGGTAGTGCTATTGCAAAACCCAAATTCATTTGTTATAATGGTGTCTGTAAACTGATTAATATTGCAAAAAACAAATCTCCATAGAGAAAGGAAACCGAAAAATGGCACAGTCAGTGTACGAAATCAAAAAAGAGATCGTCGATATAGGAAAGCGTATCTACGATCACGGCTTCGTCGCCGCGAATGACGGAAACATCTCCGTCAAGGTCGGACCGAACGAGTTCTACTGCACGCCCACCGGAGTGTCGAAGGGCTATATGACCCCCGACATGATCATAAAAATCGACGGCGACGGCAACAAGCTCGACGGGCGGCTCAATCCCTCCTCCGAAATCAAGATGCATCTCCGCGTCTACCGTGAAAGACCGGATGTGAACGCCGTCGTTCACGCCCACCCGCCGGTAGCTACCGCGTTCACCGTCGCCGGGGTTCCCCTTGATCAGTATATCCTCCCCGAGGCTATACTCACGATAGGCTCCGTCCCCACCTGCGACTACGGGACACCCTCCACAATGGAGATTCCGGATTCCCTTATGCCCTATATCCAGAACCACGACGCATTTCTTCTTAAGAACCACGGCGCCCTGACGGTAGGCAACACGCTGCTGCGCGCCTGCTTCACAATGGAGGAGGTCGAGTTCAATGCGAAGATAAACCTTTACGCCCGTCAGATCGGCGCGGGCCTCAACTCCAACATTGAGGAGATCCCCTGCGAGCAGCTCGAGAAGCTCATGGAGCTGCGCAAGAAGATGGGTCTGCCCGGAAAGCACCCCGGCTGTGCAAAGTGCCCGAACAAGGGTACGCCGAACTGCCGCTGCAAGGATCACGCCGCCCCTGCACAGTCCTCCGACGATGCCCTCGTCGCAGAGATAACCCGCAAGGTTCTTGCCGCGCTCGGCAGGTAATCGTCCGGAAAGGCGGTTTCAGATGTCAGTAAACTGGACTGAGGCGCAGATTGCCGAGGTCGTCGCAAAGGTTCTCTCCGAGGTCGGCGGTGCCCCCGCCGGGAGAAAGGACTGGGACGGCTCGCAGTACTGCGGAAGAAAATATATCGGAGTATTCGATACCATGGAGGAGGCAATCGACGCGGCGGCGGCAGGCTATTCTGCAATCCGCTCCATGAGCGTCGCAAAGCGTGAAAAGCTTATCACCTCCATACGCGAATACTGCCGTGCCGAGGCGTCCGTCATGGCGGAGCTCGGCGTCGCCGAGACGAAAATGGGCAGAGTCGAGCACAAGACGGCAAAGCACCTGCTCGTCGCGGACAAAACCCCCGGAACGGAGGACATAACAGCCGAGGCAAGGACCGGCGACTGCGGTCTCACGCTTACCGAGCGCGCGCCGTTCGGCGTCGTCGGGGCTATCACACCGTCGACTAACCCCTCCGAGACGGTAATATGCAACTCAATGGGAATGATTGCCGCCGGCAACGGCGTTGTCTTTAATCCCCACCCCGGCGCAATAGCAACCTCAAACTACGCCGTAGACCTCGTGAACCGCGCGGTATACGCGGCGGGAGGTCCGAAGATTCTCGTCGCCTCGGTAATCAAGCCGACGCTCGCGACGGCGGACGTAATGTACAAGCACCCGGCAATAAAGCTCCTCGTCTGCACGGGCGGACCCGGAGTTGTGCGCGCGGTGCTCTCCTCCGGTAAAAAGGCTATCGGAGCCGGCGCGGGCAACCCGCCGGTAATAGTCGATGACACGGCGGATATCGAAAAGGCGGCAAAGGACATAATCGACGGCTGTACCTTCGATAACAACCTCCCCTGCATAGCCGAAAAGGAGGTATTCGTCTTTGACAACGTCGCCGACAGGCTGATTGACGGTATGCTGAAAAACGGCTGTGTGCTCCTTACCAAAGAGCAGGCAGACGCCCTCGCAAAGGTCGTCATAACCGAAAAGACCGACCCCAAGACCGGAAAGACGAAGAGAATGGTGAACCGTGAGTGCGTCGGTCACGACTGCAATGTCATTCTTGAGAAGATAGGCATGCATGTATCGCCCGACGTGCGCTGTGCGATAGCCGAGGTTCCGTTCGAGCACACATTTATTCAGACCGAGCTCATGATGCCGATACTCGGTATTGTCCGCGTCCGCGATATCGACGAGGCTATCGACCTCGCGGTAAAGGCGGAGCACGGAAACCGCCACTCGGCACACATGCACTCAAAGAACATCGACAATCTCTCGCGCTTTGCAAAGGCTGTTGAGACGACGATATTCGTAAAGAACGCGCCCTCCTACGCCGGAATAGGCTTCGGCGGCGAGGGGCACACGACCTTTACGATAGCCGGTCCCACCGGCGAGGGTATCACCTCCGCGAAGAGCTTCACCCGCCTGCGCCGCTGCGTTATGGCGGACCACTTCCGTATAATCTGATTTAGCCTGCGCCGCGGGCTCCCGCGGCAAACGAAAATACAGGAAAGGATAAAATATGGATCTTACACAGTCACAGGTCGAGAGCATTGTAAGACAGGTGCTCGGAACCATGAAGGGGCAGACGGGCGACTGTCACGGCGCGCCCATTCCCTCGGTGCTCCCGAAGGTTGCGCATGTCGCAATGCTCACCGACAAAAAGAAATTTGAAGTAAAGGAAATCCCGATTCCCGAGCTTGGTGACGACGATATACTCGTCAGGGTCGAGGGCGCGGGCGTCTGCGGCACGGATGTACACGAGTGGCGCGCAGACCCGTTCGGGCTCATTCCGGTTGTCCTCGGTCACGAGGGCACGGGCGAGGTGGTCTACCTCGGAAAGAACATAAAGTGCGACACGGCGGGAAAGCCGCTGCGCCGCGGCGACAAGATAGTCACGTCGGTTATCTCCTGCGGAGACTGCTACGTCTGCCGCATGGTCCCCGGAAGAACGAACCTCTGCGACAATCAGGGAGTTTTCGGTCTTATCGGCGACAAGAGAGGAACAGCCGAGGGCAACCGCGTAAACGGCTGGTTTGCCGATTACATGCTCATCCGCGGCAGCGGAACAACCTACTTCCAGGTCAACGACCTTGACCTGAAGCAGAGAATGCTCCTCGAACTCGCGACGGTGTGCGTACACGCGCTTGAGAGAGGACAGTCCACGGGGCTTATCGGCTTCGGCTCAAAGGTTCTCCTCCAGGGCTGCGGACCTGTCGGTCTTACGATGCTTGCGGTGCTCCGCGCCGCCGGCGTCAACCACATAATTGCGGTGGACGGAAACGAGGACAGACTGAAGCTTGCCGAAAAGCTCGGCGCGAAAACAACGATCTGCTTCCGCCGTCCGGACGAGGACACGCTCGAGAAGAGAGTGGCAAAGGTAAAGGCTGTCGCCAACGGCGTCGGAGTTGATTTCGCTTATCAGTGCACGGGCGCGCCCGCTGCGGCGGCTGACATTTACAGCTACATAAGACGCGGCGGCGGCATGTGCGAGATGGGCTTCTTCGTCAACAACGGCGAGTACTCGGTCAACCCGCACTTCGCAATGTGCAATAAGGAAATAACCATAGTCGGCTCATGGGATTACAGCGCAGAGGACTATCCCAAGACCATGGCGTTCCTGCACCAGTGCCGCGAGATGAACATTCCTATCGAGGAGCTCATCACGCACTCCTTCCCTCTCGACAAGATGAACGAGGCAATGGAGACGAATGTCGCCCAGAAGGGCATAAAGATCTGCTATATAGCGGAGTGAGCGGGGGTATAAAGCTATGGCTGCCCTCGGCATGATCGAGGTTTTCGGATTTGCCACCGCAATCGTCGTTGCGGACGCCGTCGCAAAGGCGAGCGACGTAAAGGTCGTCGCGATAGACCGCAACAAGCCCGCAAACGCCGACAAATGCGAGGTCCCCCTCGTCATGGTCGTGAAGTTTGAGGGTACTCCGGCGGCTGTCGGCGCGGCGCACGACGCGGGGGTCGCCCTCGCGAAGGAGCGCGGGCTCTTCATAACCTCAAAAATAAATCCCGGGCTCTCTCCCGATGTCGAATGGTTCGCTCACCTTTCGGCGCTCGGCAGAGATAAGCTCCGACCCCCGAAAAAGGAGGCGGACTGCTCTTCCCCGGACGCGCTCCCGCCGGATATGGAGCGGAGCCGGGTAATAGGCGACGGAGACGGCAAAGGCGCGCCTGTGCCCTCGCCGAAAAAGCGCAATTCAAAGAAAAAATAAATAATATAAATAAGGAGAAAAAATAATGAAACTCGCACTTGGTATGGTAGAAACCAGAGGCCTTGTCGCAGCTATCGAGGCGGCAGATGCTATGGTAAAGGCGGCTAACGTCAAGCTCATCGGCTCCGAGAAGATCGGTAGCGGACTCGTGAGCGTCATGGTCAGAGGAGACGTCGGAGCTGTTAAGTCGGCTGTTGAGGCAGGCGGCGCGGCGGCGTCGAGACTCGGCGAGGTTGTGGCTACCCATGTCATTCCCGCACCTCATGACGATGTTGAGCTCCTGCTCCCGAAGCTCGGCTGAACCGACAGGTAAGGCACTATTATGGGAGGCGCGATAGCACTGCTCGAGGTACAGGCTATGGTAACAGCCATAGTCGGGCTCGACGCAATGGTAAAAGCGGCTGATGTGAAGCTCATTCATGTTGAAAAGCGCCTCGGTGGCAGACTTGTTACGGTAGTTGTCGAGGGCACTGTCTCCGCGGTACAGGCTGCCGCGGAGGCGGGGCGCACGGCTGCGGCGGAGGTCGGGAGCGTGAAGCTCTGCGAGGTAATTCCGAACCCGCATCCGGACATCATGAGATTTCTCAAAACCGATGTAATCTGACGTCGGTGTCACAACGCAACAAAATAATAAATAAATAAAAATATATTTTTACGGAGGAAAAACAAACATGGAAGCACTTGGTATGGTAGAAACCAGAGGTCTTGTCGCAGCTATCGAGGCGGCAGATGCTATGGTAAAGGCGGCTAACGTCAAGCTCATCGGCTCCGAGAAGATCGGCAGCGGACTCGTGAGCGTCATGGTCAGAGGAGATGTCGGAGCAGTCAAGGCTGCTGTCGAGGCAGGCGGCGCGGCAGCGTCGAGGCTCGGCGAGGTTGTGGCTACCCATGTCATCCCGAGACCCCATGCAGATGTTGAGTATCTGCTCCCGAAGCTCGGCTGATCCGAAGCTTCACTTCCCTGCCCCGGTATTTTCCGGGGCGGGGCGGACCATCTCACCGTGCGGAGCGCAAAGAGGCGCAGATGCCGTGAGCCGGGCAACCGGAAAACAGTCAAGCGAAAAAATCAAGCAGACCGGGAAATTTATATTTTCCGGTGAGAGGACAGGCGAACGGAGAGCCGCGGCAACAGTGCCGGCGGCGATGACATGAAACCCGCGCCCGTCCCCTCCCCGGAGAACATAACCCCGAAAATACATAAAAAGCAACAACCGGAGGAGGTCGCAATGGCAACAACGGAAGAAATAACCGCCATAGTGAAGAGAGTAATCGAAGCTATGGACGGTGCCGGAGAGGACGCGGGAATACCCGTCGGCATCTCTAACCGGCATATACATCTGACAAAAGAGGACGTGGAAACACTATTCGGAAGAGGGTATGAGCTCACCCCTCTGAAGGATCTTTCACAGCCCGGGCAGTATGCCTGCAA
Source organism: uncultured Eubacteriales bacterium (assembly GCA_934393265.1). Classification (GTDB taxonomy): domain Bacteria; phylum Bacillota; class Clostridia; order Oscillospirales; family CAG-272; genus UBA1740. The sequence goes on along the minus strand of CAKRQL010000020.1, from coordinate 101,930 downwards.
GGAGCAGCTCACCCTTGTCGGTCCGTCCATGAGAGCTATTGAGGGCGTGCGCGTTCTCGGACCTCTCCGTAAACGCTCACAGGTTGAAATTTCGGTTACCGACTCATACACCCTCAAGGTAAAGCCCCCGGTGCGCGAGTCGGGCGACCTCGACGGCTCTGCCCCCATAACGATAATAGGTCCCAAGGGCATACTCACTCTTAAAGAGGGCTGTATAATTGCAAATCGCCACATACACATGTCACCCGCAGATGCCGCAAAATACGGCGTCCGGGACGGCGACTATATCGACGTTGATGTAAGCTCGGGTACCAAGCGCACGCGCTGGTATGACGTGCAAATAAGAGTAAGCGACAGCTTCAGACTTGAAATGCACGTCGACACCGACGACGCAAACGCCGTCGGAATAAAGAACGGCTCTACCGTAACCGTGGTCAAGGGCTGATAGCGAAGGAGATACCGGAAATGCTTAAAGGTAAGGTAGTCGGGAACATAGTCTCGACAAACAAGTTCGACTCGCTCCGCGGGTTCAAGCTCCTCGAAGTACAGCTCATGGAGCGCGGAGAGCTCACGGATAAATACATAATAGCCGTGGACAAGACCATATCCGCCGGAATAGGCGAGGAGGTTCTCATTGTCACCGGCTCCTCCGCGCGCGTCGCCGTCGGAGATCAGACAGCCCCTGTCGACGCCACCGTCGTCGGAATAGTTGACAGAGCATAAAGATACTCGTTGAAAGGCGCGGCGGAGTGCGCCGCAAAACAAACAGAATATGCACACAGAACTGAAAAAAGTCCTTCAGGACGCCGGAGTTGTCGGCGCGGGCGGCGCAGGCTTCCCCTCTTATGCGAAGCTCGCCGAGGGCGCGGACACACTGGTTATAAACTGCATCGAATGTGAGCCGCTGATGTACACCGACTATATGCTCGTGCAGGAGCGCCTCGGCAGAGTTGTCGAGGGTGCGCAGGCGGTCATGGAATTTACCGGTATCGGGCATGCGTATCTCGCCATAAAGGAATACCGTGCAATGACGCTCGGTCTTACCGACGGGCAGGTGCTCGCCGACGGGATAAGCGTAAAGACGGTGCCGAACATCTACCCGATGGGCGACGAGATAAACCTCATATATCAGGTCACGGGCAGGCTCGTAAAGCCCGGAAACCTCCCGATAACAGCCGGGGTCATAGTCTATAATGTCGAGACGGTCTACAATATCCGCGCCGCCGTGCGGCACGGACAGCCGGTCACAGAGAAATGGCTCACGATAGGCGGAGATATACCGAAGGCGTATGTCGTCCGCGTCCCCGTCGGAATGAGAATAAGCGATGTTCTTCGGGCGGTGAACGTCACCGTGCCGGAAAACCACGTGATGTTCGACGGCGGCCCCGCAATGGGAATAATCAAAAATCCGAAATCGGATGTCGTCGTAAAGACCACGAATGCCTTGATGATAGTTCCCGCGGATATTCCCGCGGTCGTCAATAAACAGAAGTCCCCGGCGCAGAACCTGCGCATTGCATGGTCTGCCTGCTGTCAGTGCACGCGGTGCACCGACCTCTGCCCGCGCCACCTGCTCGGCTACCCTCTTGAGCCGCATAAAATGGTGCGCGCGACGCTCTCCGCAGCGCAGGCGACCCCGGAGCTCATAAAGAGTGCCACTCTCTGTTGCGGGTGCGACATCTGCGGCTCCTTTGCCTGCTGTCAGGGTATCTCCCCGATGCTCGTTATCAAGGAGTTCAAAAAAATTCTCGCAAAGGACAGAATAAAGTATGTCGCCGCCCCGGGCGAGACCTTCGCCCCCTCCCCCGACCGTGACGCGCGTATGCTCGTCACCCAGAAGTGGAAGGAGGTCCTCGGCGTTGCAAAATTCGATAAACACCCTGAGCTTATCCCGGAGCCCCTCGCGCCGCATAGCGTCGAGATCCGCATGTCACAGCACATCGGTGCACCCTCCGTACCCACGGTTCACGAGGGCGACACAGTGTCCCGCGGCGACAGGATAGCCGAGCCGGGGGCGGGTCTCTCCGTCCCGCAGTATGCCTCAATATCCGGGCGCGTCACGTTCGCCGACGCGACGAAGGTTATAATCGAGGCGTAACGATATCGGCACAGCCGCAGGCTGCGAAGTCGCAAAAGACGAAAGCACCGCAGAAAACGCAAATAACCACAATTTTGCAAATAAAAGTTGTCATTTTCCCACATTTTCTTAAAAAAGAAAGGACAGCCGATGTATAACGCAGTAGGTGTTATAGAACTGAAAAGCATAGCAAAGGGGGTCGAGGCTACCGACGATGCGCTGAAGAGCGCGAACATCCGCCTGATCTCCGCGCACCCCGCCTGCCCCGGCAAGTTTGAGATAATCATAACCGGAGCGATAGCCGACGTGACCTCGGCTGCGGAGCACATAAAGTCAAGATTTGACCAGAACATAATTGACAGCGCGATAATGGGACGCATTGACGAGCAGGTCATAGTTTCCCTCCTCGGAACGGAGGCGCCGGGAAAGCAGGGCTCGCTCGGAGTTATCGAGACCTTCTCAGCCGCGTCCGCAATCAAGGCAGCCGATATAGCCGTAAAGACCGCGAAGGTCTCTATATACGAGCTGCGCGTCTCCCGCGGTATGGGCGGAAAAGGAATAGTCCTCTTAACGGGTGATATAGGCGATGTCACGGCGGCGGTTGAAGCCGGAGCCGACTACGCCAAGGGCCAGGGGCTCTTCGCCAACACCTCGGTGATAGCCGCGCCGCACCCCGAGCTCTGGGAGGAAATATAAGCCGCTTACAAGCCGCGCTTATCAGACATCGGCTTATCCCGAAGTAACAAAACCGGGGGCGCACCCCGGACAGCCGCGCCATAATGCGGTGCGGCAGGGTCTCCCGAAAGACGGCAAATAACAGCCGTAACAGATTTCTGACGGAGGAAAACCATGAGTGAAATAAAGCTTCAGATAAAGAAGAGCCCGAGAATAGACCGGCTCATCTCCGACCTCTATGCAAAAATGCCGGAGGTCGAGGCTGACCGCGCGGAGCTCCTGACCGAAAGCTATAAGGCAACCGAGGCGCTCCCGATAGTAAAGCGTCGCTCCGCGGCTTTCAGCCATATACTTCATAATATTCCGATAGTCATACGCCCGGGCGAGCTCATTGTCGGCTCGAATACAAAATCCCCCCGCGGCTGTCAGACCTTCCCGGAGTACTCCTTTGAGTGGCTCCGCGCGGAGTACGACACGCTTGCAACCCGCGAGGCGGATCCGTTCTATATATCAAAGGAAACCGTTGACAGGCTTGAAGCCGTGCACCCTTACTGGTACGGCAAGACGAACAGCGACCTCGCGAAGAGCTACATGAACCCGGATGTCCTCGATGTCTTTATGAACCACGGTATTTTTACCGTAGGTAACTACTTCTATAACGGCATCGGACACGTTTGCGTAAACTACGAAAAGGTTCTGCGCGTCGGCTACCGCGGAATTATCGCGGAGGCAGAGGAAAAGCTCTCTGCCCTCACGCAGACAGACCCCGCATATCTTCGCAAGCGTCAGTTGCTTGAGGCTATGATCGAGAGCTGTGAGGCGGTTATAGCCTATGCGAAGAGATACGCCGGGCTTGCAAAGCGGGAGGCGGCGGAATGTCGCGACCCGGAGCGCCGGCGCGAGCTTGAAATTATCGCCGAAAACTGTACACGGGTGCCGGAGTACCCGGCTGAGAGCTTCTGGCAGGCATGCCAGTCCTTCTGGTTTGTGCAGCAGCTTCTTCAGTGCGAGTCAAGCGGGCACTCCATATCCCCCGGAAGATTTGACGTCTACATGTACCCCTACTTCAAAGCAGACCTTGATAAGGGAGCTGTCACGTACGAGTTTGCGCAGGAGCTCCTCGACTGTATATGGGTAAAGCTCAACGATATAAACAAGGTGCGCGACGCCGTGTCGTCAGAGGGCTTTGCCGGGTACGGAATGTTCCAGAACCTCATTGTCGGCGGTCAGGACGAGGAGGGGCTCGACTCAACGAACGACCTCTCATATATGTGCCTCGAAGCCACGATGCACGTAAGACTTCCTCAGCCCTCCCTCTCCATACGTGTATGGAACCTCTCGCCGCACTCCCTGCTTGTAAAGGCGGCGGCTGTCACCCGCGAGGGTCTCGGCGTCCCGGCTTATTACAACGACGAGGTAATAATCCCCGCCCTCATGTCCTGTGGCGCGAGTCTTGAGGAGGCGCGCGGATATTGCATAATCGGATGCGTCGAGCCGCAGGTCCCGCATAAGACCGACGGCTGGCACGACGCGGCGTTCTTCAACATGTGCCGCCCGCTCGAGCTTGTATTTTCAAGCGGAACCGACAAGGGCGAGCAGATAGGTCCCAAAACCCCGGATGTATGCTCAATGACCTCCTTTGACGAGTTTTATGACGCATACATCACCCAGATGAACTTCTTTATTGAGATGCTTGTAAACGCGGACAACGCCGTCGATATGGCGCACCCCGTCCGCTGTCCCCTCCCCTTCCAGTCCTGTATGGTCGACGACTGTATGGACCGCGGGCTCACAATGCAGGAGGGCGGCGCGCACTATAACTTCACGGGTCCGCAGGGCTTCGGCATCGCGAACGTCACCGACTCTCTTCTTGCCGTAAAGACGCTCGTATTTGACGAGCGGCGCGTCAGCATGGCGGAGTACAAGGAAGCCCTCTCCGATAATTACGGCAAACCGCTCACAGACAAGCGGGCAAGAGAGCTTACCGTCAGGGTTGTGCGCGAGCTTGCAAAGGCGGGAAAGTCCCCCTCCGACACGGAAATACGCGCTATATTCGACGAAATAAAGTCAAACTCCCGCGTCAGTGCGGAGAAAAAGGCAAAATACGACGAGCTCCTTTCAATGATAGAGGCTCTTCCGAAATACGGAAATGACATAACAGAAATAGATCTTTTCGCAAGAAAGATAGGAGAGACCTACTCCGCGCCGCTCAGAAAGTACAAAAATCCGCGCGGCGGAATGTTTCAGGCGGGGCTCTATCCCGTTTCGGCAAACGTCCTCCTCGGCCACCAGACAGGCGCGACCCCGGACGGGCGGCTCGCGAATATGCCGGTCGCCGACGGCGTCGGACCGGGTCCCGGAAGAGACACGAAGGGACCGACGGCTACGGCGTCCTCTGTCGCAAGGCTCAACCATGCTCAGGCGTCGAACGGCACCCTCTTCAATCAGAAGTTCCACCCGTCCGCCCTCGCAGGCAGTGCGAGCCTTGACAAATTCGTTGCCTATCTGCGCGGATACTTTGACCAAAAGGGCATGCACGTGCAATACAACGTCGTCTCGCGCGAGACGCTGCTTGACGCACAGGCGCATCCCGAGAATTACAAAACCCTCGTCGTCCGCGTCGCGGGCTACAGTGCCCTCTTCACAACCCTCTCCCGCGCTCTCCAGGACGATATAATCAGCCGTACCGAGCAGACCGGATTTTAATCCGCAGAAAACCGCAAAAACCGTAAAGAAACCGCAATAACCGTAAAGAAGCCGCAATAACCGTAAAGAAACCGCAAAAGCAAAAGCCGCAGAAATCGGCAGCAAAGAAGCCGTTCCGACGGAGAAAGGAGCACCGTGGATAATATATACGACCGCACGGGGCGTATCTTCGATATACAAAGATACTCAATACACGACGGACCCGGCATAAGAACGATAATATTCTTCAAGGGCTGCTTTCTCCGCTGTCGGTGGTGCTGCAACCCCGAATCACAGGAGTACGCAATACAGACCATGACGCAGGGCGGAAAGGTCAAAACCGTCGGGCGGGACGTCACCGTTCGTGAGCTGATGGACGAGGCGTCGCGGGACATTATATATTTCAACCGCTCCGGCGGCGGAATAACCCTCTCGGGCGGCGAGTGCCTTGCACAGCCGGATTTCTGCGAAGCCGTCCTCCGCGCAACGCACGAGGCGGGGATAAACACCGCGATAGAGACCACCGCGTTTGCAAAACGCGCGGTGCTTGAGCGGATAGTCCCGCACGTCGACTATGTCCTGATGGATATAAAGCACATGAATCCGACAAAGCACAGGCTCTTCACCGGACAGACAAACGAGGTGATACTCGATAACGCGCGCTGGATGGCGAAGAATGCAAAAAGTCTCACAATCCGGACTCCGGTTGTCCCGGGCTTCAATGACACGCGCGAGGATATAGCGGCGATAGCCCGCTTTGCCTCGTCGCTCGGCGGGGCTACCGAGGGGCTGCACCTGCTCCCCTATCACCGCCTCGGGCAGGACAAGTACACGGGGCTCGGCAGAGACTACACCCTCCGTGATATACTCCCGCCGGAAAAGGACAAAATGGAGGAGCTGCTCGCCACGGCGCGCAGTGTGGCTCCGTCACTCCATGTGCAGGTAGGCGGCTGATACCAAAAAACGTTAAAAACCGCACACGGGTGTATACGTATAAGAAAAAATCACAAGCGAACCGCAAAGAAAGGCGGCAGATACATGGCTGACACGAAGATATTTGAAAACGGCGATAAGCTGCGCATAGTACAGGAGCTTGTCCCCGGGCGACAGATAACGATAGCCCACATAATAGCTAACCCGGACCCGATACTCTATCAGAAAATGGGGCTTGACCCGAAGCTCGACTACACTCATGCCGCGATAGGCGTCATGACGATAAGCCCGGCGGAGACCGCGGTAATAGCGGCGGATATAGCTATGAAATCCTCAAATATTGAGCTCGGGTTCGTCGACCGCTTCTCCGGCACACTCATAATCACGGGGCTTGTCGCGGACGTTGAGTCATCGCTCACTGCGGTGACATCATATTTCAGAAACACCCTGAAATTCTCGGTGTGCGACGTGACAAAGACATGACGGTAAAATGAAAAAGCTCATTCTGATAGGCAGAGTTGCCGCCGGGAAAACGACGCTGACGCAGGCGCTGAAGGGCGAGCAGCTCCACTATTGCAAGACGCAGTACATCTACTACCACGACACGATAATCGACACGCCCGGCGAATATACCGAGGTGCACGCGCTCGGCGCCGCGCTCGCGCTCTACTCCTACGAGGCTGACATTGTCGGCATTGTCATAAGTGCTAATGAGCCGTTCTGCGTTTTCTCCCCCGGCATAGCCTCGCTCGTCAACCGTGAGGTCGTCGGGATAGTCACGGGAATCGACAAGCCGGACGCGAATGTCCCGACCGTCACCCGCTGGCTCCGCCTCTGCGGGTGCGAGAAGATTTTCTACATAAGCTCATACACCGGCGAGGGGCTGGAGGACATCATAGCCTACCTGCGCGAGCCGGGGGACGCGCCGGACGCACGCCCCGTCTGATAAAAAGCAAATCAGCGGGCACAGCGCAAGATACGGCGCGGTGCTGTAATTCTGAAACTTAAACGAAGGGAGCCTATAAAAATGGCAAACACGAAAGTAATATCCTTCGCAAACAACAAGGGCGGTAGCGGAAAATCCACTACCTGCTCAAACGTCGGCTACTGTCTCTCCACGCTCGGAAAGCGGGTGCTGCTCATCGACGGCGACATGCAGATGAACCTCACGCTCTCATTCTTTGACGAGGAACGCTCACTCGCCCTTGCGAAGAGCGGGGAGAACATCTACACCGCAGTAACGGAGGGAAAGGACATATCCGGCTTTATTCTGAGCACCGGCTACCCGGGGCTCGACATCGTCCCCTCTTCGACGCTTATGAGCGGGATAGAGTTTGAGCTCTTCACAAAGTGGCAGAGGGAATTTATATTAAAGAAAGCTCTCGTCGCGGTGCGCGAGAGCGGAAAGTACGACTATATACTTATTGACGCGCCGCCGACGCTCGGATGTTGGGTTATGAACATCATGTGCGCCTCTGACTACCTTGTGATACCCGTCGAGGCGTCGCCGTGGGGGCTCTTCGGACTTGCAAACATGTTCGAGTTTTACGCGCAGGTAAAGACCATCTCGCCGAACCTCGCTCTCATGGGAATAGCGATAACAAAGGCGAGCGAGCGGAAGAATTACTTCAAGCAGACGCTCGACACCCTCTCCGAATGGGAGGGAGTGAACCTCTTCAAAAATTACATAAGAGTAGACAGCGCGATAGAATGGGCTCAGGACAACTCAAAGCCCGTTATGGTCTATAAGAAAAACAGCCGGTCTGCCGGTGAATACATGGAGCTTGCAAAGGAGATAGCAGAGTATGCCGATAGGTAAAAGCAGTATAGCACGCGCCGCAAAAGCCAACGAAAAGGCGACGGCACCGACAGAAAAGAAGAAGCTTACAGCAAAAGGCGAAAAGGAAAGCACGACCGCAGAGGCGGCAGTAAATGAGACAAGGACAAAAAAGGCAGCCCCCGCAAGGAGCGGCAAGACAAAGTCGCAGATCAGTGCTGCCGGCGCGCCCGCAGTCGTCGGCACCGGAGTTATCTCCGCCCTCTCGCCCGAGGTCATGGAAAAGGTGATAGAGAAAAAGCCCGCCGCACCGGAAAATGACAGCCGCGTTTCACTCGGCGAGGATATGCCCTATTTTCTGCTTTGATAAAGCTGCAAAAATCCCGCGCTCCGGTGCGGGATTTTTCTGTCGGCTGTGATTATTCCGGGGTCGGGATTTTTTGTCGGCTCTGAAAAAGCGAAGCCGTAAAGCTTACAAACCGAAAGCATAAAGGAGGTTGGAGGGCGTGAAAACAAGCATAGCCGGATTTGAGGTTGAACTTGCCCGCAAAAGGGTAAAAAATCTTTCGGTGCGGATAATGCCGCCCGCAGGTGAGATACGGATAAGTGCGCCGTATGCCATGCCGGAGACTACGATTGCCGCGTTTCTTACGGAAAAGCGCACATGGATAGAGAAAAGCCGGGAGAAGCTCACCGCGCGTGCCCCCATCGCCCACATCACCTGCTCAGACGGTGAGCTTGTGTTTGTCGAAGGAACTGCGCGGCGGCTCACCGTAATAACCGCGGCAAACGGCATAGAAACCGCAGGCAGTGCAGGAAGCCCGGCAAACGGCATAGAAATCGCAGGCAGTGCAGGGCTCCCGGCAAACGGCAGGAGCTCAGCGCACGGTATCGTGGACACTGCAGGCTGCAATGCCGGGAGCGGCGTCGCGCAGGAGACTGTAAAGCTCGGGCGGCTGCACGTCTCGCTCTACCCCGAAAAAATAGTTATGTCAGCTCCTTCCGGGACCGATGCCGCACTACGCCGCGCGGCACTTGATAAGCTACTGAAGGTCGGGCTTTCTAAACGCCTTGCCGAGAGGTTCCCGGTATTTGAGGAGCTGACGGGGCTTCACCCCACATCGGTAATAATACGGGATATGCATACACGCTATGGCACGTGCAATACAAAAACCGGGCGGATAGCCATATCGCTGACGCTCGCGGCAAAACCCCCGGTCTGCGTCGATTATGTGATACTCCATGAGCTCTCGCACCTCCGCTACCCGGACCACGGCGCACTCTTCAAGGCGCACCTTGACAGGTATATGCCGCGCTGGCGGGAGATAAAAAAGCTGCTCAACAGCACGCCGGAAAACATGCGATGAACCCGGCTGCTCACGGCGAACGAATATATAGCCGCGCCGGAAAAGCAAAACGGCCGGAGCCTGTGCTCCGACCGCGCGCGGGTACATCTTTATGTATTTCTTGCGTGAAGTCGCATTATTTTATGGGCAAAACGCCCCCTGCGAAAAGCCGTCCCCGCATCCGGAACCGCGAGATACACGCGGTTGGCAGTCTATAATCGTGCCGACTGTCAGTCAAGATTGAGCTTGTTGAGCATATCGCGAAGCGCCTTTGCCTCCGCTACCGTGACGGTAACGCCCTTGCCCATCTTCTCATGATCGGGAGACCATGTACGGATGTCGTATACAGGCTCTCTGTCGTTCCAGCTTATGAGATTGAGCTCCTTGTTCCAGCCATTGCTCCCCTCGCTTACAACACCTATCTTATCGACAACCTCGTATTTGATTTCAGGCATTTTCCGAGTGCCTCCTTAAAATAAATAAATATATATACATATATATCTATACTTATATACATGATACCATGTTTTTCGGTAAATGTCAACAGAAAACACAAAAAAATGTATATTTCAATAATCAATAGCGAACAAATTATTACGCGGCGTTCTGCTTTACCCGGAAAAATCATTATTTTTTTCTTTACACAATGCTTTAATTAATATTTTATTCATAATTTCAGCACGAATTGTTCATATTTATCTGCTATAATATGATAGTCACTTTGGAAGGACCATTAGCTCAGTTGGTTAGAGCTACCGGCTCATAACCGGTCGGTCCTAGGTTCGAGTCCTAGATGGTCCACCAGATGTCCCGGTAGCATAACTACCGGGATTTATTTTTATTCCCGGATATAAAGCCCCCGTCGGCACCGCACAGCGTATTTTCGCTGTCGCCTGCGGCTCCGCCGTCTAAGGAAAATTGACACCGAAAAGAGGTATCGTAAATGTCGAAAACAAGAAGAATATTAGCCGCCGCCATGCTTTTCTTCACCGTTGCGGCACTGCTTCTCTCCTCCTGCGGCGGCTTCTCGTGGAGCCGGGATGAGAAGAAGCTCATAAAGGCGGGATACGAGCTCTACAGCTCTGCCACAGGAGAGAGCAAGTGTCTCCCCTACTCCGAATATCTTAATGAACAATTCGTCTCCGCCGGCTATTCCTTCACCGTGAAGATAGTGCGCTATGCCGCATATTCAAAATCCGTCGGCACAGAGGGCGACGGCTTCGGCGGGTGCACGATGACGCAGTTTTCAAGCGAGGACGAAGCCGCAAACTTTATAAAATATGCAAGAGGACGCGGGAACGGTGAAAAATATGCCGTGTTCGGCGACACGGTTGTCTCCGTCACGTCAGACGCCTGTGCAAAGCTCCTCGGATATAGTTTTTCATAAAAGCAGGGTCCCCCGCAAATGCGGGAGACCCTGCTTTATTTTTCTCCGGAAAACCGGAGAGCCCCATACTCCGTGTGAATGCAGACGTTCTGTCAGAATTTATATGCACAGGAAATGAGCACATCGCCGCTGAGCGTCGTGTAGCTGAGCGCGACGGTTGCTATCATATCGTTTGCCTTTGTAAGAACGAGAGTTACGTCGTTTTCAAGTGCCGTGCCGATAACATCCTTTGTGTTCTCTGCCTTTACGAGAATGGTAATGGCGGTGTTCGATGCGTTCTTTACGGTGAGCTTTCCGCCGAGGTTTATTTTAAGTCCCGTGGCTGCCGCCGCCGTGCCGTTAAGACTGTCGCCGTCGGTATACTTACCGTTCTTGTCAACGGTAACGGTGCCGGTGTGGGTTTTCTTTACTTCCTCGCTTGTCGGATTTTCCGTAAGCTCTGCGAACTCTTCGTAGCTGTATGCTATCTCGGATGAGCCGTCGTCCTTATAGGTGATATTGAACTCGCCGTCAAGGTCGCCGAGAAGACCAGAATGGAAATTAGTCACTACCTTTGCCCCGGTCGGCTTCGTATTGTCGAGAGCCGCCGCAAAGGCATCAAGCTGTTCCTTATACTTATCTCCGCCAGAGCAGGATACAACCGCAAAAATACATATTATCGCAAGAGCAAAAGCTATAATTTTCTTCATTTCGTCAATCCTCCGGAAAATCACTTCAGAAGCGTTACCATTTCAAGGTCGTACGAGTAAACCGCCTTGATGACCACACTGCACTCACCCAAGACATCACCGGCAGGGCTCGTGTATCTTATGGTCACGGAGGTTACGAGCGAGCCGTCGGTCTCTACCTCGACCGTCACGCCCTGTGAATTTGCATTTATGTTGAGTTTATTTCCGAATACCGCGCTGACGTTAGCCGAGGGAATTTTGAAGGTAATGTTCGTTCCGTCGACCTTAACGTCGGTTACATTCGCCGAGGTGAAGTTTATGGCGTTTGAGCCCGCGCTCGGGATAATGCTCGTTCCGGAGGGATTCCAGTCTCCGCCGTTGACGCGAAGCCCGTAGCCATCGCGCTCGTAGAACTCGCGCGTCTCGTTGCGACGCTGTATCGCCTCTCCGCCGGACTCGGTAACCTCGCTGAGCTCATCGTACTCATGGGTGTACACAGCGGCGTTGTAGCCGTCTATCTTTCCGGAAACCAGTGTATAGGTGTCGTTAAGTACAAGCCCGTCTCCGCTGTCCTCCTCGGACTTTATCGTACGGGTGGTGTTCACTATCGTCTTTGTCGGCGCGCTGGCGTTATACATCGCGGCGAGGTCATCAACGGTCATTTCCTTTTTCTTATCCTTGCAGGCGGCAAAGGAAAAGACGCAGACGCAAAGCAGAAGGAGTGCAATTATCTTTTTCATTCTGTTCTTCCTTTCAGTTCATTGATTCTCACTGCCCGTCTGTGGGAAATGTGAGTGTGAGCTTGTTGTACGAATAGGAAGTATTTATCTCAACCCTCGCTCCGCTCTCCGTAGTGTAGGACACGAAAATGCGGGTCACATGCTCGCCGACCGTGACTATCTCGACAGTCACTGTGCCGACCGGCTTGAGATCGGTTCCGAGCGCGTCGGCTGCGTTCTCTCCGGAGAGCTTTACGGTAAGCGTCGTCCCGTCCGCGGAAACCTCGTGGCTGTCAGCCTTATCGAGCTTCAGCGCGAGTGCCTTTGCCGACTGATACGGCGGCTGTGCGCCCCACTCCTCGCCGTCGAGCGAATACTTTCCGTCCTTATAATAAAGGGTGCCCTCGACCGTCTTTATGGGTCCGTCCGCGTCCGTGTCGGTCGGGGAGGCGAGCCTCTCGGCTCTGTATGCGGCGATTGAATTGTCACCGTCGAGCTCAATCGTGTACTGGCTGTTCAGGGAGACGTCGGGAAGACCTTCGTTCTCTTTCACGTAGTTCACGATAGTCACTATCTTCGTAGGCTCAGAATTTTCCACGGCGGCGAGTATCTCGTCCGCGCGGCTGTCCCCGCAGGCAATAAGCGAAAACGCAAGCACCGAGAGGAGAAGAAGACATATAATCTTTTTCATAGTATACCGATAACCTTTCATGCGTAGTTATTTGTCATAATAATTATAACTGCCCCGCGGCGGAAAGTCAAGCGAATACCGCGCTTTTGTGATGACGGCACTGACGAATTTTTGCCTTACTTTTTATTCAATATTACCAAACAGAGGTCTCCCGGTCTCCTTTACATATTCCTTTGTGAGGGTTATAAGGCGGCGCGCCGCGGGTGACAGGGCGGCATCCGGCTTTGTCGCTATTGCAAGCTCGCGACAGACCTCCGGCACTATCGGAACGCAGCGGACATTCTCCGCGAGCCTGCCTACTATGAGTTCCGAGAGCATGCTGACGCCGTGCCTGTGGCTCACCATTGATATTATCGCCGGGTCGTCAACATACGTCTCCGTGACAAACGGCTTTACGTTGTATTTCTCGAACACCGCGCTTATATCGTGGTCAAAGCCGAGACCGGGCATAAGAAATTTCGTTCCGTTGAAGCGGGTTATGTCAAACTCGTCTCCTACTATCGGATAGTCCATCGGCAGGACGGCATAAAATCTGTCCTTTGCTATCGGAATCCACCGGAAATCGTATTTTGTATTCACCGACCCGAAAAGTATATCGAATCTCCCGTCGGAGAGCCCCCCGCAGAGCTCGCCGACCGTGCCGGTCTGTATCACCACGTTAATATCCGGAAGCTCGGCGGAAAACCTGTCCACCACCGTCGGCAGCCAGCAGGACGCCATACTCGAATATGCGCCGACGCGGAGAGTATTGTCACCGAGAGAGCGGACCATCTCTATCTCGGCGTTCAGCGCGTCGTCTGAGGCAACGAGCTCGCGTATCTTCTGTATGAGTCTCTCTCCGCCCGGCGTGAGCTTTATTCCGTAATGCCCGCGCTGAAGAAGCGGAAAGCCTATCTCGTCCTCGAGCCCGTTCATCATGTGTGTAAGCCCCGACTGCGTGCAGCCGAGCTTTTCCGCCGCGGCGGAAAACGAGCCCATATCCACCGCGGCAAGCAGTGCCCTGTATTTTGCTATGTTCATTTTTTCGTCCTTTCAGCTTGAAATTCATACACGCCTGCGGGGTAATTCCCTCAGTCTGCCGGTGTCAGATACCCCCGGCTCACAAGAAGCTCCGCCATAAGAACGGCTCCCCCGGCGGCACCGCGAAGGGTATTGTGCGCGAGGGTGACGAAGCTGTAATCGAAAATTCTGTCCTCGCGAAGCCTGCCGACGGATATTCCCATACCCGAATAAAGCCCTCTGTCAAGGCGCGTCTGCGGTCTGTCCGGCTCCTCAAAATATGTGATAAAGCGCTCCGGCGCGGAGGGGAGCGAGAGCCTCTCGGGCAGGGGGGTGAAGTCGCGCCATGCCGTCTTTATCTCCTCCACGGTCGGCTTTTCACGAAACTTCACGAACACAGCCGCCATGTGCCCGTCGCTCACCGGGACGCGCAGGCACTGCGCGCTTATCACCGGCTCATCTGCCGGGACTATCCTCAGACCCTCCACGTCGGGTTCTCCCCATACGCGCAGCGGCTCACGCTCGCTCTTCTCCTCCTCGCCGGGTATGTACGGGATTATGTTGTCGGTCATCTCCTCCCAGTCGGAGAGGGTCCTCCCCGCCCCGCTTACAGCCTGATAGGTCGTGACGGCTATCTTCTCTATTCCGTATTTTCTTAAAGGCGTCAGCGCGCCGACATAGCCCTGTATCGAGCAGTTCGGCTTAACGGCTATAAAACCCCTCTTCGTCCCGAGCCGCGCGCGCTGTGCGGCTATCACCTCCGCGTGCTCCGGGTTCACCTCCGGAATGAGCATAGGAACATCCGGCGTCCACCTGTTCGCCGAATTGTTTGATACCACGGGTATCTCGTGCCTTGCATACAGCTCCTCGAGAGCGAGCGTCTCACTTTTCGGAAGATTTACGGCGCAGAACACAAAATCGACAAGTCTGCCGACAGCCGCGACATCCGAGGCGTCAAGCACAGGCATATCGAGAACCTCCTCCGGGCACGGGCATGAGAGCTTCCACCTCCCGGCAACAGCCTCGCGATAGCTCCTCCCCGAAGAGCGCGGACCTGCGGCGAGCGCGGCTATCTCAAAATACGGATGATTTGCAAGGAGCGTTATAAATCTCTGCCCCACCATGCCGGTGGCGCCTATTATTCCGACTTTAAGCTTTCTCATATCCCCTCCTCATTACGGGTATACTTGATATTTTATTATATTCTATCACTCTTTTCCTGCAAAGTCAACCGGAAAAGCCACGACCTATGAAAGGCGCCGCCGGGCGGCGCCGTAACCTCTGGCGCGGTCCGACGGCGCCGTATGCGGGAGCCGTTTCCGGTATTACCTCATTTATCTGTTTATGATGCTTACCTTTTCCGGGCTTATTCCGGTAGTCTCACAGACTATGGAGAGTATCTTCGCCGCGTCCGCCGCCTGCATCTTTTCCGCGCTCACGATAACGCTGACGGAGTCATCGCCTATTATGGCGACGCACTCGGTGTAGCCCTTTGCCTTTACAAGCGACTCGATATTCGCCTCGTTCTGAATATCCGTGGCTATCCTCGAGATCTGCTTCTGTGCCTCTGCCTTTGCCTCCTCGGACGCCTCCGCGCTCTCGGTTATGGTTTTCAGAACGTCGAGAGCCTCGTCGCGGGACTGCGTGCGCGTAAGGGCGGTGGCGGTGAAGTAATTGTTTTCGTTCTTATCGTCCGCCGAGGTCTGGGTCTTGTTGTCCTTGTAGTTGTCCTCCATGTTGTTCTTGCCGTAGCCTACCGAGTCCTGCGGGTCGTAGAACCAGCGGTAGTTGAGGTAGACGGCGAGCCCTATCAGCACCATTGCGACGGCTACCGTAATTCCCCGCGCGGTCTTTGTCTTGAAGAATTTTGCGAATTTTTCTCTTTTTGTCATTGTGACATCTCCTTTTCTGATTGCTGACTGCTAAACATTATGCAAAAGAGTGCTCATGTATTCCGCCGTTCACGACATTTTTGCAACTGTTATCCGGTTTGTCCCTATGCCGAAGGTGGAGGAAATCATGTTTACGAGCGTGTAACGCACGACATCGTCGTCCGCCCCCTCGCAGACTATGTTAACCGCCTGCACCTCCGGTGGAGCTACCGACACGACGCTCGACCCCCGGTATTCCGTCCTCGAACCGACGGAAAAGCTGACGAACACCCGGCATTTTCCGACGCCGCGGATATCGGAGCACAGCTCCGAGAGTTCACTTTCAAGGCTTTCCTTGTACTGCGTCAGCTCATCGCGCGTGTCGGTGCCGTCGTTCCCACCGCCCCGGAGACCGAGCCAAAGAAACAGTGCCCCGACAGCGAGCACCAGCACGACTCTGACAATTCCGGTTTTGTTTCTGAAAAAGCCGGCAAAAACTCCGTCAGATCTCAATTTCCACCTCACATTCCCCGCAACCGAGCCCACTCACGTATGCGCGTATTCCCCTCGTGTCGGCGAGGGCGGCGCGCGCTCTGAGAATTACGCATATTTTATCCGCGTGCACACCTCCGGGGTCATAGCCCGTCACGCTGACGGTTATATTCTCCGGATCTATCGAAAACCTCCCCGCGACAGCCTCCCTTATCCCGAGGCAAAAAGCCTCCTCCGACCTCTCGGAGTAAAGCGTCTCCTCCGGCATCTCCGCCGGAATAAGCTCCGCAATATCTGCCTCCGCCACGCCGCGCACCGCGATACATACGGGGGTGAGCACCGCGCAGAGCGCGAGCGCGGAAATCCCGCGGCGCACGGCGTCTCCCTCCGCCCCACCGGGTATCAGAAAGGCTATGACGGCAAGAAGTGCGGCGAGCGCGTATACAGACAGAAAGTATTCTCTCATACACTCACCCCGCTCTTTAAGAATATCACCGTCTGCCCTATGTAAAGGAGAGCCGAGCAGACATAGACGGATATAAGAGAATCAAGAGCGGCGCGCACGCCGGTGAACATTTTCCGGCAGGTCTGCGGCAGGGCGGGGACGGCAGAGCTAATCCCGAGGGCTGCGCGAAAGACGAACAGCCGCACGAGAGGCGGGACGAAGATAAGAACGAGTGCCGCAGTCGAGGCGGAGCCTATCACCGAGCGCAGGTATCCGACCCCGGCAGACAGCGTCGAGAGGCTGCCGGACAGGGTCGAGCCAACGACCGGAATCCCGGATGCCGCAAGGCGCGAGGCGCGCAGGGCGGCAGAGTCCCCGCTGACGGCAAGTGTCGTCTGGAGCGAGCAGAACGCAAGTATCACCGCGCTGACCCCTCCTATCCCGAATGTGAAAAACGACCGCACAGCCGACGCAGCTTTTGTTATCGGCTCGCACTCCGCAATACCGCCGAGTGCCGCGACAGCGATGCTCCCGACGGCTATCGGAAGAAGAATACGCGAGAGCACCGCCGTGGTAAATCCCACCGTGAAATATGCTCCCGAGTAGGTAACTGCGGCGGTCTTTGCCGCGCCGGAGGAGGCGCAGACGCCGGACATCACGGGTATTATCCCGCCGAAAAAGTCGCCGCCGCGACTGAGCGTGTCGGAAATCCCGTCCACCTCCGCGGATATTCCCGGAAGTATCGCAACGGTGCACAGCGCCGCGACAGCCCGGGATACAGCCGATGACAGCTCGGGAGAGCTTATCCCGCCCGAAACCGCGCCTGAAAGAGCGGCGAGCACCGCCGCGCCGATAATAGTCATGAACACCCCTATCCCCGCGCTCTCACGCACGGATTCAACGATAAGCGAGAGTATCCGACCCGGGGACAGGGCGTCCGTGGCGGAATCTGCATCCGTGCTCCCGTCCGGGAAAAGGACGGAGCGCAGCTCGTCACCGAGAACCGAAAGAAAATTCTCGCCGTATTCGTCGAGCCGG
This sequence comes from uncultured Eubacteriales bacterium, assembly GCA_934393265.1. Taxonomy (GTDB): domain Bacteria; phylum Bacillota; class Clostridia; order Oscillospirales; family CAG-272; genus UBA1740. The sequence goes on along the minus strand of CAKRQL010000020.1, from coordinate 84,127 downwards.
CTGTCCCCCGTGGCGACAATCGACGGCGCCGACCTCACCGTGGCATCTTCACGCGATGTCGCGCCGACCTGCACTGCCGCGCCGACCTGCACCGCCGCGCCGTCACCGTCCCTCTCCTCCGTCGCAAAGGACGGCAGAGCAAGAAGAAACGGCAGGAGGAGCCCCATGAGCACCGCGGACAAGTGCAGGAGCCTCCTCCGGGGGCGGCGCACACCAAAAGAGCCGTGCTCTGAACCCCCGGTGCGGCGCGAAGTGTACCCCTGCCCCCTCATCCTATCATCTCCGCGCCGTAGCGGAGGAGAGAAAGTACAGCCGGGAGCACCGCCGCGAGTATCTCCGCGCGCCCGGCGATGGAGGCGACGCGGGAGAGGCTGTCCGCCCCGAGCTCCCGGCAGACCGAAACGGTCACGGATGTGAGATATCCTATCCCGAGCACCTTAAGCACCGCCTTTACGGTGTCGTCCGGAGCTCCGAGCGCCGCCACCTCATCATATATCCCCGACAGAACCGGCAGGCGCGGGAGGAGGGCACGGACAACGACGCAGAGCGCGACCGCGAAGAAGAGCGGAACCCCGCGCCAGCCGAGCTCCCGGAGAAAATATCCGCAGACCGCGAGGGCGAGCGCACCCAAAATTAATTTACCGTCCATTATATTCCGAACACTCCCCGAACGCTCTCAAACAGCGTGCCTATCTCACCGACGAGCATTATAAGCACAATGACGATACCGGTTATCGAGACGAGCGTCGCCTGCTCTTCCCTGCCCGCCTTGTTGAGTATCTGACAGGCGACGGTCACTATCATTCCTATCCCGGCGACCTTCATGAGAGTGGAAACATCCATTTTTATATATCCTCACATTCATAAAAGAAGTATGACCGCGGCGACGGCGGCAGAGGCGCACAGCGTCCGCACAAGGCGGTTGTACCTCGGCACATCCCGCCGGCACCTCGCGGCGGCGCGCCCCATCTCACCGCAGTAATAATCGACGAGCTTCAGCTCATCCTCCCGGTACCCGTGCCCGAAAGAGGAGGTAAAGGCGGAGAGCAGCTTTCGCTCCGCGTCCGTCACCGAGAGCTTCCCCTCGCACGCCGAGTATGCCCCGGAAAGGTCACAGCTCTCACGCAGGGCGGGCAGAAATCCCACCCGCTCAAGTGCAGGGTCGCGGAAATCCCGGCACCACTCGGACACCGGGCGCAGATGGCAGTTTATCTCCCCGCGCATAAACGTAAGGAGCGAAAGAAAGCCCTCCGTCTCCCCCATTCTCCGCTTCTGATACGCCGAGAACTCACGCGAGAAGATAAGAGCAGCCAGCGCGACGGCTGCTATCCCTGCTATACGGTACATGTAATTCCCTCCACTCGCGCATGCGCTCCGTTCAGCTCCTTTGCCGCATGCACTGCCTCCTCCGCCCCGGAAATAGTGCACCGGAAGCCGTCGCGCATGCGGAATATCCCCGCAAAGAGCGAAAACGCCCCACAGCGCAGAAAGCGCATTATCCCCGGCTTTGTCACCGCCTCACAGAGGGTCGAGGCATGTATCGACGCGATAAGCGGAACCCCGCAGCGCACCGCGCCGAATATTCCCCGTGCCTCTGCCTCTCCGCCTATCTCGTCAACCATTATCACCTCCGCGGACATCGTGCGCGTCGCTATCCCTATTCCGAGCTCCCGCGTGTAGCCCGAGAGAATATCAACCGTCGCCGAGGAGTAGTCATCCGCCGAGAACTCGCACCTCTCGTCAACGACGACCACCCGGCGCGGTCGTGCCCCTCCGCCGATGAGTCCGGCGAGAGAACGGAGCGCCGTAGTCTTTCCGCACCCCGGCGGAGAGTAGATAAGAAGCCCCGGCATCCCCCTCTCCTCCCACGTGCGGAAAATCTCCCCCGCCGTGTCGGACACCCCGTGCGGTATTCTGAAAACGAGCGAGGCTATCTCCGAGACGCCGACAATCCTGCCGCCCTCATACCTCGCCCGCCCGCAGACGCCGACGCGGATCCCACATTCGAGCGTCACATAGCCCTCGCATATACTGTCCCGGAACGCATAGAGCGAGCCGCCGGTCATCCGCCTGAGGATCTCCTCCGTCTCCTCGCGCGAAATCTGCGAGGAGAGTATGATGTTTTCCCCGGACATAACGAGAGAGCACCTGCCCGGAGAGCGGAGCCGCACCTCCGAGAGCCCGTCCGGAAAATCCCTGCGCGAGAGTCCGATACGCTCTATCTCGCACCTCATCTGCCGGGGGAGCATGTCTGTGACTACCCTGTACCCCTCCGTAAAACCGCCCCCTTTCAGCCATTCGACAAATTCTGACCATAAATTACATGAAATTCCATTTTGTTTCCAATTTGTTCACAACTTTTTTCGGATTTCTTGTTGACAAAAACCGTATCGAGTGGTAATATGTGTATGGAAGGCAGAAAATGTCAGGCTTTCCCGAAAAAAGAAAAAGCACGAATTTATTACTTAAAAGAAAAAAGGAGAAAAATCATGAAATCAACAGGCATAGTAAGAAATGTGGATGAGCTCGGAAGAATAGTAATACCGAAGGAGATCCGTACCAACATGAGCATCACGAATAACGACGCCGTTGAGATATTCGTCGACGGAGAGAAGATAATCCTGACGAAGTATCAGCCGACCTGCATGTTCTGCGACGCTGTCGAGGACATTACATATTTCAAGGGTAAGAAAATCTGCAGAAAGTGCCTTGAAGAGCTCCGTACAAAGGATATCTGACAAAAAACTTCGTGACAGTCCCCTATCCCCCGCCCGCGAACGGCTCTGCCCGCCGTCCGCGGGATTTTTGTTTCCCCCGACCCCTTGATTTTTCATACTGTATGTGATAAAATACCTGTGTGAATATCGGACGGGCTCCCTTTGTTTTGATTATATGCCCGTCCGGAAAAAATATTAATACCCGAAAGGACATTTTTATGAAAGTAGTTACATTCGGTGAGATCATGCTCCGCCTCGCTCCGGAGGGATACCTCCGCTTTACACAGGCGGATAAGTTCGGCGTCGTCTACGGCGGCGGCGAGGCTAACGTCTCGGTTTCTCTTGCTAATTACGGAGTTGACTCCGCATTTGTCACAAAGCTCCCGAAGCACGAGATCGGACAGTCTGCGGTAAATGCGCTCCGCAGATACGGCGTCGATACCTCAATGATAGTGAGGGGCGGAGACAGAATAGGCATTTACTTCAACGAGAAGGGCGCGTCACAGCGTCCGTCGAAGGTCATCTATGACAGAGCCTATTCCGCAATTGCTATGGCTTCTCCCGAGGATTTCGACTGGGATAAGATATTCGACGGAGCCGACTGGTTCCACTTCACCGGTATCACCCCCGCCCTCAACCCGACTGTCGCCGGAATATGCCTCGACGCCTGCCGCGCGGCAAAGGCGCACGGCGTTAAGATCTCCTGTGACCTGAACTTCAGAAAGAAGCTCTGGACAAGGGAGCAGGCAAGAGAGACGATGACAAAGCTCTGCGAATACGTTGACGTCTGCATATCCAACGAGGAGGACGCGCACGACGTGTTCGGCATAGACGCGGAGAACACCGACATTGCCGGAGGAAAGCTCAATCACGAGGGCTATAAATCCGTTGCCCGTCAGCTTGCCGAGAGGTTCGGCTTTGAGAAGGTCGCAATAACCCTCCGCTCCTCCATAAGCGCGAACGACAATGACTGGGCAGCTCTTCTCTATGACGGTAAGGAGTACTGCTTCTCAAAGTCCTATCACATGCATATAGTCGACAGAGTAGGCGGCGGAGACAGCTTCGGCGGCGGACTTATATACGCCTGTCTGAACGGCTATTCCACGCAGGACGCGGTCGAGTTTGCGGTTGCGGCGTCCTGCCTGAAGCACTCTATCGAGGGCGACTTCAATATGGTCTCGGTCGACGAGGTCAAGGCACTCGCGGGGGGTAACGGAACCGGTCGCATACAGAGATAAAAATCTGCTTCGCCCGAGGGCTTTTACATATCCGGTAAGACCGAAAAATCCTCCCCCACCAAACAACATAAAAAGGTCTGTCGCAGAGCATTTCAATGTGCCCGCGGCAGACCTCTCTTTTTACTATATATATCATTGCAACGATAGTTTTTATTCCTCCCTGTTGACAAATGTATCATTGAAATGATATAATATTAGCGAGGAGGTGAATAGAATGTTTATTTATCACGGCTCAAGGGACATTATCGAGGTGCCCGAATATGGCAAAGGAAACAGGAAAAACGACTATGGTCTCGGGTTTTATTGTACCGAGAGCGCCGAGCTCGCAAAAGAGTGGGCATGCGCGGACAATGAGACAAACGGCTATGCCAACAAGTATGAAATAGACCCCGGTGAGTATAGGGTTCTCGACCTCAGAGATAATAAATATTCCATTCTCAACTGGATGGCACTGCTCCTGAAATTCAGAACATTTGATACTAACACTCCTCTGTCGGTGCGAGCTAAGGAATATATTCTTGAAAACTTTTATGTTGATGTTGAAAAATATGATATAATCATAGGCTATCGCGCTGACGACTCATATTTCAGCTTTGCAAAAGACTTTATAAACAACGCAATAACCGTAGAGCAGCTCGGGGAGGCAATGCGCCTCGGCGAGCTCGGTATCCAGATAGTTCTTAAATCAGAAAGAGCCTTTGCCGGAGTTAAATTTCTCGGGTATGAAGCGGCAGAATGTAAAGAATACTATACAAAACGTGTCAGCCGCGATAAAAAAGCGCGAGAAGCATATTTCGGCGAAAATCGGCACAATACCGGCACAGACGGTGTGTTTGTTATGGATATTATAAGAGGTGGGATAAAAAATGGCGATAAGAGCGTATGAAGAAAGCTATGCTGACATAGTCGCCGACAACATCGGCACAATGTTTGAATACGCGGCTGACTCCGGATTAGACCCGATCATGTACTGGAATATGTTTTCGTCCTCCGATGTAGCAAGACAGATAGAAAAAGGTAACCCACGCTACCTTGCGGGATACTCCGCGGCGGAGCTTCTGAACATTGTCATAAACACGACAGCGGGGAGATGTGCCATTCTGTCGCCGGAGTCGTTTTTTGACCGCCCGGTTTACTACTGGGCTGGTTGGGCGCTCGCGCGGTATCAGAATTACAAAGGGGCATCCTTTCAGAATATAAACAGACTTCTTCCGATTGAGCGGGTGCTGTCTATGTATGATACGTTGCACGAGGCGGATATTACAAAATTCTTTGCGGTAGCAGATGAATATATCGCCTCTCACAGAGGAGAGACAAACCTGAAAAGAATACGCACCGCGGCGGGGCTCTCTCAAAGTCAGCTCGCCGAAAAGTCAGCTGTCGCCGTGCGGAATATTCAGATGTATGAACAGCGCCGCAACGATATAAACAAGGCGCAGGCGGATATCCTCGCGCGACTCGCGAGAACCCTCGGCTGTAATATCGAGGACCTTTTTGAAGAGTGAAACAGGACAAAAACAGTCAAGTACGATTTGGTCATTTACGATTAGGCAAATCGTACTTGACTAAGTTAAATAAGTCGTATTTCACAGCGTCCCGCGCAGTACAATAAAAATCCCCCGGAAAGTCCGGGGGATTTTTCCTGTGCTTAGGGATTTTTTCATGTTTGGGGATTTTCTGTCCTCGCCGAAAGGCAAATATAACCGTTCCGGCGCGCCGGGCACCACTGCCGCCCGCAAGCGGGCGGCTCTATGGTCTGCATCCGGGTGACAGTGCCGTCCGAGCCTTACTTACCAGTTGAGCGGGTCAAAGTCGGGGTCGGCAAATCCCTTTGCGTTGTTTCCAACAGATGTGGAAATTATGTCGCTCTCGGTGAGGCTTATCACCTCTGCCTCGGGAGCCGTGTATTTTTCTTTCATGACTTCTTTCATGCTATTCCCTCCTGTCATGAATGCTTGTAGGCTGCAGCCGACACACCGTAATAGTAGAGTGCCTTTGCAAGCTCGTTTTCCGCTGCCTTTGTCTCGCAGTAGTTATTTACAGAGTAGACGAGAGTTTCAACAACTTCGCCGTTAAAGGTTACCTCTATGGTATATGCGGTGTCGAACTCATTTGCGTATATGCCCTCGGTAGCGAGCATTACATACGTAGGTCCGTCGGTCACGAGCTCACCGATCTTTACAAGATCCTTTGCCGTACCGTTGCCCTTCTTATATGTGTAGGTGTGATTTCCGATGGTGTTCTCATACAAACCGCTGTCAACAAGGATAATTATCCTGTTCATACTGTCGTGGTAGAGCGTCGCGCCGGATATATACGACTCTTCCCCGGTCTTAGTGTGAGACTTCGTTACGGTTGCCTTGATCGCACCGGTGCTCTGTGTAAGTCCGAGCTTGCCAAGCTTTGCAGTAAGGGTTGTGGATTCAAGTCCGCACTTGTTCTTTGCCGCAACGCTGTACCAAAGAAGGTCAGCCACAAGCTGCTTTGCATTTGCGTCCGCTTTAAGAACCTCCTCACAGTACTTAAGGAAGCTGTAATTTACGGTCTGAATAGCTTCGCCGCTGTTGTTGATGAGCTCTATCTTAAGGTCCGCGTCAAGGTACTGCGGAGGAAGGTCAAGAATATATGCGTAGTATTCTGTGCCATTCTTTTCATAATCAACGCCGTTGTAGATAACCTCTTCGCCGTTGAGAGTAATTCTTACGCGGAACTTGAGGCCGACGTACCTGTTCGTGAGAATGTAGAACTTGACGCTCTCACCGAGGACGCCCTCGGTGGCTTCGAGCTTCACAAGCTGCTCAACGCCGTATGTGCCGCCCGCAAGTGCTTTCGGAGCGAAGCCCTCAACGCACCATTCCTTCTTAACCTCAATGTTGAACACACCGCCGGAGACCGCAGGCTTCGCGCCAGCAGCCGCGGCAGCAGTCGTGATACTCATATTTGTGATATTGAGAGTACCTCCGGTGATCCTGAGAGCAGGAGCGATATTACCAGTTATATCTATAACGATCTCGCCGTTAAATTCAGCGTTTCCGCCTATTGTTGTCTCGCCGACAGACTCGCCCTCTACATACGAATCAGTCCAGAGCTGACCTGTGATCTTACCGCCCGTTATAGTTGCCTTGAACCAGTTCTGTACAGCGGAGTGATTGGAAGAAATCTCGCCGCCGGTAACCGTGAGGATACCGTTAGGGTCATTCTTAACAGCAATGAAATTCTTCTGAGTAATACTGCCGCCCTTTATGTAAAGGTAAGACATGTCATCAGAACCGCCGTTGCGGATAAGCGACGAACCTACCATAGATCCGCTCGGATTTGTTTTCTTGTAACCGGAGTTATTGTAGATGGAACCGCTCTCTATTGTGAGAGTGCCACCGCAGTTGTCGATTACATAATACGAGGTCTCGCCGACAATTCCGGAGTCGTTGCGCATCACGCGTCCGCCACCCACGCTGTCATTTATGGTGAGCGTGCCGTGGTTTGTTATCGTCGCAACTGCGGTTCCTGTTCCGCCGTTGAGGGTCTTACCTTTAAGATCAAGGGTAATCTGCTGTCCCGCTTCTATGGTAACATTTTCATAGATGTCCTTCAAGAGGGTTATAGTATCGTCATCCTCTGCCGCAGCTATCGCGTCGGCGAGAGATTCATATCCTGTCATACCTATTGAGGCAACATACTGTCCTTCCCTGACACCGTAGGTTCCGTCAGAATTCTTCGCCAGAACGGAGCCGTCGGCAAAGTAGTAGCATCCGACAGACTTATTGAATGTACCGCCGGAAACCTTTGTCGCTCCTGCAGCCGCGTTTGTTGCGCGAACTGTCCAAGCCGCGCTCCTGGTACACAGATTTTTGAATGTACCGCCTTTAATTACCGTCGACGGTGCCACGCTCCCGTCCTTGTCGGTGTGAATAACCTGCGCATACCCATAGGGAGCGCCCGTGTCGCTCTGAATGAACTCACCGCCGGTGATCTCAAGTGTACCGTAGTTGAACACAACGCCGGTAAAGCGGGAAGTGCCTTTGCTCAACGTGAACGTACCGCCGCTTATAGTCAGCATTGCCGACGGCTCATTCTTAACCGTATCGAGACCGCCGGTGTAGCTGCCGCTGTTTATCGTCAGCGTGCCGTGGTTGTCAATCATTGAAGAGCCATTATTTCCGGCAGTAGCGGTGAGCCCATCAAAGGTCGCCGTACCGTTGTTCAGAATGGTATAGTAAGAATTTGCCGTGCCCTTGATGCTGCCGTTCCTGACGGTCGCGGTTGCACCTTCTGCTATGGTAAGTGTAGCCTTACCTGTCACGCCGTTTCCGGTAAGTGTGAATCCGCCGAGATCAAGAGTGATATTCTTGTCTATCACTACATCCTCGGTGGTTTCCGTAAGAAGCTCTACGGTAGCACCGTTGCTCGCTGCGCTAATTGCCGCCGCAAGGCTTTCATACCTGTTATCGCCTGTTTTAGCGACATAGATTGTCTTAACGCTGTATGTACCGTCGTCATTCGCTTTAACAGCGAAGTCCTTGGCGCACCATTCCGGTTTTACCTCGCTGCTGAAAGTACCGCCGGAGATGGTGATTGCGTTATTGCTATCGCCTGTCTCTGTCAGATTGCCATTGAATGTACCACCGGAAATTGCAATATTGTTATCGCCAACTCCGACCAGATCGCCGTCTATTGTTCCGCCGGTGACATTGAGATTTACCATTCGATTTGCGTTGTCGGTAATAACCTTTACTCCGCTGATCGTACCGCCCGTGATATTAACACCGACTATACCGTACGCGCTGCTACCTGGTCCCGCCGCCTTTATTCCGGTCTCTGTCTCTGTTTCTGCACCGGTGATCGTGCCACCGTTGACATTCAGCGTTATCTGCGGGATCTTTGATTTTGTTCCGCCCGGTGCCATGATATATATGCCATTTTTACCGGCATTAACAGTAGTGCCATCGTTAACATTAACAACTACTACGGCAGCACTCGTCAGCTTGCAGACATGCACTCCGTCGCCGGTTGACTTCAGGGTTATATTCTCAAGCGTAGTTGTACCTTTGTTGGTCACATAAACCGCAGCTGTCGTAGCAGCGGTATTCGTATTCACGATTGTGCCGTTCTTGATTACCAGTCCAACCCTTGCAACGATAACCGTACCATCAGTCGCAGCTGCCGATGTAATCGTATGACCATTAAGGTCGAAAGTAAGGTCATGGCAGCTCGAAACGCTCGGGTTGTAGAATCTCGCAGAATTGGTTCCGAGATCCACATCCCTTAGCAGTGTGATAGTATCGCCCGTCTTTGCAGCCTTGGATGCCGCATCGAGGGTCGCATACTCGGTGTCACCGATTTTCGCGACATTCGCGTTCTCATTAGCACTCGCGGGCAGGGCGACTGCAAGAGTGAGCGCGCAGACTATCGCCGTAACGACGATAAGCCACATTATTCTTTTGGTGTTTCTCATAAAATAACCTCCACACTTCAAGATACTTTATCAGATAAAATTTATCATACAAAATGAAACGCGGCTTTCGCCGCGCACCGCCCGAAGCACCGTCACAGCCGGGTTGACAAGGGGGACATATGCCGCCACGACTGTTTTCTATCCTAATAATAGGACGGTACTCCGTAAGGATGCCCATATTATATGCGCGTGAAACGGATTTGTCAAATTGGCAGAGCTGTCGTTTTTATAGGGGATTTTTGTGCAAAATCACCATTACGCATTAGCAAAATTTATAAACAACATACAGAGATTCCCGCCGCGCTAATCAATATATTGAGAAAAAAATAAAACATACATCTAAAATCGTAAATTCCCCGGCTCGTATTTATAAACACCGTTCACCCAATTTTTGTGTAAATCGCTGAAATTTATTTTTTTGTTATCTTGTTTTTTTCGGCTTTGATTTTTTCCGAAATCATGGTCTAACAGTGCAGATTTTCCTTTGAAGTCAATAAAGTCCTACCGTCTCTTATATTCATGCACAGAGAAAAATATGTATGGTTTGACAAAAAAGCGGTGGCGAGCGGTGTCTGGAATTTCATTGCAAAAAAACGGGAAGATTTTTTGCGGTAGAGATTGACAAAACGAAAGCCTTGTGCTATAATGCTAATGTTCGGGATAAAGGCGGCAGTGTTCGCGTTTCTCGTAGCATTGTATAATATAGCAATCGGGGTGTGGCTCAGTTTGGTAGAGCGCTTGGTTCGGGACCAAGAGGCCGCTGGTTCGAATCCAGTCACTCCGACCACCAAAGCTAAGGCGACGACAGTCGCCTTATTTTTTTGCAAAGCTCCCTACCGTCGGTCTCTTGCGGACCGAACCAACGGGACCAAGGGTAGGCTTTGCCAAAAGGCTCCGGGGGAGCGTTTTGGTGAAGCCGAAACCGCCCAAAGCAGGGAGCGGCAGAAGCGAGCCGGCGAGCGCGTGCCGCGACCATGCGACGGTGGAGGGCAAGCGCTGGTTCGAATCCAGTCACTCCGACCACCAAAGCTAAGGCGACGACAGTCGCCTTGTTTTTTTGCAAAGCTCCCTACCGACGGGAGCAAGCCGCCTGCGAAAAAATATTGCTCACTCAAAATTTGAAAAACTGCTCATTCAAAACTCAAAATATTGCTCATTCAAAACTCAAAAAGTTGCTCATTCAAAACTCAAAATATTGCTCAATCATATTGACAAAAACTGCTCAATCTGCTATTATAATAGAAAAAGCGGAGGTGCGCTATGGGGATATTGAGAGATAAAAAAGAGTACAGACGAAGAATTATCGACAAATCCATCGAAACCTATTTACAGGTGAGCGGTGCTGTCTGTATAGAGGGACCTAAATGGTGCGGAAAGACATGGACATCCGCATTTCACTCAAAAAGTGAGTTTTTAGTCGGTGACCCTGCGAACAACTTTTCAAACAGGCAGCTCGCCGAATTGGATCCATCTCTGATTTTGCAGGGTGATACTCCGCGCCTTATAGACGAATGGCAGGAGGTGCCGTCGATATGGGACGCGACAAGAGCAGAGGTAGACAGGCGCCACAAAAAGGGGCAGATTATCCTGACCGGCTCCTCCACGCCGAAAACGAAAGGAATTATGCACAGCGGCGCAGGCAGGATTGTACGGCTCCGTATGAATACAATGTCATTATACGAGTCCGGAGACTCATCCGGCAAGGTCAGCCTTTCCGAGCTGTGCGGCGGCAATATCAGAGCGCAGCTCCTCGAGGAGGTTCCTCTCGAAAAAATAGCGACCTGCATCGTCCGCGGGGGCTGGCCCGAAAACATTTCCGCCGGAAAAAAGAACGCCCATCTAATGCCGCGAGCCTATATGGACACCGTTATCGGTGAGGATCTCGGCAAGCTCGATGACGGAGCCGAATATAACAAGCACAAAATGCAGTTGCTCCTCCGTTCTCTCGCAAGAAATGAATCCACAACGGTGTCCGACTCTTCCCTTCTCAGGGATATGCAGGCGCAGGATGGCGACAGTATAAGCCGGAATACGGTAGCAAAATATCTTGAATTTCTCAACCGCCTGTTTCTCCTTGACAATCAGGCGCCTTTTTCCCCGAACCTGCGCTCCTCGCTACGCGTAAAGCAATCGGAGAAAAGGCATTTCTCCGACCCGGCGATGGCTTGTGCGCTGCTGAACATCACAGTCGACAAACTTTTATCCGACCTTAATACATTCGGTTTTTTATTCGAGGCGATGGCAGAGCGTGACCTCGCCATATATGCACAATCGTTCGGCGCAAAGCTTTTCCACTATCAGGATTATAAAAACAACGAAATCGACGCCGTAATCGAACTCGAGGACGGAGACTGGTGCGCATTTGAAATAAAGCTCGGCGCAAAGAAAATAGACGAAGGCGCTGAAAATCTTATCAGGGTATGCGACGATATAGTTGCAAACGGAGGAAAGGCGCCGAAACTGAAATGCGTCATATGCGGGCTCTCGAACGCAGCCTACATAAGACCCGACGGCGTATTTGTAGTCCCGCTTACGGCATTAAAGGACTGAACCGCTTTCATTTCGCGCTTGCTATCGGTATATATAAGCGTGAGATGAGGTCAATTAATGTAAATTATACTTTACAAAAAATACAAGGCACAGCGCCCCGAAAATGATACACGGGGTATGCTGTGCCTTTTAATTTTATTATTGTGTGACTTTACGTCTTGCTTTTTTCCGGGGCTGTCGCCGTGGGGGATGAGTCGTAGAGATGGCAGGCGACGCAATGACCGCCGCCGAGGTCACGGAACTCCGGCGTCACCTCACGGCAGATGTCCATGCACTCGCGGCATCTGGTATGGAACTTGCACCCCTTCGGCGGGTTCGCCGGCGAGGGGATGTCTCCCTCCAGTATCACACGGTTCAGCTTGACGTCCGGGTCGGGCGTCGGGACGGCGGAAAACAATGCACGGGTATAGGGATGAAGCGGCTCACGGAAGAGGTCTTCCTTTGTCGCGTACTCAACCATAGTACCGAGATACATGACTCCGACTTCGTCCGAAATATGCTCAACAACCGAGAGGTCATGCGATATGAATATATACGCCTGTCCGCGCTCTGCCTGCAGGTCTTTAAGAAGGTTTATAACCTGCGCCTGTACCGAGACGTCGAGAGCCGAGACCGGCTCGTCACATATAACGAGCTTCGGCTTCAGAGCCAGTGCCTTTACAATACAGATACGCTGTCTCTGCCCTCCCGAGAACTCATGCGGGTAGCGCGCCACGTGATTCGGACGCAGGCCGCACTTCTGCATAAGGTCGCTGATATAATCGTCATACTCGTCCGGCGGGACTATCTTATGGAGCTTCACCGCCTCGCCTATTATATCCCCCACCGTCATACGCGGGGAGAGCGACGAATACGGGTCCTGGAATATCATCTGAAACTGCGGGCGCATACGGCGCAGTGCCTCGCCCTTCAAGCTCTCTATATGTTTTCCGTCAAAGATTATCTCGCCGCCGTCCGGCTCATAGAGGCGGAGTATCGTGCGCCCGAGGGTGCTCTTTCCGCATCCGGACTCGCCGACGATACCGACCGTCTTACCGGGGCGGAGGTTGAACGACACGCCGTCAACCGCTTTCAGATATACGGAGTTTTCCTCCTTGAAGGCTTTTTTTATGGGGAAATACTTCTTTAAGTCCTTTACCTCAAGGATATATTCCGGGGAGACATTAAGATCATTTATTTTTTCAGAATCTTTCATACATTCCGGCGGGTCACTTCTTCCCCGCTTTCTCCTCCTTTACAATATCCTCTGCACAGTAGCAGGCTACGAAATGCGTCGGCGATACCTGAACCATCGGAGGGTAGCCGCCGAGGCACGCCTCACACCGCTTGTCACAACGGTTTCTGAAATAGCAATGGTCACGCATATTCACAGGGTTCGGAACGTTTCCGGGTATGCTGTAAAGCCTGTCGACGTGCTTTCCGACGGCGGGCTTGCTCTTCTGAAGCCCTATCGTATAGGGGTGGAGGGGATTTTTGAAAATCTCCTGAACGGTTCCCCGCTCTACCACTCTTCCGGAATACATGACGACAACGTAGTCAACCATCTCGGCAATAACGCCGAGGTCGTGAGTTATAAGCAATATGCTTCCGCTTATCTTATCCTTGACCTCGCGCAGAAGGTCGAGTATCTGCGCCTGTATTGTGACGTCAAGGGCAGTCGTCGGCTCATCGGCTATTATCAGTCTCGGGTTGCAGCAGAGCGCCATGGCTATCATAACTCTCTGTCTCATACCTCCGGAGAGCTGATGCGGATAATAGGTATATATCCGCTCCGGCATAGCAATTCCGACCATGCGGAGCATATCTATGCTGTGCTCCCGCGCCATTTCCTTTGTCGTGCCGGGGACATGGAAGAGCGACATCTCGTCGAGCTGCTGTCCCACGGTAAAGACGGGGTTAAGGCTCGTCATCGGCTCCTGGAAGATCATCGCTATCTCGCGCCCGCGCACCGTCGCCATGTCGTCTATCGGCATCTTCGCAATGTCGACGACCTCCTCATGCTCGCGGTAGACCGGCTTCATCTTCACCTTGCCGAAGCGGTTTTTGAGCTCGGTCATGACGGGCTTTCCGGCTTCGTCAAGAACCGGCTCGCCGTGCTCGTCCTTTTTCGGGACCATCACCGGCTCTGTACCTATCTTTTCTCTTGCCATGGAGCGGAAGCGTATGCTGCCGCTCACTATCTGACCCATAGGAGCCTGAACGAGCTGCATAAGCGAGAGGCTCGTCACGGATTTTCCGCACCCGGACTCGCCGACAACTCCGACAGTCGAGCCCTTGGGAATACTGAAGCTGACGCCGTTTACCGCCTTTACCACACCGTTGTCGGTAAAGAAATAGGTATGCAGGTCGTCGAACTCGACTATATTCTCCGGGTCCTTCATTTCGGTGAGGTAATCCTCACGCTTATAGGAGGCGCGCCTTTTCTGTATCTCCTTTATCATTCTGCGGTTCTCGCGCGCTATATCGCGGGATTCCTTCGCGTCTATGTAAAGGTTCTTTTTATCGGTCTTTTTCATGATTACCTCCTCGCTTTCGGGTCTACCGCGTCGCGCAGTCCGTCGCCGACGAAGTTAAAGGCGAGGACGGCAAGCACTATACAGATACCGGGAGATATCCAGAGGTTCGGATAAAGGCGGAGCGCCGTGTTGTTTGCCGCCGCGTTTATCATATTTCCCCACGTCGCGTACTCCGCGGGGAGACCTATTCCGAGGTATCCGAGTGTCGCCTCGGTAAGTATTATACCGCCGAGCCCGAGGGTCATGGAGACTATCAGCTGCGGGAGGACATTCGGCACGAGGTGGCGGAATATCTTGCTTGTCGTTGTAAGCCCGCTCGCCTCCGCGCTGAGCATGAAATCCTGCTCACGGAGGGAGAGTATCTGTCCTCTGACAAGGCGCGCCGTGCCCGCCCAGCCGAAGAAGGTCAGCATCGCCATCATGATATACAGCTTCGCCGGACCCGAGATATTCTTTGCCTCGAGCGCGACGCCGACTATCATCATCATCGGCATCGTCGGAACGCAGTTGAATATATCGACGATACGCATGATTATCTGGTCAACCCACTTGCCGAAATACCCGGCGAGACCGCCGAGGATAATTCCGAAGAAGGTCTCAAGGATAACGACGACAAATCCGACGGTGAGCGACACGCGCCCGCCGTACATAAGGCGGGAAAAGACGTCAAAGCCCTTGTCGTCCGTGCCGAGAAGATGTATCCCGGAGGGCTTTAAGTAGTTTGTGGGATGGGCGAAGGTGACGATATACACAGGGTCGCTGCCGTAGGTCGGGCTCTTCACCTCACTCGAATACTCCTCGGTCACCGACGTGCTCTCATCCGCCTCTTTCTCCCCCCATACGAAGGGCAGAAAGCGGAAGAGCGGACCGAGAAAGGAAAATGCAAAGAGCACGAGGAGAATGACAAGACCGGTCATCGAGAGCTTTGAGCGGAAGAACCGCTTCATTACCATTCCGGTGGGGCTCACAGTCCGCCCCGCGGTCTCCTCCTCCTCTCGCGCCTCCTCCTCGAATATATCCTCGAGGCTCTCGCGCTCCTCGCCGAGTATCTTTGTTTCCTCTGCGTCGAAATTCTCCTCTGTCGGGAGGTCGCGCACAATATCTTCTGTTTTATTCTTCATGCAGTCCTCCTTATCTTCCGAGCTTGACGCGCGGGTCAACTATCGCGTACATAAGGTCTGAAAGGAGAGTTCCTATGACCGTAAGCACCGCTATAAATACATTGTAGCCCATTATGAACGGGACGTCCGCAACGATAAGAGCATCGTAGGCGAGCTTTCCTATTCCGGGTATCGAGAACACCGTCTCGGTTATCATTGCACCGCCGAAAAGGCTCGGCAGTATTCCCGCCATGAGCGTGACGAGCGGGATCATCGTGTTCTTGAAGGCATGCTTGTTTATTACGACCCTCTCCGGCAGTCCCTTTGCCCTCGCGGTGCGGACATAGTCCGCGTTCAGAGCCTCAAGGGTGTTCGTGCGCGTATAGCGCATGAGTGAGCCTATCGAGAGGACGACGAGAACGAACATCGGGAGAACCATGTGCCAGAGCGTGTCGCCGAGGCGCTGTATCCACGTTGCGTTCATTGGCAGGGAGGACGAGGCAATGCCTCCTACCTCAAACCAGCCGAGCTGTACCGCAAACAGGCGTATGACGAGCGCAGCCATGAAGAAAGTCGGAAGGCTTATGCCTATCATAGACGTGACTGTGACGCCGTAGTCAATCACGCCGTACTGGTGGGTCGCCGCCTTTATTCCGAGAGGAATTGCTATCGCGAACTGAAGCAGCGTCGCGACAAAGGCTATCGCAAAGGATATACCCATGTTCTGGAATATGACGTCGCGCACCGGCTTCTTGTACTTGAACGACATGCCGAAGTCGCCGTGGAGCATATTGAAGAGCCAGCCGAAATATCCTTTCAGTATGGCTACAAAGCCGTCCCACGAATTTGCGGCGCGGTAGACCGTGCCGGACGCGACGGCTGTTCCGTCCGAGGCGGTCATTACAACCTGCCGTATTCCGTTCTCGTCCGTCTCGCCGAGCGACCATGTGCCGCTCTCCCTTTCGACAAACTGCTCGTTTATCGTTATGTAGGAGGAGTCCTCCCCCTCTTTTTCCTCTCCGGGATTGACCGTCGTGCCCTTCGGTATGACGGTTCCTATTTTATAGATGTAATCGTAGCTGTCGCTTACGGCGTTGTACTGCTTCGAGAGCTCGATACGGGTGTCACCCGTGTCGTATTTTCCGATGTACCACTCGAGGTAAAAGGCGACGAGATTTGCGTCGTTCTCCGCCTTCTGCCGCTCATATTCCGCCCTCTTCTCATCCGTGAGGTCGGTTCCCGAAAGAAGCTCGGAAACGCGCCTGTCCTCCTTCAGATAGAGCTCAAGGTCGACATCGCGCTTCTCGCTCTTCGCATTCTTCGTAAACGTTTTACCGTTGTATTCGCTTCCCTCTCCTATTTTCAGCGAGAGATATGCGTCCGGCATTGAAAGACCGTAAAGCTCCTTTATACGGTCGACATCCTCCTGACGCATCGTCCCCTGCGAGACGGCGGACGAATACTGCTGGTCAACGTAGTCGGTAGGCATCATACGCGCGAGGGCGTAGATGATTATCGAGACGCCGAAGAGAATAAGCATCGACAGCAGCAGCCGCTTGACTATATACTTGAACATATCCATATATGTCTTATGTGTCTCCTGTTCCGGGGCGAACGCAGATCGCGCTCGCCCCTTTCCGCCGTGGGCGGTGTTTTTTCGCTGTCCTTATCAGTTGTAGGAGAGATCCCAGATGCGGGACAGAAGTCCGTTATAGGGAGAGCGCTCCGACTCCGGCGTCATTGTCGACTCGTCGAGCACATCCTTGTTATATGCCGACATATCCTTTCTCTGGTAGGTCGGCATCTCGACCGCAAGATCCATTACGAGGTTGAGTGCCTGTTTATATATTTCCTTACGTGTATCCTGATCCGTCGTGGAGCGTCCCGCGTCGATAAGCTCGGAAAGCTTTACGACAAGCGCATACTCGTCGGAGTAAGCCTCGGTATTTTTCCCCGCCTTTATCTGCTTATAGCCCCAGTTGCTCGTCGAGCTCGCCTGAGAGTCCATGTGATAGATCTGGTACATATCCGGGTCTATCGTCGACGACCATGCGGCAGCCCATATCGAGAGCTTTCCGGACGAGAGGTCGGAAAGTGCGGTCTGCGAGGTTACAACCTTTACCTCCATGCCCGCGCTGTTGAGTATCTCGGCTGCGCGAAGGAACATTGCGTATGCCGGATGGTCGGTCGAGCCGCCGGCTATCGTCAGGCGGTAGTTCTGCCCGGCGAGGCGGTCGAGACCAAAGTCGTCTATATTCTTCTGGTATACTCCGTCAACAAGCTCATACCCGTCTGCCTCAAGAACCTGTTTTATCTCCGTTCCGGTCTTGTCAAACTTGTAGTAGGGCTCCGTCGCATCCTTGGGATATGCCCATGAGGTCGTCGATATCGGGCGGTAAATGAGCTCGCAGAGGTTGCCCTTATAGTAGTTCTCCTTGATTATCGCGGTGTTCATCGCCATCATTATAGCCTGCCGCACCGACTTGCTCGGTATGAAGCGGGGGTTAATGCCGACGTAACCGTAGCCGGAGGTCTTTATCTCGACATGACCGAGACCCGCTTTGTTCGCATCGTTTATATTATCCTGCGTCGCACTCGGGTCGCCGTAATCTATATCGCCGTTTATAAGCGCGTTTATTATCTGGTCGGAGGCGACGACCTTGTATCTCATATACTTTATCTTAGCGTTTGAGATACCTTTTCCGAGAGTCTCGAAGTTGGTATTTCTCTCGTAGTAGACGAAGTTATTATTGAAGAACGTGTCGCTCGTAGCCTCTCCCTTGCCCTGCGCGTTTGACGCCTTGTAGGGTCCCGCGCCGACGGGGAGACCGACCTTGTCGGGGGCGTTTATAACCTCGTTCATGAAGGTTATGTTACCGAAATCGAGACCGAACTCGGTCTTGCCGTCGAATGCCGCTATATAATCCTTGCCGTTGTAATTATGCGTGGAGTAGTAGTGCATCGGGGAGACGGTGAAGGAGAAGTTGTATATAGCCTTCGGGTCGACGTCGTTTATCTTTATGGAAAGAACGTCGTGTCCCTCCGCATAATCTACGCCGTCAAAGGATCTGACGTCGCTTCTCGTGGTGATACCGGAGATGTTCGGAACAAGTCTCTTGTTCGTTGCAAAGTAATCGCTCTTTGCCTCTGCGGTGAAGAGGTCGAGAATGGTATTCGCGGTGCCCCATGAGCGGAGAACCTTCTCAAAGCTTTCGGCATAGGTCTTTTCTACCGTCGTATCTCTGAAGTAGGAGGAGTAAACGGTATCTATGCAGTACTGCTTTATAGCGTCAGCCTCGGAGAGGTCCTTGTGAGAGCTGATATAATCCTGTATATCTGCGTAGATCTCCGCCGCGGCAGCCTCGTCGAGCTTATAGTTTCCGTCCTCGTCCTTTACGAGCTTGCCCGCCTCGTCACGGAGAAGGAGCTCGCTGTATCCGCCGTCGTTGTAGAGGAATATCTGCCACTCCTCGGTGAAGTTCCAGTCCTTGTAGGACTCCTTGTCAATTGCGTTGTAGTCTGCCTCGAGCTCTTTTCTGAAGGTCTCGGCAATGGTGAGAAAGTCCTCTCTCGCCTTTGCCTCGTCATACCCCGCGGGGAGAGACGGCTTGTCGCTCTCCTTTACGCCGAGACCGTAGACCTTGACAAAGTCGATAAGGTTCTGGATGCGTATATTCGCCTTGGACACGAAAGAGTCGTCGAAAGCCGAGGAGGAGCCGTCCGAAATATCGCCGAGCTTCTGCTGGCGGTAGTTCTGAAGTCCGACTATATCCGTCGAATAGATGGTTGCCGAGCCGGTGTACGCCGGGTCGAGGTAAACGTAGAGGTTGAAGAGAACGTCCTTTATCGTGAGCGGCTCGCCGTCCGAGAACTTTATGCCGTTCTTGATAAGGAACTCGTATGTGGTATACTTCTTGCCGTTCTCGGTTGTCTCGCGCACGGTGTACGCAAGTGCGACGGTCGGCTCGTTTTCGCCGCAGACGATGTTACCTTTCATGTCTGTGCTTAACATTCCGACCTGCGTGTGGCTGATTATAGCCGAGTCATACGCCGATGTCGAGAAGAAGGGGTTGAACACGCCGTCCGGAGTCTGTATGCTCATCGAGAACGGGCGCGTCTCGGTGTCGTACTTCTTCGTACCGTCCCCGTTGTTATCCGGGGCGCAGCTCACCGCGCTTATAATGGTCAGGGTAAGCATCGCGATAACGAGAAGCAGAGACACAATGCGTCTTTTTGTCTTCATTTTTTCGTATATCTCCTTGAAATTTATTAACCGTTTATATCCCGGAGGGTGACATTGAATACAGAGTCCGTAATGTCCTCCGCCCTCGTTCCATCTGTGACAGCGACCTTTGCAACCGTGCTTGTCGGCGCCGCCGCAATATCATAGGTAAGTGTGCCGTTTAAGGTGAAGTGGTCAAATTTCGCACCGGTCTTTATCTCCTCCGCGAGGAGAGCCACCTTGTATTCTCCCATAAGCGTCGCGCGGAAGGTCACGCTCACCCCGTCAAATGTCACATTGCGGAATTCCGCATTTTCTCCGAGGGTGGTGAAGAGACTGAAGCCGGACTTCTTGTTCCGGTTTCCCTCCGTATTCAGGGTTATCCCCGAGACGGTGTGTCCGTTACCCTCTATTTTTGCGTTGTATTTTGTCGATACCCACGTCTTTCCCGTGAAGTCTATATCCGATGCAAGATAGATGTTTTCGCCGGAGGCTATAGCGTTTTTCATCTCGTCCGCCGTCGAGACTATTGTCCAGTCGCCCTCTATGAAGTCGACGTATACGCGGCTGTCGCCGTCGGTGTATGTGAACGGCCACGCAAACGCCTCGGTTTTCTCCGCGTCCTTATAGTAGCCGAGAAGAGTGTAGCCCTCCTTTTTCGGGGCGAAGAGCGACATCGGCTTATTGAGCGTGCCGCCCGGGGTGCCTATCGAGGTCATGACGGTCTCTCCCGTCTCTATATCCACATAGAGAAGATTTGACTGACGGAGGAGGTTTGCGTATAGGGTCATGTCCGCGCTCACCTTATCGCTTTCAAACGACCATTTCCGATCGAGGATGACCCTGCCCGTCCCGCTGTCGACGCGGGGATTGCCGTCCGAATCAAGCTTTGCCGTATACCAGCCCTCAATATAGTAGCCGGACACCGGGGAGAGCCTGAAATCGTCGCTGAAGCCCGGCTGTATGCCGACGAGCCCGCCGGACTTTACCCCGAGGTATTGGTCCGGGCAGGTTGCGTCGAGGCTTCCGATATTGTAATTGAAGGTTACAAGATAGTCGTAGGACTTCTCCGTCTGCCCCCCTCCGCAGGAGGAGAGCAGCAGGATTACAGCCAGAAGAGCGCCGGAGAGCAGATATAAAATACCTTTTCTTTTCAAAGCGGTCATCTTCCTTTCTTCTTTTTGATGAGTATTACCGCGAGGACAGCACCGCCGGATACGAGAAGTGCCGCGGCGACGGATATTATCACGATAACCGCCACGGGGAGCCCGCCGCTCTGCTCATAGGTCACGGACGACGAGAACCCGCTGTCCGCGTAACCGTCGCCGACAGCCTTTACGGTTATCGACTGTCCGGCAGCGAGACGGACGCGCCGCTCTGTGGTAGTCGTCTCATCTCCGTCGTCTATACGGTAGATATAGCCGGTCGCGCCGGGGACGGCGTCCCACTCTGCATATCCGTCGTCGGTTATCCTGACGGCGGGAGCTGCGAGGGTCTCGCGGCTGTCTCCCGTGCTCTCGACGTTCAGCAGCACCCTTGCGGAATAGGTCTTGCCGCGGTCGGTGTAGCTCACGGTCACATAGTCGTCATTCGCGGAGAGCACGGTCTTGTCTGTCGTATAGTCTCCGTTGCCGAGCGTCAGCTCCGACGAGTCGGAGTAAATTACCTTTACAACCATTCCGGTCGGGTCAAAGCTCTCGCCCGCCTTGTAGCGTATTCTGTCGGGAGTTTTCGATATTTCGAGCTTGTCTATCGTGACAGGCGCGCCGAGGCGCTCCTTCGCATTTCTTATTGCGAGCTCGTAGTTAAGGAGAAGCTTATACTGCTCCTCGCAGAGTGCTATCTGCTCCGAGAGCGACACCTTGTTGTAGGCGCGGCGAGCCGCGAGGGAGAGCGCCGAGACGGCGTCAAGCTCCGCGAGGCTGCCGGCGGAGGCTATGCTGTCAAGCGGGATTTCCCCAAGACGGGCGATAGCGTCCATTGCCGCGTGTGTCGTGTCGTCCGGGAGCGCACTCTCGGTCTTTTCAACCGTTCCGAAGAACGCCTCCCATATAACCGTATCATACCCCGTTCCGTTCTTCGGTATCGTCATTGTGAGACCGAAGTCCTTTGAGTCGAAGTAATCCGGATTGAAGAGGTCCTTGTAGATGCGCTTTGCCGCGTAGTCAAAGAAGTTTGCATAGTAGATTGTGGACTCAAGAGCGTTTCCGCCCGAGGAGTCGCCGAATATTGCGCCGAGGATAGTACCGCTCGAGTACTGGCTCGTGCTCACATATCTGGAGAGGAGCACCGGAGCCGTGACGCTCGTAAAGGTGTAATGCTTTACGGTGGAGTTATAGAACGCATATTCGCCTATTCTCCGGAGCGTGTACGGGAACTCAATCTCTGTAAGGGTATTCTCGCCGGAGAACTTCTCCGGGCAGTCGAATGCGGAGGCACCTATCATTACGGTCCCGTCCGCGACGCGGTAGCTCTTAGCCTCGCGCGCTATCGGGTACTGGAGAAGGACAAGCCCGTCCACGCTCTGCATATAGAGAACGCCGTCAAGCGAGAGGAAGTCACCGTCGGATGCCGCAACGTTTATTCTGCGGAGAGTGCTGATTGCCGAGAACGCGCCGTCGCCGTAGGAGCGCAGCTGTCTCGTTTTCTCTCCGGTCATGTTGCCCTTTTCGTCAAAGATTTTCCACGTATAGTCATAGTATGCGTTGCGGAAGGTCCCGGGGAGGGTCACCTCCGTGAGCTTCGTCGCAGAGAAGGCGTACTCGCCGACGCTCTTAAGAGCGCCGAAAGTGACAGACGTCAGCGGAGTTCCGTAGAATGCGTAGTCACCTACCGTCCCGGCAAGAGCGAGATCAGCCGATGTGAGCTTTGTGCCGTAGAAGGCGTGGCCGCCGATATTCACAACCGACGAGAGATCAATGTCTGTAAGGGACGAGCACTGTGCAAAGGCGTATTCCCCTATCGTCGTGACACCGGGGATTTCTATTGAGGTTATCTTTGTGTTTGCAAAGGCGTATGCGCCTATCGTCTTTACCGACGCGGGCAGCGTCACGCTTTCGAGCGAGGACGACGCCGCGGTGGTCGCATTGGGGTCAAAGAACGCACAGCTGCCGACAAGGGTCGTGCCCTCTCCGAATGTAACGGTGCGCAACTTCGGAGACGCGACGAACACCGTCGTTCCCATTGACGTTACACCGCCGACGGTTATGTCGGTGACACTCGGCATTCCGTAGAATGCGGAGGAGCCTATCACAGAGAGCTTCGGGAGGATGAGCGATGTCAGTTTCGTCGCGCGGAACGCACTGTCACCGACGGTGCGGAGCTCCGGGAGTGAGACGGATGTAAGAGCAGAGGAGCGGAACGCACCCTCGCCCACCGTTTCTGCCGCGGGAAGATCAAGCGATGTAAGAGCAAGGCAGGAGGCAAACGCCGACGCGCCGACCGTCCTCACGTTCTCCGCACCGGTAAGTGTCGTAAGACTGCGGCAGCCGGAGAAGAGCCCGTCCGGAATATCGGTGAGCCCGCCGAGGTTCACGCTCGTCACGCCCGAGCCCGCAAAGGCATAGGCGCCGACGGAGGTATATCCCGTAAGATCCCACGACGTGACGCCCTTCATACCGGAGAATACTCCGGAGGAGAGGGCAACCACGCTCTCGGGGAGCGAGGACGCACTTATCCCCGTCTTTCCGTACGGAACGGCGACGAGCGTCTTTCCGTCGGCACTTATAAGCATGCCGTCATGTACGGTATAGTTTACATTTCCGTCAAGCTCAAACTCGGTAAAGGATGTGCAGTAGGCAAACGGGGTCTCCGAAAGACCGGAGATTACCGTGCCGGCGGAGAGCGTAACCTTTGCAAGACGGGAGTCTGAGCTGAAAGCTCCCTTTCCTATCGTGTATTCTCCGGCTGGTAGAGTTATCCCGGTTATGCCCGTATTCGCGAGCGCGAGCTCGCCTATCCCGCGGAACTCACCGGAGGTGAATGTCACGGAGCGGAGATTACGGCAGCCGTTGAATGTGTTCGCCGGGAGGATGTCGCCCTTCAGCTCAAAGGAGGTGAGAGCGGTACAGCCGGAGAACATTCCCTCTCCTATATCGGTAGCGGCACTCGTCGTGACCTCCGAGAGAGAGGTGCATTTCGCAAAGGCGTTCTTGCCGCCGAAGCGGAGAGAGGAAAGGTCAATCGAGCTAAGCGAGGTGCAGCCCTCGAACGCCGACTCGTGAATAGCCGTCATTCTCTTCTCGTTTACTATGGTTGTCAGGGACGTGCACTTTCTGAAAGCCGCGCGCCCTATCGTTATCGTACCTTCAAATTCCTCGGATACGACGCCGTTTCTGTCGGCAAAGGGCAGGAAGCGGATTGTCGTCAGCTTCGCGCAGCCGTCAAATGCGTAATTTCCGACGGTGGTGCACTGGCTGTTTATCTCGATATATTCAAGGTTCGTACAGCCTGTGAACGCGCCGGTCGGTATCTGCGTCAGCGACTTCGGAAGGACCACTCTTTTTACCCTCGTGTTGTTCTTGAAGCAGTCCTCGTCTATCATTGTTATATTGAGGTCATCGGGAATTATACATTCCTCGCCGCCGTAGTAGTTGTAGAGCACGTAGTTCTGCACCTTGAACTCACTGTTTACGGTGACTCTCACAGATTTTTCGAGGCGGGGATACCCCTCGACCTTCACGGTGATGTACGCCGCGCCCTTCTTATGCGCGGTGACTACGCCCGACTCATCGACGGAAATCACCGAATCGTTTGAGGATGAGAAGATAAATTTCACATCGTTTCTGTACCACGGATTGACGCGCACGGTGAGCGGCATCGTCATATTCGGGTTCAGGGTCACGGCGAGAGTAGTGTTTATATCAACAACGCGGTACTCCCCGTCGGTAACGGGGGATATGACGACGTTCTCGGGCTCGCCCGGGGTTATGTCATCGCCGCTTATCCTGAGGTTCACCTCGGCAAAGACCGTCGTGTCGTCTCCCTCGCCGTAGACGAGGCGGAGGGTGGCGGTCTTTCCGCTCGTACCGGGCTCCGTATAAATCTCCGTGCCGTAGGTGCGTAAGTATCCGTTTCCGGTGCTCACGGTCCATGTAAGGTTTCTCGCGGCGCCGAGGTTATCAGGCGCATTTACGGACGGAACATAGAGCTGACCGGGAGCGAGCGTCAGGTCATAGATGCCGTAGGAGGTCTTGTCGCCGGAGGCATTGAAGCCGACGTTTCCGGTATCGGTGAGGAAGGCGTCGGTGTTAAGGGTTATCTTGCCCGTCTCGCCTATGCCCTCCGACGCCGTTACGACGTACGTCATCTGGTTCATCGCGTAATCCTCTACCGCGAGGTAGAGCTTTCCGGTCTTTACGTAATCCTCGTATATATCGGTTATCTCGAACGTCACGGTGGATTTCTCGCCGCGACCGCCGTAAACCGGTATCGGGAGCTCGCTCACAAGGGTCAGAGAGCGCGTGCCGTCCTCGTTGTCGCGTATATAGCAGGGCATGACGTCCTGTACGTACTGGTTATCAAAGACGTCTACATCCATATATATACGGTACTTTGTCTGCTTGTTTTCGGTATAAGCCTCGTATCTTATCCGGTAGTCGGTTACCTGCGGGGCTTCATAGTCGACGGTGAACTCGAAATCGAACTCTCCGCGGTTGGGATTCTCTCCTCCGGGATAGTCAAGCTGTCCCTTCATGGTCACGGTGTAGCGACCGTTGTTTACAAGATTCCACGTCGCGGGGTTTATCTCAAGATTGACAGCCGACGGGGTGCCGGCGCCGCCGGCGGCATACGCCTTTCTGATATTCTCCTGTCTTTCGGAGAATATGACGTCTCCTGTGACGGCGTCCTTTACCTCAATATCCATGTAAGCCGCGCCGCGGAGCAGTCCCGCGTAGACCATGTAGAGCTCATAGATAGTGTGCTGTCCGTCGGTGTCAAAGCGTGAGACGGCTATCTTTTCCTTTTCGGGATATATCTGAACATCCGAATCATCGAGAGTGTAGATATACGTACCCATCGGGATAACATATTTTCCATCGTAGTATCTGCCCATGACGCGCGTGCTCGCCGCACTGGTCACAAGCTTATCCTCGGGGTCAACAGAGGTGTCCTTCTGGCTCTCCGCAAGCTCATACTCGCTGTAATCGAAGAGCGGCGCGTCGTTCCAGTCACCGTAGAAGGCAAGGTAAGGAAGCCCTAAGGTTACCTTTGTGTTTCCCTCTGCACGGAGGGAAACGAAGCCCTCGACGTACATGCCGTTTTTAAAGCTCTTGTCGATGTACTTCTTCGCCGCGTCGGAGAGGGTTATCCTGACGCTTACAGTGACTTCTCCGTTTGCCGGAACCGTTATACTGCCTGTGTGCGTCTTTCCGTTCACGGTGTAGACGATCCTGCTGTCGGAGAGCATATACGACCGCTCGGCAACCGTCTTGTTATCGGAGGCGAGAGTCTCGGTCATAACGTATGTCGCCGGAGTGTAGGTCGCGTCGGTATCCTTTATATTATGAACGGTAAACGTGAACTCGTATTCTCCGGTTCTCTTCTTGTCGTCGAGGAGCTCGACCTTCGTCTTGTCAAGCACATTTCCCTTGGCGTCCTTGACGGTTATATAGCCCTCGGACTCTATCGCGTTCTTTATCCCGGCGAGACCCGCGCCCTGCTTTCTCGGCGAGTAGGGGTTACCGTCCTCGTTGAGAGCTATTGTCGCGGTGCTCATGAGCACCTGATTTATAAGGGCGTTCAGCTCCTTGCCGGTTAAGGAGGTTGTGTTTTTCAGATGCTGGCGGAGCAGCGCTATCGCGCCCGCCATGTTCGGTGCCGCCATTGACGTGCCGGAGTAAATATCGTATCCGCCGGCGACGGCAGAGGTTATCTCACCGCCGTGCGCGGTTATCTCGGGGCGCAGGCGCAGGTCGGGTGTCGGTCCCCAGGAGGAGAAATCAGACATAAAGGGACCCGCCTTGAGAGCGGAGCTGACGGTTACGGTGCCGACGCTCCTCTTTGCGTTCGAGACAAGTATTTTTCCCGCGTCCATCTGTATGGAGCAGGTCGGTATCGGGTCATCAAGGTCGCCGAGCGACATCGTTATCGTACCCGAGAGGTTGTTATAAATGATACACGCATCGGCACCGTTGTCCATTGCAAACTGTATCTTGTCGGCAAAGTTTATGTCTCCGCGCTGTACCAGTGCTATCGTACCGTCGTAGCCCGCCTTGTCCGCGAGCTCACGCCGGACGGTATTTGTATAGTTGCTCTGTCTGCCGACGCCGGGGACGACGACATACTTGAAATTCATAGCCTCTCCGGGTTTCTTTCCGGTCAGCTTGTAGAGCTGCTCGACAAAGTTATTGCGGTTGCCGTTTCCGTCGGAGGACTCGTTTATAAAGGCTATCTGGTCGGGGTCGCCGTTTGCAAACACATACGAGGACATCTGACCGTTTATCGACGCGACGGAGAGCGCCGCATCATACGTCGAGGGGGCGCCGACCGTTCCGCTGTCGGGGTTTGTCGCAAGGTTTGTTCCGTTCCCGCCGCCGAAGCCGGAGCTGTAATCGTTGCTCGCCGCCACGACGAGGCTTATACCCGCCTCACGCACGCGGTTATATACCGAGTTTGTGAAGTTATCGCTCTTCTCGTCGGAGAATCCGGCGGAGGAGCCGAGCGACATGTTTATGACGTCTACGCCGAGCTCGACGCAGTCGCTTACCGCGGCGAGAATATCAATGGAGTTCGCACCGCCGAGCCCCTCGCTGTCAAGGTTATCCGTGAACACCTTTCCTATGACGAGCTGCGCCTCCGGCGCGACGCCTGTAAAGGTCTCCTCCTTGCCGTTCACGCGGTTCACGACATAGCTGCTCTTACCTGCGACGATACCCGCAACGTGCGTTCCGTGTGAGCTGTACTGCGGGAAAACGTCCGTATCGTTGTCAGCATAGTCATACGCATACGGTACCTTTTTGTTGTAGTAGAGGTCGTCTGCCGACGCCGCGGCGTTTAGCTTGCCGGACGCGACAACCGAGCTTATGTAGTCCTTTGTCCATACTTTATCGGAGGTCGGCATGGTCGAAAACGCCTCATGCGTGTAATCAAGACCGGTATCAAGAATGGCGACAACCATTCCCTCTCCGCTGTATGATATTCCGGTGGTGTTGTAAATACCCGTCGAATAGACGTTCGCGTTGTTGGACACCGCGACCTTCGGCACTGCGTAGCTCTCGGCGAAGTAGACCCCGCCGACGCCGTCCATCTTTGATATTTTCCGGCAGTCCGTGCCCGAGACCCGGAGCGCAACACCGCTTATCAGTGTGGTGTAGGAGTACTTTACAGTGTAGTCTATTCCGTTGGCGTCAAGCTTTGAGAGAAACCTCTTCTGAGAAGCCGCAAGCTCCTCGCGATGGGTCTTTCCCTGCTCCGACGCGCAGAAGTCGCTGAATGAATTATAGCCGTTGCTCTTCTCGTAAAGGTCATAGAGCGTTTCGCCCGGGAGCTCGACTATCACCCACCGGTCGCCCGAATAGCTGTACCGCATGTATTCGGCGATGGCGGCGGACATGTACTGCCGGCGGAGCTCGTCGGTGTCGAGGCTCGTTTTCACGAGCTGACCGCCGGAGACACCGTTCCCCGACATGAGGCCCGCCACGGCGCCGAATGTCATGCTGACAAGTAGCATAAGCGATATTATTACCGATGTCAGCACGCGGTTTGTGCGTTTTTTCATATTATCCTCCGATTATTGCTTTTCCGTCTGCCACACCGCCGCGGCGGCGTGGCAGAATTTCATTGGACCACGATTTACTGTTCTGCGGAGATTTTGTTGCACTCTCCTCTGTAATACTCTGTCATTTCCGCGAAGTATTCATCAAATATTGCCTGCTCCTCGGTCGTCAGGGTCTGATAGCCGTTCTCGGTGTCAGATTCAAAGGAATACCACGTCTCAAGGAGAATCTCCTTTACAGTCTTGACGCTTCCGTCATCAAGGGTTACGGTAGCCGTCGGGTTCTGAAGATACGTGTAGTGGTAAACCTCTACAAGCATAAGCGAGTGGGCGAGTGTCGATACCTTTGTATCCGGGTAGGTGTTGCTCAGGTAAAGCACTATTCCGAGGTAATAGAGCTGCTCGGAATCGAGACCGTAGAGGAGATATTTCTCATAGGCTGAAAGCCCCCTGAACTCGCGCATCATCTCAACGAGAGACGCGGAGCTGAAATCAAACTTTCCGCCGATCATTCCGTTAAATGACGGATATTTAAGCACCACCGAGTCCCAGAAGTAATCCGCATACTTTGAAAGGAACTTGCGGAGATTTACGGTATTCTCGTTTGCGTAGTTATCCTCGCCGACGCCGAGCATGAGAAGGTATCTCTTGTATGCTCCCTCTGCCTCGTATACCGAATCGAACATCGGAAGATCCGCACTGTCTCCGGTCGGCTGATAGTAGAATGCACGGAGCACATTCTCGTCGCCGGAGGCAAGGATTTCGTCAACGTACGCGCGTACGCGCTCGTAGGACGCGAGATATGCAACATAGAGCGGTATCGACTGTCCGGTAAGCTCGGCAATATAGCCGTCTATGAACAGGCGCGCGCTTTCTATCTGCGAAAGCTCGGCATTGAGCTTATCGAATATCTCTCTGTACTTTGCGTCAAGGGTTATCTGCTTGAAGGTCGCCTTGGTGTTGCCCTTGTCGTCCGTCGTTACGGTGAACATATCAAATATCTTCTTATATTTGTCCATTGCAAAGCCGAGGCTGTCGTCGACCTTCGTGCGGTCGGTCGGGGAGAGCGCGTCGTACTTTGCGAGAGACTCGGTCATAAATTTACCGAAGTTGTCCCAGTCGCCGTTTGCATAGGTCTCGACGGCTATCATGAGATTTTCAAACACGAGCTGAATGTCGCTCTCTGTCGTGGCTTTTATGTCAACTCCGAGAATGTCATAGAAGTAAGCATATATGAACGACGCAAATTCGGAGGTGAGACCGACGCCGTCGTTCGGATAGAGTACCATTGAGGGCAGGCGGTTCTCCTCATAGAGGTAATTTATAGCGGAGAGAAGCCTGTACTGTCTGTTCGGGGTAAGCTCTATGAACGCGCGGAACATATCCGCAACCTTCGTCGAGAAGTCCGCCGTCAGAACATAGCTCTCGTCATTGTCGACGTCGAGCCATAGCTTGTGATAAGCTTTCAGAACCTCAAGTGACGCCTCGTCAAGTGCCGAGGACCCGAGGAGATCGTAATAACCGCAGTCTCCCCACTGCATCCGGAGCACGATGCCCGAGAACACGCGGGTATAAAGAGCACTGTACATCTCGTCCTTGAGCGCGAATACCTCGTTGCTCTTCTCCACCACTTTGTCATAGAGAACGAAGAAGTAGGTGCTCTCCATGATAGGCGGGTATCCGCCGCTCTCGCCGGAGTAACTCTGCTTTGCGCTCGCCATGAAGTTCTGCATGAGCTGTGCCATCGCGGCGGCGGCATGGAGCTCGTTCATGACGCCGGGAAGATAAAGCTCCACCAGCTTGTCTATTTTCTTGTCTGCGGCACCGGAGACTGTGCTGTCGGTGCTCTTGTACTCCGAGAAATAGAAGCGGTAAAGAATTTCAAAGAGGTCCTTGTTCCCGCGCCAGTTGTTGACTATCTCGTATACCTCGCTCGTCGCCGTATCGTTGAGATATATCTCGAGAACTGCGTTATAGGTATTGTCTATTGAGGTCTTGTAATCGGCAAGCCCTTCGGTTGTCCACTCTGCCGGGACGGTGAGAATATCCCCGAGGTTTATCATCTTTTCAAGAAGAGAGGCAACCTTGTTGAAATATGTGCTGTCGTAGATTACCGTCATAAGGTCGGCAACCGTGAGGGTGACGTCGGTCAATTGTCCGTAGTCGTCCTCCGCCTTTGCTCCCTTATATATGACCGTCTCTCCGCAGCGGGCGGTGAGCTTCGCATTTTTGAGGAGCGAGCCGTAGGAGAGTACGAGCTTCGTATCGTCATCCTCCGCCGCGCGGAGCTTTGCGAGCCCTGTCACCGCGTCGTCGCGGTTTACGCAGGTGTAGGTTATATCTCCGACGTCAATCTTAAAGACGTTCTTATACGCACGGTTTACCGCCTCGGTCCACGTGTTGTAGCCGTAGATTGCAGCAAGGCGGGCAACAGCCTCTATATCCTCGTTCGGAACCGCCGCAGCGTCCTTATCCGAGAGACTGTACCAGAGGGCGAGCAGATTCATTGCGCTCTTCCCCATCTCCTCGGTAGCTCCCTCCGGAAGATACATTTTATCATTCTTCGTTGCCTCGAAATGCGACCAGTCAAGAGCGCGCATTGCGGAGGTTTCGTCATGTATCCTTGAAACGTCGCTGTACTTTACCGTTATCTCAAATGTCGCGAGCTCGCGGCCGCCGAAGATTACCCGTATCGTCTCCTTTACCGACGGATTTTCCGCTGTGGCAAGGGTGGGGTCGAAGCCCTCAAGGGTTATATCGGTAAGCTTTATATTGCGGGTGGTCTTGCCATCCGCGTTCTTCAGCGTGAGCGACGCGCCGGTGGAGTCGAGCGCAGCTTCATGGCTCCCGTACTCCGTCTTTCTCGGCTGTCTGAACGTTACGCCGGGGGTCATAACCGAGACGGTTATATCGCCCTCGTAGTCAACGCCCGCGTCGCGGCAGGTGACGTGGAGGGTCAGCGCGTCCTTTGCCGACGATGAGTCAAACCCCGTGACGGTCACTCCCTCGTCCCCTGCGGATATTGTGAATGAGGTTCCGTCATCCTTTGTGACGCGCATACGGAGCGCTACCGCGTCCATGCTCTCGCCGACGAAGTAGATGTACTGCTCCGCCGTCCGTATTCTCGGAACGACGGTCACGCTCATCTCGGTCTTTACGCCCTTATAGGTAAAGGTGAGCGTCTGCTCTCCCTCTTTATCCTTGTCATATCCCTCGACCGTGACATCCTCCGAGGTCATGGAGACGGACTTGCCGTCTGCCGACAGGCTGCCGCCCGAGAGATTCAGCTCGCTTCCGAGCACATAGGTGCGCTGCGGCTCCTTCTCCACCTTCAGCTCCTTTACCGAGCCGCATGAGACGGCAAAGGCAAGGAGGGAGAGAACGAGAAGGCATACGAGCAATGATGAAATTCTTTTTCTCATTTTTATATTCCTTTCGGTTTATGGAAGTGCCGGATTATCCGGCGGGTGTGTAAATTGCGTAAAGCACGGTTCCGTCGCCGGCGTCGGTCACCGTAGCCGAGGTGTAGACCGCGTCGCCGTCGGGCTCTGTCGCCCAGCCTGCGAATACGTATCCGTCTGACGACGGGTCGGAGAGGCGGTAGGTGCCGTCAAGGTTCTCCACTCTGTCCTTTGAATATGTGAAGGACACTACCCTGTCACCGTCGTGTTTCACTCCGTATACCGCCGGGCGGTAGGAGGAATTCCACCGGGCATTGAAGCCCTCGGGGAGAGTGGCGCTTTCTATATAAAGTGTAAGTCCGCGGCAGCCGTAGAAGGCATGTGCCCCGACATTGCCGAGCGTCTCCGGAATTATCACGGAGGTGAGCCCCGTGCACCCGCGGAACGCCTGTGCCCCTATTTTGCCAAGGCTCGCCGGGATTTTCAGCGACGTGAGTGCCGTACAACCGAGAAAGGCAGAGTTCCCTATTCTCGTCGTCCCGCCGAGGTCAAGGACCGCGAGCGACGTACAGCGGTAGAACGCATAATTTCCTATATCCGTAAGCGTCCCGGGCAGGTGTGCCGCGGTAAGAGCAGTACACCCGTAGAACGCCTTATCGCCTATTACTTTAAGTCCGTCGGAGAACGTGACGCTGCTCAGCGCGGTACACTTGTAAAACGCCTTTTCGCCTATCTCCGAAAGCGAGTATCCGAGGGTCACCTCACGGAGCGAGAGCATACCGGAGAACGCCTGTCTGCCGATGCTCACGGTTCCTGAGCCTATGACGAGTATATCAATACCGCCGTTTTTCTTCTCCCCGCCCTCGTCCGTATATGTGTAGGTACAGCCGTAGAATGCATAATCGCCTATCTCGCGTACGGATGACGGAATTACAAGGCTGTTATCTCCGCTCTCGCTCCCGTCGGAGACGAGGCGGCACTTGTAGAACGCCGACCTGCCTATACGAGAGACGCTATCCGGGAGGGCGGGCATCTCAAGCGACGTACATCCGTAGAAGAGGTAATCCGGAATTTCGGTGAGTCCCTGCGGCAGTGTAGCCGAGGTCAACCCCTCGCACTTATAGAACGCCGATCTTCCTATATATTTCACGCTGTCGGGTATAACGACGGAGGATATTCCCTTGCAGGCATTGAAGGCGTAGTCGGCTATTCCGACCGTCCCGTCCTCGATTGCCACGGTGCCGTACGCCCCGCTGCTTACGCAGTCGACAATCCAGCTTCCGGCGTACACCTCGCGGGAGGCGTTTTTATATATCCCCGAATCGCGGAAGGCGTGCGAGCCTATTTTCGTTACCGTCGGCGGTATTATCACAGAGGAGAGGGATGAGCAGGCTCCGAATGCGTAGTCGCCTATTTTCGTAAGCGAGCTGTCACCGAGGGTCGTGCCGGTGTAGTCACCGAGGAAGAGCCCGGAGAGAGCGGTGCAACCTATGAACGCCTCGTCCCCTATCTCGAGAACGCCGGAGCCGATTATTACACCGGTCAGCTTTCCGCAGTTTGAGAACGCGCTCTTTCCTATATATCTAAGGCTCGCGGGCAGGGTCAGTATGTCGTCGAACTCCCCGCATTTGTAGAGTGCGAAGTCGGCTATGCCGACCGTCCCGTCGGCTATCGTCTGTCCTCTCATTTTCCCGCTTTTGCATCCGAGGAACCAGCCGCCGACATAGACCGTGTCGTCCGTGCCCTCCGCAGTAAAGAAGAGAGTGTCGCGGAAAGCATACTGCCCGACCGACGTAAGAGAGGTGCTCATGTGCCATACGCTCCCGAGGGAGGTACAGCCGTCAAAGGCAAAGTCGCCTATCGAAAGGACCGAGTCTCCCATTGATATTTCGGTAAGTGCGGTACAGCCCGAGAAGGCATAGCCTCCTATCCCGGTAACCCCGTCACCGACGGTGAATGAGGCTACGGCGGTGCAGCCGCGGAAGAGATTTGCGGGATAGACCGTAACGCCCGTGCCCAGCGATATATCCGAAAGGCGGGTACAGCGGGCGAGTGCCGAGTCGCCGAGGGTCGTGACCCCGTCGGGCACCGCTATTTTCGTGAGCGTCTCGCAGCCCTCGAATGCCGACTCCCCGACAGTCCTTACCCCGGAGCCTATCCTAACCGACGGGAGCTTTCTGCAATACTGAAAGGTGCGTGCCAAAATCCCGGTAACCCCCTCCGGAATTACAATATCGGAGGCGAGCACACGACAGCTCTGAAACGCCCCCTCGCCTATCGACGTGAGGCTCCCCGGCAGATTTATTTTTTCAAGGTAGGAGCAGTTGGCAAATGTCATGCTACCTATATACTTTATGTTTTCTCCGAGAGAGACCGAGGTGACGGCACTCTTGTTATAGAACGCCCTGTCGGCTATCCCGACGACCGGGAGCCCCCTGTACGTGTCGGGAACGGTTATATCCCCGGTGGCAGAGCCAATGCCGGTGACCTCAAAGGAATCGCCCGCGGAGGTAAGCGCGAACACGAGCCCGCACTCTGCCTCCCGCTCGAAGGTGACCCTCTCCGACCAGCCGGAGTCGCCTGCATCACCGTCGCTCCCGGCCACGGCTTTTATGCGCGCGGTGTATTTACCGGGCTCGAGCCGCTCAAGAGAATATGTATTTTTTCCGGAATCCATCTCTGCGCTGCCGTCGTCGCCGTCTATCTCGACGGTATAGTACGCGGCTCCGCCCACCGCTCTCCATGAGAGGGTCAGCGTCACGGGGTCGACGCGGACATCCGTGGGTGCCCGCAGGGACCTCCCGCCACAGCCCGTCACACCGAGGACGGTGAATATGAGCGCAAGGCAGACAAGAAATCCGAGTATTGTTTTTTTCATCGGGTCCTCCTTTCGCAAAAGGAACTCAGGTTATTTTGCGTCCTTTTCTCCGGCTCCGTTCTTTTCTCCGGCTCCCGCCGCCGCGGAAATTCTCCGCTCGCGGATTATCTCATGGGGCCACTTGAATTTGAACTTTCTGACCGCGACGTCTATAAGGACGCAGACTATCGCGACAATGAGGAAGGTCATGCGCGGGTCTGTGGTCGAGGAATAGGTCTTTTCAAAGGTGGAATATACCTCTATCGGGTCGGTGACAACCGTGCCGCCCACCGAGGAGGTAAGCGATGCGAGAAGCTTGTCCCCATCGCCCTCCGTACGGAAGGCGTTGTACTCCTCCGAGTAGGAGAACAGCTTTATCACCGAGCACTCTGCGGTCGTGTTCCCCGCCGTGTCCCGCTTTTCAACGGTTATGCGGTAGACGCCGCCTGTCTTTATATCAAAGGTGAAGCTTACGTTATCGCCGAGCGAGGTAACGGGGACATCCCCGCCGTAGAAGCGGTCTGCCGCGTCGGAGAGCGGCTTTACGCCGACGTGTATGCTCTCGCCCTCAAGGAGCTTTGTGTAGATGTCTATTCTGTTTCTGTAATTTTCGCCCGACTCGCGGATAACCATATCGAGCTTATCCGGCTGCAGCTCGTCCGCCGGGGCTAAGCTGTCCGCGATGTTCGTCACTATCATCATACCGACAGAGTCGGCGACGAAGTCAGCAGACCATCTTCCGCCGAGGTCGCACATAAAGCTGCCGACGCGCCCTGCGCCGAAGGACCACTCCGCGTATATCGGTACGTAGTCGTACATGAGCGGAGCCTTTGCCCCGTCCTTTAGCTTTGTCCCATAGTAGCCGCTGAGCGTCGGGATTACGGTTGTGCTCGTTATTCCGTTAATTGCCGTCGACTGGTCGCGCACGGACGGTCTGAACGTGAGCCCGTCGCGGAACTCGGCGAGCTCTATCTCCGCCATATCCGATTTCGCGTATGTCGCGACCCTGTCGACCTCCCCGAGGGGAATATCAAAGAACTGACCGTGACCGTATTCCTTAGCCGCCTTTTCGAGATCCTC
Organism: uncultured Eubacteriales bacterium; assembly: GCA_934393265.1. Classification (GTDB taxonomy): domain Bacteria; phylum Bacillota; class Clostridia; order Oscillospirales; family CAG-272; genus UBA1740. Next base: position 48,278 of record CAKRQL010000020.1, on the reverse strand, counting down.
GCGGCTGCCGGAGGTCATGCCGAGGGCGAATATCGACATCGTTATGTTGTTCTGTCTGAAGTTGTCCTGAATGTACTTTCCGTAGGTGTTTTTGTCGTTTGCGTCCGCCGGGTCGAGGTTGTCGGACGGGTTACCGTCTGTCAGAAGAACTATATGCCGCCTCTCAACCGGTATGGGAGCGAGCGAGCGACCCGCAAGCTCTATTGCCCCGGAGAACACCGTCCCTCCCGAGCCCGAGGAGCTCGTGCTTTTGAGGCTCTTTATCTCATCGAGCAGCCTGTCCTTCTGTGACACGGGTATGACGCTTATGTTTTCCTTTGACGAGGAGTCAAAGGTCGTGATGCCGCAGTAGTCGCGGGAGGAGAGAGAGTCTACTATCTCCGTCGCGGCGGACAGCGCCGCCTCATACCGCCCCATGCTCATGGAGCCCGAGGTGTCTATAACTATCATTACGGCTATCGGAGGCTTATACTCTATGACCTGCACCGGGAGCATCTGCTGGAGGAGCGAGCCCTGCATATCCCGCCTGTTGTAGGCGTGCGGTATCTGAGTTCTGCCGTCCTCGGCATAATCGTTCTGCCCTCCGACGGTGAAGAGACCGCCGCCGACGTTGTAAACATAAGTGTACAGATTCTGCATGAAGTCTTTCGGAACCATATCCGATGTAAGGTCGGCATTTGAAATGTTCACGAGGAGCACCTCGTCATACTGTGCGAGAGAGTGGAGGTCGCGCGGGAAGAAGTCCGCGCCGTCGTGAATATTCAGCACATCAACCGTACACGTGGTCGAAAGAATGCCTGTGAGCGCATCTGCCTCACCTGCGTTGTTCTCTATTATCAGTATCTTTTCGAGAACCGGAATGTTGATATATGAGAAGTAGGAATTGTTTCTTTTGTCCGCGTCGGCGTTACCCTCTATTGTGAAGGTCACGTCGTGAAAGCCCGCGGATTGGAAGGTATGCTTTACATCTACCGTCTGCGTACCGCCTGTGAGGGTTATCTGATATGAGCCGCTCTTGTAGCCCATATCAAAGACGTTCAGAGTAAATATGCCCTCTTCCTTAAGATTTGTTCTGACGGTTACCGAGAGAGTAGTCTCCTGCCCGGGGACTATTCTGTCCTCCGGCATTTTCGCACCGATAAGCTGCACCTCGCTGTCGGAGAGCTTACTGCCGAACCCGGCGGCGTCAATCTTTATTCCCTTCGCCGCCGCGAGCCGCGCCGCGGATTTTGCCTCTCCGTCGGTCTCAAAGCCGTCGGAAAGAATTAATATCTTTGCCGTTTTCGGGTGCTTAAACTGCTCTGCCGCAAAGGCTATCGCCCCGGCAATATCGGTTGCCCCCGCCTCCGGCTCCTTTGCCGCAAGGTAGCTCCTGTACGCCTCGCGCTTATCGTATGAGAGCGGGTAGGCATACACGGTGTCATAGCCGAAGGTGACTATACCGAGCTTGTAATTTTTGTCGCAGGAGTTTATTACCGCCGCGAGAAACTCGTCCCGCGCGTCTGCCGCCCCGCTCTCACTGTCGGAGCGGTCGACAAGGATCATTATTTCGTTGTTTTTGCTGTTCAGATTATATGAGAAGCTCATCCCGGAAATCAGGAGCACGCAGAGCACCGAGGCTACCGTATGCATGATAACCGATATTACGCGGTTTCGCGTGTTTCTGTATCTTTTGTGAAGAAGAAAATGCGGGATAAGGCTTATGAGAAGCACCGGGATAATCAGGAGAAGAAGCCACGGGCGCTCAAAATTTATTGCGAGATCCGACATAGCTTGCCTCCTTTACAGCGTTTCCCTCGAATGTAGCAGCCACTCGACGCACAGAAGAAGCAGCGCCGCGGCGGAGAACCACATAAGAAGGTCGGTTATATTCTCGTCGATCGTCGTCTGCGAGCCGAGTGTCGGCAGGGCGTCGACCGTTTTTGTTATATCGCTTTCGCTCACCGGTATTCTTACAAAGAACTGCTCGGTCTCCCGATCGCCGTTCATATTCGTCTGCGATACCGTGTAATCTCCGGGGATATTCACCCGCACCGTCGCGGGCAGGCTGTCAAAGCTCTCGTTATCGAGCCCCGGACCGTCAAGGGTCATATCGCTCCCCCGCGCGTTTACCGTCACGAGGTCTCCTACCTCATAGGCGTTGCCGCCCGTCAGGGTAGCCGGGAAGAAGTAGTTGAAGAGGTTATACATGAATATCGGGAAGTCAAGCGAAATGCCGAAGCTCGAATTGTTGAGGTCAAGAGTAAGGAGAACCACCTTCTCCGTATCCGTATTCTTCACCGCCATGACCGTGTCGCCGTTGTAATACATCAGCTCCTCAAATCCGTCGGAGGAGGTGATCCTGTTGTACTTTGCAACCGTGATACGCTCCGGATTTATTCCGGTAGTCAGCGGGTGTGCTCTTCCGGATGCGAGGCGGGAGGAACTGTCCACGGCGACAACGCCGCCGAACTCAAGTCCCGACCCCTCCGGTGCCCTGTCCGGGTCAACGAGCATCACGACGCCGTCCGTCGGCATGACATCCGGCATTTTGTGCTCGAATATGTACAGGTCAAAGCCCTCGGTTTTTGCAAACGAGGCGCCGACGGTCGATATCTCCACGGTATACCTGTCAGAGAGCGACTGGCGGAGCGAGCGGAGAGCGCCGGAGAAAAAGTTGTTTGCCGTCGTGCTCGCGTACTGGATACGGAGAACCGGGCGCGTCCCGCCGTAGACGTTGAATGTGTTGTCGGTCGAAAAGCCGTCAGCCTCGTCTATATGCACATACATGTATTCAAATGTGAGAATGGCTTCCGAGCCGAAGTCCTCTTTCGTAAATTCAACAGCCTTACGGTTGTCGGCGTCGGTGAAATACTCAGTCTTTGTCGCCGAGAGGTTTACACCCGCGCCGGTGCTCCCGTCCTCACTCCGGCTTTTGTTGACGCCGAAGAGCTCACAGGAGACAGCCACAGCCTTTGACCTGCCGAAGCAGCCGAGGTCCACCGAGAAGGAATACTCATTCGTTTCGAGAAGCACGGGCTTGCAGTCAAGCACCGCCGCATTCCAGTCGTCGACCGACGAGACGTCTATCACCGTAAAGCCGCCGCGGTCGGAATACTCCGTCGCCGTGTAGAGGAGCACCTCCGCCTCGGAGTTTTCCTCGAGTATCCGCTCCGCGAGCTTTGCCGCGCCGTCAATATCCGCCGACCCGTACCCGCAGGTCAGCTCCCCGGAGCTCACACCGGCGAGCTTCTGCTTCACCTCTGTAAGCGCGTCCGCCCTCGCGCGGGAAACGAGAACGTATGCCTCGGTGTCCGCGACGATAATGCTTATCGCGCCGTCGGGAGATGAGAGCGTGCTGTCCGCGAGGCTCGATATCTGCTCTGCCGCGCGCTCAAAGCGCGTCTTTCCGTCGCTCTCCACCATCATACCGGCAGAGGCGTCGATTACCGCTATGCGCTCATTCTTCGGGGTGTTCGTAAGCTCCTTCACCACGGGACGGGCGAGGAGGAAGCCGAGGTTTGCAAGAAGCGCAAGCTGACAGATAAATATCAGGAGATTACGCAGCCTGCTTATCGGGACCCGTTTCTTTTTATATTTAAGACTCAGCCGCCATATATAGGTGCTGGAAATAAATTTCTGTTGGTAGTTCGGCTTGATAATGTAGATAAATATCAGTACCGCAATACCGATAAGACCTATCAGACCGAGGGGTGCAAGTAAATTCATTTGATAATACCCACCTTAAGCAGCTCACCGAATAGCATACGCTCTATCGGCTGTCCGCTGTTCACCGTAATAAAGCCCGCGCCGCGTGACGAGCAGAAATCCTTTATACCCGCGACGAAATCATGGAGCGCCTCGCTGTAAGCGGAGAGCATTCCGGATGTAATTTTAAGTCTCAGGTTCCGGTCGTCGAACTGGTCCGCCGCTTCGGAATCGAGAAGATTCAGGTTTCCGCTGTATGAGGGGTCTATCTCCTCCGGAGTAAGTATCTGCATGAGCAGAACCTGTCTTTTCTTGTAAATCAGGTAATCGACAGCCTTTTTCCAGTTGCTGTCCGTCATGAAGTCGGAGATTATGACGGTAAGACCGTCCGCAGTCCCGCACTCACTGCCGGTGACCGACGCGGCGATGTCCGTCTCTCCGTCAAATTCAATGCTTTCAAGCCCGGCAACGGCACGGAAGAACGCCCGCTTTCCGACGAGGACGCCGAACGGGTCCTCCGCACCGCTCTCGCGCATGAGCTTAAATGAAACCTTGTCCATGTTGTGCACCGAGAGGAAGCCTATCGCCGCCGCCGTCGCTGTCGCGTATGCGGCTTTCTTTTCGTCAAACCTCCCCATAGAGCCCGAGCAGTCAAGGAATATCTGGGTGTGCATCTGCCGCTCGTCGGTGAAGAGCTTCAGAAAGTACTTTTCAAACCTGCTGTAAAGATTCCAGTCTATGCGCCGTATATCGTCGCCGAGCATGTACTCACGGTAATCGGCAAACTCGACCGTCTGTCCGTAGGTCTTTACAAGGTGCTTTCCTCCGAAGAACCCCGAAAGGTCAGAGCGGAGATTCAGCGCGCAGGTTTCAAGACGGCTGAAAAACGCATCGTTTAAGTAGGATGTCCTCATTCTCTTCATCGGCGCCGCGGCGGCGCCACTCCTTGTTACTTTGGCTTTACCGGAGCGTTATCCGCGCTTTCCGGAAAACAGCCCCTTCTTCGGCTCCGCCTTTGCTTCGGCGGGCTCTTTCTTCGGATTTATACCGAAGCTCTCTCCGACCTCGGAGAGAATCATCTCGACTATGCTGTCGGGAGACACGCGGTCTGCGATAGCCTCGAAATTCAGCTTCATTCTGTGTCTGAATACCGGCTTTGCAAGCGCGTTTATGTCGCTGTAGGAAACGTTGAAGCGACCGTTCATCAGTGCCTTTACCTTAGCCGCCGATATGAGAGCCTGTCCGGCACGGGGGCTCGCGCCGAGGCGGACATACTTTTTCGCCGCCTCGCTCGCACAGTCGCTGTTCGGGTGTGTCGCGGAGCAGAGGGTCATAGCATATCTCATGACCTCCTCGGCAACCGGTACGGCGTTTGCCGTCTCGCGCATTCTGAGAAGCTCCTCACCGCTGCACACCGGCTCAGAAACCTCAGCCATCGTTTTCTGGGTCATGTTTACTATCTCCATGAGCTCGTCAAGTCCCGGATTCGGAACTATCAGATTGAACATGAAGCGGTCCATCTGTGCCTCCGGGAGCGGATAGGTACCGTCCTGCTCTATCGGGTTCTGCGTCGCGAGGACGAAGAACGGCTCTTTCATTTTTCTCGAGACGCCCATGACGGTCACCGTGTGCTCCTGCATCGCCTCAAGGAGCGCGGACTGTGTCTTGGGGGTCGCGCGGTTTATCTCGTCCGCGAGGATTATGTTGCTGAAAATCGGTCCGGGCTGGAAGCGGAACTCGGAGCTCCCGTCCTCGCCCTTGACTATGATGTTTGTACCCGTTACATCCGCGGGCATAAGGTCGGGGGTGAACTGTATACGCGAGAAAGGCATGTCAAACACTCTTCCGAGCGTTCTGACAAGTCTGGTCTTTCCGACCCCGGGCACTCCCTCGAGCAGTACGTTACCGCCGGCAATCATCGCGATTACCGTCCCCTCGACGACCTCGGTCTGTCCTATGACGTCGCGGCGGATCTCTTTGAATATTCTGTCACAGCTCTCGCTGAACTGTCGGATGTTCTCCTCTGCTATCATGCTGATAATTCCTTTTCTTCAAAGCGGCATCATATGCTGCCGTAGTATTTTTCGATAAATTCTTTCAGGTAGTCCGGCAGCTCTCCGCCGTTTCTGATTATCTCCATTGCCATGTCGTAGTACTGGTCGTAGACGTCGCGGTAGTCGGTCTTTCCGTCTATTACCTGGTTTCCGTCGGACCAGCCGCCGCCGGCGCCGTCGCCTCTGCCGTTACCCTTGCCTTCGCCCTGCTGTCCGCCGTCGCCGCTTCCGCTGCCGTCTCCCTTTTCTCCGTCAGAGCTTCCCGAGCCGCCGTCGCCGCCCTGTGAGCCTATCGTGGAGGAGCCGTCGGTCTTGCTGTCGTCGGGTACGTTCTTGTCGACGTCGCCGTCGTCCCTCGTGCTTCCGTTTCCGTCCCCGTCCTCGGAGTCGGAGCCGTCGCCGATTTCCTCAAATATCGCCGTAACCTCTAAGTCCGCGTCAAGTGCGCGGTCGGTTCTCGCGGGGGATTTCTCGCCGTCGCTCCACCGCACGAACATCCAGCCGTCCTCGGCTATCGCGACTACCGTTTTTGCGTCCTCGCCGGAGGCAACCGTCTGATCCGGCTCGCCCTCTATATCCCCTCCGCCGTCGGTAAGATATGTGACAGTGAAGAAAATGTCATGAGCTTTGTTTCCGTTTATATCCGGGGAGGGAATTGTCCCCGTGTCGGTCAGCGCGACGACCGTCGTCATTCCGCAGCCGAGGAAGAGCGCGACGCAGAGCACCGCAACAGTCCATTTTTTGAGGCTCATAAGCGGGAATGAGCGTTTCACGGCCTCCGGGCTCACCTCTCTGACCCGCGCCCTTGCGTCATCACGCTGTCTTTTCGCTATATAGGACGGGTCGTTTTCAAAATCGAGCATTGTCACGGTTCTCTCCTCGAGCCCCATGCTGTCGACTCTCCTTGCAATATCCCGGTCATCGGGTCTGTATTTTAAGAAGTACAGGAGCACGGATGAGAGCACAAGGGCGAGAGCACCCGCCGAAAGCGGAAGCCACACCGCGAAGAAGCCGCAGAGCCAAGCGACGAGCCCGACGGCAAACACCGTGCCGGAGCCTATCGCAAGACCGAGACCGAGTGAATTGAGTATTCCCTCGCGCCGGAGCTTCTTTCCGTAGTTGCTGTACAGCTTATCGTTTTTAAGCATTTCAAATCCTCCTTTCGGGAAAATTCACGTAAATTTGTTCAAAATTGTCTCTGAACACTATTTGTCGTAATTATATTATACATACGCGCGCGTTTTGTAGAGTTTGACGGCAATAATTAACCCCCGGTAAAGAATATATTAAGCCGCCGTGTATTTTTGCAATACCCCCTAAAACGCAACATCAGCATCCGCCGAAAATTTCCGGCGGATGCCTTTGTTATTTAAGTCATGCCATGTAGCTGAATACCGGTCCCTCGGAGTCGTAAATTCTCGCCCAGTCGGCGTCAAAGCCTGCGGGAGCCTCACCCTCCTTGAAGGAGAGGCTTACCGTCTGGCTCTTTGTCCAGCCGTTGAACAGACCGCGACCGACCTTTGTAACCGTCGCGGGAAGCGACAGCCCGGTTATCGAGGTGCAGTTCTCAAACGCGAACTCGCCTATCTCGGTAAGCGACGAGGGGAGTGTCAGTGATGTGAGTGCCTTGCAGCCGGCGAACGCATAGTTGCCTATTTTCTTCAGACCCTCGTTCAGGGTAATGCCCGTAAGAGAGGTGCAGGAGCCGAAGGCTCTCGTGCCTATCTCGGTTACCGTCGACGGCAGAGTAACGCTCGTCAGTGACGTGCAGCCGTAGAACGCGCCGTCGCCGAGCACATCCGTTCCCTCGGGGAGAGAGACCGATGTAAGGCTCGTGCAGTTACAGAACACGCCCTTGTTGTAGTAGACATATCCCCAAGTGTCGTAATCGTACTTTCTGTCCTCTCCTCCTGCCTCAAGCGTGAGCGCGAGACCGGCACGCGGAGCGAAGGTAACCGTCTTTACTCCGGTGTTCTCGAAGAGACCTGCCTTTATAAGGGTTACGTCGGCGGGAATCTCGAAGCTGTCGAATTTCACATTTGCGGGTATGAACGCGAGCGTGAAACCGGTAGAGTTCTTCACATAAACCACGCCGCTTGCATCGGTTCTGAAATTCTCCGCCCCGGGTGCGAATGTTACACTCTCAAGAGCTGTGCAGCCGTCAAACATCGACGCGCTTATTTCCTTTGTATGCGAGGGGAGCGCAACGGTGCGCAGATTTGTAAGTCCCTTGAACGCATCCGTGTCAAGAACAAGCTCGGTTCCCTTGACTTCATTGCCCTCGGCGTCAACCTCGTAGGTAACGGACACAAGACCGGTAGCCTTTGAGAGCGACGGGAGAGAGGTGAGCGACGCGGGAATGGTGAATGTGGTCTTTGCTCTCGGGAATGAGAGAATAGACATATCAGCCTTGAAGAGCACACCGTCTATCGAAATGTATGCGGTGTTTCCGGGGGCTACGTTGATTTTCTCGAGCGACGAGCAGGCGGAGAATACGTTATCGTTTCTCTCTATCGTCGCAAGGGTCGACGGGAGATTTACGACGCGCAGAGATGTGCAGCCCGTAAAGAGATAACGCGATATATACGTCGTTCCCTCGGGGAGAGAAACCGTCTCAAGCTTCTGCGCATTTCTGAATAAGCCGTATGACGAGTATCTGCTTATCACAAGTCCGGTTGCGGCGTCGCGCGTCTCATACGAGACCGTCTTCAGCGCACTGTCTGCAAACAGGTCGTACGTTCCTATCGAGGATACCGCTTTGAGCTCCGTTACCTCTTTCGGGATAACGAACTCCGTGCGTCCCTTCGGGAAGAATACGAGCTCCCACGATGCGGTGTACACCGCGCCGGATGCAACGCGATAATCCGTGACGCCGTCGGCAAGCGTTATGTCTGTAAGGCTGCTTACACCCGCGAGAATCTCAAAGAGCTTTCCTGCCTTTTCGGGTGTCGCAAGGAATGCGGCGGGCACCTCATAGCTCGTCAATCCGTCGGGTATGAAGAGTATCTCGTCCATCGCGGCATTGTAAAGGACATTCGCAGCAGCGACAAAGGCGGTGTTTCCATCCTCTACTGTCACGGAGGTTATCTCGTAGTCCTCAAAGAAGTGCTCGGGGATAGTCTTTGTATCCTTCGGTATTGTGAGGTCATGCTTTGTCGCGGGGAAGATAACGATATTCCAGTCCGCATCGAAGATGACGCCGTATTTCTCATGCATGGACTCGTTATCCGGGTCAACATACAGGAATTCGAGGTTATCACAGTAGGCGAATGCGGTGTCGCTTACAGTCGTGAGCGATGCGGGAACGGTAAAGGAAGTGAGCGACTCACAGCCCGCGAATACGAGCATGGGAAGCTCTCTTATACCGGAGCCGAGGGTCACGGAGGTGAGCTTACTGCATCCGTTGAATGCGGAGACACCGAGAGATGTTACCGTATTCGGGAGAGTTATCGTAACGAGGTCCGTGCCGTAGAAGGCCTCGTCGCCTATTGTGCTGAGCGAGCCGGGAAGAGCTATCGACTCGATCTTCACGTTCTCAAACGCATGTGCGCCTATCTCGGTGAGCTTGCTGCCCTCCTCGAATATAACGCTGCGCAGCGATGTGCAGCCGGCGAAGAAGCCCGCGCCGCTGTTCTCACTGCCCGGTATAGCCGTAAGGCTCGCCGGGAGGGTTATGCTCTCAAGAGAGGAGCAGTTTCTGAAGGTCTCAAGACCGAGGGTCTCTATAACCGAGTTCTTCGTGAAGTTGACGCTCTTCAGTGCCGTGCAGCCGGAGAACGCCGCGTCGCCGAGTGCTTTCAGCGTAGAGGGAAGAGATACCGACTCAAGGGCGGTACAGTCACTGAACATTCCCTTTCCGGTCGTGAGAAGTCCCTCATTGAGGGTAGCCGATACAAGGCGCGTACACCTGAGGAACACGAAGTTGCCTGTCTCGCGGAGAGCCGCGGGAAGAGTTACGGTCGTTATCGCGGTGCCGGAGAACGCCTGTGTGCCCATGTAGCTGAGAAGGCTGCCGTCTGCAAATGTAACGGTGGCAAGAGCACGGCAGGAGGCAAATGCGTAAAGGTTCACGGATCTCACTCTTGCGGGTATCACTACCCCGGTAAGAGCGGTAGCGTTGAACGCATAGTCGCCTATGACAAGCGGCTCCTTTCCGTCCTCAAGGGTCACGGAGGAGAGGCTCGTGCACGACTGGAACGCGCCGCTGTCGATAAGCTTTACCGACGCGGGGATCGTCACGGAGGTGAGGAATTCATTCTGGCTGAATGCTCTCGCATAGATTATTTCGGTTCCGGCGGGGACGGCATAGGATGTGCCGGGTCTCGTCGAAAGGTACAGAAGAAGTGTCTTCCCGTCAGCCGAGAAGAGGACGCCGTCTATCGACTTATAATTCGTGTTCTGCGCGCTGACCTCGAGCGAGGCAAGAGCACCGCAGCTCTCGATTATCGACTGATTGAATTCCTTGAGACTTGCGGGAATTGTGAAGCTTGTGAGTGAGTCGCATCTCATGAACGCGCCCTCACCTATCGTATGCACGCTGTCGGGAAGAGCTATCGCACCGAGGGATACACACTGTCTGAACGCCCAGTAGCCGACTTCCTCAAGGGCACTGCCCTCTTCAAATTTAATACCGGCAAGCTCTGTGCACAGATTGAAGGCATAGTCGGAGATTTTCTTTACCGACTTCGGCACGGTGACAGTACCCGTCATACCGGCGGGGCAGAAGATGAGCTCGGTCATATCGGAGTTGTATATAACGCCGCCGAGTGAGGTATAGGCACTGACGCTGTCCTTATCCCCGGAGATTACGAAGCTCCTGACACTCGCCGAGAATGCATCTCTGCCGTTTGCGAACGGAGCCGTAACATTCCCGTTGACGTCGGTGAAATATGCAAGTCTCGCGGGAAGCACTACCTCCGTAGCACTGAGACCCGAGAACGCATTGGCACCTATCGTAAGGGGTGCGGTCGTTGCCGAGCCGCCGAGCTCAAAGGTAAGCGAGGCTAACTCTGAGGACGCAAAGGCGTTTGCGCCTATCGCTATCTCGGTATCGGTATTCTTTACCGACGCGGGGATAGTCACCGAGGTGAGCCCGGTTCTGGAGAATGCGTGCTCGCCTATCGTCGTGAGTTTTGACGGGTTCTTATCCGAGCCGAAGGTCACAGACTTAAGTCCCAAAAGATCTCTGAACGCATTCGCGTATATTTTCGTAAGTCTTGCAGGGAAAGCTATAGAGGTGAGCGAGGTGTTGTCGTAGAATACGTATCCGTATATATCCTCGGGTCCCGCAAAGCCCTCAACCGTTATCGGAAGTCCGATGGCGAGCGCGTCATTGCCGTCCCTGAACACAACCTCGCTGAAGTCGTTTCCGCCAAACGCGTATGCGTATATCTCGGTTACGGACGCGGGGATTGTGAGTGTCCCGTACAGTCCGACATTCGAAAAGGCATATCCGCCTATTGTGCGGAGCGCGGAGGTCTCCGGGAATACTACCTGCTCGAGGCAGGCGCCGCTGAACGCATAGTCGCCTATCGAGACAAGCGTTTCGGGTATAGTGAGGACTACAGACGAATAGCATGCGGCATTCTCAAAGGCATGCGCACCGATGACGGTGGTACCTCCGAGTGAAAGATTTGTCAGGTCATTCGTCTCGGCAAAGGCATATTCGCCGATAACGACGTCAAGACCGTCCTTGAACTCAACCGTTTCAAGATTTCCCGCCTCATAGAACGCATAGGCTCCTATCGTGAGTTTTCCCATCGTTCCGTTGAACGTAACCGTCGCAAGGCACTCCATACCGCGGAACGCCTCTCTGCCGACGGAGGTAAGAGATGCGGGGAGCGTGAGCGTCTCTATCCAGCTCTCGCCGCGGAACGCGCCGTCCGCAATAGCGGTGACCCCGTCCGGAACGACGAACACGTCGTTGTAAAGCTTCGGGTAGAAGAGGAGAATATCCGGTGTACCGTCTGTTTTCTTCGTGTAGAGGACGCTGTCTATCGTTACGAGGCGCGGGTTGGCATCAGACACCGTAAGACTGCTTACGGTCATTCCGGCGAAGAAGTTCGTCGATACGTCGGCATTAGCCGGGAGCTCAAGCGAATCTATCTCGCATCCGGAGAATACGTTGTTGCCGAACGTCAGGACGTTCTCGCTGTCCGAGATAACGACGGTAACAGACTCACCAAGACCCGCAAACGCCTCGTTGCCTACCGACTTAAGGCTTGCAGGAAGAGTTATGTCCTTATCCTTATACTCGTTTCTGTAATTCTCGGTCATCTTGAAGGCGCCGTTTCCGATAGTCGTTACGCGGCTGCCCTCTTCAAAGGTGAAGTGATAGATATTTGTTCCGTAGAAGGCATAGTCGCCGACGGTGACATCGGTTATGCTTGCCTTGAACACAACCCCGGTAAGGCTCTTGCAGCCTGCGAATGCCGCCGTGCCGACAGAGGCAATTCTTCCGGGGAGCTCAAGCGTCTCTGGAAGTGCCGCGCCGGAGAAGGCGCCCTCGCCTATCTTCGTTACGCCTGCGGGAATCTCGTAATCAACCGCGCTCTTTGCTCTCGGGAAGAAGAGAAGTGCGGTTCCCTTTTCACCGAAGAGGACGCCGTCCTCGGAGGTGTAGGTCGCGCCGGTGCTCTTCGCTACCGATATACCGGAGAGGTTATCGCAGCCCTCAAACGCGCTCTGCGTTCCGGTGAACGCAATGTCGCTTCCGGACACTGCATAGGAGCGGAGGGATATGGAGGTAAGTCTTGCGGGGAGTGCTATTGTCTCGAGCGCCGTGCAGCCGAGGAACGCGCGGTCACCTATCGTGAGAGAGGCAGAGGATGATACAAGCCCTGCATTTTCAAATACCACGGAGGTGAGGAGCGTGCAGTTTGCAAACGCCTCTGTGCCTATCTCGCGAACGCTCGTCGGGATTACTATCTTCGAGAGTTTTGAGCCCGCGAATGCCGAGCGCGGTATCACGTCAACGCCGGCGGGAACGGTATATGCTCCGGTCTTTGCCACGGGCATGAGCACCGGGCGGGGAGCATGACGGTCATCGCTCGCTCCGCTGTCGAAGAGGACGCCGTCAGCCGAGGAATATCTCGGGGACTTCTCCTCACCGGTCTCATAAACGGTGATGGCGCGGAGGCTCTTACAGCCGGAGAACGCGGTCTCCGCAACTCTCGTGAGAGTGTCGGGAAGTCTTATTTCAACAAGGGCCTCGCAGTCGCCGAACGCGCCGCTCACTATCTCGGTAACAGGAAGTCCGCCGACCTTTGCGGGGACGGTTACCGAAGAGACGAGGCTTATTCTCGAGCCGGCGGAGACCGCATAGCCGTTTGCAGTCCTGTCATAGCGGAGGGTCATATCAACCCAGAACGCATACACGGTTATATCGTCGTCTGTGTATGCCCAGGGCGCAAGCGAGTTTCCGTATGCGTCGGTGTAAGCGATACCCGAGCCGTACGGAGCCGAATACCAGCCGCCGAACGCCATGGTAGCCGAGGGAGCCTCGGGTACATCGAGCTTATAATCTCTGCCGTAGAGTACGGTTCCGGTCTTATCGGTGTTGCCGTCGTTGCTGTATATTATTCTGTACTCTTTCGGAGTGTAGTAAGCGTAGAGCACGGTCTCGCCCGACTCTACGTAGTAGGTGTCGGAGTATTTTCTTCCGTTGGCATCTGCTCCTCCGGGAAGATTATACCAGGCGGAGAAGTTGTAGCCTGTTCTTGTGAGCTCGGGGAGAACTATCGGATCGCCGACAGCCTTGTAAAGCGTCTCCGTGTAATTTCCGCCTCTGCCGTCAAGGACAACCCTGTGCGCGGTGACGGAGAGCTCCGACCACTCGGAGAAGTAATCGCCGTTGAAGAAGCGGACGGCGAGCGTGTTCCCGCCGGATTTTTTGAAGGTGGTTATATCGAGATACGCATCGCCCTCGACGGTATCGATTATCTCACCGTTCATCCTGACCTCGTAGTAAAGCGCGCCTATGACATTGTTCCACGTCAGTCTGCCCGCTGAATAGCCGAGAGAAGAAAGCGCGTTGTAGCGGAGCTTAAACACCTTTTCGGCAGAGCCCACAGCGCCCCTCACCCTGAAGGTCAGGGCGTATTCCGCGCCCTCGGTAAATTCAGCGGCTCCGGCGAGGTCAACGGAGGTCTTGCCCTCCTCTACCGTGAGAACGGTATCGCCGAGCTTCAGCTCATAGGAGGTCGCGCCGGGGATTGCATCCCACGTAAGGACTGTTCCGACAAGGCGGACGTTCTCCGGGAGAGCCGGGGTCTTTTTTGTTACGGAGAGCTCTGCCGCCGCGGAGGAATTATAGCCGTGTGCCGCCGCGACAACCGAGAATACGTGCTCTCCGTCGGCGAGAGCCGAGAGGGAGAACGAGGTTCCGAGAACCGTATAGGTCTTTCCGTCTGCGGTGACAAGGTACGTTGTCGCACCGTCAACGGTGTTCCATGTGAGGAGCTCGCCCGAGGTCGCAAGACCCGTGACGGCGTCGAGATTTCTTTCGTATGTGAATTTAGCCACGGAGGAGGCATAGCCGTCTGCCGTCGCGGTGACGGTAAAGACTATTCCGCCCTTCTTCATCTCGCAGTTCGCGAAGTTGAAGTAGAGAGCGCTTCCGTTGTCGAACATCTCATGAGCATGGAGCTCATTTCCGCACTCGACGGTTATATAATACTTCGTCGCACCGGCAACACCCCTGAAGGTAAGCACGGACGGGTCGATTACGGTGAAGCCGCCGACGCGGTCAAGACCGCGGTTGGTATATGTTCTGACTGCGGTGTCGGCAAGAGCGTTTCCGCCCGCGTCAACAGCCGTTACCCCGACGGTGTAGTCCCCGGCGTCGGTAAGAGTGAGCCTGAGGCTTGTCGTGGTCGTGCGCTGTGCGTCGACAATAACCGTTCCGTCGGGAGCGGTCACGGTGACAAGGTATGCCGTTGCGTTTACCTTATCCCAGCTTGCGACGCCGTCAATTACGCTGAGAGCCGGAACGTCGCAGGCGGCGGAGGCGGACTGCCATACCGCGAAGAGGGTCGTATCGGCATTGAATACCGTGCCGGAGGTCTCCGTCCCCTCGGTAAATCTGTACGTGAGCTTTCCTGCCTCGTTGCGGGAGGATATCCACCAACCGACGAATTTATAGCCGTCGCGGGTCGGAGCAGGCGCGTTCCAGAGCTTGCCGCCGACGGTATAGGTCGCAGACGGGTTCGCCGCGCCGTATCCGAGCTCAAAGTCTATTCTGTATTCGTGATTGTCCGCAGAGAGAGCTGCCCAGCGCGCACGCAGGGTCAGGTCGGACGTAACCGGCGTCGCGTCAAAGAGAAACGGCACCTTGTACTCCGCGTCACTGTACCAGCCGAGGAACACGTACCCGTCGCGGGTGGGGTCGGCAGGTCTTGCGAAACTCTTTCCGTTCGTCACCTTCATATCCGCGACGTCACTTCCGCCGAGGGAGTCAAAGGAGACGGTATATGTAATTCGTTTCTGAAAACGAAGCTTCGCGCCGTCAATGTCAAGAACAATCTCGTTTCCGCCGTAGGTTGCGGAGTGCGTGTTCTCACCATAGGTGAGCGTGAGCTTTTCTCCGTCGAGGGTGTAGCTTCCGCTCTCCGTCTTGCCGTCAAGCGCAAGAGAGTAGGCGCTCTTTCCCCCGAGGGTCAGAAGGTATTCTTCTCCGGTGTCGGGCATAAACCAATATACGCCCGCCTCCTCTCCCGCATCGGGGAGCACGTCCTTTTTGTCGTCCTTGCAGGATGTGAGGACAGTCGCCAGCACACAGAAAAGGACGAGGAGGACGACGAGAAACCTTAGTGATTTCGTTTTCATAGTTATTTCCTCCGAATTTCGCGCCGAAGCGCAGGGTTAAAAAGATGGAACAGGGACAAAAATTGCAGGGTCAGATGGAATTATCGCAGGTAAAAAAGTCTGTCGCTCCATTTAATATAAATATTATAAGGATTTTCACTCTGGCTGTCAATTGTCATATTCCACATATTTCGGAGAAATTAATGCCCCTTAATTCATATTCCGACACTGTACATATAACAAACCGAACCGCATTTTCCATATTGAGGCACAGATGTAACATTTCTGTATCCCAATTGTGTACGGCTCCTCACCGTTTGTCTCTTTTCGCATATATGCAAAAAATATTCATTTTGCTTTCACTGTGCCATGATAAAGTCAAATCGTCGCATAAAAGAGCATCGCGCGCCCGCGATGCGCGCACGATATTAATAATAGGTAGGAAAATTTGTGAAAGCGAAATTCCGGCGGGATAAAAGTGTGCAGAACCGTGGCGGGCATTTTCCCCCGCTGTACAAAAAAGAACAGAAAAAGGCGGTCTCCGCTACACTATGGTAAACAAAAGACCGCCGTTGATTGTCACCCGAAAAAAGACTTTATGCCGCGTATTTTTTTGTCATACCGCAATGCGGGCGACGGGCTGCCCTGCGTTACCGTATCATCTCGAGCCCGTCGGCAGATTTATGCTGTCTTATCACCCTGTCGGTCTCCTCGAGATTGCAAGACGGGAGGTCGCCGGGAATGGTATTCTTCATAGAGCTGTACGCATTTCCGTATTCGAGCGCGCGGCGGCAGTCCCCGTTATGAGCGAGCAGACCGTAAAGCACGCCGGAAATATAGGCGTCTCCGCTCCCTATCCTGTCGACGACCTCTATATCGCGGTAGGGCTCCTCCTCATAGAATTTGTCCTCGCGGGCGTCGTAGATAACCGAGCCGAAGGTGTGCCGCTTCGGGCTGTGGACTATGCGCTGTGTCGAAGCTACAATTGATATCGGGTATTCCTCGGTAAAGCTCTTCATCATCTCCCGCGCCGTGCCGGTCTTTCCGAATGTCAGGCGTGCGGTGTCCTCCGAGCAGAAGAATATATCGACGTAGGGGAGTATCCGCTCTATGCACTCTCTCGCCTCCTGCCCGCTCCAGAGATTCGCGCGGAAGTTGACATCGAAGGATATGAGCGCGCCCGCCTCCTTAAAGCGGCGGATCATCCGTATAGCGCACTCGCGCACCTCGCTGCCGAGAGCAAGAG
Organism: uncultured Eubacteriales bacterium; assembly: GCA_934393265.1. Lineage (GTDB taxonomy): Bacteria > Bacillota > Clostridia > Oscillospirales > CAG-272 > UBA1740. Next base: position 31,487 of record CAKRQL010000020.1, on the reverse strand, counting down.
TAATGCCGGAGGTGTTGAAGCACCTCGTCTTTCCGTATATGTCCTCCGGCAGGTCCTGAATGTTCAGGGAATGTATCGAGGAATTTCTCCTGTCGTATATTATCGCCGGCTTTCTCGGCGACGCGCCGTTCTCGTAATAATAGATGCCGAGGCGGGTATCCGGCGATTTGTCATATATCAGATAGTCGTCGCTTACCCCGCAGAAACGTATATAATTCTTTACGAAATATCCGATGTCGTTATCCGGTATTTTCGAGATAATCCCGGTGCGCAGACCGAGCATAGCGATGCCGGACGCGACATTCAGCTCCGCGCCGCCCGTCTGCTTGCGGAGCACATCCCCCCGCACAAGTCTCTCGTCATTCGGCGGGGAGAGACGCAGAAGTATCTCTCCGAGTGAGAGAACGTCAAATTCCTTCTTTTCGGTACTCATGTTCATAAGTTTAACCTCCGTTTTACATGCGAATGTTACGGTTTTGCTATGTTTTATTTACATTTTGCCTTATTTATCGGCTTTTCCGGCTGACAGAAGTCTTTCCTGATACATACGGGAGACGCTCATTACCCCGTTCTGATAGGCGGCGTAATACTCTCTCATGTCCTCTGGAACGAGGGCGGAGTTCCGCTCTATCACCTGCCGCTCGCGCTCCGGGTCATATACTGCCACCCCCTCCGCGCGTTTATATTCCGCGACAAGGGCGACAGCCCTCATTCTGCGAAGAAACAGTCGCGCCATCTCGCTGTCTATACGGTTTATCTCCTCCCGCGCGTCATCAAGGAGTTTTTTGTCATTTGTATCGCTCATATTTCAGGCTCCAAAAGTGTTTTTTCTTTGATTTGATGTGCAACGTGCCGCCCCGTGTATCATTTTCCGGCACTCCGTTTTTTCGTTGCTGTAATTTTGCTTCCGGTGCTTCCTTTGCCCCTGCACTACACAATCAGCGGGTAAAGGAGCATCATCAGCGGCAGTGTCAGGACGCTCATCGCCGTGCCGCAGAGGACGGTGGCGGCGGCGTCATCCTGCCCCGCCCCGACAAGCTCGGAGTAGTTGAGCACCACCGACGCGACGGGGCACGCGCAGGTGATGAAGAACACCCGCTTTATATCCGCGTCTACCGGCAGAAAATAAACCGTGAGAAAGGCTGTCAGGGGCATTATTATCTGCTTTACGAATATCGACATATACATGCGCGGGTTCGTAAGAACCTTTTTTATATTCACGGTGGCGAGCCTCATTCCCATTATCATCATTGAGAGCGGGGTCGCCATTCTCGCTGTTGCGGCAATCATGCTGTCAAGGCTTGCGTTGACGGGTATTTTTCCTATAAACAGTATAAGCGCGACTATAAGTCCGAAAACAACCGGGTTTATGAATATCTTCCTGATACTCATGTATTTTCTGTCCCGTGCGATAATCGCGGAGCCTACCGTCCAGCCGAGGATATTCATAACCGTCGCATAAACGGTTGTAAAGATTATGAGATCCGCCGCCCGCTCCGGCATCAGTGCCTCTATTATCGGTATTCCGAAGAAGGCACAGTTTCCGAAAACGCAGGCTACCGTCGCTATCCTGTATTCCGGTGCCTCGCATTTTCTCCGGAGTATAAGGTACACCGCGCCGAGCATGAAAATATTCAGCGCAAGGCAGAGAACGGCGAATATTCCGACATGCCATAGCTTCTCCGGCGTACACTCGGTGCTCGTGAAGCTGTACACAACGAGACACGGCTGGCAGATATAGATAAGAATTTTTGAAAGAGACGGAATCGAAGCCTCCGGGATAGCCCGGAATTTTATCAGCGCATAGCCCGGCACGGCTGCAAGCAGCAGGACCGCAACGGCAATCAGCGCGGTAAGAAAGACAGTCATCAGTACCTCACGACAAGCTCGTAATTATATGGGATTTTTACGAAATCTATGTTTTTTATCCGCTCGGTCACGACGACGTCCGGCGTGAGCTCCGAGACCATTTTTGAGAGCGTGTAGTCCGCGGCGAGGGTGTAAAAATCCTCAAAGCACCAGCCCGCGTCCTGGTTTGTATAGGCGGCAGCCGCAGGCTCTGCCCGATAGATAAAGCAGACCCCGAACGGGAGCGCGACCTCGCCGTACTCCCCGACCTTCATTTCAAGCGAGGCGGTGACAATATCCGGGAGCGTCTCCGAGAATTCCTTTGTATACGAGCTCCCGTCAAGGAAGTAATAGCCGTCGGTTACCTTGCTGTCTCCCTCTCCCCACTTCTCTATATAATTTTTGAATGACACCTCGCTCATCTTCATCTCGCCGTCATTGCGGTATGCGTCAATGAGAGTGCGTATCTCGGATATCCGTGCCTGTCTCTCCGCCTTTTCGTAGTCGGTAAGAGCCGCTGTCGCGTCGTTCCCGTCCTCGTCCTTTATCCGGTTTCCGTTCTCGTCAAGGAGGAACTTGTCCTCTGTTCTGATAATGAGAAGCCTTACGTGCGAGTAATTTGCAAGGAAGTCGGAGCACGCATCCGGCAGGGCGTACATCGCCGCGCCCCCCTCGCCGAAGAGACGGGATTTTGCCTTTGCCGCCTTGTACATGAGCGTCGCGCAATTCAGAAGGTCACCGTAATCAAAGCCGTACTCCGCCGCCATTTCATTGAATTTATCGCGGCTGCCGTCAGCGCGGTAATCGAGCACGTCCTGTACGTTTTTGTTTATTGCTTCCTTGTCGTCGGAGGTAAGCGACGACTGCGATTCAAACAGAGAGGCACGGGCGCAGAGCTCCTTCATAAAGTCAAGAGCCCCGGCAGAGAGGAGCGCGCCGTAGCTCTCCCCGCTCTCCGATTTTCTCTCCCAGAACTCCTCCGTGTCGTAGGCGTCGATACCGGAGGAGCGCAGTGAGGTAATATAGCGGTACTTGTAATACGAGGCGAAATACTTAGCCTCCCCCTCCCCTATCCGCACGCCGGAATAGCGCACGACAGAGAGCGAGTCGCGGACGGCGGAGACCGTCAGAAGCACGGCGAGAAATATAATAACGGCGGCAAGGAGCGCCGAGACGACAATAATAAGCAGCTTCTTCGTGTTTTTACCGCTTTTGTCGCCGGATGTGGCTATTCGTGTATCGTTTTTGCCGTTTTTCATTTGTTATCCTCCCCTCCGTCGCCGGTGCTTTTCCCGGCGTATTTTACATATATCTCAAGCATTGCCTTTGCCGTATTCAGCCCGTCCGCCGACTTTGGCAGGCGGTAGGCGGCGTAGGTCGACTGCTCGCTTGTTACAAGCCGCGTCCCCGGAAAACGGGAGGACACCGCGGCAAAGCCCTCGAGCGACGGCTTGTCGGTATAGAGCTTCAGCGTCTCGGCTCTCGCCTCTACCCGGCTTATCCCGCTCCGTATACCGTATGCGCGGATAAGTGCAACGGTGCAGAGCCGCGTGGTCTCCCGTGGAGGCTCTCCGTATCTGTCTATCATCTCGTCGAGGACATCCGAGAAGTCCTCCTCCGAGGCTATAAGGGATATTTTCTTGTACATCTCCATTCTTCCGGAGGATGTTGAGATATACGACCCGGGTATATGTGCCGTAACCTTTATATCCACGTTGCACTCCGGGAGGGGTGCCGCGCTCTTTCCCTGCTCCTCGAGGACAGCCTCGTTCAGGAGCTTTACATATAGGTCATACCCGACGGACTCTATATATCCGTGCTGTTCCGCGCCGAGGAGGTTTCCCGCCCCGCGTATCTCCATGTCGCGCAGTGCTATCTTGAACCCGGCGCCGAACTCTGCATATTCGCGTATTGCGCGGAGACGCTTTTCCGCGACCTCCGAGAGTGCCTTGCCCGGGCGGTAGGTAAAGTAGGCATACGCCTGTCGTGAGCTCCGTCCGACCCGCCCGCGCAACTGATGCAACTGTGAGAGCCCGAAGCGGTCGGCATTCTCTATTATAAGTGTGTTCGCGTTCGGCAGGTCTATTCCCGTCTCTATTATCGAGGTCGAGACCAGAACGTCGACCTCCCCGCGGACGAGCCCCTGCCAGATATCCTCTATCTCCTCGCGGTCCATTCGTCCGTGCGCAACGGCGATACGCGCCGAGGGAATAGCCCGGTTCAGCCTTGTCGCTATTACGTCAATATCCTCTATCCTGTTATAAAGATAGAAAACCTGTCCCCCGCGCGAAAGCTCACGCCTGATGGCGTCCTCTATTGTCGCGTCGTCGTGCTCGAGAACATAGGTCTGCACGGGGTGCCTCTCCCCCGGCGCCTCCTCGAGTATCGACATATCGCATATACCGTTCATGGCCATATTGAGAGTTCGCGGTATCGGGGTCGCTGTAAGCGTCAGAACGTCAATATTTGTTGACATTTCCTTTAGTTTTTCCTTCTGCGAGACGCCGAATCTCTGTTCCTCGTCAACTATAAGAAGCCCGAGGTCACGGAATACTATTTTCTTTGAAAGCAGCTTATGTGTGCCTATCAGTATATCTGTTTTCCCCTCAGCGACACGTTTAAGTATATCCGCCTGTGCTTTAGGAGTGCGGAACCTTGATATCATCTCGACGGTCACGGGGTACCCGCGCATACGCGAGAGTACGGTCTCATAGTGCTGGAGGGCGAGTATTGTCGTCGGGACGAGGACGGCGACCTGCTTTCCGGCGAGGACCGCCTTGAACGCGGCGCGGAGCGCGACCTCCGTCTTTCCGAAGCCGACGTCCCCGCAGAGCAGGCGGTTCATTGGCACGGGGCGGCACATATCCCGCCGTATCTCGTCGATAGCCCGCAGCTGTGACTCCGTCTCCGGGTAGCCGAACGCCGCATCAAACTCCTCCTCCATTTCGGAGGTGGGGGGAAATGCAAAGCCGGGGGTGCGCTGTCTTTCGGCATATATGCGTATTAAGTCCTTGGCTATATCCTTTGCCGCGCTCTTTGCCCGGCTCTTCTGCCTCTGCCACTCGGCACCGCCCATTTTGGAGAGCTTCACCTCTCCGTCCTTGTCCCTTGCGCCGATGTATTTTCCTATGTATTCAAGCCTGTCGCAGGGGACGAAAAGTCTGTCCGTCCCGGCATACTGTATGGTGATATAATCCTTGATGGTACCGTCAATCGAAACGGTGTTTATCCCGAGGAATTTTCCTATTCCGTAATTTGAGTGGACGACGTAGTCCCCGACCGAGAGGTCGGCGTAGCTCATCAGCCGCTCCGAGGATTTTCTCGCCTCGGCGCTCCGGCGGCGGGCGCGGCGATATGCCATGACCCGAGCCCCCTCATCCTCAGCCATTGTGAGGAGCGCGGCGCGCGCCGAAAGAAGCTCGTACCCCTCGGATACAGTTCCGACCGTGACGGCGACCGTACCGGCTGGCAGCTTATCCATATCAAACGCACAAAAATCGTACACGGGTATGCACTTTATGCCGTCGTCGGTGAGCGATGAGACGAGCGAGTCAACCCCCGTGCGCCCCTCTGTCAGAAGCACCGTTCGATAGAGCATATCGCGGTACTGGGTCAGCTCGTCGGTGAGGAGCGAATAGTTCTTCCCGTAGGAGACCGTCCTCCGACAGCGGAAACCGAAAAGCCCGGAGAGCCTCATGCTCCCCATTCCGCCGGAAAACGGGTTCATGTGACAGACAAAGTGACGCTTTACAAAGGCGTTCCACTCCGCCGCCCCGGCGGAATACTCTGCCGCCCCATCGGTCACAAGCCCCGCCGATACAAGGCTTTTTCTCTCGTCCTCCGCCGCCTGTGTCGCGGACTTCACCGCATCACGCACAGCCGACGTACCGAGTATGAAAACGGCAAGCCCCCTGCCTCCGTCCTCTCCCTCCGAATAGGTGAGAAGATTTTCGCGCTCGCGGTAAATGAGCCCGAAGAAGCGGTCGCGGAAGTCAAGCGGGAGATCCGACTCCGCGATTTTTTTCTCTGCCTTCAGCTTTTCCTTTGTCGCGCCCCCCGCCGCCCCGATGAGCTTATCAAGAGCCTGCACAAGCTCCGTGCGTGCTCCGGCGTCGGCTATCACCTCCGTCGCGGGGAGAATCGAGACGTGCGGGCACTTTCCGGTAACTCTCTGTGTCAAGGCGTCAAAATACACCATGCGGTCTATCTCGTCGCCGAAAAATTCTATTCTTACCGGTTCATTTTCCGCGTCCGGAAAAACATCGACAATTCCGCCCCGCATGGCAAGCTGCCCCGCGCTCTCGACCGTGTCGACGCGGGCGTAGCCCATTGAGAGAAGTCGGGAGCACAGCTCCTCCGGCGGTATGGTGTCACCCTCCGATACGGAAATTCCGGCGGCAAGCAGTCTCCCCCGCGGCATGGTATAGCCGAGGGCGGCGGCGGGCGTCGTCACAACGCAGTCAAGCCCCCCGCCCGAAAGAGCGGAGAGCAGAGACAGCCTCTCCCGCTCGCCGTCGTGAGATGCCGCCACATTATGAAAAACAAAGTCGCGCGTCCGGTAGACCGGAGCCGAAAGCCCGAGCGAGCAGAGCTCACCGGAGAGGCGCGCCGCCTCGTCCTGCCCCGGGGTGATTATCAGCGCCGCAGGTCTCCCCGCCGCGCGCAGATCCCGCACCGTCTCGGCGATAAAATGGGTCTGCGCCCCAAAGGTTAATCCGTTTATCGCCGCGGGCAGCGGCTCCGGCGAGAGAGACTCACGAAGAATGAGCTCCTCTGCCCCGGAAAACTCCGCGTCCTCGCGTATGATTGCCGAAATTCTTGCCATAAAAACCTACAACCGTTACCGTTCCCGTTACTTCGAGTACTTCATCATCGCCTCGTCAATGCTGCCGCAGACAATGAGCCGCACGCTCTCGTATATGTCCGGGAGTTGCTCTCGGGTGAGCGTGAGCTCCCCCTCCGTCATGCGGCCGAGCACCCAGTCCGCGAGGTCGTAATCCGGCGACAGCTTCTGCCCGACGCCTATCTTTATCCTCGGGAAGTCCTCGCTTCCTATCGATGCGATTATGCTCTTCAGCCCGTTGTGTCCGCCTGCCGAGCCCTTTCTGCGTATGCGCATACGCCCGGCGGGAAAGGAGATCTCGTCGTGCAGAACAAGGATATTCTCCGGCGGGATTTTATAGAACGTGGCAGCCGCCGCGACAGCCGTGCCGGAGCTGTTCATATACGTCACGGGCTTCATAAAGAGAGCTCGCACCCCGCCTATCTCCCCCTCGCCGCAAAGCGAGGAAAAGCGGGAATCACATATCTTCACCGAGCACCGCCCGGCGATATAATCGATGGCACGAAAGCCGGCGTTATGCCGCGTCAGCTCGTATTCCCGCCCCGGGTTTCCGAGCCCCACTATAATATGTGAAATCGGTACACGGGGTGTGCTCTCCGCGCCGATTTTACGAAAAAGCTCAAATATATCCGCCATTCTTATTCCCTCGTAAGAGAAGAAAGCCACGCAGCTGCGGAAGCGTCCGACGGCATACGCCAGTCCCCGCGCGGGGAGAGCGCGACGCTGCCGACCTTCGGTCCGTCGGGGAGGCAGGAGCGCTTGAACTGCTGTGAGAAGAAGCGGCGAATAAACACGGTGAGCCAGCGGCGTATCGTCCCGCCGTCGTAGATACCGTCAAAGGTCGCCGCGGCGAGCCTGTATATCTTCTCCGGCGTAAAGCCGTACTTGACGAAGTGGAAAAGGAAGTAGTCGTGGAGCTCGTACGGACCCACTATATCCTCCGTGCACTGGGCTATCTCACCGCCCGCTGTCGGCGGCAGGAGCTCCGGGCTCACGGGGGTGTTCAGAACATCGCGCAGAACCGACGCTGTGTCGGTATCTCCGCGCTCCTCTGCGGTGTCCGCATAATATGCTACAACGTGGCGCACCGCCGTTTTCGGAACCGAGGCGTTCACACCGTACATCGACATGTGGTCGCCGTTATAGGTCGCCCACCCGAGCGCAAGCTCGGAGAGATCCCCCGTTCCGACGACTATTCCGCCCTCGTAATTCGCTATATCCATCAGTATCTGCGTGCGCTCTCTCGCCTGTGCGTTCTCGTAGGTTGCGTCATGCACGTCCTCCGGGTGCCCTATGTCGGAAAAGTGTACACGCACCGCCTCTTTTATATCCACCGTGCGAAGCTCTGCACCGAATATCCCGGCGAGCCGTTCGGCATTTCCCTTTGTTCTCGCCGTGGTGCCAAAGCAGGGCATCGTCACAGCCTTTATGTGCTCCCGCCCGAGCCCGAGCTTATCGCACGCCATAGCCGCGACTATCAGGGCAAGTGTCGAGTCGAGCCCTCCGGAGAGACCTATCACGCAGCAACCTGCATGTGCGCGCCGTATACGCCCGGCAAGCCCGGTTGACTGGATATTAAGTATCGTCCGGCACCTCTCGCGTAGCTTCTCTTTATCCGCAGGAACAAAGGGATAGCGCGGCGGCGGATTGCTTATCCCGGTGACGCAGGGCGTCATATCAAACCACACCTCGGTATACCCCGCAGGGGAGGTAACAAAGGTGGTCATTCTCCGCCTCTCGGCGGTTATTCTCTGTATATCGACCTCGCACAGAAGCAGCGAGTCGTCCGGAAACGGCAGATTCTCGGCTATAAGAGAGCCGCACTCCGCGACTATCGACTGCCCGTCAAAGACCATATCAGTTCCGGACTCTCCGTCCCCGGCGTCGCAGTAGATATATGCGCATTTCAGCTTATCCGACTGTGCGCGCACAAGGGTGCGCCTGTTTGATTCCTTGCCTATCACGGCGTCCGACGCCGAGAGATTCACAATCAGGTTTGCCCCCGCCGCGGCATGCCGCACGGAGGGAGAGGACGCAACCCAGAGGTCCTCGCATATCTCCGCCGCAACGGAAAGCCCCGGGCAGGCGTCGGTTCTGTAAAGAATATCCGTGCCTATAACCGTCCTCTGCCCCGCATAGGTTATCTCGCCGGTCGGCGGCGCAGGGGTAAAATATCTCGCCTCGTAGAACTCGCCGTAGTTCGGAAGACAGGTCTTTGCGGTAAGACCGAGGAGCCGCCCGCCGCATACGGCGGCGGCGCAGTTATAGAGCTTGTCGCGGTAGAGCACCGGCACGCCTATGAAGATAAGCATGTCAAAGCCCGCCGTCTCCTCTGTGAATTTCGCGAGCTCAGCCTCGCACCGCGAAAGCAGCTCATTCTGAAAAAAGAGCTCTCCGCAGGTGTAGGCGGACAGCGACAGCTCCGGCAAAACGAGCACCCGCGCCCCGCCGTCGTGCGCGCGCCGCGCAATGTCGAGTGCCGCGCGGCAGTTATATTCCGGGTCTGCGACCCGAAGGTCGGGCGACGCTGCGCCGACTCTTATAATTCCGTCCTTCATATATCTCTCCCTGACCGTCGTGACTGTCACATCATGACAGCCGTATTATTCGTTTACTGCCCGTCCGGCTTTTCGGTCCCCTTGACAAGTATCAGCTCGTTTGCATAGGGGAGCTCCTCTATGGCGTGGCAAAGAGTGTGCCACTCGGCAAGCTTATGGGCTCTTCTCGCGTAGTATATGTTTATCAGCACCTCGTAATTCAGGGTGACCGTTCTCATCTGATTATAGGAGGACGGGAGGAGCTGAATTATATTGTGCCAGTGCGCCCTGTCCTTCGTCTCGTTGAATTTCACCCGCTCCTCTTCAAGGCAGGCGATGACGCCCCGCATAACGGAGAGCGCGGGCTCGGTCATTCTGTCTGTCGAGAAATCCGCAAGCTCAAACGGCTTTGAATGTATTCTGTGCATGGTAGAGCAGGAGTTTGCCACCGTGCCGACCTTGTATGTATCAAATTCCTTCCACCAGTACAGCGGTGCGGTTATGTCCATGCTGACTATTATCTGCCGCAGAAACTTTCTGTGGTCGCTCCCCGCGACGGCGAGGCGTCGCGCAAGAGAAAGGTCGTTCTCTCCAAGTATAAAATTTCCGTTCTCGTCATACGTGCTGTCCATTCTCGCCCAGCTGTTCATCGGGTTTCTCGCCCCGCGTATTGCATTCTCCATATTCATAACGGAGCTTCTTTCGACTTTAAGCATATTCCACCTCTGTGTTTTCTTTGTTGTCTCTGCGTTTTTTATTTATTTTAGCACATGCGCACGCCTTTGTCAATGTGCGCACGGGAGAAACGGAAAAAGGGGAAAGTGAATAAAATCCACCTCCCGCGTCGAAAAAAGGCAAATTACTTGAATTTTTCCGCCCGTGGGTGTATAATCATACCGTAAAACAAAAAAATTCCGAGGTGAAAGCAATGAAGAAGCGGATTCTCGCGTTGATACTTATTCTTGTCCTCATGCTCTCCTCCTGTGACCTTGTTATAGGAGGCGGCGGAAATACCGGCGGCGGAGGCTCCGGCGGTGGAGGCTCCGGCGGCAATAACGGCGGCACCGGCGGTAATAACGGCGGCGGAGCAGGCGACGGTACCGGCGGAACGGTAAACACCGTCTGCACGGACGGCGGAAAGCACCGGGACGAGAACGACGACGGAATATGCGACGTCTGCGACGGCACGGTAATAGTCGTCATCGACATCCTTGCGATAAACGACCTGCACGGCAAATTCTCCGACTCCGACGGTGTTGTCGGCGTCGGCGGTCTCACAACCTACATAAAAAACGCGAAGGCGAAGAACCCCTATACCGTTCTCCTCTCCTCCGGCGACATGTGGCAGGGCTCGACCGAGTCGAACGCCACGCGGGGAAAAATCATAACCGAGTGGATGAACTCGCTCTCCTTTGTCTCAATGACCCTCGGCAATCACGAATTTGACTGGGGGCGTGAGTCGATAGCCGAGAATGCCGCGCTCGCAGACTTCCCCCTCCTCGCAATAAACGTAATAGACACCTCGACAAACGAGCGTCCCGCCTACCTCGCGTCATCGGTAACCTTCTCGGTTGCGGGGCTCACCGTCTCGGTGATAGGCGCAATCGGCGACTGCTATTCATCAATCTCCGGCGAGCAGAACAAGGGAATAAGATTTGCCACGGGGAGCGAGCTCACCTCGCTCGTAAGGGCGGAGGCAACACGCCTGCGCGAGTCCGGCAGCGATATAATTCTCTATTCACTTCACGACGGGTACGAAAACAGCGCCTCCGGTATTACGGAGGTCAGCGACTATGAAATATCCTCTTACTATCAGGCAGCCCTTTCCGACGGCTATGTCGATATGGTCTTTGAGGGGCACACCCACAAGAGCTATACCCTCCTTGACAGCCGGGGCGTGTATCATTTTCAGAACGGCGGAGAGAACCGCGGAATGTCCCACGCCGGAATGAAAGTAAATATAGCGAACGGCAAAAGGAGCGTCACGACAGCCGAGATAATACCGCAGAGCACCTACGCGGCGTGTGACACCGACCCCATTGTCGATGAGCTCACCGTAAAGTATCAGGAGGAGATAGCCCCGGTCTACCGCTATCTCGGTAAGAATGACAGGCGCCGCGACGGAGACGAGCTCCGTCAGCTCACGGCGAACCTCTACTATCTCGCAGGCACAGAGCGCTGGGGCGACAGCTACGACATCGTCCTCGGCGGCGGGTACATGTCCGTCCGCTCGCCGTACTATCTCTTCGCTGGCGACCTTAAATATTCGGATATATACCCGGTATTCCCGTTTGACAACGCGCTTGTTCTCTGCTCCGTCGAGGGAAGATACCTCCGCTCGCAGTTCTTCGAGACCTCAAATACAAACTATTTTATCGGCTACGGGCAGTACGGTGAGAGCGTACGCACGTCGATAGACGATAACAGGACCTACTACATCGTAACCGATACCTACTCATCGACCTACGCGCAGAACCACCTTACCGAAATAGAGCGGTACGACAATGTGACTTTCGGGCGCGACCTGATAGCGGACTACGCCGAGGCGGGCGGATTTACCTACACTCCGACCGGGGGCGTGTACGAAAGCTTCACTATAACGCCCATTGACCGTCTCCTTATAAGATGTGCCTCTCTCCCGCTCGGCTATATAGCGCCGGAGCAGGTTTATATCCGCGGCGAGATAGTCTCGGTCGCGAGCACGGCTTACGGAAATATGACAATCCGGGACGGCAGCGGAGCGGAGATTTACATCTACGGGCTCTATTCCGCGGACGGCTCGACGGTCTACGGCTCGCTCCCCGAGGAGAGCCGCCCCGCCGTCGGCGACACGGTGACGATAACCGGAAAGCTGTATTATTACAGAAGCGGCGTCGGCGCGACACCTACCCCCGAGATAATGCACGCCTGCATCGTCGAATACACAAAGTAGCCCGCCACCGTATATTCAGTATATAAAATCCTGTAAAAATCAACCTTTATCGCAAAAAGACATGGGAAAAGCCTGCCACGGGCAAATGCCGGGGCAGGCTTGTTTTTTATCCCGGACAGCCCGCCGTCATTGACGGCACGGTCACATCCGGTCATTTGCGCACCGTCAGCTCTTTACGCTGTATCCGGCGGCGGCTATCGCGGCACACAAAGCATCGCGCGACACCGTAGCGGCGCACACGACCCTTGCCGTACCGGCGGCGTGGTCAGCCTCCGCCGATTTTACGCCCGGGACCGCGAGCAGTGCCCGCTTCACATGCTCCTCGCAGTGATGACACATCATGCCCTCGACAGAGAGCGTTATCTCTACCGTTTTTTCCATATTCTCTTCTTCCTCCGTATTCTCTCCGGTTTGCGCCGCATACTCGGCTCCGGAAGCTGTATTTTTCGCGACGGAACAGAAATTATCCGTACACGGGGCGGTACTACCGCCTTTTTTTCTGTAATTTATGAGGTTCAGGCGCAGGGCGTTCATAACGACGCAGAAGCTCGAGAGGCTCATTGCCGCCGCGCCGAACATCGGCGACAGCTCCCATCCGAAGAGCGGAATAAACGCACCTGCGGCAAGCGGAATACCTATGCAGTTATAGAAGAACGCCCAGAATAGGTTCTCTCTGATATTTTTGAGCGTCCTCCGGCTTATGCGCACGGCGTTATACACGTCAGTGAGGCTTGAGCCGGTGAGGACTACGTCCGCGCTCTCGATTGCTACGTCGGTCCCCCGCCCTATCGCCATTCCGACGTCCGCGACAGACAGTGCCGGCGCGTCGTTTACTCCGTCACCGACCATTATGACCTTGCCGTGCGATTTTAACTCGCGCACCTTTTTTTCTTTGTCTCCCGGGAGAATACCGGCGTAGACCTCGTCAATCCCGACGGATTTTCCTATCATTTTTGCCGTGCGCTCGTTGTCACCCGTGAGCATAGCGACGTCACACCCCAAGGCACGGAGGGCGGCTATCGCCTCGCGGCTGTCCTCCCTCGGCTCGTCCGCCATCGCTATCGTACCTATGAATTTTCCGTCAAGGGTAAAGTGTACAGCCGTCTTTCCCATATCGGCAAGAGACGCGGCGTAGCTCTCCCACCCGGAGGGCAGCTTACATACCGTTTTTGTAAACTTAAGGTTACCTCCGGTAAGCCTTTTGCCGTCTACGACAGCCTCTATGCCGGAGCCCGTCAGCGCGTTGAACAGCTCTGCGTTTTTCGTACACGCCCCCCGTTCTTCCGCACAGGCGACAATTGACCGTGCAAGCGGGTGCTCGCTCATTCTTTCACCCGCCGCCGCGTATTCGAGGAGTTCTTTTTCACTTATTCCGTCGGGGCGCACGTCTGTGACAGCCGGGGTCCCCTTCGTCACGGTTCCGGTCTTGTCGAGGGCTATCGTCTTTGCCCTGCCGCATTCCTCGAGTGCCACGGCGCTCTTGAAGAGTATACCGTGCTTTGCCGCAACGCCGGAGCCGACCATTACCGCGACCGGGGTTGCGAGACCGAGTGCACACGGGCAGCTTATGACAAGCACGCTTATCGCACGCTCGAGCGCGTGTCCTACGTTTCCGTGCCCGATTATCAGCCATACGACGGCGGTTATAAGGGCTATCACTATTACGGCAGGCACGAACACAGCCGATACCTTATCTGCAACGCGCGCGATAGGTGCCTTCGTGCTCTGTGCGTCGTTCACCATTCTTATCATTTCGGAGAGGGTCGTGTCCTCCCCGACGCCCGTCGCGCGGAGTTGCAGGTAGCCGGAGGTGTTCACCGTACCGCAGAGGAGCCTGTCGCCGACAGCCTTTTCAGCCGGTATACTCTCCCCGGTAAACGCCGATTCATCGACGGCAGAGCCGCCGGAGGTCACAACGCCGTCACATGGGACAGAGTCGCCGGGGCGGACAACCACCGTGTCGCCCTCGCAAAGTTCTGCAGCCGGGATTTTAATCTCCGCCCCGTCGCGGATTACCGTAGCCATTCGCGGAGCGAGAGCCACAAGGCTCTTTACGGCATCCGCCGTCCTGCCCTTTGCATACGCCTCAAGCGTCTTTCCGACGGTTATAAGCGTAACTATCATAGCCGCCGACTCAAAATACAGACCGTGCAGGGTCATCATCGCGTCCTCTCCGGACTGTGACCCCATCATAAAGAGCATCACCGTGCTGTAAATAAACGCGACCGACGAGCCCATCGCTACAAGCGTGTCCATGTTCGGGCTGCCGTGCAACATGGCTTTCGTGCCGCTTATAAAGAATTTTCTGTTGATAATGAGAATTATCAACGTAAGCGAAAGCTCAAGCCAGCCGAGCACCACCGGCTTTCCCGTAAGGAAGCCCGGGAGCGGGAAATGCCACATCGCATGACCCATCGAGATATACATAAGGAGGAGAAGAAACGCCGCCGAAACGCAGAGGCGGATTACCAGAGGTCTTGTCTCACTTTTTTCTTCCTTTCCGCCGTCCGCCGACCGTTCCGTCTGCCCGTTATCGACCCGCGCGGTATACCCTGCGCGCACAACCGCGGCGATTATCTCCGTGTCGCCCGCTTCGCCGCGAACGCTCATGCTCCCCGTAAGAAGGTTCACGGCGCACTCCGTAACCCCGGGGAGCGATGACACCGCACGCTCCACCCTCGCGCTGCAGGCGGCGCAGCTCATGCCGCCTACCTTGAATTTTCTTGCTTTATTTCCCATGACTTTTACCTTGTTTTTTCTGCTTGGCATTATCCGGTCGCGGCAGAGTCACGCCGGATTGATTATATATTCTCCGCTTCGTAATCGGAAAAATCTTTGTTTTTTACCGTTTTCACGGTTTTTGCACTTCAAAATGTGCCGTCGCCGCTCTCCGATGCCGCGAGCGCGGCAACCGCCCCGTCCGCAACAGCCGTGGTAAGCTGTCTGACGCCCTTCGCCCGGCAGTCGCCCGCTACATAGAGTCCGCTCACACCTGTGTGACAGTCCTCACCGGATATGGCAAAGCCTGCGCCGTCCGTCTTTATGAGCCCCGAAAACGGGGCGTTCTGCGGCTCGTACCCTATCGCGACGAAAAGACCGTCCACAGGCAGTGTGCGGCGCGCGCCGTCTTTTTCCGTAATCTCAACCCCGGTAAGGAACGGGGAGCCCGAGAGAGCAGTCACGTTCGCCGACGTTATTATGCGGATGTTTTCTCTCGACTTTGCTTCATTTACGAGTGCCGCCTCCGCGCGGAAGTCCTCCCGCCTGTGAATAAGTGTCACGCTTTTACAGATTCCGGAGAGATAGAGTGCCTCGCGCAGGGCTGTGTTCCCGCCTCCGGCAACGGCGACGTCGCGCCCGCGGTAAAATCCACCGTCACACACAGCACAGTAGGACACCCCGCGCCCGATATAATGCTCCTCCTCCGGAAGACCCAGAGTGCGGTGCCTCTGCCCGACGGCGAGTATAACGCGGCGCGCCGCATACTCCGCGCCGGACGCGAGCAAAACGGTGAACGGCTCACCGCCGTGCGGCACAACCCCGGTGACGTCTCCCATGATTATCACGGCACCCGCGCCCCGCGCCTGCTCCTCCATACCGCGGGCGAGCTCCGCGCCGGAGACCTTTACATATCCCGGATAGTTTTCAACCTCCGGGGATATCGCAA
This sequence comes from uncultured Eubacteriales bacterium, assembly GCA_934393265.1. Classification (GTDB taxonomy): domain Bacteria; phylum Bacillota; class Clostridia; order Oscillospirales; family CAG-272; genus UBA1740. Next base: position 15,660 of record CAKRQL010000020.1, on the reverse strand, counting down.
TCTGCCCGCCGATACACTCGCGCTCTATAACGAGCACGCTTTTGCCCGAGCGCGCTGAATATGTCGCGGCGCAGAGCCCCGCGGGACCCGCACCGACGATTATAATATCATATATTCCGTTTCTGACCGCGTTTTTCTCTTTTCCGCCCAAAATATCACTCCCTTTTTCGCTTTTCGCCTACATTCTATATTATTATTCCCGGAATGTCAATAGTTAAAATGTAAATAGATTAGCATAGGCTAATTTAGAAAACAAAAAACGGACTGCCGCAGACGGCAGAGGAGCATGTCCCCGCGCCGTATGTGACAGCCCGCATATTGAGGCTCCGCCGAAGTTACGTAAAAGTCCCGCTTCGCTCTCTTATTTGTTGTCCGAGCGCGTCATCCGCCCGAAGAGCGTCGCCGCAAGGACAAAAGACAGAAGAAGCCATGCGAGCACCGGAATAAAGCCGAGCGCCGCCGCGCTGTCAAGGGTATATACCCCGTCCGTCGGTATCGTATGCGACGCCCCGGTTATAATCCTGCCGAATACAACCGTCGGATAGAACGGCAGCGCGCGGCACGCACTCTCGAGCCCGCCCATCGTGTCAAGAGGCATCCACGCCCCGCCGAGAACGCCGCAGGCGGTTATGAGAACCGAGCTAACCCCTGGTCCCGACTTATCGTTCAATACCGTGCCGAGGAGTATGCCGAGGAAAATGAAGGTAAGCATCATCGGAAGAACCGAAAGAAGAAGCAGACAGCACCGTCCGAACGAAAAATACCCGTCACCTCTTACCAGCGCGATAATAAATCCGCATATAATACAGATCACCTGCTGTGCCAAACCGACGGCAGCCGCCGGGAGAGTGTAGCCGATAAGAAAATCCGGAACGCGCATCGGCGATGTATAGAGCCGGAGCAGCAGTGCCGTGCTCTTGTCCTTTGAGACAAGGAGAGTCGTAACAAGCATGACAAACGACAGCGAGAACATCATTATTCCCGGGATAAGCGAGGAAAGGTCAAAGGACGCATTCTCCCCCGCGAAATGCCCGATAACCGAGAACATGACGAGCATCAGCACCGGAAATCCGGCGCAGAATACGTATATCACAGGGTCGCGCAGCGACTCGGTAAGATTTCTTTTTGCAAATGAAATTGCACGCCTCATAGCCTTCCGCCTCCCACAATGCTTATAAATGCGTCCTCGAAGCTGTCGCTCCCGCCCGCCGCCTTTATATCCCCGACGGTGCCGAGCGCGAGAACGTGACCGCAGCTCATGACGGCGACCCGGTCGCACAGAGCTTCGATTTCCTCAAGGTAATGCGAGGTCAGAATAACCGTCATTTTCCCGCGCAGGGAGCTTATTATTTTCCAAAGCTCCCGCCGCGCTATGACATCGAGTCCGAGCGTCGGCTCATCAAGATAGAGAACGCGGGGAGAGCAGATAAGAGCGATGGCTACCGAGAGCCGCCGCTGATACCCTCCGGAGAGCGTCCGCGCGCGCCGCTTCATGACCCCGGTGAGCGAAAAGCTCTCCAGGGTCTCCGAGACCCGTGCGTCGAGCTTCTCCTTTTCCGTCCCGTAGAGCTCGGCGAAAAACCGGAGATTTTCCTCAACCGTGAGATTCGGCGCGACGGCGGTTTCCTGCGGGGAAATGCCGCTTACTGCGCGTATTTTGTCCATTTCCGTGCGCACGTCGTACCCCATGACCGTCGCCGTGCCGGAGCTTGGCAAAATCAGCCCCGAGAGTATCTTTATAAGCGTGCTCTTTCCCGCGCCGTTCACTCCGAGGAGCCCGAACAGCTCCCCCTCTCCAACCGAGAGTGAGACACCGTCAAGCGCCGTCGTCCCGCCCCGGTATGTCTTTGTCATATTCTTTACCGAAATGGCTTCATTGTCTTTTTCGTTCATAAAAAGCTCTCCTCCGGGGTGCATACCCCGCACCCGTGTATATTTTAAGGTCAGCCCACGTCTTTGCCTGTATTCCCCGCATCTTCAGTCTTTTGCGGCGATACCGGTGATTTTACACATCCATACCGTTTACATGCAAAAGCCCCCGGTATATCTCCGTCAGAATTTCGCTTATCTCGTCCTCCGTGAGCTTCAAGTACCCCGTGACAGCAAATACCCCCATACCGTGTATCGAAATCCACATGGTGTAGTGAAATTTTCTCGCCCTCTCAAGCGACATTCCGGTCGATGCGGAAATTCTTTTCGCCGCCTCCGTAACCATGTCCTCTCCGACCGTCGCACCGACCGCCTCGCCGTTGTCCATAAACAACATTCTGAACATGTTGGGGTAAAGCCTTGCAAAGCGCACATACGCCATGCCCATGCACTTGTACGCCGGATATTTTCCCTCGGCGGCTATCTCCTCGGTGACGCGCGAATATGTGTCCGCCGCACGCGCGATAAGTGCGCGCCGCACCTCCTCCATTCCGGAAAAAGCGTCGTATATCGGCTGTGTCGAGCAGCCGATCTCCCGGGCTATGCTCCGGGCGCAGACCGCGCCCTCTCCCCGCTCTGTCAGTATCTTCTCCGCGGCGATGAGTATGTCCTCCCGCCGTACACTTTTCCTTGCTCCCATATCCCGCTCCGAAAACATTAAGATAACATGCGTTATCTATCAACTGATATTTTACGCCGGAAAGTAAAAAAAGTCAATACCTTCCGGCGAAAAAGCGGCGAATCAAGATTTCTGCAAAACTAACTATAACACGGCGACAGCCGTATTTCACTGTGCCGCAAGGCACCATGTCGTGCCCCTATCTTATGAAATTGGTGCGGGCGCGCACACTCTCCCTCTCCGGCATCGGCACAGCCGACAGCGCACGCACAGCCCACGCCATATTGCGCCCGAGGGTGCGCATGGTCTGCAGTCCCTCCTCGTCCTGCAGCACCTCCTCCGGCGTGTTCCCATGCACCGAGTTCCAGTACTGGGAGGTGATTATCGGCATTTCGTTTATGCTGAAATACTTGTTGAGCCTGTCAAATGTGGCAGAGGCTCCCCCGCGGCGGCAGGAGACCACGGCGGCGGCAGGCTTTCCGCGGAAGTATTTTCCCGAGCAGTAAAACACGCGGTCAAGAAGAGAGGTCAGCACCCCGTTAGGACCCGCGTAATAGACCGGAGAGCCTATCACAATGCCGTCCGCCGCGACCATCCTCTCGCGCAGCGACATGTAATTTTCATCGTGAAAAACGCACACGCCCCCGACCTTTGCACACGCGCCACAGCCGATACACCCGCGCACCGGCTCTGTCCCTATGTGATGTATCTCCCATTCGACGCCGCACTCTGTGAGCGCGCGCCCGACCTCGGAGAGCGCGGTATATGTACAACCCTCGCGGTGCGGGCTCCCGTTTACAAGCAATATCTTCATAAAAAGCTCCTCCAAAATCTTTATTTCTTAACTTTATTCTTCCCCTTTATTTTATCATATCGGATACCGCATGTAAAGGTTCCGCGAAGATTTTCCGCGCACGCTTGACAAATCGTCTGAAATGATATATAATGTGTTCATATTGTTGCATTTGTATCCGTATATTGAACACTTAAAACCGAAAAATGCAGCTCAGATACGCGATATATCCGTCAAAATTCATCTCGGAGGACATAAAAATGAACATAAAAAGAAACGTTCTTCTTAACCCCGGACCGTCCACCACCACTGACACGGTGAAAATGGCGCAGGTTGTCCCGGACATCTGCCCGAGAGAGCGCGAGTTTGCCTCCCTCATGGGCGCTCTCCGCTCCGACCTTCTCCGCATCGTGCATGCGCCGGAGGGAGAATTTACCTCGGTGCTCTTCTGCGGCTCCGGCACGCTGAATATCGACGTGTGCCTGAACTCACTGCTCCCGGCGGGAAAGAAAATCCTCATAGTCAACAACGGCGCATATTCAACACGCGCCGCCGAAATATGCGAGTACTACGGGCTCCCGCATATAAATCTCCGCCTGCCTATCGACACCCCGGCAGACCCCGGTACGGTTGAAAAAATCCTTGCCGAAAACCCGGACGTTGCGATAGTGCACACGACGCACAACGAGACCGGGACCGGACTTCTGAACCCGATACGGGAGATAGGTGCCGCGGCGCACAGGCATGGCGCGATATTCACAGTGGATACAACCTCCACCCTCGCCATGCGTCCGATAGACGTTATCCGCGACAACATAGACTTCTGCATGGCGTCGGCGCAAAAGGGCATCATGGCGATGACCGGGCTCTCCTTTATAATAGGAAGAACCGGGGAAATCGTGAAATCCAAGGACTATCCGCGCCGCTCCTACTACTGTAATCTCTTCCTCCAATACGACTACTTTGAAAAGACCGGGCAGATGCACTTTACTCCTCCGGTGCAGACGATATATGCGGCGATACAGGGTCTACGCGAATATTTTGCCGAGGGCGAGGAGGCAAAATGGGCGCGGCATACGAGAGTGTTCAACGCGATACACGAGGGGCTCGACGCCCTCGGCTTCCGCGACCTTATACGGCGTGAGTGGCAGTCCGGGCTCGTCGTCTCGCCGATATACCCCGACGACCCAAACTGGGATTTCGGACGAATACACGACTATTGCTATGAGCGCGGATTTACAATCTACCCCGGCAAGGTCTCTGACACAGATACCTTCCGCCTTTGCGCACTCGGGGCAATAGACGAAAAGGATATACACGATTTCTTCCGGGTGTTCCGCGCGGCGCTCGACGACTGCGGCGTCAGTGTTCCGGTAAGATATAAGGAGGGAAAGTAATGAAAACCGTATACACCTGCTTCTGCACCGACGTGATACACGAGGGTCACCTGAATATCATAAACGAGGCAAAAAAATACGGAGAGGTCACCGTCGGCGTGCTTACCGATGCCGCGATGATACGCTTCAACCGCTTTCCCACATTATCCTTTGAGGAGCGCGTAAACCTCGTGAAAAATATACACGGGGTGTCGCATGTCGTCGTGCAGGAGGATGTCATGTACAAAAAAATAATCGAGGAGCTCCACCCCGATTATATAATTCACGGCGATAACTGGCTCTCCGGTCCCACGCGGGCTATCCGCGACGACGCAGAGCGCGCCCTCGCCGCATACGGCGGAAAAATCATAGACGTTCCCTACACGTACAGTGAGGCTGTACAGCACACCGACAGGATAATAAAGGAGCGGCTCGCAATGCCGGAGTTCCGCAGAAGGCGCCTGCGCCAGCTCCTCGGAATACGCGATATTGTAAAGGCGATAGAGGTACACAGCGGGCTCACCGGGCTGATAGCCGAGAAAACGGTCGTCGAGCACAACGGAGAGCTCGACCAGTTTGACGCCATGTGGATCTCCTCCCTCTGCGACTCGACGGCAAAGGGCAAGCCAGATATAGAGCTCGTCGACATGACCTCGCGCTTTCGCACAATCGACGATGTGACCGAGGTGACGACCAAGCCGATAATATTCGACGGAGACACAGGCGGGCTCACCGAGCACTTTGTCTATACCGTCAGAACTCTTGAAAAAATGGGCGTCTCGGCTGTCATTATTGAGGACAAGACCGGGCTCAAAAAGAACTCCCTCTTCGGTACCGAGGTCTCGCAGACGCAGGATACAATAGAGGGCTTCTCACAGAAAATAGCCGCCGGAAAGGCGGCGCAGCTCACCGACGATTTTATGATAATCGCGAGAATAGAGAGCCTTATCCTTGAGCGCGGGATGGAAGACGCCCTCGCAAGAGCGCGCGCTTATGTCGCGGCGGGTGCCGACGGAATAATGATTCACAGCAGAAAAAGCGACCCAGGCGAGATACTCACTTTCTGCGACGAGTTCCGGAAAGATAACAAAAAGACCCCGATAGTCGTTGTCCCCACCTCCTTCAATACGATAACGGAGGGCGAGCTCGCCTCGCACGGGGTGAACGTCGTCATATACGCAAATCAGTTGACCCGCGCCGCCTTTCCGGCTATGCAGTCGACGGCGGAGGACATTCTCCGCTATCACCGCGCAAAAGAGGTAGACGACCGGCTCATGCCGATAAAGAAAATAATAACGCTGATAGACGAAATATGAGGTTTTTATGATAGATACCGAAAAATTCTGCGACGCTCTGGCGTCTTACGGAATAGATTTCTTCGCCGGAGTTCCGGACTCGCTCTTAAAGGATTTTTGCGCATGTATAAAGGAGCGGAGCGACGGGCGGCACAACATAATCTGCGCAAACGAGGGAAATGCCGTCGCCGTCTGTGCCGGACACTACCTCTCCACAGAAAAAATCGGCGCGGTCTATATGCAGAACTCCGGCGAGGGAAACGCCGTAAATCCCCTGCTCTCGCTGACCGACGGTGATGTGTACTCTCTCCCCGTGCTCCTTATTATCGGCTGGCGCGGAGAGCCCGGCGTGCATGACGAGCCGCAGCATGTAAAGCAGGGCAAGGTCACAAAAGCTATCCTCGACGCCTGCGGAATAGAATATTCCGTGCTCTGTGACGACTGGGAGCATGAGCTCTCCCGCGCCGTCCGGTATATGCACGAGCACTCCCGCCCGTTCGCGCTTATCATAAGAAAGGGCACTTTTACCCCATATAATCTGAAAACCGAGCCGTCTCCCTACAAAATGAAGCGCGAGGAGGCACTCTCCGTAATACTTGACGAAGCGGCGGAGGATGATATAATAGTCTCTACAACCGGCAAGACCTCACGCGAAATATTCGAGCTCCGCGAGGCGCGGGGCGAGGGACACGGCAGAGATTTTCTCACCGTCGGCTCTATGGGGCACACCTCGTCGATAGCCTACGGAATGGCGATCGGGACCGAGCGACGGGTGTTCTGCATCGACGGCGACGGCTCGTTTATCATGCACATGGGTGCCGTCGGGGTTATCGGGGCGGACATACCGGAGAATTTCCGCTATATCGTAAATGATAACCGACAGCATGAGTCTGTCGGCGGACAGCCGACCTGCTCTACGAGCCTCGATATACCGGCGGTTCTGCGCGCCGCGGGCTTCTCCCCCGTACTGACTGCGCAAACCCCGGAGGAGCTGCGCACCGCGATGCGTACGCTCGCAAAAACGCCCCGCGCGGCGCTCGTTATCCGCACCGCCCCCGGCTCCCGCAAAGACCTCGGCAGACCCACGACCACACCGCTTGAAAACCGTGACGAGCTGATGTCAACCCTCCGTAAATAACGCGCTCATTCTTTGCTGATTACTCATTTATAATTGCCAATATCAGATTGCGAAAATTATGAAAATCTAAAGTACACTTTATTTTTTCCTGACCTTACACCCAAAAAAGCTTTATTTGTTTCGTTCGCAGTGAACCAATTTCTCATTGTTCATTGCTTCATTGATCATTAAAAAAAGACCGCCGCGGCGGTCTTTTTTCTTTTTTTGTAAACAGAAATTTACAAAATCACTTATTTCGGCTCTATTCCGAGCCCGCGGAGAAATTTCTCAAAGCTCATATCCGCCTCTTCCTCCTCCGGGTCAATGCTCTCCTGCAGAACCGAAATCTTAAATGCAATAAGCCCGCAGCCATCCGTATCACACCCGGTGAACCCGTCACGGCCGTTGCGGCTGTCAAAATCGGCGAGCTCCTCGCAGATAAGGCTCTCCCTATCCCGTCTGCCGATGCCGCTCATGCCGAGATGTCGCGGCGGGACGGCTCCGACGAGCGAGGCGGCGTCCGGATAGCTCTCACGGCTCTCAACCCGGCAGAGCGAGCGCTCAAGCGGGTCGTCCGAAACCGAGAGGAGAACGTCATCCCCGACGTTTATGCTCCGTGAGGCACCCGCTCCCGGAAGAACAAGATACTTTTTCTCACGCGATATTACCTGACAGTATGCCATAGGCTCAAGAAAAAGCTTTGCCGTGCCGTCGTATTTTTCATCTGCCTTGCGGATTATATCCGCCTCTCTGCCATGCCGCTCGTCGTGCAGCCTCCCGTCAAAGTCACGGCGGGTCTCCCGACCGTCCGGAAACGCGAGACACGCTTTCGGATATATTCTCTCCTCCCGGCAGGCGAGCCGTACGGCGACGCCGTCGCGCGATGCGTCCGGGTATTTTGATTTTACCATGCTGTCGTCATAATAGTGGATATACCCACGGGGCTCCGGGTAGTCGCTGTCCCACGCCTCTGCCATCACGTCGCCCCATGCGCGGGCTGACATCAGAAGCTTCTCCCCGCTTGAAAAGACCGGGACGCCGAGCCCGTCGCCATGCCAGTCTCCGCCGAAAACGAAGCCACCGGCGCGTATAGCCCTGACAACCGCCTCCCGCGCGCGGTAGCGCGGGTAGACACCATACATATCCGGGTATTTCCCATCCTCCGCATAGGTCCAGCCTATGACCTTAAAATCATGTTTTTTCATACACGCCACCCGCCTTTCCAAAAAAACATTGGGCGGGAGCGACGGAATACCGCGCCCTCGCCCGGGAGTTATCAGGAGCCCGAAGCGGAAGCTTTTACTCGCCCTTCGGGGGTTTCTTCGTCTGATTTGCAACGATTTTGCCGCCGACAGCGCCGGCAAGCAGGCTCGCAAGATCTATACCGGTAGACTCACGCATACCGTCGACAACCTGATTTGCGCTGTTCATGACGTCGCGCACGAGCTTTGTGGAGTTCCCGTCTCCGTACATGACTATCTTGTCGGTACGCTCGAGCGGGGCGGCAGCGTTCTTTACCACCTCGGGCAGTGCTTCAAGGTACATTTCAAGCACGGACGCCTCGCCCATCTTCTTCTGTGCCTCGGCTTTCTTCTCTATTGCCTCTGCCTCAGCAAGACCCTTTGCACGGATACCCTCTGCCTCCTGCTCCATAGCGAAGCGGAGAGCCTCTGCCTCCGCGCGCTTTGCATCGGCGGCGGCGATAGCCTCATACTTCTTTGCGTCAGCGTCTCTCTGTCTCTTGACGAGCTCCGCCTCAGCCTCCTTTTCTGCCTGATATTTCAGCGCGTCTGCCTTCTTGCGCACATCCGCGTCAAGCTGACGCTCCTTTATCGCTATTTCCTTTTCGGCGAGCTCGGCTTCCTTTTCTCTTCTCGCTATGTCCGCCTCGGTCTTTGCGACCTCTATTGTCTTACGCTGATTTTCCTGCTGAATGGAGTATGCCGCGTCTGCCTCTGCCTTTTTCGTATCGGCTTTGACCTTCATCTCCGCCTGCTGAACCGAGAGAGCCGCGTCCTGCTCCGCTATTTTCTTCTCCGCCTCGACCTTTACGGCGTTTGCCTCCTGCTGTGCGTTTGCGGTAGCTATCGCAATATCGCGCTGTGCATTTGCCTTTGCTATCTGTGCGTTCTTTCTTATCTGCTCGACGTTGTCGATACCCATGTTCTCAATGGTGCCGGCGGCATCCTTGAAATTCTGGATGTTGAAGTTAACGACCTCAATACCGAGCTTCTCCATATCGGGGACAACGTTCTCGGTTATCTTCTTTGCGACGCCCTGTCTGTCCTGAACCATTTCCTTAAGACCTACGGAGCCGACTATCTCACGCATGTTACCCTCAAGAACCTGTGTTACAAGGGCGACGAGATCCGACTGCTTCATACCGAGGAGCGCCTCAGCCGCGCGCTTTAAGAGCTCAGGGTCGGAGGATATCTTGATATTAGCGACGCCGTCTACGGTTACGTTTATGAACTCGTTTGTCGGTACCGCCTCGGATGTCTTTACATCCACCTGCATAACCCGCAGAGAGAGCTTATCTACACGGGTAAAAAACGGTATTCTCCACCCGGCGCGCCCTATCAGTATGCGCTTTTTTCCGAGACCGGAAATGATGTACGCCGTGTCCGGCGGAGCCTTCATGTAGCCGAGTGCCGTGAGTATCACGAAAATCGCGACAAAGGCTATGATTGTGATAACGATTGCTGCAACCATATGTATACCTCCAAAAAATTTATTTCCGTAATTATTTTACCATATTCCGATGAAAAAGTAAATATATATCCGCATTATTTTGCCTCAGAGTAGCGGGGCGAACAGGCGGACACAGCTCTTTATTATCTTATCAGAAAATCTGAGCCGTGCTCCATTTGCGTCTATCTCCCGCGACTGTGCAAGGGTGTCAAGAAATCCGTCCCGCACCTTTACTACCGGGTCCGTACCGAATATCAGCACACCGTCCTCAAAATGGTGAATGAGCGAGCGGTAGTCGAAATTCACCGTGCTGACAAAGGCGCAGCCGTCGTCCGTCACCACCGACTTCATGTGGAGAAATCCGGGGGTGTATTCAAAAATCCGTACCCCCGCGGTGATAAGGTCGTAATACGAGCTCTTTGTCATGATATTCACGATTTTTTTGTCGGGCACGCCCGGAGTTATTATCCGGACGTCGACGCCCCTGCGCGCCGCACACTGCAGTGCCTCCGTAAGGTCGAAGTCGATAATCAGATACGGCGTCGTTATATAGAGATAGCGCGTCGACCCGTTTATCACATTGAGGAGCGCATTTTTGCCCCCGTGCTCGCTGTATACCGGCGCGGGTCCGGCGCCGAACGGGAGATAATACCCGCCGTCGGACGGCACGCTGTGACACACATCAAGGTAGCGCGAGATGTCCTCGTGCTCACGTGTCGTGAGCTCCCATGCCGTGAGAAACATTCGCGTGAATACCGTCACCGCCTCACCCTCAAGGCGTATTCCGCCGTCCTTCCAGACGCCGAATCTCACGCGCTCTCCTATATACTCGTCCGCAATATTTATTCCGCCGGTGTAGGCGGTTTTCCCGTCGAGAACGAGAATTTTCCGGTGATCGCGGTTGTTGTTCGCTATCGTGACCCTCGGCGTTACGTTCGCGAAACGGCAGCACTTTATTCCGTATCGCTGTAGCGTCCTGTCATAGTGAGACGGGAGCGTGCTCATACAGCCTATATCGTCGTATATGACGCGCACGTCAACCCCGCATTTCACCTTTTCACGGAGCACCGCGAGGATCTCGTCCCACATAACGCCTTTTTCTATTATGAAATATTCAAGGAATATGAATGACTCCGCAGCCTTTATGTCCCGGAGCATGTCGCAGTACATATCCGCGCCCATGGTGTAGTAGTCCGAGCGCGTCGCGGAGCACAGGCGAGCGAGCGGGTCGTCGTGAATAACCGAGAGCACCTGCCCTCCGTATGTCGGGTATCTGCCGGAAAAGGCGACGAGCGACACCGGGCTCTCCCCCATCATTCCCGGGCGATGCATGACGACGCGCATTATCTCAGAGTCCTTGCGCGAAAGCTTACGCCGCGAGAGGGTGAAGTAGAGAAATATTCCGATGTACGGCACGCACATCACAACCACTATCCACGTGAGCCGGAACTCCGGGTTCGTGTTCTGATTAACTATCCGCAGGACGGTGAGAATCGACAGAACAAGCCACGTAGCGATAAAGGAGAGCGAATATTTAGCAAGGTCAACAAACAGTGTGAACATCAGCGCAATCTCCAGAAGTATGGCGAGAGCGCAGAACATGTACCGTGAAAACAGTACCCTGCAGATTTTTCTCATATTTTATCCTCCCCCCCGGCTTTATTTTACCGTAATCAATCCACCGTCTGGACCTTAAGAAGATTTGTCGTCCCGGCAAAGGACAGAGGCGTGCCCGCGGTTATTACGGCGCGGTCTCCGCTCTTTGCGACGCCTATCTTCTTGGCACAGTCTACCGCATGCAAAAACAGCGTGTCCGCGTCCGGCTGATAGAGCGACAGCACCGGGATAACCCCCCATGAAAGGCTCAGCTGATGGAAGGTCTTTATCTCCGGCGTCGCGGCTATTATCGGCTGATACGGGCGGAATTTTGATACACGCCTCGCGGTCTGACCGGATTTTGTCACCGCGATTATCAGCTCCGCGCCGAGGTCGCGCGCGGTTGTCACCGCCGCGTCACAGAGGGCGTTTGTAACGTCGCGCAGGTCTGCCTCATAGGGGATGTTGTCATAAGAGCCGAGCTCTGCGGCGTCTCCCTCCGCCTGCTCGACTATCTTCGACATCACCCCGACGACGAGCGCGGGGTGATCTCCCGCGGCTGTCTCGCCGGAGAGCATGACGGCGGAGGTGCCGTCGAACACCGCATTCGCGACGTCGGTTATCTCCGCTCTTGTCGGGGTCTGCGAGTGTATCATGGATTCGAGCATCTGGGTCGCGGTTATTACCATCTTGCCCGACTGGTAGCATTTTCTTATAAAGCGTTTCTGCAAGCCCGGTAGCTTCTCAAAGGCTATCTCGACGCCCATATCTCCGCGCGCAACCATTATTCCGTCCGAGTGGCGGAGTATTCCGTCGAATCTTTCGACGCCCTCAATGTTCTCTATCTTCGCTATTATCTTTATCGAGTGCCCGCCGTTGTAGTTTAAGAAATTCCGGAGCTCTATGACGTTTTCCGGGGAGCGGACAAAGGACGCGGCGATAAAGTCAACGCCCTCCTTTATTCCGAAGAGAAGATCCGCCTTGTCCGCCTCGCTGATATACGGCATGTCAATCGGGGTGTTCGGCACGTTTATGCTCTTGTGATTTGATACACGCCCCCCTACCGAAACGCGGCAGAGGAGGTTGCTGTCGTCTCCCGCCTCGGCAATGAGCTCGACGCGCCCGTCGTCGATAAGGAGCCTCGTCCCGGGCTTTATCTGCCCGATGAACGGCTTATAGGATACCGTCGCGCGCTCCGCATTTCCGATTATATCCTCGGTTGTAAGGGTAAATGTGTCCCCGGTACGGAGCTCTGCCGAGCCGCCCTCAAAGTCCCCGAGCCGTATCTCGGGCCCCTTTGTGTCGAGCATGACCGCGGCGGAGAGCCCGAGCTTATCACGCACCGAGCGGAAGGTGTCCATCATTTTCTTGTGATACTCATGCGTGCCGTGAGAGAAGTTGAACCTTGCGACATTCATCCCGGCGCGGAGCATACGCTCCATTACCTTGGGGTCGGAGCATGCCGGACCCATTGTGCAGACTATTTTTGTTTTTCTCATGCTTTATTCACCTGTATTCCCGATATGTAGCGCGTCAGTCCTCCGGCGCGGACTCATCCGTCCCGTCAAAGCGACCTATTCCCACAATGTCATCAACGGCGAGCGAGAATATTACCGCGCCCCCCTCTGTCTGGAGCCCCGCAGTGTCGCGCACTGCCTCCATTATCTTTTTCTTGAACTCGTGTGAGGTGAGGAACATAAGGGTGTCCGTCTCGTGCTTCAGTGTGGTGCCGAGCCGCTGCTCCGCTTTCTCATTTCCGATCCCCTTGGTATGCATTATGGTAGCTCCGGTGGCACCGGCGTCACGCGCGGCGTCTATTACCTCATCGGTGAATTTCTGATTGACTACGGCTATCACAAGCTCGTACATGTGTACCTTCTCCTTTTTCTGTACATGGGCACCCTTGTCGCCCTGCTTTTCGTTTTTGTCTGCGGAGTCCGAAAGTGCGCCGCTCACTATACTTGATATCCCGGAGAGCGGCAGCGTAAAGGCTATGCCGCGCCCGAGAAGATAGAGGCGGAGCCGCCTGCCGAGTGCCTCGAGCAGCTGGTGTTCACATACATCGGGAATAAGCATCATTATTACCCGCTTCTCTATCTCGTTTATGCCGAAGTAGCTTAAATAGTTGGATCTCGCGGTGCCGAAGCCGAGGGTCGAATATCCGAGGGCGGCGCAGTACTCGTTCGCAACCTCCGAGAATTTCGCCTCATCCTCGCGGTTTATTATACCCATCAGCAGCTTCATGCGTTTTTCGTTATTTTTTCTTTTTGCCATTCGATTATTCCGCGGCGCGCACCGCATCCTCCTCCGTGTAGTCTATGAACGTCTCGCTTTCGGTAACGAATTTCTTCTTTATTCTCCGGTTCTTTATGTTATACAGGAGCCCCGTCAGCTGTATGGATATTATAGGCGTCAGGGCGACGAAGGCAACGCATCCGAACGCCTCGGTCATAACGTTACCGCCGAGTGCCTCGCACGCGCCAATACACAGCGGGAGGACAAACGCGCTCATCATCGTTCCGCTCGCAACTCCGCCGGAGTCAAAGGCTATACCGACGAAAATCTTCGGAACAAAGAAGGTAAGCGCTATCGCAATCACGTATCCCGGAATAAGTATGTACATTATCGGAATGTGGAAGAGAATACGGAGAGCCGAGAGCCCGAGAGCGAGCGACACGCCGACCGAGAGCCCTGTCCCAGTTGTCTTTCTCGATATTGCCCCGGCTGACATCTGCTCGACAAGCCGGTTAAGCACGTAAACCGACGGCTCCGCCTTTACTATGAAGTAGCCGAGGAGCATACTTACGGGGATAAGGAGCGCGCCGTCAAGCATACTGCCGAGGAGCTTCCCGAGCTCGGTGCCCATCGGTACAAACCCGACGTTCGCGCCGGTCAGGAATATTGTAAGTCCCGCGAACGTATAAATTATACCCATCGAGAGACGGACTAACTGCTTTTTGCTGAACGAATGAGTAAGAAGCTGAAAGAACACGGCAAAAACTATAATCGGGACAAGTGCCTTTGCGACCTCAATCGACGAGTCGGCAAAGCCGTGCGCATAGCGCAGTACACCCTCGCGCGTGTTGGCTATCGGGGCAAGCTCCGAGGAGGTGTAGCCGCCTCCCGCGCTGCCCATGCAGATGCCGAGCACTATAACCGAGATTATCGGACCTATACTGCAAAGAGCCGTGATGCCGAACGAGTCGTCACGCCGCCCCTCCTTCGATATGACAGCCGAGACACCGGCACCGAGGGACATTATAAAGGGTACCGTCATTGGTCCCGTAGTCACCCCGCCGGAGTCAAAGACTATGCACTGCAGCTCCTTGGGGACGAAAAACGACGCTACGATGGCAATCGAATAGAAAACTATCAAAAGAAGATTTAAGCTTACGTTGAATACGATACGCAGAAGGGCTATCATAAGAAACACGCCGACGCCTATCGAAACGGTGAGCACGAGTATCGTGCCCGGGATGCCCGACTGCTGTGCGAGTATCCATAGATCCGGCTCCGCAAATGTGACGGCGACGCCGATCAGGAAGCTCACAAATGCTATGACAAAAATATTCTTATGTGCGCCGAGCGTCGAGCCTATCTTTGTACCCATCGGCTGCATTGACATCTCTATTCCCATGGTGAAAACGCTCATTCCGAGAATAAGGCAGACAACGCCGTTGATAAAGATAAGCATGTTTGCCGGATTGACGGGCACGACCGTCATTGTCAGTATCAGCACTATCAGCGCGATAGGCAGAATTGACCCGGCGGATTCTTTGATTTTTCCGCTGATAACCCCCATCGGGTATCCTCCGTTTCGTTTTTTCGGTAGTCGCCGCCTTATCGCAAGCACCGCAAAATCCGGTAAAAAGCCGCTATTACCCTATTTTACATACATTATATCATAACAGCGCGCGCCTTGCAATAGAACATATGTAAAATATCCGTTTAATGTAGTTCATGGATTTTCCCGCGCGTTATTATTAATAAGCTGCTCCCGCCGCATTTGCACGGCGACAGCCGTATTTCACAGCCGACAGGCTATTTCACATTTTCCGACAGGAAAATATTTCACACGGCGTAAGCCGTATTTCACTGCGCGCCCCGCGCGCCATGCTCCCGCCGTGCATAGCATGGACTATCAATAAGGCAAGGTTGATATTGCAAGGCGCAAAAACAAAGGAGAGACCCGCGAGGAGCCTCTCCCTTTTTTATTCACTGCGCACCGGCGAGCCGGCGCATAT
>CAKRQL010000019.1 GCA_934393265.1 uncultured Eubacteriales bacterium | reverse complement strand
CGCCGGAGCTCCGGCGGCGCGCTCTTTTTTGCTTTCTCCTGCGACAAAAAAATGTGTGGGGCAATTCTGCGCCTCGTTTTCGGCTGTGTTAAATTTGTCACCCGCCCGCCGGGGGATTGACAAGCGGGAGCTTTCATATTATAATTAAAATATAATACAGTATTTTGCAGGGCATAATATGCCTTGCGGGAGGGGAAAATGTCGGCTGTAATAAAAAGAACAATATCCGCGTGTCTCGCGCTCCTGCTCGTCCTGTCGTTTGCCGTCGGGATGCTCATTGCGGGAGGGGTGAGCGCCGCCGCAGCATCAACTTATACAAATGAACTGTGGCTCCTCGGAGACTACGGCTATGGGCTCTCCCGCGGGAAAAAATTCAGAATAAGCTCCTCCGGCGCCGCGCCGCGCGCCATTGCCGGGAATACGGCGGAGATACCGCTTTCTGCGGTTACCGAATACACGGGTCATACCGTAACGCTCGACGGTGCGCTTATTAAGATATCCGGCGTCGGCACCCTCACGGCAGGAGCGAACACATGGGTGGACACGAGCGGCGTGGCGCATACCTTCCGGTATGAAAAATTCCCCAAAAAGGAAGGGGAAGATATCTACATAACCCAGCTCATGGCTTGCGACCTCTTCGGTCTCAAATGCTTTTACAACAGTGACATAGCCCTTACGGTATTCTCCTATTCCGCGATGTCATATTCAAAGAGCTACTCCGGGCTTACTTCTCAGCTCAATATACTCAAAAATCTCCTCTTCACCGTGACCACCGGGGATATGATATATAAGGATATAGAAGGCTTCTCCGGCGTCGATACACATCCGCGCCTCCTCTCCGACGCCACGGCATTTGACCGCATCCGTTATTATTACGGTGTCAGCAACATATACACGCTTCCCGAGGAGGAGCAGGTATACAAGCGGTGGGTTGACAATTATTTTGCCCGCGGACGTCAGGTATACGGGAGTAACTTCAAGGATGACGGGAACGGAAATCTCGTGTGGAGGAGCGATATGATACGGGAGTGGCTCCGCCAGCCGTACTACAAATATGATGAGAACGGGGACAGAATTTCCGGCGACGGATACGATTCCGGCGGGCGCTCTGACGTGCAGAGCTTTGCCGTAAGACTCCAGTATCTCGCTTTCTGCTGGCAGGCGAGCGGCGAGAGGGTGTATGCAGATGCGTTTTACCTGTACGCAAAGGAGCTTGGAAAATGGGAGCACTGGGGAGAGGGACATTTCCTCAACTGTGCGGACGGAGCGGCATGCTATTCGGTAGGACTTGACTGGATATGGCATGCGTTTGACAGCGAGCCGGAGAAGCGCGACGAGCTGTGTGCGATACTCTACGAGAAGGCTCTGAAAATGGGCGAGTACGCGATAAGAAACTCCCAAAAATCCTATTCAAAGGTGAAGCAGGATGGCGTCATGCACGTCTCCGAGCGCGCGAGCTCCGGATGGACCTTTATAAACCGCAGCAACAACTGGAACACGGTCTGTAACTCGGGTATGACAATGGCGGCACTCGTCCTGATGGGAGACTCAAGGTACACAGAGTCGGCAAAATACGTAGCGTCGAGCTGTATAAACGCGGTCTACAAATGCCTTCGGCAGTACGCTCCGGACGGCGCGTATACCGAGTCGCCGGGGTACTGGGATTACGGCACGAACACCTATATCCGCATGCTGTGCTGCCTTATGAATTCCGCAGGAACCGATTACGGATATTTTGACACCATAGGTCTGCGGCAGAGCTATTACTTCGCCTATTACATCACAAACTCCGATACGATGAAGGAGATGTGGAACTATCATGACGCGTCGGCAAACGGGCTCGATCTCTCATATTTCTACTATGTGAGCCGGGCGTACGGCGACCCGACAATAGCGAAAATGCGCGATATGATTATCCGCGACCCGGACAGATCGCTGAAAATAAACGCAGACATCATGGATATACTCTATTATGACAGCTCGCTCTCCGAGGGTGCCTCGGAGCTGACGCTCGATTATTACATGAAGGCTATCGAGACGGTAACCATGCGCACCTCCTGGCAGAACGGCTCGATATTCACGGGCATCCATGCCGGGCCGTCAAACTCCGGCGGACATTCTGACCTCGATTCCGGCAGCTTCTACCTGCGCTCCGACGGCGTCACGTGGTTCGGCGACCCGGGGCAGGACAACTACAACCTTCCGAACTATTTCCGGACGGAGGGTTATCTTCGCTATCATTGGTACAGAAAGTCGCTCGAGGCGCATAATACCATTCTCATCCGCTCGTCCGACTCCTCGCTGAAGCTCGGTCAGGT
Source organism: uncultured Eubacteriales bacterium (assembly GCA_934393265.1). GTDB lineage: Bacteria > Bacillota > Clostridia > Oscillospirales > CAG-272 > UBA1740. Next base: position 39,212 of record CAKRQL010000019.1, on the reverse strand, counting down.
GTATACCGCAGACAATTCCGCGCACGCGGTGATAGAGAGGTTTGAGAGCGACGGGCTCGGCTCGATAGCCGTCGCGGACATGACGCCCCAGTACGGGAGCACCTGTACATCGGCAAAACGCGGGCTCATGCTTACAAATTCAAGAACTACAGTCGTATTGCAGGACGAGATAGAGTTTTCCTCGCCGACAAGCCTTACGTGGATAGCCGCGACGCCGACGATATTCCCGAAGATTTCAGAGGACGGGCGCACCGCGTATCTGACGACGCACAGCTACGACGGCTCGGAAGTTACACTCCGCTGCTCTATAGTCTCGGATGACCGCTCGCTCCGCTTCTCGGTTAAAGAGGACGAGACGATACTTGACTTCACCTATACAAAGGCGAATAACCCCCTGGCGTCAGACCCGCAGAGGAGGCTCGTCATAGAGGCGGACGGCGTGAAGAGCTTCAACGTCGCCGTGGTATTCGAGAAGATACGTGACACGCGCGAGATAGTGGGGTACAGAAAGAGCGCCATTGCCGACTGGAGCACCCTCAGCGACGAGTGGGTAAAGGAAGCAAACTCGTGGATAGATTACGGTCACGACGACCCGCCGGTATACAAATACAATTTCGGGGATCTGCATAACGCGCTCGAAAAGATAAAGGCGGCGAGGACGACGGCAGAGCGGTTTTCGCTCATAGCCGCAAATTACAGAATACTCACGAGTATAGACCGCACCGTGGCGAACGTGCAGGAGTCGATAGACGAATTCACGTCATATTTTGATAGATATAACCGCGTGGTGAGGGCGGTAAATGCGGAGCATGAGCGCGCGCTCGGGCTCCTGCCCTCCGGCGGCAGGGAGTAACAATGACAGAAGAGGTAATTCTTTGTAAATACGGGGAGATAATCCTGAAAGGTGCGAACCGGCAGACCTTTGAGTCGGCGCTGATAAAGGAGATACGCCGCCGCGCGTCAAGATACGGCGCGTTCAATGTGTATTTCAGGCAGAGCACCGTTTATATAGAGCCCGCGGGCATAGCCTGCGACACGGAGGGAATGTACGAGGAGGCAAAGCGGATATTCGGTATCGTCGCCGTAAACCGCGCCGCCGTGTGCGAAAAGAGCATGGACTCGATACTCCGCGTGGCAGAGGAGTATCTGCCGAAGCGTCTCTCGGACGTACGCACCTTTAAGGTTGACGCCCGCCGCTCCGACAAGCGTTTTCCCCTGACGTCTCCGGAGATCTCCGCCACCCTCGGCGGGAAACTTCTCTCGCTCATGCCACATCTGCGCGTCGATGTCCATAACCCGGAGGTCGTCGTTACGGTTGAGGTCAGAGACGAGCATGCGTATATAAGAGCGGGGCAGGAGAGCGGCGCCGGCGGGCTCCCGATACGGACCTCCGGTCGCGGTCTGCTCCTCCTTTCCGGCGGGATAGATTCGCCGGTCGCGGGTCTTATGATGGCAAAGCGGGGAATGGAGATAGAGGCTCTGCACTTCGAGTCCTTCCCGTATACCTCGGAGAGGGCAAGGGAGAAGGTCATGACCCTTGCGGAGAAGATGTGCGCCTATGCGTCGCGCATACATGTCCATGTAATATCCCTCACCCATATACAGGAGGAGCTGCGGGATAAGTGCGACGAGGATTATTTCACGATTCTCCTGCGCGTATTCATGATGTGGCTCGCCGCCAGCTGTGCGGGGGAGTATAACTGCTCCGCGCTCATAACCGGTGAGAGCCTCGGGCAGGTTGCCTCACAGACCCTCGCGGCAATAGAGGTGACGAACAGCTATGTCGGGCTCCCGATCTTCCGCCCCTGCATAGGGCTTGACAAGACCGAGATAATCGGATATGCGAGAAAATACGGCACCTATGACACCTCGATACTTCCGTATGAGGACTGCTGCACGGTGTTCACCCCGCGCCACCCGAGGACACAGCCGCGACGGGAGGACGTAGAGCGCGAGCTCGGTAAGGTGGAGGTTGAAGAGCTTCTGCGTGAGGCGTATAACAGCATGTACACCGAGACTAAGGTTATATTCCCGGGATACAGGTGATATAAAGTCTTTTATGCGGGTCTTGACAAAGGCGCGCGCGTGTGATAGAATAGCAATGTATCCGGAGGAGTAGCGGGTGCTTTCCTGTGCAGAGAGCGGGCGGACGGTGAGAGCCCGACGGGAGGCGCGTGAAGGTCGCCGGAGGTGTTCCGCGAAGAAAAGGCATGACCCGTGTACGGTTTTTGCCCCATTAGACCGCGGCGTTACATCGCGTAAGATGCTAATGAGGACAGCGGTACGCGCTGTCGAAGTCGGGTGGTACAGCGAGACATTCGCCCCGGACGGTTTTTTCCGTCCGGGGATTTTTGCTTTCCCGGCGCAAAGGACGATAATTATTCCGATAAGGAGAAAGAATAAAAAATGAAAAAAGAACTCCCGAAGAACTATGACCCCAAAAGCTTTGAGGACAGGCTCTATGACACATGGTGTGAGCGCGGGTATTTCAAGCCCTCGCCCGACAGAAAGAAAAAGCCCTATTCGATAGTTATCCCGCCCCCGAACGTAACGGGACAGCTCCATATGGGGCACGCTCTTGACGAGACCCTGCAGGATATAATAATCCGTCAGAAGAGAATGCAGGGCTATTCGACCCTCTGGGTCCCGGGCACTGACCACGCCGGGATAGCCACACAGATAAAGGTTGAGGAGCGGCTCCGCGTCGATGAGGGAATATCGAGATACGACCTCGGGCGCGAGAAATTCCTTGAGCGCGTCTTTGCATGGAAGGACACATATGAAAAGCGCATAACCGGACAGCTCAAAAAGCTCGGCTCCTCCTGCGACTGGTCAAGACAGCGCTTCACTATGGATGAGGGCTGCTGCCGCGCGGTGCGCGAGGTGTTTGTCTCGCTCTACGAAAAGGGGCTTATTTACCGCGGACACAGAATTATAAACTGGTGCCCGAGATGCCGCACCGCGCTCTCGGACGCGGAGGTCGAGTATAAGGACCAGCCCGGATTTTTCTGGCATATAAAGTACCCGATAGTCGGCGAGGAGGGGAAGTTTGTCGAGATAGCGACGACCCGCCCGGAGACCATGTTCGGCGACACGGCGGTAGCCGTCAACCCGGACGACCCGGCGACAAAGCACCTTGTCGGAAAGAAGCTTATGCTTCCGCTCGTCGGGCGCGAGATCCCCGTGATAGCCGACGACTACGTTGAGATAGGCTTCGGGACCGGGTGCGTGAAGATTACCCCCGCCCATGACCCGAACGACTTCCTCGTCGGGCAGAGGCATAACCTCGAGCAGATAAAGGTCATGAACGACGACGCGACGATGAACTCCTACGCCGGAAAATACGAGGGCATGGACAGATACGAGTGCAGAAAGGCACTCGTCGCCGATCTCGACGCCGCCGGGTATCTCGTAAAGACCGAGCCGCATGACCACAACGTCGGCACCTGCTACCGCTGCGGAACCACGGTTGAACCCATAACATCCGACCAGTGGTTTGTGAAGATGAAGCCACTCGCTGCCCCGGCAATAAAGGCGGTAGAGGACGGGACGATAAAATTCGTCCCCGAGAGATTTTCAAAGAATTACTTCAACTGGATGAACAATATTCTCGACTGGTGCATATCCCGTCAGCTCTGGTGGGGCCACCGTATCCCGGCGTTCTACTGCGACGCCTGCGGCGAGATGACCGTATCCCGCGAGGATATAACCGTCTGCCCGAAGTGCGGCGCACCGGTAAGACAGGAGGAGGACGTCCTTGATACGTGGTTCTCCTCGGCTCTCTGGCCGTTCTCGACGCTCGGCTGGCCGGACGATACGGAGGATCTGCGCCGCTACTATCCGACGAGCACGCTTGTGACCGGCTACGATATAATCACCTTCTGGGTCTCGCGTATGATATTCTCGGGGCTTGAGCATACCGGAAAGGCGCCGTTCTCCACCGTGTTTATCCACGGTCTTGTCCGTGACGCACAGGGGCGCAAGATGTCAAAGTCGCTCGGAAACGGTATCGACCCGCTTAAGGTCATAGAGAAGTACGGAGCGGACGCCCTCCGCTTTGCCCTCGTTACCGGAAACGCGCCGGGCAACGATATGAGATTTTCGGATGAAAAGCTCGACGCGGCGAGAAACTTTGCAAACAAGCTCTGGAATGCGTCACGTTTCGTCCTTATGAATATCCCGGAGGGAGCCGATGACGAAAGGCTCCTCACCCTGCCGGCTGACGCGGAGCTCTCGATAGAGGACAAGTGGATAATCTCGGAGCTTAACGGGCTTATTGCCTCGGTTACAAAGAACACCGACAATTTTGAGCTCGGTGTTGCGCTCTCGGAGATATATTCCTTTACGTGGGATCTTCTTTGCGACTGGTATATAGAGATGGCAAAGAGCCGCCTGTTCGCTCTCGGAGATGCCGCAGATGTGGCGGTACGTGTATTGATTTACGTGCTCACGTCGGTGCTGAAGCTCCTGCATCCGTATATGCCGTTCATAACCGAGGAGATCTATCAGGCACTTCCGCATACGGATGAGTCGATAATGATTTCGGAATACCCGACAGCCGACGAAAAGCACTCCTACCCGCGCGAGGAGGAGGACGTAAACCGGATTATCACAGCGATAACCGCCGTCCGCGCCCGCCGCTCGGAAATGAATATAGCTCCGTCGAAGAAGGCAAAGCTCTATGTCGTAACCCCCTATCGCGATACCTTCTCTGCGGCGGGGAAAATACTTGAGAAGCTCGCGTCGGCGAGCGAGGTCATAATAACCGACGAGTATAAGTCGGATGACGCCATTCAGATTGTCACCTCCGCGGGCAGCCTCTATATCCCGCTTGCGGATGTCATAGATTTCGATAAGGAGCGCGCACGCCTGCGCGCAGAGCTGCAGAAGAACGACGGCGAGATAGCGAGAATAGAGAGTAAGCTCTCAAACGAGGGCTTCGTCTCCAAGGCTCCAGCCGCGGTAGTGGAGGGTGAGCGCAAAAAGCTCGCGGATTACAGACAGACGCGCGAGTCACTGCTTTCAGCCCTCGAAAAGCTCGGATAAGCCGAAAATGAATAAGGATATGAAATTTGAATTTGCCTCCGGAACGCTCGAGAGCCCGGAGGAGCCCCTGAAGGTAGTCTTTTCGGGCTCATACGAGGACACGCCGGAGAACGCGGAGATAGTTATTCCCGAGGGGATAGAGGAGATAGCGGAAAATGCCTTCCGGGGGTTTGAAAATCTCCGTAAGGTGACCCTGCCGTCCTCCCTGCGCCTTATATCCGCCTCCGCATTTGCGGAGTGCCCGGCGCTTACGTCCGTGACGATACCGTTCGGGGTTACGAGTATAATGGACGAGGCGTTCATGGCTTGCCCCTCCCTCGGTACCGTGAGCCTGCCTGACAGCGTAAAGAGAATAGGGGAGGGCTGCTTTGAGGCGTGCGCCTCGCTCTCGCGCATCCGCCTTTCGGAGTCGCTCGAGACCGTCGGCGCGGGTGCCTTTGCCTATTGCTTCAACCTCCGCGACGTCACCGTGCCGGATAGCTGTTACCTTATAGAGTTCAATGCGTTTGCCGGGTGCTATGCCCTCTCCGGGGTGAAACTGTCGGCAAATATGGGGCTTATTGACGAGTCGCTTTTTGAGGGCTGCCGCTCGCTCGAGACGGTTGACCTCCCGGCTAACCTCTTCCGGATAGGTCGGCGCGCGTTCAAGGGCTGCACGTCGCTCACGTCGCTTATACTTCCGGTAAATCTGCGCGAGATAGGACTTGACGCCTTTGCCGGCTGTAAGTCACTGAAAAGAATAGCAATACCGCGGGATATGCGCGATATAGAGGACTGCGATGTGTTCGGAGGGTGCGACGTGCTCTCTGAGATATCCTTCGGCGGCTCAAAGAGCGAGTGGCGGACGCTCACAGGCGGGCGGGAGATAACGATAGAGCGGGGAGACATGACGGTTTTCTCTCCGCACGTGAGCTTTCTTGATATTAAGGAATTATGAGATACAGATGCCTTTGTCTTGACCATGACGACACCGTCGTCGACAGCACGAGGACGATACATTATCCGTCCTTTGTCGAATACCTCCGCCTGACAAGACCGGAGATTGCAGACAAATATTCCTTTGAGGATTATATGCGCTATAACTTCTCTCCCGGGGTCGTCGCATTCTTTCGTGACATGATAGGCATGAGCGATAAGGAGATGGCAAAAGAGGAGAAATTCTGGGCGGATTATGTCGCCTCCCATGTACCGGCGGTCTACCCCGGAATACGGGAGATATTGTGTGATTTTCATACACGGGGCGGCATTATTGCCGTTGATTCGCACTCCTATACAAGGTATATCGTGAGGGATTACCGCGAGAACGCTCTCCCCGCGCCGGACATTATCTACGGCTGGGATCTCCCCCCCGAGAGGCGAAAGCCCGCGCCCTATACCGTCCTTGATATAATGCGCCGCTTTGACCTCTCGCCGGATGATATACTTGTCGTCGATGACTCAAAGCCCGCGTATGATATGGCTCGCGCCGCCGGAGTACGGATCGCCGGGGCGGGGTGGGGCTTTTCGGTCCCCGAGATAGCCGCCTTTATGCGGGAGAGGTGCGATTATTATTGCTCCCGCGTCGACGACCTCCGGCAGATAATAGGGCTCCCGCCGGCGGGTACGTCGGATGATACAAAAAAGTAACAAAGAAAGTCCTTGATTTAGTCGTGCGTATGTGGTACAATAGTATTGTAATCGAATGAACAAAAGCCTTAAAAAGGAGGGATGAAATATTCTCACATTAAAGGTTATCTCGAAAAACGGAGACGTGAAGCTGAAGAGCCACGGTGAGGACATCGATGTCCGCTATGGCGCGGAGTACGAGCCCGGCGATAAAATCCGCGTCGAGCTTACCGATACTCTCTTTGTGAAGCTCCGGCTCGACGACACATTGGCAGAGTCGATTGTATATGTCCCGGACGGGATATTCGAGTTTCAGATTCCGTTTGATTTTGAGAGGCAGGCATGCTACGCTCCCGGGGCTTTCGCCGGAGAGAGCCACAGGCTCCGCGCGTCGGTTCCCGACAATTCGGAGGTGTACGGTGAGCGGCAGATAGCTCTCAATTCCCACGACAGGCACAAGGTTCCTAAATATTTTCCGCATGCCGTTGCGAATTTCGTAACGCGGGAGGAGCCCAGCTTTTTTGAGCGCAATGCGATAGACGGTGTCGTTGACGCGACCTGCCACGGCATTTATCCCTATCATTCATGGGGCGGCGGAGTGCGCGAGGACCTTGAGTATGCGGTTCATTTCGGCAGAGAGGTTGAGGTAAACAAGGTCGTTGTTTACCTGCGCGCGGACTTCCCGCACGACACCTACTGGCGCGAGATGGATATAGAGTTCTCGGATAAGTCGACGGTGCACGCGACGTTTGAAAAGACCGGAGACGGACAGACGGTAGAGTTCCCGTCAAAGAGAACAGAGTACATAAAGCTCACGAATTTCAGGCAGATGAGGCTTGAGGACGGCTCGCTCTCCTTCGCGGCGCTGAGCCAGATCGAAATCTACGGAAAATATCTTGAAGAGGAGAAAAAAGGAATGGAAGTCAGAGACGCGGCAAACGCAAAGGACGTAAAATATTATACGACGGACAGGCTGAGAGACGAGTTTCATATAGCAAATCTTTTTACCCGCGATAATATAAGAATGGTATACAGCCACACCGACAGAATAATAGTCGCAGGTATCATGCCGGTATACGAGCTGAAGCTCGAGGCGGGCAGGGAGCTCGCGGCGGATTACTTCCTTGAGCGGCGCGAGATGGGCGTTATCAATATCGGCGGTCCCGGCGTCATAATCATAGACGGCGAGGAATATAACATGAACCCGCGCGACGGTATATATGTCGGAAGAGGGCATAAGGATGTCCGTTTCAGGAGCCTTGATAAGGAGAAGCTTGCAAAGTTCTATCTTGCCTCCTGCCCGGCACATAAGGAGTATCCCACCGTCAAGATAGATATAACCAAGGCGAGAAAGGTCCCCTGCGGCAGCACGGTTGACTGCAACAAGAGAATTATAAATCAGTACATACACCCCGAGGTAATGCAGTCCTGTCAGCTCGCTATGGGTCTTACACAGCTTGAGCCGGGCTCAAACTGGAACACCATGCCATGCCATACTCACGACAGGCGTATGGAGGTCTATCTCTACCTTGATATGGGACCGGACGATGCGGTGTTCCATATGATGGGCGAGCCTAAGGAGACAAGACATATTGTAATGCACAACGAGGAGGCTGTAATCTCTCCCTCGTGGTCCATTCACTCCGGCGTCGGAACGAAGAATTACTCCTTTATATGGGCTATGTGCGGCGAGAACCAGGAGTTCGACGATATGGACCACATAGAGACAAAGGAGCTCCGCTGATTTCACCGGAAAGTGCAAAAAGCAAACTCAATGTAAATAATTATTAGCAAAGGAGATATAAAAATGGATAATTTCAGACTTGACGGCAAGGTTGCCCTCATCACCGGCGCATCTTACGGAATAGGCTTTGCTATTGCAAAGGCTATGGCTGCCGCGGGCGCGAGGATAGTGTTCAACGATATAAAGCAGGAGCTCGTTGACAAGGGGCTCGCCGCTTACAAGGCAGAGGGGATCGACGCTGCGGGTTATGTCTGCGACGTAACCGACGAGGACGCCGTAAACGCTCTTGTAAAGAGAGTTGAGACCGAGGTCGGCAATATCGACATCCTTGTAAACAACGCGGGAATAATCAAGCGCATACCCATGATAGATATGAAGGCGTCGGAGTTCAGACAGGTAATAGACGTTGACCTGAACGCTCCCTTCATCGTGTCGAAGGCGGTAATACCGACCATGATAAAGATGGGTCACGGTAAGATAATCAACATCTGCTCCATGATGTCCGAGCTCGGCCGTGAGACCGTCTCGGCATACGCCGCGGCAAAGGGCGGACTCAAGATGCTCACGAAAAACATAGCCTCCGAGTACGGCGAGTACAACATTCAGTGCAACGGCATAGGTCCCGGCTACATAGCAACCCCCCAGACCGCGCCTCTGCGCGAGAGACAGCCGGACGGCGAGCGTCATCCGTTCGATAAGTTCATAGTGTCAAAGACCCCCGCGGGCAGATGGGGTAATGCGGAGGACCTCGGCGGTCCCGCTGTGTTCCTTGCATCCGATGCGTCGAACTTCGTAAACGGTCAGATACTCTATGTCGACGGCGGTATCCTTGCCTATATCGGTAAGCAGCCGTAATTAGCTGCCCTGACCGTTAGCCGTGGCAGACAAAGCAACAAAAACCGTGATAAGCACCGCAGGGCAGAGCATTGTAAAAGCAATGCAATAAATGCCGCAAGGCGCGATACGCGGTAAAACAATTAAATCAAAAGGAAAAGGGAGCGACACACCGTGTCCTCCCTTTTTTTCGCCCGCTCCGCGGGGTGGCTTATCGCCTTTGACAATTTTGTTTTGAAATTCTGTGCATGTGCATAAAATTTCAAAGCGGAATATTCCGCCCCGCGCCGGGCTCGCTTTGCGCCTTTTGAAAGGTAAAATTTTATTTATGTGGTAAAAACAACACAATTATCTTGACGGGTGTGGTATACTGGATACAGATAAGCGAAAAGAATAATCAAAACAGCGGAGGTTTACCATGAAAGAAATCATGAAAAACATTGAAAAGTCAAAGGTTCTGACCCTGCGCGACGAGATAGGATATGCCGACGGGCAGGTGGTCAGCAAGACCCTTGCACAGAACGGCAGTGTCTCCGTGACTTTGTTTTCGTTTGACAAGGGGGAGGAGATAAGCACACATTCCTCCGACGGTGACGCCTTCGTAACCTGCCTCGACGGTGTCGGCAGGCTCACAATAGACGGCGAGCCGCATATTCTCCGTGCGGGAGAATCAATAGTAATGCCCGCAGGGCACCCTCACGCTGTCTACGGTGAGGAAAAATTCAAAATGTTGCTTGTGGTGATTTTCTGACGCTCCGCCGAAAAACATACACGGGTGGCGGCTATACCGCGAAAAAACCCGACAGAAAGGAAGTATATATATGAGAAATCCCATTAACCAGAGAAAGGTCGCTGTCGTCGGCTGCGGATTTGTCGGCGCGGCTACCGCCTTTACGCTTATGCAGAGCGGTCTGTTCTCCGAGATGGTGCTGATAGACGCGAATTTTGACAAGGCGGACGGAGAGGCAAAGGACATATCGCACGGAATACCGTTTGCCGGGCAGATGAAGATATATGCGGGGGATTATGACGATGCCTCCGACGCCGCGATTATGATAATCACCGCCGGGGCAAATCAGGCGCCGGGAGAGACGCGGCTCGACCTCGTTTCAAAGAATGTCGCAATCTACAAAGAGATAATCCCGGAGATAGCCCGCCGTGACTTTCACGGGATAATGCTGATAGTTTCAAACCCCGTCGATATTCTCACGCACGTCGCCGTGAAGCTCAGCGGTTTGCCGGAAAACAGGGTTATAGGCTCCGGCACGGTGCTTGACACCGCCCGGCTGAAGTACGCGATAGGGCAGCACCTCGACGTTGACAGTCGAAGCGTGCATGCGTTCATAATAGGCGAGCACGGCGACAGCGAAATCGCCGCGTGGGGCAGTACCAACGTCTCCGGCATACCGCTCGCCGACTTCTGTGAGATGCGCGGGCACACCGACCATAAGCAGGAGATGCGCCGCATTGCCGAGGAGGTAAAGGGGAGCGCGTATGACATTATAGCCAAAAAGCGCGCGACATATTACGGAATAGCAATGTCGGTGCGCCGGATATGCGAATGTATCATGCGTGACGAGAAGTCAATTCTCCCGGTCTCAGCGGAAATGCACGGCGAGTACGGAATAGAGGGAATAGCCCTCAGCATGCCGTCGATAGTCGGCTCCTCCGGCTTTGAGACCCATGTTCCGATACAGCTGACGCCCGACGAGGCGGATGCCCTCCGCCGCTCCGCCGGAATACTCCGCGATGTGATATCCGGGCTCGATATATAACCCGAAAACAAAGCTACCCCCGGGGCAAACTGATACACGCCCCGGGGGTTTCTCTGTTTAATTATGCGCCACACCACATTTTTATATAACGTGGCTCTGAAAGGCTACAGCCTTGCCGAGTATTCTTATGTCGCGAAGCTCCTTACCTATATATACAAGAGGGGCGTACTTCGGGTTCTCGGGCGAGAGAATGAGTTTTTTCTCCCGGCGGTAGAAATAAACGCGCTTGAGCGTCGCCTCGTCGTTTATTATAACCGCGGCGATCTCCCCGTTTTCCACCGTGTCCTGCGCGCGGATAAATACTATATCTCCGTCATATATGCGCGCCCCGACCATGGAGTCGCCGTGTGCCCTGAGGCAGAAGTCCGCGCCGAGCGAGCCGTCCGCCGGTATATATTCGCCGCGTGTCTCGCTCGCGAATATTGGCTTTCCGCAGGCTATCTCGCCGAGGACGGGGAGCGGGGCTATACCGCCCCTGCCGCCGTTCTTTTCCGCGATGTCGCGGCTGTGCTCTGCCGCCCCGTCGCTCCAGCCCATGAGGGCGGAGGGCGTCGTCCCGAGGGCAGAGGCGAGTGCCTCTATCTTCTCCGGCGGGATGTTGGCTATAACGCCGGACTCGTAGCGCTGTATAGTCTGCTTGCTGGTTCCGAGCGCGCGGGCGAGGTCATCGAGGGTCATTTTCTTCTCTTTGCGGAGTTGTCTTAGTTTTTCGCCGAACATATTTTATTCCTGCCCTTCATATATTTTGCCTGCCCTGAAATTTTTTTGATGTCGTCTGCCGCCGAATTTTCGGCGGTTTTTTATATTTCAATCAGATTATAACACAAAGTCACATGTTATGCAATACGTTTTCCGAAAAAACACAGAAAAAATCACTTGACAGGTGACTTTACGGGTGCTATCATAGTAACGTAACGAGTGACAGACGTGATATGGAATTCAACCGGTCACCCGGTATGTGATAGCGGCAAAGCCGCGGGGAGGTGAAAAGAATGTTTATAAGTGGCGACGGTTACGGGCTCATAAGCTACAGGAGCCCATCCGAGATAAGGCGCGACATGGAGCGGATACTCGACCTGATACGGGAGTCGGAGAGAATGCTTAACGTCCGCGACCTTATCGCCGGGGCGATAACCGATTCCTGCGCCCGTAATCCTTCTGCATGGATACCCGTGCTCGAGGATATAGTTGAGACTGCCGGGGATACCATGCGCCGCATAGAGCGCCTCGAGGAGAGCCTCGACGAGCTCACGGAGGAACTGCGCGAGGTGTCGGCGGCGATGTCCCCTGCGTGACGGCGGGTATGACTTTTTGGGACGTTATAAGAAAGGAAGTGAAATGAATGGACACACTTGACATGGTCATAACCGCGCTCTGCGCCGACTATTTCAGGCGGGACGAGGAGATACGCGCCCGCCGCCTCCCGCCGCGTATACTTATGGAGTACAGCTACATAAACAACCGCATATACGAGGCGGCGGCGTCCGTCTCGATACAGCGGGCGGACACCTACATACGCGAGATCGGAGAGCGGACAGGCTATACGAAAAGCGCACTCGCAGACATGATGTGCGAGAGAATGTATAAGGAGGAGAAGAAGCGGGTGCGCGACGGAATAAAGGCGGGGCTGCACCTGTGGGCACCCGTTAGGGAGGATGCCGGGGAAAAATAAAAAAACTTTTTCTCCCAAAGCGCATAATGCGACATGAAATTCGGACATGCGGGGTTATAATCTCCGTGTAAGATAAACCGAAAAGATACGGACGAGGTAAAACGATATGGAGGAAATTATAAAAAACGTCTTTTCCGACGGGGTGCTCTGCTCCGGCATAGCCTGCGAGATAGACCACCACACCGCACGCCGCCTGCGCGAGAGGATAGACAGAGACTTATTCAGGTACAACCCGTCGCTGCTTGTTCTGGATTTTTCAAGGGTGCGCTTTATGGACAGCTCAGGCATAGGGCTGATAATCGGCAGGGCGCAGACGGCGGGCGGGATGTCCTGCTCCGTGCGGGTCATCGGGCTCTCGCCGTCGCTCTATAAGCTCGTGCGGCTCACGGGTCTTGAAAAAATGAAAAATATCACTGTCGCGCCGCCCACGGCGGTGTGAGGAGGGGAACATGAAAAAGATTATAAACGAGATGAAGCTGCGCCTCCCGGCGATAAGCCTTAACGAGAGCGTCGCGCGCTCCTGCGTTTCCGCGTTCTGCGCTTCGCTGAATCCGAGGGTTGACGAGATAGGGGACCTGCGGTGCGCGGTGTCTGAGGCAGTGACAAACTGCATAGTCCATGCCTACCGCGACCTTCCGCCCGGGGAGACCGGGCAGATATACATATCTGTTCGCCTTTATGATTGCCGGGAGATATCGGTCGAGATATCCGACAACGGATGCGGAATCGAGGACGTCGGGCTCGCCCGTCGTCCCACCTTCACGACCGGGGGCGAGGAGAGATGCGGCATGGGATTTCTCGTTATGGAGAGCTTCACAGACTCTCTGACCGTCAAATCAAAGCCCGGGCGCGGCACGACGGTCCTTATGAGAAAAATACTCTCCCCGTGACCTTTGGGAGCTTATGAGCGTAATCTCTGACGAACGCGGGCGCACCCGCCCGTATGACAAAAACACCGACCTGATACGCGCCTACCGCGCGGGTGACCGCGCGGCGGGGGAAGAGATAGCTACTCTGAACCGCCCGCTCGTGTGCAGCATCGCCGCCCGCTTTCTCGGACGGGGAGTTGATATGGACGAGCTTGTCGAGTGCGGCAATATGGGGCTCGTCAAGGCTATCAACACCTTTGACCCCGCGCGGGAGTGCGCCTTTTCGACGTATGCCGTGCCGCTCATTTTCGGGGAGATACGGCGCTTTCTGCGCGACGACGGAATAGTGAAGGTCTCGCGGGAGGAAAAACGGCTCTCTGCCATGCTTGCCGCCGAGAGGGAGAGACGGATGAGCACGGGGGAGGACACAGGCATCCGCTCGCTTGCCGCCGCTGTCGGTGTGAGTGCCGAGGACGCCGCGAGCGCTATGTTCTCGTCGGTCCCCGTCCGCTCGCTCGACGAGTGTATAGGAGGGGAGGACGACGGCACGACCCTCGGCAGCATGGTGAGCGACGATGACGCGCCCGAGCGGGATTTTGACCGCATGGCGCTGAGGCTTGCTATCGAGCGGCTCGACGAGCGCTCGAGGAGAATAATTCTTCTCAGGTACTTCCGCGATATGTCGCAGGCTGGAGTTGCAAGGCTCATGGGGCTGACGCAGGTGAAGGTCTCGCGCGAGGAGAAGCGTATACTCGCCGCACTCCGCGAAAAGCTCACCTGATTTTCGGCACTCCGGAGCCCCGGTACACACAAAATGTTAAGAATTTGTGAACTATTGGCTAAACTATTGATTTTTTCCGGTCTATGATATACAATGATAGCGTTGAGATTAGCACTTGACCGCAAAGAGTGCTAAAAACAGTAAAGGAGATGTTACAATGAAAATCAGACCCCTGTTTGATAAAGTAGTACTTAAAAAGCTCCCGTCGCAGGAGACGACGAAGGCGGGAATAATCCTCCCCGACTCCGCGCAGGAGAAGCCGCAGATGTCCACGGTTGTGGCTGTCGGACCCGGCGGTCTTGTCGACGGTAAGGAGACCGTCATGACGCTGAAGGTCGGCGACAAGGTAATAACCGGCAAGTATTGCGGAACCGAGATAAAGCTCGACGGCGAGGAGTATATCGTCGTGAGCCAGTCGGATGTATTCGCGGTAGTCGAGGACTGACGCGGATTTACCGGCATATTGATTAAAGAAAGAAGGTATATATACTATGGCTAAGATAATACTTCAGGGAACCGAGGCGAGAGACGCGCTGCTCCGCGGCGTTGATAAGCTCGCCGATACGGTAAAAATAACGCTCGGACCCAAGGGACGCAACGTCGTTCTTGACAAGAAGTTCGGCGCACCCCTTATCACAAACGACGGCGTTACGATAGCAAAGGAAATAGAGCTTGAGGATGCGTCGGAGAACATGGGCGCACAGCTCGTGCGCGAGGTCGCGACAAAGACCAACGACGCCGCAGGAGACGGTACGACCACCGCAACCCTCCTTGCACAGGCTCTTATACACGAGGGCATGAAGAATGTCGCCGCAGGCGCGAACCCGATGATACTCCGTAAGGGAATGTTCAAGGCATCCGATGCCGCCGTCGCCGCCCTCAAGGCACAGGCGAAAAAGGTAAAAGGCACGGAGGATATAGCCCGCGTCGGCGCGATTTCCGCCGGCGACGAGGAGATAGGCAAACTTATAGCCGACGCTATGGCAAAGGTCACCTCCGACGGAGTTATAACCGTCGAGGAGTCGAAGAGTGCCGAGACCTACAGCGAGGTTGTCGAGGGCATGCAGTTCGACCGCGGGTATCTCTCGCCTTATATGGTGACCGACGCCGACAAGATGGAGGCTGTTCTTGACGACTGCCTGATACTCATAACCGATAAGAAAATATCCTCAATCCAGGACCTTCTCCCCGTGCTTGAGAAGATAGTCCAGTCCGGAAGAAAGCTCCTTATAATCGCCGAGGACGTGGAGGGCGAGGCTCTGACTACCCTTGTTCTCAACAAGCTCCGCGGCACCTTCTCCGTCGCGGCTGTCAAGGCTCCCGGCTTTGGCGACAGACGCAAGGAGATGCTCCAGGATATAGCAATACTCACCGGCGGCGAGGTGATCACCTCCGAGCTCGGGCTTGAGCTCAAGGACACCACGATAGACCAGCTCGGCCGCGCACGTCAGGTAAAGATAACAAAGGAAAATACCATAATAGTCGACGGTGCGGGCGACAAGGAGAAAATAGCCGAGAGAGTTGCACAGATCCGTGCGTCTCTTGAGACCACTACCTCCGAGTTTGACAAGGAGAAACTCCTTGAGAGACTTGCAAAGCTTGCGGGCGGCGTCGCCGTTATAAAGGTCGGCGCGGCTACCGAGGTCGAGATGAAGGAGAAGAAGCTCCGCATAGAGGACGCGCTCAACGCTACTAAGGCGGCTGTCGAGGAGGGCATAGTTGCCGGAGGCGGAACCGCACTTATCAACGTCATGAACGAGGTTGAAAAATCCGGAGAGGGACTTGAGGGCGACGAGGCAACCGGCGCAAGGATAGTTCTCAAGGCTCTTGTAGCACCCATGAAGCAGATAGCCGAGAATGCCGGGCTTGACGGCTCGGTCATCATCTCAAAGGTGCGTGAGAACGGCGAGGCTGGCTACGGCTTTGACGCTCTTCGTGAGGTCTATTGCGACATGATAGACGCCGGAATAGTCGACCCGACGAAGGTGACGAGATCCGCACTTCAGAATGCGGTTTCGATTGCGGCTACCGTCCTTACCACCGAGGCTGTTGTCTACGAGAAGAAGGAAGATAAGCCCGCGGCGGCACCTGCCGGCGCAGACATGGGCGGAATGTATTAATTCCGACGCAAGAGCTTCCGGTATTCGGTGAACCGGAGACAATACAAGCAGGGGCACCCCGAAAACGGGGTGCCCCTGTGTCTTTGATTTTTAATACACGGGTAGGGCTTTTTGTCAGCTCTGCTCGAGCCAGTTCTTGCCCTCCGTGACATCTGCGGTAAGGGGGATTGAGAGCTTTACGACGTTCTCCATTTCGGTTTTGAGGATTTCGCGGGCGCGCGGCGCGTCGGATACCGAGCACTCGACGACAAGCTCGTCATGCACCTGCATGACTATTCTTGCGTCAAGTCCACAGCGGCGGAGCCCGCGGTAGACAGATATCATCGCGAGCTTCATTATATCGGCGGCTGTGCCCTGTATCGGGGCGTTCATCGCCACCCGTTTTCCGAACTCGCGTATCGGGTGCTTAGGTGATGAGAGCTCGGGTATATATCTCCGCCGCCCGAAGAGGGTGGTCGTGTAGCCGTTCTTCTTCGCCTCCTCGACGACGTCGTGAAGATAGGAATCGATTGAGAGGTAGTTAAGAAGATAGCTCTTTATATATTTTGCCGCCTCGCTCTGCGTCGCGCCGATGTCCTTTGCGAGGGAGAACGCGCTGATACCGTATACAATGCCGAAGTTTACAGCCTTCGCCCGCTTTCTCATCTCCTCGGTAACCGCCTCCTCCGGGACGCCGAACACCGCGGCGGCGGTCTTTCTGTGAATGTCCTCGCCGGTGCGGAACGCCTCGCTCATCGTGTAGTCGCCGGATATGTGGGCGAGGAGACGGAGCTCTATCTGCGAATAGTCGGCATCGAGGAGCAGCTTTCCCTCGTCGGCTATAAAATAGCGGCGCATCTCGCGCCCCATGCGGGTTCTTATCGGGATGTTCTGGAGATTGGGGTCCGCGCTTGAGAGCCTGCCTGTGGCGGTGAGTGCCTGCTTGAAGTCTGTGTGTATGCGTCCGTTTTTGTCCGCAACCTCCGGGAGGACGCGGGCGTACGTGTTTGCGAGCTTTGTGACCTGCCTGTATTCGAGTATGTCGCCGATTATCGGATATGCGGGGGCGAGTGCGTCGAGTATATCCGCGTCGGTAGAATAGCCGGAGGCGGTCTTTTTCTTTGAGGGATAGGGAATACCGAGCTTTACAAACAGCGCCTCGCCGAGCTGCTTTGGAGAGTTCAGATTGAAGTCATAGCCCGCCTGAAGATAAATCTTGTTTTTCAGGTCGTCCGCGAGCTCTGTCAGCGCGTCGGCAAATTCATGGAGCCCCGCACAGTCGACCTTGAAGCCGGTCTCTTCAATATCGCCGAGCACATTTATAAGCGGGATCTCCATCTCGTCAAGGACGCGGAGCTCGCCGTCGTCGGTTATCTTTCTCCGGAGCACCTCTTCGAGCCGGAGCATAACCGCGGTGCAGGGCTCCGACGGATCGACACCGTGACCGAGAAAGCTCATCGCGAGCGAGGAAATCGTCGCATTCCCGGCTCCGGGATTGAGCACATAGGCATAAATCACAAGGTCAAGAAAGCGCGTGCCGTCGGAGACGGAAATACCTGCATGGCGTAGCGCGTGGTATATCGCCTTGCCGTCAAGGCAGACAATCTGCCGTTCACCGGAGAACAGGGGAGACAGCGGCAGGAGGTCACCCGTGTATGAAAAACTGCGCTCTCCATTGCATATAAACACATTCCCGTCGCGGAGCGAGAATGAGAAGCGCGCGCCCGCGTTTTCAATAATTCTCTCCGCGTCGGCGGGCTCAAAGACCTCACTGTCTAAAGTGTCGTTTCCCGCGCCGTTTTCCGCGCCGCCCGTCGCGCCGTTTGTAGTTGCCTCCGCGCCGCTTATCGCGCCGTTAACCGCACTGTACGCCACTGACTCTGCGTTCCCGACGACGGAATTTGTAATCTTTTCTTTACATCCGGCAGCCGATTCTTCGGATGCGACGGTTGCTTTTTTGCCGTTATCGCAGCCACCTTCTCCGGCAACTTTTTCGTTATATGCCGTGGCGTGTGCGGTTTTCGGGGTAGGCTTTACGTCGGTAAGTCCGAATTTTACTATAAATGAGTTGAGCTCGAGCTCGTCGAGCTTTGCGCGGAGCCCTCCGCGGTCAATTCCCCTGTATCTTAGATCCTCGAGCGTTATTCCGAGGGGGACGTGAGTGTCGATCTGCGCGAGCTTGCGGGAGAGATACGCCTCCTCCTTATGCTCGGTGAGCTTTGTGCGCGTCGCCTTTGATATTTTCGGGTCGTCGATGTGCTCGTAGATACCGTCGAGCGTGCCGAAATCGGTGAGCAGGACGGCAGCCCCGCGCTCGCCTATCCCGCGCACCCCGGGGATATTGTCGGAGGAGTCGCCCATTATCGCCTTCATATCCACGAATTGCGAGACCGAGACGCCGTACTTTTCGCGGAACTCCTCCTCGTGCATTATAACGGCTCCCGTGTTCTGCTCAAGTATGACGCTGACCCTGTCGTCGATAAGCTGCAGAAGGTCGCGGTCGCCCGAGAGAATGTAGCTTTCAGTGTTGTCGGCACCGTGCGCCATTTTTGCGACGGTGCCCTGTATGTCGTCCGCCTCATACCCCGGTAGCTCGAGAATATGAAATCCCATGCAGGAGAGAATTTCCTTTACCTCCGGGAACTGCTCGAGCAGCTCCGGCGGGGTAGGGCGTCTCCCGGCTTTGTAGTCGGTGTACATCTTATGCCGGAAGGTCGGAGCCTTCAGGTCAAAGGCGACGGCGGCGTAATCCGGCGAGAGCTTGCCGAGATGCTTTGATATTATGTTGACCGTCCCGTAAACCGCGTTCGTGTTCTTTCCGGTCGCCGTCGTCAGGGGGCGCACTCCGTAAAACGCGCGGTTTACTATGCTGTTTCCGTCTACGACAAGTATCTTTTTCTTCACTTTTCGTACTTCCTTGCTGTTGGTTCTTTATCCGGCAGGCTTTATACTGCCGATCTTTCGCTGTGTTTCGTTCCGCTCACCCGCCACCGTTATTGCCGGGTGAGCTGTATTTGTTCTGAGATTTGTACGGGACGCTGGCGTAATACCGGCTGTGCCACGTGTCAGATGTCGTCCGCGGCACTCTCCTCGAGACTTTCGCCCTCGTCCGTATCCTCCGGGACAGGCTGGGCTTTTTTCTTTTTCGATATGATGCACCTGTATTCGACACGGCGGGCAGGCTCATCCGCCGCGGCTTCGCTGTCTGTCGGTGCGGCGGCGCTTTCGTCGCTTGCGGTTGCTTCGCCGGGCTTTGCCGCCGCTGCGGGATTTTTCTTTGCTTTTCTTGCCGCCCTGCGCACCTTGCCGCCCTTTGAGGCATCGGTGGCTTGATTTTCTGACGAAAATTCCGATTTTTCGGTATTTTCCTGTGATTTTTCTTTGATATTTACCGGTTTGCCCGCAGACTGTCTATTTTCGTCTGCGGTACCCTCCGCGCCGCTTTCTTTTCCTGCGGAGCTGTCGGCAGATGTATTTTCACTTTCGGCGTCCGCACCCTGTGTGCCGACGTCATCGGGAAACGTACTGATTTCAAATGCGGGGATGTCGATTGCTATCTGATTTTCGTCTCCGACGTCGGAGATCCCGTCCCCGGTGTCGTCGGTAGGCTGTGCGGCGAGAGCCTCAGCCTCCGCCTTTGCCGCCTCCTCGGCGGCATACGCCTCGTCGAGCTCCTTCTGCCGGAGCCCTGCCGCCTCACGCATCGCGGCGACCGAGAGATTTTCGGTTGCCTCCGGCAGATATGCGGTTATAACCACCCGGGAGAGGGTGAATATCGCGAGGGCAAAGGTCAGGACGGTCTCCATTATGCTGTACGAAATGAGCTCGCCGCGCACGAAATACACGAGCATCGCGGGAACCGAGGAATAAAGCGTAAGCAGAGAGGCGACGAGCGCAAACGCGCTGTAAGCCCGCCATTTCTCCCGCCCAAGCGAGACGCGAGTTTCATATAGGAAAAACAGCGCACAGGCGAGATAAGCCATCTGGTCGTCGATTTTGTTCGGCGCGTTTATCGGCAGGGTCTCGCTGAAATAGAGAAATGCCGCGTACGTGCAGCAGAAGAGCGAGAGGAGCATACCGAACTCGCCGCGCAGGGGTGAGAGGCGGCGGTCATCGGCTCCCGAGAGGAGAAGATATCCTATCGAGGCTATCGCGAGTAGCCCGCCGAACAGCTCCACAAGCACGATGAGAAAATAAGACACCCCGGCTGTCGTCGTTGCGCCGAGCAGGGCGGCGATGAGCGATTTGCCCGCTCCGTAGGAGCCGACGCGCCCGAGGTCCGCACCGCATTTTACAAGCATCGTCGCACCGACGAAAAACAGCGCGACCGCCCCCGCCCCGGTCGGGATGTATGTCGCGGGGGTGGAAAACGAGGGGACGAGCTTCTTTTTCTCACCGTAAAATGCGTAGGTGAGCAGGAGCAACACGGAGAGG
This sequence comes from uncultured Eubacteriales bacterium, assembly GCA_934393265.1. GTDB lineage: Bacteria > Bacillota > Clostridia > Oscillospirales > CAG-272 > UBA1740. Next base: position 18,353 of record CAKRQL010000019.1, on the reverse strand, counting down.
TAGATTATCCATCGTGACGCCGCATAGACGGCAGAGCCGCCGTAGCTTCCGTATTCGTAGCTCAGGCTCGTCATGGCGGCGACGCATTTCAGCACCACGGAGGACAGAGCCGCGAGGACGAAGAGCGGGAGATAGACGCCGTATCTTTTTGTGAGCTTTTTCATGTGTTTTCACTTTCTGTGTTCCGGAGCGGTTGCGCTCCGCGGTTTTGCGATAACAATGTGCGTCTGCCGGCGGGATACCGCGCGGGCAGACCCGCGGCACCGTCGCGGCACCGCTCTACGGAATATATTTTACTACAAAACCACAAGCGAAATCAACACCCAACCGCAAATCCGCCGAAAAACCGCCGGAAAAATCCTCCGAACGGGCTCGAAATCCGGTTTCTCATGAGATTTTTGTGAATAATCACCAAAAAATGCGACAAAAATTCTGTTATATTCTCCGTAAAAATGTGAAGAAATTTTGTCATGGGGGTTGCAAATCCGCGTCTTTTAGTTTATAATTAAAAAGCTTGATATGCGATGATGCGGGAGGTTGCTGCGACGGCAGGGAATTTCCGCGGAGTATGTCCGATATTTAACCGGGCGAAACAAGAGTAAATGCCTTTCAAAAAGGCGCGCTGTGCATGAGGTTCGTCTGACCGCTGCGGACGGTCGCGGACTGATTTTTCGGGAGAGATAAGAAACGCCCGGCACAGTGTGAAACTATCGCCCTCCTAAAGAAACGGCGCAGAAAGCAGAATTTTAGAAGGAGGAAATCAAAATGGCACAGGGAAAGATCAGAGTCAAGCTGAAGAGCTACGATTCCACGATAATCGACGCGGCGGCGGCGAAGGTCGTTGAGGTTGCGAAGAGAGACGGCAGAAAGGTTGTGGGACCGGTTCCGCTCCCGACCGATAAAGAGGTCGTCACCATTCTCCGCGCTGTCCACAAGTACAAGGACAGCCGTGAGCAGTTCGAGACCCGTACTCACAAGAGACTCATCGATATACTTGACCCCCAGCAGAAGACCGTCGAGGCTCTTATGAACATCGAGCTTCCTGCCGGAGTGGCAATCGAAATCAAGGCGTAAGGACGCCATCGGCGCCGCACGGCGCACGGCAGGGATGCCGCCGGGGACCGGACAGGTCACACCGGAAAGCTTCCATTATATAGTTTTTAAGGGGCGCCTGACAGCAAGGGGCGCAACCTTGAAATAAAGCTCCGGCGTCCGCAGATACCGGAGGCGCGCGGGAGACCGCGCCGGGAGGCTTCAAACTCCCGTATACCACACCCCGTGGTCAAGTTGGCGGCTCCGCCGGCGAGGCGAAAATTCAACCCGTCAACCAATAACCGATTGGAGGAAAAAATGAAAAAAGGTATTATCGGCAAGAAGCTGGGCATGACCCAGATCTTCGACGAAAAAGGCAATGTAATACCCGTGACCCTGATTGAAGCAGGACCCTGCGTGGTATCACAGAAGAAAACCGTCGAGAACGACGGCTACGAGGCTGTACAGCTCGCGTTCGAGGACGTGCGCGAGAAGCTCCTGACAAAGCCGGAGCTCGGACACCTCAAGAAGAACGGTATCGCACCGAAGAGACATCTCAAGGAATTCAGACTTGAGGACAGCGCGTCTTACACCGTCGGTCAGGTGGTAACCGTCGAAACCTTCGCCGCAGGCGACAAGGTCGACATCACAGGTATCACCAAGGGTCGCGGCTTCAGCGGCTGCGTAAAGAGATGGGGTCATCACATACTGAGAATGACTCACGGTACCGGTCCTATTCACCGTCAGTGCGGTTCTATGGGTGCTAACTCCACGCCTTCCCGCGTTTACAAGAACAAGAAGATGGCTGGACAGTACGGAAACGAACAGGTAACTATCCTTAACCTTGTAGCTGTTAAGATAGACGCAGAGAAAAATCTGATCGCGGTAAAGGGCGCCGTTCCCGGTTCCAAGGGCGGCATCGTGTTCCTCCGCGACTCGGTGAAAGCATAACGGAAGGAGGAAGTAATAATGCCTAATATTAAAGTTGTAAACATGGCGGGCAAGGAAGTCGGCGAGATCGAGCTCTCTGAAACCGTTTTCGGTGCAGAAGTAAATGAGGCAGTCCTCCATACCGCAGTGAGAGCATTACTTCTCAACAAGAGACAGGGCACACAGTCCACTCTTACCCGTACCGAGGTTTCGGGCGGCGGTAAGAAGCCCTGGAAGCAGAAGGGTACCGGTCATGCAAGACAGGGTTCGACCCGTTCTCCTCAGTGGACACACGGCGGAGTTGCGCTGGGCCCGAAGCCCCGTTCCTACCGCGTATCGCTGAACAAGCGCGTTAAGAGAGTCGCTTTGTTCTCCGCTCTTTCCTCCAAGGTTGCCGGCAGCGAGATGGTCGTTGTCGACGCAATAGAGGCAAAGGAGTACAAGACCCGTACCATGGTTGACATGCTGAAGGCTGTCGGCGCGGCAAAGAAGTCGCTCGTTGTCCTTTCTGCTGTTGACGACAAGGTAATAAAGAGCTTTGCGAACATTGAGGGCGTCAGGACCGTTCAGTGGAACACCATCAATGTCTACGATATCCTTAACTGCGATACCTTAATCGTTGCAAAGGATGCCGTTGCCAAGATAGAGGAGGTATACGCAAGATGAAATCCTATGCAGATGTCATTGTAAGACCTCTTATAACCGAAAAGAGCATGGACGGCGTTGCAGGCAAGCGCTACAGCTTTGAGGTCCGCCCGGACGCTACAAAGGCTGATGTAGCCGCGGCTGTCGAGACCATGTTCAAAAAGACGAAGGTTGCAAAGGTCAATATAATTAATATGAAGAAAAAGCCGAAGAGATACGGTGTCCATTTCGGATATACCGGAGAGTGGAAGAAAGCGATCGTAACACTTACCGAGGACTCCTCCACAATAGCCTTCTTCGACAGCATGAACTAAGACAGGAGGTAAATTGAAATGGCAACAATGAAATTCAAGCCGACCACACCGTCGCGCAGAAACATGGCTACCCCTTCGTTCGATGAGCTCACCAAAAAGACTCCCGAGAAGAGCCTTGTTGTAACCAAGAAGAAGGACGCCGGCAGAAATAACTACGGCAAGATAACCGTCCGTCACCACGGCGGCGGAAACAAGCAGAAGTACAGACTTATCGACTTCAAGAGAAGCGCGGACGAGTCCTCGAAGGTCATCGGCATCGAGTATGACCCGAACAGAACCTCTTATATAGCACTTCTCGAGAATGACGACGGAAAGAGAAGCTACATCGTGGCTCCCCTCGGCGTCACCGACGGTGATGTACTCGCCTCCGGCGCGGATGCAGATATAAAGCCCGGTAACGTGCTTCCCATATCCGCGATTCCCGTAGGTACCGTAATACACAATATCGAGCTCTATCCCGGCAAGGGCGCACAGCTCGTCCGCTCCGCGGGCGCGTTTGCACAGCTCATGGCTAAGGAGAACGGCACCGCACAGGTGAGGCTCCCCTCGGGAGAGGTTCGCATAGTCCGCCTCGACTGCAAGGCGACGATAGGTCAGGTCGGCAACCTCGAGCATGAGACAGTCAAGCTCGGTAAAGCCGGTAAGACCCGTCACCTCGGCATCCGTCCCACCGTTCGCGGTTCTGTCATGAACCCCTGCGATCACCCGCACGGAGGCGGTGAGGGTAAGTCTCCTATAGGACATCCCGGACCCGTAACTCCTTGGGGCAAGCCTGCTCTCGGCTATAAGACGAGAAACAAGAAGGCGAGAACCAACAAGTTCATCGTCAAGCGCAGAAACGCAAGATGACAGTAGGGGAGGATTAATAGTATGAGCAGAAGTTTGAAGAAAGCGCCCTATGTTGAAAAGAAGCTTTTCGACAGAGTTGTGGCGATGAACGAAAAGAACGAGAAGAAGGTTCTCAAGACATGGTCCCGTTCTTCTACAATATTCCCTGAGTTCGTAGGTCATACGATCGCCGTTCACGACGGCAGGAAGCATGTGCCGGTATATATCACCGAGGATATGGTCGGTCACAAGCTCGGAGAGTTCGCTCTCACCCGTACATTCAAGGGGCATGCAGGCTCCAAGACGTCGAACAACGGTAAATAAACAAATATCGCAATAGCGAGAGGAGGCAATTCCGATAATGGAAGCAAAAGCATATCTTAAATATCTGAGAATTTCTCCGCGCAAGGTGCAGATCGTTCTTGACCTTATCAGAGGTAAGGATACCGATACGGCGATGGCTATACTCAAGAACACAAACAAGATAGCCAGCGAGCCGCTTATCAAGCTGCTGAAGAGCGCGGTTGCGAACGCGGAACACAACTTCAATATGAATGCCGGTAATCTCTATGTCTCCGAGTGCTTCGTATGCCCCGGACCCACACTCAAGAGAATACAGCCCAGAGCACAGGGCAGAGCATTCCAGATACTGAAGAGAACCAGCCATGTGACGCTGGTAGTAAAAGAGAAGGAGGTAGGCTGACATGGGACAGAAGGTTAATCCCCACGGCTTGAGAGTCGGCGTAATAAAGAACTGGGATTCCAGATGGTTTGCTAACCGCAAGGAATTCGGCGATACGCTGATGTCTGACGTCAAAATCAGAGAGTATGTGAAGAAGAAGCTCCAGAGCGCGGGCATCCCGAAGATCGAGATAGAGCGCGACGCAAGCAGAGTAAGAGTATTCATCCAGTGCGCAAAGCCCGGTGTTGTAATCGGCTTCCACGGCGCTGAGATAGAGAAGCTCAGAACCGAGCTTGAGGCTATGGTCGGCCGCCCCGTAGTAGTCAATGTCATAGAGATAAAGAATCCCGACCTCAATGCACAGCTCGTGGCAGAGTCCATAGCTGCACAGCTTGAGAAGAGAGTTTCCTTCCGCCGTGCAATGAAGCTTGCGATAGGCAGAACGATGAGACTCGGCGCAAAGGGTATAAAGGTCTCCTGCGGCGGTCGTCTCGGCGGCGCCGAGATAGCCCGTACCGAGCACTATCACGAGGGAACCATTCCTCTTCAGACTCTCCGTGCCGACATCGACTACGGATTCTGGGAGGCTAACACCACCTACGGTAAGATAGGTGTCAAGGTCTGGATTTACAAGGGCGAGGTCCTTGCCGACAACGGTGAGCCGAGACCCGAGAGATCCGAGAGACGCCCGAGAAGAAACGACAACAACCGTCGCCCCGGCAGGGACAACAGAGACGGCGGTCGCCGTGACAATCGCGGGTTCAGAAGAAATTCGGCAGAGGGGGGCAATAAGTAATGTTAATGCCTAAGAGAGTTAAGTACAGGCGCGTTCAGCGCGGAAGACTTAAAGGTAAAGCCCTTCGCGGTAACAAGATAACGAACGGCAGCTTCGGTCTTATGGCTCTTGAGCCTGCATGGATCAAGGCAAATCAGATAGAGGCGGCCCGTATAGCAATGACCCGTTATGTAAAGCGTGGCGGTCAGGTCTGGATAAAGATATTCCCGGATAAGCCCATTACAAAGAAGCCTGCCGAGACCCGAATGGGTTCAGGTAAGGGCTCACCCGAGTACTGGGTAGCTGTTGTCAAGCCCGGACGTGTTATGTTCGAGATGGACGGTATCACCGAGGAGCAGGCGAGAGAGGCTATGCGTCTTGCCGCTAACAAGCTGCCTATAAAGTGCAAGTTTGTTAAGAAAGAAGACCAGAATACCAGCGAGGAGGTTTAAGCAATGAAGGCAAAAGAATTAAGAGAAATGAGCGCCGAAGAACTCAATGCGAAGCTCGCGGCTCTCAACGAAGAGCTTTTCAATCTTCGTTTCCAGCTTGCTGTCAATCAGCTTGACAATCCTCACAAGATTACCGATGTTAAGCATGACATCGCTCGCGTGATGACAGTTCTCCGTGAGAAGAATGCATGAGGAGGATATGACAATGGCAGAAACCCGTAAGCTCAGAAAAGTAAGAGTCGGCAAGGTGGTAAGCGACAAGATGGATAAGACCATCGTGGTTGCCATAGAGGACAATGTCCGCCATCCGAAGTACGGCAAGATCATCAAGAGAACGGTAAAGATCCATGCTCATGATGAGGAGAACGCCTGCGGTATAGGCGATAAGGTCGCCGTTATGGAGACCAGACCTCTCTCCAAGACGAAGAGATGGAGACTCGTCAATATCGTAGAGAAGGCAAAATAATATCACTTAACCAGTAGGCAGGTCAAAAGCTTGCCGAAGCAAGGAGGAAAAAACAGTGATTCAGCAGCAATCGTTATTGAAAGCCGCGGACAACACCGGTGCCAAGGAGCTCATGTGTATCAGAGTTCTCGGCGGCTCCGGCCGTCGCTATGCAGCTATCGGCGATATAATCGTATGCGCCGTTAAAAAGGCTGCTCCCGGCGGAGTTGTCAAGAAGGGCGAGGTTGTCAAGGCAGTCGTCGTAAGAACTGTCAAGGAGACCCGCCGTGCCGACGGTTCTTACATCAAGTTTGATGAGAACGCCGCGGTTATTATAAAGGATGACAAGACACCGAAGGGCACCCGTATCTTCGGGCCTGTCGCAAGAGAGCTCCGTGAGCATGACTTCACGAAGATAATGTCTCTCGCGCCGGAAGTTCTGTAATTGAGGAGGAAATGATGATGGATAAGCTTCATATAAAAAAAGACGATACCGTTGTCGTTATCTCCGGCAATTCCAAGGGGACTGTCGGCAAGGTCATCGCCACCTCTCCCGAGGAGGGCAAGGTAATAGTTGCCGGTGCGAACATGGTGTCAAAGCACACTAAGGCGCGCCGTCAGGGAGAGACATCCAGTATAGTAAAGACCGAGGGCGCGCTCTATGCGTCCAAGGTACAGCTCGTCTGCCCGAAGTGCAAGGTCGGCAGACGCTTCAAGGTCGAGATAACCCTCGACGGCGATAAGAAAAAGAAGACCCGCCGCTGCGTAAAGTGCGGCGCGGAAATGTGATAGGAGGGGAAAACGATGTCAAGATTTCTTGAAAAATACAAGACCGAAGTCGCTCCCGCTCTTATGACGAAGTTCGGTTACTCTTCGGTAATGCAGATTCCGAAGTTCGACAAGATAGTTATCAATGTAGGTGCAGGCGACGCCCGCGAGAACTCGAAGGTCATCGATTCCGTAATCGATGAGATAACCCTCATCTCCGGTCAGAAGGCTGTTCCCACCTACGCCCGCAAGTCGGTCGCTAACTTCAAGGTCCGTGAGGGCATGAAGATAGGCGTGAAGGTCACTCTCCGCGGCGAGAAGATGTATGAGTTCATGGATAAGCTCTTCACCTTCGCTCTTCCGAGAGTCCGCGACTTCAAGGGTATCAATCCGAACGGCTTTGACGGCAGAGGAAACTATGCCCTCGGTCTCAAGGAGCAGCTTATATTCCCCGAGATTGAGTACGACAAGGTCGACAAGATCCGCGGAATGGATATTGTGTTCGTTACCACGGCAAAGACGGATGCCGAGGCGAAAGAGATGCTCGCCCTCATGGGCGCACCCTTCGCAGAGTAATCAGGAGGAAAGAGAAGAATGGCTAAGAAGTCAATGATACTTAAGCAGCAGGCAGAACCCAAGTTCTCGACCCGTCAGTACAACAGATGCAAGAACTGCGGCAGACCTCACGCTTACCTCCGTAAGTACGGAATTTGCCGTATATGCTTCCGTGAGCTTGCCTACAAGGGCGAGATTCCGGGCGTAAAGAAGGCATCCTGGTAAAACCTCGGATTTTCGGGTAATCCCGGATATTCCGGGCTACGAAATTCTCTGAAACTACCGGTAGGAAAGCCGCAGGGGAGAAACGAAGCTCCCTATGGCGGATTTAACCGCCGGTCAGCCGCCGCGCACCGCGCGGCAGCAAGAAAAAATAACTTGCATACAGGAGGATAATAAAATGCAGATCTCAGATGTAATCGCAGACATGCTTACAAGAATAAGAAACGCAAACGACGCGAAGCATGCCACTGTTGATATCCCCGCGTCCAACCTCAAGAAGTCGATAGCACAGATACTTCTTGACGAGGGCTATATAAAGAACTTCCAGATAGTGGAGGACGGCAAGCAGGGTATAATCAGAGTAGCTCTGAAGTATACCGACGGCAAGCAGAAGGTCATTCACGGTCTGCGCAGAGTGTCAAAGCCGGGTCTCCGTATCTACACGAACTGTGAAGATATGCCGAAGGTCATGAACGGTCTCGGAATAGCGATCGTCTCCACCTCCAAGGGCGTTATGACCGACAAGAAGGCAAGACAGGCTAACGTAGGTGGCGAAATACTCGCCTTCGTATGGTAAGGAGGTAAGAGAGTATGTCAAGAATAGGCAGAGCACCTATAACGGTTCCCGCCGGCGTTACCGTTACCGTTGAGAACGGCAACAACGTTACCGTAAAGGGACCCCTCGGAACTCTTACGCAGAAGTTCCACGACGGACTCACCGTCAACGTAGACGGCAGCACCGTCACAGTTACCCGTCCGAATGATGAGAAGGAAATGCGTTCTCTTCACGGACTTACAAGAACACTTCTCAACAACATGGTTGTCGGCGTCAAGGACGGCTTCACAAAGAAGCTTGAGATAGTCGGCGTAGGTTACAGAGCAGAGAAGCAGTCCGGCAAAATAGTTCTCGGTCTCGGCTTCTCGCATCCCGTTTACTTCCTTGAAAAGGACGGCATAACCTTCGATGTTCCCGACAACACCACGATAATAGTAAAGGGCATTGACAAGCAGGCAGTAGGACAGGTCGCCGCAGCTATAAGAGCGAAGAGACCGCCCGAGCCCTATCTTGGTAAGGGTGTCAAGTACTCCGGTGAGAGAATCCGCCGTAAGGCCGGAAAGACCGGTAAATAATGAAAGGAGAGAAAAGCAATGGTTAAGAAGATCGACAGTAACGCTCAGAGACTCAAGAGTCACAGAAGAATACGCAGAAAGATCTCCGGTACAGCCGAGAGACCGCGTCTTTGCGTCTATCGCTCCAACGCTAACATCTCCGCTCAGATTATCGATGATGTTAAGCGCGTGACTCTCGTCAGCGCGAGCAGCTATGAGAAGGACTTTGAGGGCATAGGCTCCAATAAGGAGGCTGCACGCAAGGTCGGCAACGCTCTTGCAAAGAGAGCACTTGAAAAGGGTATTTCCGTTGTCGTATTCGACCGCGGTGGTTACATTTATCACGGACGTGTATCAGAGCTGGCTGAGGGCGCAAGAGAAGGCGGACTGAAGTTCTGATCTCTGGTTTGTACACTGTTTCACTTATGAAACATTCTTGAAAAGGAGAAATAAACATGGCAAAACCCATAAACGCGGCTGAGCTTGAGCTTCAGGAGCAGCTTGTCGTACTGAACCGTGTCTCCAAGACCGTAAAGGGCGGTAGAATCGCCCGCTTTGCAGCCATCATGGTGGTGGGAGACGGAAACGGACATGTAGGCTACGGCCTCGGAAAGGCAGCCGAGGTTCCCGACGCTATACGCAAGGGAATTGAGGACGCAAAGAAAAATCTTATAACCGTATCACTCAACGGTTTGACAATACCTCACGAGATTACAGGTGAGTACGGAGCAGGTAAGGTGCTTCTGAAGCCCGCCGCACCCGGTACCGGTGTCATAGCCGGCGGTACGGTCCGCACGATACTTACCCTCGCGGGAGTGAAGAACATCCGTGCAAAGTGCCTTCGTTCGACGAACCCGACGAATGTTGTAAAGGCTACCTTTGCGGGACTTTCTCAGCTCCGCACAGCGTCTGAGGTTGCGGCTCTTCGCGGCAAAAGCGAAGAGGATGTAAAGGCTTAAGGGAGGGTGTCGTAATGGAAAATGTTAAGATAACTCTCGTTCGTAGCCTCATAGCCCGCAAGCCCGCACAGATAAGGACGGCAAAGACACTCGGTCTCAAGAGACCGGGCGACAGCATCGTTCTCCCGAACGACGCCACAACAAAGGGCAAGATAAACGCTATTTCACACCTTGTAAGTGTTGAAACCGTTTAAGGAATTGAAAGGAGGATACAGAATGAAGCTCCATGAACTTTCACCCGCGGAAGGCTCCACAAGAGAAGTATTCCGCAAGGGAAGAGGAACAGGTTCCGGAAACGGAAAAACTGCCGGCAAGGGTCATAAGGGTCAGAACGCCCGCTCGGGCGGCGGCGTGCGCCCCGGATTTGAGGGCGGACAGCTTCCCCTTTACAGAAAGCTTCCGAAGAGAGGCTTTAACAACAAGTTCGGCAAGACCTATACGGTCATTAATGTCAATGCACTTAATAAATTCAGCGACGGAGATGTAGTTGATACGGCGGCCCTTCTCGAAAAAGGTCTCATCAACACTGTTTGCGACGGTGTAAAGGTACTCGGAGAGGGCGACCTTAAGAAGAAACTCACTGTTAAAGCAGCAATTTTTTCCGCATCGGCTAAGGAGAAGATTGAGGCGGTAGGTGGAAAGACTGAGGTGATCTAAATGCTTCAGACTTTGAAAAACGCATGGAAGACCAAGGAAATAAGAAGTAAGATACTCTTTACCGTATTTATCCTTCTTCTCTATCGCATAGGCACCGTTATACCGGTTCCGTTCGTTGACTCCAACAAGATAAGCGGCACATTCAGCGGTACGATATTCGATTACCTGAACACGCTGTCCGGCGGCTCGCTCGGAACGGCGACGCTGTTCGCCCTCGGCGTACAGCCTTACATCAATGCGTCGATTATCATTCAGCTGCTCGGTGTCGTGTTCCCGAATTCAATAGGCACATGGGCAAAGGAAGATAAGCAGAAGTTCAACTTCTTAACGAGAATAGTTACCGTCGCTCTGGCACTTGTCACCGCGATTGCATACTACTTCTATCTTAAGAACAACAATGCTCTTACAAAGGCTGCAACCGCGGGAGAGAACAGCATGTTCTGGCTCTACGGTATAGCCATTGTGCTTTGCTACTGCGCGGGCGCCTCGATAATCATGTGGCTCGGCGAGAGAATAAACGAGAGCGGCATAGGCAACGGTATATCTCTTATACTCTTTGCAAACATTGTCGCGTCGGTTCCGTCCTTCGCCATTAACCTTACCGAGCTTGTTATCGGTACCTACGGCTACAAGAACAACAGCCCCGTGCTTTACGGTATCCTTTCCACCCTCTTCGCGATAGTACTTGTCGTGGCGGTTGTGGCGCTGCTCGTGCTCATTATATGGGTCACCGGCTCCGAAAGAAGAATACCGATTCAGTACGCAAAGAAGGTCGTCGGACGCAAAATGTACGGCGGTCAGAGCACGAACCTTCCGATAAAGCTCAATATGACCGGCGTTATGCCTATCATATTTGCGAGCTCGATAGTCTCGCTCGTTCCCACAATCCTTCAGTTCGCGGGTGTATCCGAGAGCACGAAGGGCGGCTGGGGCGTTGTCGCGAAGATATTCTCGACGAACGGCGTGCTCTATCCCATTGCGCTCTTCGCACTTATAATAGCCTTCGCATACTTCTATACGCAGATAACCTTCGACCCGAATGAGGTTGCAAACAACCTTAAGCGGCAGGGCGGCGCAATCCCCGGTATCAGACAGGGTAAGCCGACTGCTGACTACATCAAGAAGATTCTCGGCAAGGTAACTCTTGTCGGCGCTCTCTTCCTCGGGTTCATAGCGCTCCTGCCCTCGCTCGCCGGACCGCACCTTATAAAGCCCCTTCTTGAGTGGTTTATAAAGGGCGCGTACACTCCCGAGCTTGCGAAGCAGTACGCGACGAGTATCTCGAACTCCGCGTCACAGCTTTCGAGCGTCTTTACATTCGGAGGAACTACTCTTCTTATAGTTGTCGGAGTTGCAATCGAGACCTTCAGAGAGCTCGAGGCACAGCTCACAATGCGTAATTACAAGGGCTTCCTTAATTGATAACCTGAGGTGTTCGGGCGTATGAAAATAATTTTTCTCGGAGCCCCCGGTGCAGGAAAAGGCACGCAGGCGGATATAGTTGCGGCGAGACTCGGTATACCTACCGTGTCCACCGGAGCTATGATCCGCGCCGCGGTCAAAAACGGTACCGATATGGGCAAGAAAGCTAAAAAATTCATGGACGACGGCGCGCTTGTTCCCGATGATGTCGTCATCGGAATAATCAAGGAGCGTCTCACCATGGATGACTGTTCGAAGGGTTATATCCTCGACGGCTTCCCGCGCACTGTCCCGCAGGCAGAGGCGCTCGACCGCATGGGGATAGAGCTTGACAGAGTAGTTTCCATCGAGGTATCCGACAGCGATATCGTGGAGAGAATGTCCGGCAGGCGTGTCTGCCCCGCATGCGCGTCCTCCTATCACGTGGAGCATAATCCCTCCCGTGACGGAGTGAATTGCGACAAGTGCGGAGCAGAGCTTACCACCCGTTCGGATGACGCACCGGAGGTTGTTCTCTCCCGCCTTGAGGTATACCACCGGCAGACAGAGCCCTTAAAAGAGTTCTACTCAAAGAAGGGCAAGCTCATTACGGTGAGCGGCGTCGGCACGGTAGATGAGATAACCGGGCGCATTACCCGGGCTCTCGGAATATGATTCCGGGACCGAAAAGGAGGGGATTATTCTGGCAAAGTCTGATATGATTGAATTTGAGGATTGCACGGTGGTCGAGGCACTGCCGAATACAATCTTCAAGGTAAAGCTTCCGAACGGACACATCGTGACCGCTACCATATCGGGTAAGTTACGCATGAACTATATAAAAATTCTCGTGGGCGATAACGTGACCGTAGAGGTCTCCCCTTATGATATATCCAAGGGGCGCATCACATGGAGAAAGAAGTAATATTTCTGAAAGGATAGGTATTAAAAATGAAAGTTAAGCCATCCGTCAAAAGAATTTGCGAAAAGTGTAAGATCATTAGAAGGCACGGCACTATAATGGTCATTTGCGAGAATCCGAAGCATAAGCAGCGTCAGGGCTGATTCGGATAGCGATTCGGACGACAAATCTAAAAAAAGGAGTAAATATCTAATGGCTCGTATAGCAGGTGTTGATATTCCCAACAACAAGCGCGTAGAGATAGCGCTCACATACATTTACGGTATCGGCCTCAAGAGCTCTCAGGACATCCTTGCCAAGACCGGCATAAATCCTGACACTCGTGCAAAGGACCTTACCGAGGGAGAAGTAGCAGCCCTTCGCGATGAGATTGAAGCACACTATCATGTCGAGGGTGACCTCCGTCGTGAGAGAGCGCTCAACATCAAGAGACTCGTCGAGATAAACTGCTATCGCGGAACAAGACACAGAAAGGGTCTTCCCGTGAGAGGTCAGCGTACCAAGACAAACGCCAGAACAAGAAAAGGTCCCGCAAAGACCATCGCGAATAAGAAGAAGTAAGGAGTATATAAGATGGCAATAGCAAAGAAGACGACAACGAAAAAGCGCCGCGAGCGCAAAGTTGTAGAACGCGGCGTTGCTCATATCAATTCTACCTTCAACAACACTATCGTTTCCATCACCGATATGCAGGGTAATGTCGTAGCATGGGGAACTGCAGGTGAGATGGGGTTCAAAGGCTCGAAGAAGTCCACTCCTTACGCTGCGCAGACCGCTGCGGAGCACGCCGGTAAGGTTGCCGCAGATATGGGTATGAAGTCTGTTGAGGTTCTTGTAAGAGGTCCCGGGGCGGGCAGAGAGTCGGCTATCCGTGCTCTCGCAACAGCGGGTCTCGAAATCACAATGATCAAGGATGTCACACCGATACCCCACAACGGTTGTCGTCCCCCCAAGCGCAGGCGCGTTTGATTTTTGAGGAGGTATAGAAAATGGCAAGATATACAGGTCCTAACTGTAAGATGTGCCGCCGCGAGGGCTGCAAGCTTTACCTGAAGGGCGAGCGTTGCACTAACGGCAAGTGCTCTTTCGATCACAGGAGCGCGGCTCCCGGTCAGCATGGCGCCGCACGTAAGAAGGTCGGCGATTACGGCAAGCATCTTCGTGAGAAGCAGAAGGCAAGACGCTACTACGGCGTGCTTGAAAAACAGTTCAGACTCTACTACAAGATGGCAGAGAAGCAGGAGGGTATCACCGGTACCAACCTTCTCGTTCTTCTTGAGAGACGCCTTGACAATGTGGTGTACAGAATGGGTATGGCAGCGTCCAGAAAGGAAGCCCGTCAGCTTGTTCTTCACGGTCACCTTACCCTTAACGGCAAGAAGGTAAACACTCCCTCCATCCTCGTATCTGCGGGCGATGTAGTAGCCGTAAAGGAGAACAGCCGTGAGAACGATAAGATAAAGTCCCTGCTTGAGAATATGGCGACTGCAACTACTCCCAAGTGGATAGAGAAGGATGTAGCTAACTTCGGCGCGAAGATAGTTGCTCTTCCCGTAAGAGACGATATCGACTTTGAATTTGACGAGCAGCTTATCGTCGAGCTCTATTCCAAGTAATCCCTCCGATACACTACGAGAGAATAAGGGCTCAAGGCTCTTATTCATCGTATGTATGCCCGTTTTTTGCGAAGCAAGAAAAAACAAACAAAACAAAAGGAGGCAATTACAATGATGAATGCAATAGAGAAGTTCAATATCACCGCGACCAATACGAGTGAGGACGAGAGCGAAGCTACATTCGTCGTAGAACCTCTTGTAAGGGGATACGGTATAACACTCGGAAACTCTCTGCGCAGGGTCCTTCTTTCCACTCTTCCGGGCTACGCCGCGACAGCGATAAAGATAGACGGAGTTCTCCATGAGATATCCGCCTGCAACGGTGTCAAGGAGGATGTGCCGGAGATTGTACTTAATGTGAAGGGCATCGTCGCAAAGCTCGAATGTGAAGGTCCAAAGACGGCTTATATCGAAATCGTAGGACCCGCGAACGTCACCGCGGCGGACATCTCGCCCGACCCGGAGATAAAGATTCTCAATCCCGAGCATCATATATGCACGGTGAGCGACGGCGCGCGCTTCTACATGGAGATAACCTTTGATAAGGGACGCGGATATGTTCCCTCCGACGCAAACAAGCAGAATTATATTGCACATTCCGGCGCAAATGTTGGTGCACCCATAGGGCTCATATTTGTTGACTCGATATTCACTCCCGTCTACAAGGTTGAGTACAGCGTCGAGAATACCCGTGTAGGAAATATCACGGACTACGACAAACTCACGATAAAGATAAAAACGAACGGCACCCTGTCCGCGAAGGAAGCAATATCCCTTGCCGCCAAGGTTCTCAACGAGCACCTCAAGCTCTTCATCGATATGTCGGACGAAGCGAAAAAGACCGAGATAATGGTTGAGAGAGCTGAAGTCAAGAAGGAAAAAGTCCTGGAGATGACCATTGAGGAACTTGATCTGTCGGTAAGAAGCTTCAATTGTCTGAAGCGCGCCGGCATCGACACGGTGGAGGATCTTATCAACCGCACAGAGGATGATATGATCAAGGTTCGTAACCTCGGACGCAAGTCGCTCGAGGAAGTTATCCAGAAGCTGAATTCTTTGGGGCTCTCCCTGAAGAAGGAAGAAGAATAATTAAGGAGGACAAACATGAGAAAGCTTGGCAGAACCACTGCACAGCGTAATGCTATGCTCAGAGGTATGGTAACTCTTCTCCTTGAAACCGGAAAAGTTGAGACCACATATACAAGAGCACAGGAAGTTTCCCGCAAGGCTGACGAGATGATCACCCTCGGAAAGAAGGGCGACCTCGCCGCTTACCGCGCGGCTCTTGCTTACATCACAAAGGAAGATGTCGCGAAGAAGGTATTTTCCACTATCGCTCCCGCGTATGCGGAGGTGAACGGCGGATATACTCAGGTTCTTAAGATGGGTCCCCGCCGCGGAGACGGAGCCGAGACCGCTATCGTAAAGCTCGTAGCAGTCAAGACCGAGGCTACCGAGGAGACCGACTCAAAGAAGAAAAAGAAGTAATATCCTAAGTTAAACGGGTGCTGCCTCGCGTGAGACAGCACCCGTATTTTTTTCAGGTAAAAGGGGCAACCGCCGCGGCGGTTGCCCCGAGTTTTTTTAGCTTTTGACAGACGAGGCGTCAGACCATAAGCTCGGATACAAAATCCGTAAATTCCGCGGGATTGTCAACGCCGAGCCCGCTGATAAGGCAAGCCTCGGAGTAGAGTATCTTCGCATATTTCGAGAGTTTCTCGTGGTCTGTGTCATAGAGCTCCTTCAGCTTCTTTGCAATCGGGTGCTCCATGTTAATCTCAAGCACGACGTTCGCGCTCGGTGCACCGGCGTCGGCGCCCGGCATCTTGCGGAGTATCTTCTCCATCTCGACCGAGAGCTCGCCCTCGCTCGACAGGCAGACCGGGTGTCCCTTCAGTGTGTTCGTAAACTTCACCGCGCTGACCTTGCCGATTGCCTCCTTCATAGCGTCGAGCAGGTCCTTTGAGCCCTCGTTCTCTTCCTTCAGTGCCTGTTTTTCCTCGTCAGTCGAGATGTCGAGCGCCTCGGCGGTAACGTTCTTGAAATCAAAGTCGCCGTACTTGTTCATCATCTTGAGTGCAAATTCGTCGACGTCGTCGGTGAGGTAGAGAACCTCGTAGCCGCGCTCCTTTACCGACTCAACCTGCGGGAGCAGCTCGATTTTGTCCATGCTCTCGCCACAGGCGTAGTAAATGGTTTTCTGTCCTTCCTTCGCCGCCTCGGTGTACTCCTTGAGAGTTACGTACTTGCGTCCGTTTGAGGAGTGGAAGAGCACAAGGTCCTCGAGCGTTTCGCGGTGCGCCCCGAAATCCGAATAAAGACCGTATTTAAGCTGAATACCGAACGCATCAAAGAACTTTTCGTACTTCTCGCGCTCTTCGCGGAGCATTTTTTCGAGCTCGGATTTAATCTTCTTCTCGATAGCCTTCGCCATGACCTTCAGCTGCCTGTCGTGCTGGAGCATCTCGCGGGAAATGTTGAGAGAGAGGTCGGACGAGTCGACAAGTCCCTTAACAAAGCTGAAATGGTCGGGGAGTAGCTCCTTGCATTTATCCATAATGAGAACGCCGGAGGAGTAGAGCTCAAGCCCCTTTTCGTAATTCTTCGTGTAGTAGTCGTAGGGCGCATGTGCCGGAATGAACATCAGCGCCGTGTAGGTCGCCGTGCCCTCGGATTTCTGAGTTATAACCTTTATGGGCGCCTCGTAATCATAGAATTTCTCGGTGTAGAAGCTCTTGTATTCCTCGTCCGTAACCTCGGAGGCGGGGCGCTTCCAGATAGGCACCATGGAGTTGAGCGTCTCAACCTCGCGTACCTTTTCGTATTCGTCCTTCGTCCCCTCCTTGAGCTTTTCGTGCTCGACATCCATTTTTATGGGATAACGGATATAGTCGGAGTACTTTCTGACGAGTGCCTTAATACGGTATTCGTCGAGGAACTCGGAGTACTTCTCCTCGTCGGTGTCCTCCTTTATGTGGAGGATTATGTCGGTGCCGAAGGTCTCCTTGTCCGCGGGGGATATCGTGTAGCCGTCAATTCCCGTAGACTCCCAGCGTGTAGCCGTCTCCGCGCCATAAGGCTTTGAGAGCACGGTTATCCGGTCTGCCACCATAAATGCCGAGTAGAATCCGACGCCGAACTGACCGATGATGTCCACGTCGTCGCCCTGCTTGTCGTTGTCGCGCTTGAATTCGTATGAGCCGGATTTTGCGATGGTTCCGAGATTGTGCTCGAGCTCCTCCGCGGTCATTCCGATACCGTTATCCGATATTGTGAGCGTCCGCGTGTCATTGTCCGCATGGAGAAATATGGCGTAGTCGGCGCGCGTCAGCTTTATGTCCGTATCGGTCAGAGACTTGAAATAGAGCTTGTCAATCGCGTCGCTCGCATTTGAGATAAGCTCACGCAGGAAGATTTCCTTGTGCGTGTAGATTGAGTTTATCATCATGTTCAGGAGCTTTTGTGATTCGGTTTTGAATTGTTTTTTTGCCATGATGTTTTCCTTCCTTTATATAGAGACGATATTTCCCGCGTTTTCCCGTTCATATTCGCCATTGCAGACCGCATATTTGCAGTCGCAAGAGGGCATTGCCGAGAAAATACAGAAAACAAAGCCCGCATTTTGCATTTTGAGCCTGATATTTTAGCACTCAACACCTTTAAGTGCTAAAATCATTATAGCACCGGTCCCGCCATTTGTCAACACCCTGATGAAAAAATATATCGGGAATAAAGAAAAATTTCACCCGGGAAATATGTCACTCCCGCAGGAGTAGTTTTTCATAAAAAATAACAAATGTGATTTGTCTGAATTTTTATGTTTACAAATTAAAAAACTTTCTATAAAGGGGTTGACAAACGAAGAGCGTTGTGGTAGAATAATAAGGCTGTGGGTTGAGAGGTATCTCGATTTTGCGGCGCTTGTTCCTTGAAAATTGAACAACAGAAATTTCTGAAAAGAAGCACTGAAAAAGTGCGAGGAAATCTGTCGAAAACACTTTGAAGAGTACGAACTTTAACGAGTAATTAGAAGAATTGCT
>CAKRQL010000018.1 GCA_934393265.1 uncultured Eubacteriales bacterium | reverse complement strand
CATTGATAACTTTGATTTCTTCGATTTGTTTTTCGTTCATCCATTTGGTATCATTCAGCAACCTTTTTTCGAGAAAGCAAAGCGTATCAAGAGCAAGGCTTGATTTTACCTGAATATGGGACATCAGTGCACCTCCTATGGTTTATTTATTATATTGTATCACAAAATTTGTTTGGTTTCAACCTTTTTGTTGTGAAAAATAAAAGCCTTACCGAACGAAGTTCAATAAGGCTTTTGGCTGCGGAACCAGGATTTGAACCCAGACGAACAGAGTCAGAGTCTGCTGTGCTACCATTACACAATTCCGCAATATGGAGCGGATTACGGGGCTCGAACCCGCCACCTCCACCTTGGCAAGGTGGCGCTCTACCAAATGAGCTAAATCCGCATATATGGTGCCTCCGGTCGGAATCGAACCAACGACACGGGGATTTTCAGTCCCCTGCTCTACCGACTGAGCTACAGAGGCATATCGGAGTGGCGATCCGGATGGGGTTCGAACCCACGACCTCTAGCGTGACAGGCTAGCGCTCTAACCAGCTGAGCTACCAGACCAACTCCGATAAAATGGGGAAGCTGTTGCTTCCCCTTGGTGGAAAGTACAGGGCTCGAACCTGTGACCCTCTGCTTGTAAGGCAGATGCTCTCCCAACTGAGCTAACCTTCCGGGTAAATGCCCTAATATTATATCAAAGCGCATTTGCTTTGTCAATACTTTTTCCAAAAGTTTTTCGCACCGCGGGATTTTTTTGTTACACCGATGTAAAAAATACATATCCGAGATTTACAAAGCTCTTACGCTGTGATAAAATATATAAAAATCAAGCCGGAGGTACAAAAATGAAAAAGACTTCACGCCGCGCCGCATTCTTAACGGTGCTCCTCGTCGCGGTAATGCTTATATCGGTCACGGAGCTCGCGTCCTGCTCTGATAAGACGCCGGAAAAATATCTTGTCTCCTATAAAACATCCGACAGCTACAGCGATTTTGAGACCGAATTTTTCTATACCGCCCTGCCTGGCGGAGAGTATGTGATTGCCTCCTCCCGCACCTTCAGCGACGGAGTTCTCGTTTCAAAATCGGAGATGAACTATGACGCGCAGGGACGCAGAATATCCGAGCGGGTAACGATGCTCTCGGTCAAAGGCTCTCGGGATATAAGCTACGAGTATGACACGGCAGGCAGAATAAGTATTCAGACAATGGTGGTAACAGACGCAGACGGCGGCAAAACCACGCAGACGGTAACCTATGAGTACACCGACGGGAACGGCTCGTACATAAAGAAAACCTCGCTTGGCGGAGGAGACGAAGCAACCGAGGTCTATACTTATGATGAGCGCGGCGGTCTCATTTCATACACCGACTCAGCGGGGGTGGTAACAGAGCGTGAAAACCGTTATAACATTTACGGCACCATAGATACTTCCGAGCTGACGACAGGCGGTACAACCACAAAAATAACCTACTCATACGACGCGGAATATAAGAACCTTATCGAAGAGACGCTTTGGTCGGAGAGCGGTATGCAGGTGAGTACGACAGTATATAAATATTCGGAAAACCCTCCGATGGCGTGATTTTGTAAATAATTGATTACATATTAAAGCATATTGGAGGATTTTAAGATGAGAAAGAATTTCGGAGCAAAGGCATATTGCTATCCGCAGCCGGTATTTATACTCGGCACCTATAATGATGACGGCACATCAGACGCCATGAACGCCGCATGGGGCGGAATAAGCGAGGAAAACGAAATAAGCCTGTGTATAAGTGCCGGGCACCGCACGACGAAGAACCTCCTGCGCACCGGCGCATTCACCGTCAGCATAGGCACGGCGGATACCGTCGCGGCATGTGATTATGTGGGGCTTGTATCCGGTAACACCGCAAAGGATAAGCTCACAAAGGCGGGCTTTCACCCGGTGAAATCGGAATTTGTCGACGCTCCCCTGTTCTCCGAGCTCCCCGTCGCGCTCGAGTGCCGCGTCAGGAGCCATGATAAAGAGACCTGCCGTCTTGTCGGCGAGATAGTAAACGTCGGCGCGGACGAGAGCGTGCTTGACGAAAACGGGAATATTGACCTGAAAAAGCTCCGTCCGATAACCTTCGACCCTTTCAATAACACTTACGCTGTTATCGGCGAGGCGGTCGGAAAGGCTTTTTCGGACGGGAAGAAGCTGAAATAAAAAGCAGCACCGAAACGACAGAGCCGGAAAAAGCGACGTACGCAATCCGCGCAAAGAAGTACCCTGCGCTTTTGCCCGCGACGGAAAATATTTTGAAAATACCGGAATATTCTCCGCCGTCGGGCATATAATGAAAATGCGAATGAAAAGCGGAGCACCGAAAAAGCGGCATGGCGTGTATGCTTTTCCCCGCATTTTTTCGATATCCCCCGCCCTTTTTCCGGCGTCACGACTGATTTTTCCGAAAAAGTATTGACAATCACCGCTATATGTGATATAATGCCTTGTGCAGACGGAAAAGCCGATCGAAAATGCCGGAATGGCGAAATTGGCAGACGCCCGGGACTTAAAATCCCGTGAGACTTAAATCTCGTACCGGTTCGATCCCGGTTTCCGGCACCATATCGCGGAGTGGAGCAGCCTGGTAGCTCGTCGGGCTCATAACCCGAAGGTCGTGAGGTTCAAATCCCACCTCCGCAACCAAAGAAACAAGAGACGCCCTTGCGGGGTCTCTTGTTTTCTTTTATCTCAGCTCTGTGCCCCGGAGGTGGGATTTGGGCATCTCGGGCGCAGGGTTATGAGCCCGAAGGGCGAATAAACCGAAGGGTGAGGCGGGAGTGAATGACAGCCCGGTGGGCTGTCAGAGCCGCCGAACTGACCGCAGTATTTTCTCCGCAGAGAAAATACAAGACCGTGAGGTTCAAATCCCACCTCCGCAACCAAAGAAACAAGAGACACCATTGCGGAGTCTCTTGTTTTCTTTTATTTCAGCTCTGTGCCCCGGAGGTGGGATTTGAACCTCGCGACCTACGCTCTACGAGCGTGTTCCGCGTTAGTCTAAACTCTGTTGACGCACTTTGTACGCAGCCCCGTGAATGTGCACACATTACAGGAAAGCGGAACGGGATCCATTTCGCCGTCCGCGGCGGAATATTGCGTAACGCGGCGCACTTCGCCGCCCTATCGCCAATGCGGAACGCACACCAAAACGTCCACCCCGCGTAGCAAATAACCCGGGAACTAACTTTCTTATCAAACTGCCCCAAAATCTCTTCTGCCGAGCATTGAAACAACATTCGTTTCAGGATCAATTTGAATCACAATTTTATTTTGTTTTATGGCATAGTCAACAGTGTATGCGGTGCCCCCGCTTTTTCCATTAAAGGCACAAACCACAACATCTGCCTCGTCTACCATATATCGATTACGGATGAAAAAACAAACCCGGCTATAGCTTTCTGAAACAATTACCGATTTATCTGCTTCCGTGAGAATCTTATACCGCCGTTTCTGATCTGCTTTTTCCCAAGAATCAGACTGTCCCGGAAACGGGATCGCACACTCGAGTCGAATGTTCTTGTTCTTCTTACGCAATTTGATAATATCCTCTGCAACCCATGTATCAAAACCTCTGGCAACACCCGAAATAAAGTATGTACCGCCTAATTCTATTAACCTTGAAACGACCTGTATCAGGACGGCTCTGAAGGCAAGGTATCTTTTATCTCTTTTGTTCTCTTGAAACGGCATATTTTCCGGACGATATCCTGTAAATGCAATAACCATTTGTATAGTCTCCGTAACAATTAGTTATTGAGTATTATATCACTTTTATTTGCACATTACAACTATTAGTTATGTTTATTATTCTTATATTTACTGTATTTATCCGTAAATCCATACTATACTAAAAGGGAGAGTAACATAACTAAAAGGTGGTATAACCATGAACGGAGCAAGCATCGGCAAAAGAATACGCACTTGCAGAGAAGAAAAGGGCTGGAGCCAAGAGGCTTTTGCAGAAAAAATCGGGCTCAGTGTTACCTACACAGGCATGATTGAGCGCGGCGAAAAGGTGCCGAAGCTCGAAACATTCATCCGGATTGCAAACGCCTTAGAGGTTTCTGCCGACATGCTTTTAGCAGATGTATTGCAAACACAACTGCACATCGATACATCGGCAAGAGCAAATTCAATCAACAGACTTGACAAAGAGGGACGCGACCGTATTTACGATGTAATAGACACGCTCCTGCGGCATGAGAAATAATCAAAATTTCAGGAGATGCCCCGCGCGGTGTCTCCTGCTTTTTTATCCCTGCACATCCGCTTGCACTCCGAACACATTTATGATATAATGGTACCGGCAAAAAGCTGACAGCCACATTCTGTTTCAGCGACGACCGCGTTTACGGGGATATGTGCGGCATCACCTTTGATCGGCAGGGCACGATAGGACGCGGCAGTGATAAATGCGATTTTCATTTCCACAGAGACTAATTTTCGAGGTGCAAAATGACCTGTATTCAGCACTATCGCTCCCCTATCGGAAATCTTCTTCTCGCCTCGGACGAGCTCGGGCTCAGCGGGCTGTGGCTCGACGGCGGGAAATACTACGCAGGCAGTCTGCCCGCAGAGCATAAAGAGGCTGAAACGCCGATACTCGCCGAGACCGCCCACTGGCTCGATATTTACTTTTCCGGCAGAGAGCCGGATTTTACGCCTCCCCTGCACCCGACCGGCTCGCCGTTCTGCCGGGAGGTCTGGGAAATTCTCTTACAGATTCCCTACGGCAAAACGACGACATACGGTGGTATCGCAAAAAGGATAGCAAAAAGCCGGGGGCTCGCGAAAATGTCCGCGCAGGCAGTCGGCAGAGCCGTCGGGCATAACGAAATAGCTATAATTATTCCCTGTCACCGCGTCGTCGGTGCTGGCGGGAGCATCACAGGATATGCCGGCGGGATAGATAAGAAAATCAAGCTCCTCAAACTTGAGCGTGTCGATATGACAAGCCTCTTCACCCCGAAATCCGGTACCGCACTCTGACCCACAAAAATATGTAAATATGAAAAAGAAGCAGCCCCGGCTGCTTCTTTTTGTTTATATTTGCGCGACGTCTTTTCGTCTCGGCTTTATCTGTAAAAATCGTTTTTTCTTCAAAAACGCTTCATTTCCCGCCGAAAGCTTTACGCCCGCTTTGTTATTTCGCTATACCCCGTTTCATCGAATGAGTA
The DNA here is from genome assembly GCA_934393265.1 of uncultured Eubacteriales bacterium. Taxonomy (GTDB): domain Bacteria; phylum Bacillota; class Clostridia; order Oscillospirales; family CAG-272; genus UBA1740. Next base: position 1,354 of record CAKRQL010000018.1, on the reverse strand, counting down.
GGACACCATGACGGTCATGAACATTCCGCCGGATAGGTCGGAGCGGTCGGTATAAGTCTTTCTTATGTCATAGCTGTATGAGGTCATGGATACCCTGCCGCCGGAGACGGTCACGGATATTGTGATGTCGTAATCGGTTCTGACGTAGTCATCTTCGGTGATTTTTTCGTCCCTGCTGCTGCCGAGGTAGTGTGCGCGCATGGTGACAGAGCCGTCGCCGTTGCGGACAAGCGCGACGCTCTCAAGCTCGCGCCCGGGAAAAGCGGAGGCGAGCGCCGCGCGAAGCCCCGTGACATCCTCTATCGTGCGTATGGTCTCAAGACCCGTGCCGTCGAGCGCGGAGAGCGGCGGGCACCTTGAGAGAGCATCCGCATCGGACGGCGCGCCGTCCTCTCTGTACGTTCTGAGGGCTCCACCCTCCTCTTCCTCGATATAGCGGATAATCGCGCCGTCGGAGCGCGGTATAAGTGCCGAGAGCCTCCGCTCGTCCGGCGTCTCTTTCGTTATATCCCCGATATATCGCGCGTCCTCGCAGAAGAAGCGCAAGTCGGAGCGGCTCTCGCGGAAAATCTCTCTTCCGGATATTTTGCCGTCCGCGTCGGGGTTGTCTCTTACATAGTCGCATGAATAATCGCCGGTATACCCGATGGTGGCGAGAATACCCGCCTTCCACTCGGCAAGCTTTTCTTCATCGGTATACTCGCGCCAGTACCCGCAGATGTGGCATCTTACGCTGTCGCCCTCTATATAGGAATGTGGCGCGACATCGAATTTTTTATCGCTATTGATACACGGGTGCCAGTGTACCTCGCTATCAAACTTCCATTCCTCCGACACTATCGGCTCTTCCGCGCCCCCGTCAGCGTTGCATGCCGCGGAAAAGGAGACCGCGAGCAGGAGCGAAAATATAAGGGCAAACGGCACAAAAAGCTTCTTCATGTTATAACCTCCGTACACTCCGTATATCTGCCTCTGAAAAGCCCTGCGCGGAGTGCTGTACACCCGGTGATAATAAATACCGCTCGTACATACAATATATTGTAGCATGTGCCGGATAAAAAAGCAAATCTTTTTCATGAAAAGACAAATCCGGCAAATCGGAACAAAAACTCAAAAAGCTATTGACAAAAGCGCAACCCTTTGATATAATATACAGGCAATAAGGCGCCATAGCCAAGCGGTAAGGCACGGGTCTGCAAAACCCTTATTCCTCGGTCCGATTCCGAGTGGCGCCTCCATAAAAAGGTATACCCCCGTTCATCGGGGGTATACCTATTTATTGCGTCACCCCTCACATCGACCGAGCTCCGCCGCGCAGAGCGCAGGCGGATTCGGTCCGCATTCGCCGTCCGGA
>CAKRQL010000017.1 GCA_934393265.1 uncultured Eubacteriales bacterium | reverse complement strand
CGTTCACAAGCTTGAATGGAAGAGGTAAGGTGGTTTATGCCACAGGCGCAACGGCTCATTTCCTTACACTGGATGATAACAACGCAGAAAAGAAGGCAACGGTTACAAACATCGACTTCACAATGCGCACCTCCGGAAATGTTTTCAATGCAATGCGTGGCGGAACGCTTACGGTGAGCGATGTAACGATAGATAAGGTTGACGGTGGATTTACTGTAAGCCTTGACTATCCGAAGGATGACGGAAGCAATTCCGTTCTCGATTTTGATAATGTTGATATTACTTCGACTGCGGGCAATATTTTCAATATAAATCAGAGTTACGGAAGCGTAACAGGAACATTTACCAATGTGACTGTATCCGCAGGCGCACGAGTTCTCAATGTAGGAAAAAACGAAACAGCCTGTGCGACTTCGTTCACTTTCACTGATTGTAACCTCGCTTCGAGTAGCGACGATGTTTTCTACCTTAAAGGCGGAAAGCTTACGGTAACCGGTACAAAAACAAGAATTGCCGTGACTGACGCTACTAAGGCGTTTATTAATGACAATGAAACAAAAACTTCTGATGTAACCCTCGGCTACGGTATCCGTTTCTCAAAGAATACGGGGCTTTCTAACGGCTGTGCGGCTCTTACGGCTATAGAGCCCACACTTGTAAAGGACGGACTGCTTCCCGATACGTTCCCGTATGTTTATACTACGAATGTAGAGGTTAAGTTCAATTATCCCGACGGGACGAGCTCGACCGTTCCTACTGCCATTGGCAGCGCACCCGTCGCTACCTCGGCGCTCGACTTCAATGCTGTTGCGGTAGCAAAGGCATTTACAGCGAAGAAGATGGACTTTGCAGGATGGGCAACGACCGAGGGCGCGACCGAGGCGCTCGCCACCCTCCCCGCAGTTACCGAGGAGCAGGTCGGCACGACGGTTAACTACTATCCCGTTCTGAAGAGCATCGACCCGTCCGTTGACTACATAGTTATATCGGGCGAAAACGGTAAATACGGGACCGCCGCAACGTGGGGCGATATGATAAAGGGCACCGACATAACGATAACGCTCCTCCGCGATATCGAGATAACGACCGCCGTTGACCTCACAGGCAGCAAAGTAAAGCTCGACCTTAACGGTAAATCGCTTACGAGTACGACATCGGCATCCGGTACAACCTTTATGTTCATGTTAAGAGGAAATAATTCCTCTCTTGCGGTCTGGTCCTCCGTTCCCGGCGCGACTCTCAGCCTCGGCAAGAGTAATCCGCTTGTACAGGCTAACTGGGCTGTCGGAGATTTTGTGATAGGCGCATCCTCTGTCGCAGAGGTAAACGGAGAGAATCCTTACTCCGGCAACATGAGTATAAACGCGGTAAGCTCTGTCGTTACCTTTAACAATGCGCGCGGCAATCTGTGCCTTGACGGAGTAACTGTTAAGACCGATAATATACTCTTCGACGTGGGCTTAAAGAGAACCGACGGCGGTGCTACCGTCATTGTCAAAAACTCCGACATAACCTCCGGAAACTGTGTATGGCAGCACGGAGGAGCCGCGGGACAGCCTGTAGAGGCGCGGTTCATCAACAGCACCGTATCTGCAAAGACCGCATTTTTCACCACCACGACAGCTGCACATAAGCTCAACATTGAGTTTAATAACTGCTATCTGAGCGGAAAGATATCCGACAAAAACGGAGCTTATTCAAACTCAACCACCGTTGAGGGAACTCTCAAACTCACCGGTGACACCTACGTGAACGGGACCGTCGCTCCGGAGGCAACCTTCGAGGATGGAAAGGCGCTCCGCCCCGTTGTAAAGACGGTAAAGGGCGTGACCTATACTAAGAAGGTAGCCGGAGCAAACGAGATAATAGGCGTAAAGTTCAACCTTACCCTCTACTCAAACTTCAACCTTAACTTCTATGTCCTCTCCGAGTACGGGCTTGGCGGCGATACGGTTGAGATCGACGGTCACACGTATACAAAGCACGAGTATTCGTATGCCGCACACGAGATTGCTGAGGCACAGAACATAAAGCTCGGCAGCTATGACGCAATAAGCGTGTCCGTGCTTGATTATGCAAAGGCGCTCTTCGCCCTTGACGACAGCGCGCTCATGTCGAATGAAAAGACCCTTATGGCAGACGCGCTCGTGTATGCGAACGCCGCGGCGAAGTTCATAGATAAGGCAGAGAACGCAGAGATAACCGCTCTCCTTACCGCGAACGAAACCTATAAGTCGTCCCTCAAGACCTTCAACGGTACGCCAAAGGATATGACCTCCGTCTCCGGCGGATTCGTTTCCGCGTCCCTTGACCTCAAATCACAGCCGAGGTTCATCTTTACGATAAAGAGCGGCGCCAGCGTGAGCGTAAGCTACAAAAACTTCTGGAACGTAACGGTAACAAAGACCGAGGCTGACGCAGTCGACGGAAAGATAATTATAGACGACATGCGTATCTTCGACTTTGCAAACGAGTTCACCCTTACGGTAGGCGAGAAGAGAACAACCTACTCTCTTGCAGACTACGCGGCGAACACGGATGTGCAGGAGCTTTGCAACGCTCTCTATACCTACATAGAGACCGCAAAGGCGTTCAAGACTGCAAACAACCCCAAGGTGTAATAAAAGCATACAGGGAATAATTCCGATACCGAGGGAGACCGCCATACGACAATCGGGTCGCAGGGCATGTGGCGGTCCCCCGTATGAGCTCCACACCGTGGGGCGTGTATAAAAAAACGGGCAGGGAATAATGGAAAATCCGCATTTTAGCTGCGGAAAAACCCGCTGTCCCGCCCGGGAAAAACAACAAAAAAAGGAGCCGTACTGACCCGCGCTCCGAAAACTTAAATAACTCGTGAGAAGCATTGATTGATTGGACGAAGAGCCGGGATTTTTCCCGGCTCTTTTGTATTATAGCCTCCCTCCGGGAGGGAGGTGACACGCGAAGCGTGACGAAAGGAGCCCGGTGCTCAAAACTAACCAAAAAACTCCTTGGTAAAGAATATCTCATCCCTCGGAATACGGAACTCCCGCCCGGAAAGATAGCCGAGGACAGGGTACTCCTCCTCCGAAAATGAAAAACGAAGCCGATAGGAACACAGTGCCTGATATTTGTAGCCCCTCTGCCTGTCGGCGCGGTTGACGCCGTATTTTCCGTCTCCTATAAGCGGGTGTCCGATGTGCGCCATGTGTGCGCGTATCTGGTGCGTCCGCCCGGTGAGCAGCTCCACCTCAAGGAGCGCGTCGCCCCCCGATACCGCAATAGTGCGATACGCCGTGCGTATCTCCTTTGCCCCACGTACAGGCTTGTCATATACCTTGACCGTGTTCGTCGCGCTGTCCTTTGTAAGATACCCGCAGACGACAGCCTCGCGCGGCTCCGGTATGCCGTGCACTGCGGCGAGATAGTATTTTTCTATCCTTCTCGCCTTTATTATGTCGTTCATCTCGCGGAGTGCCCCGGCGTTCTTCGCGGCGATGACTATTCCGGCGGTGTTCCGGTCTATCCGGTTGCATAGGGAGGGGGAAAAGCTCTGCTCCGCCCCCGGGTCGTATTCGCCTTTCCTGTAAAGATAGCTCTGTATATGGGTTATCAGCGTGTCGGTCTCCCCGCGCTCGTCCTCGTGCACCGTCACCCCCGCCCGCTTGTTTACAAGCAGGATGTTGTCGTCCTCATAAACTATGTCGAGCTTCGGATTAATCCGCCCGAGCGAGCCGATGTCGGCTTTCTTTGTAAAAAACTCATCCGGCAGAAAGCACTGGAGCGTGTCCCCCTCGCATAGCTTCTGCGAGATTTCCGCCCTTTTTCTGTTCACCTTTATCTTCTTTGTTCTTATCGCGCGGTAGAGGAGCCCCGTCGGGAGCGCGAGCGATTTTGTGAGAAATTTGTCGAGCCGCTGTCCCGCGTCGTTCTTTCCTATGACTATCTCGTGCATGACTACCCCCCTGTAAATTTTTTCGGTAAATCGCTTTGTTGTAAGAAAGGCGGCAGAGCGCGCCCGGCTCTCTGCCGTTTGCCGCCCGCCGCCTTTTTGCCGTGTCAGGTATTTATTATTTCGTTCCGAATATTCTGTCGCCCGCATCTCCGAGACCGGGAACGATATATGCGTGCTCGTTGAGCTTTTCGTCGAGTGCCGCGACGTATATGTCTACGTCCGGGTGGTCGCGCTGCACCTTCTCGACGCCCTCCGGCGCGGCGACAAGACACATCAGGCGTATGTTGTTCGCCCCGCGCTTCTTGACCATTGTAATGGCGTCGGAGGAGGAGCCCCCGGTGGCGAGCATCGGGTCGACAACTATGACGAGCCGCTTGTCGATGTCCGGCGGCATCTTGCAGTAGTATTCGACAGGCAGGTGTGTCTCGGGGTCACGGTAGAGCCCGATGTGACCGACTCTCGCACTCGGTACGAGCTTCTGGAGCCCGTCAACCATGCCGAGCCCGGCGCGGAGAATGGGAACTATCGCGAGCTTCTTGCCCGCGAGCTTCTTGAAGTGTGCCTCGGCTATCGGTGTCTTTACAACGGTGTCCTCAAGGGGGAGGTCGCGCGTGAGCTCATATCCCATGAGCATGGAGATTTCGTTGAGCAGCTCGCGAAAGTCCTTTGAGGCGGTGTTTTCGTCTCTCATAAGAGAGAGCTTGTGCTGAATAAGGGGGTGATCGATAATGTGAAGTGTGCCCATTTTGATACCTGCCGTTTCTTGTATTTATTTTTCCTCAAAATATTATAGCGCATTACGGCGGCTATTTCAACCCCCGCCGCCGCTTTTTTTCGCCACTTTGCGCCGATATGGGATAAAACTTTTCGTAAATGTGCCCGCGCCTTTTATGCATATTAACAAACCGCCGCCGGGATATATGCTCTAAATTTCCGAAACCCCTTGAAAACGCACGCACATCGTGCTAAAATAAAACGGAGGCATGGGGAGTAGCCCCGTGCCGACAGACAGATATTTTTGTAGGAGTGATAAGAAAAATATGAAAAAACCTGTACTTGTAATAATGGCTGCGGGCATGGGCTCGCGCTACGGCGGACTTAAACAGATAGATAAGGTGGACGCCGAGGGGCATATAATAATAGACTTTTCGATATACGACGCTATAAAGGCGGGCTTCCGCGACGTCGTCTTTATCATAAAGCATGAGATAGAGCACGAGTTCCGCGAGGTAATGGATAAGCACCTTGACGGCACCGGGCTGAACGTAAAATACGTATTCCAGGAGACGGACGTGCTTCCCGCCGGATATTCCGTACCCGAGGGGAGAAAGAAGCCGTGGGGCACCGCCCATGCGATACTCTGCTGCCACGGGGTTGTAGACGCGCCCTTTGCCGTCATAAATTCGGACGACTACTACGGCGCCCACGCATTCGAGAAAATATATAAGTTCCTCTCAGAGACCGAGGACACCGATAAATACCACTTTGCCATGGTCGGATATAAGCTCCGTAATACGGTGACAGAGCAGGGTACCGTCTCCCGCGGCGTCTGCACCACAAGGGACGGTATGCTCTCCGATATAGTCGAGCGCACGAAGATAGGCGTCGACGGCGACCGTATCTACTACATAGAGGACGACGGTGAGCATGATATAGACGGCGACACCCTCGTCTCCATGAACCTCTGGGGCTTCAGCCCGGCATATATTGACGAGTGCGTGAAGAGATTCCCCGCGTTCCTCGATAAAAATGTCCCGGTAAATCCCCTGAAGTGCGAGTTCTTCCTGCCCACCGTTGTCTCCGAGCTTGTCGAGGAGGGCAAGGCAGATGTCCGTATGCTCGATAACAGCGATAAGTGGTACGGCGTCACATACAAGGAGGATAAGGAAATGGTTGTCGAGGCGTTCCGCCGCTTAAAGGCGGAGGGTGTATACCCCGATAACTTCTGATAACTGCGGCTTGCAGATTTGGTAAGACCGGAGAAATGAGATTTCTCCTACCGTCGACCGCGCGACTTGCCGTAGGTTTCTACGGCTGGCGCCCCGCGTTCGGCGATTCTTCCTGAAATCTGCCGCGCCGAACGGCTTGCAGATTCGGTAAGAACGGAAAACAAGTTTTCCTATCGTCGGCTGTGTGGCTCATCGTATGTGAATACGATTATCGCCGCACATCCGGCTATTCTTCCTCAAATCTGCCGCGCCGACCCCTGCTTACCCACATAATACAAACCGGAGCACCGCCGCGGCGGTGCTCCGGTCTCTTTTTATTCCTTGTTTTCTTTCTTGCTCATAAGCATCCGCGCACAATCTGCGATAGCCTGTGCCGCGCCATCGATACCGAGGGTAGAGGAGTTTATCGCAAGGTCGTAGTTGTCATACTTGCCCCACTTGTTTCCGGTATAGAAATTGTAGTAGGAGGAGCGACGCTTGTCGGTTTTCGTGATAACGTCCATAATCTGTGTGGATTTGAGCTCCGGATGGCGGAGGGCAACCCTCTCGCACCTGTGCGCCGCGTCGCCGTAGACGAAAACGCGGAGCAGTGACTTCTCGTCCCGCAGCACATAGTCGGCGCACCTGCCTATAATGACGCAGGAGCCCTTTTGGGCATATCCCTTTATGACGTCCGACTGCAGTATGAACAGCCGGTCGTTGAGCGGCATCTTATAGCCGAACTGCGCCCCCGCGCCGAGGACGTTGGAGCCCATGGCGAGAGTGTAGAGGAGGCTGTTCGTCGCCACCTCGTCGGCGCCCCTCGCTACCTCTGTGCTGAGGTTGCCGCGCTCTGCCGCGTCGGTTATTATGTTCTTGTCGTAAAGAGGAACGTCGAGCAGCTCTGCCACGCGGTTTCCGATTTCCCGTCCGCCGCTGCCGTATTGCCGTGCTATCGTAATTATGAGTTTTTCAGCCACTTTTTTATCCTCCCGAACCGTAAAAACTTTCCTTGTATATATATTATACCAACAAAGGCGCGAAAAGTAAAGAGCTTTTTTGTCGTTTTTTACATCACTCTTGCAAATTTTTTACTTGAAAAATCGGGCGGTCTGTGGTAAACTGAAAGCAGAAAAATACGGCACGGAAATGTCGGAGGAGAATATATGAAGCTCGCTGTTTCGTCTATGATATCGGATATCGACGGATTTTCTTACAACTCGCTTGGGGTCTCGCCCGTGGAGCTCATGGGCAGGAGCGGAGACGCCGTAGCCTCCGCCGTGCGTGAGGCTGTGCCCGCGGGCTCGACCGTCGCCGTCCTCGCCGGGGGAGGGAATAACGGTGGTGACGGATACGCCGCCGCGCTCCGGCTCCTGCCGGACTATTCCGTGACGGTCTATGATATATTCCACTTAGGACAGCGGAGCGAGGAGGGAAAGCATTATCTTGAGGCTTACCGCGCCGCCGGAGGGATTATAAAGGATTTTGTCGCCGACGACAAAACGCTCGGAGAGATAAAAGCCTCTTCTGCCGCTGTCGACGCGATATTCGGCACCGGATTTCATAACAGCGGAATATCCGAGGATGTAAAAAAGCTCGCGATAGCTCTGCGTGAGGCTGTCGGGCTCCATAAGATAGCCGTCGATGTCCCCCTCGGGATAGACGCGGATAACGGCAGTATAACCGACTTTGCGGTATCCGCAGAGACCACCGTCGCCCTCTGCTTTATAAAGCCGGGTATAGTCTCCTATCCCGCCCGCTCCTATGTCGGAAGAATAGTGTACGACGACCTCGGGCTCCCGCGTGAGCGGATAACCTCCCGCTTTGATTTCAGATACCATCTTGTGACCGACCTCTTCGCCGATGAGCATCTGCCGAGGAGAGCGAAGAACACGAACAAGGGCTCGTTCGGGAGGCTCCTTCTTATCACCGGCTCCGAGAGATTCCGGGGCGCGGCTGCCCTGTCGGCGGAGGCGGCGCTCCGCGGCGGCGTCGGATATGTCACGTACGCGGGGACAGAGGCGATGTGTGCCGGGCTCGGTCAGCGTTTCCCTGAGATAATATATAAAAAAATAAGCGATATTGACAGCATGACGGAGAGCGAGAGGGAAGAGCTGACCGAGCTCTCATCCTCGCAGGATGCGACGCTTATCGGCTGTGGCTCCGGCTTCGGAGACGGGCTGCGCGCCCTCGTCCTCTCCATGCTTGCCGCCCCCGGCGGCGCGCTCGTCCTTGATGCCGACGCCATAAACTGCCTTGCGGACGGTGACCGTGCCGCCGGGCTTGCCGCTATCGCCTCCTCCCCGCGTAAGGTTATCCTGACTCCGCATCCGCTTGAGTTCTCGCGCATCTTCGGCATAGATGTCGCTGAGGTGCAGCTCCACAGAATAGAGTATGCGGAGAGGTTCGCGGCGGAAAATCACTGTATTTTAATGCTGAAAGGCGCGAGCACCCTGACAACAGACGGGAATACCGTATATATAAATTCGACAGGCACGTCCTCTCTTGCAAAGGCGGGCTCCGGCGATGTTCTCGCCGGCTTTGTCGCCGCCCTCGTCGCACAGACGGAGGATAAGCTGCTTGCCTGTGCCCTCGCCGCGTTCTATCACGGACAGGCGGGCGACCGCCTTGCGAAGAAGTTTTCCTCCTACGGTGTCATCCCGTCGGATCTCCCGTGTGAGATTGCCTCCTGCATGGCGGAGAGCGAGGCGCGCGATGTCCGCGAGGGAGAGATGTGGATACACAGGAGGGTTTTCCCGTAATCCGCAAAGGAAATACCAATGTAAAAGAACAAAAAAACGGCTGTCGCAGGGACAGCCGGAGGTTTCGGCTCCGGGCATTGCTCCGGAGCCGTCATTTTTTACCCGCCTATGACGTTCATAGCCCGCGCAAGACAGACTGCGACCGTAGCGCGGTTCAGCTTTTCCCCGGGCTCGACCTTCTCTCCGCGCTCGAATATACCGAGTGAGTACATGCCGGACATCGCCCTCCGTATGCGGAGCGGTACGTCTGCCATCGCGGCGGTGTCCTCTCCCGCCTCTGCCCTTGCCGATGAGCACAGGGCAGAGAGTATCTCTGCCGCGTCTGCGCGCGTCACCGTGTCGTTCGGACGGAAGAGCAGTTTACCGTCGGAAAATTCCCCGTTGATAACGCCGACCCGCTGTGCCGTTGCCACCGCGCGGCGCAGGTGCGCCGGTATCTCCGCGTCGTCGTCAAAGAAACTGTGGGCTATCGAGCTGTCCTCCTTTATCCCCGCGGCGGAGAGTGCCATGGCGACGAATTCCGCCCGGCTCACGTACTGCTCCGGCAGGAAATATTCGTTCCCCCCGATGAGCACCCCGCTTGTCACTCCCGCGCCGCAGAGGGTGAGTGCCGCGCCGTATTCGCGCCGCCCCTCCATATCGAGGAGCACCCCGGAGTAGTCGCGCACACCGACGTTTATGCTGATGCGGCAGACCCCGGAATAGTTGCCGAACTCATCACGAACAACATATCCGAAGCTGTCCTCGCCGACATATTCGGGGGAGGGCGTGTATCGATATTCCCCACATTCTGCGTCTGTAACGGTGAGAGAGCCGTACCTCGGAGACTCCACCGCAATAAACTCTATTTTGTCTCCCTCGGGGTCAGTGCCGACCATTTTTCCGTAGAGTGCCACGCCGCTCTGCGCCCTGAGCGACAGGCTCGCCTCCGTCGCGTCCGCACCCTTCGGCGCATAGTTCACCCTGTCGAGAAAGCGCAGGCGACACTCGGTCACGCACCCTGCGCCGCCGCCCGTAACCGTAAAGGCAAACCCCGCCTCCGTGACCTCCGCCGTCGCGGGTATGAACGAGAGTGCCGCAATACTCCGTCTCCGTATCACCTGTCCCTCGCGTACCCTTTTGCCGGAGAGGACGAGCGTCCCCTCCGTGCTCTCCGGGAGCCGCGTCACGGTGACCGTGTCGAAATCGGTTATACCGAGCGCACACTTGAAATCGACGTCCGAGAAGGTCATCCTCTGACCTGTGAGCCCGCTCTTTATCATCCGCCCCTGCTTTGCTATCGCGTCCGCCCCGGGTCCGAGGTCTGAGGCACCGACCGCAACCGTCGTGGCGACGATTATCAGCAGTGCGAGTGTCCCGACAATGAGCGCGAGCCTTGCTTTTCCTGCTTTTTTCATATGCTTGTCCTTCTTTCCTTTTTCTTCGGTATGCCTATTTTTGCCCGCACTGGCGGCGAATATGCACCCTCTGCCGCACCCCGTGTCAATTTTTCTCACCCACGGAAAAAGTCTCCGCCCGGTCAGAAAAAGTCGTAAAACCGTTGACAAACGCCCGACATTCGGATATAATACATTTGGTAAACTGTTTTATTATCGCGGGCGCGTATGCCCGGGGGTTTCAAGTGAAGAAAAAGGTTATTATAATATCGCTCGCGACGGTGCTTTTTCTTGCCGTTATCGGGCTGGTTCTCTTCTTCGCGCTCCGCGGGGGAGATGACCCTACGCCGTCAGACGGCAACGTATATATATATCGCGATTTCCGCTATGTTATCCTTGACGACGGGACGGTCGGCATATCCGGCTACACCGGCTCGGGCGGGGAGATTAATGTGCCGGACGCGATAGAGGGGCGCTCGGTCTCCTCGGTTGAGCCCGGGGCATTCTCCGCAAGCTCTGTGAGCAGGGTTCACACCGGGCGGTTTCTTCGGAGAATATGTGAAAACGCCTTCTCCTCCTGCGCATCTCTTGAATATTTCTCCTCGGAGGGGACGCTCTCTTATATCGGGGACAGTGCCTTTTCCGGCTGTTCGCTCCTCTCATCTCTTGTCCTGACGGAGGATATAACCGAAATAGGGAGCTACGCTTTCTCCGGCTGTACGGCCCTTACGGCTCTTCCGGAGGCTCCGTCGCTGTCAAGGCTCGGCACCGGTGCGTTCTCCGGCTGTACGTCTCTTGTGTTCGCTACCCTGCCGGACAGTCTTTCCGTAATACCGGACTATGCCTTTTCCGGCTGTACCGCACTTGCCGAAATCTCTCTCCCCGCCGTAAAATCCCTCGGGGAGTATGCCTTCTCCGGCTGCTCCGCCATAACGTCCGTCTCCCTCGGAGCTGTTACGTCGGTGGGTGAGGGTGCATTTTCCCGGTGCGACAGCCTTAAAGCAATTACCGTTCCCGCCGGAAACGAAAAATATTCGACGGCGGGCGGCGCGCTCCTTGATGTCGCGCTCGGCAGGTTGCTTATCCTCCCCCCGAAATCCGGGGTGACGGAGTATACCGTCCCGGACGGTATCACCGAAATATGCGACTACGCATTCCGTAACTGCTCCTCCCTTACGAGGGTGACCCTCCCGGAGGGGCTTCGCAGAATAGGGAGCCACGCGTTCTATTATTCCGAGAAGCTCACGGACATCAATATTCCGTCCTCCGTCGGCTATATCGGCGGCATGGCGTTTTACCGGACGGCGTACTATGCCGCCCTTGACGGTGAGCTTACCGTAGTCGGCGACGGTATTCTGATAAAATATTCTCCGGTAAAGAACGGCGCGGACTATAAGAAAACCGGGGTTGCCGAGCCGGTGAGCCGTGAGTATTCCTCCGGCGGCTTCGTCGGGCTTCTTGAGGGCGTCGCACTCACCCTCCCGGACGGTATTAAAATGATTTCCTCCGCGTTCACCGAGTGTAACGACGTAATAGAGGTGACCCTCCCGTCCTCCGTCTCGGTGATAACCGATTACGCTTTCTACCATGCAACATACCTGAACAAAATAACCTTTTCCGGCGAGGGACTTACCGACATAGGCGCACATGCGTTTGAGCAGTGCCAGACCCTCCTTGAAATATCGCTCCCGCAGGGGCTATCCGGGATGGGCGAATATGCGTTCCTTGATTGCTACTCGCTCGCCTCCGTGACCCTGCCGGGCACACTTTTGTCGGTTCCGGACTTCGCATTTTCGGAGTGCACGTCGCTCCGCTCGGTGATATTCGGCGACGGTGTGACGGCAATAGGACGTTACGCCTTCTCCTACTGCGGCGACCTGTCGGGCATATCCCTCCCGTCCTCGCTCCGCACAATAGGCGACTATGCCTTTACCGCCTCTGCGATAACCTCGTTTACGTTTCCGGCGTGGGAGACGGAATACGGCGAAAATCTCTTTTTCTCCTGCCGGTCGCTCGTGTCGGTTGATATGTCGTCTCTCCCCGGCGACGTTCCGGCGGCGGTCTGCATGGCTTGCCCGGCTCTTTCCGTGGTCAAGCTCCCGAAAAACTGCAAAAAGATAGGCAACGACGCATTTTACGACTGCTCCGGGCTCTTTGACGTAACATTGCCGGACAGCGTCACATATATCGGCTCCGGCGCGTTTGCCTTCTGCTCCATGCTCGACATCACATCACTGCCGAAGAGAACGGAGTATATCGGAGACACAGCGTTTTACAGCTGTACGCTCCTCGGTAAATTTTCCGTCCCGAAAACGGTTACCTATATAGGCAATAAGGCTTTTTACGGCTGCGACAGGCTGTCCGGCGTCACCCTCTCGGGGCTGCAGCTTCGCTACCTCGGTGAGAGCGCGTTTGAGGGGTGCAAATCGCTTACGTCGCTTGACCTCTCCGGCGTTCCGGATATAATAGAAAAATATGCCTTCTCCGGGTGTACCGGGCTGCGGAGCGTCCGTTTTTCCAAAACTCTCCGTTATATCGGTGCCGCGGCGTTCATAAACTGCGATAAAATAGAGAGCGTAAGCCTCCCCGACACTATCCTTGTGATAGGCAACTCGGCGTTTGCCGGCTGCCGCTCGCTCTCCTCCGTAGCATGGGGAAAATCCCTTGAGACGATAGAGGATAAAGCCTTTTACTACTGCGATAGCCTGCGTGAGCTGACGCTCCCCGACGGGGTCATGTCCGTCGGCTCCTCTGCTTTCTCGCTCTGCACATCGCTCCGTACCGTCACCCTCTCCGCGTCGCTTACCTCCCTCGGGGACGAGGCGTTCGCCGGGTGTATCGGTATGTACAGCCTGACCTTCGGCGACTCCCTCGGGGCTCTTCCGACCGGCGCGTTCCGTGACTGCACGGGGCTGACCCTCGCGGCGCTCCCCTCCGGCATGTATTCGGTGGGGGATGAGGCGTTCGCGGGCTGTACCGCGCTCTCCCGCGTCATTCTTCCAAATGAGGTGCACAAAATAGGAAAGTCTGCATTTTCCGACTGCGCCGCGCTTTCCGAGGTTGAATACTCCGGCGGCGTGACCGCATTTGCATATATCTCAATATCCGACGGGAACGAGGCTCTGATAGCCGCATATATGAAAGGACGGGGCAATGACTGATATAAAAATAGCCGGGCTTACCGTCTCGGTCGATAACAGGTATCCGTATCTCGCTGCTCTCGCTGCGGACTACCTCGCCCCGCCGGGCTCGCCCCCGGATATTACCGTCCGCGTCGGCGACGGGGAAATAGAAAAAGAGGCTGACCTTACCCCCGGGCTTCCTCCGGGGTACTACGAGTCTGTCTGTGCTTACAGACAGATAGCAGAGTGTCTGCCGGACTACGGCGCCGTCGTCTTTCACGGCTCTGTCGTCGTGCTCGACGGCGTGGCATACGCCTTCACCGCAAAGAGCGGGACGGGCAAAACTACGCACACTCGCCTCTGGCTCTCCGAGTTTCCGGGCTGCTTTGTTCTGAATGGGGACAAGCCCGTTCTCCGCTTCATCGGGGACAGGCTTTATGCCTGCGGGACACCGTGGCGCGGAAAAGAGAACTACGGCATACCGGGCGAGTATCCCCTCGGCGGGATAGCCTTTCTCCGCCGCGGTGCGGAAAATAAGGCAGAGCCCCTCTTGCCGGAAGACGCCGTGCAGGACCTGCTTTGTCAGATATTCATGCCGGATACCCCGGGCGCCATGCTCGGGACGCTTGCGCTCGCCGACAGAATACTGAAGGCGACGAGGCTTGTGAGACTTTATTGTAATATGGAGCCCGGCGCGGCGCATACCGCCCGCGCGGCACTTGCCGAAGATACGGGCAGTCAGGAGGTTGAAAAATGAAGATAAAAGGAAACTTTGTACTCCGCGAGGTAGGCGGCAGGACTGTCGCGGTCTCCCTCGGCGGCGCGGCGCGCGGCGTCGGCGGCGTGATACTGAACGGGAGCGGAAGAACGATATTTGAGCTTTTGCAAAAGGGAGCGGAGCGCGAGGAAATATATGACGCGCTGACGGAAAAATACGATGTCCCGCGCGATGTTGCGGTGCGGGATGCCGATGCATTCATAGAAAAACTTATAGAGACAGGAGCAATAGAAAACTGATATGGAGAACAATATGAATACCGAAAACAGCGAAAAGGAAATAAGCCTTTCGGTCCTCTGGACTGTTCTGAAAAAATGCTTTGCATGGGTCGCGATAGTGGCGGTTGTCGCTGCGGCGGCAGGCGGGCTTTTCACGAAATTCTTCAAAAAGGCCGAGTATAAGGCGACAGCCTCGTTCTGGGTAAACAACAATACGAAGGACTACGCCTATTCGTCACAGGCTATCCTTTCCGCCGCTTCAATTCTCGCGAAGAACTATATGCAGCTTTCTACCGAGGATAAGGTGCTTACCGCCGCCGTCCGCGACGGACACCTGAACGAGCTCCCGGGCTACAACTGCTCCGAGGACGCCGCAGTGGCGAGACTCCGCAAAATGCTTAAGGCGGACAGGGACGACAACGATCTCTTTATCTTCCGCCTCACCGTAACCGCAGATTCTCCCGAGACTGCAAAGGCGTCCGTAGAGTCGGTGAAGAAGGTTCTCCCGAATATAATTCAGGAGATGAGTAATACAAAGGATGCCGATATGATAGATAAGGTGTACAGCCTTGAGGAGAATGTCCGTGTGACCACCATATCGCCCTCCTATGTAAGAAATGCGATACTCGCGGCTCTCGTAGGAGCCGTGATAACCTATTGCGTGTTCCTCCTCATATCTGTTTTCGATACCGTTATACACAACGAGACAGAGCTCACGGCGAGCGCCGGATGCCCGAATCTCGGCTCCGTCCCGCATTGGTCCGACCCGCAGCAGACGCAGGGCAAGCGCGTGAAGCGTTATATTCCCGGAAAGAATAATAACGGCATCATCCGCTCATACAAAAATATGCTTGTCGGCACAAGCACGCCCTTTGCAATAAACGAGGCGTTCAATCATATACGTACCGGCGTTTACTACTCCGCCGCAAAGAACGGCACACCCGTATACGCGGTGACGAGCCCCTTTGCCGGAGCCGGAAAATCGGTGGTTACCTCGAATATCGCACTTTCGTTTGCTATGTCGAATAAAAAGGTTCTGCTTGTAGACGGCGATATGAGATGCCCTGTGCTCAGGAAGATATTCTCGCTTGAAAAGCGCGAGGGTCTCAGCGAGCTGCTCGCGGGCATAATAGAGGACAGCCACGAGGTAATGCAGAAGGCTGCGAATAACGATAATCTCACCGTCATATCCTCCGGTCACATACCTCCGAACCCCTCGGAGCTCCTTTCACAGCCGAGAATGAAGGAGCTTATCGACACGTGGAAATCCGAGTTTGACATCGTCCTCTTCGATATGCCCCCGGTCTGTGAGGTGACCGATGCCGGCGTTATATCTCAGAATATATCCGGCTATATTCTCGTTGCCCGTTGCGGATATTGCGATACCGCCGCGGTAAAGAGTGCAGTAAGCTTCATTACGAGCGTTGACGGCAGCATAATAGGAACCGTGCTCAATGATGTAGAGCCGAAGAATACTCTGGAATACGTCCACGGTAAAAAAGGCTACTATAAGAAGTACCGTTATCGCTATGGCTACGAGGCAAACAATATATCGGCGGATGTCGTTATAAAGGAAGAGCGCGCCGAGGACGACGAAAAACAGTAACAAAATAATCCGGCGCCCCGGGAGCTATAACCCGGGGCGCCATAAACTAAAAGGGAGGGCGCGATGTGATACAGACGGATATAATGCTTCCGACAGACTACGGAAAAGATGAGCTTTGCCGCGCCCTCCGGGCGAGAATACCGGTAACGGCGGATGAGGCGGCAACCGCCGTACCGACAAAAAAAGTGCTCATATCCTCCGACGGTAAATTTTCATGGAAGGTGAGCGTCGCGCTCTCCCTGCCGCCGGAGCGTGAGGCGGGGCTTCTGAAAATCCGGAAAAAGGTGACCACCGCCGCCGATCTTTCTTTTCACCTCCCGCCTGTTTCCCCCGCCGCTCTGTCCTCCGTCCGTCCGGCTGTCGTCGGCTTCGGTCCTGCGGGGATGTTCGCCGCGCTCCTCCTCTCTGAGTGCGGGCTTCGCCCGGTTATCCTTGAGCGCGGCGAGAGAGTAGAGGAGAGGGAGGGGCGCGTCCGCCTTTTCAATACACGGGGTACCCTCTCGCCCGACTCAAATATCCAGTTCGGCGAGGGCGGTGCCGGCACATTCTCGGACGGAAAGCTGAAATGCGGCGCTATGGATAAGTATAAGCGTCGCGTCCTTTCAGAGTTTGTGTCGCACGGCGCTCCGGAGGACATTCTGTATACCGTCGGCTCCCATCTCGGGACGGATAAGCTCCGGGGGTACGTCCGAGGCATAAGAGAGAGAATAATATCCCTCGGCGGCAGCTTCCGATTTTCCTCCCGCGTCGACGGAATTGTGAGCAGGGGAGGGAGAATATCCGCCCTTGAATATACCGACCCAAAAGGCACACACCGCGAGGAGGTCACCCATGCCGTTCTCGCCACGGGGCACAGCGCGCGGGATACCTATCGTATGCTTCTGTCCCTCGGTGTGATTATGGAGCCGCGCGGCTTCGGCGTCGGCGTCCGGGCAGAGCACCCGAGAGAATATATCGACAGGATAGTCTACCGCGGCGCGACTCCTCCGGGGCTCGGCTCCGCGTCATATCACCTTGTGACACATCTTCCGGGAGGGCGGAGTGTTTACAGCTTCTGCATGTGCCCGGGCGGCGTTGTCGTCGGAGCGACCTCGACCGCCTCCGGCGTTGTGACAAACGGTATGAGCGCCTCCGCGCGCGACGGTGAAAATTCAAATGCCGCCCTCCTCGTGTCCCTGACGCCGGATGACTTCGGTGGTACGTCCCCCCTTGCGGGCATAGAGCTGCAGGAGAGACTGGAGCGCGCGGCATACGCCGCACACGGCGGCTACGTCGCCCCGGCAGAGTGCCTCGGGGATTTTCTCTCCGCCGTCCCGGCACCCTCCGGCTTCGGCTCCGTTTTTCCGTCATACCTCCCCGGCACAGCCCCGTATGACCTTTCCCGTGTTCTCCCGCCGTATGTCACGGGCTCTCTCCGCGCGGCAATACCTGATTTTGACGCATGGCTCCCCGGATACATGTACCCGGACGCCGTATTAACGGCGACAGAGACCCGCTCGACCGCCCCGGTGAGGATAACCCGCCTCCCGGACTTCTCGCTCCCCGGCTTCCCGGGGTTATATGCGGCGGGCGAGGGCGCGGGATATTCGGGAGGCATCGTCTCCTCTGCCGTCGACGGTCTCCGTTGTGCAGAGGCAATCGTCCTCTCACTCACAAAGTAACCTCCCGAAAACGCCGACATAAAAAACCACCCCCGTGGAATGGCGCACCGCAAGGTGCCCGAACCTCTCGGTTCGCTTCATTCCATGGGGGTATTTTTGCAGTAGATTATAACGCAAGGAAAATGCGTCCGCACCTACGTTAAACGAGCTCCGCTATCTCGTATATCAGCCGCTCGGTCTTTTCTATACCGAGACAGGGGTCGGTAATCGACTTTCCGTATATCTCGTCCGCCGAGATTTTCTGCGCCCCGTCGACAAGATAACTCTCTATCATGAGCCCGCGCACGAGCCGTCGTATGTCCCCCGACTGTCGCATACTGTGGAGCACCTCTTTTGCTATCCTCGGCTGCTCGTCATACCTCTTTGCGGAGTTCGAGTGGTTCGTGTCGATAAGCACAGCAGGGTTTCCGAGACCGGACTCCGCATACACAGCCGCAAGGTCGATGAGGTCCTCGTAGTGGTAGTTCGGGTGGGATTTCCCCTGCTTGTCCACATAACCGCGCAGAATTGCGTGGGCATACGGGTTTCCGTGGCTCCGCACCTCCCATCCGCGGTATATGAAGGTGTGTGAGCCCTGCGCCGCGCGTATCGCGTTCATCATTATAGAGATGTCGCCGCCCGTCGGATTTTTCATTCCGACGGGGATGTCGAGCCCGCTGGAGGTGAGCCTGTGCTGCTGGTCCTCTACGGATCGTGCTCCGACGGCAACATAGGTGAGTATGTCGGAGAGATAGCGGTGGTTTTCGGGATAGAGCATCTCGTCTGCACAGCCGAGCCCCGTCTCGCACAGTGCCCGCATGTGGAGCCTCCGTATAGCGAGGAGCCCTGTGAGCAGGTCTGGCGCGCCGTTCGGGTCGGGCTGGTGGAGCATACCCTTGTAGCCCTCGCCGGTCGTTCTCGGCTTGTTCGTGTATATCCTCGGCACTATCATGATTTTGTCTGCCACCCGCTCGGCGATACGCGCTATTCTGTAAATATAATCCATAACCGCGTCCTCGTTGTCGGCAGAGCAGGGACCTATAACGAGAAGAAACCGGTCGTCCTTCCCGGAGAGTATATTCTCAAGCTCGCGTATGCGCCCCTCGCGCACCGCCGCCGCCTCCGGGCTTATGGGAAACTGCTCTTTAACGTCCTTCGGTATTGGGAGCTTCCTGTAAAAATCCATATTCATAAAAACACCTCCTTAAATGACCGGCTTGTCAAAGAGAACTCTCTTCACCGTCGCACGTCTCATTTTTTTCCGTAGCTCTTCGCGCTCTCCGCTTGCTATCATGTCGCGCAGAGAGTGAAATTCCTTTTCAAATGCGTCCATCTCGGAAAGCAGGGCGTCCCTGTTGCGAAGAAAGAGCTCCGACCACATCTCGTCGTTTATCTTCGCTATTCTCGTGAGATCACGGAATGAGTCGCCCGTGTATTTTTCGAGCCCCCCGGCAGACTCCGCATTCATGAGAGACACGGCGATACAGTGCGTAAGCTGCGAGAGAAATGCTATCATTCTGTCGTGCTCCGCCGGGGTGAGTATACTTATCCTGTAAAAGCCGAGCACCCGCCCGAGCTCACAGCAGAGGTCGATAGCCTCCTCCGTGTTCCTTTCCGTCGGCGTGACAATGTAGTTAGCCCCGTGAAAGACCGCCGGGTCGCTGAACTCGACTCCGCTTTTCTCCCGCCCAGCCATGGGGTGCGCGGCGATAAATTCGACTCCGCGGGGGAGCAGCGCCTGAACCCGCGGTACAATGTCGGACTTGACGCCGGTAACATCGGTGACGAGCGTTCCGGGGCGTATCATGTGACCGTAATTCTCCGCCCATTCGACAAACGCGCCGGGGTATATGGCGAAAACCATCAGCTCTGCGTCGCCTATGAGCTCCGGGTCGACCTCCGTCGTCCCGCATTCTATCATCCCGCGTGCGAGAGCGTAGTCTATGTCCGCCTGTGCCTTCGTTATGCACCTGACGCGATAGCCCGCCTTTGTCAGTGCCGCGGCGTATGACCCGCCTATGACGCCGAGTCCGATTATAAGTATTTTTGTGTCCTTTGTAAGCTTCATGATTCCGTATCCACCTTTATTCCGAGAGCTCTGAGGTCGGCAAAGAAGCCGGGATAGCTCTTTGCGACAGCCTCCGCGCCGTCAAGCTCTCCTCCGGTTATGGTGAGGAGCACCGAGAGTGCCATGACTATCCTGTGGTCTCCGTGCCCTAAGAGAGCCTCTGTCGGGGCGTGAAATTCCCTTGGGTAGACAATGACGCTGTCCTCGCGCACATCGAGCAGACACCCGAATTTAGCGAGCTCCTCGCACATTGCCGCCGCCCGGTCAGACTCCTTTATTTTCAGCCTGCGCGTCCCCGTGAATATCCCGCCGTGCTTCGCCGCCGCGACGGCGAAGAGCACGGGACCGAGGTCGGGACAGTCGCCGATGTGTATCACCGGCACCCCGCGGGACAGCGCGGCAAAGTGCTGTCTGTAAACCTTGTCCCCCTGTGCCGACTCCGGGTCGAGCCCACGGAGCGTAACGTCAGAGCCGAAGAGATTGAGTGCGTCAATAAATGCCGCTCCTGACCAGTCGCCCTCTACGTATACATCTCCCGCGCGCGGCGTCTGCCCGCCGGGAATATCTATCGTCCGCTCGTCCCGCCATGCCGCACGTATCCCGAAGAGTGCGAGCGCGCGGAGCGTAAGTCCTATGTATGAGCGGCTCTCTATCCTTCCGCTTATCCGGATTACCGAGTCGCCGGGGAGGACGGGAAGCGCGAACAGAAGTCCTGATACAAACTGGCTCGATACATCCCCGGGGAGCGTGTATTCGCCGGGGAGGAGCGGTCCGCAGACCTCTATCTCCCCGTCGCCCCGACGAAAGGCGAGCCCGTGACCTTTGCAAATATCCTCGTATATTCCCATCGGTCGCCGCATGAGCTGCGGCTCCCCGCGGAATATCGTCTCGTTACCCGAGATGAGGGCAGGGGGGATAAGAAAACGGAGCGTGCTCCCGCTCTCCCGGCAGAGGAGGGGAGAGTGGGGGGTCAGAGTGCGGAAATCCCGTCCAAAGACCGTCAGCGTGTCCCCGTCCGCGTGCGTCCCGATACCGAGCGAGCCGAGACAGTCGACAGTAGCCCGCACATCGTCACAGTCGGCTGTCCCGTGCACCCGGCATACCCCGCCGGACATCGCCGCGAGTATCAACAGGCGGTGCGCCATGCTCTTTGACGGCGGCGCATATACCTCGCCGCGGGCGTGTCCCGCGCTTATTTTAACTCTCATTTTCGCCGTACTCCCGGATAAGAAGGTCGACAGCCTCAAAATATCCCGAGACGCCGTGCCCCTTCACCGTCGCGACGCAGACCGGGCGTATGTAGCTTACATGCCGGAAGTCCTCGCGCGCGTCCGGGTCGGAGATGTGCACCTCCACCGCCGGGAGCGATACCGCGCTGATGGCGTCGGGTATAGCTACGGACGTGTGGGTGTACCCGCCGGGATTTATAACTATCCCGAGAACATCATCGGAGAGCGCAGACTGGATTTTGTCCACAATGTCGCCCTCGTGGTTTGACTGGTATATGACCGGCGTGTAAGCGCGCCCGGTTATGTATTCCGAAAGGCGTGTACAAAGAGAGGAGTAGTCCTCTTTTCCGTATATCGCGGGCTCCCTTATTCCGAGAAGATTGAGGTTCGCGCCGTTTATTACATATATTTTTTTGCCTGTATTTTTCATAAAAGTCCGCTCTCCTCCGTGATTTTTTCTGCGATTTCCTCCGGCGTCCCGCCGTGTATCACAAAATCTGCCGCAGAGATATATATTCCGTGTCTCTGCTGCATGAGGCGCGCGATGTCCTCTCTGCTTTTTGCGAGCGGGCGGTCATCCGTCGGGATGATTTCCTCCGCCGGTCGGTCTATGAAATATATCCGTCCGTTCTGGCGCAGCGCGTCGACATTCCCCTCACGGAGTATTGCGCCGCCCCCGGTGGATATTATCCGCCCGCCGACCCGCGTGACATCCTTTATTACCTCGCTCTCGGCGTCGCGAAAATACGGCTCGCCCATATCGCAAAACACCGTCGGTATATCGGTGCCGAGCCTTTGGCATATTATCTCGTCCGTGTCGATAAATTCGCGCCCGCTGATTTTTGCGAGCAGTCTGCCGACGGTGCTCTTGCCGCACCCCGGCATACCGATGAGAACCGTGTTTTCCTTTTCGGACAGCAGTTTTTTATACACGCCCCCCGCCTTTTCTTCACTGTATACCTGCCCTGTGAATATTTCCGAGGCGCGCACACCCTGCATGACGAGCATGAGGAGCCCGCCCTCCGCAGGGATCCCCCGCCGCCGTGCCGAAAGGCAGAGCGCACTGCGCAGGGGATTATACACCGCGTCGATAACCCCCGTAAGAGAGGGGAAGCGTGAAATATCAATTGCAGCCTTACCTATCCCGTCGGGGTACATTCCTGCCGGGGTGGTGTTTATGATTATCTGTGCGTCGGTGTGAAGCCTGTATGCCTCTTCATATGAGAGTGCTCCCTCGTTTCCCGTGCGCGAGAGGCGGATTACCTCCGCGGCTCCGCCGCTTCTTGCGACGTAGACCGCGGTTTTTGAGGTTCCCCCCGTCCCGCAGATAAGGACCTTTCTTCCGGTAAAGTCTATCCTCGCCGACCTCGCAAGGCATCTCATGCCGTATACATCGGTGTTGTAGCCCGTGAGCCTTCCGCCGCGGTTTACAATAGTATTGACAGCACCTATCTCCCGCGCCTCCGGGTCAATGCCGTCAAGGTAGGGAATGACCGCCTCCTTGTAGGGAATCGTGACGTTTATTCCGAGAAAATCCCGCTTCCGGAAAAACTCCGGGAGCTCCTCCGGGGCGAGCTCGCACAGCGCATACTCACGCGTGTCGAGGCAGGCGTGTATCTCGCGGGAAAAGCTGTGCGCCAGTCTCCCGCCGATGCACCCGTACTTCATATCAGACCCTCCGCAATGGCGTCAGAGCCGTACCGGGAGGCGAGCAGGTCGCAGACGGCGAGAGATGCGACAGAATCGCAGACCACCGCCGCCCGGTGGACTATCGCCGGGTCATGCCGACCGTGCACGGTTATCTCCGTCTCCTCGGAGGTTCTTATGTTGACGCTCCTTTGCGGGAGCGATATTGACGGCGTCGGCTTCATCGCGACCCGGTAGATGATCGGCTCTCCGTTTGAGAGACCGCCGAGCACGCCGCCGCAGTTGTTTGTCCTTGTCGCCACTCTGCCGTCGCGGATAATAAATGGGTCATTGACCTCCGAGCCTGTGGCAGTGCCGTATCCGAACCCGAGCCCGAACTCAACTCCCTTGACCCCGGGAATAGCGAACAGCCCGTGGGCGAGAACCCCCTCAAGACTGTCAAAGAACGGCTCGCCGACTCCGGCGGGCAGCCCGTATATCGCCCCCTCGAGTATCCCGCCGACGCTGTCGCCCCGTGCCGCCGCCTCCTCGATTTTTTCCGTCATTTTCCGTCCTGTCTCCTCCGAGAGGGTGGGGAACACGTGGGAAAGGAGGAGCTCTGCCTCGCGCGGGTCACCTGAAAATCCGTCGTCGCATATCCCAAAGAGGGACTTTATATGCGTCGCAAGGGTTATCCCCCGCAGGGAGAGCACATACCGCACGAGCGAGCCGAGGCAGACTACGGGTGCCGTCAGCCGCCCGGAAAAGTGCCCACCGCCCCTCGGGTCGGAGAACCCGTGATAGCGCACCGCGGCTGTATAGTCGGCGTGCGCCGGGCGCGGCGTGTCAGAAAGCTTTTCATAGTCGGAGGAGCGAGTGTCCGTATTCCTTATGACAGCCGTTATCGGGCTCCCGGTCGTCCTGCTGTTATAGACCCCGCTGACGAGCGAAAAAGCGTCTGCCTCTCTTCGCGCCGTCGATATTTTTCCGTACGCCGCGCGCCGTCTCATGCACGAGGCGATGTACTCTTCATTGACCGGCAGCCCTGCGGGCAGCCCGTCGAGCACCGCGCCGATCGCCTCTCCGTGGCTCTCGCCGAAGAGGGTCAGCTTTATATTGCTTCCGAACGTGTTTTTCATCTTTTCTCTCCGTAGAGCGCGCCCGCCCGCTCTGCAAGCTCTTTTGGGGTCATGCGCTCTGTGTGACATTCTCCGATTTTGTCGACGAGCACGGCAAGGAGCGTCTCGCCCTCTGCCTTTTTGTCGTGCTCCATGTATTTTACGAGTGCTCCGCAGTCACAGGTGTAGTCGGTCGGCAGACCGAGTTTTTCATACACGGGTATGACCCTTTTGCGGAGCCCTTCGGGAATCATAGGCAGAATACCGAGCGCGACGCACTCGCCGTGCGTAAGTGTGCCGAGCCCTGCGGAGCTCTCTATCGCGTGACCTATCGTGTGCCCGAAGTTGAGTATACGGCGGAGCCCGCCCTCGCGTTCGTCCGCCTCGACGACCCGGCGCTTTATGTCCACCGCGCGGCAGATTATCTCCTCTGCGTTTTGCTCCGTGAAGCCGTCGCGCTCTATTAGCTCAAATAAATCCCTGTCCGAGGTCATAGCCATTTTCAGTGCCTCGCAGACGCCGGAGGCTACCTGTCTTGGCGGCAGGGTGCGGAGCGTGTCGGTGTCTATGACAACCCCCCGCGGCTGATAAAATGTGCCTATCTGATTTTTTATTCCGTTTATGTCGAGCCCGTTCTTGCCCCCGACCGATGAGTCTACCTGGGAGAGGAGCGTTGTCGGAAAATTGTAAAAATCTATCCCGCGCATGTAGACCGACGCGCAGAAGCCGCCGAGGTCACCGACGACCCCGCCCCCAACGGCGATGAGCCTGTCCCGGCGACCGAGCCCGGCGGAGGACATCGCCGATATAACGCGCAGGAGCATCTCTGCGCTCTTTGAGCTCTCTCCGGCGGGGACGGTGAATACAGTACCGCCGACCCGCGCGGCGAGGGCGTCGGCATACCCGGGCACCCCGTCATCCGTGAGTATAAAATTCTTTCCTCCGGAGGGGATGAATTCCTCAGCCCGGGATATCAGCCCGCTGCCTATCGTTATTTTATATTCATGCCCGCCGGGTGTCGTTATTATCTCTTTCATCTGTAGCTCTCCATGAGTTCTCTGAAGCGCGGGAGCGAGCGGAGCACCTCCTCCGTCCGCTTGCAGTAGGCGAGGCGGACATAGCCCGGGACGCCGAAGCTGTCGGACGGCACGAGGAGCAGTCCGTATTTTTTCGCCCTCTCGGAAAAAGCGTGCGCGTCCGGCTCCGGCGACTTTACAAAGAGGTAAAACGCGCCGTGCGGCGGCGTCACCGTGTAGCCGTATGAGGTCAGAGCCTCGAGAAGTACCCGTCTGTTTTCGTCATAGACCGATAAGTCGGAGTAGATGCCGAGCGTCTCGGTGAGCACCCTCTGCATGAAGCTCGGCGCGCAGACATAGCCTGCCCGCCGCGCCGCCCCGGCAACGGCGTCGCATATCGCGTCGCACCCCCGCGTCCGCGGTGACACCATCACGTAGCCTATTCTCTCGCCGGGGAGGGAGAGCGACTTTGAATATGAGTAGCAGACTATCGTGTCGTCGTAGAGCGAGGGAACGTAGGGCACCGTCGCCCCGTCGTAGACGAGCTCGCGATACGGCTCGTCTGATATAAGATAAATAGTCTTTCCGTATTCGTAGGACTTGCGGCGGAGCAGGGAGGTAAGCGCGCGCAGGCTCTCCTCCGTGTATACCGCCCCGCTCGGATTGTTCGGGGAGTTGACGATTACCGCGGCGCACCTCGGACTTATCGCCGCCGCGAGAGCCTCAATATCCGGCTGAAATTCCGGCTCTCTCGTCGGTGCGACTACCACTCTTCCGCTCGCGTTTTCGATAAATACCCGGTACTCGGGGAAGAACGGCGCGATAACGACGACCTCCTCCCCGGGGGTGCAGACCGCGCCGATAGCCGCGGTGAGTGCCGCAGAGGCTCCGACCGTCACATAGAAATTCCCCGGTGCCGTCTCTTCGCCGTATCTTTTGTTTATGTAGTCTGAGAGTGCCGCGCGCAGCTCGGCACAGCCGGGCGCGGAGGTATAGCCGTGCAGCAGCGCCGGCGGCGTATCACGGAGAATACGGAGTGCCGCGGAGGTGAATTCCTCCGGCGGGTCTGTCGTCGGGTTCCCGATAGAATAGTCGAATACGTTCTCCGCCCCGAGCTCGGATTTCATTCTGAGCCCGCATTCATACAGCTCCCGTATCTCGGAGCGGCAGCTGCCGAGCGCGTATGCCTCCGGATTTATCATTTTTATGCCTCCTATGCAAAAGTTAACAGTGTTAACCGACTTTTTTACTACATTTTACACCATTGTGTGCGCGCTGTCAATAACGCGGGCAGAAAAAAAGCAAATAAAGTAAAAATATACTTGTGTTTTCTTTGAGAATATGATAGAATTGCGGTGACGAAATGCTTTGGAGGTGCGGAATGAACAACGTAAGTGACGGGCAGGCGCCCGCCGATTTGCGGGAGAGGCTGATACTCTCCGGACTCTCCGAAATATCCGGCTACGGAATACGGGATTTTTCGCTCCGCCGCGTCGCACAGAGGGCAGAGGTGTCCTGCGCGGCTCCGTACCGCCATTTCAGGTCAAAGGAGGAGCTTATTCTCGCGGTGTTTTCTTATATCGATGACGCATGGCGGGGCTTTGCCGCCGCCGTCCGCTCGGCATATTCCGACCCCGCGGAGCTCACCGTCGCGCTCTGCCTCTCGAATATCCGCTTCTGGTATGCGAACTCCTCGTTCCGTACCGCGCTTATCTCCGGCTTCGGAGATATGGGCAGGGGGGTAGACTCCGCGTTCTCGTCCGATCTGCTCGATTCCGTCGGGCGTTATGCCGCGTCGGCGGGCAAGAGCCGGGAGGAGACGTCTATTCTCGTTTACAGCGCCCGGTGCGTCGTATACGGCACCGTTCTTATGCTTGATACAGCGGCAGAGCCGGAGGGGCTTATATCAGCGGCTGAGGATATGCTCCGCCGCACGTTCGGAAAGGAGAAAACAAATGCGTGATTTCTTTTATCAGCACACCCCGCGCCCGACGGCAATGCTCGATGAGGCATTGACCGGCAGGTCACATTCGCTCTTTGTCGAGCTTTTGATATTCTTCCTCGTCTTTTATATAGCGAGCATTCCGCAGTCGGTTATCCTCTCGGTAATCGCGGTCGCGAATATGCTGTCCGACCCCGCCTTCCGCGACGCTATCGTGAACGGGGAAAGCTTTGAAGTAAATTATGAAAAGCTTCTCGAATTTCTTACTAACCCGCCGGAGTGGGTCACGTGTATAAACCTTTTTGCCACCGTCTTTATTATCCTCGCCGCGGTGATATACTGCACGAATATAGAGAGAAGACCCATCACATCCATGGGCTTCCGTAAGACGAAGAGCTGGATTTTTGAGTATCTTGTCGGTGCCGGCGTCGGTGCCGGTCTCCTCGCCGTTACCGCGGGGCTTGTGGTGCTCTTCGGCGGCGGCAGACTCAGCTTTACCCCCTCGTCGTTCTCGCCCGTCTTTACCGTTCTCTTCCTTGTCGGCTACATTATACAGGGCGCGGCGGAGGAAACAGCTCTGCGCGGCTACTTTATGATAACCCTGTCGAAGAGGCAGAATATGGCTGTCGCGGTGTTCGCCTCCTCGCTTCTCTTCGGGCTTCTCCACCTTGCGAACAACGGTGTGAGCTTCCTCGCGGTAGTGAATATCACCCTCTTCGGGATGTTCCTCGCCGTCTATATGCTGAAGCGGGGGAGTATATACGGCGTCCTCGCCATCCATTCGTTCTGGAACTTCACACAGGATAAGATATTCGGCCTCAGCGTCTCCGGTCAGGGAGTATCCTCCTCGCTCTTTTCCTTCACTCCGAAATTCGGCAGAGCTGTTATAAGCGGCGGAGCCTTCGGTATTGAGGGCGGCATAGTGACGACCGCGGTTCTGATAATCGCCCTTGCCGTCGTTTTCTTCATCCCGACCTCGGAGAGGGAGCTGTCCGGCAGCGGGTTTGTTCTCAATGTGTAAAACGGGGTAACCCGGAAATATAAAGACAAAAATAACAAAACAAAGGAGTATAAAATGAACCTTCTTCTCTCCACGGCTGCGACAGATATCGCAACCACCGACAGCGGAGTATGGGACAGATTTATCGGCACGGTGACCGAGTGGGCGACCAATGCCGGAATAAAAATCCTGATCTCCCTCCTGATTATCTTTATCGGCTTCCGCGTGATAAATTTCCTGAGCCGCAGGATAATGAAAAAGGCACTCGCGAAAAAAGCCGATAAAACAATTGTAAAAACTCTCGCCTATGTCCTCGGGCTGACTCTGAAAATCGCCCTTGTGATAGCGCTTATGGGCTATGTCGGAATAGAGACGAGCTCCTTTGCCGCAATATTTGCCTCCCTCTCCGTCTGCGTCGGTCTCGCCGTGAACGGCGCCCTTGCAAATATCGCCGGCGGCGTCCTCATAATACTGACCCGTCCGTTCAAGATAGACGACTATATAAAGGTCGGGGATTACGAGGGCACGGTTGAGGATATCCACCTCGTCCATACGAAGATGCGTACATTCGATAACCGCGTTATCTATATCCCGAACGGCACGCTTTCGTCGTCGACCGTGGAGAATTACAGCGCAAAGGACCTCCGCCGCGTCGACCTCACGTTCTCCGTGTCCTACAATACCGATGTCGAGTTCGCGAAGAAGGTAATTCTTGAGGCGGTGTCAGCACATTCCCGCGTGCTGAATGACCCCGCGCCCTTCGTCCGCGTTAGCTCCCTGTCCTCGAGCTCGATAGACATAGCGGCAAAGGTGTGGGTGATAAACGAGGATTACTGGACCGTCTATTTCGATACGATAGAGGCGGTGCGCGCCGCCCTTGTGAAGAACGGAATAGAGATCCCCTATCATAAGCTTGACGTCAATATCCGCGGAGGGATCCTGTCCGCAGACGATAAAAAAGAAACCGAAGATAAATAATTTTTTACATAAGAAAGAGAAATAAAACCGATGGTTAATTTTGGTATAATAGGTCTCGGCTCCCGCGGCTCCTCTATGCTGCGTGACCAGCTCCTGAAATTCCCGGAGCTTAAATTTGCCGTGATGTGCGATGTTTACCCGGACAGAGTAGAGGACGCAAAGAAAAGGGTGCTTGATGACAGGGGATATACCCCCTACGGCACGACCGATTACCGCGAGGCGATAGATTACCTCGCCGCCCTCCCCGGGGACGAGCCGCGCGCGGTCTACGTCTCCACATCGTGGGAGTACCATGCGGAGGTCTCGATATATGCAATGCGCCGCGGCGTCGCCGTCGCCTCGGAGGTAAACGGCGCGGCATCCTATGAGGAGTGCGCCGCGCTTGTCAGAGCCTATGAGGAGACAAAAACTCCGTATATGTTCATGGAGAACTGCTGCTTTGATGAGCAGGAGCTTCTTGTTACCTCTATGGCGCGTGCAGGCAGGTTCGGCACTATCGTGCACTGCAACGGCGCATACGCGCATGATCTGCGCGCCGAGGTGACGAACGGCAACAATAAACGCCATTATCGCCTCCACCACTATCTGAACCGCAACTGTGATAATTACCCGACTCACGAGATAGGACCTATCGCAAAGCTCCTTAATATAAACCGCGGCAACCGCTTCGTCTCTCTCGTTTCCGTAGCTTCAAAGGCTTGCGGACTTGAGGAGTATGTGGCGGCGCACCCGGAGATAGACCCGACGCTCGCCGGAAAAAAATTCAGGCAGGGCGACGTAATCTCGACGATAATCACCTGCGCCGGCGGCGAGACCGTTACCCTTCGCCTCGACACCACTCTCCCGCGCTCCTATAACCGCGACATCCGCGTCCACGGTACAAAGGGATTTTACGAGATGGGACCCGACATCTTCTTCTTTGACGGAGAGAGCAAGGAATCCTTCGCGACCCTCCCGTACTATAAGGAGAACTTCAACAACGCCGAAAAGTATAAGCCGGAGTATCTTCCTCCCGTATGGCGGGACATCCCCCCGGAGGAGAAGGAAAAGGGGCACGGCGGCATGGATTACATAGAGTTCCGTGTGTTCCTTGACGCCCTCGTAAATAAGAAGCCCATGCCGATAGATGTATACGACGCCGCGACATGGTCGGCTATAACCTATCTGTCGGAGCAGTCGATAGCCGCGGGCGGCGCACCGCAGTCCTTCCCGGATTTCACAAGCGGAAGGTGGACGACCCGTCCCTCCGAGGATGTTATAGCACTGAAATAATCGCAAAATAAGCACAAGGTGATCCGAGCCTCCCTCGGGAGGGAGGTGGCACGCAAAGCGTGACGGAAGGAGCCCGTCGTGCTCAATACTAACTATAACACGGCGACAGCCGTATTTCACAGCCGACAGGCTATTTCACATTTTCCGAAAAGGATAATATTTCACACGGCGTAAGCCGTATTTCACTGCGCGCTTTGCGCGCTTGAGGGAGCCCGTCGTGCTCAAAACTAACTAATAAAAAAGAAAACCGGCAGGTCACCCTGCCGGTTTTTCGTAAAGCTCTCACAAATCAGTCGTTGTAAGCTTTGTCCTTCATTCTCCGCTCAATAACCCTGTCGGCGTCTCGCTTTGCTATCGTGTCGCGCTTGTCATAATTCTTTTTACCCTTGCACAGCCCGACGGAGACCTTGACGTTCGACCCCCGGAAATAGAACGACAGAGGGACGAGGGTGTACCCCTCGCGCGAGACAAGCCCCGCGAGCTTCATTATCTCCCTCTTATGCATGAGGAGCCGCCTGTCGCGGAGCGGGTCGCGGTTGAATATGTTTCCGTGGTCGTAGGGGCTTATGTGTATCCCGGTGGCAAAGAGCTCGCCGCCCCGCACCTCGCAGTAGGAGTCCTTGAGGTTCACACCCCCGCAGCGCACCGACTTTACCTCCGTGCCCGTGAGCTCGATTCCCGCCTCATAGGTCTCGACGACGAAGTAGTCGTGCCGTGCTTTTCTGTTTTCGGCTATAACTCTGCCGTCGCTCTTTCTGTCCATGTCCCCTCCCGAAAGAATTCATCTGCAATTTATTTGCAAATCATTATAGCATAAAGCGGGGACAATATCAAGCCCGGGAGAGCGATTTCCCGGAATTTTCAGGAAAAGCACTCCGCCGCGAGCTCAAGGAGCTTGAACTTTATCCGATACCTCCCGCCGATGAGCCGTAGCTCCTCGTCGGTGTACCCGTCTGTCGCGTCCCCCTCGGCGAGTGTCGTGCAGAGGGGAGGAAACATGACGCACCACCAGTTTTTGCCCGCCGCCTCGCCTATCATTATGCGCAGCGACATGTATTTCCCGGCAGGGAGCGAAAAGTCGCCGTAGTCCCGCCGCCCGTACTTCTCCTCCGAGAGCGTAACGACGACGGGGTACTCATACCCCCGCTCCCGTATCACCTCTCCGGCGCACTCCCGTATATCCGGGAGCCGGGAGCGGAGCGTCTCCTCCGCCTCCGCCGCACTCCCGCATGAGGCGAGTGCCCCGGAGAATTCCGCGAGTATCCTGTCCCGCACCGCGAGCTTCAGCGACTGGTCGCCGTCACGGTCGGAGTTTGCAATGACATGGAGGCGCACGGTGTCGGAGTATATCCGTCCCTCCGCCTCGGTGGGTATAACGGCTATTACAAGTGTGCATAGCATGGCGACAATCGCCGATATGACAAGCTTTTTCATTTTTTCTCTCTATGTATTTTTTCTCCCGCCTCGGCGGGGCAGAGAAATCTTTGACAGAGAGGGCGCGTGTTATTCACTATGCACAAAAAAATCATCGGATTTTCTATAATGGCGGTGCGCTTTCCGCTTGACTTCCTCCCGCGCGTATGGTAATATATACGCGTAGAAGTATGAAAAACGCGGGGCTGTGCATAAACGCCGGCCCGACACAAAAAAGGAGAATTTATGTTACCGACAGTACCTAAGATCGATAACCCCGATAAGTATACCGACTTTGACCTCCCGCGCGAGAAGCTGGAGTACGCCCTCGGCGAGGCACTGAAAAAGCTTGATTACGCTATTGAGACCATGAACGGGAAATTCCCCGCAGAGTACGGCGTGAACAATGTCTATGCTCCGATGGAGAACAACTACGGATGGGGCAGCGGCTTCTGGCCCGGGATGATCTGGCATGCCTATGAGCTCACCGGCGACGAGAAGTACAAGGAGACTGCAACCTCCCTTATACCGAGCTTTCTTACGAGAATACAGCAGAAGCTTGGTGTAAATCACCATGATATGGGCTTCCTCTACACGCCCTCCTGCGTCGCGGCATATAAGCTGACGGGGAACGAGACGGCAAAGGAGGCGGCTGTCCTCGCGGCAGACCACCTTATCACAAGATACCATGCAAAGGGCAAGTTCATTCAGGCATGGGGGGACGTCCGCGACCCGGAGAGCTATCGTCTGATAATCGACTGCCTTCTGAATATTCCGCTCCTCTATTGGGCGAGCGAGGTTACGGGAGATCCGAAATACGACGAGATAGCCTATAACCACTTCAATACGACGGTGAATGTCTGCTGCCGCCCGGACGCCAGCACATTCCATACCTACTACTTCAACCCAAAGACCGGAAAGCCGCTCCGCGGCGCGACCCATCAGGGTAACTCGGACGACTCCGCATGGGCGAGGGGTCAGGCGTGGGGAATGTACGGACCGCTGCTTACGAATATGTACCACCCGAACGAAAAGGCGATACAGGTATTCGAGGCGACGACAAATTATTTCCTGAATCATATCCCGTCAGACTACCTTGCATATTGGGATCTCTGCTTTACCGACGGCTCGACACAGCCGCGTGACTCCTCCTCCGATGCGATAGCCCTCTGCGCTCTGCTTGAGGGTATAAAGCACCTTGACGATACCGACCCCTTAAAGAGCATATATACAAACGCCGCAAAGAGAATGATGAATACCCTTATCGACACCTGCCTTACGAAGGACATTCCGGAGTCGAACGGGCTGCTTCTCCACGCGACCTACGCCCTCCCGCAGAAGATAGGAGTCGATGACCTCAATATATGGGGCGACTACTTCTATATGGAGGCTCTCCACCGTATGCTGAACCCCGATTGGCACCCCTATTGGTAATTTTTGCGTTCGTTAAAATCACAAAATCAAAGGGATACATAAGGAGAATTTATATGATACCCGCAATACCGAAGATTGACGACCCGAAGAAATACGGCGATTTCGACCTCCCGCGCGAGAAGCTGGAGTACGCCCTCGGTGAGGCTCTGAAGAAGATAGACTTCGCCCTCCCGACCTTCACGACGAAGTTCCCGTCCCATTCCGGAAAGGTGTATACACCTGTCGAGAATGACGGCGGCTGGAACTGCGGCTTCTGGACAGGTATACTCTGGCATGCCTATCAGATGACCGGAGACGAGAAGTACAAGAAAGTTGCTATGGGGCAGATCCCCGGCTACCTCCACAGAATAGAGAATAAGATAGGCGTAAACCACCACGATATGGGCTTTGTTTTCATCCCCTCCTGCGTCGCGGCATATAAGCTGACAGGCGACGAGGATGCGAAGCGCGCGGCGGTCCTCGCTGCCGATAATCTCATATCCCGCTATCATGAAAAGGGAAAGTTCATTCAGGCGTGGGGAAATGTAGACGACCCGAACAGCTACCGCCTTATCGTTGACTGCCTCCTGAATATTCCGCTCCTTTACTGGGCAACCGAGGTTACCGGAGACCCGAAGTACGCCGAGATGGGCTATAACCACTTCAGGACCACTGTGGAGGTCTGCTGCCGCCCGGACGCCAGCACATTCCATACCTACTACTTCAACCCGGAAACCGGACTTCCGCTCCGCGGCGCGACCCATCAGGGAAAGTCGGATGACTCCTTCTGGGCGAGGGGACAGGCGTGGGGTATTTACGGACCCATGCTTACCTACATCTATAAAAAGGACCCGAAGGCACTTCAGACCTTCGAGGCAACGACAAACTTCTTCTTAAATCACCTCCCCGCTGATTATATAGCGTACTGGGATATGATTTATACGAGCGGAACCGAGGAGCCGCGCGACTCCTCCGCGGATTCGATAGCTCTCTGCGGTATGCTTGAGGGAATAAAGCACCTCCCGGACACCGACCCGAATAAGCAGATCTATATAAATGCGTCAAAGCGCATAATGAATGCCCTTATAGATACCTGCCTTACAAAGGACGACCCGGAGTCGAACGGGCTTCTCCTCCACGCAACCTATAACCGTCCCCGCGGCGATATGGATAACCTGAATATATGGGGTGACTACTTCTATATGGAGGCTCTCCACCGTATGCTGAACCCCGACTGGGAGCTTTACTGGTAATTTCCCGGTTTTCTTGCCGTCCGCGCCGGAATAACCCCATTGCCGTGTTATTCCGGCACCCCGTATAAAAAGTCCACATATAAACAACATAAAAAAAAGAGTGCCGCGGCATACCACCGGCACTCTTTTTTGCGCCACAACGCATTATTTCAATCCGAGTCTGCTATTGAGATCATCAAAATCCACATTGCCGTGCTTTGACCAGTAGCCGCTGATTTCGGAAACAAATCTGTCGGCGGCAATATTTCTGTCTCTTTCCGGGTATGAAAATGTTTTATCACTGTAATTGTCACTGCCGGTATCTATCATATCAGCTTCCCAATCGTCGGCGAGCCCGATTATTCTGTTGAGCACGGTCTCATCTATCGGTGCCGATAGCTTCATTTCGGGTATGACATAACTCTTTATAAAACTTACGCTGTCATCTGTGACTTTGAATTTCAGCTCTGGGCTGTTACTATTCTTAAAAAACATTGTTTTCCTATTTCTCCTTTTCAAAATGTCTGTACGCTCCGCCTCGCCCTCTTTTGTCACTGTGAAATCTCCTTATTGACTTCACGCGGTTTTGCTCATTTGTGATAAATGTCACTGTACGATTAATCCTGTTTACTCGGTCGTATTGCAGACTTCCGTCACTGTGGGTATATGGCTTTGAATTTTTTGAGGTTATACCGAACAGGTTTTCCAACATGTCAATCTTCTTTAACCCGCGCGTACGGTCTGCAATTCTGTTTTGAGCGTGTGATGTTATGGTGTATTTTCCTATGCGTACTCGTGGTGTGTGCGGTTCAGCCATTTTTCGTGTAGGCTTTAAGAGCCAAGATAGTAAACTCATTATAGCACTCCTTTCTGTATTAGTCAACTTTTTTCGGTTGCATTTATATTGTAACAGAAGTAAAAAGCCGCGTAAATCATACGCATTATGGGATTTTTGGTAGACAAAAAGTGTATATGATTGCAAAAATGCTTGATTTTAGGGTAGACATATTGTATACTACAACTGGGAGGAGATTAAATGATTGCCGATAAAATTAAGATAAGAGTGTCTTACTTTGTATATATGGTGCTATACAATGATGCACAGGCGTTTGGATTTGTAAAAGATAACAATGAATCAAATCTTAACGCTTTGTTGAACAGATTGATACCTTCGTTACTTGAAATCAGAAAATACAGAAGAGATGAGATACACTATATTTTGACCGAGGAAAATCAACGCTCTGATGCTGAAAAAATTTATGAATGTGTAAACGAAATTATTGACAGAGTATATTTTTCAGATCAGGAATTAAACAAACTTGATACTGAGATTTGGTTAAGACCGTCAAAAAACAACGCAGGCGTTTTTGACGAAATAAATGATGTTGAAACTGTATTGACGAGATCTGAGTTGTCAGTGGTGATTCGTGGTATGCTGAACGAGTATGCGAGGTTTCCAATGTATAAACGAGAAACAATAGCCTTTGCGGAAGAATTTAACTCGTTTTTTATAGGATGTCAGACGGGGCAGATTTATCATTTCAGACAATTTGAAAAAACGAAAAGTATATTCCCGTTCAACACTGTTTATGGCTTTGTGACAGACCAAAGAAATTATCTGATAGGATATGAGCTGGAAAGCAAAAAAATCAAAGCCTTCCCCTTACGAGAAATCAGGAACAGCTATCTTGTTCAGAAGAGATACACTCCGAGCGGGAAATTGATTGATTTGCTTAATGACTATGCGAATAGTTTTGATTTTGAAAGTGAAATTGAATTTAAGGAGGAACAATAATGTTTTTCGCAAATCATAAAAAAGGGAAATATGTAAAGGCGAAAGACAAGACGGCTGCCAAAAAACAAAAAGCTGCGATAATAAGTTATTACGAGAAACAGAGAAAAGACGCAAAAATCAGTATTAAAAATAAGAACGACAAATAAAAATACCGGCGGCTCACAATACATGTTAAGTACAGAAGCCGCCGGTATTATTAATGTTTTCTGCTTATCCTTCTGCCCTCAAAGCCCCGGGAAGAGCAATATACACATCGCCGTATACCGTCTCCGGCACGCTCTCGCGGCGGAGCAACTCGCAGATTTTTTCCTCTATAAGGTCGTGCCCGCGGTCTGTCGGATGTATGCCGTCGTAGGACATCAGGGACTTGTATTCATGGGAGAGAAGAAAATCACGCCGAAGGTCCAGTATCGGTGTGCCCGTAAGCACGGCGAGCCGCTCGACGGCTGTATTGTAGCTCTCCTGCCAGCGGGAGAGCATCGACGTGTCGCCGAGCCATGAGAGAATATTCTCGCGTGAGCCCGCGCGGCTGATCCACCTCATGTATTTTTCCGCGTCGACGGGTACGAGCGTTGCGAGAACCGGGCGCCCGCCCGCAAGTCTGACACGCTCTATCATCTTAGTGTAGGTCTCGGCAAAGACGGGCAGGGGGGTGTTCGCCCCGTGCTCTCCCTGCGGGTCGGCGGAGATTTCGCGCCAGCTGTGGTCGCTGTCGTTCCCTCCGAACTCCAGTATCACCGTAGCCCCGTCGAGATTTTCCGGGAGCGTGCGGTCCATTATCTCCATGCCGCGCGTAACCGTGGCACCCATTTTGGCGTAATTCAGTACCTCATATCCGAGCTCCCGCACCCGCTCGAGCCGGAACCCGCGGCAGAGCCCGTGCGCTCCGCGTTCCTCGGAATAGGTGACGCCCCGGAGTATTGAATCTCCCCATATATAAAGCTTCTTCATTTTATAATTCTCCTTTCCGCGTGGACGGACGCATTTTCCCTGCAAAAAGCAAACGCATCGTCCGTGCTCCTGTCGGCACCGCTCCGCTGCTCGCCCTCGCCTCCGGGCGTTCGGAGGCTTCGCGGCTTTCCGTATATCGGAAGGCGTGACCGAATGTACTGTCCACCCCGGCATAACATCGCAGAAATATTTGCGACGTACTTTGCATTGCACGATACGACTGAAGAAAACAAGCATATTTTCCGTCGCCGCTTCGCATGCCGCTCTCTTTGCTCACATTATACCCAAAAATCAAAACAAAGTCACCCTACACCGTATATTTTCGGGTATACTCATTGACGGGTGCAATTCTACCGTAAGAAATCTGTCGGTAGAATTACGGTGGAGTGACTCTCCCACGGGTAGAAATCCGAAAATCGGCGTTATTATATTGATTTTTTCACAGATATGTGCTATAATTTTGCATAAGCGGAGAGACAGTAGATAATTCTACCGGCGCAAAACGACAAAATCTACCGTCGGTAGACAAGCTTTTACCGTATCTCCGAAAAACCTCCACCGCAAAATACGCATAAAAAGGAAACAAAAGTTTACATGGAAGAGCTTCGCAGAATATTTGCAAAAAATCTTTCCGACCTGCGTACACAGCACGGGATGACACAATTACAGCTCGCCGAAATGCTGAATTATTCGGACAAGGCGGTTTCAAAATGGGAGAGAGGAGACTCCATTCCCGATGTCTTTGTGCTGAGACAGATGGCTGATTACTTTGGCGTTACGGTCGATTACTTCCTTACGGAGGATCACACCGAGACCGAAATTAAAAAGAAAACCGTCTCGAGAATAACAAAGCGCAACCGCCGCATTATAACCATGCTCTCCGCGTCGGTCGCGTGGCTTGTCGCGACGCTCCTTTTCGTCATTCTGAATATCCGTTCGCTCGGCGGCTCGTTCCCGACATGGCTGCTCTTTGTCTATGCCGTGCCGGTCTCCTCGATAGTCCTTCTCGTGTTCAATTCGATATGGGGGCGCCCGCGCGCAAATTACGTGATAATCACCGTGCTCGTGTGGTCGCTTCTTGCCTCGATATTTCTTTCGCTATTCAGATTTATTCCGGAGATATGGCTCGTCTTTATCCTCGGCGTACCCGCGCAGATAATAATATTTCTCTGGTCGGGGCTCCGCGTCGGCGCGGTTCTTCATGCCGCGCAGCGTGAGACGCCGAAAAACAAAAGGACCGTCAGTGCGCCGCATGAAAAGGCAGACGGAGCCTCCGGAGAGGAGGGCGTATAATGGCACAGAATAAGCCGCCGCTCGCCGTCCCGGACGACGGGCTTGAAAAGCCGAAGAGACTCTCCGAGATCCCCGGGTACCTCGCCCGCCGCGTCGCCGGGTTTACAAAAAGGCTATTCTATATTATCTCCCTCGTATGGGAGGCTTCTCCCGGAATACTCATAGCAATGATTATTCTATCCGCCCTGAGCGGCGTACTCCCGATAGTCGGCGCCTATATCGCAAAGGACCTTCTGAATGCGATAAACGGGCTTATCGGCACCGGGGAATACGTCGGCTTCTGGTCGGTCGTTCAGCCGATACTCTTTCTCCTTATAGTCCAGTTCATCTATCTCTTTGTAAACCGCGTAATGGGACGGATAAACAATATGGTGACCGCCATCG
Organism: uncultured Eubacteriales bacterium; assembly: GCA_934393265.1. GTDB lineage: Bacteria > Bacillota > Clostridia > Oscillospirales > CAG-272 > UBA1740. The sequence goes on along the minus strand of CAKRQL010000017.1, from coordinate 18,834 downwards.
CCGGCGAGGTCGTCGTAAATCATATCCGCCTGAAAATCATAACGAAGGCGAAGTGCGTTGACCTCGCCTCGTTCGACAGCCCCGGGTTTTACGAGAAACTCGAAAACGCAAACCGCGAGGCGTCATTGCGCCCGATACGCATAATGTCCGCGACCTTCAGCGTGATAAGCTCGACAATAAGCGTCATAGGCTTTATCGCCGTTCTTGCGACGCTCTCGCCGTGGGCTCCGCTTATTATCGTCGCGGCGTCAATTCCCGGCGCGCTCGTCAATTACTACTACCGCAACCGCAACTTCAAATATCTGCGCAAGCACTCAAAGGAGCGCCGGCAGATGAACTATTATTCCGACATCATGGTCAACAAGGATAATGTCAAGGAGATAAAGCTTCTTGACCTCGGCGATACCGTTATAGACAAGTACAACGGCGCCTTTGCCCGCTATTACAGGGGGCTGAAGGGACTTATCCTCCGCGAGGGCTTCACACAGGTGATAGTCAGCCTTGTTTATATGATAGCGAGCTGTGCGCTTTTCGCCTATGTCGCATATTCGGTGGTAGGCGGGAGCGGGCAGATAGGCGACTATTCGCTCTATACCGGAGCCCTGAACTCCATAACGAGCTACGTGTCGACTATCGTAACCGCAACGGCGACTATCTACGAGGGGACCCTGTTTATAAACAACATGCTTGATTTCCTGCATGAAAAGCAGACCGTGACCTCGTCAGTCACCCCGCCCCTCCTGCCGGAATACGGCGCAAGGCATACGATAGAGTTCAGAGCCGTGAGCTTCCGCTATCCGGGCACGGAGCGGGATGTCATACATAACTTTTCGCTTACCGTTTCATCCGGAGAGTCTCTTGTCCTCGTAGGTCTCAACGGCGCGGGAAAAACCACGCTTATAAAGCTCATGACAAGGCTCTATGACCCCACAGAGGGGGAGGTGCTCCTTGACGGGCACGATATAAAGGAGTACGATGTCAGCGCACTCTATCGCCTCTACGGAATAGTCTTTCAGGACTTCGGAAAATATGCCGATACCGTATCCGAGAATATCCGCTTCGGCGACGTTTACCGCGAGCCGACGGAGGAGAATATAGCCACTGCCGCGCACAGCGGAAACGCTGACGGCTTTATTGAGAGGCTCCCGGACGGCTACGAAACCCCGCTTACCCGCATGTTTGAGGACGACGGCATTGAGCTCTCGGGCGGACAGTGGCAGAAGCTGTCGCTCGCCCGCGCGTTTTACCGTGAGGCTGATATAATAATTCTGGACGAGCCAACCTCCGCCCTTGACGCAATGGCGGAGCAGGAGGTATATAACCGTTTCTACGAGCTCTCAAGGGATAAAATATCCGTGTTCGTCTCACACAGACTTTCGAGCGCGGTGACGGCTACAAAAATAGCCGTCATAAACCTCGGAGAGCTTACCGAGCTCGGCACACACTCAGAGCTTATGGCGAAGCGCGGAGAGTATTATAAGCTCTTCACAACGCAGGCGCGCCGGTATACCGCGGCAACGGAGAACAGCACCACCCCCGCGGAATAACAGCTTGCAGAACCCCTCGGCGGAGCAATTGCCGCCCCGCCTGATAATCCCCTGTGCGGGTGATACCCTCCGAAAAAAGCGACTACCCAAAAAACATAAAAAAACACGGTAAAGCCCGCATCCGAAACGGCTCTACCGTGTTTTTATTGTATTAAATTATCAAAAACTAACCACATCACGGCGCAAGCCGTATTTCACTGCGCGCTTCGCGCGCTCTCGCTCTGCTTGCCGAGCCCCGCCGCACCGATAATTCCGGCATCATTGCCGAGCTTCGCTATCATTATCCTTGTCTTTCTTGCATTGTCGCGCGTGTACTGCTCGCGGTCGACTATACGGAGCAGGGGCTTTAGGAGATAGTCTCCCTCGTTGCAAACACCGCCGCCTATCGTGAGCACCTCCGGCTGGAATATGTTTATCATGTTCGTAATTCCCGCCGCAAGGTAGTATATGTACTCGTCAACGAGCTCCTTGCCGTACTCGTCGCCGAGCCGCATAGCGTCAAATGCAGTCCGCGCCGAAACCTTGCCCTCCGCCTTTGCACGGTCCTCGAGCCTTGTGGGGATTTTCTTTATCGACAGCTCGCGCAGCTTCTCCCGCGTTGCCGCCGTGAGTGCCGTTGCGGAGGAGTAAGCCTCAAAGCACCCGCGCCGCCCGCATGAGCAGAGACGCCCGCCCGCGGCTATCACGGTGTGCCCGAGCTCCGCGCCGGCAGTGTTGACCCCGCCCTCAAAGAGCCGCCCGTCAATTACGACCCCGCCGCCGACACCTGTGCCGAGAGTTATCATGACCGATGAGCGGGTACCCGCCGCGGCACCCGCGAGCGCCTCGGCAAGCGCGGCGGCATTCGCGTCATTGGCGATATATACCCGCTCTACGGGCAGAAATTTCTTGAAAACCTCAACAAGCGGGAAATTGTAGAAGTGCAGATTATTTGTGTATTCGACAATTCCGGTTCTCGCATTGACCGTTCCGGGAGAGGCAATTCCGACATATTCGATGTCGGATGGGGTGAGCCCGTTGCGGGAGAGAATATCCCCGACGAGCGACGCCATATCGCGTATTATCTCCTCGTTCTCCCGCTCCGCACGAGTGGGGACCGAGCCCTTGTCAACTATCCGTAAGTCCTCGTCGCACAGCCCGGCGGCAATGTTCGTACCGCCGAGGTCGACGCCTATTGTATACTTCATATTATAAAATCCTTTCATAAGAGACCGTAAGGGGAAAATGCCCCGAAGAGAATTATACATTTTTTTCGTCGCTTTGTCAATAAATAAATGTCTGCAGCACGGCTTTGGACGCATTTTTAACCCGCACGACGGCAGAAATAAAAGAAAAAGCTTGAAAAATAGCGGGAAACCGTATATAATATACCCGTTGCGTGTCTGAATGTCCGGCAAGGAAAAACGACGCACCATTACGGAGAATCAATGATTTTTTTGCCGAAAAAAACGATATCCCGCAGAAAGACTGCGATTTTTCGGTAATAAACAAAGAAAAAGCCGGGGATATACCCCGAAAACAGGAAAAGGAAAAAAGCATGGCAAGATTTGTCTACGCCGATAACGCGGCGACCACCGCAGTAAGCCCCGAGGTCAGGGAGGCTATGATGCCCGCATTCTGCGAGCTTTACGGCAACCCCTCAAGCCTCCATAAAAAAGGAAGAGACGCAAAGGTGGCCCTCGACGGCGCGAGGGCGCGTATAGCCGCCGCCCTCGGCTGTGAGCCCCGCGAGATATATTTCACCTCCTGCGGAACAGAGTCGGATAACTGGGCTGTGAAGTCCGGCGCCGCCCTCATGAAGCGTAAATCCGGCAGAACGCATATAGTCACAACGAAAATTGAGCATCACGCCGTCCTGAACAGCTGCGCCGCCCTCGAAAAAGAAGGCTATACCGTCACGTACGTAGGCGTAACTCCGGACGGAATAGTCAATATGGACGAGCTCCGCGCCGCCGTAACCGACGAGACCGCCCTTGTCGCCGTAATGTACGTAAATAACGAGATAGGAACGATACAACCGATAGCCGAGATCACAAAAATCGCACATGAGCACGGCGCACTTATGTTTACCGATGCAGTACAGGCGGCGGGCAATATAAAAATCGACATTCCCGCGCTCGGCGTCGATATGCTCTCTGTCTCGGGTCATAAGCTCCATGCCCCGAAGGGAATAGGACTTCTCTATGTCCGTCGCGGTCTTGTGCTCCCGAACCTCATTGACGGCGGAGGGCAGGAGCGCGGCAGAAGAGGCGGAACCGAAAATCTCCCGTATATCTTAGGGCTCGCAAGGGCTGTGGAAATAGCCGACGAGCGTCTCTCCGACAATCCCCGCGTCGCGAGAATGCGCGACAGACTTATAGACGAGCTTACATCGAAAATACCGTATTCCTACCTCAACGGCTCGCGTACAGAGCGCGTCTGCGGCAACGTAAATATCCGCTTTGACTTTATCGAGGGGGAGAGCCTGCTTCTATGGCTCGATATAGCCGGTATCGCGGCGTCGACAGGCTCTGCCTGCGCCTCCGCCTCGCTCGACCCGTCGCATGTCATGCTCGCGATAGGCGTTCCGCACGAAAAGGCACACGGCTCCCTCCGCCTCTCAATATCGCATGAGACGACAGAAGAGGACGTCGATTATATAATAGAGCAGCTCCCCCCGATAGTCAAAAGGCTGCGCGATATGAGCCCCCTCTGGGAGGAGGCACAGCGCGGAGGAGACCGGGAGCACTGGGGCAAGGTCTCAAAGATAAGATAAGCTCACCCGCAAAAAAAGACAACAACGCAGAAACCGAAAAAGAAACACCGGATAAATAAACCAAAATCAGACAGGAGAAAAGATATATGCAGTACAGCGAAAAGGTAATGGACCACTTCATGAACCCGCGCAACGTCGGGGAGATAGAGGACGCCTCCGGCGTCGGCGAGGTCGGAAATGCCAAGTGCGGCGATATAATGAAAATGTATCTGAAAATAGATGATGGCGATGTCATAACCGACTGTAAATTCAAAACCTTCGGCTGCGGCGCGGCTATTGCCACATCCTCAATGGCAACCGAGCTCATAAAGGGACATACCGTAAAGGAGGCGCTTGAGCTTACAAATCAGGCGGTTGTCGAGGCTCTCGACGGTCTCCCGCCGGTAAAAATACATTGCTCCGTCCTCGCAGAGGAGGCTATAAAGAGCGCCCTTGCGGACTATTACCGTAAGATAGGCAGACCGATAGATTTCGAGCTTGCGAGCGCGTGTGACACCGACGGGGAAGGGCATTGACCACCTGCCTGCCGCCTGACTTTTTGCATCGGTTACCCGCTTTTTTTACGACCTCGCGCCGCAAATCCGGGGAACACTCTGAATTTTCACCCCGGTTTTTCAGCTGGCTAACTCTGAATTTTCACTCCGGAAATTCAGTGAGCCCACACTGAATTTCCTCCCGGATTTTCCGCGGTTTCGCCCCGGATTTTCCGGGCTTACCGCCACCCGGGTAAACCGCTCGCCACAGCGGATTTCATATTATAATCGCGCAATTGCGGTGCAGCTGCCCATTACCGGCTCCATGCACCGTTTTTTGTTGCTTTCAGCTCTTGTGAAGCACTGCTCTATCGCACTTTTTTGCCTTTTTCACCACATACCGGCGCACCATGTACACAAATCACCCCTTTTTCGTACTAATCCCCGGGAATACACAGTGGGATGTTGTATATGTAGAAATTAGCCCCGCGCTTTTGTGTAAAGTGCACAAATGTATTCTTGTTGCCCTCAATGTGGAAATAGTAGGAAAAATGTAAATTATATTTACTGCAAATCTGTTTTTTCGCAAAATAAGGGCTTTTTGCCGTATTATTGGGTAAAAATAATTTACATTACGTTTTCAAATGCGAACGCTCTGCAAAAAGCACGTAAACTATTATTTACACAATCCCACAAAATGGTAACTAAACTCCGCTCAATGCGCGAAAACGGTGCACGCGACGGCTCTGCCCGCTATTGACTTTCGTTCCCGCGTGTGTTATAATTCTAAATGATCTTAAGGAGCGTGCACTCAGCACGCCCCGCAGACGAGTATTTAATCTGGAGGAATCGTTCAATGAAAAGACCCCTGTTCCGGAAAGCCGTATGTCTTGTTCTTTCCGTGACGCTTCTTATGGGTGCTCTCGGGTTCACGACTTCCGCGGCAAAGTACAAGCCGGATGACACGTCCTCAAGCCTTGACGAAATGAAGTCGCTTGTGAATGCGGAATCCTATGCTTCGTACATTGCCGAGAACGGAAAGCTTCTGCGTCCGGGAATGACAAGGATACCTGTCGACATCATGACCTTTACGGGAAATGCTCAGAAGGCGTCCGAGTCTGCCGCCCGCACATCCTACGACAAGGATAAGTCGAAGTGGGAAAACTTCGGTGACAACTGGGAGAATACCCTGTATCTTCCCGCCACCGGAAGTGTCACATGGCACTTCAATATCCCCGACGGCGCCGACAGCCTTTACTACATAAGCATCGAATACTTTTCCTGCGTCACCGATGAGAGTAGCATAAGCACCATCGAGCGCAAGTTCCGTATTGACGATACCGTCCCGTTCTCCGAGGCGAGCTATATATCCCTCTCAAAGACGTGGAGATATGCCGCCCATTCGACCGAGACGAGCGAGGCACCCGGCGTTGCCGACGGCTACGATGTCAGCTATGAGACCCGCGAGGACGGCTATTTCAAGATAGTAACCCTCGTCAAGGGCGGAAAGCGCACCGTCACCACTTACAGAATAGAGCAGGATATAAACGGTAACTCAATGGCTCCGCAGTCGGAGCAGGTTGCCGACTGGCAGAGCTATTATGTTCAGGATACCACCGGATACTATCACGGCTATTTCCAGTTCTATCTTCTGAACGGCTCGCACACTCTGACCCTCGCCGCACAGCGTGAGCCTGTCATGATAAAGAGCATAACCCTCGTCCCCGCGGACAGCGAGGAGGACACTCTCGATTCTTACGCGAATGTAAGAAAGAACTACGAGGCGAACGGCTACGCTCCCGCAACAGGCGGAAAGATAACCACAATACAGGCGGAGTTCCCGGACATGGTTTCCGACTCCTCGGTAAATGCCTCCAACGACAATACCTCCGCCGCGACCTTCCCCGTAGCATCAAAGGCACAGCTCTACAACGTAATAGGCGAAACAAGCTACAGCACGGTAGGGCAGTGGGCAGCTTACAGATTCTCCGTTGACAAGACCGGACTCTATAAGCTCGCCATGAGATATAAGCAGGACGCCCTCCAGGGTATGTATATATGCCGGACGCTGAAGCTCGCCGGAGGAGACTACGGTCTCCCGGACGGGACGGCGACGGTCCCGTTTGCCGAGGCATACAACTGCCAGTTCAATTACAGTAAGGAGTGGCAGTCGACGGTGGTAGCCGACGGAGACGGAAACGAGTTTGAGTTCTATTTTGAGGAGGGGGTTGAGTATACGCTTGTTCTCGAGTGCTCGCTCGGTACCCTGAAGGAGCTCATACAGCGCGTTGAAAATTCCCTTAATGTAGTCAATGACTGCTACCTGAAAATACTTCAGCTCACCGGTAGTGAGCCGGACGAATACCGCGATTACAAGTTCGACGAGATAATGCCCGATGTCCTCTATAACCTGCTTGTTCAGGCGAAGGAGCTTGTGGCTGTCAAGGAGGAGTTTGTAAAGCTCTGTAAGACCGACGGCTCGCATATAGCGACGCTGAAAACGGTTGCCGTCCTCCTTGATACGATGGGCTCGGATTACGGCGACAATATAGCGAGAAACCTCTCGACCATGAAGTCATACCTCGGTACCCTCGGTACATGGGTCAACAGCTCAAAGCGCAGCTCCATGATGGTCGACTCGATAAGCGTTATCCCCGCAGACAGCGATGACAGCGTCATTCCGAAGGCAAACGCCGGCTTCTTCCGGTCTCTCTGGTTTGAGATACAGTCGTTCTTCTATTCGTTCATCGTCGATTACGATAACATGGGACTGACGACCGTCCCCGATCCCGATACCCCGAATATAAACGTATGGCTCGCCACCGGACGCGACCAGTCGCAGATATGGCGTACCATGATAGATGCACAGGGCGGCTTTACCGAGAGCACGGGAGTTGCGGTAACGCTGAAGCTCGTTACGGGGGGAACTCTCCTTCCGTCGATTCTTTCCGGTAAGGGCCCCGACGTCTACATGGGTCTCGGCTCTGCAGACGTCATAAACTATGCGATACGCGACGCCGTCGTCGGTATAAGCGGAAACGACCCGCTCCTCTCCGACGAGGACAATGCCGTATTCAACACCACCTATTATACTTATAAGGGAGAAAACGGCGATTACGAGAATACGACCGAGTACCGCGGTGAGGAGGGGCTCAGGTTTGTCTCCAATCACTTTGACGAGGCAGTCGACGGTAACTATGTAAAGGCAGCTATGGATACCGTCCAGCTTCTCGGCGTCACCTACGGTATACCGCAGGAGATGGGCTTCTCGATGATGTTCTACCGTATGGACATCCTCGCGAATCTCGGAGTAGAGGTCCCCGAGACGTGGGATGAGCTCCTTGCGCTTCTCCCGGTTCTCCAGTCCAACAACATGAATATAGGTATCAACTACACCCTCGCCCTTGAGTTCATGATATATCAGGCGGGCGGCAACATGTGGAAGTATCCCGATAATACGCAGTACGCCGGCTCGAAGATAGACCTCGACTCGGATATAGCGATAGCGAGCTTTGAGCGCGTGTGCAGCTGGTACACCGACTATTCGTTCCCGGTAACCTACGACGCGGCAAACCGTTTCAGAACCGGTGAAATGCCGATAGTCGTCGGAGATTATTCGAGCCTTTATAACCAGCTGACGGTTTACGCTACCGAAATTCAGGGAATGTGGGAGTTTTCCTCTCTGCCCGGAACGGTGCGCGAGGACGGAACCTATGATTACAGCTCGATAGCCGGTATCACGGCGTCGGTAATGCTCCACGGCTGTGAGAACACTCTCGCGGCATGGCAGTATATGCAGTGGCAGACCAGCGCAGAGGTCGAGGCTGACTACGGTAATAAAATGGTCGCTCTCATAGGACCCTCCGCGAAGTACAATGCCGCAAATATCAACGCGATAAAGAACCTCTCGTGGACAGCGTCTGAGCGCGCCGCAATAGAGGACCAGATAACTCACATGGCATCCATCGTAAACTATCCCGGCTCCTATATTATAGGAAGATACATGAAGTTCGCGTTCCTCGCGGTCGTCAATGACTCTGCCGTGCCCGCCGACTCCATGAACGGATATATAGACGCTATCAACGCCGAGATAACGAGAAAACGCTCCGAGTTCAATCTTCCGACGCTTAAGTCGGATGAGGAGCCCCCAAAGACGCAAGGCGAAAATAACTGATAAGGAGAACGACAATGTCTAAAGTAAATGCCGAAGCCAAACGGCCCGTGGCGCGTTCGGAAATGAGCAAGCTTGCATGGACATGGAAGGAAATGAAGAGAAACAAGGTAGCGTACTTCATGCTTGCGCCCTTCTTCCTCCTCTTCATAATCTTCACCATTCTCCCTGTCATACTCTCAATGTTCCTGAGCCTTACGGACTTCAATATGCTTCAGATGCCGAACATGGTATGGTTCGACAACTTCACGCGCCTTTTCCTTGAGGACGAGATATTCCTGATAGCCTGCAAGAATACGCTTATATTCGCTGCTATCACGGGACCGGTTTCCTACATGCTCTCGCTTCTCATAGCGTGGTTTATAAACGAGCTTCCCCCGAAAATCCGCTCGGTCGTCACGCTTGTATTCTACGCGCCCTCGATTTCCGGTCAGGTCTATCTTATATGGAAGACCCTCTTCTCCTCGGACGCTTACGGTTGGGTAAACGCCACGATGATGAAGCTCGGACTTATATCCTCTCCCGTTCTTTGGTTTGAGGATGCCGATTATGTAATGCCGCTCTGTATAGTGGTTGCTCTCTGGACCTCGCTCGGTACGGCGTTCCTGTCGTTCATAGCCGGCTTCCAGACAATAGACCGCTCGCTTTATGAGGCGGCGGCTGTCGACGGAATAAAGAACCGCTGGCAGGAGCTGTGGTATATAACCCTCCCGACAATGAAGCCGCAGCTGATGTTCGGTGCGGTCCTTTCGATAACCTCCTCCTTCGGCTTCGGAGCTATCGTTACCGCTCTTTGCGGATTCCCGTCGGTCGACTATGCCGCGCATACGATAATGCACCATCTTGATGACTACGGCGGCTCGCGTTACGAGGTCGGATACGCCTCGGCTATCGCTGTCGTGCTGTTCGTTATCATGTTCTCATGTAACATAATCATCAAGAAAGCATTGGCAAAGGTAGGTACGTAAGATGGCAAAAGATAAAAAGCTCCGTACCCGGGGTCACAGGGTCGTGCTTAACCGTTCTGCCGGCGGCGATACCGGTATAACGATAATGCTCACCATTCTGGGTCTCTTTATGTTCCTCCCCATGTACTATGTCGTCATACAGTCGCTGAAGCCCCTGGACGAACTCTTTATGTTCCCCCCGCGCTTCTATGTAATAAACCCGACGTTTGAAAACTTCTCGGATCTGTTCACCCTTATGAGCGACTCGTGGGTGCCGTTCTCGAGATACATATTCAACACCGTGTTTATAACGATATGCGGTACTCTCGGAAACCTTATCTTCGCCTCCATGGCGGCGTACTCTCTTGCGAAGCTCCGCTTCCCGGGCAGAAACGCGATATTCCAGATAATCGTCATGTCGCTTATGTTCCACTCGACGGTAAACCAGGTGACTCACTTCATAATTCTCTCCGCCTTCGGCTGGATAGATACCTACCTTTCGATAATCGTCCCCTCCATGGCGACGACGATAGGTCTTTACCTTATGAAGCAGTTCATGGAGACCTCCGTTCCGGATACGGTGCTTGAGTCCGCGCGTCTCGACGGCGCGAGCGAGTTCCGCACTTACTTAACGATAGCGATGCCTATGGTAAAGCCCGCGTGGCTGACGCTTATAATCGAGTGCTTCAAGAACCTCTGGAACTCCGGTTCATCGATTTACATTCATTCGGAGGAGCTTAAGACCTTCAACTACGCCATACAGCAGATAGTATCCGGCGGTATAGCCCGTTCGGGTGCCGGCGCGGCTGCTACGGTCGTCATGATGCTCGTTCCGATACTGGTATTCGTCTTAAACCAGAGCCAGATAATCGAGACGATGGGCTCTTCGGGTATGAAGGATTAAAGGAGGCAGAGGATGAAAAAGAATATACTCATAAAAGCTCTTCTGCTTGCGCTCGTGCTTCTGACCGTGCTCGGTGCCGTGAATGTCGCGGCGTTCGAGCCCTACGATACCTACACCTATTCGATAGACGGCGAGGCACTGAAATCCCCGACGGCATACTCTGTCTACAATTCGTACGTCTCGGCTGATATGGGCATAACCGGCGGTGAGTTCGGAGACACTCCGCTTGCCGCGTCCTCCGACCTCTTTACGGACGAGGACGGAAATGTTTACATCGCCGATACGGGAAACGACCGTATAGTCGTCCTCGATAAGTACTTCCGTATGTCCGGCGTTATCCGGTCGTATACCGACGAGAACGGAAAGGTGCAGAAGCTCTCGAAGCCCGAGGGACTCTATGTCACCGACTCGCGCGTTATGGTAGACGGCTCGAGCCGCATATATGTCTGCGATACCGGCAACAAGAGAATAGTTATCTTCAACCGTCAGACCCTTGCATACGAGAAAACGATAGAGAAGCCCTCTGACAATGTCCTTGCTTCCTCTGCGTTTGTTCCCACCGCAATAGCGGTAGACCTCTACGGCAGAATTTTCATAGTCTCGACACAGTGCTATGAGGGCGTTATAGTCATGTCGGAAAACGGCGGCTTCACCGGCTTCATAGGAGCACAGAAGGTTACGTATAACCTTATCGAGATGATATGGCGTAAGTTCCAGAGCAAGGAGCAGCAGCAGGCGTCAATCCGTAATATCTCGGTTTCCTACAATAACATAACCGTTGATAAGGACGGCTTCATATACGTGACCTCCGATAAGGTCGATAAGACGCAGCAGCTCGCCGCGATAAAGTCGAAGGGAGCAACCTATTCTCCCGTAAAGAAGCTGAACTCCGCCGGTGCACAGATAATGAAGCGTAACGGCTTCTTTGACCCGGGCGGGGAGGTGGATGTTTTTGAGGCATCCGAGGTGTCGACGATAATCGATATCGCAATAGGCTCCGAGTACTCGTGGACGATAGTGGACTCAAAGCGTTCGAGGTTTTTCACCTACGACCAGAACGGTAACCTCCTCTTCGCCTACGGCGATACGGGCGACCAGCTCGGAAACGCGGAGAAGCTCGTCTCAATATCCTATCAGGTGATAGACGGCGTCTACTATTTCGTGACGCTTGATAACGCCGTCACCGGATATAAGATTACGGTCTATACTCCCACTGAGTACTGCAACACCATAATGAGCGCGCTCGCAAACGAAAACGCTCATAACTATTCCGAGTCGATAGCATACTGGCAGGATGTCCTGACAAGAAACAACAACTTCGACCTCGCTTATATAGGAATAGGTAAGGCGCTTTACAGCCAGGGCAAATATGAGGAGGCAATGGATATGCTCTCCAACGCCTATGAGACGAAGTATTATTCGGACGCTTTCTCTCAGACGCGCAAGGATGTCCTCCAGAAATGGCTCCTTCTCATACTTGTCGGCGTCATAGCTCTGATAGTCCTTATAGCAAAGTTCTTCGGCTATGCAAAGCGTAAGAATAAGGCAACGTCTCTTAAAGTAGGGAAAAAGACCTACTGGGAGGAGCTGGTCTACGCCTTCCACCTTATGTTCCACCCGTTCGACGGCTTCTGGGATCTGAAGCATGAGAAGCGCGGGTCGCTCCGTGCGGCGTTCACCATCCTCGGCATAACCGTCCTCGCGTTCTTCTATCAGGCGGTCGGCAGGGGCTACATCTTCAACCCGAAGGACAACTATTCGACGGTCTTTGTCCAGCTTGTCGCCGTCGTTGTTCCCGTGTTCCTCTGGGCTGTGGCAAACTGGTGTCTGACAACGCTCTTTGACGGCGAGGGCTCGTTCCGCGATATTATCATCGCGACGTGCTACTCTCTCGCTCCTCTTCCCGCGTTTGTCATTTTCTCGACCATTCTTACTAATATCCTTACGACGAGCGAGGGCTCTATCGTGAACCTCCTTGTTGTGCTCGGATATATCTGGGTCGGATACCTTCTCTTCTTCGGTATGCTTGTAACGCATGACTACTCGCTCGGAAAGAACTTCATAATAACCATATTCACAATAGTTGCGATGGCGGTAATAATGTTCGTCGCAATGCTGTTCTCCAATCTTGTTATCCAGATGGTGACCTTCATCGCCTCGATATTCACGGAAATAGGGAACAGGATATAGCTTTGGCAGGAGGTAAAGGTATGATTAAAAACAGAATAATATCGACTGCTTTGGCTCTTGTCATGGTATTCGGAATATTTGCCGCGATTGTCCCGCTACGTGCCGACGCGGCGTATTCCGACACCGTGTATACGGAAGAAAAGCTCACAGACGACGAAATAAAGGCTGTCGTCTCTGCGGCTCTTGACTACAATTTCTCCTCGGCAGAGGAGATGCTGACCTACGAGCTCGGAAAGGGCTATCTCATGGCGGTGAATTCCGCGAACGGAACGTATACGATGTATGTGAACCGTTATACCGGCGTTCTCTACTATGTGAATAACCTCACAGGTCAGATAATTACGAGCAACCCCTACGACGTCGGCTATACATCGAGCGGAAGAAAGCTCTCGCTTGATAACCGCCGCGCCCTTATGAGCCAGATAACCGCATCCTTCTTCGAGATCGCGAACCCCTCGAGCAAGTATGATTACGGAAGCGCGAGATGGGCGGCAGAGGAGTGCCAGATAGATGTGAAGCGTATTGTCGGCGGCATCCGCGTGAATTACGCCCTCGGCGATACCTCGGTGCGCTTCCTCCTGCCGGGATTGATACTTTCGGACAGCTTTGAGAACAATATCTTGAAGCCAATGGTTGCGACGCTTGTCACCTATCTTGACGAGTACTGCCGTGATGAGGGAGATACCGGGACGAACTTCTCCTTCTTCGATAACGACGAGTATGAGTCTTATGCTTACGGCTGCGTCGACATCACCGCGCTGAAATCCTATCTTAACGAGATGCAGTCGCTCTATACCTCGACCGTGCATGACGAAGAGGTTTTCGACGCTATGGAGGCGGTTGTCCGTGCAATCAGACTTATAATCAACTCCTACAGCCAGAAGAACCCCGTCCGCCACAATGCGACCGGAGCTACCGATATAGCAAACAGCATATATGAGCAGTACCCGGTAACAAAGGAGAACGACGGAAAGACGGCAGTCTATGAGTACAGGCGTGATGCCGTCGTCGCGCAGAAGAGATCCGACTCCGCGCTCATAACCACCTACTGCCCGGATTACACCTTCACAATGATGTATGAGGACGAGGAGAAGTGCGGATATAAGGACGACAGCGAGCAGAAGCCGGTTATACGCTGCGCTCTCGAGTACACCTTCAATTCGGACGGCTCCCTGTCGATACGCCTCCCGGCGAGCTCGATAAACTTCGACGAGACGGTATATACCCTCACATCGATAATTCCCGTGCGCTACTTCGGTGCCGGAGATATGACGAGTGACGGATACATCTTCTATCCCGACGGCTCGGGAACAGTTATGAGCTTCCGGGACTTCTACTCCGATACGAAGAAGGTCGGAGTTTCGCTGAACTCTCCCGTGTACGGCAACGATTTCTGCTACTCCAATATCACCGGACAGCACCGTCAGCAGATAACGATGCCGGTGTACGGTGTCGTGAATACCGTGAATGCAAACGAGCGCACTTACCGTATATACGGTGTGAACGAGGTGAGCAACGGATACTTCGCGATACTTGAGGAGGGCGCGGCTCTTGCCTCCCTCTGCTATGAGTCCGGCGGCTCGCAGAATAAGTACGCGAATGCGTATGCGCGCTATAATCCGTACCCCTCGGATGACTATTCGCTCCCCGGAACCTCCGCGGTCTATACGATGGTCTCCGAATCAAAGTATACGGGCTCCTATGTAACGAGAATAACAATGCTTACCGACGATACCGTCGGTGAGAAGTCGGTTTCCTCCTACGGCAGCGCGGGCTACTATCCCGCGAGCTACGTCGGAATGGCGACCTGCTACCGTAATTATCTGAAATCCCGCGGAGAGCTTACAAAGCTCGAAACGGTGAGCGGAGACATCCCGCTTTACATCGAGGCTCTCGGAGCTATGGATGTAATAAAGAAGATTCTCACATTCCCGATAACCGTTTCGGTACCGCTTACGACCTTTGACGACGTGGCGAGCATGTATGAGCAGCTCTCCACACCGAAGGAGTACCTTGCCACCCTTGCCGAGAAGAGCAGGGCAGACGCCGCGGCGACGGATGATGCGACTCTCCGTGAGCAGTATATAGCTACCGCGAAAAAGTACGAGGCGCTCATATCCGAGGTTGAGGCGATAAAGAACGTCAACTTCCGCCTGACCGGATTTACAAACGGCGGTATGGACGCAACCTATCCGACGAGGCTGAAATGGCAGCGCTCCTGCGGAGGAAAGAGCGGATTTTCCGAGCTTGTAAATACCGCCGCGACAGTGAGCGAGAAGGACGGATATCACTTCGGCGTATATCCCGACTTCGATATGCAGTATATCAACCGCACCTCGCTCTTTGACGGTATATCCGTGCGCGGCAATGTCTCCCGCATGGTTGATAACCGTTATGCGTCAAAGCAGATATACGAGTCCGTGGCGCAGGAGTTCGCCACCTCCTATTCGCTCGTTATCTCCTCCGACTCTCTCGATAAGCTCTATTCAAAGCTCGACAGGCAGTATTCAAAATACGCCCTGAAATCGATTTCATTCTCGACTCTCGGCTCTGACCTTAACTCGAACTTTGACGAGAAGAATCCCATAAACCGCGAAGAGTCCATGAGTAATGTTCTCGCCCTCCTCGCGAGAGTGAAGAATACCTCCGGCTATGACATCATGGTCGATAACGGAAATGCGTATACGCTGAAATATGCCTCTCATATTCTGAATATCGCGACGGACTCCAGTCACTTCAGATATGCGTCGTATGCCGTGCCGTTTATCGGTATCGTGCTTCACGGGTATGTGAATTATACCGGCTCCCCGATAAACTATGCGGGCTCGCCGGAGTACGAGCTGCTCCGCTCGATAGAGAACGGCGCATACCTCTACTACATACTCTGCGCGCAGAATTCCGCGGAGATGAAGGATGACGAGGAGCTCAGCGATTACTACGGCGTTGACTACAATAACTGGTACAGCAATATTCTCAAAACCTACGGAGAGCTGAACAGTGTCCTTCGCGACTTGCAGACCTATGAGATAACGAATCATGTTGTCCTGAAGGCAGAGAGACAGGTTGAGGAGTCCGAGTCGGCTGCAAACTATGTGAGACTGAAGGCGGAGATAGTCTCTCTCCTCCGTTCACAGTCGGCTGAGAGAATAGACGAGGCGTTCCGTGAGATGAAGGGCGACCCTGCAAACATCGGTCGTGGCGTAAAGGTTACGTATGACCGTGACGCGCTGCTTTCACAGTTTGCCGATGTCCTCCGCCTCGATGTATCCGGGCTCGGCGATGAGTTTATCGCAAAGATAGATGCCGTGATAGCCGAGTATACGGAAGAATACCCCGGCACATCAGAGAACCCCTATGTCCTTGATATCTCGGAGATAGACTATAAGTCGCAGTACTCCTATATCACGGATTCCTTCGCGCTTGACAAGGATTATAAGTTCACCGATTATACCTGCTATAACGGCAATGTCGTCATGGTCACGTATTCTGACGGCGAGCACGAGGTGTCATTCATACTGAACTACAATATCTTCACTGTAAATGTAACTCTTGACTCCGGGCATACCTACACGCTCGGAAGATATGAGTATGTAAGAATAGGATAAGGAGGAGAGAGCAATGAGTAACGAAAATGTGGCTACTGTTCAGAAGAAGCGCCGCCATAAAGTCTCGCTCGACGCGCGTAAGGCGCGCTCGGGATATCTGTTTGTGCTTCCGTTCCTCCTCGGTATTCTCCTTATCTATCTTCCCATACTGCTTGACTCTCTTTGGCTCACCGTAGCAAACCGCGTGTATGTTCCCTCGACGGAAACATACGTCTACGATTACATAGGCTTTGAAAACTATGTCTATGCATTCACCGGCTCGCCGGACTTCGTGCAGACTCTGCTTGACAGTATTCAGGGGCTTGTTCTTCAGGTACCCGCGATACTGATATTCTCGCTCTTCGTCGCCGTGGTCCTTAATCAGAAGATGCTCGGGCGTGCGCTCTTCCGCGCGATATTCTTCGTCCCGGTTATAATATCCACGGGACTTATGGAGAGCATAGGCGGGACGGTAAACAGCGGTACGATAGACGACGGCTCCGGCTCCTCCGGTGCGTCGCAGTTCATATCCGCCCTTGACGTCAAGGAGCTGTTCAGGGACATGAAGGTCGGCGGAGATCTCGTTAACTATGTTGTGGACCTTGTAAACAGCGTCTACAACATAATAAACTACTCCGGCGTCCAGATGCTGATATTCCTCGCGGGACTTCAGTCAATATCCCCCTCGATATATGAGGCGTGTCAGATAGAGGGCGCGACAGGGTGGGAGACCTTCTGGAAGATAACCTTCCCGATGATATCCCCGATGATACTTGTCAACGCGATCTATACGATGATAGACTGCTTCACCCGCCAGTCGAGTACCATGATGACCTATATAACCAAGATGGGAGAATCCTATCCCGGCAGAGCGACGACTATGGCATGGATTTATTTCCTCGCTATAATACTTCTTATCGCGGCTGTCGCCGGCATCATCTCCTCGTTTATATTCTATCAGAGAAGAGATTAAGGAGGTGTGACGATGGACAGTAATGTAACAGTAAAAAAGAATACCAAGCATTCGCTGAAGGTCGATTACGACGGAAAGCTGAGCTTCTGGCAGAGGCTCAAAAAGAGGCTCACCACCTCCAACACATGGATAAAGGTGCTTGTGAACATCTTCCGTTTCATAATGATGCTCGGTATATCCTACGTTATCCTTTATCCCTTCTTCTCGAAGATAGCGCAGTCCTTCATGACGAAGGAGGATATAATAGACCCGACGGTCTCGCTTATCCCGCGCCACTTCACGACGGATATTTATAAGTATCTGGCGATAGAGAACCATTATTTTGAGGCATTGCTGAATACAGCGATTCTCTCGCTTATCGTCGCCCTGCTTCAGACGCTTGTTGCATGTCTTGTCGGCTACGGTCTTGCGAAGTTCAAGTTCAAGGGCAATAAGCTTGTCATGGCGATAGTCGTCCTGACGATGATAATCCCGCATCAGGCGCTCCGTTCGGCAATATCAAACTTCTTCATGGAGTTTGACTTCTTCCAGATACGCATCCTGCCGAGAGTGCTCAAGATCTTCGGCGTCGATTCCTGGACCTCGAGCGGAATTATAGCCATGCTGACCGGCTCCCCCGTGAATCTGCAGGGAACCTACTGGCCCATGGCGATAATCTCGATAAGCGGACTTGCCTTCAAGAACGGTCTGTATATCTACATGATGCGACAGTTCTTCAAGGGCGTGCCCGACGAGCTTGAGGAGTCGGCGTATGTCGACGGCTCTGGCGTGTTCCGTACCTTCTTCCAGATAATCATTCCGCTTTCCGTTCCCATGATGATAACGATATTCCTCTTCTCCTTCTCATGGCAGTGGACGGATGAGTTCTATATAGGTATGTTCTCGCTCGACAATATCAACCTCCTGCCGGACCTCTATAAGAATCAGGCACCGTCACTTGACTTCTCGACGCATGCGTCGTGGTATAAGTACCGTGTCGTTATAGAGAACACCGCCGGACTTATGATAATAGCCCCGCTTGTTATAGTCTACCTGTTCTGTCAGCGCTACCTTGTACAGGGTATCGAGCGCTCCGGACTTGTCGGATAAGCGGCGGTCTGTTGACTGAAAATATCCGGCAACTGCCCCGGTGTCTACACCCGGGGCAGTTGTAGCGCGGAAAATAGTAATAAGCCGGATTTTTCTCCGAAAAAATGCAAAAAAAATCCGGCAAGCTATTGATTTTTTCATTGGAATGTGTTAAAATAACAACCGATAAAACTAAGCACCCTTAGCTCAGTTGGTAGAGCA
>CAKRQL010000016.1 GCA_934393265.1 uncultured Eubacteriales bacterium | reverse complement strand
GCGCTCCACCGGAGCCTTTTTATCCCCGCTCACCGGTTCGGGTGCACCAAATAAAAAAGACCATGCCGCTATGCGGCAGACCTGCTTTTTTGCGCACCCGACACTCGAAACCTCGCCGCTTATGCGGCTGGTTCGAGTGTCCCGTCCGTAGGTCGCCCCGGTCGGAGTGATATTTTTGTTAAAGACAAAAGTGATATTGTTCGCTCCGCTCACAGTGATATTATATTCGCTCCGAACTGCCGACGGGCAATATCACTCGGCGGCAGCCGAATATCACTGCGGAGCAATATCACTCGCCGTAAGGCGAATATAACTGCGCCGGAGGTGCTCCGGCGCTCCACCGGAGCCTTTTTATCCCCGCTCACCGGTTCGGGTGCACCAAGTGTGTCGGTCTATAAGTCTTTTCTTATAGAGCATCATTTTTGCATTTTTATGGGCATTTTTCCCCCTTTTTGAGCAATTTCATAGCAAATCACCAGCCCGAGTAACGGAGAACCCATTGCCCGATCTTTTTTATTTGCAAGAGTAGTATTATGTTGAAAAAATATGGAAACTATGCTATAATATAAAAACACACAAGCAAAAGGAAAAATGAAATATATTATGGGCATATTTGATATTTTCAAGAAAAGGAAACAGAATAAAAAGATAGGGGATGCTTCAACTCAATCGTTGGCGATAAACGATGCGGATAAAGGCTTGGAAGTTGTATTGGAGTCTCTTCCGACAACATTCGATAAAACGCAAGGACATTTGGTCGAAATTACAGAGCCTTCTGTTTTGGCTCGGATAGATGCGGTTATCCCGGCAGCGACCGTTGCAGGGGCTAACATTGCAAAAGCCGTTGGCAGTACGGGAGAAACTCTATATAAGGTTGTTTTGAAAAACGGCGGACAATTGGTAGATTCCCACACCATGGCTGGAGCAAAAAGAGCCATGACAATGGGGAAGAACGGCATTGTCGAACACGCAAACCTATTAGAGGTGAATCCGTCCGAACTTGGTAAAGTGGCGAATGTCGGCGCAACCGTGTTCAGCGTAGCATCAATTATTGTTGGGCAATACTATATGCAACAGATCGACACAAAGATTGGCGCAATATCGGATGAATTAAAAGGGATTGCGTCAACACTTGATATTCAGTATAGAAGCCAAGCGGCATCGCTTATTGAGTCGGTTTACAATATTTCGAAATTCCAAATGGATACCATGGCAAACGAAGAACTGCGACTCCGTGAATTGGATAACATTCAAGAACTTCGGAAAGATTGTCAAACGTTACTAAATCAAGCGGAGGCAGAGATCGAAACGATTTTGGGAACAGAACAGCCGACCTATGATAGTTATGCTTCGGCAATCAAGAAGATAGAGAAGTGGAGCCGTTACCAGTCTATCCTTGTGCAAGTGCTTGCCCAAATCAATGAGTTGGACTTCGCATTGAGTATGGGAGCAAAGACAAAAAAGCATTGCTATGGTTCGTTTGGACTACATACAAAAAAGCTGGACGAAATCCATACACAAATACTTTCTTGGCACAAAGAGCAATGCGAGCATTTGCAAATTGACATTGATGAAGAAAGACGCAAGAATACAAACTTTTTTGCAAGGTTATTGGAGAAACCGATAACAGCTATAAAAGAAGAGTGGATGTATAAATCGCTCGATAAAGAAACGGTAGCCTTAATTAAAAGCCAAACTGCCGAGATGCAACAGCTTTCCTATGATACAGACAATCCGTTTGCAGAAAACGTTGAAATTGTTGTTCGAGGCGATAAAAAGTATTATTTAGCAAAGTAAAATAAAACGCGCTGTTTGGGGAAACCCAGATAGCGCGTTATCTTTATTTTCGGTCGACTTTTATAAGTTCCACTTGCTTGCTTTTATGAAGTGGAATTTTGCGCCCAAAAGTACTTATCGTCCGACACACTCTCAAAAATCGCCCGAAAAACGAGATTTTGCCCGAGTGACACAAAAAGCAGGTCATGCCGCAATGCGGCAGACCTGCTTTTTTGCGCACCCGACACTCGGAACCTCGCCGCTTATGCGGCTGGTCCGAGTGTCCCGTCCGTAGGTCGTCGGTGCTGAATGTAAAAATAATACTGTTTGCTACGCTTGCTGTGATGCCGAGCCTCATCCCAACGCTACGTCAAGCGTCATCATAACGCTGAAGCCGACGGCAAAGAATACCGTACCGAGGTTTGAATGTTCCCCATGCGACATCTCCGGTATAAGCTCCTCGACGACAACATACAGCATAGCTCCCGCGGCAAAGGCAAGCAGATAGGGAAGTGCCGGAACAACGAACTGCGCCAGAAGCACCGTAAGCACCGCGCCGATGGGCTCCACAATACCGGAGAGCACCCCACCGGCAAAAGCGCGCCACCTCTTCATTCCCTCCGCGTGCAGCGGCATTGAGATTATCGCCCCCTCCGGAAAGTTCTGTATAGCGATACCGACAGAGAGCGCAAGCGCGCCCGCCGCGCTTATCTGTGCGCTCCCGGAAAGGTACCCGGCGTAAACGACGCCAACCGCCATTCCCTCCGGTATGTTGTGCAGCGTCACGGCGAGCAGCATCATCGTCGTCCGCGCGAGGCGGCTGTGCGGTCCCTCCGCCTCCTCGCTGTTGCGGTGCAGGTGGGGCACAACCCGGTCGAGCAGCAGCAGGAACATGACCCCCGCCCAGAACCCGATGACCGTCGGGGCAAATGCCCATTTACCGAGCTCCGCCGATTGCTGAATTGCCGGTATCAGAAGGCTCCATACAGACGCCGCAACCATGACCCCCGCCGCAAACCCCGTGAGCGCGCGGCTCACCGCGTCGCTGAGTGTCCGGCGCATGAAAAATACACACCCCGCGCCGAGCGATGTGCCGATAAAGGGAATGAGTATCCCCCAAAAAACATTCATATATGTAGCCTCCGGAAAATAACTCTTGTTTGCGGTTAGCGTACGCTAACTGTATTGTATTATAACACACCGGAGAAAGAAAATCAACCCCCGAACAAAAAAACGGGGAAAATACATTCTCCCGCATTTGTTTTGCTTTTTCGGCTACGCCATACCCCGTGTATGATTTTTGCGGCATGTATTGCCGCTTTTTTGCAGTTGCATCCCGGATTTTGGTCTCTGTCATTGACAATAGCAGAAAAAAGATATGTAATAACATTGTTAAGGCTATTAAATAAGCTACTGAAAACCGGGGTAAAAAAGAAGGAGAAAATAAGTCTTGAGGACTTCCGCCGGGAGATGGAGGGGGTCTATTCGACGTCGGTAAACGAGTCGACAATAGATGAATCCCCTATGGCGTACAGGCGGCTCTCCGATATAGCCCCGGTGATAGAGCCTACGGCGGAAATTATCGAAAGGGGAGTGCCCGAGGTGCGGCAGAGCCCACGCGGAAAGGACGATGCTTATTAAAGCCGCGGACCCCCCACAAAAAAATACGTGAATTTCACTTGAAATTCCGGTGTGAAATTTACTTCGGGAATTCACTCACAAAAAAAATTCCGGTTTTTTTGATTTTCCTATTGACAACCCGCAGGGAACGGAGTATAATACAAACAGTTGAACAAATGTTCAATCGTTCAACAGAAGGAGAAACGGAAAATGACAAAGGAAATGCAAGCAGAGGACATACCGGTCTGCGAATGTGACGAGGTGCACCCTGATATGCTGACCCACGCAAAGGGAACACTCCCGGATGACGGAACGGTGAGTGAGCTCTCCGGCTTCTTCAGCATCTTCGGGGACGACACGCGGCTGAAAATTCTCTTTGCAATAGACGGTGAGCCGCTGTGCGTCTGCGACATTGCAGAGCTTCTCGGGATGACAAAGTCCGCCGTTTCACATCAGCTGAAAATACTTCGTCAGGCGTCGCTTATCACCTACCGCCGGCAGGGGAAGAACGTTTTCTATTCGCTTGCCGACGAGCATGTGCGCGACATAATAGAAAAGGCTCTCGAGCACATAAGAGAGTAATCGGATAAGTCAAAAAAAATAAACACATATAAGGAGAACCCAAACAATGAAATTCAAGCTTACAATCACAGGTCTCGATTGCCCGAACTGCGCCGCAAAGCTCGCAGAGCTCATCTCCGCAAAGGACGGAGTAGAGGAGGCGAAGATAAACTTCCTTACTGAGAAGCTGACCGTCGTGTCCTCTCTTTCCGAGGACGAGGTAATAGCCCTCGCACAGAAGACCGCAGATTCCTTTGAGGACGGAATAACGATAGGAAAATAATTTTCCGGGGTGACTTTATGAAAAAGGTAAAGAAGCTCATGAAAAATGAGCTGCTTGTCATCATAAGCGGGGCGGTGTCTCTCGGCATCGCTTTCCTCCTTGATAAGCTTTTGAACCTGACCCCTCTGACGATCGCCGCGTATATCGTCGCGCTGATAATCTCGGGTCATCAGGTATTTACAGACGCCGTGCGCGGTATACTCCGCCGGGATCTTCTCGACGAGAAGTTTCTTATGTCCGTTGCCGCAATAGGCGCAATGTGTATCGGCGAGTATGCAGAGTCGGTTGCCGTCATGGTGTTCTACCTTGTCGGCGAGTACTTCCAGCATATCGCCGTGCGCAAATCCCGTGATTCCATAAAGGGACTTATGGATATTCAGCCGGATGAGGCTACCGTTATTGAAAACGGGTGCGAGCGGGTGGCGGATGCCGGGGATGTCGCGGTCGGTACGAAAATAGTAATCCGCCCGGGTGAGCGCGTGCCGATAGACTGTGAGGTAATATCCGGAAATGCCGATGTAGATACCTCCGCTCTGACGGGTGAGTCGATGCCGCGCGCCGCGTCTGTCGGCTCTATGCTCGACAGCGGAACGATAGTCCTGAACGGCGTTCTGTACTGTAAGACCGTGAAAGCGGCAGACGAGTCCGCCGCGGCGAGGGTTCTGAACCTCGTCGAGAATGCGAACGAGAGAAAATCGAAGGAGGAGAACTTCATAACCTCCTTTGCACATATTTATACTCCCGTCGTCGTTGGTGCCGCCGTGG
This sequence comes from uncultured Eubacteriales bacterium, assembly GCA_934393265.1. Classification (GTDB taxonomy): domain Bacteria; phylum Bacillota; class Clostridia; order Oscillospirales; family CAG-272; genus UBA1740. Next base: position 61,802 of record CAKRQL010000016.1, on the reverse strand, counting down.
TCCTCGCGATACTTCCGCCCCTCCTCGGCATAACCCCGTGGCATGACGCGATAATCCGTGCCCTCACCTTCCTTGTCGTCTCCTGCCCCTGCGCGCTTGTAATTTCCGTGCCGCTCGCATTCTTCGGCGGTATCGGCTGCGCCGCGTCGAGCGGAATACTCTATAAGGGCGGAAATACCTTTGCCCCGATAGCCCGCGCCGATGTATTCGCATTCGATAAGACCGGCACGCTCACGACGGGTGAATTGAAAATATCCGCTCTTCACCCGGTAGGCATGAGTAAAGAGCGGCTTGTCTCGCTCGCCGCATCTGCCGAATACGGCTCAAACCACCCGATAGCGATGGCTATAAAGCGAGGAGACAGTAGCGCCGCCCCCGCAGAAGAGCTTACCGAGGTAGCCGGAAAGGGTATCGTAGCTACCGTAGCCGGCAACCGCGTTGCGGTAGGTAACGCCGCACTTATGGAGGATACGTGTAAAGATAGCTTTACAAAATCCACGGTTTCATCCGGCGTCGTCTATGTGAGTGTGGACGGAAGGTATGCAGGGTATATAGAGTTCTCGGATACCGTAAAGCCGGAGGCAAAGGAGTCGCTCGCCGCCCTTCGCTCCCTTGGCGCGAAGAAGTGCATCATGCTCTCCGGTGACCGCCGCGAATCGGCGGAGCGCGTCGGCGGTACCCTCGGGCTTGACGAGGTGTATGCAGAGCTCCTCCCGGAGGATAAATTCTCAAAGCTTGAGGAGATAATAACCTCCGCAGATAAGCATACGACGGTCTATGTCGGCGACGGAATAAATGACGCGCCCTCCCTCGCCCGCGCCGATGTCGGCGTTGCGATGGGCAGCATAGGCTCTGACAGCGCGATAGAGGCGGCGGACATCGTCATAGTCTCGGACGACCTTGCAAAGCTCCCGACCGCTGTCTCCATAGCAAGGCATACCCTCCGTATAGCAAAGGAGAATATAGTTTTCGCTCTCGCTGTAAAGCTTCTTATGCTTGTCCTTATCGGCACCGGTGCCGTAGGCGGAGCCGTAATGTGGCTCGGCGTGTTCTCGGATGTCGGCGTCTGCGTTCTCGCTATTCTCAATTCCATGCGTGCCCTCCGTTACAGGGGGCGGCATAACACAGCCACGGCTGTAAAGAAGATTTGAGATACTACATGTTGAATAAGCCCCGCGGCACTGTCTCTGCCTGCCGCGACGAGAGACACAGGACGGTCATTGACCTTTTCTCTTTGGAGGAGCGCCCGGGTCTCTTCCCGATAGGCAGGCTCGATATGGATACCGAGGGGCTTCTTCTGATAACCGACGACGGTAAGCTGTTCTATCATCTCATGATGCCGGAGCATCATGTGGAGAAAACCTACTTCTTCGTAGCCACAGGGCACCTCCCTGATGAGAGCTGCGAGAGGTTGCGCGGCGGCGTGAATATCTTCCGCGACGGCGGACGTGTGACCGCCCCGGCGGCACTCCGCGAGGTCAGAAACGGCACTCTCGGCGACTATATCGGCTACCTTGACGGACATATGAGAAATACCGCGCTGGTAAAGCCAAATCTTCCCGCCGTCTCCGGGCTTCTGACTCTTACAGAGGGGAAAAAACATCAGGTGAAGCGTATGCTTCTCTCGGTCGGCTGCCGCGTCAGATACCTCCGGCGCGTGAGTATCGGTGCGCTCCCGCTACCCCCGTCGCTCTCCCCCGGAGAATACCGCGCTCTTACAGAGTGTGAGGTGGACTCCCTTTACGGCATATCCCCGCCTTCCGATTGTCATAAGCCAGATAATACGCAATGACGGTGTGCGTCCGGTTAACATACCGGGCGCACATTTTTCGGCTTTTAACCGTAGAAAATTTGTTGAATTTTTTTGTATTTTGCCACTTGACAGGAAACGGAAAATGGTATAACATTACTATGGGTGGTTTTATGACCACGCTTTCTTTTTTTGCTATGGATTAACGGAGGGAAAATGGATTACATACTATCTGACGAGGCAGGCATAAGAGCAGAGCTCCCGATAGGGCTCCACACAGCGGATGAAAACGACCCGCAGTATTATATGCCGTTCCACTGGCATGCCGAGTGCGAGGTGATTTATATAACCTCCGGTATATTCAACCTGTCGGCGGACGGTGAGGACATAAGGCTCACCTCCGGCGATGCCGCATTTATCCCGAAAGGAATGATTCACGGCGGAGAGCCGGAGGGGGCGACCTATGAGTGCATACTTTCAGAGCTTCCGGAGCACGTCACCGCAATGGGACAGAGCCTCGGCGCGCGCAAGGCAGAGCAGGGGACCCGCGCCTATACCGATATTGTAAACGCATTTGCCGAGGCGCATGAGAAAAAGCCGGGATATGACGCTATTGTCACGGGGCTTCTCTGCGAGGCTGTCGGCGAGCTCTCGCGCGTCTCCTACCGTAAGGGCTCGACAAGGCATAAGCAGGTTGAACAGCTGCGCCGCCCGCTCGTGTATATACGCGAGCATTACCCGGAGCAGATAACGCTTACAAGGCTTGCAAATGAGGCGGAGATGACCCCCGGCTATTTCTGCCGCTTCTTCTCGACCGTAACCGGGCGTACCCCGATAGATTATCTGAACTTCTACAGGACAGAGCGCGCGGGGCAGCTCCTTATTTCCTCCCGCGTACAGATCTCGGAGATAGGAAAGGCGTGCGGCTTCCCGGACTCGAACTATTTCTCGCGCATTTTCAGAAAGTACAAGGGGATTTCTCCCATCGAATACCGCAAGAGATACAGAAAAGAGCCGGATACGGCAAGGCGGAGACGCAGCAAAAAGTAACTTCGGCATAATTTACAAAAGAGTCTTCGGATTTTCGTCAGTATGACAAAAAATCCGGAGGCTCTTGATTTTTGGAATAATATCATATATAATAAAAATGTGGTATTGTTATCCATGCAAATTATGTAAAACGCATAATACATTGTGAGGTGCGCTTTTGTGAGAAGTACAGGAATACTTCTGCCGGTGTTTTCGCTTCCGTCGGACTACGGGATAGGCGGCTTCGGCAGGAGCGCGTATGAATTTGTCGACTATCTTTCGATGTGCGGGCAGAGCTATTGGCAGCTTCTCCCCCTCGGGCAGACGTCTTATGGCGACTCGCCGTATCAGTCTCCGTCCGCCTTTGCGGGGAACCCGTATTTTATAGACCCTGAGACCCTTTGCGATAAGGGCTATGTACCTAAGGAGGCGCTCCTTTCACTTACCCCCGCGTCCGGGAGTATCGACTACGGGCGGCTGTACCGTGAGCGTAATGATTTTCTCCGCCGCGCATATCTCGGCTTTCTTGAAAATATCCCGGCGGACTATTATGAATTTCTCCGGAGGGAGGAGGAGTGGCTGACGCCGTATGCGCTTTTCATGGTGCTGAAGGACAGGCAGGGCGGCGGCACGTTTCTTGATTTTGACGAGGAGACGTTAAAGCGGGAGAATTATGACGTTCTCTGCCGTGAGTACTCCCGGGAAATGGATTATTACCGCTTCCTCCAGTACGAGTTTTCGGCTGAATGGGACGCGCTCCACGCATACGCCCGTTCCCGCGGGATAAAAGTAATAGGAGATATACCTATCTATGTTTCCGCCGACTCGGTGGATGTCTGGTCGTGCCCGGAGCAGTTTGTGCTTGATACGGAGCTCCGCCCGAAATTCATTGCCGGCGTCCCGCCGGATGACTTCGCGGCAGACGGTCAGGTGTGGGGGAACCCGCTCTATGACTGGGAGTATATGAAGCGCGACGGCTATTCATGGTGGTGCCGCAGAATGAAACGCAGCCTTGCGCTGTATGATAAGGTGAGAATAGATCACTTCGTCGGATTTTCAAATTACTATTCAATACCCGCGGGTGACGAGACGGCGGCGCGCGGCGAGATACTACCGGGCCCCGGATATGAGTTCTTCGCCACCCTGCGGGAAAAGCTCGGGAGAATGGATATAATAGCAGAGGATCTCGGCATGCTCCGCGGCGGGGTGGATGAGCTCCTTGAGGCTACCGGCTTCCCCGGAATGAGAGTTCTGGAATTTTCCTTCTCCGGAGAGGACAATCCCCACGACCCGAAAAACTACCCGAAAAACTGCGTAGCCTATACCGGAACGCATGATAACCCGCCGTTTATGGGCTTCTGGCTGAAAATACCGCTTGAGCGGAGACGCTCGCTTTCCCGCCGTTTTCCGCGCGGGTATCCGCACGTCTGCGACAGGGCGGTCGCATATGTCATGGAGTCGGAGGCGGATACCGTCATAATCCCCATGCAGGATTATCTGAGGCTCGGCGACGAGGGACGGATAAATGCCCCTGCCGTCCTCTCGGATAAAAACTGGTCGTGGGTGCTCCCGGACGATTATGCCCGCGCCTCCGTTGCGAGAAGAATAATCAATATAACCGACGCCTCCGGGCGGCGAAGATAGAAAGAAAAAACGGATGAACAAGAAAAAGGTTGACAGAATAAACGAGCTGGGCAGACTCTCAAAAGAGAGAGGGCTGACAGAGGACGAGCGGGCAGAGCAGGCAACCCTGCGTGCAGAGTACATAGCGGAGTTCCGCGCGCTCATAAGAGGAGAGAAGCCACCGGTGACGGGTGACGACGAAAAGACGGAGAATGATATCGCCTATGACGCCCCGACGGACGGAGAAGAAGAGGAGAAAAAGGAAAAATGACCGATATAAATGAAAACGAAAAAACGACCGCCGGAAACAATATTGATACCGTGGAGATAGCGGATGCGGAAAACGCGGAGCAGAGCACGGATAATATGCCGGATGACAACGCAGAAAAGACGGAAAACGAAAAAAGAAAAAAGAAAAAGCCGGAAATTTGCGCCCTCTGCCACCGTCAGATAGATAACGACGACCCCGCCGTCCTCGCCCTCTCTGGCTACGGCGTTCCGCGCAAGATATGCTCGTCCTGCGAGCACCTAATAGATACCGCCGATACATCGCATGAATATGACGAGATAAAGGCGGCGACCGACGAGATAGGCACGCTTATCGAGAGCTCGGCAATCGATGACGGTGTGGTTCTTGATGCGCTCTCGGGTATTCTGTCGTCCGCGGCAGAGCGCGCGAAGAAAATAAAGACCGGCACCTACGATTTTCAGGAGGATGAAAAGCAGGGCGACTCCGATATTCCGGACGAGGTGCCGGAGGAGCTGCGCGAGAGCGAGGAGGACAGGGTAGCAGAGGAGGCAGAGGAGGAGCGCGCAAAGAAAGTCGGAAAAATAATGGATTATATCTACATCGCGCTCTTTTTAGCTCTCGTTGCGTTTATCATTCTCCGATTCGTCGTGTTCAGATAGTGGGGAATTTCTGACGGAAAATCAAGACAGAAAAAAGCAATTGGCGGCTTTGTCGGAGAGTGGCAGAGCCGCCTTGCTTTATGCGCATTTTGACGGCTTTCATATTTTTTATGTCGAAAAAAACCTGAAAACGGCAGAAAATGCGGATTTTTTCTTTGATAATTCCCATTTTAGTAATGCGGAATTTTTGCCCGCTTTGCCACTTCGCGCCCGCTCTCTGCTTGACGCAAATATATTAATGACCTCCCGAATATCATTTTACGGGAGGTTTTCTTTATGTCTCTTTTTATGCTTTTTCCCATTGTCGTCACGCTCGGCGGCGGCTTTTTCTGGGTTTATCTTTCCGCCTTTCCTCTCCGCCATCCCGTACAGTGCCTGCGCCGCTTTTTATCTCATATCCGCTCCGGTGGCGGAGCCTTCCGTACCCTGACGCTCGCTCTCGCCGGCACCCTCGGGGTGGGGAATATAACCGGGGTTGCATTGGGAATAGCCGTCGGCGGCGCGGGCTCGGTTTTCTGGATGCTCCTCTCCTGTATTCCGGCGGGTATGTTAAAATACTGTGAGGCTCTTGCCTCGTCCTCTCTCGCCGCGCCGTCATACGGTATGATGAGTCTTGCAGAGCGGGTTATACCGCGCGGGCGGCTCCTTGGCGGGCTCTATTCCGTCGGCTGTGTCTGCCTTGCACTCTCTATGGGCACATCGCTTCAGTCCGGAGCGTTCTGCGCTTACACATCCGCGACCCTTCCGTTCTCACCCGCGCTCCTCTCGGTTCTCTTTACCGCCGCCGTTCTGCCCGCCGTGGCTTTCGGCGGGGAGGTCGTCCGTCGTGTCACGTCGGTTGCCGTCCCCGTGGCGTCCCTTGTTTATATATCGCTTTCTCTCGTCGTCATAATAAACGGCGCGGGGAGAATACCGGGGGTCATCGCGGATATTCTTTCCTCCGCCCTAACTCCCGGTGCCGCCGCGGGCGGCATAGCCGGCTTCCTGACCTCCCGCGCCGTGCGTGAGGGCTTTTGCGGCGCCGTGCTCTCAAACGAGGCGGGAGCCGGGACATCCTCTCTTGCCTATACCGCCGCTCCCCGAGAAGACAACCCGCCGCGCCGACGCTCGGATGCGCCCTCCGGCTACCTCGCCCCCGCCGCATTGCATGACCCGGTGGGGCAGGGGCTCTTCGGCATGTTCGAGGTGGTAGCCGATACCGGAATAATGTGCATGCTTACCGCCTTTTCCGTCCTGCTCACCGTGCCTGCGGAGCTCCGCAGTGCGGACGGCACGGCACTTGTTATGGCGGCATTCTCCGCGGTGTTCTCGGGGGCAGAGCGGCTGCCCCTTTCCGCCTGTATGTTTCTTTTCGCTTTTGCCACCGTTATATGCTGGTTCTGTTACGGCTCCCGCGCGGCTGAGTATCTCGCGCGTGCCATACGCCGCCCCCGCCTATCCCTCCTTTATCCGCCGCTTTTTTTCCTGTCTCTGACCCTCGGGGGGCTCCTCCCGTCGCCGTTCCTTGTCAGGGCGTCTGACGCCTGCCTGCTGATACTGACCCTGATAACCGTCCCGTTGCTCTTCGCGTCGCGAAAAGCAATAAAGGCGGCAACCCGTGTAGCATTTTCACAGGGTCACCGCCGATAAAGAAAAGTCGGATAAGTGTTCGGAGCTGATATAAAAAGTAAATTAAAGATTACATATATAATCTTTTATTCGCATATACGCATGTGGCGGCGTATTTTCACGCCTGCCGCCTCCGCCGCGGCATAAAGCCCGTAAAGAGGCATTTTCCGGGTTATATAAATATCCTCGTGCCCGGCGAGCCCGATTGCAATATCACAGGGGAGCACCCCCTCCGCCGATATAAACCATCGGGAAACGAGCTCCTCCCCGGGCAGAAGCTCCCCGGGCTCTCCCCGGCGGAATACCGGCAGTGCGCATTCGCGACCCGAGCGCATTACGCGCATGAGGTCACCGACGACGGCAGATGCGGTAGCTCCTGCTCCCGCTCCCTGCCCGGAGAGGGTAATATCGCCGAGAGGCTCTCCGTAAATCTGCACCGAATTGTATACTCCCGATGTGACGGAAAGCGGCGTGCCGGCGGGAACAAGAGCGGGCGCTGTGCGGAGCACCGGCTTCTCCCCGGGAATATATTCACCTATGAGCTTTACGGCATACCCGGCGTCTGCCGCCGCGCGCACGTGCTCTGCCGTTATCTCCCGTATTCCCTCGGTATAAATTTTCCCGGCGGGGTAGAGCACCCCGGAGGCGAGTGCCGCGAGAATTGCGATTTTCCGCGCCGTGTCGTGACCGTCAACGTCGGCTGACGGGTCGCGCTCCGCATACCCGCGCTCCTGCGCCTCGGCGAGCGCGGCGGAAAACCCCGCTCCGCATTCGTTCATCCGCGTGAGGATATAGTTTGTAGTCCCGTTCAGTATACCGCGTATTCCGGTAATCCTGTTTTGACGGAGCGCGTCGATAAGAGTCCCGACCACCGGGATTCCGCCGCCGACCGCCGCCTCAAATCTGTACACGCCCCAGTGCCTTTCGGCAAGAGAGAGCAGCTCACATCCGTATTCGGCGACCGCCTCCTTGTTGGAGGTTATGAGATTTTTTCCGGCTTTCAGCACGGCGGCAGAGTATTCGTAAACAGGGTGCAGCCCGCCCATAGCCTCAATGACCGTCCCGACCTCCGGGTCGGAGACAACGGTCTCAATGTCCCCGACGGCGCATCCGGTGAACGGAGTGCCGTCAAGCGGCTTTCTGTCAAGTATGTATTTGATTTTTATTTCCTCGCCACCGAGCGCGCGGCATTCCGCCGCATTTTTTGTGAGCAGCTCTGCCACCCCGCGCCCGACAGTCCCGAATCCGAGTATTGCAACCGTGTACATTCCGTCACCGTCCCGTAGAATTCTTTTATCGGTATTCTATCACATTATCGACGCCATATCAACCCCGAAATACGAAAAAAGGGGAGCTGCCCGCCGCCGGACAGCCCCTTTTTGCTTTGTCACTTCTTGTCGACTGTCTCTATCCCGAGAGAATTTTTTCTGTCCTCGTCGGTAAAGTAATCAACGGGGTTAACCTTCACGCCGTTCGCGAGAATTTCAAAGTGAAGATGCGCTTCGTCGGCTATCTCGTCGTTCGCCGTGTCCCCTACATATCCGATAATTTTTCCGGCGGCTACGGTCTCGCCCTCCGCGACATTCAGCTTGTCGGCGTTGAGATTTGAATATCTCGTTACAAATCCGCCCTTGTGGGTTATCTCCACCGTCTGCCCGAGCGAGCGGTCGGTGTAAATCCTGCTCACCGTCCCGGGTGCCGACGCGGTGACAAACGCTCCCTCCTCGGTCGCGATGTCAATCCCGGTGTGTACTCTCCATTCGCCGAGCGTGTCGGAGAATACAGGCATCGTCATTGAATGATTCTTTGCGACAGTACCCTTGACCGGACATATAAAGCTTACGCGCGTGTCCTCACCTTTGGCGCTTCCCTTGTCGTCCGGCTTCGGCGTCGGGGTTGGCTTCTCCGGCTCTGTCTGCCCGGGGTTCTCCTTCGGCTCCGGCGTTTTCGCCTTTCTTGAATTGACGGCGACAATGCCTACGACGACGGCACTGATACAGAGTATCGCGAGCACGCTGCCGTAGATGATTTTCGTTATGAGCGGCCTGTCGCTCAGCCTGAATTTCTTTTCCATCTTTATCTCTCCTTTTTGTTTGCGGTTTTACGAGAGTATTTTTTACACTCTCCGGTAAAATTATTCAGAAATTCCATGAAAGAAAATCGACTCCGCCCCTCGCTTTTCCGCACACATTCTCTTGACAAATTCCGCGCGATAATATATAATAACGTTGACAAAGTCTTTTCGGCGCGCATGTTCGTCTGTGCGCCACATTATCTGGAGGCGTGTATGCAGGAAAAAATATCGCTCGCCGGCGACCTCGGGAGCGGGAAGAGCACGGTCTCATCCCTGCTTGTCGGGCGCCTCGGGGCAGAGTATTACTCGACCGGGGCAATAGTCCGCAGGATAGCCGAGCGGCGGGGGATGAGCGTCGTTGAGCTGAATATCTACATGGAGACTCACCCGGAGATAGACCGGGAGATAGACGACGGACTGCGCCGCCTGTCGGACGAGCAGCGCGGAATGATAATAGATTCCAGAATGGCATGGCACTTCACCCGGGGCACCTTCCGCGTGTACCTCTCCTGCGATATGTCGGTCTCCGCCTGCCGGATAATGTGCGCGGGCAGAAAGGGCGACTGCGCGGACAGGCTTGACGAAATGATAAAGCAGGTGCGCGCCCGCCGCGAGAGCGAGAGAAAGCGCTATCACGAAAAGTACGGAGTAAACATAAAAGACCTGACAAATTACGACCTGATAGTCGATACAACATACGCAACGCCCGAGCAGGTTGCCGCCGCCGTTGCCGACGGCTTTGAGATCTGGCGGCGTAATCCCGACTACCGCGCGGCGTTAATCTGTCCTGCCCGCCTCTCCTATCCCGATGACCCTGCGGACGGCGATGAGGTACAGCGGCGCGCCGATATCCTCGATACTGGCGGAAACATCCCGCCCGTCAGCGTACAGGAACTTGACGGCGAGTTCTACGTTGTCTCGGAGCCGGAGTCCGCGCTCGCGTATTCTCTCTCCGATATGACCTTCGTGCCCTGCGCACTCCTGCCCGGCACACCGTCCGGTAGCTTTGTAAAGATGAAAAATTCACTCTGACCGAAAGGCAATATATGCAGACACTCAAAAAGAAAACCGCAGGTATGATAGCCTCCGCGGCGGCGGAGCTATTTCCGGGGACGGAGCTCACGGAGGAAGCCGTACTCCCGATGCTCGAGTACCCGCCGGATAAAACGATGGGCGACCTTGCGCTCCCGTGCTTTCGCCTCTCAAAGGATCTTCGTCGCTCCCCGGTGCAGATAGCCGAGGCGCTCGCGGGAGCTGTGAGGTGTGAGGAGTTCTCCTCCGTCACCGCAGTGAACGGGTACCTGAATTTCAGAATAGACGGCACCGCCTTTGCCCGCCGCGTCGTCGGCGATATATCCCGCCTCGGCGACCGGTACGGCTCGCCCGAAACGGGGAACGGCAAGACCGTTGTCCTCGATTATTCCTCCCCGAACGTGGCAAAGCCCTTTCATATAGGACATCTCGGCACTACCGTAATAGGGCACTCCTTAAAGCTGCTTCATGAGTTTGCGGGGTACAGGTGCATAGGCATAAACTACCTCGGCGACTGGGGGACCCAGTTCGGTAAGCTTATTCTCGCCTACCGCATGTGGGGGGACCGCGATAAGGTTCTCTCCGGCGGCGTCGATGAGCTCGTCGCTCTCTACGTAAGAATAAATAACGAAATAAAGGATGAGGAGGAAAAATCGCTCTCCGAGACCGGAGAGAAGAAGTCTCACCTTGCCGACCTCGCACGCGCCGAGTTCTCGAAGCTCGAGCACGGGGACGAGGAAAATCTCGCCCTCTGGCGCTGGTTTGTTGATGTCTCGCTTGCAGAGTACAAAAAGACCTACGACCTCCTCGGCATAACCTTTGACAGCTATAAGGGTGAGTCGTTCTATACCGATAAAATGCCTGAGCAGGTGCAGAAGCTCCGCGATATGGGGCTACTGAAGATTGACGACGGCGCGTCTATTGTCGATCTCTCGGAGTGGAATATGCCCGCCTGCCTGATTCTGAAGCGCGACGGCTCCACCCTCTATCCGACCCGCGACATCGCCGCGGCGGTCTACCGTAAGCGCACCTATAACTTCGATAAGGCAATCTATGTCACCTCCGCACAGCAGTCGCTCCACTTTGCCCAGTGGTTCAAGGTCGTGGAGCTCATGGGCTACCCGTGGTATAACGAGCTTGTCCATGTCCCATACGGCACCGTCTCGGTAAATGGGGCAAAGCTCGCGACGAGGACTGGAAACGTCGTCCTCTTAAAGGACCTCTTCGCCGAGGCAATCGCGCGTGTACGGGATATAGCGAAGGAAAAGAACTCCGAGCCGGAGCGCCTACGCGAAATATCCGAGGCTGTCGGCGTCGGCGCCGTTATCTTCTACTACCTTTCAAACAACCGTATGCGGGATATAAACTTCTCAATGGAGGACGCCCTGTCCTTTGACGGGAATACAGGACCGTATGCCCAGTATACCTACGCCCGCGCCTGCTCCGTCCTTGAAAAGGCAGGGGAGTGCGGAAATATGAGCGCTGAGACACTCGGGGATGAGGAGGCGGAGCTTGCAAAGTCTCTTGCCATGTTCCCGGAGCGCGTTGCGGCGGCTCTTTCGGACTATGAGCCGAGCGTCGTTACGAGGTATATCCTTGAGCTCTGCGCGGCGTTCAACCGCTTCTATCACGAGTGCGCGATAGCGTCGTGTGAGGACGCGGAGCTCCGCTCGTCGAGAATAGCTCTCACAGCGGCGACAAAGCACGTCCTTGCGACAGCCCTGCATCTCATCTGCATGAAAACGCCGGAAAAAATCTGACGGCACAAAAACACCGAAATCATAACTTAGGAGTATATATAATTTATGTCAGGTCATTCAAAGTGGAATAACATCAAGCACAAAAAAGAGAAGTCCGACGCGGCAAAGGCGAAGATCTTCACAAAGATTGGTAAGGAAATGGCGGTAGCTATAAAGGCTGGCGGGCCCGACCCGGCGGTGAACGGAAAGCTCCGCGACCTTATAGCGAAGGCGAAGGCAAATAACGTGCCGAACGACAATATCCAGCGTACGATAAAGAAATTCTCGGACAACTCGGATATAACCTATGAGGAGATAACCTATGAGGGCTACGGTCCCTCGGGCGTCGCGATAATAGTCGAGACCTCGACAGATAACCGTAACCGTACCGCCGGAAATGTCCGCGCATGGTTCAACAAATACGGCGGAAACATGGGACAGAACGGCTGTGTCGGCTACCTCTTCGAGGAAAAGGGAGTTATAACCGTCATAGACGAGGATGAGGAGATAGACGAGGATAAATTTATGGAGGACGCTCTTGAGGCGGGCGCGGAGGACTTCCGCTCCGATGAGGGAGAGTACACTATCTATACAGCTCCTGCAGACCTTGACGCGGTGTGTGAAAAAATAATGGCGCTCGGCTATAAGATAGATACCGCCGACGTCGCAAAGGTCCCCTCCACCTATGTCACACTTGAAAATCAGGATGATATAGACAATATGGAGAAAATGCTTGACAAATTCAATGAGGACGACGACGTAAACGCCGTCTACCACAACTGGGATAATTAATTTGAGGGTTTAACGCCGGATGCGGCGAGACCATATATCACCAAAAAAATATTTTTGAAGGAGAAAGACCATGAAAAAGAAACTGATTGCACTGCTTCTCGCGCTTGCACTCGTGTTTGCCTGCACTTCCGCACTTGTTGCCTGCAACGAGACCCCGGAGAAGGACAACGCCGGTGATAATACCGGCGACGGCAACGGCGACAAGAAAGACAACAACAATGACGGCAATACCGGCGAAAATACCGGTGATAATACCGGTGACACGAAAGACCCCGACCCCCTGGCTGGTGTCACAGACGCCAACTATGAGACCTTCGTTACCTCCGTCTCCGGCGGCGTTCTGAAGATCAATCTCATAAAAGTTACATACAATTCGGATATCAGAACCGGTACGGACGACCAGGGTAACCCCATCTACAAGACCGTAAGAAATACGGTAACCCTCAGAGACGGTGAAATAGGCGTGACCGGGATTGCCGGCGAAGGCGATACGGTGAATAAGGTCCTTCGCTTCTCGATTGTTGTAGATGTTGAAGGCGAGGGTGTATCCTTTGAGGACCTTACCGGACCCGTAACTATTTCCGGACAGATCGGCACCGATAACGTCTACCTGCTTGCAACCGACGCAGAGGGGAAGCAGCAGGCGCTCTACGGCGACACCCCCGGCGTTATCATCAATGTCCTTGAGCTCATAAAGTCGCTCATACCGGACGACGGTGGAAAAAACACACCGCCTGATACCGACGGTAATACCGGCGACACCGGCTCCGGCAACACCGGCGACACCGGCTCCGGCAACACCGGCGACACCGATACCGGAAACACAGAGACGCCCGCAATGCCCACCTACGTCGCTGTCATAAAGGACCTTATCAATAAGCTTGAGGCTTCGTTAGCCGAAAACGGAATAACCCTCCCCGAGACTGGCGAGCTTGATCCCGAGACCGCAAAGAAGCTTGCATCCGCCGTAAAGACGATAGCCACCGGCTACTTCAGAGTAGAGAAGGACGGCGACGGCAGAAAGTATACCTTTGACCCCGCGCTTCTCAAGGCGGCTGTCGACGCTCTCGGAAATACCGAGCTCGTTGACCTCCTCGGCGGCGAAGAGGCTTTCACCACTGTAATAGCTATGCCTGCCACTGTTCTTAACATGAGAGTAAAGGAGATAATCCAACTCGTTGACTCGCAGCTTGAGGATGGCATGACCGTTGAGGGGATTTTGACAATGGTCAACGCGACAATCAACTCCTACCTTGAGGAGAGCTTCGGCGCGGGCGTTACCATAGAGGCAATGCTCGGAATAACCGATATCACTCTTGCAGAGCTCATAATGTCCGACGAAGTTCAGAAGATGACTGTCCGCGCTCTTGTAGCTTCCTTGACCGGAAAGACCGAGGATGATATCGACAATCTTGTAGATACGGTTACCTCTTTCCTCGTTGAGAACAAGCATACCACCGTGTACGGATTTGTCGCTATGATAGCAAATCAGGTGGCGAACGGAGACGGCTCCGGTGATGGCACCGGGACCGAGCCCACGCAGCTTACCGCAGACGATATAGCCAAGGCTGTCAACGACGTATTTGAGAGCTATATCAATAACGTGAATGTTACCGTTACCGTCGGTGCTGACGGCACGCTCAGGAGCGTTCGCGTTTCCGCTGAAATCACCGCTGGCGAGGTTGAGGTCTCGGTTGACCTTGCCTTCGTTGCAAACGGAACCCTTGAGGGCAATTATGACAGTCTTGTAGAGGACGCTCTTAAGGTAGGTCAGAATATAGGAACCCCCACTCCCGAGACCGATAAGCAATAATCAGCCGCAAAAAGACCCGAAAAGTCTTGGCTTATAAGGAGTACAAAGTATGACAGCCGCTGCCCGTAACGCTATTAAATGGAAAATAATTACCGCAGTATCAACGGGCACGGCTGTTATCGCTTTTGTCGGCACGGTTATCCTGTGCCGGATGATAGCCGTGATACCGGCTGTTTTCACGTTTTTTCTGACGGTAGGTACGCTGACTTTTGCGTCGGCAGGGTATAACCGTTATCGCAGGGATCGCATGTGTGCCGCCCTCTGCCGGGAGGTTGAGGCGGGGGCACGGAATATAGCCGACGTGGCGGAGGGCGCGGGGCTGAGCCCCGAGGGAGCGCAGGAGATATTCATTCTCTCCGTCGCCTCCGGCTACATCCCGGGCTATGAGCTTTCCGACGGCGGAGAAATTGTTTCAGCCGACCAATAATAAGATACATATTGTAACAGGAGATAAAACCAACAATGGGAATAATTAAAGCATTTGTCGGAGCCATAAGCGGCGGACTCGCCGACCAGTGGGAGGAGGTCATCGAGGCAGGTGACATGAGCGACACCACCGTCTTTGTAAAGGGCGTAAAGGTGAGAGCGAATGATAAGCGCAATGAGCGCCGTTCCTCCAATAAAAAAGGAACCTCTGACCTTATATCCAACGGCTCCATAATTCAGGTAAAGGAAAATCAGTTCATGATACTTACCGACGGCGGTAAGATAGTGGACTATACCGCAGAGCCGGGATACTTCAAGGTGGATAATTCCTCCGCTCCCTCACTCTTCAACGGCGAGTTCGGAAAGGCGATAGCAGAGTCCTTCTCGCGTATAAAGTTCGGCGGCGTAACTCCCCTTAAGCAGGAGGCGTACTTTATCAACCTCCAGGAGATAAAGGGAATAAAGTTCGGCACGAGAAACCCCGTAAACTACTTTGATAATTTCTATAATGCGGAGCTCTTCCTCCGCGCCCACGGTACCTATTCCATAAAGGTCACCGACCCCATAAAGTTCTATTCCGAGGTTATACCGAAGAATGCGGAGCGCGTTGACATAAGCGAGATAAACGAGCAGTATATGTCCGAGTTCCTCGAGGGACTTACCGCGGCTATGAACCGCATGTCTGCCGACGGCATAAGAATATCCTATGTAGCGTCGAAGTCGACAGAGCTCTCGAAGTATATGGCTACCGAGCTTGACGAGGGCTGGCGCAATATGCGCGGCTTTGAGGTGCAGTCGGTGGGCATTGCCTCCGTCTCCTATGACGAGGATTCCAAGAAGCTTATCAACATGCGTAACCAGGGCGCAATGCTCGGTGACGCCTCTGTGCGTGAGGGCTATGTACAGGGTGCTGTTGCCCGCGGCTTCGAGGCTGCCGGCTCAAATGCAAACGGCGCGACCGGTGCTTTCGTCGGCATGGGCATGGGCATGGGCGCTACGGGTAACTTCATGGCGTCCGCTTCCGAGACAAACAGAGAGCAGATGAAGCGGGATGCCGAGCGGCGCGAGGCTGCTGCTGCCTCTGACGGCTGGACCTGCAAGTGCGGCGCGAAGAATACCGGAAAATTCTGCTCCGAGTGCGGCTCGCCCCGCCCGGAGGCTCCCGCGACATGGACCTGCAAGTGCGGCGCGAAGAATACCGGAAAATTCTGCTCTGAGTGCGGTTCACCCCGTCCGGAGGGCGAGTGGGTCTGCCCCGGCTGCGGAAAGAAGAATGCCGCAGATGTTAAGTTCTGCCCCGATTGCGGGAAAAAGAGAGACTGATAAACCGTAAAGACCGGCGGGTACCGCCCGGCACCGTTTACCGGATATTCCGGGTGCGGCACCGGGGCGCCCGCCGGCTGTAAAATGAAGGACAATATGGAGACAACCGTAACTTATAAATGCCCGAATTGCGACGCCGGGCTGGTGTTCGACGCCGCGAAGGGAAAGTTCGTCTGTGAGTTCTGCATGTCGGAGTTCACGGAGGAGGAGCTCCGGGCGACAGACTCTGCCGAGAGGGCGGAGCAGACCGCAAAGGCAAACGAGGAGTTCGCCGGAGAGGTAAACGAATATATCTGCCAGAGCTGCGGAGCCGTCATAATGACCGATAAGGCGACCGCCGCGGATTATTGCTACTATTGCCATAATCCCGTGGTCCTTGCCGACCGCGTTACCGGAGCATTCCGCCCGGATAAGATAGTGCCTTTCAAATTCGATAAGACTGCGGCAAAGGAGTCGTTTCTACGCTTTGCGAAGAAGAAGTTTTTCGTCCCGCGCGACTACTTCTCTCCGGAGCAGGCAGATAAGATAACCGGAGTTTATTATCCGTTCTGGCTGACAGACGCGGATACGCATTCGGAAATAGACGCTACCGCCACCCGCGTGCGCGTCTGGCGCACGGGGAATACCGAGTATACGGAGACCTCCACCTTCCGTATTCACCGCGCCGGGAAGATACATTTTGAGGATATATCCACCTCGGCTATCTCGACGGAGGACAAGGGGATGCTTGAGGGCGTCCTGCCGTATCCGCCGGAGGCGCAGACAGACTTCTCAATGCCGTATCTCCTCGGCTATCAGGCGAAGCGAAGGGATATAGACCGTGATGCACTTGCGGGCGAGGTAAAGAGCCGCATGAATACCTATGCGGAAAAGCTCCTGCGCGGCACGATAGGTCCCTATGCCACGGTAACAGTGACGAGAACCGACGTCGGCATTATAAAGAGCCACTGGGATTACAGCCTTATGCCGGTCTGGATTCTTACCTATAACCGTGACGGCAAACTGTATACATATTCGATGAACGGTAATACCGGAAAGGTGTACGGTGAGCTGCCGATAGCGTGGGGGAGGCTGTTTGCCGTCCTCGGCGGAATCTTCGGCGCGCTTCTCCTTATTCTTTCTCTGATAGGAGGGTTCCTGTTTTGAAAAAGAAAATCATATCCGCCCTCCTCGCCGCGCTAACCGTCGCGGTGCTCCTCTCGCTCTTTGCCGTCCTCCCGTCGGCTGCCTATATGACATATCCGGACTATGTAGATCCGGACGAGTATATAGTCGACGTGGATAATCAGCTGACAGAGAGCGAAAAACAGGAGATAGCAAAAATATTCCGTGATGCCGTCGCCGCGGAAAATGGCGGCTGTAACCTCGTTCTTTATTACTATAATTATATCGGCTATTACCACACCGAGCAGCAGTTTTACCGCTATGGCATAATAGATAAACCCGCAAATGTCATGATGATAGAAATAACGCGCGAGCCGAATGAGTATACCTACCAGATACATACCTTCGGTGATACGAGCCGCATAAAGAGCAGCGAGTATAACATCATGAATAATAAGGTGCACGACGCCGTGAAGAACGGTAATATAGTTGAGGCGTGCCGTATCTTCGCCCCGCTTGCAGAGCGTGCCTTTACCGGGAAAATCACAAACTGGCTTAAGGTTATACTCATCTCGGCAATAATAGCCCTTGTCATAACCGGCATTGTCGCCGGCGTGATAATCTACGGCTATAAGAAAAAACTCAAATCTGAGATTTACCCGCTTTCAAAGTATGCAAGCCTCGAGCTAACGGGGCAGAGCGACGTTCTGACCGGGACCGTGGTGACAAAGCGGCAGATCCAGTCCTCGTCGTCCTCCGGTGGAGGAGGCGGCGGAGGCGGCAGGAGCGGCGGGGGAGGACATTCCTCCGGCGGTCGCCACTGAAAAGCGCGGAATAGTATTGAAAACTCCCGGCGAAAACCGAATAAATCACCCGGCAAAAGCGGAAACGGATAAAAATACCGCTTTTCTTCTGCCGGGCGTTTTTTCTCGGAAATGCGGGAATATACGTGGCAGAAATATTTTTTTGAGGATTTTTTGCGAAAATCCCTTGACAAAGCGTGACGCTACGTGTATAATCGGGCTATACGGAACGAATGTTTCGGATAGGAGGACGATATGAGAACCAAGAACGATGAAATAATGGAGAGTATTGTAGCCTTCATTGACGATTGCTATTTTTCGGACGGCACCGTCCCGTCGCAGGAGGCGATAGGAAACGCGGTCTCTCTCGCAAAGGGGCGTGTAAACGCCTATCTTTCCGAGATGGCAGAGCGCGGGATGCTCGAATACAATGCGGCGAGCCGTAAGTATATGACGCAGAAAATGATAAAGGCAAATACCGGCATCCGCCGCATCCCGCTCGTCGGTGAGATTGCCTGCGGTCGCCCGATTCTCGCGGAGGAGAATATAGAGACCTACGTGACCCTGTCTGCCGATGTCCTCGGAAGAGGAGATTATTTTGCCCTGCGTGCAAAGGGAGAGTCGATGATAAACGCGGGGATAGAGGACGGAGATTTTGTCATAGTGAGACGGCAGAGCACGGCGGACGAGGGGGATATCGTCGTCGCGCTCATTGAGGATGAGGCGACGCTTAAAAGATATTTCCTTGACCGCGCAAGACAGAAGATACGCCTCCACCCGGAGAACGATACGATGCGCGATATGTTCTTCGATTATATAAGCATACAGGGCGTCGCCGAGAAGGTCATGAAGATACGCTCCGTGCGCTGAATGTTATTTTTCTGCTTTTTTCATTAAATGTCCATGAAAAGGTTGCATTGCGGACAAAAATGGTATATAATATATGGGCAGTAAAAAATACATATAAAGGAGATGCTTTTTATGAAAACTGCAAGTCAGTACCGTGCGCAGGCGCGTGAGGTCCTCGGCGGTAATGTTTTTTCAAACAAGTGGCTCATGGCTGTTGTGGTTGTGCTTGTCTACACTGCCATTCTCGGAGCCGCGTCAACTATAACCTGGGGTATAGCGGCGCTTCTTCTCTCCGGCTTCCTGCTTTACGGATTTGACCGGGTGTTTCTCCGCCTTGTCCGCGGGGGTGAGGAGGTAGAGCTTGCCGCCCTCTTTGACGGTAAGGATAACGCCGGGCAGACGATACTTCTCGGGCTCCTTAGCAACATATTCGTATTTCTCTGGTCGCTTCTTTTCATAATCCCGGGTATTATAAAGCTCTATTCGTATTCGATGGCGTTCTATATTCTGAACGATAACCCCGGGTACGACTGGAAGATGTGCCTTGACGAGAGCAAACGCATGATGCGCGGCAATAAGTGGAGGCTCTTCTGCCTTCACCTCTCCTATATCGGCTGGCTGATAGTCGGCGCGCTCTGCTTCGGCATCGGCACCCTGTGGGTTCAGGCGTATATGGAGACGGCTACCGCCGCATTCTACGATGACCTTAAAAACGGCGATATAACCGTAAAGGTCGAAGAGTGAGACAGAACATAAAATAATAAGCGACAAGGAGCTGTCTCTTTTTTGGGGCGGCTCCTTGTCTTTAGCCCCGCTTTAGTCCCGTGCGGTATACTGACACTGTATAAGAATAAAAAGGAGAAAAAGATATGAAGCTTCTGATAGCCGAGGACGACCCGCGACTTCTGAAAACTCTGGTCCATATCTTTGAGGGGGAACGCTATTCGGTTGACGGCGTCCCCGACGGTGAGAGCGCATATGACTACGCCATGTCGGGTGAATATGACGGCTTTGTATTCGATATAATGATGCCTGGCAGGGACGGTATAGCTCTGCTGCGTGCAATAAGGGAAAAGGGAATAACAGCCCCCGCTCTCTTTCTCACTGCGAGAGCCGAGGTTTCCGACAGAATAGACGGGCTTGACGCCGGGGCGGACGACTATCTGCCAAAGCCGTTTTCGACAGGCGAGCTTCTCGCCCGCGTCCGCGCCATGCTCCGTAGGCGTGACTCGTTTTCCCCGGATATAATATCTGCATACGGCATGACCCTGAACCGCGGAACCTATGAAATAGCCTATGCGGGCAAGAGCCGGAAACTGTCCGCAAGGGAGTTTCAGATCGCCGAGATGATGATGGCGAGCCCCGGAGTGATAATCTCCGCAGATAAATTCATAACCCATATATGGGGCTGGGATGCCTCCGTCGATACGAGCGTTATATGGGTACATATATCGAATTTCAGAAAAAAGACAGAGGAGATAGGCGCCCCGGTACGCATAAGATTCGTGCGCGGCGTCGGGTATCTTATGGAGGAGGCAAAATGATCTATAAGCTCCGGCGCAGACTGATACTTATCGTTGCCGCCTCGGTTATCGCCGTGTTCGCCCTTATATTCGGTATGATAGCCGCCTATTCCGTCTCTTCCGTGAATCGCACGGTGGACAGGATAAACGACGCGCTCGCCGCCGGGGGAGGGAAGTTTCCGGAAATCTCCGAGGGCGAGAACGACGACGAGCGGGAGGATGACCCGCCGGATAAGCCGGACGGAAAGGACCCGGGAGACGCCGCTCCACCGAAGCCGGGGAATATGGATATAGGGGGCGAGCTCCGCTTTTCCACGAGATTCTTCACCGTCTATTTTGACGAGGACGGAGAGCTTGACGCAACCTATACGGAGCATATAATGCTGGTCGATGCCGACACTGCGGCAGAGTACGCCGGGCGCGTCGTAAATTCCGGCGGTCGCGGCTGGCTCGGCAATTACAGGTATATAGTATATAATTACGACGACGGTACCGCCGTCACGTTCGTCGATGCGTCAATGAACCGCTCTCAGTCAAGGAGCCTTCTGCTCGGCGTTCTCGGCGTCCTCTCCGCCTCCGCCGTCCTGATAATTCTTCTGACCGTTCTTCTCTCCCGCCGCGCCGTGCGCCCGGTCGCGGAGAGCTACGAAAAGCAGAAGCAGTTCGTCACCGATGCGAGCCATGAGCTGAAAACTCCCCTTACTTTAATTCTCGCGAACCTCGATATAGCAGAGGCAGAGCTCGGGCACAGCGAGTGGCTTGACGATATAAGGACGGAGGGCAGGCAGATGAGCGCCCTTGTGCAGAGCCTCGTGACCCTCTCCCGCATGGATGAGGACAGGCTCCCCGTCACGCTCTCTGACTTTTCGCTGTCTGATGCCGCAGGGGATGTGGCGTCAGAGTTCCAGCCGGCGGCAGAGTCCGCGGGGCTGACCTTCCTCTCCGATATTCCGGACGGCGTCACCGTCATGTCGGATGAGGCAGGGGTGCGCCGGATAATATCCGTCCTCCTCGATAACGCCGTGAAGTACTGCGAGCGGGGGGGTAAAATCCGCGTCGCCCTCTCGGGCGGAAAGCACCCGGCGCTCACGGTGGAGAACGATTACGCCGCGGCAGAGGAGCTTGAGACCTCCCGCCTGTTCGACCGCTTCTACCGTGCGGATAAGGCGCGCACCTCCGGCTCCGGCTTTGGTATAGGTCTCTCGATTGCGGAGTCCTGCGCCCGCCGTGCCCGCGCAAGTCTTACCGCCGCGGCAGGGAACGGCACCGTCCGCTTCACTCTTTCATTCAGATAAAAATACTTGCGAAAAAGCCCGAAAAATTTTCGGGCTTTTTCGTTTTCTTTTAGTCTCGCTTAAGTCTGCCGTGCTACAATATGGGCAAAAGGAGGGAGAAAATGAATTACATCTCATCATTCAGAAGATATGAGCTTAAATATCTTGTCACGGAAAAGCAATACCGCGCGCTTCTTCCCGTGCTCTCGGTCTATATGTCCCCGGATGAGTATTTTCACAGCGAAATATCCAATGTCTATTACGATACGGACAACTACCGTCTGATCCGCCGCTCGCTTGAAAAGCCGGTGTATAAAGAAAAATTCAGGTTGCGTGCCTATTCCACGCCGGAGAGCGACACGCAGGTATATCTTGAGCTCAAAAAGAAATTTGAGTCCGTGGTATATAAGCGTCGTGTCGGCATGCCGTATTCGGCTGCACTCCGCTATCTCACCGCCCCATGCGGAGGGTCGCAAAAGCTCTCGGAGATAGCCCGTTTCTTTGAGTGCTTTCCCGGGCTCTCCCCGGCGATGTATATCTATTATTCGCGTGACTCATACCGCGGTGCGGACGGTCTGCGCATAACCTTTGACAGAAATATCACCTACCGCGCGTACGATGTTGACCTCTCAAAGGGCGTATACGGTGAGCCGATACTCGACGGCGATATGCGCCTCTTAGAAATAAAAACCGGCGGCGGGCTCCCGCTCTGGCTTACATCGGTTCTGTCCGCCGAGAGGATATACCGCACCTCTTTTTCAAAGTACGGCAGGGCCTACCTTGCACAGAAAGAAAACAAAAATAATAAATACGCCGAGGCTCTCCCCGGCGAAACAAAGAACGGAGGACTTATTTATGCCTGATATCTTTTCTTCGATTTTATCCTCGTCAACCACTCTTGAGGTCTGGAAGTTCGTCGTGCTTCTCCTCGCGGGTCTCGTCCTCGGCGCGGCTTATGCCGCTTCCGCCTGCCCGGGGCTCCGCCTCCGGTCGGAGAGCATGGCGACAGCACTTCTGTTTCTCCCCGCCGCCGTCTGCGTCACGATAATGGCGGTGAACGGGAATATCGGTGTCGGCGTCGCCGTAGCAGGTGCGTTCTCGCTTGTCCGCTTCCGCTCCGCCGCCGGGACTGCGCGGGATATATCGGTGATATTTATGGCGATGTGTACGGGTCTCCTCCTCGGCACGGGATATGTCGCATACGCCGCGCTTTTCACTGCGCTCATGTGCGTGGGGCTTGTAATCACTGCCTGCCTGTCGGCGCGCCGCATAGCCGGGAGCGGAGAGCGGGTGCTGAAAATAATCGTCCCGGAGGACCTCGATTATACCGACCTCTTTGACGGTACATTTTCGGACTTTACGGAAAAGCATGAGCTCCGCGCGGCAAAGACCGCGGACATGGGCTCGCTCTATAAGCTTACATACCTTGTAACCCTGCGCCCCGGCGCAAAGGAGCGCGATTTTATAGACGCACTCAGAACTCTGAACGGAAATCTTGAAATATCCATCGCGCGTGAGACCGTGCGGGACGACAGACTGTAATATTCCTTCGGAAAAAACAAACCGTTGAAAGGTGGTTTTGTATATGAAAAACAGAAAGCGAGGCTTGCGGGCGGCTCTCTGCTCGCTCCTCCTCATTCTATCCGTAGTGCTTTTTTCGTTTACCGGATGTAACGAAGCTCCGGGCACCTCCCAGGGCGGCTCCTCTGCCGGCACGCCGTCCGGCGGCGGCACCTCCGGCAATATAACCGACGATAATACCGTCCCGGGCGTGGATGTCGACGGCGATAAGCATTCGCAGACCCTTATGTCCTCCGACGGAGATACCTATACCTTTACCGTGGACGGCGAGCGCGAAACTACCCTTACGGTGACCACCCTGTTAGGCACTGCCGGCACCGTCACGGTATCCGACGGTGAGATAGCCGTCACGGGGCTCGACGCGGATACCGTTATATCCCTGTCAGGCGAGTTTTACGGGCATATAGCCGTCACCGGAAACGCGCTTTATTCAATCGAGCTTGAGCTCTCGGGGCTGAAGCTCACGTCCTACGACACCGCCCCTCTGGTGTCGCTCGGCGCGGATAAGCTGAAAATATCAGCAAAAAAAGGAACGGAAAACTATATATACGATATGCGCGCCGTGGTGACGGATGTGAACGGTATATCCTCCGCCGTCTACTCGGATTGCGATACCGATGTTCAGGGGAAAGGAAATCTCACGGTCTATTCCGCGGAAAACAACGGAATACACACAAAGGACGACCTTGAGGTAAAGAACCTCGTCCTCCTTGTTGAGTGTGAGGACAATGCTCTTAAAGGAAACGACAATGTGACGGTGCTCTCGGGTAATATAACCCTTATAGCGAGGAGCGGCGACGGAATAAAGACGAAGAATGCCGACGTCTCGGCGAGCGGCAGGCAGCGCGGCACCGTAACAATTTCCGGCGGAACCGTACTTATCTATGCCGCTCTTGACGGTATAGACGCCGCATACAACTCCGTAATAGACGAAAGCTTCGCCACCGTCGATATTCAGATATTCACCGACAGCTATTCTAAGTATACCGAGGCGGAGGAGGGCACATCCTCCGCCGTAGCCTCTTATTCGGTTACCGCCGCGGGCGGTCGCCCGGGTGGCGGTGGCTTTCCCGGCGGTGGCGGAGGTCCCGGCGGTGGCGGAGGTCCCGGCGGTGGCGGTTTTCCGGGTGGCGGAGGTATGCCGGGCGAGGGCAACGGCAATAAGAGCGACTACTCTTCAAAGGGAATAAAGGCGGCAAACGCCGTCAGCATCGCGGCGGGCACAATAACCGTGAAGTCGCACGACGACGCGGTACATGCGGGCACGGATGACGCGCTTGACTCCGGCGCGACCCCGGCGGGCAACGTTTCGGTCTTGGGCGGAAAGCTCACTCTTTTTTCGGACGATGACGCAATGCACGCCGACGGTAATCTCGCTGTCACGGGCGGCGAAATTTCGGTTATCTGCTGCTATGAGGGGCTCGAGGGGAGCGCCGTTTCGGTCTCCGGCGGTGTCGTCTCTGTCGTCTCATCTGACGACGGGCTGAACGGTAATGCGACCTCCGGCACCGCAATAAGCGTCTCCGGCGGATACGTGTATGTGAACGCCGGCGGTGACGGCTTTGACTCGAACAGTCGCACGAGCGGAACGGGTATTGTGTTCTCCGGCGGCAGATGCGTGATAATCTCCTCCGGGAACTCCGACTCCGCGATAGATACCGAGGCGGGGTATACCTATTCCGGCGGCTATGTCTTAGCGATTGGCAACAGTGGCGGCATGAGCTCCGAGAGCACGAGCTCGACACCGTCCTTCAACACCGTCGGCAAGAGCGCGACCGCGAGACTGACGGCGGGCAGCTACGTCACGGTAGACGGCTATGTCTTCTATCTTGTGAAGTCGGCGCAGAGCGCGCTTGTGGTATTCCTCGGCGACAGCACTGCGACCATAGGCACATCCTCCTCCGTCTCGGGAGAGCCTGACGGAAACGGCGTCCTCTGGGCGGTCTGAACAAAGGAACCCGCCGGAATATGAGCAAGAAAAAGGTGAAAAATAAAATAAGCGGATGCCCCGATATGTCCGGGACACCCGCATTTTTTCTTTTCAGGCGGCTCTGTTTTTCATTATTTTCCGTAGCGTTCCGGATACCGAGACGGCGAGCGCGATTTTGACCGCGTCCGGAATAAGATAGGGGACGACGCATTTTATCAGCACCGCGCCGAGACCTATTGAGCCCGTGCCGCTCGCATACACTGCCATAAACCAAAGGGAACCGAAGGCGTAGCAGATTATGAGCCCGATAACCGAGGCGAGCGCCGTTACAACGATCCCGTTACCGAGCCTCGCGGTTATGAGCCAAAAGACGAGAGATGAGAAGATGAAGCCTATAATGTACCCGCCAGTCACACCGAGCAATACGCCTATCCCGCCTCTCATCCCGGAGAACACCGGCACTCCGACAGCGCCGAGCGCGACATAGAGGGCTATCGAAATAGTCCCCCGCATACCGCCGAGCACCGCGAGGGTGAGAAAGACCGAGAAAGTCTGCATGGTTATCGGTATCTCCGCTATGGGGAACGAAATCCACGCGCATACGGCATTGAGCGCGCAGAAGAGACCTATCATTGTTATATCAATCGTGCGGAGCCTTGCTCCCTTTACACCGGTATTATTCATTTACCTTTTCTTCTTTCCTTTTGCGGCATGCGTCAATATAGTCAATATAGATGTTCCAGTCCTCACGGCTGAAATAGTGCGCGCCGCGCCGCAGGTGATAGTGCGCGTCACCGTCGGAGAGGGTTATGGGACATACAGGACGCTCTCCGTCCGTGACGAGCCCCGTCATGCCGTAGAGCCTGTATATCTCGTTCGTTTTGTATACGTTCAGATACTCGCTGTCCGGGTCTGACCACGTGTCCTCGACGGCAGAGCCGACCATAAGGTGCCTCGGCGGTATCAGAGCCGCGAGGAAGTGCTGGTCAACCTCGGTATATCCGCCGCTCTGCCCCTCTTTTATATACCGGGGGCAGAACCAGAACGGGAATGTCGTAGTTATCTTTTCCTGCGTCTCGCCTATCTTGTCCTTGGTTATCGCCGCGCCCGAGCAGCCGGAGTCATTGGATATAACATACCTGAATCTCTCGTCCATCGCTCCTGTGAGCAGCGCGGTTTTTCCGAGCCGGGAGTGACCGATGACCGCGACCTCGTCCTTGTCAATAAGCTCCGGTATTGTCTCAATGTAGTCCATAACGCGCATAGCCGCCCATGCCCACATCGCGATTTTTCCCGTCGCGTCGGCGCGCCGTCTGCCGTTTGTAAGATGTTTTTCGCACGCGGCGCGGAAGTTTCCGTCGTCGGTCGCCACCTCTTCGTAGCAGAATGAGAGGACGGCATACCCGCGGTCGACTATTTCCTCGGTGAGCTGATAGCGGTCGGGCACGTTCGGCCGGAAATTTATATGTACGAATGCGGGGCACGGCGTGCCGGTTTTAGGTATTACGACGCGCAGGGGGAACGAGAATACCTTATCCGGGTATTCGGAGACAAGCCTGTATACAACGAGGTCGGCTTTCCCGGCGCAGAAAGACACATCGCGGGACACCTCTTCCGCGTGTATTCTGTCCGGCTTCGGCGGCAGAACGCCGTAAACGTTTTCAAGTACCTTCTTTTTTATGTAATCTCTCGCGGCATCCATGTCCTCCGCAGTGCGGGGTGCCTTTCCGTTCGGACCCTTGATTTTTGCGAGCGCGCGCCGCGCCAGCTCCGTGTCAGCCCACATATAAAAATCTCCGTTTCGGTTGTGATGTTTTTTCGTGCCGTGGCACTATCATGGATTTTATCATACCGCGACAAAAAAGTCAATCCGGAAAGTATGTGAAAATTGACAATTTACGCGCAATGTGATATAGTATTAGGGAAAGAATATAAAAGCTTTTGGGAGGAGGAAAGGCTATGCGTATTCCGGATGGGGCAAAGGAGATAACGGGCGCGCTGCGCGCCGCGGGGCATGAGGTCTATTTTGTCGGCGGCTGTGTGCGCGACGCTCTGCTCTCAAGACCCGTAAACGATTTTGATATGACAACCGATGCGACCCCGGAGGAAATGCACGAGATTTTTCGCTCGTTCCGCACCTTTGATACCGGGATAAAGCACGGGACGCTGACCGTCCTCTCCGGCGGCAGCCCCTATGAAATAACGACCTACCGCGTAGACGGGACGTACAGCGATAACCGCCACCCCGACGGTGTGAGCTTCACGCGGAGCCTGCGTGAGGACCTCGCCCGCCGCGACTTCACCGTGAACGCAATGGCGCTCTCTCCGGAGGGGGAGATAGTCGACCCGTTCGGGGGCAGGGAGGACCTCTCGCGCGGCATTATCCGCGCCGTCGGAGACCCGCGCCGCCGCTTTTCCGAGGACGCTCTGCGTATTCTCCGCGCCGTCCGCTTTTCTTCAAAGCTCGGATTTACTGTTGAGGAGGAAACCCGGCGCGCCCTGTATGAGCTGCGTGGGAACCTCTCCGGCATCTCGCCCGAGCGGGTATTTTCGGAGTGGACGAAGATAACCGAGGGAGACGGGCGCGTTTTCGCCGTGCGCGATTTTCTCCCGGTTATTCAGGTGTTCCTGCCGGAGCTTTCAGCGCTTGACCCCGCCGCCCTCGGGTATGACAGAGCGGCAGAGGCGACCGCCCCGCGCGCTCTCCCTTTTGCCGCCGCGCTGTTCTTTATGGCGGGGCAGGGGGGCGTCGCCTTTTCTTCGGCATATTCCCGCCTCCGCTCGGATACAGCCACCCGCCTCCGCGGAGCAGCCCTTGTTGATAATGCGAGCCGTCCGTTTTCGGATATTCCCGCCGCTCTCCGTATTCTCGCCGATGTCGGGGAGGAGAGTGCGCATGCGCTCGTCGCTCTCCGCTCCTACCTTGCCTCGCGCGGCTTTGTGACGCTTTCGTGTGATGAGAAGTCGGTGCTCTCGGCGGCGCTTGCATCCGCCCGTCCGTACCGTATAGCAGACCTCGCCGTCGGCGGCAGGGAGGCTGTTGCCGCGGGGCTCCGCGGCGAGAGAATAGGGGAGGCGCTCCGCGTGATTCTTCTCCGTGTCATGAACGGTGAGCTTACGAATACGCGAAGTGAGCTTGTAAAATTCCTGCATAAGTATTCGGGAAACGAAAAAAGTATATAAATGCTAAATACCCGCCACGGTTTTACACGCCGCGGCGGGTATTTTTATTCCGAGGGCAATATTCCGAAGGTGGCGTACCTATCGGGAAAAACATAAACTGATAGCGGTGTATTACACCAAAGGAAACAGTCAGCTATGGGGAACCCCATGAAGAACGGACATAAAAAATGAAATGTGTGATTTTTTCTTCTCTCGGAGCCCTGTGTATTCTCTCCTGCGGCACCGGGGGAGAATGTGATATACCGCCCCTGCCGGGGGCTTTCCGTCCCCTCGTCATCACCGGCAGCCTCGCGCCATCTTTACACGCCGATATAGCTGTCGATTTTTCGGATAAGATAGGGGGCGTGTATGAAAATTGCGACCTTTTACCCTTTGCCGCCGCCTATCTCTGCCGCGCCGCCGGGCTCCCGTTTTCGGAGACGGAGATAGAGATTTCCGGAAATGTCTGTACGGTAACGGCGCGGGGTGATAATTACACGGTAAAGCTTCCGGAATGTAAAGTTGAATTTACAAAAATAATCCTCCCGAACGGGCTTTCATATACCGCCGCGACCGCAGACGGCGACAGCCGCCACCCGGTGATAATAACCGGAGCGTCCGCTGTGCTCACCCCGCATCCCTTCGCCGCCGCCCGCCGTCAATTTCCCTCGGCTCTTGATGTGACGACGGTCACCGCCGACCTTTCCGAGGTCGCCGTCTTTGCCTCATCCCTCCGCCCGCTCACCGTCTCGGCACTCCTGCGCGCCGCCTCGGTCGCTTTTCGTGCGGGCGGCTCCTCCGTTTCTTTTGCAGACGAACGCACGGTCGCCGCCTCGGGCGAGTCTGCCGCCGTATGCCGCACGGGTGACGGCATCGCCCTGACCGTCCCGGTCTGCCCGATAGCCTCTCTGTCCGGCGTATCGCCCGTGCGCCCGTCTCCGCCGCAGCTTGCCTGATTTTTAGCGCCCGCCGATTGACTTTTCTTTGCGCGGGTGCTAAAATATACGTAGAAAATGACGGGCTGTCGTATGGAGCGGCGCACTCTGCCGTGCCGCGTGCGACAGCCGGACAAAAAAGGAAGTTATATGGCATACGACGCATATATGATGCGGGCGACCCTCTCGGAGGTGCGGGCGGGCTTCCCGGACGCAAAGGTTGAAAAGGTCCTTCAGCCGAAAAGCGACGAGATAGACCTCGTCATTCATTCGGGCAGAACCTCCCGTCGGCTTATTCTTAATGTCGGCGCGGGGACACAGCGTATACAGCTCTCGGATATCCAGCGCGAGAACCCGGTGAAGGCGCCGATGCTCTGCATGTTTCTCCGAAAGCACTTGACGGGGGCAAGGCTCCTGTCAGTCACGCAGGAGGAGGGCGACCGCATAGCCACCTTCACATTCTCCTGCTACGACGATATGGGCTTTCCGACGGAAAAGCGGCTGATAGTCGAGATAATGGGAAAGTACGCGAACCTCATAGTCACCGACTCGGATATGAAAATTCTCACGGCGATGAAGCTTGTAGACTTTTCGGACAGCGAGGTGCGCCAGATTCTCCCGGGTATTACCTATACGCTGCCGGAGGGGCAGGGGAAGCTCTCGCCCCTTTGCGCGACGGAGGAGGATTTTGCGCGCGCCCTTGCCGCATATCCGGTGGGGCGGCGTGCGGATAAATTCTTTACCTCGACCTTCGCCGGCACGGCGTCGCAGATAGGAATGGAACTCGCCTGCCGTGCGACCGGCGCGCCGGACGCTCCGCTCTCCTCGGCTGACCCCGCGCGGCTCCTCTCTGTGTTTCTTGAGTGGCAGCGGCTCCTGCGGGAAGAAAAATATCTACCCACAATAGCCTTTAACGCTAAGGGCGAGCCGGTTGATTACTCGTATATGGATATAACCTACCGCACCGACTGCAGAACAGAGCACTACCCGGACTTTTCCGCAATGCTGGACCTCTGGTTTTCAGAGCGGGATATGGAGGAGAAGCGCAGACAGAGGGCAAAGGACTTAATAACCCTCTTAAATAACGCCGTCACGAGGACAGAGAAAAAGCTGTCTCTCCAGCGTGAGTCGCTTGCGGAGTGCCCGATGGGCGAGGTCTACCGGAAATACGGCGATCTCATAACCGCAAATATCTACCGCATAAAGCGCGGAGATACGTCATTTACCTGCACCGATTATTACGACGAGGGCACCCCGGAGGTCACCGTTGCGCTCGACCCGCGGCTCTCCCCGGCGCAGAACGCACAGAAAATGTACAGGCTCTATACAAAATCGAAAAATGCCGAGCGCGTCCTGACGGAGCAGATAGCGATGTGGGAGCGCGAGCTCCGTTATCTTGACAGTGTGCGCGACGCCCTCGGACGTGCGGAATGTGAGCAGGACTTTGCGGAAATCCGGGACGAGCTCTATTCCTCCGGCTACGCGGCGAGGATGAAGGGCTACCGCCCGCAAAAGCAGATAAAGTCCCGCCCGATAGAGCTGAAAACGACCGACGGAATGACGCTTCTCGTCGGCAGGAACAATATCCAGAACGACAGGCTGACGTTCCATACAGCCGATAAGAACGATATATGGTTCCATGTAAAGGACATCCCCGGTTCGCACGTCATACTTGTCACCGACGGTAAAGAGCCGACGGACAGGGATTATACCGAGGCGGCGTGTGCCGCGGCAAGGTATTCAAAGGCGGAGGGCGACAGCGTAGCCGTCGATTATACGAGGGTGCGTAACGTCAAAAAGCCCTCCGGCTCAAAGCCGGGATTTGTCATCTATAAAACGAACTACACAGCATTCGTGAACCCGGACGGCGCGCCGACGCCGCGGGAAAAGGAGAAAATGTAATGGTGGATCTTCTGAAGCTGCATAAGCACTTTCTGCTTGAGCATCTCGGAGCGGGCGATGTCGCCGTAGATTTTACAATGGGGAACGGAAACGATACGCTCTTTCTTTCCGAGACGGTGGGTGAGCAGGGAAGAGTGTATGCGTTCGATATACAGCCCGAGGCACTCGAATCGACCGGAAAGCATCTTCGCGATGCCGGAGCCCCGGAAAACTACACCCTGATATGCGCATCTCATCACCTTTTGCGCGACTATGTGCATGAGCCGATAAAGGCGGGAATATTCAACCTCGGCTATCTGCCGCGCAGCGGGAAAAAGGGAACCACCACGATGCGGGAGACCACGATGGCTGCCGTCAGCGCGGCTATGGATATCCTCCTGCCGGACGGCGCATTGCTGATAGCGATATATCCGGGACATAAGGAGGGCGAGCTTGAGGGCGATATGCTCCGCGACTACTTCTCGACGCTTTCGCGCTTTGTCTGGTGCGCCTCCGAATTCAGGATAAGGAACTCACCTGAATCACCGTATTTTTTTCTTCTTGAAAAATCCGCACGGGCAAAGCCCCCGGTGATGTAAACTGCTGTCAATCCCCCGCAAAATCATACACGGGTATGGGGGTTACGACATAAATCCCACTGCTTCGCCACAGAATAACAGCCGTCGCCCGGCGATAATGACCCGGGATAGCGAAGTTTTTTCTCTTTCACTCTTGATTTTCTCGGGGATATGTGGTAAAATACACTTATAATACATTCAAACGGTGTTTAATTACGGTGCGTCGCACCGGGAAAGAGGTGTAAAATATGCCTGAAACATTTATGGATTTCATCGGTATGGTATCGAGAGCCGAGTTTGATTTCGGCGGTCTCGGTGAGTTCTTCCGCGGACTTATCGATGCGTTTTTGCAGAACGAGACCATCTCTATTGTTGTCGGCGCTGTCAGCGACTTCCTCGCGGGCATATCGGCGTTTCTCCCTTACATATTGATAGCTCTCTCGCTTGTGCTCTGCTTTTTCGGTAAGAAGCTGCTTCCGGTTCTGAAGTTCTTCGGCTTCTTCGTTGTCGGCTATGTGTGCAGTGTCTACTGGCTCGCCCCGCTTCTTAACGGCGTGTTCCCGACGCTCCTTGCATGGATACCCGGCGTTGTCGTCGGCTTCATCGCGGCGATCCTCGGGCGGTATCTCTACTGGCTTGCCCTTGCGCTTGCCGCCGGATACCCGATATACATGATCTGCTACAACGCTCTGTACTTTCCGTTCCTTGAGGGGCTTACCAAGGAGAACTGGATGATAAGCCTTATCGTTGCGGCTGTCGTCGTCGTTATCGTGTTCATCCTGAAAAAGTACGTCGAGATGCTCGGCACGGCGCTCCTCGGCTCCTTCCTCGCGGTCCTCGCGGTGAAGAGCGGGATATGGGACTTCTACAACTTCGACTGGCTCTATTATACAGCGCTCGGAGTTGTCGCGTTCCTCGGACTGCTTGTTCAGTTCAAAACGAGAAAAAGATACTATTGATTAAGCTCCGGCACCGAGGTGGCGGAAATGAATCCCCGGCGCAGACCGCGCCGGAAAACAGAAGTGGCAGGCGCCGGCATACGGCGCCTGTTTTCTTTTTCTCCGTCTTTTCTATTGACAAGCGCGCGAAATAATAATATAATAAATACGACAAAAAAGTTTTCCGGAAGGATGGCTACCGAATGGATAAGCAAAACGAACTACGTCTGCGCCGTATCGCGAACAGCATAAGGCGCGACATCGTCGATGAGGTACACGCCGCCGGGTGCGGTCACCCGGGCGGGTCCCTCTCTATCGCCGATATTCTCGCATACCTCTACTTTGAAAAGATGAACATTGACCCGAAGAATCCGAAGCTGCCGGGGCGCGACCGCTTCGTGCTCTCAAAGGGGCATACGGCCCCGGGGCTTTATGCTGCATTGGCAGAGCGCGGATTTTTCCCGAGGGAGGACCTGATAACCCTCAGAAAGACTAACTCCTATCTCCAGGGGCACCCGGATATGAAGTCGGTGCCGGGCGTCGATATGTCGACGGGCTCCCTCGGGCTCGGCATTTCCGCCGCCTGCGGCATGGCGCTGTCCGGTAAAGTCAGCGGCGACGGCTATCGCGTTTATACGATAATCGGCGACGGAGAATCGGAGGAGGGGCAGGTCTGGGAGGCGGCGATGTTTGCCGCACACTATAAGCTCGATAACCTCTGTGCCGTCCTTGACCTGAACGGGCTGCAGATAGACGGTCCGATAACCGAGGTAATGAACCCCACTCCGCATGACGAAAAATTTCTTGCCTTCGGCTGGAACGTGATAACCGTCCCCGCTCATGATTTCGCCGCCCTTGAGGAGGCGTTCTCCACTGCGGAAAAAACGAAAGGAAAGCCCACGCTGATAATTGCCGTCTCGGTTAAGGGTAAGGGCGTATCTTATATGGAAAACTCCTGTGAATGGCACGGAAAGGCACCGGGAGACGAGCTGTATTCAGTAGCCCTCGCCGACCTTGCGGAAATAGACAGACAGTTAGACAGAGAGGAGGCAGAGGTCAATGGCTGATAAGAAGGCAACGAGAGAGGCATACGGCACCGCCCTTGCGGAGCTCGGTGAGAAATACGATTTTCTTGTTCTTGACGCGGACCTCGCCGCCGCGACAAAGACCGGAATGTTCAAAAAGAAGTTTCCGGAGAGATTTTTTGACTGCGGAATAGCCGAGGGAAATATGATGTCGGTTGCCGCCGGCATCGCCACTACCGGAAAGCTCGTATTCGCCTCTACGTTCGCGATGTTTGCCGCCGGGCGCGCCTTTGAGCAGGTGCGCAATTCGATAGGCTATCCGCACCTGAATGTAAAAATAGGAGCTACCCACGCCGGCATAACCGTCGGCGAGGACGGCGCGACCCACCAGTGCAACGAGGACATTGCCCTTATGCGCACAATCCCCGGTATGACCGTCATCTGCCCCGCAGATGCAAACGAGGCGTACCGCGCGGTTGAGGCGGCGATACTCACCGAGGGACCGATGTATCTGCGCTTCGGCAGATATGCCGTCCCGGATGTGACCTCCGATCTCCCGGGCTACCGCTTTGAGATAGGAAAGGGAGTAACGCTCCGCGAGGGAAAGGACGTCACGATAGTCGCGACGGGCTACCCGGTTCACCTCGCGCTCGCCGCGGCGGATATTCTCGCCGGGGAGGGCATTTCCGCAGAGGTAATAAATATTCATACGATAAAGCCGCTTGATACGGAGCTTATCACCGCCTCCGCAAGGAGAACCGGCGCCGTAGTCACGGCAGAGGAGCACAGCGTTATCGGCGGTCTCGGAGGAGCCGTCTGCGAGGCGCTCGCCGCCTCCTGTCCCGTCCCCGTTCTCCGCGTAGGAGTGCAGGATATGTTCGGCAGGAGCGGAAAGGTTCCGGAGCTCCTTGAAATATACGGAATAACGTCTGAATGCATAACGGATAAAGCAAGAGCCGCAATCAGACTTAAAAAATAACCGTCCGTGGGGCTCCGCACCCGCGGCGCCCCTCCCGGATAACGCAGGAGGTTTTCATGAAAAGAATTTTACTGAAGCTGTCGGGTGAGGCACTTGCCGCCGGAGCCGACGGAATATACAATCACGACTTTGTGGACGGCGTTGCCGCCACGGTTGCGGGCCTCTCCCGCGAGGGGTATGAGATTGCCCTTGTCATAGGGGCTGGGAACATCTGGCGCGGCAGATCCGGCGGAGCCATGGACAGGGTAGACGCGGACAGAATGGGTATGCTTGCCACCGTCATAAACTCAATCTGCATGAAAGACGCAATAATACGCGCGGGCGTAGGGTCATGTGTCATGACCTCCGTTGATATGCGCCCGTTCGCGGAGATATATTCGTCGGATAAAGCGCGCACCGCCCTTTCCGAGGGGCAGGTAGTCGTCTTTGCCGGCGGTCTCGGAATACCATTTCTCTCAACAGATACCGCGGGTGCCGTTCGTGCCGCTGAGATACAGGCGGACGCCATGTTCATGGCAAAGAACATAGACTATATTTATACCGCAGACCCGAATGTGGATAAGACGGCTGTGAAAATAGAGCGTATATCCGCCTCGGAAATGCTCGCAAAGAACCTGCACGCCATAGACTCTACTGCCGCGGCGTTCTGCATGTCAAACGGTATGCCGATATACATTTTCGGTCTTAAGCACCCGGAGGATATAGCCTCGGCTGTCAGAGACGGAAAGTACGGCACCGTCGTAACCCCGGACTGAGTTAAAAAACGAAAAAGCTGTTATAAAGGAGACGAAAAATGAAACTCGACGCAAAAATTTATGAGGAAAAAATGAAAAAGAGTGTGGATTCCTATGCGGATGCGCTCTCCACAATCCGCGCCGGCCGCGCAAATCCCGATGTTCTGAAAAAGATAACCGTGGAGTACTACGGCGCGCCGACGGCTATATCCTCGATAGCCGAAATAAAGGTGACGGACGCCCGCACTATAGTGATAACCGCGTGGGATAAATCCGCTCTCAAGGGAATAGAGAAAGGGATACTCACCTCCGACCTCGGAATAAACCCGCAGAATGACGGCTCCTGCATCCGTCTTGCCTTCCCCCCGATGACGGAGGAGCGCCGCCGCGACCTTACAAAGCAGGTCTCGAAGATGGGTGAGGAGGCGAAGATAGCCGTCCGCAACATCCGCCGCGACGCGAACGATAAGGCAAAGGCTATGAAGAAGAACTCGGAGATGACCGAGGACGAGATGAAGCAGAGCGATAAGGAGATACAGGACCTTACCGACAAATATGTAAAGCAGATAGATGCTGTCACCTCGAATAAGTCCAAGGAGATTATGGAGATCTGATAAATCTCCGTGACGCGGTATGTTCGGAAGAAGAAAGAAGGAGCAGGACTTTCATGTCGATGACAGGCTCCGTTCCCTCGCGATAATAATGGACGGCAACGGCAGATGGGCGAAAAAGCGTATGCTTCCGCGCTCTGCCGGGCACGCCGCCGGTGCCGCAAGGATAGAGCCGGTGCTTGAAACCCTGCGGCGTATAGGCGTACACCATGTCACCCTTTATGCGTTCTCAACCGAAAACTGGAAGAGACCGCGTGAGGAGGTAGACGCCATAATGGACCTTGTCTACAAGTACCTTGACGAGGTCGTTATAGAAAGAATAAAGCGCGACGATACCTTCTCCATGAGATTCCTCGGCGATAAGTCGGTGCTCTCGGAGAAATTGCGCAATAAATGCATAGAGGTGGAGAACATGGCGGCGGACCGTGAGTTCGTCTGCAATGTTGCCCTGAATTACGGCGGGCGTGACGAGATTGTCCACGCCGCAAACGCCGCGATAGCAGACGGTATAACCACCCTTACCGAGGAGGATATATCCTCCCGCCTCTATACCTCTCATTCTCCCGACCCGGATCTCATAATCCGCACAGGCGGTGAGTTCCGCGTGTCAAACTTTCTCCTCTGGCAGAGCGCGTATTCCGAGTATGTCATACTCGACACCCTCTGGCCGGATTTCGGAGACAAAGAAATAATGAAAGCTGTCCGGGCGTTCTACGGCAGGCGCCGCCGCTTCGGAGGCTTAAATAAGGAAGAGACCTTGAAAAAATGAAACAAAGACTGATAACCTCCGCCTTTATTCTGGCTGTCACCGTGCCGATACTTATATTCTCGCAGTACATAATATACCCGATAGTGCTGTCTGTGCTTGCGGTCGGCGGGGTTTTTGAGGCGCTCCGCGTCCTCGGGACAGAGCGGGCGTGGTTCATCTCTGTTCCGGCGTATCTTATCGCCGCCGCCCTCCCGATAGGGCTCTATCTCGGACGGGAATATCTTGTGGAGTCGCTGCTTGCCTGCGCCTTTATAATCCTTGCCTACCTCGTGTATCTATTCTCCCTCGCGGTTGTCGAGCGCGGGGAGCTGAAGCTTTCGACGGTGGCACAGGTGTTCGCGTGGGTAACCTATATAGTCTCCTCTTTCACCGCCGCAACGCTTATACGGTATATCGACGGCGGAATCTATTGCGTCGCCCTGATATTCATAGCCTCGTGGATATGCGATGTGTTCGCCTATATCACCGGCTCGCTCTTCGGGCGGCATAAGCTGATACCGGAGGTCAGCCCGAAAAAGACAGTAGAGGGGTCAATCGGAGGCATAGTGTTTGCTACCGCGGCATTCGTGCTTTACGGATTTATGATTGGTCATCTCGTAGAAAATGTTACGCCGAATTATCTGATTCTTGCCCTCTCCGGTATTCTTCTCTCCGTTGTTTCGCAGGTAGGCGACCTTGTCGCATCTCTTCTGAAAAGGGAGCACGGAGTAAAGGATTACGGGAAGATTTTCCCGGGACACGGCGGCGTGCTCGACCGTTTTGACTCTGTCATGGCGGTCTCATGTATGCTCATGATTATCTGCATCGCCGCGCCTCCGTTCTCATGATAAGACATCGCCGTACAGCATAATGTGCGGCGTTTTTAAGAAAAATAAAGAAAACGATGATTAGTGAAAATAAAAAGACCGTAGCCGTCCTCGGCGCGACCGGCTCTGTCGGCAGGCAGGCGCTTGACGTCGCGCGCCGCCGCGGCTACCGTGTTGACTTTATAGCCGCGGGGAAGAGCGTTCCCGAAACAGAGCGGCTTTGCCGCGAGTTCGGCGTGCGCTATGCCGCCCTTGCGGACCCCGTCGCCGCCTCCGACCTCCGTACCCGCCTTTCCGATACCGATATAAAAGTTCTTTCGGGGGATGACGGAACGGAGGAGGGGATAAATCTTACCTCCGCCGGGACGGTAGTAAATGCGATACTCGGCGAGGCAGGACTCCGCCCGACCCTCGCGACGATAGCCGCCGGGCGCCGCCTCGCACTTGCGAACAAGGAGTCGCTTGTTATTGCGGGGGACATAGTCATGTCGCGTGTGCGCGAGACGGGGGTGGAGCTCATACCGGTGGACAGCGAGCATTCGGCGATATTCCGCTCTCTTTCGGGGCACAGCCACAGGGAGGTCCGGCGGCTAATACTCACCGCCTCCGGAGGTCCGTTCTTCGGGAGGACAAGGGAAGAGCTGAAATCCGTGACACTTGCCGAGACCCTCTCTCACCCGACGTGGAAAATGGGGAAGAAGATAACCGTCGACTCCGCTACCATGATGAATAAGGGCTTTGAGGTAATAGAAGCGGCGCACCTCTTTTCCGTCCCTGCGGAGCGTATCGAGATTGTCGTTCATCGCGAGAGTATACTTCACTCCGCAGTGGAATATATTGATAACACCGTTATAGGCGAGATGTCGGTTCCGGATATGCGTTCCTGCGTCCAGTACGCGGTTGATTATCCGGATATTGAACCGGGAGTGACGGAGGAGCTTGACCTCTTCCGCGTCGGTAAGATGACCTTCTTCCCCCCGGATAATGAGGCTTTTCCCCTCCTCGGACTTGCAAAGCGGGCGTATTCGCTCGGCGGTGCGGTCCCCGCGGTGGTAAACGCTGCGGACGAGGTCGCTGTCTCGGCTTTCCTTGACGGTAAAATTACATTTTCCGACATTTCCGACATAGTTATTTCGACAGCCGAGGCAATGACATACGCGCAGGCGTA
Organism: uncultured Eubacteriales bacterium; assembly: GCA_934393265.1. Lineage (GTDB taxonomy): Bacteria > Bacillota > Clostridia > Oscillospirales > CAG-272 > UBA1740. The sequence continues at coordinate 23,034 of CAKRQL010000016.1, read as the reverse complement.
TACGACGCTCGCGGAAATAATATCCTCCGACAGAGAGGCAAGGCGGATAGCGGAGGAAAGAGTAAAAATAGCGGAGGCAGGAGCTTGAATACCGTTCTCACAATAATAATAGCAATTCTCGTGTTCGGTTTTCTTATACTGATACACGAGGGCGGACATTACTTTTTCGCCCGTCTCTTCAAGGTGAAGATAGAGGAGTTTTCCGTAGGTATGGGACCCCGCGTCCTCACCCGTGTATCAAAAAAGACGGGTATAAGATACTCTCTCTCGGCTCTCCCGATAGGCGGCTATGTCGCCATGGCGGGCGAGGACGGAGAGTCGGACGACCCGGATGCGTTCGGGAAAAAGCCGGCATGGCAGAGACTTATAATCACCGCCGCGGGCGCTACCGTGAATATCGTCGCCGGGCTTCTTGCAATGGTGATAATCTTCACCGCCGCACCGATAGGCTCCACCGTCGTCGGTGATTTTCCGGAGGATACGAACGGGAGTTACTCCGTCAGGACAGAGGACTCGGGGCTTCGCAACGGAGACAGGATAGTTGCCGTCGGCGGCAGGCGCGTCGCGATATATTCCGAGCTTTCGTATGAGATAATGCGCCGGGGAACCGAGCCGCTTGACGTCACCGTCATCCGTGACGGAGAGCGTATAACTCTCCCCGGTGTAGTCTTTCCGACTACTGAGTCGTCGGGGCAGACCTTCGGTATGATAGACTTTCGCGTCTATCCGGAGGAGAAGTCGTTCGGCACCGTCGTCGGGGGAGCCTGCCGCATGTCCTGTCTCATCGTCCGCATGTGCTGGGAGTCTGTATTTGACCTCATCCGCGGCAGATATACCTTTGAGGCGGTCTCGGGACCGATAGGTATCACCTCCGCGATAGGCAGCGCGGCAAAGCAGGGCTTCATATCTCTTCTGAACATCACCGCCGTGATAAGCATAAACCTCGGTGTCATGAACCTTTTGCCTATCCCCGCGCTTGACGGCGGGCGTCTTTTCGTCACGCTTGCAGAGATAATAACGAGAAAAAAGCTCCCCCCGAAGGTCGAGGGGACGATAAATACCGTCGGGCTCATGCTCCTGCTCGGACTGACAGCCGTCGTGGCGGTTAAGGATATTATAGGACTATTCCACTGACGGAGAGTAGCTTTCGATGAATTATAACAGCATAAGACGGCACACCCGCCCCGTTGTGGTCGGTGATGTCACAATAGGCGGGGATGGCAGAATAGCCGTTCAGTCAATGACGAATACGGATACCCACGACGCGGACGCAACGTACGGGCAGATACGGCGGCTCACCGACGCGGGCTGTGATATAGTCCGTCTGACCGTCCCGGACCTCGCGGCGGCAGAGACCTTCCGTATACTGAAGTCTCGCGGCGTGAAAATCCCCCTCGTCGCAGATATTCATTTCGATTACCGCATTGCGATAGCCGCCGCGAGGTGCGGCGCGGATAAAATCCGCATAAACCCCGGCAACATCGGCTCGCGCGACAAGGTGCGTGAGGTCGTCGCCGCCTGCCGCGAATACGGGCTTCCGATAAGGATAGGCGTAAATTCAGGCTCGCTTGAAAAGCATATTCTCGAAAAGCACGGGAGCCCGACGGCGGAGGCGCTCGCAGAGAGCGCGCTCTATCACGCAGAGATACTTGAGGACTGCGGATTTTCCGATATCGTCATATCCGTGAAATCCTCATCCGTCCCCTGTATGATAGGGGCAAACCGTATTCTTTCGGAAAAGACCGATTACCCGCTTCACCTCGGCGTGACCGAGGCGGGCGCCAGACTTTCCGGCGCGGTGAAGAGCAGTATCGGTATAGGCTCGCTCCTCTCGTCCGGTATAGGAGATACGATACGTGTTTCTCTGACAGACGACCCGGTGGAGGAGGTACGTATGGCGCGCGAGATTCTCTCGTCGCTTGAGCTCCTCCGGAACCCGGGAATGAATATAGTCTCCTGCCCGACCTGCGGCAGGACAAAAATAGACCTTATCCGCCTTGTATCCGAATTTGAAAACGAGGTAAGGGCGCGCGGGCTTGACCGCCTGAATATAAAGGTCGCGCTCATGGGCTGTGTCGTAAACGGACCGGGCGAGGCGCGCGAGGCTGATATAGGCATTGCCGGCGGGCAGGGCGAGGGGCTTCTCTTCCGTCATGGCGTGACCGTGCGTAAGATCCCCGAGGACAGGCTCATTCCGGAGCTTATCGGGGAGATTGAGCATATGCGTGACGTCGGGGAGATAAGCTGATAAAAGTCCATAAGACAGGAAAAGAAAAAAACAAGGAGCTTTCAATGGAAGGACGGAAGTTTTTCGACATTTTTACAAGATATTCTCCCACGGAGGACAAGCGGGAGCTCCTTTCGCATGCCACGTCGGCACAGTTCCGGAGGGACAGAGAGAACCGGCTTGTCGAAGTGGAGCTGAATTTCCCCGCACACGAGGACGCCGAGACGATATATGAGATTGAGGACGAGTGCCGCGAGCTCTATGAGCTCCGCTCATTCAAAATACTTCCGCACTTTCCCAAATCGGAGTATTCTCCCGCGAGACTCCCGGAGATAGCTGTTGAGGCGTCGCTTTGCAAGGCTGTGACAAACGGCTTTTTCACGAATGCCGAGTATACGGACGACGGTGAGTGTATAACCGTCGCCCTGCCTTTTTTTGACGACGGCATAGACTTTGTTAAAAACGCGAATACCGAGGCGATACTTTCAAACATTCTCCGGAGCCGTTACTCCGTCTCGCGCACGTTCCATATCGTGACGAGTGAAAGAGCCGAGGCAGCCGCCCGAGAGTGGGAGGAGAGAAGAGAACAGACCCTCCGCGACGCAGAGCGGGCTTCCGCCGCAAGGGAGGCCGCCGAGCGTGAGAGCGCGAGGGCGGAGGCAGAGCGCGAGGCAAGGGAGCGCGACCCATACAGCGGTTTTACCGCGCGCGCCGGAATATCCGATGCCGCGAACGTCGCCGAGACGGTCGGCGAGCATATCTTCCGTTTCGGCGGTACTACGTATAATACAGAGGGCGCGAGCCCGATATTCGGCGAGCCGTTTGAGATAAGCGAGCCGACGCCGATTGCCTCCGCCGCCTCCGTCCGCTCCACCGCCTTAATGCTCGGCACCGTCTTTGAGGTGACGACAAAGGAATCGTGGAAGGGCGACAGAATAAATGTCACGATAGGAATATCCGACGGCGGGTCGGGAATATACCTCCGTCGTTCTCTTTTGCCCGAGGAGGCGGCGTTTGCAAACGATCTTAAGGTCGGCACGCACGTCGCCGCCTTCGGAAGAATACAGAGGGACAAATTCGATAACGAGCTCAGTATAAACCTCCGTGGCCTTATGAAAATAGGGGTAGTGGAGCGCACGGATAACGCGCCGGAAAAGCGCGTGGAGCTCCACCTGCATACCAACATGTCGCAGATGGACGCCCTGATAACCCCGGCACAGCTTGTAAATACCGCGATACGCTGGGGTCATAAGGCGATAGCCGTTACTGACCACGGAAATGTGCAGGCGTTCCCGGAGGTCATGCTCGCTCTCGAAAAGTCAAAAAACGAGGATCTTAAAATACTCTACGGTATAGAGTGCTACTATGTGAACGATACACAGCGCTGTATATTCGGCGACGGCTACGGCGGCTTTGACGACGAAATAGTAGTGTTCGATATTGAGACCACCGGTCTTTCAAACCGCACCTGCAGGATAATCGAAATAGGCGCGGTGAAGATAAAGGCGGGCGAGATAGTAGACCGCATGGACACCTTCATCGACCCGGAGTGCCATATTCCGGAGAAGATAACAGAGCTGACGTCTATAACGGATGAAATGGTCGCCGGCGCACCCGGTGAGGCGGAGGCTGTCCGCACTTTCCTTGATTTTGCCGGAGAGGACCTCCTGATAGCGCATAATGCAAACTTTGACGTCGGGTTTATCCGCGTCGCCTCCGAGAGATGCGGGTACAGCTTCAAAAATCCCTACCTCGATACCGTCGGACTCTCCCGTTACCTGAACCCGGAGCTGAAAAATCATAAGCTTGATACGATAGCCGAGCACTATAAGCTCGGCGACTTCCACCACCACCGCGCGTCGGACGACGCGGAGATGCTCGCGTATATATTCATGAAGATGACCGAGCAGCTGCGGGCGGAGGGCGCAGATAACTTCGAGCTCATGAACGCCGCAATGCGGGAAAAAGCAGACCCGCTCGTAATAAAGCCGCACCACATGATAATCTTCGCCCGCAACGCCGTGGGACTGAAGAATCTTTATAACCTTGTCTCGCACAGCTACCTTGATTATTACAGGCGCAACCCCCGTATGCCGCGCTCGGTGATAGAGCAGTACCGTGAGGGGCTCCTGATAGGCTCCGCCTGTGAGGCGGGGGAGCTCTACTCGGCTATCCGCGACGGCAGACCGCAGGCGGAGATAGAGGAGATAGCCTCGTTCTACGACTATCTTGAAATTCAGCCGATATGCAATAACCACTTCCTCGTAGAGGAGGGAAAGGTGGCGTCGGACGAGGTGCTCCGGGATATAAACCGGCAGATATACGAGCTCGGAAAGAAGCTCGGAAAGCCCGTATGCGCAACCTGCGACGCGCATTTCTTAAATAAAGAGGACGAGTTCCTCCGGCGAATACTTCTCGCGGGCATGAAGTTCCCGGACGCCGATAAATCCATGCCGATATATCTTCGCACGACCGAGGAAATGCTTCTTGAATTTGAGTACCTCGGTGAGGGGGCCTGCCGCGAGGTCGTCATAGAAAACCCGAACCGTATTGCCGATATGTGCGAGAAGCTACGCCCGATACCCAAAGGGCGGTATGAGCCCTCGCTCCCCGGGGCAAATGAGGAGCTGCGCGAGTCCTGCTGGCGCCGTGCGCATGAATGGTACGGAGACCAACTTCCCGAGATAGTCGAAAAGCGACTTGATAAGGAGCTCACATCCATAATAGACCACGGCTTCGCCGTTCTTTATATGATAGCGGTAAAGCTCGTCGCATATTCGGAGAGCCTCGGCTATCAGGTCGGCTCCCGCGGCTCGGTCGGCTCATCCTTTGTCGCGACGATGTCGGGAATATCGGAGGTAAATCCCCTCCCGCCGCATTACAGATGTAAGCGGTGCCGTCACTCGGAGTTTATAACCGACGGCTCGGTGGGCTCCGGCTTTGACCTCCCGGATAAGAACTGCCCCGTGTGCGGAGAGCCGATGTATCAGGACGGACACGATATACCGTTCGAGACTTTCCTCGGCTTCTACGGCGAGAAATCGCCGGATATAGACCTGAACTTCTCCGGAGACGTTCAGGGTAAAGTACATAAATATACCGAGGAGCTTTTCGGAGAGGGACATGTGTTTCGCGCCGGAACGATAGGTACCCTCGGCGATAAAATAGCATGGGGCTATGTCAATAAATATCTTGAGGAGCGGCAGATAAAAATTCCGAAAGCCGAGGTGTCTCACATCGTCTCCTGCCTGATAGGCGTAAAAAAGACAACCGGACAACACCCCGGAGGAATAATAGTCGTCCCGAAAGAGTACGACATTCACGACTTCTCACCGGTACAGCACCCGGCAGACGACCCGCACTCCGGCACCGTCACGACACACTTCCAGTTCTCATATCTGCATGATACGATACTGAAGCTTGATGAGCTCGGGCACGATGTTCCGACAAAGTATAAAATGCTCGAGAAGTATACCGGGACGAGCGTCCTTGACGTCAAGATGAATGACAAATCTATATACGAGCTGTTTTACAGTCCCGCGCCCCTCGGCATAACCCCGGATGACATAGGGGGTAACCCCCTTGCCACCTTCGGTATACCCGAGTTCGGCACCCCGTTTATACAGCAGGTTCTCCTTGATGCTAAGCCGCGCTCCTTTGCCGACCTCCTCCAGATTTCGGGTCTGACCCACGGCACCGACGTGTGGCTCGGAAACGCGCAGGACCTTATAAAGCAGGGAATATGCACAATATCCGATGTCGTCGGGACCCGTGACGGAATAATGCTTTATCTCATCCGCCACGGAATAGACAATTCGGTCTCTTTCAAGATAATGGAGGGCGTCAGAAAGGGTAAGGGGCTGACCCCGGAGCAGGAGGCAACCATGATAGAGCACAATGTGCCGGATTGGTATATAGCCTCGTGTAAGAAAATAAAGTACCTCTTCCCGAAGGCACATGCCGCGGCTTATGTCATGTCGGCTATCCGCCTCTGCTGGTATAAGATATACTATCCCGTCGAGTTTTACGCCGGCTTCCTCTCGGTTGCCCCCGGCGGCTTTGACGCCGAGATAGCCGTAAAGGGCTACCGCGGGGTCTCCGAAGCTATAAAGGAGTTGTCCGACAAGGAGGACGCGACGGCAAAGGATAAGGAGCTTCTGGCAACGCTGCAAATGGTGCGTGAGGCACAGGCGAGAGGGATAAAATTCCTGAAGGTCGACCTTGTTAAATCCGCATCCCGGGCATTTCTGCCCGAGGACGGTGCCGTCCGTATGCCGTTCAACGCTCTGCCGGGTCTCGGCGATACCGCCGCGGACAAGATAGTCGAGGTGCGCGAGCACTCTGAGTTCTATTCGATAGAGGATTTGCGTGAGCGAACGGGAATTTCAAAGTCGGTAATAGAAATTCTCCGCCGCCACGGAACTCTTGACGGACTTACCGAGACAAACCAGTTCTCGCTTTTCTGATACAGTAAATCGGCGTTATGCGCGATATTCACCGTGTCATGTACCCGCCGCCTGAAAGAAAAAATCCGCGCTCCGTACCGGTGGCACAGGGCGCGGTATTCTCTGTAATTGTCACTTTATGAAAAGCAGCAGCAGAATTATAAGGGCACATTCCCGGTCGCCCTCCTTCGAGAAGAAGAGGAGTGCCGCGGCGCACAGCAGAATTATCTCCTCCGCGCCGAGCGACGGCAGGGAAAATCCCGGTTTCCTTTTGTCTTTGTCGCCGCCGTCCGGTGCCCGCCCGCCCATAAAACCGGGGAGCCCGCCTTTCGTGAGTGAGCCGAAAAGACGTGTGAGCCGCCCCCTGCCGTCTCCCCCGAGGAGGAGGGAGGAGAGGAGCTGACCTATCCTGCCGCCATCTCCGGATACCGGGGATGTGTCGTCATGACCGTTCTCCTGTTCTGCTCCCCCGCCCGTGAGCGAGTCGGAGATAGCCCCCGCCGCGACGGTTCCGTTGTCGTGTGCTCCCGTAGCCTCCGCGCGCGTCGGCGCGTCTGTATCCTCGCTTTTTGTGCCACCGTCGCGCACCGCTCCGTCGCTATGTATCCCGATTGCGCTCGGCGAGGATTTTATCTCTCCTTTCCTGACGCCGCCCTCCGGGGCGGGGAGCTCCGGTGCCTCGGGCGGCACCTCTGCCGCTTTTCCAAAGGCTATGCCGGAGTAGCTGTCGGGGATTTTTATCTCTTCCTTTTCCTCCGGCGTAATATTTCTTGAATACATTTGTCACCTCCCGGAAAACAGATCTATTATATCTATAAGAGGGAGTATTGAGTCTATCGCGTCCGCCCTCCGCTTTGAGAGCGCGGGCTTGATAGCACAGAGGAGCCGCCGCCGCTCCGCGGCGCTCATGCCGCTCCTGCCGGTCGCGGCGGAGACCGCGACACCTTTTCCTGCATTTGCTCCGGCGGCAGAGTAGGGGGCATTTTCCGCCCCGCGACCGCCGTCGGCTCTCTCGCCCACTCCGTCCATCAGATTCCGTGCTCCTTCCGGTAGCTGTTGATGACTCTCATTGCGGCAATGACGTTGAGCTTTTCCGGGGACATTACAATGGCGCGGAGCTTTTCGAGCTCCTCGTGCGGCGGGTCGTTCTCCGGGAGCTTTATCCCGCGCTCCGCCGCGAGCTTTACTATATTTGCCCAGAGCTCTCTGTCGGGCATTGCGGCGTATACTTTCAGCTTTTCTCGGTCTATTTTCATTTTCGCACCTCCTTTGCGTCGTCTGCTTACAGAGTATGCGAAAAGCTGTGCCGGTGACACAGGAGCTCCTCCGTTTCCCCGGAGGAGCTCCGGTGAATAAAACGTATTTTCCGCGGCGGGAGGAATGACCCGCAGGAGATTTTTATGAAATGCCTTGTTTTTTCGGATTCGCACGGTGATGCGGACGGCATGCGCCGCGTGATTGCCATGCATAAGGATGCGGATGTGATATTCTTCCTCGGCGACGGGCTCCGCGATTTTGAGGAGGCGGCGTACCGCTCCCCGGCGGCAAAATATTTTGTCCGCGGAAACTGTGATTTCTCGCATGTCTGCTTCGACAGAATTGCGGAGCGAACGGAGGAAATAACCCTTGAGGGGAAGAAAATCCTTATCTGCCACGGTGACCTCTTCGGCGTCAAGGGCGGGTGCGACCGTTTGCTCTATTACGCCCGTGAGCGGGAGTGTGATATCGTTCTCTTCGGGCATACTCATGTACCGACGGAGGAGTGGTGCGAGGTATCGGGCAGGAGAATAGCCCTCTTCAACCCCGGGAGCATATCCCGTCCCGCGGTGGGAGAGCGCCCGTCGTTTGGTATTATTACCGTTGATAGCGGTTCGGTTCTTATGTCGCACGGCAGCGTGTAAGGGCATGTTTAACCTTGCGGTAAAAAAGCGTAAAAATATCCGGAAATGTCGTAAGTATGGGGGCGTGTATCATTTTCACGCCCCTTTTCACGCCTTTTTCAATGTCACTTTTGTTCCGCACCGTCATTTTTTCGTAACCTCCCGCATAGACTGTCAGAAAAAAAGGAGGATTTTTATGACAGTCGGAATAGTGGGCTACGGAAATATCGGGCGCGCCGCACTTAATCTTACCGCCGCTTTCGGCTTTGATGTTGTCGGGGTCTTTACGTCGAGATACGGTGAAGTGAGTATACAGGGTACAAATATATACCCGCCGTCGGCTCTGCCGGATATGCGCGGGGACATCGATTGCCTTATAATGGCGGGAGGGAGTGCGACAGACCTGCCGGTAACCGTCCCCGCGCTCGCGCCGGACTTCAATCTCGTCGATAGCTATGACGACCATGCGAGGCTCCGCGGGCACAGAGACATGACGGATGCCGCGGCGAGGAGCGGGGGGCACACCGCGATAATTTCCGCGGGCTGGGACCCCGGTCTTTTCTCCCTTGCCCGCATCATCTTCACCTCCGTAATGCCGTATGCCGCGGTGAATACATTCTGGGGCAGGGGAGTGAGTCAGGGACATTCACAGGCTCTCCGCTCGATACCGGGTGTGCGATACGCCGTACAGTATACGGTTCCCGAGAGCGACGCGGTATTCCTTGCCCGCTCGGGAGAGGGTGGGACAATGTCGCCGACAGAAACCCACAGGCGGGAGTGCTACATAGTCGCCGATGAGAGTGAGCAGGGCAGAATAGAGCGCGAGGTGCGCTCCATGCCGGACTACTTCTCGGGGTACAGAACGGATATTCATTTCATAAGCGAAGAGCTGTTCCTGCGCGAGCATACCGCCCTGCCGCACCGCGGGCAGGTCATATCCTCCGGCATGAGCGGGAAATACCGGGAAAACCGCGAGTGTGCGACCCTCTCGCTTGCGCTGTCGTCAAACCCGGAGTTCACCGCCGGAGTAATGCTCGCCTCCGCGCGCGCCGCGCTCCGCCTTCACAGTGAGGGGCACAGCGGCGCATTCACCCTCGCTGATATCCCCCCGGCATATCTTCTCCCGGAGGATAAGGACCCGCTTTCGCTAACCTGACCCGCCGCTTTCGGACGGACAAAAAACGGAAAAAAGGACGCGGCAACGCATAGCGAAGCCGTGTCCTTTTTTTCGGAATTTTCAGATCTTACAGGATGTCCGGCGCGCCATAGCTCAGGCTTTGCCGGCAGAGCCGAAGAGCTCGATTTTTTCTCTTACCGTCGCCTTGATAGCCTCGACACCGGGAGCGAGGAGCTTTCTCGGGTCAAATCCCTTGCCCACAAGGTCCTTGCCCTCCTCAATGTACTTTCTGGTGGCAGCCGCAAACGCGAGCTGGCACTCCGTATTTACATTGATTTTTGAAACTCCGAGAGAAATTGCTCTCTTTATCTGATCCGCGGGTATACCTGTTCCTCCGTGAAGTACGAGCGGCATATCGTCTCCGACGGTCTTGCTTATCTTTTCAAGAACGTCGAAGCGCAGTCCCTGCCAGTTTGCGGGGTACTTTCCGTGGATGTTTCCGATACCTGCGGCGAGCATAGTGACGCCGAGGTCGGCTATTCTCCTGCACTCATCGGGGTCGGCAACCTCGCCCCCTCCGATGACGCCGTCCTCTTCACCGCCGATAGCTCCGACCTCTGCCTCGAGGGAGAGACCCTTGCTCTCGCATACGGCGACGAGCTCCTTTGTCTTTGCGATATTTTCCTCAATAGGGTAGTGCGAGCCGTCGAACATTATCGACGAAAATCCGGCTTCAATACACTTGTACGAGCCCTCGTAGGTTCCGTGGTCAAGGTGGAGAGCTACGGGCACGGTGATACCGAGCGAGTCGACCATTGCGTCAACCATAGCTGCGACGGTCTTAAAGCCGCACATGTATTTTCCCGCCCCCTCGGAAACTCCGAGAATGACAGGAGACTTCATTTCCTCTGCGGTCTGGAGTATAGCCTTAGTCCATTCAAGATTGTTGATGTTGAACTGACCGACGGCGTAGTGACCCGCTTTCGCGTCGCGGAGCATTTTCTTTGCGGAAACAAGCATTGTGATATATCTCCTTTTCGGTTTGTTTACTGCCTGTATTATACTCCGCGCCGCGGGAAAAATCAAGGAGTTTTGCCGAAAAAAGCCTGCCGGAGGATAAAAGTTAACATTTCACTGTCGGAAGTCGTCAGTCGAAAAAGCCGAATGCCTGATTTATCCCGGAGGCGACTATCCGTGCCGCGCTGTCGACCATTATTTCAATATCGCGCGGGGAGACGAACAGCGCGTCCTCGGAGGAGAGCGCGGCTTCGAGTGCCGGGACACACTCCGGCGCGTATTTTTCAGCCTTTTCAAGAACGTAAACGCGGGAGTCGATGACAGTCGGCACACCTATGGCTATCACCGGAACCCCGACGCTTACGCGGTTTATCGCCTGGCGCGACGCGCCTATACCGCTTCCCGGGAATATCCCCGTGTCGCATATCTGCACCGTGGTGCCGACCCTCTCGCAGGACGCGGAGCAGAGCGAGTCTATCGCAATGACGAGCTCGGGGCGCAGCCTCTCGCACATGCCGCGCACAATCTCGCCCGGCTCTATCCCGGTGTCGCCTGTCACCCCGGGGGCGAGCACGGATATCTCCGAGCAGTCGTAAGCCTCGAAGGTCGCCGGGTCAAGCTTCCGTACATGCATTGTCGCCCGCACATACTCCGCGCACCGCGGACCTACCGCGTCGGCGGTCAGCTTCCGGTTTCCGAGCCCCGCCACGAGGATACGGCACGGGGAGATGCCGAGCCGCTCAACCATACGGCAGAGCTCGCTTGCAATCTCGCTCCCCGCGTCGGTTATCGCCTCCTCCGACAGCATGTCCATTCTCCGAAGGTTAAGAGTGCTGTAATATCCCCGCGGGCGACCTATGCTTTCCTCGCCCTCCTCGCTGTAAACCCGTATCCGCTCCCATTCACAGCCGGTACGAGCTTCTTTTGTAAAATCTATTCCGCCGACCCCCGTGTCCGCTCTCCGTCGCTCCGCCGCGAGGTCAGAGCGGCAGGTTTTTCCGGGCGTCAGCTGCCTGTTGATATATCCGTACATATATAGTCCCCCTTTCGTACTACCGATTATTGACAAATTCCGCCAGTATATTCATACGCCTTTCGGATTGTTGCCTGTTCTATTACACAAAAATGACCAGATTTCTTTGTGCACAATCACGAAAATGTCGTCGGTCATAATTTAACATTGAAAAGTGAGCGTGCTTGTGCTAAAATATATCAGTAAAATCATATCCCGGAGGAAGTACAATGAAAAGAACAATCGGCGCTCTTCTCCTGATAGCGCTTCTCGCCTGCGCTCTTTCCGCGCTCGGCGGGTGCGGCACCCCGGCTGACGACGGCGCCGTCATCAATGTGTATCTCGGTGAAAAGATATACGATTTTGATCCCACGGATTTTTACGCGGACTCCGCGGCAGAGCGGGCGATGAGCCTTCTCTTTGAGCCGCTGTTCAGCGTCGACGCGGCAGGGAAACTATCCTGCGCCGCGGCAAAGTCATATAAAATCGATAAGGAGGAGCGCACGATAGTCGTAACCCTGCGCGAGTCCTATTGGTCGGATGCCACGAGGGTAAAGGCTGCCGATTTCGTGTACGCATGGCGCGACGTCCTTCTTGATTCGTCAAAGGCGGCGCCCGCGGCGGCTCTCCTTTATGACATCGAGGGGGCGACCGCGGCAAAGAGCGGCGGCTCCACTGCGTATTACTTCGGCGCGAAAGCCACCGATACATACGAGATAACCATAACCTACCGTGAGGGTGCCGATACCGACAGGCTTCTTCGTAACCTCTCGTCCGTCGCAACCTCTCCTCTCCGTGAGGATATAGTGAATAACGCTCCCGGCTACTGGAGTAAGACTCTCTCCTACGCCGTGTCGAACGGTCCGTTCAGACTTGCGACCCTCGATTACACCGCAGGCGTGTTCACCCTCGCTCGCAACAACGGCTATCATCAGTCGCCGACAGCCGAGAACAAGACAAAGAATGTAACTCCGGCAAAGCTCACGTCCTCCTTCGCTGTGAACGGGGAATACCTCTCCTATGACGATATAGCGGCAAAGACCGTGTTCGTCATGAACGACGCGACCCTTGCCGACAGAAAGGCGCATAAGGATGCGGCATCGGTTGCCGACGCGGGCTCCGCTTATGTTTACGCATTCAATACCGATAATCCGATATTTGCAAACGAAAGCGTCCGCCTCGCTCTCTCCCTTGCGATAGACCGCGCGGCTGTGATAAACGCCATAACCTTCGGTAAGGCGGCGGACGGATTTGTCCCCGGCTCGGGAATAGGTGCGAGCCTCTCCGATATGGCGCGCGCAAAGGAACTTCTCGCGGCTGCCGAGGCTTCGATGTCGGGTAAGCTTCAGAAGAGCTTCACGCTTACCGTAAACGACGATGAGGAGAGCCTTGCCGTCGCCGGAATAGCAAAGGCGGCGTGGGAGGAGCTCGGCTTTACCGTCACGGTAAATGCCGTCGGCGTCGTGACCACCGAGATAACCGACAGACAGACAAACGAGGAGCTTACGATAAACGACTCGGGTATACAGAAGCTGCTTATCGACGCCGCACACGGAGTGAGAAATTACGATGTGATAGGCTTTGACTGGATGATGTATTCGGACGATGCATTCGTGCCGCTCACCGCATTTGCATCCTCTCTTACCGGCTTCGGCACCGATATTGAGACCGGAAACAAGAGAAGAAATGTCACCGGCTGGAGCAGCCCGGATTACGACGCTCTTATGAACGCCGCTTTTGCCGCCACCGACGGCGAGACAAGAGACGGGCTTCTCCGCAGCGCGGAAAAGCTGCTCCTTGACTCCGCACCGATAACTCCGGTATACTTCAATCAGAGCTTCACATTCTCACATGCGGATATCTCCGGCGTAACCTATGACGCCGCGGGAAATCCCGTCTATACGAAAATAAAGCTCAAGAATTACGAGCAGTATCTCGATAAGGAATAAAAAGAACACCGGGAATGGCAGGGGTCGGCTCCGGCATTTGCCGTGGCTGACCCTCTCTTTCGCCGGAAGGAGAAAATATGGGAAACGGGCTTATGAAGCATGAGCGCTCACTCGGAACAGTCACCGATATGAAGATATTCATTCTCTTCCTTATGGATAATATCGGGTATACGATGGACTACACGACGCTCAGCAAAATAGCGGCGGAAAACCTCGACGATTATAACATCAGCTTCAGCGAATGTATGGAGGGGCTTGTCGACAGCGGGCACCTTATAAGCGATGAGGCGGAGGGTGAGCGGTTCTATATGATTTCCGATAAGGGGAGAAAGGTAGCCGCGCAGCTCTATGATACTCTGGGACCCTCCCTCCGTGAGCGTAGCCTCCGGTGCGCAATAAAGCATATATCGCTTTCCCGCCGCGGCGCGGAGGTGCATGCCACCGTCACCCCGCGTGAGAGCGGAGGATACGAGGTGACAATGGCGGCGACGGACGCCGCCGGCTGCATAATGTCCGCGACCCTTACAGTGAACTCTCTGACAGAGGCGAACCGTATAAAGCAGAACTACGAGGCAAAGCCGGATGCGGTCTACCGCGGCATATTCTTCGCCGCGACCGGAAGAATGGAATATCTCTTCTGATTTTGTCCGTTTTTCGGTTTTTCTGACGAAAATAAAGCCCTGTTCACTAAAAAGTTTGTGAAAAAGCGGAATTTTTCTTAATTTTTTTTGAAAAAACTATTGACAAAGAATTTTTGAGCGGATATAATGAATGCAGTATCCGTGGGAGAGCAGAAATGGGTGTTAACAGCGCGTTTTCGGATGAAGAGCTTCTTGCCGGCGTAAGGCTCGGGGACTCTGCCGCTCTTTCACAGCTTGCGGAAAAATATTCGCCGCTCATATCCTCTCTTGTTGTCCGTTATCTCGTTCCGGAGGTCACGGATGGGGAGCTTCGGGCGGAGGCGTTGACGTCGCTTGACCGTGCCGCCCGTACGTACGAGACGGGGCGGGGCACAAGGTTCGGCTTGTATGCGAAGATGTGTATGAGTCGCGCCCTCCGTCGGTATGCCGACACAGCGAGAAAACAGGCGCATGCAGAGCTCTCGGAGGCAGACGGGATAATCACCCCCTCGGCAGAGAGCGGGCTTATCAGCCGGGAGACCGGGGATGAGACCATGAGAAATATACGTGCCCTGCTTTCGGATTACGAGTATTCGGTGTTGCTCCTTCACATGCAGGGGTATTCGACCGACGAAATATCCGCGAGACTTTCAAGAGACAAAAAATCGGTCGATAACGCAAAGGCGAGGATTTTCCGCCGCCTGCGTGAAAACAGGGACATGTTCCCGGTGTAATACAAGCTTATATGTCCGTATAGTTCAACAGAGAACGGTGGAAACACAGACGGCGGTTTGACTCCGTCGCGGGCGAAAAATATTATATACCTTTAAGTGAGGAAGAAAGAAACCATGTACCAGGACAAGACATTGAAGTGCAAAGATTGTGGCAAGGATTTCGTGTTCACCGCCGGTGAGCAGGAGTTCTACGCATCCAGAGGATTCGAGAACGAGCCCCAGAGATGCAAGGAGTGCCGCGCAGCAAGAAAGAACGCACAGAAGGGTGAGAGAGAGATGTTCACCGCCGTTTGTGCCGATTGCGGCAAGGAGTGCCAGGTGCCCTTCAAGCCTACCGAGGGAAAGGCAGTTTACTGCAGCGAGTGCTTCGCTAAGAGAAGAGCGGCTGCTAACTGATTTTCTGTCGGCAACACCAGCGGTATCTATGGTTTTTAATCATCATATACCGTCGAATGTCGAGCTGCCCGGATTTCCGGGGGAGCGGACCCGCGCCACGTGGCGCGGGTCCTTTTCTTTTTTTCTCCGCCTGCCTCGAGTGTCCCGGCGGACCTTAGTAAAATCATATCAAAAAAATTGTCACATTCTATATACAAACGCGCGCATTTATGATATACTTATCGTGAATAAGTTTATCCGCGCCGTATTTTCAGCCGGATATTGTTTAAGAGGTTTGATTTTGAAAAACGATGGATACATAAAAAAAGGACGGCAGGGACAGGAAAAGACGCAATATCCCCGCCACGGAGCTTCTTCCGGCGAGGCGCACCGTCGCGTGCGTGACGAAGAGGCTGACGTCGGCGAGAATATCATAAGCGGCAGAAACGCCGTTACCGAGCTTCTGAAATCAGGACGAGATATTGAAAAAATATATATTCAAACAGGTCCCCTTGAGGGCTCGATATTGCTTATCGCCCGCATGGCGACAGATAAAAAGGTCCCGCTGATACCGATAGAGAAGCAGAGGCTTCAGACCCTGTGCGGCAATACACATCACCAGGGCGTCGTCGCCGTCGCGGCAGAGCGTAATTATTCCTCCGTCGCAGATATTCTCCGCTATGCCGAGGAGCGCGGAGAGCCCCCGTTTATAGTGATACTTGACGGGGTGGAGGACCCGCATAATCTCGGTGCCGTCATCCGCTCGGCAGAGTGCATGGGCGCACACGGCGTCGTGATTCCGAAGCGACGTGCCGCAGGGCTTACCCCTGCGGCGGTAAAGGCGTCTGCCGGTGCCATAGAGCATATACGCGTCGCAAAGGTCGTGAATATTTCCGGCGTTGTCGACGAGCTGAAGGAAAAGGGCGTCTGGGTATACGGCGCGGATATGTCGGGTGACAGCTTCCCGCGCGCGGATTTACGCGGACCTGTTGCCATCGTCCTCGGAAACGAGGGGACGGGAATATCCCGCCTCGTCCGCGAAAAATGCGATTTTATCATATCAATACCGATGTTCGGCAGCGTGAACTCACTTAATGTTTCCGCCGCCGCCGCGGTGTTGCTCACAGAGGTGGCGATACAGCGCCACGGAGGGAGGAGCGCGAATTGAACGGAAATGAAAGAATTAAAAAGGGAGATCTCGACGAGATACTCTCAAAGGCAGGCGGAGAGGACGAGTCCGTAACCGCCGCCCGCGGCATGGACGGGGCATATGAGATAGAATTCAATGCCGGCTCAGGGGGAGAGCACCGCTTTGACTCCGCCCGGGAGAGCGTGGCAGACGGCGTGCATAATACGGTAAGCGACCCGGACGAGCTCGCCCGCGCCGCCCTCGGAAGAACGGTGACACCCCCGACGGAAAAGAAAAAAACCGGAACGAAAGCAGAGGAGCCCGCCGCAAATCCGGACGGGCGGCAGGGCGCGGATTACCCGATGCGCACCACCTATGTCCCCCGCTTCACCGACGCGAGCGAAAAATACCATATGGCGCAGGTCAAAAAACTGCGCAACGAGGTTCTCGGCATAAAGGACGACCCGGAGCCCGAGGAGCGTGAGCACGAGGAGCGTTCCGCCACCTCCGAGGAATTCTCGCATATTCCCTCCGTCGATCCGACGGAGGAGAGTGCGGTTGAGACCCCAGCGGAGGACGCCGTAGAGGTGAAAACCGGCGTCCCCGAAAAGGAAGAGAACACGAGCGCACTCAATGTGTTCAAGTTCAAGGAACCGGAAGAGACAGTGCCCGAACAGGAGGAGGAGCCCGAGCCGGAGATACCCCTAGAGCCGGAGACAGAGCCCGAGGAACCCCCGAAAAAGCGTACACGGGTGTCCTCTGACGACTTTAGCATACCCGATCCGGACGACGAGGTGACAATAGATTTTCCCCGTTCCCGCGACAGGCGTGAGGACGCCGCAAGGGTTGACGCAGACTTTGAGCTTATCGGAAAATCTCCGAGAAACGAATACAGAAACCCCCGTGAGCGCGACGCCGTAAAGGACAGATTTCTTGATACCCTGATGTCACAGCGCGTGAGATTTATAGCCTCGCTTATACTCACCCTTGCGCTCTTCGTGTTTGAAAATATATGGCTTCTCGGCATCGACCTGCCGGATATACTCCGTATAGGCGATACTCCGGGTGCGGTCTATATAATCGACCTTCTTTTCTCGGCGTGCCTGTTTACGCTCGCTCTCCCGGAGGTTGTCTCGGCGATTCGCTCGCTCTCCCGCGCGGTTGTCGCGCCGGAGCTGCTGCTCCCAGTTTATCTCATCGTCTTCGCCGTATATGACGGAATAATGAGCGTCACCTATACTGTAAATGCGCCTCTTTTCGGCTTTGTTTACGGCGTGTGCACTCTTACCGCCATAATTGGCTCTTATATGTCCCGCCGCGCGGAGTTTGCTGCGTTCCGCCTCCTCGCCGCCGACGGCGATAAGCTGGCGGTAGACCGCCGCATGACCCGTGCCCTCCTCTCGGAGAACATGGCGCTCGACGGTGCTGTCGACGAATACAGATCCAGAACCGCGAGAATTGTAAGAACATCATTTATAGACGACTTCTTCCGCCGCACATCGAGAGTGGGGGAAAACTCCGCTCATGTCATTATAGCCGCCGCTGTGCCGCTCGGTCTCGCCGTCGTGACCGGCGCCGTCGTGTGGTTTCTCTCCGGTGACACTGCGAAGATGGCGACCTCGTTTGCCACCGTCTTTGCCTTCTCCTGCCCCTGCTGTATGTTCGCGGTGCATAAGCTTCCGTTCCGCCACGCACAGCGTGAGGCGGCGCTGTCATCCTCGGCATTTATAGGTGAGACATCCTTTGCCGATTATTCAAAGGTCGACGTCGTCACCTTCGAGGACACCGAAATCTTCACGAAAGCCGACATAAACTTAAAGCGTATAATGCTCTACGGCGAACGCGGAAATCTCACAAAAGCTACGCAGAGAATGGCGGAGCTCTTTGAGCCCGTCGGCGGACCGCTTCGCGAGTTGTTCGGCTCTTCAATAGAGTTCGATTTCTCCCCGGCAACCGATATAATAATAGAGGACGACGGTATATCCGGCACGGCAGACGACGGCTCTGCGATAGCCGCGGGCACCCTTGACTATATGCGCCGTCACGGTATGCGCTTTGTCCGCCCGGAGAATGAGGGCGGCTCCTCTCTTGACAGCACCCGCGTTATGTATGCCGCAGAGGACGGTCTTGTGTTTGCAAAATTCTATATCAGATATTCGTTCTCGGACGAATTTACCGGATTTCTGCCCCTTATGCGCGAGGAGCATATCGTGCCGCTCATTTATACCCGCGACCCAAATGTTACAAACGGGCTTCTCAAAACTCTTACAGCCGGCGCGGATTGCATGCGCGTAATGAAAAAGCATACCCTGAAGTCGGAGGAGGACAAACCCGTCCCGACAATGAGCGTGGGCGCATTCGCCACCGGAGACCGCAATTCGGCTATCAATGTGATATTCCTTGCGAAGAAGTACGCGCGCTTCCAGTCCTACCTCGCGATAACCGAGCTGTCTGCGCTCGTCGCCGGTGCGGTTCTTTCCGCGGTGCTGGCTCTCGGTAATATGTCGCTGCTCATTCCGTCGGTCGCTTTCGGCGGCTGGCAGCTTGCATGGACGCTTATAATTTCCGTCATCTCAGGGAGAACATTCTCAAAAAAGAAGCATGAAAAGGAAGAAACCTATGCCGGATAACGAACAGCTCTCCTCGGTGTTGAAATCGGTTCAGAAGCCGGGGAGATATATAGGCGGGGAGTATAACCGCGTCATGAAGGACAAGCACACGGTGAAATGCCGCTTTGCCTTCTGCTTTCCCGATACCTATGAAATAGGGATGTCGAACCTCGGCGTCAGAATACTCTACGATGTGCTGAACCGTCACCCGGATATATGGTGTGAGCGGGTGTACGCCCCGTGGACGGATATGACCGCCCGCATGGAGGAGTATAAGCTTCCGCTCTCCGCCGTTGAGAGCGGCGACCCGGTGCGGGATTTTGACCTTGTCGGCTTTTCCATGCATTATGAGCTCTGCTATACCACCGTCCTCCGCATGATGAAGCTCGCGGATATACCGATATATTCAAAGGACAGGGATGACAACTGCCCCATAATAATAGGCGGCGGTCCCTGTACGTATAATGCCGAGCCGGTTGCCGATTTTTTTGACCTCTTCAATATAGGGGAGGGTGAGGAGATGCTCGTCGAGCTCTCGGAGCTGTATATGAAAATGAAGGCGGACGGCACATATACAAGGAAGAGCTATCTTCTCACCGCCGCAAGGACAATAAAGGGTATATATGTCCCATCGCTCTATACCGTCACATATAACGACGACGGTACAATCGCGGCATATACTCCAAATGAGGAGGGCGTGCCGGAAAAGGTCACAAAGAGAATAGTCGGGGATATGGACGCCGCCCCGTACCCCGAAAAGCTTATTATGCCGTATATAGAGACGGTCCATGACAGAATAGTTCTCGAGGTTTACCGCGGCTGTATCCGCGGCTGTCGCTTCTGTCAGGCGGGGATGGTGTTCCGCCCGATAAGAGAGAAGAGCCCGGAGAAGCTCTGCTCGCTCGCAAAATGCCTCTATGAAAATACCGGCTATGAGGAAATATCCCTGATTTCGCTTTCGATAAGTGATTATTCGCGCCTGACAGAGCTGACGGAGGGGCTTCTCTCGTGGACGGATGAAAAGCATGTGAGTCTCTCGCTTCCGTCCCTGCGCGTCGACAGCTTCTCTGAGGAGCTGATGGACAGAATATCCTCCGTCCGCACAGGTGGGCTCACCTTCGCACCCGAGGCAGGGACGCAGAGGCTTCGCGATGTCATAAATAAAAATGTCACCGAGGAGGATGTCATGCGCTCGATGCGCATAGCCTTCAAGGGAGGGAAGAGCAATGTAAAGCTCTATTTTATGGATGGCCTCCCGACGGAGAACGACGATGATATAAGAGGAATTGCCGAGCTCTCGAAAAAGGTCATAGACACCTACTTCTCGCTCCCGAAGGAGGAGCGCCCCCGCGGGGGAGTGAGCGTAACGATAAGCGTTTCATGCTTTGTTCCGAAGCCTTTTACGGCTTTTCAGTGGGAAAAACAGGATACGGCTGAAGAGCTTCTCCGTAAGCAGGAGCTCCTGAAGAGCTGTATAACCGACAGAAGAATAAGATATACCTATCACGATTTCAAGGTCTCCCGCCTTGAGGGCGTTTTTGCCCGCGGAGACCGCCGCCTCTCTGCCGCCGTGGCTCTCGCCGCCGAGGAGGGCTTCATGTTCGACGCATGGGATGAGTACTTTGATTACGATAAGTGGATGGATATCTTCCGCCGTACGGGCATTGACCCCGATTTCTATACCACCCGCGGTTTCGGCACCGATGAGGTTTTGCCGTGGGATGTAATAGATTGCGGAGTTACAAAGCAGTATCTGCTCCGTGAGCGCGAGAGGGCATATAAAGGGGTGACTACCCCCTCGTGTGCCGAGCACTGTAACGGTTGCGGGGCAAATAAGCTCGGAGGTAAAAACAAATGGTGCAGATGAACGCCCCGGTTATCCTGCGCGTGAAATTCTTCAAGGTCGGAAAGCTGCAATATATCTCTCACCTTGACCTTGTGCGCACTATGTATAAGATAATCGTCCGCTCCGGGCTCCCCATGAAGTATACCGAGGGCTTCAATCCGAAGCCGAAGATGTCCTTCGCCTCCTCTCTCTCGGTCGGAAACGAGAGTCTCTGTGAGTACATGGACCTCCACCTTACCGAGAGTGTCTCGCCGGTGACCGCTATGGAGAGGTTAAATAATGAGATGACCGACGAAATGCAGGTCACAGAGTGCTATTATCCGACAACAAAATTCGACGCTATCCGTTGGTTTTCCTATACATACAGGATAAAAACGGGCGGCGCATCACCCGCCCTCGCACAGAAAATATCCTCCGCCCTTACCTGCGGGGATATAGAGATAACGAAAAAAACGAAGAGCGGGGAAGAAAAGCGGGTAAATATCCGCCCGCTTATCCGCTCGGCAGACGTGACGTTTGAGGACGGCAGAATAGTGATACGCGCTGTCCTCTCGGCGAGCCAGTCGGCGTTCCTCGCCCCGGAGCATATAGTGAAATACCTCCGCTCCGCCTGCGGAATACTGTCCGACCCCTGCATAATAAACGAAAGCTACTCGGTGCTCCGTGACGGGGCTTATACCGAGGATATGTCTCCGTTCAGATGATGCTGTCGATAGTAATACCGGAGAGCCGCCGCAGATGCCACAGCGCGTCTGTAAGGCGGCTTTTCGCTATCTTTGCCTGTCCGTATTCCCGCGCCCGGAGCGCGCCGCACATTTCCGCAAAGTTCGTTTCAATGTTCGTAAGATCATCGTGACTTACCGTGAGGCTTATAAGCCTCTCGCGACGTAGGAATTCGCGATAGAGCCGTTCCGCCGCCTCCGCGTCACTCCCGTCGCCCGTCGTCTCCTCTATCACGAGCCCGTCGACCTCGCTTATCGTCAGGTCAATCTCCCGCATAACAAAGAAGGTGTTGAGGGATACAAAAATCATAACCGCGGCGAGCGCGGAGAGTGCAATGACGTTGCTTTTCATCCGCCGCCCTCCTTGCTTTTTTGTGGGTTTTCTTCCTTTAATATTATGCTGACCTTTCCGTTGTCATCAACAGTCATGAGGAATACCTCGTCCGGCGCCTTGTTGCCAAGCGCGCGGCGCAGCCACACTTCATTGTACCCGAGAATACGGAGCGTCCCTTCCTCGACCGCGCCGTCGAGGATTAAAGAGTGGGCGAGCCCGCCGTCACAGCTCCCGCTCTGCCCGCCGTCGCTCCCGCCCGTCGGGTCCCTGACGCCGGAGCGGGAGGAGCTCGTCTGCTCGCCCCCGCTGCTCCCGCTTTTTATCATTGAGATTTTGCCGCTCTGCTCCAGTATCGCGTAGCTTACGTCGCTTATGTCCCCAATACCCTGTAGCCTCATTTCGGAGAGAAGCTCGTTTATCGAGATGCGGTTTTCTCGCAGCAGGTCCTGCTGTACTTTTCCGTTTCTGATTATGCAGATGGGGCGCCCCTCGATAAGTCGCTTTAAGGCGTGAGAGCGGTTTTTTGCGGCGGATATTATTATTTCGAGCGAAAGAATGAAGAGTATCGGTATCACTGCGGAAAGCAGGGGAATATCCGGGTCATCTATCGGGAGTGCCGCGATCTCGGAAATAAGGAGCGTTGAGACGAGCTCGCTTATCTCGAGCTCTCCGATTTGCCGCTTGCCCATAAGCTTTAAGACGACGGTCAGAAGTATATAAATGATTGCCGTTCGGAAAAATATTGACGCCATAACCGCACCTCCCGCAACACATTATCTGTGCAAAACTGCTAAAAAATTCAAAAACCTCAAAAATTCCGAAAAATCACTTGACATTTTTCTTTCCCTGTGATAGAATATACAAGCTGTCACAGAGAGCATGTCCTTTCCGTGCGGCGCTTGTTCCTTGAAAATTGAACAACAGAAATTTCTGAAAAGAAGCACTGAAAAAGTGCGAGGAAATCTGTCGAAAACACTTTGAAGAGTACGAACTTTAACGAGTAATTAGAAGAATTGCT
>CAKRQL010000015.1 GCA_934393265.1 uncultured Eubacteriales bacterium | reverse complement strand
TTCTTGTTGAAAAATACCGCGGGCAATTTTCGATACTGCAAGTGGGAACCGGCGACAGCCCGTTGACGATACCCTTTTATGAAAAATGTGGCTTTGTACGCTCGCATATCGTGCCAAATTTCTTTACTGATCATTATGATCACCCGATATATGAGTGTGGTGTACACCTTGTAGATATGGTGTATTTGCAAAGACCTCTATAAAACAAATTCCTGTTTGTCCAACCGAACCCCATACATACCAATGCCAAAATGCAATAAACTTTTGCAAAATCTGTTATTGTATTAAAAAAAATCGTGTGATATACTGTTGTCAGTCGTGTCCCGATAACATTCCGTAAAGGTCCGGGCGGCGTCGCGCCTGCCGGGACGAAATAAGAAGCCGGAGGATATTCAGACGATGATGAGAGAGAACATTTATAAAAAATTACTGAAAGAATACTGTGACGCATTGATATCGCTGCAGGATAAGAGCGGCGATAAGGCGTTTAACGGCGGAATATATTGCCGGGCATGTAAAAACATACACGGAAGATGTCCCGACGCTGTATACGGCTTTGTAGTGGCTGCGAAAATCTTCAAGGATGAAAAATATCTGAAAGCGGCAAAGGACGTATTTGCATACGGTGAAAATCTGCTTTGCGATGACGGCGGAATGTATAACGATGCGCAGACTACGTGGCGTTATACGACTACATTTCATCAGACGGCTGTTATAGAGGCTCTGCGCTCGGGCTCGGAATTACTGGATGAGCAGACAATAGGAGCGTTTGAAGACCGCGCGAAAAAAATGGCGGAGTGGCTATACGAAAATCTTGATGAAAGCTCGCCCGCGAATATAAATTATGCAACTACAAACGGCTTGGCTCTGGCTCTGTCGGGAAATTATTTTCATGAACAAAAGTATCTTGACAGGGCAAGGCATCTGATCTATTACGCTATGGGGCATATATCCGAAAACGGCTTGCTGTACGGAGAAAGCAAGCCGCATAACAGGCTCTCCGCAAAGGGCTGTAATTCGATTGATATAGGCTATAATGCAGAGGAATCAATTCCGTCTATTGTAAAGTATGCGTTTGAAACCGGGGATGAAGAATTAAAAGACAGGCTTGTCAGAATCGTTCGTGCGCACCTTGAGTTTATGCTCCCGGACGGCGGCTGGGATAACAGCTTCGGCAACCGTAACAATAAATGGACATATTGGGGATCGCGGACGTCGGACGGCTGCGCGCCTATGTTTCTGCTGCTTGCGGATAAGGACCCTGCATTTGCCGAGGCTGCCTACCGAAACACCGAAATGCTTGATAAATGCACCGCAGACGGTTTCTTATACGGCGGACCGCACTATCACAGGCGCGGGGAACCGGCGTGTACGCATCATACCTTTGAGCATGTCAATTCGCTCGCATTTGCAATCGAACATGCAAACGAAAGAAATCTCGTGCCCGAGGGCGCGTTGCTTCCGTCGGATAAAAACGATTTGTTCAGGTTTTATCCCGAGGTGAGAACATATAAGCTTGCAAAGGGCGACTATCTTGCGACTGTGACCGATTACGATTTTGATATATGTTACAGCGGACATGCAACGGGCGGAGCTCTCACTGCTCTGTATAACAGAAAGCTCGGACCGATGATTATGGGGTCGGTGACCGATTATGTTCTGGTTGAGCCGACCAATATGCAGCAGGTAAGGGACCCGGAAAATCACAGGAGCCTGATTCCGCGGCTTGTAAAAGGCGTTGACGGAAAGGAATATTCTTCGACCTTCTACCCGAATGCCGGAATGTCGGGCGAAAAAACAAACGACGGATATGTTATCTCGGTCTCTGCGGGACTTGCCGTAAGATGGGGCGATATACTTCCGGGTGTAAATCCGGAAATTAAATATGTATTGACCGAAGGCGGGTTGAAGATTTCAATAAGACGAGCCGAGGGACTGAAATTTTTACTGCCGCTTATCAGCGGAAGGGCAGAAATTACCGCCGGAAAGCTTGAGAATAAAAGAGAGATATTTTTCCTTACGGGCGGCTTTATCGCGAAAGAATATACGATTATTCCGGAGAGCGATGGCTACATAGAGATAACCGTCAAAGCCTGATGTGCCAAAAGCTGTAATTTGCGGATTGTCAGGTGAAAGAAAAATTAAAAAGCAGAGGCACAAAGTGTACCCCTGCCAAAAGCTCCCGCGCCGAGGCGCGGGAGCTTTACTTATCGCTTGCTTTATTGTATCAGTAGCTTATACAGCTCCGACTTTGTCATTCCGCGGTCACGCGCCGCCGCCTTTATCGCGTCCATTCTCCGCATACCGCGCCGTTCATATTCCGCGACGTGCTCCTCCGGCGTGAGCGAGAGGAGCGTTGAAGCCTCCGCACTCTCCTCCTCGGGGAGCCCCGCTTCCTCCGCCCCCTCGAGCACAAGAGCATACTCGCCGCGCGGTTCGCGCTCCGTATAGAGCAATACCGCGTCGCCGAGCGTCGTGCGGATTATTTCCTCGTTTATCTTCGTCAGCTCCCGGCAGAGGGTGATTTTTCTTTCTGCGCCGAATACCTGCGCAAGGTCGGAGAGCGTTCTTTGAAGCCTGTGCGGAGCCTCGTAGAATATTATCGTCCGTCTCTCGCCCTTAATCCTTCCGAGCTTTTCTGACCGCTCACTCTTTCCGACAGGGAGAAAACCCTCGAAAACGAAGCTCTTCGTCGAAAGAGCGGAGAGGGACAGCGCGCTCACCGCGGCACAGCAGCCGGGGATAACCGATACACGCACCCCCGCCTCCGCGCAGAGACGCACCATGTCCTCCCCGGGGTCGGATATTGCCGGCATACCCGCGTCGGTTATAAGTGCGCAGGACTCGCCGGAAAGAAGCCTTGCGAGAATTTTTTGTCCGCTCTGCGCCTTGTTGTGCTCGTGATAGGAGACGAGCTCTCGCCGTATTCCGTAGAGGGAAAGGAGCTTTGCCGAGTTTCTCGTGTCCTCCGCGGCTACAAAATCCACCTCGGAGAGCACCTTTTTTGCCCTCTCGGATATGTCGGAGAGATTGCCGATAGGCGTCGCGACAAGATAGAGGGTCGCGCCCTCCGTGCGGTTGCGTTCATCAATAATTCCGCTCATTTTATCCTCCGTCAGAGAGAATACCCGGGAGGGAAGCTCCCGTTATCCATTATAAAATTCATGTCGTCGGTGTATTTTCCGTCGTCCCCGTATATGACGAGCGGGCGGGTGACCTTCATTCCCGGCTTTCCGCCGCGCCGCCCGCAGATAAGGAGCATGGACGGCTCGCTGCCGGTCCGCGCGTGTACGAACGTCGTCGCTTTCGGTTCTATTCCTCCGTCCCGCATGGCGGCGATGAGGTCGCAGAGCCTGTCCGGGCGGTATACCGCATAAAACGCGCCGCCGTATTTCAAAAGCTTTGCAGCTGAGAGAACAAAATCGGAAATATCGCCGTTCATCTCATGCCGCGCCGCGCGCTTGCCGTTGGCATCGTTCAGATAGCCGCTGTCGGCTCTCATATACGGCGGATTTGTAAACACAAGCTCACATTTTCCGTACATTTCCCGCGGAATTTCGCGACAATCAAGGCATACGCTCTGCACCTTGTCCGAAAGGGAATTGTGCCGTATGTTCCGACTTGTGAGGTCGGCGTAGCTCTCCTGCACCTCGTAGACGGTTATTTTTTCGGCTTTTTTTCGCGTCGCAACAAGCATGGAGATTATCCCGCTCCCGCCGCCGAGCTCTGCTGCCTCGCCGTATTTTCCGCGGATATACCCTGCGAGCAGGAGGGCGTCTGTCCCGAAGGTAAGTCCGTCGGGCTTCTGTATGAGCTCTATTTTGTCATTGACGGCGTCGAGCCGCTCGCCGGGCAGAATATCAGGTGCCATAGCCCCCTCCCGTGTATGATTTTCCGGCACTTATGTGCCGCGATTTCCTTATTATACGGAGCCGCGCGGCGGCATTTTTTCCCGGCTCCGGAAGCGTCGTAAGCAAAAAAAGAAAACAGACCCGCCCGCCAAAGCGTACGGCTTTGTGCAGTCGGGTCATGTCATCATAAGACTCAGTCCTCGTGAGGAGCGCCCACGGGGCAGGTCTCGGCACAGGTGCCGCAGCTGACGCACTCGTCAGCGTTGATTTCGTACTTGCCGTCGCCCTCGGAAATGCATCCGACGGGGCAAGCCTCGGCGCATGCGCCGCAGGAAATACAATCATCGGAAATCTTGTATGCCATTCTGAAAACCTCCATATGTTTTAGCTCGTGAAAAATACTCCGGTTATCCGGTGCATTTTCTCCCATTATATCACATTATACGGAAAAATCAAGACGGTTTCGTAAAAAAGTCCTGTTTATTAACCGAAAAGCCGTCTTTTGCGGTCGATTATTCGCCCTCCGGCTTTCCTCCGTTGCCGCCCTTTTCTTCCTGCCGCCTCTGCGGTCTCGGTCTGCGGTCTTGCCGCCCCTTTCCGCCGTCCGGGCGGCGGTCGCCGCTATCGTTTCGCCTGTCCCCGCCGGGTTTTCCGTTCCGGGGCGGGCGGTTGTCGCGCGGCTTTCCGTTCGGTTTTGGCTGCGTATTCGGCTGCGTGTCGCCGTCCGCTCTTGCGAGAGCCTCGAGCTCCGCGTCTGCCGCCTCCTCCTCCGGGCTCGCCGTCATGTCAAATCGCTTGCCGTTCGGTATGCTTATCACCTTTATGTCGGATATTTTGCATAGGCGCATTGCGTCCTTTTCGTTTGCCGGGTCGGAGAGACGGACGCGCACCTCGCCTGCCAGCGGCTTCGTCTCGGTGACGACGCCCTCGCCGTCCGACGTCATGACGACGGAGCCGGTAGGGGGCGTAACGCGGAGCGCGCTTTCATACGTCTCGTGCTCGTATTTAAGACAGCACATAAGACGCCCGCACGCGCCGGAGACTTTCGATGAATTGAGCGAGAAGTTCTGCTCCTTTGCCATTTTTATCGAGACCTGAACGAAATCGGTGAGAAATCCCGCACAGCAGTACTTCCGCCCGCAGGTGCCGAGCCCGCCCATTATCTTTGCCTCGTCCCGTATTCCTATCTGACGGAGCTCTATCCTCGTTCTGAACGTCGAGGCGAGGTCGCGCACAAGGTCGCGGAAGTCGACGCGGTTCTCACTTGTGAAATAGAAGGTCAGCTTTGAGTTGTCAAATGTGTATTCCGCCGCAACAAGGCTCATTGAGAGCCCGTGCTCGGCTATCTTCTTCTTGCATATCTGCGCCGCCTCGAGCTCTGCCTCGCGGTTTCTTGCCTGCTTTTCCATGTCCTGCGCCGTTGCCTTACGTGTTATGGCTTTGAGAGGGGGGACAACCTCGCTCTCCGGGACGTAGCGGTTCGCTATCTTCACATGCCCAACCTCGACACCGCGCGCCGTCTCGACAATTACCGGGTCTCCGACCGAGAGTCGCTCTCCCGCCGGGGCAAAGTAGTATATCTTTCCCGCCTCACGGAAATTCACGCCGACTATCTCGATGCCCTCGGGCGCGCCCTGCGCGGTCTGCGGTACATCCCGCACACCGTCTGCCGTCGTATTTTTTACCGGCATCTCCGTGACCTCATTTATAACGCTGTTTTCTTCTGCCATATATGCTCCTTGAAATTCCGCTCAGCCGAAGCGTATTCTTGACGCAAGGCTTGCGAGCGTGGCTTGTACGTTTGTATTTTTCTGACACATGTCATAGGTGTCGGTGAGTATTCCGAATATCTCCCCGGCTCTTTCGCGGGATATATTCGCCGCGGCGTCCCTCGCCGCCCCCTCGGAGGTGTAGAAAAGGAGCGGGAGCCCCGTCCCCGTTTTTACGGTTATAATGTCGCGCACTGCCGTCATCGCGAGGGTCAGAGCGTCAGAGAGCTCCTGCCGCTTTTGCGGCAGAGAACAGACCGCCGCATATATCTCCGGAAAGCGCGCCCCTCCGCCGACGGACGCCACAAGCGAGGAGACGCATTGGCGCTCCGCCTCCTTTGCCTCCGCGCTCCGGGGGTCGAGCCCGCGCTTTGCCTCTCCTATCCGCCCCCCTGCGGAAATCACAATGTCGTCGAGCCTCTGCGGGTCGCTTTTTGCCAGTGCCGCGGCACCTGAGACGTTCCTGATCAGATAGTCCCGCACCGTCGCGTCGTCAAACTTTTCCATAGTCAGCGTCTGCGCCCGGGAGCGCACGGTGACAAGGAGCTTCGACGGGTCGGAGCAGAGAAGAATGATTATGCACTTCTCCGGCGGCTCTTCAAGAACCTTAAGCAGCGCGTTCTGCGCCGCGGGGGTCATGGTCTCCGCGTCCTCTATGATGTAGACCTTGTATTCGGCTTCGGTAGCCGAGAGGAAGGTGTCCTCCTTCATTGCCCGTATGTCGTCGACGCCGAGGGTCGCGCGCCCGTCCGGGCGGCGCACGGTCATAACGTCGGGGAAGTTCCCCTCCCGTATCCTCCGGCAGCTGTCGCAGAGCCCGCAGGGGACAGACGACCCCCGTCTCTCACAGCTGAGTGCCTCTGCTATCCCGAGGGCGAGCGTGTGCTTTCCGCACCCGGCGTCCCCCGCGATTATCAGTGCGTGCGGCAGTGCTCCGCGCGACACAGCATCCGCGAGCCGGCTTTTTGTCCCGGCATTTCCGAGTATATCGGTGAAATATCCCGCCATAGACACCTCCGGCTGAAAAATCAATCCTCTACAGGTATATTGTAACACCGCGCGCCCCTCTTGTCAATGCCTTTTCCCGCTCCGTGTGCGGTATTCTGCGGCATAAAACCCATATTTTGCGGCAAAAACCTTGTAATTTCCGCCCGCGTGTGCTAAAATAATTCATTGACAGAAAAAATACCCGCAGCGCGCCCGCTCATTCGCGGCACGCGGAGAGGAGAAATTATGGAAAAATATTACCTGACGACCGCTATTGCATACGCCTCGCGTAAGCCGCATTTCGGCAACACCTACGAGGTCATAATGGCAGACGCCTTCGCGAGATTTCAGCGCCAGATGGGGAAGGACGTTTTCTTTCTCACCGGCACGGACGAGCACGGGCAGAAAATAGAGGACTATGCCGCCGCCGCGGGCGTCGCACCGCAGAAATACGTCGACGGCGTCGCCTCCGAGATAAAGGCGATATGGGACCTCATGGGCGCGAGCTACACGAAGTTCATAAGAACGACCGACGACTACCATGTCGCGACCGTGAAGAAGATCTTTGCGCGCTTCCTCCGTCAGGGGGATATATACAAGGGCTTCTATGAGGGCTGGTATTGCACCCCCTGCGAGTCCTTCTTTACGGCGACGCAGGCAAAGGACGGCATCTGTCCCGATTGCGGCCGCCCGGTACAGCAGGCAAAGGAGGAGGCATACTTCTTCAGAATGTCGAAGTATGTCGACCGCTTAACGGAGTATATAGACACTCACCCGGAGTTCATAGAGCCCGAGTCGCGCAAAAAGGAAATGGTAAATAACTTCCTGAAAGCCGGGCTTCAGGACCTCTGCGTCACCCGCTCGTCCTTCACGTGGGGCGTACCCGTGGAGTCAGACCCCCGCCATGTCATATACGTCTGGCTTGACGCTCTCGTAAACTACATCACCGGCATAGGCTATGACCCGGATAAAAGCTACGAGGAGCAGAGCGAGAGCTTCCGCAGGTGGTGGCCTGCCGATGTTCATATAATCGGAAAGGACATTCTCCGTTTCCATACGATATACTGGCCTATTTTCCTGATGGCACTCGGGCTCCCGCTGCCGAAGCGAATATTCGGGCACCCGTGGTTCAATTCCGGGGCTGACAAAATGTCAAAGTCGCGTGGGAACGTCGTCTACGCGGACGAGCTTTCGGACATCTTCTCGGTTGACGGCGTTCGCTATTACGCCCTTGCCGAGATGCCGTATAATTCGGACGGCACCGTGACGTATGAAAATATCATTCTCCGCTATAACAACGACCTCGCGAACAATCTCGGAAACCTCGTCAGCCGTACTCACGCCATGACGAAGAAGTACTTCGGCGGAGTTATTCCCGCCCCGGGAGCAGCCGAGCCGATAGATGACGAGCTCCGCGCCGCCGTCCGCCGCGCGGCAGACGAGTCCCGCCGCCTGACAGAGGACTTCCATATTGCCGACGCGCTTGATGAAATATTCTCCTGTCTCCGTCGCGCAAACAAATATATAGACGAGACCACCCCGTGGATACTTGCAAAGTCGGAGGAGAGCCTCCCACGCCTCGCTACAGTCATATATAACCTCCTTGAGGTGATACGCTCGGCGGCGGTGATGCTCACCCCGTTCCTCCCCGCAACCGCGGAGAGCATATTCTCTCAGCTCGGCACGGAAAGACGGGATTATGCGAGCCTCTCGACCTTCGGCGCGCTCGAGCCCGCTCGTCCGCTCGGCGAGGCGCATACTCTCTTTACGAGAATAGACGGTGAAAAGCTCCTCTCCGAAATAGCCGCAAAGCAGGCGGCTGCCGCAAAGGCAGAGGAAACTCCTGCCGCGCCGGAGCACGAGAGCGAGATAGGAATAGAGACCTTCGCGGGAGTTGAGCTCCGCGTCGCAAGGGTCCTGACGGCAGAGCCGATACCGAAGGCAAAGAAGCTCCTTAAGCTCACTGTTGACCTCGGGTACGAAAAGCGGCAGGTAGTTTCCGGTATAGCGAAATTCTATGCACCGGACGAGCTGATAGGAAAGAAGGTAATAGTCGTCGTGAACTTAAAGCCGGTGAAGCTCTGCGGCGTCGACAGCTACGGCATGATACTCGCCTCGGGAGAGGAGAACGTAAAGGTTCTCTTTGCCGACGAAAGCGCGGAGTGCGGAGACAGAGTTCACTGATATGAAATTCTTCGATACCCACGCACACTACTACGACGAAAGATTTGCGGAGGAGGCATCCGTCCCGGTCGATACGCTGATAAACACTTTAATGGCGGGCGACGTGCCGTATATAATAAACGTCGGCACGTCGCCCCGGACCTCCCGCATGGCGATAGCTCAGGCGGCGGCGCACCCCGGCATGTATACCGCCGTCGGAATACATCCGACAGACTGTCAGACGATAGCCGACCCGGACGCCGCGCTTGCGGAAATCGAAGAGCTGATACGCGATAAAAGCTCAAAGTGCGTCTGCCTCGGTGAAATAGGGCTTGACTATCACTATGACGATACGGATAAGAAAAAACAGCTGTATTTTTTCAGAGAACAGCTCTCCCTTGCCGGCAGACTTAATATCCCGGTCTGTATCCATGACCGTGACGCGCACGGCGATGTTATGGCGACGGTGCGTGAGTTCCCCGGCGTCCGCGGCGTGCTGCACAGCTATTCCGGGAGCGCGGAGGACGCCGTCACATATATCCGCCTCGGCTACAAAATATCCTTTTCGGGCACAATAACGTTCACAAACGCGAGAAAACCGCGTGAGTGTGCCGCCGTCCTCCCGCACGACGCGGTGCTGATAGAGACCGATTGTCCCTACCTCGCCCCGCACCCCCACCGCGGGACGCTGAATCACTCAGGGAACCTCATATATACTAACGCTGCGCTCGCCGCCGCTTGGGGATGTACGCCGGAGGAGAGCGCCGCCGTCACCCTCGATAACGCAAGGAGATTTTTCGGAATATGAAAAAAAGCATGACCGTAACCTACGAGGTCGACGGGGGACTGTACGTAAATCTTACAAACAGGTGTCCGAACCGATGTGACTTCTGCATAAGAAATAACGGTGACGGTGCCTACGGCTCCGACCCGCTGTGGCTTCTTCACGAGCCGACGGAGAAGCAGACCCTTGCGGATATATTCTCCCGCGGGGACATCGCCGTAAAATACCGCGAGCTCGTGTTCTGCGGGTACGGTGAGCCGACCTGCCGTATCGACACCTTAATATCGGTTGCAAAGGAAGTAAAACGCCGCTTTCCGTCCCTGCGGATAAGAGTAAATACAAACGGGGAGGGAAACCTTATAAACGGGCGTGACATAGCCCCTGACTTCTCCGGCGTTATTGACTTCGTGTCCGTGAGCCTGAATACTCCGGACGCCGAAGAATATACCGCTCTCTGCCACCCCGTGTACGGAAATTCCGCTTTCCCGGCTATACTTGACTTTGCCCGCGAGGTAAAAAAATACGTGCCGGAGGTCGCCTTTTCCGTCGTCCGCCAGACTCTGACGGAGGAGCAGCTGAAAAGGTGTTATGACATCGCCGCCGACTGCGGCGTCTCGCTACGCGTCCGCGAGCTTATAAAATAATAAACGAGCCGCAAATGTAAATAAAACGTAACAAAATCCGCCCGGCGCAGAATACGCGCCGGGCGGTGTTTTTTTCTTTCCTCTTCTCCCGGGAGATACCCCGGGGACGGGTAATATATCAGTTCATTTCCTCTATGTGGCTTATGTAATCAAGAGAGGCGACAGCTTCGATTATCTCGCTGTGCGTCTTGTATTTTTTCAGCTCCTCGCTGTCGATTGTCAGCGTTATCGTGTAGACGCTGAGCCCGGAGCCGGTGTATGCCATGTTCTGCTCGATGTCGTCTATTCTGAGCCCGAGCTTGCGTATCGTCGTAACAAAGTCGCGCAGGTACATCTTGTCTTTGAGCTCGAGGTGTATCTCAAAGTGGTTGGAGCGGTTTTTCAGATATATCTCGGCCGCCGGCAGGACGGCGAGTATAGCGATGAGCGCGACGAAGGCAATGAGCGTCAGTGTGTAGAAGCCTGCTCCGGCGGCGAGCCCGAGAATACCGCAGCACCAGAGACCGACAGAGGTTGTGAGCCCCTTTATCTGGCTGCGCGACGAGAAGAGAATGGAGTTTCCGGAGAGCATCGCCGTGCCGATTATACATGCGGCGGAAAGGAGCGGACCACTCACCATCGTGTTTTTTATAATAGCCATGTCGAGCATCATGGCGATTGCCGACGCGATAGTTATAAGAATAAATGTGCGTAGCCCTGCGGAGTGCCGCTTGCTTGATCTTTCACAGCCGATTATCGCGGCGAGCACAAGTGCTATACTGATACGCAGAATGACGGACGGCAGCGTGAGCGTTACCGACCAGTCGCCGAGCAGCTTTGCAATAGGATCGTTGATTTGCATTTTGTCCTCCTTATCTTCGCCGCCCGAAGGGTCGGCGCGCCGCCTGATACTGTGCGGCATATTCTTCCTCCGCCGCCTCGAGGAAGGCGCGCTCCTCTTCCTCCACGGCGGTGGGCTTGTTTTCGGGTAGCTCCGCGCGGATTTTTTCTATCCGCTCGACGAGCTTTTCGACCTCGTTTTTCTTGTCCGCGTCCTCGACCGGGGCTATCTCTTCGAGAACGTTCGAGTAGGAGCCGGAGAGATAGAGCGAAAGCTTTGCGCACGCCGGACCGACGAGCTCGTACAGAACGCTTGACGCGAGTATAATCGTTTCGAGCGCCGCGCCGTCCTCACCGCCGAGCGCACGGGCACCGAGTGCCGCGAGACCTATCGCGACCCCTGCCTGAGGTATCAGCGCGAGCCCTAAGTTGTTCCGCACCTTTTTGTCCTTCTTCACGGCGAGACAGCCGAGATACGCGCCGGAATACTTTCCGGCAATGCGGACGAAGAAGTAGAGAACGCCGACAACTATAAGCGGCACCGCCCCGATAGCCGAGGAGCCGAACAGAGCGTCGAGCCGGAAGTTGACGCCGGAGCGCACAAAGAAAAGAAGAAGTATCGGCGGGCTGAAATAATTCAGCTGCTTGAAGAGCTTGTCGTCGTTTGTTATGTTGATGTAGACTGTGCCCATAACCATACAGCCGAGCAGCGGGGAGATGCCCATAGCCGTGCATATTCCGCAGAAGCTGAAAAGCAGGGCGACCGATATAATCAGTCGGTTGTCGGTAGAGCGCTTTTTCGGCATGAGCAGCTTCATAACGAAGCCGAACAGTCCGCCTATCGCCACCGCCGCGAGATTCTGGAGTATCGGGATAAATATGTTCCCGATGTCAAACTGAGCCGTCTTTGCCGCTACCGCAACCGAGATTGCGATACTGTAGGCGACGAGCCCGACAACATCGTCGAGCGCAACGACCTGAAGCAGCGTTTCGACAAAGTCGCCCTTCGCCCCGGTGCTCCGTATCGTCATTACCGTTGACGCCGGTGCCGTCGCCGCCGCGAGAGCCGCGAGGACGAGGGAAAAGGAGAGGTCGAGACGCAGGACAAAGAACGTAAGAATAAAAACGAGCAGTGACGCCATAAGCGACTCGAGAACGGTTATGACGACGACCTTTGCGCCGTTCTTTTTGAGTACGTCGAACCTGAAGAACTCACCGGTGGAGAACGCAATGAACGCAAGCGCTATATCGGCTATGAAGTCCATACCGGATATTACGGCGGTCGGTATGAGATTCAGGCAGAAAGGACCTATCAGTATCCCCGCAAGTATGTAAGCCGTGACGTTCGGGAGCTTTAAGAGCTTCGTTATCCGCGTCATTGCAAATCCCGCGAACAGCATTATCGCGACGGAAATTATAATCGGCGCGACAGTCCCGTTGCCGAGCCTGTCGTAGAGAGAATCGAGCATACCGTGCCCCCTTTCATCGGTTTACACTATCTTTACATAGAGTATCTGATATTATAAACCTTTCACAATAGAAAGTCAATATAAATAGCCGAAATTAATTAATTTTACAAATTATAAGTGCGGTTTTTCTATATATATCCTCGGGAGCCGGAGCAGAGATGCGCCGCGAGCGTGAGCCGCGGCGCACCGGCGCGACAGCCGTCGACTGATAACCCGCACCAACCGAGCCGTTCTGCCTCCCGCGCAACCCGACAGATAAATTCGAGGGAGGGGAACAGCGCGCTCTGCCGCCCGGTGCTCACCCGGGAGAGGAGCGTTTCACCGTCGGTCTCCACTCTGCCGCCCCGCCGGTCCGCCTCCCGCACCGCCTCCTCAGCCGTCATGCCCCGCCCGCCGGATAGCGTAAGCGGGGTTATGTCGATAACGACGGAGGAGGCGGTGCGCTCCGCAAAATCCGCCATCGCGCGGCATACCTCCCCGGCACCCGCCGTCTCGTCCGGCGTCAGCACCACTATGTCCGGAACGGAGGAGAGCCCGGTCATCTCCGGCGTCAGCTCTGCTATCAGGGCGAGGTCCCGCGCCATACATTCCCGCTTCAGCGTGAGGAGAAATTCTTCCGCCCCCGCATGTGCGGAGATTCCCCCGAGTGCCACGCCGCGCTCAGAGCGTGATAGCGAGCTGTCCGCTATCACCCGGGCGAGTTTTTCTGCCGCGTCCCCCTCCGGCAGCTCCCGCAGAAAATAGCGGGAAAAGATGTCTGCCCCGTGTGCGGCGGCCTCCCGCCGCGCCGCAAAGCAGCTTCCCGCGCGGCTTATTCCGCCGCGCCGTATAACATATTCCGAGAGAAGCGCGGCGCGCACCCGCTCCGTCGCCCCCTCCTCCGGGCGGCACCCGGGGTAGAAGTATCCGATAAGCAGGCTCAGAGCGAGCCCCGCGCCCGGATTTTCTCCGTCCCTCCGCCGCGGGAGTATAAGCAGCTCGCGCCCTGCGGCGAGCCTCTCGCGCGGATATATCCCGTTGTC
The DNA here is from genome assembly GCA_934393265.1 of uncultured Eubacteriales bacterium. Classification (GTDB taxonomy): domain Bacteria; phylum Bacillota; class Clostridia; order Oscillospirales; family CAG-272; genus UBA1740. The sequence continues at coordinate 20,725 of CAKRQL010000015.1, read as the reverse complement.
GCGGGCGACCGCCTCTGCATCCGCTCCGTATTTCTTTGCGACCGAGAGCGCGGTCTCCCCGGGTCTTGTTTTATGTATTATCATGTCTGCCTCCTCGGTAGCTTTTTATATTATGATATAACGGAGTGAATTTTTTCGTGCCGCACGGTAAATAATTCCGAAAAGAGGGGGCACTCTGCTCCCCGAAACGATATGGAAAGGAAAAAGAAAAAGCATGTACGAAATAGCATCCGTCACAGCGCGCGAGATTCTTGATTCACGCGCAAACCCGACAGTGGAGGCGACGGTGACGCTCTGCGACGGCACTGCGGCGTCCGCCTCCGTCCCCTCCGGTGCCTCCACCGGGGCACACGAGGCGGCAGAGCTCCGCGACACCGAAAATGATACACGGTACAGGGGTAAGGGCGTTTTGCGCGCGGTCTCGAATGTCAGAGAGCGCATTGCCCCGGCGATAGTCGGCGTCCCCGCGACGGAGCAGGGACGGGTCGATTCTCTGATGATAGCACTTGACGGGGAGTATAATAAGTCGAATTGCGGAGCAAATGCAATTCTTTCCGTCTCTCTTGCCGCCGCCCGTGCCGCCGCCACCGCGGCGCGCGCCCCGCTCTACCGCTATCTCGGCGGAGCATTGCGCGAGCACATGCCCATTCCCATGATGAATATTCTGAACGGCGGGGCACATACGACCGAGGGCACGGATTTTCAGGAGTTCATGATAATACCGACGGGCGCGGACAGCTTTTCGGAAGCCGTCCGTATGGGCGCGGAGGTCTACGCCGCCCTGAAGGACAAGCTCCGCGAGCGCGGACTGCCGACCGGCGTCGGTGACGAGGGCGGCTTTGCCCCCGGTCTCTCGGATGAGCGCGCGGCAATAGAGCTGATCCTCTCCGCCGTCTCCGCCGCCGGATATTCCGCCGGGCGGGATATTATGCTCGGGCTTGATATGGCGGCGTCGGAGTGGGTGTGCGACGGCGGGTATCTTTTGCCGCGGAGCGGGCGGCGGTATACCTCCGCGGAGCTTTGCACGCTTATAGAAGAGCTTGTCCGTGACTATCCGATTCTGACCGTGGAGGACGGTATGGGAGAGGAGGATACCGAGGGCTGGAGGCTCCTGACCTCCCGCCTCGGCGAGCGTGTTACCCTCGTCGGCGACGACCTCTTTGTGACAGACCCGCGCCGCGTCGCCGCCGGAATAGAAAAAAAGACGGCAAACGCCGTGCTGATAAAGCCTAATCAGATAGGAACTCTTACCGAGACCGCCGCCGCGGTGAATGTCGCCCGCCGCGCCGGCTGGCGTACCGTGATGTCGCACCGGAGCGGTGAGACCGCGGACAGCTTTATCTCCGACCTTGCGGTAGCCCTCGGTACCGATTTTATAAAGTGCGGTGCCCCCGCCCGCTCGGAGCGCACGGCAAAATACAACCGCTTAATGGCGATAGAGAGCGAGATGTTCGCCCCGTCCTACGGGCTCTGACACGCCTTTTTCCCGCGCCCCGGTCCCCTTGCTGGCAGAGCCGGATTTTCCGGCAGGGCTTGAAATATCTTCCGCAGTGTGATAAAATGTAGAAAAACGATCGGGAGGCGTGACTTATGCCGGGAGAGAATAACGAGTGCTGTGCGGATACCGTCGTCGGATATGCGCACGGCGTCGAAGAGTCGCTTGAAAAATTCGGCTTCTATACCTCTGAGACAAAGGGCACGAGCATGGAGCCGCTGTTCAGAACCCACAGGGACACGGTGCTGATAGTCCGCCCGGAGGGCGAGCTGAAAAAATATGACGCCGCCCTCTATACCGGCGGCTCCGGAAAATATATACTCCATAGGGTTATAGCCGTCCGCCCCGACTATTATATCATTCGCGGGGACAACACCTTCGTGCGCGAGTATGTGCCGAAAAGTATGGTGATAGGCGTCCTCTCCGGCTTCTGCCGCAAGGGGAAGAACCACAGCGTTGATGAGCGCGGCTACCGCGTCTATGTCCGCGTGTGGAATTTTATCTATCCTCTTCGCGCATGCTTCAATTTCGCGCGCCGCGCCGCCGCAAAGGTATACCGCGCGCTCTTCCGCCGGAAAAAATAAAGCCCGGGAAAACAAGAAAATAAAAAAATCCGAAAGCAGACGCTTTCGGATTTTTTTGGTGCTCCTGCGGGAATTCGAATCCCGGACACCTTGATTAAAAGTCAAGTGCTCTACCGGCTGAGCTACAGGGGCGTGTCATTTTTGTGCTCTAATATCTTATCATACAACCGTCCGCTTGTCAACCCCTTTTGAAAAACTTTTTTCTTATGCCAGCGCGGTTTTTCTCCCCCTTTTACTTGACATTATTCCCGTGTTCTGCTAAAATATTGGCGAAAGATTACACGCGTATGCGGAGTTTACGGGAGGAGAGCGGATATGGGCTTCGGACTTGTGCCGGAATACCGGTTTGACAGCTATCTTTCCGTGACCCCGGAGCTTCTCCGTTCGATGGGCGTGCGCGGCATAGTCCTCGATATAGACAACACGCTTGAGCCGTATGAGAATCCCCTGCCGGGGGAGGGGGTGACGGCGTGGCTCTCGGCGCTCTCCGCCGCGGGGATCTCCGCTGCGATAGTGTCGAATAACGGGAGGGAGAGGGTAGAGCTTTTCAACTCTGTGCTGTCCCTCCCGGCATACTGGAAAGCTAAGAAGCCCTTTCCCGGCAGGGTGCGCGCCGCCCTCTCGGATATGGGTGTCACACCGTCTGAGGCAATACTTATGGGAGACCAGGTGTTCACCGATGTCCTCGCCGCCCATATGGCGGGCATACCGGCAATCCTCGTCCCACCGATACGCGACAGACGGGATTTACTTACGAAATTCAAACGGGTGCTCGAGCGCCCGGTTCTCCGCGCCTACGAGCGGCGGAAAAAGAAAGAAGAGAAAAGGAATAAACAGAAATGAGTGCATTTTTCGGTCCGGGAGGAAATGGGGAAATGTTCCGCGCCGCGGGCTATAAGTCGACGACGGACGCGCCCGCGTTTATCCGCTCCGTGGGGCTCGATGCCTATGAGTACGAGGCGGGGAACGGGCTCGCCGCCTCGGAGACGACCCTCTCGGCAACGGGGGACGCCGCGCGGGAGGCGGGAATAAAAATGTCCTTCCATACCCCGTATTTCATATCTCTCTCGGGCGTCGACCCGGAGAAGCGGCTGAAAAGCATAGAGTACATAAGACAGAGCCTTGACGCCGCACGCCTTCTCGGCGCCGGGACGATAGTTGTCCATTCCGGCTCCGCGGCGAAGATAAGCCGCGGGGAGGCAATGACCCTCGCCGCAGATACTCTTAAAAGAACGCTCGACGCCGTCGATACCCACGGGGTGAAGATAGGGCTCGAGACTATGGGAAAGAAAAATCAGCTCGGCACGCTTGACGAGGTGATAGAGCTCTGCCGCATATCCCCGGCGTTTGTCCCCGTCGTCGATTTCGGACATCTGAACGCCCGCGACTGCGGCGGCGTGTTCGAAGCGGCAGAGGACTATATCCGCGTGTTCGACAGGATAGGCTCCGCCCTCGGGAGCGATATAGCCATGAGCCTTCATTGCCACTTCTCAAAGATAGAGTGGACGGACTCCGGCGAAAGGCGGCACCTGACCTTTGAGGACAGGCAGTACGGACCGGATTTTGAGCCGTTCATGGAGGCGATATATACCCTCGGCGCGTCCCCGACCGTGATATGCGAGTCCGCAGGGACACAGGCGGAGGACGCCCTTGCAATGAAAAAATATTATATGTCGATAAGGAGATAAAAATGCCTAAGCTTTCCGAACTCAGAACAGAAATGAAAGAAAAGGGGTTCGACGCCCTGATAGTCCTTGACGAGCTTGATCAGCACTACCTCTCCGGCTTTGCTTTCACAGACGGTCTGCTGCTCATAACCGCAGATGCGGCGGAGCTGATAACCGACTTCCGCTATTTTGAAATGGCGGAGAACCGCGCGGATAAGGAGTTTCACGTCTCAATGCCCGAGAAGAGGTGGGACTTCATAGCCGCCGCCCTCCGCGGCTCTCATACCGTCGGCTTCGAGGGGGCGAGCGTATCATACGCCACTCTCATGAATTATAAGGAGCACCTCCCGGATAAGGAGTTCTCCGACATCGGCGACATGATAGACCGCCTCCGCATGATAAAGACCCCGGAGGAGATAGAGAAGATGCAGCGCGCACAGGATATAACCGACGCCGCGTATACGCATATTCTGAAAGCTCTCACACCGGATATGACCGAGATTGAGGTCGCGGCGGAGCTTGAGTATTTCATGCGCCGCGCCGGTGCCTCCGGGCTCGCGTTCGATACGATAGCCGTCTCGGGTGACGCCTCCGCCCTCCCGCACGGCACGCCGAGAAATGTAAAGCTGAAGCCCGGGTTCCTCACAATGGATTACGGCGCAAGGTTCGACGGCTACTGCTCGGATATGACACGTACCGTCGTTATAGGCAAGGCAGACGAGGATATAAAGAAGCTCTATAATACCGTTCTCAGAGCACAGCTCGCCGCAGAGGAGTTTCTGAAAGCCGGAGTCGACTGTGCCGAGGCTGATAAGGTAGCCCGCGATATAATCGACTCGGTACCGGAGTACCGCGGCGCGTTCGGACATTCCCTCGGTCATTCGGTCGGGCTCTTCATCCATGAGTCGCCGCGCCTCGCAAAGACCCAGCGGGGTAGGCTTTTACGCGCGGGCGAGGTCGTCACGATAGAGCCGGGTATTTATTTAATGGGTAAGTACGGTTGCCGTATCGAGGATATGGCGATAGCGACCGATGACGGAATAAGAATATTCACCCACTCTAAAAAGGATCTTGTGGAGATATTCTGATGCCGCTTTCCGCGGGTCTTTTTGCCCCGAGGAGCAAAAAAATCCGCAAAACGCCGAAAAAAGGATAAAAAGCTCTTGAAAAATCCGTTACGGCGTTGTATAATAAAAACGATATGAAAATCTGATGTAAAGGAAAAACTTATGTTAACAGCAAGCGATTTCAAAAACGGTCTTACCTTCGAGATGGACGGTAAGGTTTATCAGGTCATCGAATTTCAGCATGTAAAGCCCGGAAAGGGCGCGGCTTTCGTCCGCACAAAGTATAAGGACGTCGTTACCGGAGCTATCCGTGAGGCGTCGTTCAACCCGACCGCGAAGTTTGAGAACGCGGTAATAGAGCGCCGCGACCTTGAGTACTCCTATAACGACGGCGGTCTCTACTACTTCATGGATCCCGAGACCTATGATATGATTCCTCTTGAGCAGTCGAAGCTCGGCGACAACTTCAAGTTTGTCAAGGAGAATACCGTCTGCCGTATATCCTCGTGGAAGGGCAACGTCTTTGCGGTGGATCCTCCGACATTTGTCGAGCTCACCGTAACGGAGACCGAGCCGGGCGTCCGCGGCGATACCGCGACCAATGTTACGAAGCCCGCGACTCTTGAGACCGGCGCGGTTATAAAGGTTCCGATCTTTATAAACGAGGGCGATGTGCTCAGAATTGACACGAGAACCGGCGAGTATCTCGAGCGCGCGTAAGCGGCGAAGAGTAAACGCATATTAAAAAACGGAAAGGGCTCCCGAGGGAGCAGGGTGACGAAAATGAAAATTTCAGAGAACGCAGCTTACCTTAAAGGACTTTTTGAAGGCTATGAGCTTAATCCGGATTCCAAGGAAACAAAAATAATAGCAAAGCTTCTTGACCTTGTCGGCGAAATGAGCGAGAAGATAGAGACCCTCGAGCGTGAGTGCGAGGATCTGCGCGACTATTGCGACGAGCTTGATTCCGACCTCGGAGATGTGGAGGAGTATCTCTTCTGCGGTGATGAGGACGAGGATTACGACGACGAGGACGGCGACGGCTATTATGAGGTAGAGTGCCCGAATTGCGGCGAGACCGTCTGCTTTGACGATTCGCTTGACTCGGACGAGCTCGTATGTCCCGCATGCGGCAAGAAGATCTCCGGCGTAGAGCTCTGCGACGGCGATTGCGACAGCTGCGACGAGGACTGCGAGTAACTTAAATTTCGGTAATCTTCAGGCAGTGTGCGAAAGCACATTATATATGGGGGCGGGGTCGAAAGACTCCCGTCCTTTTTCGTGGCTGCCACATACGGCGCAGAACGGAAAAAATAAAGTTTTTTTCCTGCCGCCGTTTTCGCTCTCTGCCGTATATAAATACGGCGACGAGACCGAAGAACGACGACTCTGCATCCGCCTGTGGCAGCCACGCATTACATGTCGCATGCGGCGCAGAACGAAAAAACGCCGGAAATTATTTTATATGCTCTTGAACCATCAATGCGTGATGCCTTTTTTCAGAGGTTGAAATCCTGCGGATTTCTCCGTAGGTTTAAGGCGTTTTTTCTGCCGCCGTTTTCGCTCTCTGCCACGCATAAAAAATACTATAAATTCTTATATTAAATGCTTGACAATATAAATCTTAAGTGATATAATAATACGCGACGCTTACAGGTGGGCTATAAGTGCGTCTTGCCGCCTGCCGTAGCGATTATACACGAAAGTGAGGTGCTTTTTCATGTTCGCTATTTTTGTAACGGGCGGAAAACAGTACAAGGTTGCCGAGGGCGACGAAATCTTCGTAGAGAAGCTCGGAGTTGCCGAAGGCGAGAAGGTTACTTTTGATAAGGTTCTCGTCCTGTCCGGCGAGGCTTTGTCCGTAGGTGCTCCCTATGTGGCGGGTGCGACTGTTGTTGCCGATGTTCTGAAAAACGGCAGGTCCAAGAAGATCGACGTTATCAAGTATAAGTCGAAGAAGAACGAAAAGAAGAAGATCGGTCATCGCCAGGACTATACCAAGATCCGTATAGCCGAAATCAAGGGCTGATTTTCAAAATGACAACTGTTACGTTTCTTAAATCCGGCGGTTTCTATTACGGCTTTGAGGAGCAGGGGCATACCGGGTACGGCGAGTCGGGGGACGATGTCCTCTGCGCGGCGCTCTCCTCTATGACAATGCTCATCGTGAATGCGATAGAGGTCTCCTACGGGTGCGATGTCGATTATAAGATCGACGAGGCGACGACGGATATTTCACTTACCGTAAAATCCGCGCTCCCGAAGTATGAGAAAGACGAGAGAAAGCAGTTTGCGGTCTCCGGTCTCATACAGGCATACTATCTGCAGCTCATGGATCTCATCGAGGACTATTACGAGTTTCTTGATGTCAGGGAAAGGGAAACCGAGCTTTGAGGATTTAACCCAAAATAAGTATGGAGGTACTGAAAATGCTTAAAATTAGCTTGCAATTCTTTGCTCATAAAAAGGGCGTCGGCTCCACGAAGAACGGTCGTGATTCCGAGTCGAAGCGTCTCGGCGTGAAGAGAGCAGACGGGCAGACCGTCTCTGCCGGCGCTATCATAGTCAGACAGCGCGGCACTGCGATCCATCCGGGCACCAATGTCGGCATAGGATCCGACGATACTCTCTTTGCTCTTTCCGACGGTACTGTGAAGTTCGAGCACATCACCGGCGGCAAAAAGCGCGTGAGCGTTTATTCAAAATAATCACGAAAAGGGCTGTGTCGTCTTGACGCAGCCCCTTTTGACAGCTCTTTCTAAATCAGTAATTCTTTAACATAAGAGAGGATATAAATTATGTCTGTTCTTGTTACCGGCGGCACCGGCTTTATAGGCTCGCATACTGTTGTTGAGCTCCTTTCTGCCGGAGAAAAAGTCGTAATAGTAGACAGCCTTGTGAACAGTAAGCTCTGTGTTCTTGACCGCATCGAAAAGATAACCGGAAAGAGACCGGAGTTTGTTAAGTGTGACCTTCTCGATATGCCGGCGCTTGACGCGGTGTTTGCCTCCCACCCGGATATAACCTCGGTGATACATTTCGCGGGGCTCAAGGCGGTGGGAGAGTCGGTGCAGAAGCCGCTTCTGTACTACCACAATAACCTGACCGGTACGTTCAATCTTCTTGAATGTATGATAAAGTACGGCGTAGGAAGAATAGTTTTCTCCTCCTCCGCGACTGTTTACGGTCTGCCGAAGAGCGTGCCGATAAGAGAGGATTTCCCCCTCTCGACGACAAACCCGTACGGAGAGACGAAGCTCATGATAGAGAGAATACTGAAGGATACCGCCGCGGCGAACCCCGGCATGTCCGTCTGTATCCTCCGCTACTTCAATCCGATAGGCGCGCACGAGAGCGGACTGATAGGCGAGGACCCGCGCGGAATACCGAATAACCTTCTGCCGTATATCGCAAAGGTCGCGGCGGGAAAGCTCGAGTGCCTGAGCGTATTCGGCGATGATTATCCGACCCCGGACGGGACCGGAGTCCGCGATTATATCCATGTCGTCGACCTTGCAAAGGCGCATCTCAAGGCGCTTGATTATACCGAGCGTATGAAGGGCGTCGACTATATAAATGTCGGCACCGGAAACGGATATTCCGTCCTCCAGATGGTTAAGGCGTTCGGCGACGTATGGGGCTCACCCATAAAGTACCGCATTGCCCCCCGTCGCCCGGGCGATATAGCAGAGTGCTATGCCGACCCGACAAAGGCGCGCGAGGTCCTCGGCTGGAGCGCGGAGCTCGACCTCCACAGAATGTGTGAGGACGCCGCAAGATGGCAGCGCATGAACCCCGACGGGTATCCCGACGACTGATAATATAAACCTACCGCCCTGAATCGGCAATACCGGGCAGGGCGGCATTTTTCTTTGACAGCCCGCGGGGAAAGGAGAACGCCTAATGCTGCCGCTTTATAAAAAGAAGCTCTTTCTTTTTGATATGGACGGGACACTCTGGCTCGGCGACCGGCTTTTTGACGGCACAATGGAGCTGCTGTCCCGCATCAGGAATATGGGCGCAAGGTATCTTTTTGTGACAAACAATTCGTCGACGAGCGCCGCTGGATATGTAAAAAAGCTCGCCCGCCTCGGAATAGCGTCGGTGCGTTGTGACTTTCTCACATCGACCTATGCGACGTCGCTGTATATAAAGAAAAACTGCCCGGATAAGACCTTTTTCGCCGTCGGCACCCCGGATTTTATCTCCGAGATGAGGGAGTACGGAATATCCGTGACGGAGAAGATAACCGACGGCACGGACGGCGTTATTCTTTCTAATGACACGACGATAAATTTTCATAAGCTCGAATGCGCCTGCGCACTCCTGCGCCGTGGTGTAACATATATCGCAACAAACCCGGACTGGGTCTGCCCGGCGGAGGGCGGCTACCTCCCGGACTGCGGGTCGTTTGCCTTTCTTCTTGAAAAGGCTACGGGGAGAGCCCCGGTTTTCATAGGAAAGCCGAACCCGGATATGCTGACCCTCGCCATAGCGCGTGCAGGGGTCACCCCGGAGGAGACGGTAATGGTCGGCGACAGGATGTATACCGACATCGCCTCCGGCGTACGCGCCGGGATAGATACCGTCTTTGTCCTCTCCGGAGAGGGAACGGCTCAGGACGCCGAGGCGTCGGACTTCAAGCCCACGTATATAATGAAAGATATTAAAGAACTCTCCGGCAGGCTCGGGGAGAAAGCAACGGAGTAATAAATGATAACAGTTTCAAATCTTGCCTTTCAGTTCGGCGGTCAGCTCCTCTTCAAGGACGTCGACCTGAAATTCACCCCCGGCAACTGCTACGGAATAATAGGAGCTAACGGAGCGGGGAAGTCCACCTTCCTCCGCATACTCTGCGGAGAGCTGGAGCCGACGCGCGGAGAGGTCATAATACCGCCGACCGTCCGTATGTCGGTTTTGAAGCAGGACCACTTCGCATACGAGAATTATACGGTGCTTGACACCGTGATAATGGGCAACCGCCGCCTCTATGATATAATGAAAGAAAAGGACGCCATATACGCAAAGGAGGACTTCTCTGACGAGGACGGAATACGCGCCTCGGAGCTTGAGGGCGAGTTTGCGGAGATGAACGGCTGGGAGGCGGAGTCGGATGCGTCGAAGCTCATTCAGGGGCTCGGACTCGACGATTCGGTGCTTTACTCACAGATGTCCTCGCTGAAGGAGAGCGAAAAGGTCAAGGTTCTCCTTGCGCAGGCTCTCTTCGGTAACCCGGATATAATCCTCCTCGACGAGCCGACGAACGGTCTTGATATAGACGCCGTCCTCTGGCTTGAAAACTTCCTTTCCGACTATTTCGGCACCGTGCTCGTCGTCTCGCATGACCGCCATTTCTTAAACGATGTCTGCACGAATATCGTCGATATAGATTACTCCGGCATAAAAATGTACGTCGGTAACTACGAATTCTGGTATGAGTCGAGCCAGCTTATTCAGCGCATGATAAAAATGCAGAATAAGCGCAACGAGGAGAAGATAGCAGAGCTCCAGTCGTTCATAGCCCGCTTCTCGGCGAATAAGTCGAAATCGAGACAGGCGACCTCCCGCCGCAAGCTCCTTGATAAGCTCACCGTCGAGGAGCTGCCCGCCTCCTCCCGCCGCTATCCCTTTATAGGCTTTGATATGGACAGGGAGCCGGGGAAGGAGATCCTTTTCGTTGACTCTCTCACAAAAACCGTCGACGGAAAGAAGCTTATCAACAATCTCACCTTCCGCGTTGCAAAGGACGATAAGATAGCCCTGCTCGGAAACGAGCTCGCGGTTACCCACCTGTTCAGAATACTGAACGGGGAGGAAGAGGCAGATTCCGGAGAGTATAAGCTCGGCGTTTCGATAACCGTCTCATATTTTCCCCACGACAACACACCGTATTTTGATGGGCATACAGAGTCGATACTTGACTGGATGAGACAGTATTCAAAGGACCAGACGGAGACCTATCTGCGCGGCTTCCTCGGAAAGATGCTCTTCTCGAACGATGCGGTGTTCAAGCCGGTGAACGTCCTCTCCGGAGGCGAGAAGGTGCGCTGCATGTTCTCGCGCATGATGCTGTTCGGCTCGAATATGCTCATGCTTGACCAGCCGACAGACCACCTTGACCTCGAGTCGATAACCGCGGTGAACAACGCGCTTTCCGCTTTCCGGGGGAATGTCATATTCTCCTCGCACGACTATGAGATAATGAACACGGTGGCTAACCGGATAATCGAGCTGACGGAGGACGGTTTTGTCGACTTCCGCGGAACCTACGAGGAGTACCTCGAACAGAAAAAGAAGATACAGCAATAACGGGTTTTACAGATATTTTTTATAATGCGGGCGGGCTTCGCCCGCATTTTCTACATCTGCATGCGAATTTTGTTATAATCATTTTTGTATTTGTACTGGATTTTTTGTACCGCTTGTTGTATAATGAGCATAGGTAGGACTGCCCACGGGGGGCAGCCCGCGAAATGGAATAAAAATACCGGGAGAAAAAAATGAAAAAGAGGAACAGAATTATGGCACTCATTGTTTCCGGGGCAATGCTTTTCGGCGCGCTCGGCAGCGTCGGGAGCGTATTTGCTGAGGACGCAGACGAGAACAGCAAGCTGATCTCTGCGCGCGATGATATACCCCTGCATCTTCTCTATGATGAGGAGGCACCGTACGGAAACGAGAACGACCCGGACCGTACATCCGGTGATCCGCAGAATGTCAACGACGGATGGGAGCGGTGGTCTATCCCGCTCGGCAACGGCTACTTCGGCGTAAACGCATTTGGCAGAACGGATACCGAGCGTATACAGATAACCGAGAAAACCCTCGCAAACGACTATTCAAACGGCGGAATGAACAACTTCTCGGAGACCTACATAGACTTCGGGCACAAGCACGCGAATGTAAAAAATTACAGCCGCTCGCTCGACCTGCGCACCGCGCTGTCCTCGGTCTCGTATGAGTATAACGGCGTGACCTATACAAGGGAGTATTTTGTCTCCTATCCCGACCATGCGCTGATAATGCGCTTCACGGCGTCCGAGGCAGGGAAGCTCAATATGACCCTCCGCCCGACCGTCCCCTTCAAGCAGCTGAAATCCCCGAAGTCGGATAATAACAACGCCTCAAAGGACGGAACCGTCACGGCGAGCGTCGAGAACGGCGTCGGAAAGCTCGTGCTGAAGGGTCACATGGGCTTCTACAATATAGACTTCTATGCCGATTACAGAGTTATAACCGACGGCACGGGCAGCGTCACCTGCTCGAACAACCCGAACGCAAAGGACATATACGGCAATACCGTCACCGATGAGGGCTCCGTCACCGTCACCGGCGGAAAGGACGTCACCGTAATCGTGACCCTCGGCACGAATTACGAGCTTAAATCGAGCGTCTTTACCACCCAAAACAATCAGAATAAAATCCCCTCGACCAACACCCCCGCCTCCGAAAAGGTTACGGGGTATATGACAAAAATACTTGACCGTATCTCCGGCATGGACTATACGGCGGCATACGAGAACGTAAAGAAGGTACATACCGACGACTACACGAACCTCTTCGGCAGGGTGAACCTCGACCTCGGCGTCGATGCGAGCGATTTCACAAGGACTACCGACGAGCTTCTGACTCGGTATAAGCGCGGCGAGGGCGGAAGGTACCTTGAGTCTCTCTACTTCCAGTACGGAAGATACCTTCTCATCGCCTCCTCGCGTGAGAACTCACTTCCCGCAAACCTGCAGGGCGCGTGGAACCAGTATAACCTCTCCCCGTGGGGCGCCGGCTACTGGCATAACATAAACGTAGAGATGAACTACTGGCCGGCGTTCAGCACGAACCTTGCCGAGACCTTTGAGGCGTATGTGAAGTACAGCGAGGCGTATGCGGAGGCGGCGAAGAACAATGCCAACTCCATAATATCAAAGGACCCGGACTACAATAAGCATAACGGCAAGGACGGCGGCAACGGCTGGTATTTCTCGAACGGCTTCCCGTACCTTATAGGCTCGCATTCTCTTGAGTCCGTAACGCCCGGTAACCTCGGCTTCATGAGCGAGGTGTTCTGGGATTACTACCAGTTCACCGGGGACACAGATATTCTCCGGAATGTCACGTATCCCTTCCTTTCCACATCGGCGAAATTCTTAACGAAGGTCATGATACTTGACGAGAACGGAAACTACCTTGTCAAGAATACCGACTCGCCGGAGCAGTACAAGGACGGAAAGTGGTACTACACCACCGGAACCGCGTATGCACAGTCGCTCGCATATACGAATAACTATCATACCCTCCTTGCGGCGGCTATCCTCGGCATTTCTGAAAATGACGAAACCATTCTTAAAACGATAAAAGAGCAGATCGATAAGTACGACCCCATCAACGTGGGCTACTCCGGACAGGTAAAGGAATTCCGCGAGGAGAATTACTACGGAGATATAGGAGAGTATAAGCACCGCCATATCTCACAGCTCGTCGGTCTCTATCCCGGAAACCTCATAAACGGCACAACTCCGGCATGGCTTGACGCCGCGGCATACACCCTGACAGAGCGCGGAGACAATGCCACCGGCTGGGGTGTCGCACACAGACTGAACCTCTGGGCGAGAGTGCAGAACGGTGAGCGCGCGTACGACCTCTTTGGGAACCTCCTTAAAGAAAATACCGCAACCAACCTCTGGGATATTCACCCGCCGTTCCAGGTAGACGGTAACCTCGGCGGCACCGCCGGAGTCTCCGAGATGCTCCTGCAGAGCCACGCGGGATATATAGAGCCGCTCGCGGCTGTCCCCTACGCATGGTCTGACGGCTCCTATACCGGTCTTGTCGCGAGAGGCAACTTCACCGTCGCGGCAGAGTGGGCAAACGGCGCGGCTAAGACCTTCAATATAACCTCCGGCAAGGGCGGAGCCTGCCGCGTATACTATAACGGTATATCCGGCGCGAATGTCCGCACCTCCTCGGGCAGAAAGGTTAACTTCACCGTCGAGAGCGGAAATCTCATATCCTTTGAGACCACCGCCGGCGAGACCTATATCATATCTAATCTTACCGAGCGCGGATATGCCGCCCCGGTAACCGGCGTAAAGGTAGACGCCTCCACCCTCGGTACCTATACCGTGAGCTGGAACGCGAGCGCGGACGGCGTCCGTTACAATGTCTATACCGCCGTCGGCGACGCTCCCGCATATACCCTTGAGGGAACCACCTACGGAACCTCTCTCACATTCTCCGCAAAGGAGGGAGAGGAGAACACACGAACCACCTTCCGCGTCACCGCCTTCAATGCGAACGGAGATGAGAGCGACGGTACACTCGCGTACTTAAACCCCCGCGCCACCACCTCCGAGATAGAAGAGGCTGATGTAGCTCTCCTCGGAGACGGTACAACGATACAGGCAACGGTAAAGGCAGGGGATAACGCAGAGAAGTACCGCCTTTACAGAAAGACCGCAGACAGCGCGGAGTATAAGCTCCTCGCCGAGAGCGGCTACCCCGTAATACTTGTCAGAAACGGATATATAGAGGGCGCGAAGTACGCCGTCTCCACCGTGAGCCGCGGCTTCGGTATAGAGACGGAGCTCTATGAGCTCGATAACGTCCGGGAGGGAGGGGCAAGTACCCCTGTGACGAGCGACAACGTCCTCGGGGGCAAGACCTTTACCCCCTCGTCGGACAGCACACCCGTACATTCCTCGACAATGAGCTATGATAAGCTCACCGACGGAAAGATAGATAAAGACAGCCGCCTTGCCCTGAAGGCAGGGGCGGGGAACCGCACCGAGATGACCCTTGACCTCGGCGGACTTATCTCTCTCGGCACCCTCCGTATATACGACTGGAACGGCAATGAGACGGCATCCCGCGTAACCGATGCGAAGATAGAGGCGTTTGTTGCCGGACAGTGGGTGACCCTCGTCAGCGGCGGTGCCCTCGAACGCGACAGCAATAAGATGGCTTCCGCGACCGGGACGTGGCCGTCCTACTATACGGATTTTGATCTCGGCGGTGCCGCGGCAACAAAGATAAGAATAACCCTTGAAAACAACAATACCGGCGAGCTTGCAACCGCGGGAATATCTATTTTCGAGATAACCTGCTCGGGCGCGGCTCTCTCGCTCGGCGGTGGCGAGTCGTCGGAGAATATCCTCTCCGGCAAGCTCTTTGTGCCGACCGACGACAGCACCCCGATACACATTCCGGCAATGGGCTACCAGACTCTGACGGACGGCAGCTTCCATCCCTCGACCGGGCGCTTCGCTCTGAAATCCGTCTCCGGCAACCACACGACAATGACGGTTGATCTTGAGGCTGTGTGGAATCTCGGCACCCTCCGTATATACGACTGGAATGAGGCGAGCGAGAGCACCTCTCGCGTCGGAGACCTTAAAATAGAGGTTGCAAAGAACGGCACGTGGACGACGCTTTACTCCGGCGTAACCATACCGCACGACGCCGCACATAAGACATCCCGCGACAGCATGACGATGTATTACGCCGACTTTGAGCTCGGCGGCGTCGGCGCAGATAAGCTCCGCCTGACGATGGTAAATACCGACTGGCAGTCGGGAATATCTCTTTACGAGATAACCTGCTCCGCAACAAGCTCCAATGAGATACCAGGAAGCAACGCGCTTCTCGGTACTCCGGACTCCCGCGTGACGGTAACCACCGATAAGACGGTGCATTCGTCGACAGCCGATGTGACGAAGCTCTTTGACGGCGATACGGCGTCTGTCTCCTCCCGCTTCGGCTTCGTTGACAATAAGGAGGGAGCGTTCACTCTTGAAATAGCTCTTCCGTCGGCTATGCCGCTCTACACCCTCTCGGTTTACGACTTCCGCAATACGGGCACGGATAAGGTTGACGGAGCCCTTGCAACGAGGAGCGATAAGACCACCGTCTCCGTCCTCGCGGGAGATACGTGGATAACCGTGGCGCGCGATGTGCCGCTTACCGTCTCAGACACCCATACAGACTTCAACCTTATGGGCATAACCGCAAGCGCGATAAGAATTACCTTTAACCATACGATAAAGTTCGACGGCGAGACAGCACCCGTAGCGGCGGCGTCGCTCTACGAGATAACCTGCACCGCGGGTCCCGCGGCTACCGTCGTCGATAAGTCCGAGCTTCTCGATGTGGCAGCGCGGCTTGACGCCCTGCGCAATGCGGGAATAGAGGACAGCGAGCTTCGCTTCCTCGCGGACAGCCAGGCAGAGTCCCTCCGGCTCACCCTCTCGGATTACCGCGCGTCGGCGTCTGCGGTCGCGGCGGCAGTTCAGCTGGCAGAGCAGGTGATAGCGGCGATAGAGCAGGGCGAGAACCCGTTTGCGTTTGTCGTAAAAACCGGCGACAGCATCGCGCTGTACCGGCACGGCACCGCGGCAGAGGACGGCACCGCCCTCCGCACGGTTATGACGGACATGAAGTCGGATATGACCGTGACCCTCCTCCGCGATATAACGCTCTCCGCACGTGTTGATATCCAGAATATCCCCGGAAAGACGCTCAATCTTGACCTGCACGGTCATACGCTCACCGAAAACTCGGATACCTACTATCTCATATTCATAAACTGCGCGGCTACCCTGAACCTCTATTCGTCGCTCCCCGGCGGACAGGTAATCGGTACAAAGGGCAGTAACTACCTACTCCGTCAGGCAGGCGGCTCGACGGCGAACGTCGGTGCCTATAATCCGAACGGCGGTGACTCCGTCACAGGTGATAACCTCTCGACAAAGGATGTGATACTCTCGCTCTTCTGGGGCGCGAATCTCACGGTCGACGGCGGAAAATATGAGCTTACGAAATCCGGCAAGGGACTTATCTATATAGGTTCGGGCAACACACCGGTAGTAAAGAACGCAACCCTCGGTGTAACCGTTTCCGGCGCATCGATTTTCAACCGTGCTGACACCTCCAAAGTATCGGCGAAAGCTACGCTTATAAACTGCACCGCGTATACCACGAATATAGGCACCGGGCTCTCCGTCTCCGAAAAGGCGGCTGATACAGGCTCCTACTTCGGTATGACGATATCCGGCGGCGCGTATTACGGCTTTACTCTGAAGAACGGTATATACGCAACCGGAGATACCCTCTATGAAATAAGCGGTGCGCCTCTCTTCTCATCTGTTGATTCCGGTATCGCCGGCGTCACCGTTGCAAAGATAGCGAAGAGAACCTACCCCGGTACGTCGGCGTCTGTCTCGGTTGCCGCCACGGCGGAAAAATCCCGCCTTGCCACCGTTACGTGGGACTACGGCGACAGACAGGCGAGCGAGACATGGCTCGCAGGAGAGATACCCGAAAATTCATACACGGGTACCGCGTTCGGAACCTATATCTATGCCTTCAATGTGACATCTCCGCTCACCGCGGGTGCTGATGTGACCTATACGACAGCGCTCTCATCGAGCGAGAAGAAGGCGTCCGGCGTGCTCACCCTTTCACCGGGCTTCGGCTTCACCCTGCGCGTCGGCGATGACGGATATATAACCTCCGTTACCCTGCGCGGCACGGATATAACGCTCACCGCGGCAGACGGCGGGTACTTCACCTTTGACCAGACCCTCGCCCCGCATGAGCTGATGCGCTCATTCACCTTTGATATGACCCTCTCGACCGGCGACACGTACAGCGAGACAATATCCGTTGCCGACGTTGCCGCCTCCGCCCTTGACAGAGGTGCGGACCGTGCGCTCGTCCTTTCCTACCTTGATTACCTGCGCCATGCGTCGGTATTCTTCAGCGTCAACGGAAGGTACGGCGAGCCGGATGCCGCGGTAGCGGAAAAGGTTGAGGAGCTCCTTAAAGGGTATGAGACCCCCGCATGGACCCCCGCCGACGCCGTCGCGCCGGTAAAGGGAAATGTCGTTGCCGCCTCTCTTGACCTCGCGGCGAACCCCGGATTTGTGTTCTATCTGTCCGATAGCTTCGAGGGCAATGTAACAGTAACCCTCGGCGAAAGAACGGAGACCTACACCGTCTCACACGCAGACGGAGAGGATACGGGTACAAGGATAGTATTCCGCGTCGGCGACCTTGCCGCAATGCGCGGGACGCTCACCGTCCGCACAGGAGATACGGTGACGGAGTACAGCCTTGACGCCTATATCCGCGCAATGAGCCGCGGGGGCGAGACTCCCGCATACCTTGCCGCTCTCGCCGCATGGTGCGACGCAGCAGGGAAATAATTGCTGTGAATTCTGCCGCCGTGCGGCAGAAAAAGTAACTGTCTCAATAAGACAACCCGAAAAATAGCGGATATTCTTTGCCAAAAGGTATTGAATATCCGCTTATCTTGTTGTATAATTTAACTAGTGATAGAGAAAAATCAAGTAGTTTTTTCGTTAAATTTTGAGACTTGTATTCCCGAGGAAGGTTTTGTATTCAAAGCAGCAGAAATATGTGAGAGTTTAGAAATGGAGAAAAATTATGAGTTATGTAAAAAATTATAACGTCGGTCAGATACAGCTCGATCTTCCGACACCTAACTATTTTCACGTGCTCCCATTGCTTTCTTTTGATGATGTTCACGGTAGTGTAAATCTCTCGCTCATTTTTAATTACGGGATGAACAAAGAAAACAGTAATCCTTATAATATTGCAGCCGGTTATAAGCTCAATATGCAAAAGAGAATTGTTATGAGTAATGGAGCACCTTGCAAATTCCAAAATGAAATCGGAAAAACAATTACTCTAAATAAGACAAACAATCTTTATTCCTTCGATGATGATACCCAGAGAGTTCTTAGACTGAATAACGGCTCTTATGAGCTGGAAAATGCTGACTTCAGTAAAGAAATTTACGATAACGCCGGAAAAATCACAGCAGCATATGACAAGTACGGAGTTCTGGATCTTTCCTATAGCTACGATTTTACGGGTAGACTTGTATCTATTGCTTACAGAAGCACAAAAACAATTACTCTTTCGTATAATTCCGCAAGTCGTCTTTCGTCAATCACATATAACGGAAAAACTATTAGTTTGACATATGCAACATCGGAAGTGCAGGTATCGCATTATAACGGTGTTGCGTTTAAGCTTGCGTTTTCTAACGAGAATTTTACAGCGACCGCAACTGCTACGGAAAATTTAACAGTGGTTACTTACGCAACAAAAATCGAAAGGCCTTCTGAATATTGGAAAATCCTGAAGATTTCCGATTTGATAGGAACCGAGATTGTTGATGAAATGACGTATGAGTTTTCCGGTATGATTATCGACTATCCCAATACAGTTTTAAAATATGGGAATAAGTATAGCCAAGTAGATGTGACCGACAAAAAAGGGGTAAAAATAAGAGTTCAATATCAGAACGGAAAGCCTCTCTATTCTTATGAGGTTGCCACCGAAGGAGAATATGCAGAAGGTGATATTAGTATCTTTAACACTATAGACGATTTGGGAAACACTAATGTAATCGGTACATTTAATAAGTCCACCGGCATTGATATGTATGTTACCAATTCAAATACACAGGTATGGGAGCATAATGCGTGTGATTACTATGATAGCAGCGTAATGGGCTATTATATTATAACCGGATGGATTAGGTCAAAGGATAATTATGTTTCTTCCCCTTTATATATTTCAAACGGTGGCGGTACCTATGATATTTAGTTTACTCCCGATGTAACCCCCTATAAGCAGTGGAAATATTTTGCATACAAGTTTTATCTTAATGCTAACTATATAAACGTTTTCCCGGAAAATACCGGTTTTGTGGAGTTGAAAGATCTTAGAATAATTTTCACCCCCACACATATTGTGGATAACAAGTATGGCAATCGCTATGTTGCATTGTCGGAAAATATTCTGGTTTATCATAGCGGAAACACTTATGATTACATTCCTATTGATGAAGCAACATTCACTTACGGCGGTGAATATCTTTCCGATTATGGCAAGGTGCATTTTGAAGACATTTTAAGGTATAAGCTGAATAAAAAGAAAAATGTTCACACCAACGAGATTTATTATGATAAGTGTAAAAACATCTTAACTTCTACCGATGAATTAAAAGCGTCATACAACAACGGTACCCCTCGTAGTCTTAGTGATTATTATCTTGGTAGTCGCAGATACACCAAAAGGGGGATTGTAACAACCATACTTAAAGATGATACTGCTGATTTCCTTGTTTGTGAAGTAAAAAATGAAAATGGCTCTGTTATTTCTTCTCAGACATTCAACGATAACCTTGATGTTATCAGCCAAACCGTTGATGCAGCCACTATTTCTTATACAAGGCAGAACGGTCTTGTTACCGAAGAAAGCGTAATTGATTCTCTCAACAACAATCTTTACACTCGAACAACATCGTACAGTGTCAATGCAAGCGGATGCCCTATTATAACAACTATTGACGAGTTTAATAACACTACTGTATACACTCTTGATTCAGTATGGGGTAATGTAAAATCTGTAACACTGCCTGGCGGACAGGTCGTTACCGACGAATATGACGCTGATGCCTGTGCTAAGCTAAAAAGAACATTTATTTCAGGCGGACGTTCCAATATTTATGAATACTTCGGAGGAAATCTTTCACGTGTTCAGGGTAACGGCATTTACTACGATTTTGCTTATTCCGGCGGTGATTTGTCCTCGATAAAGAAAAATAATGTACTTATCGAGGAACACGAAATTACCAATACACAGACTGATAGCTATTATCCTTCTAAATCAGGCGCAATTTACTCAAATAAAGCAACACTTGATAAATATGGTAGACTTACTAATGTATCAGATGTTCTTACTAATACATACAGAGTTGAGACGGTAGTACTGCTTTCCCACAAAAAGCCAGACGGACATATCAACGTAAAAGTTGAGTTTGGCGAGGGTGAGGGAAAAGTTCCGCTTGATAATATCGCTAAAAGAGCCGAAGAATATAAGCCC
>CAKRQL010000014.1 GCA_934393265.1 uncultured Eubacteriales bacterium | reverse complement strand
AATGAGTAAGGTCGCTCGTAGACTACGAGCTTGATAGGTCGCGGATGTAAGCGCAGTAATGCGTTGAGTTGAGCGATACTAATAGACCGAGGGCTTGAACAGTCCTCTTGAGAGAAGCCAAGGCTTCCCAAAATAGACTGTTCTCGCGTTTTTCAGGATTATTTGAGCTGTTTCATTCCTTATCCTTTGTTCGGTTTTCTGTGGGTAGCTGCTGTTGATTAATTCTCGGGGGCAGTCGGCTTCTCCGTTTCGGTATCCTTTCCGTGGAGATTGACTGGAGGATTACATGCGGCGGTACTCACTACGGCAGTTTTTAACTGCGCTTTGCAAAAATTGAGAGACGGTAACCCGTCTCTCTTTTTAATTGTCCGGATATTTAATTTTGCACTTTGCCGTCGCATAAGCCGCGTAAATGCCGGAAAATTCGCGAATACTATTGAAAAGCCCAGCTGAATGTGGTATACTTTTATAAGATTACCGTACAGGCGCTGTGCGTCGTACCATTCAATTTTTGTATTTTTCGGAGACAGATATGGAAAGAGAACTTGTAGCTCATATATACGCATCCCCCGAGAAATTCGGCGATAAGACCGTGACTCTCGGCGGGTGGGTGAGAAACCTGCGCGATTCAAAGGCTTTCGGCTTTATAGACCTGAATGACGGCTCCTGCTTCAAGAGTATTCAGGTGGTTTTCGAGCGCGAGCGGCTCGCGAATTACGACGAGATAGCCGGGCAGAATATCGGCGCATCGCTTGTAGTTACAGGTCGTGTCGCGCTTACCCCCGGGGCAAAGCAGCCGTTCGAGCTCAAGGCGGAAAAAATAGAGGTCGAGGGAACGTCAACGCCGGATTACCCGCTTCAGCCGAAGCGCCATACCGTCGAGTTTCTGCGTGAGCAGGCATATCTGCGCCCGAGAACAAATCTCTTCTCGGCTGTGTTCAGGGTCAGGAGCGAGGTGGCGTATGCCATACACTCCTTCTTCCATAGCCGCGGCTTTGTCTATGTCCATACTCCGCTTATAACAGGCTCCGACTGTGAGGGGGCGGGCGAGATGTTCCGCGTGACAACTCTTGATATGAATAATCCTCCGAGAACGGAGGACGGGGCGGTCGACTTCTCGAAGGACTTCTTCGGCAAGAGCACGAATCTTACCGTCTCCGGGCAGCTCGAGGGCGAGACCTTTGCTATGGCTTTCGGAAATATATATACCTTCGGTCCGACCTTCCGCGCCGAAAACTCCAATACCGCGCGCCATGCCGCGGAGTTCTGGATGATAGAGCCGGAGATTGCATTTGCCGACCTCGGCGACTGCATGCAGCTCGCATGGGATATGATAAAGTATATAATCAATCACGTCCTTGACAACTGCAGACAGGAAATGGATTTCTTCAATTCCTTTGTCGATAAGACTCTGCTCGCGCGGCTTACAGCCCTGCGCGACGCGGATTACGCAAAGGTCACATATACCGAGGCTATCGACCTCCTCCTTAAGTCCGGCGCAGACTTCAAGTACCCGGTTTACTGGGGCGTCGACCTGCAGACGGAGCACGAGAGATACCTCACCGAGCAGATATACAAAAAACCGGTGTTCCTTATCGACTACCCGAAGGAGATAAAGGCATTCTATATGCGCCTGAACGACGACGGAAAGACCGTCGCGGCAATGGACCTCCTTGTCCCGGGTGTCGGCGAAATAATCGGCGGCTCACAGCGCGAGGAGCGGATTGATATTCTCTCCGCCCGCATGAAGGAGCTCGGACTTCGCGAGGAGGACTACTGGTGGTATATGAATCTGCGCAGATACGGCGGGACAAAGCACGCGGGCTACGGTCTCGGCTTTGAGAGAATTATCATGTATCTTACCGGAGTTGCAAATATCCGCGATGTAATTCCTTATCCCAGAACGGTGGGGAACGCGGAGTTCTGAAAAATTCAAAAAATGCGCGGGGCGCGCCGGAATTATCCCGGGCGCCCCGTTTTTATGATGTTTATATTGCAAATATTGATATCGGCGGGTTGTTTTCTTGCCACGATTGCACAGCGTGAAAATTCTATTGAAAAATGCGCCCGGGTGTGATAAAATCGAAGAAGAACGAGAACATGCTGCGGTGCTGTGAAAATGGCGTCCGACAGGCAGACAGGAGAAAAATATGTTTACTGGAATTCTTAACGGCAAAGCTTCGCCGGTAAAGGTCGATTACAGAGTATATGTAAAGGGCGATACAGAGCGCGGGGATCTCCCGGCAGAGTCGCTCCGTGACGGTAAAGGTCTGAATATAGAGCCCCCGGAGTTTTACGACAGAGCGGTGCGCGTCGCCATCGCGTTTTCGGAGAAGTGCTATGTCGACAGTATTGTTATAGGTCTCAAAGGCACAGGCGCAACTCTTATCCGCGTCCTTGACGCAGAGGGGGTAAATGTATTCGCAGAGCACAGGGCGGAGACCGGGCGGTTCATAATCCCGGGAGAAATAGCTCTTGTTGTCGCCGCAGAGCTGCGGGAGTTCATTATTGAGATTGAGAGCTCGTTCGCAATAATAGCATTCGACAGTCTTGATATTCACGGTGCGGTCTATGACGAGCGGGAAATTTTCCCGCTTCCCTCCAAATCGGCAATGTCGGATACCCGCCGCCCTGTCCGGGATTTTCGTGGGGTAAAGACGACATCCTCCGTCGGCGAGGTCGCCGCGGCTGTCCTCTGCGAGAGGCTTGAAGAGGTGACCGGCTACAATCCGGGGCGCGACGGCGACGGATTTGTCCTCCTCGAGGACCCCACAATAATGGAGAACGGATACCGCCTTGAGGTAGAGGACAGGGTAGTAATATCGGCGTCGGACGAGCGCGGGTTTGTAATAGGCGTCGAGGCTCTTATAAAGCTCCTTGACGACGGAACTGTTCCGGAGGGGCGTATAGATGACCACCCGTGTATGAATTTCCGGGGTGTTCACCTCTATCTGCCCGCAGAAAATGAGTATGATTTTGCGAAAAGGCTTGTAAAGTATCTTCTTTCCCCGATGGGATATAACTACATAATTCTCGAGTTCGGCGCGGGAATGAGATTTGACTCTCACCCCGAGATAAACGAGGCTGTAGACCGCATAAAGAAGCTTGCAGGGGAGGAAAAGCTCCCACCGTTCCCGCACGCGGCGGTGGGCGGCGACCACGCGGTCGACAAGGCGACTGTCCGGGACTTTATAGAGTATGTCCGCTCCTTCGGGATAGATGTTATCCCCGAAGTGCAGAGCCTCGGTCATGTTCAGACCCTCACGGTCACATACCCGGATATAGCCGAAATACCGGAAGGAGAGGAGAGCACCGCAAAGATTGACGAAAACACGGCGGACATTCCCCCGGCAAAGATATATCCGCACTGCTACTGCCCGTCAAATGAGAAGTCATATAAAATTCTCTTTGATATTCTTGACGAAATTCTCGATGTCGTAAGACCGCGTAAATTTGTCCACATGGGGCATGACGAGGTGTATCAGATAGGCGTCTGCCCGATTTGCAAGAAGAAAAATCCCGCCGAGCTTTACGCTGCCGATGTCATAAGGTATCACGATTATCTCAAAGCCCGCGGTCTGCGCATGATGATATGGTCGGATATGCTGCAGCCGGTGACCAAATATCGTACCGCCACAGCAATCGATAAATTGCCTAAAGATATCGTGCTCCTCGATTTTATCTGGTATTTCCATACGGATAAGGATATAGAGGACAATCTTCTCTCCCGCGGCTTTGATGTCGTAATTGGGAACATGTATTCGAGCCACTATCCGAGATTTTCAAGAAGAGCCGCAAAGAGCGGGATCACCGGTGCCGAGGTCTCGGCGTGGACTGCGACAAACGAGGAGAGCCTCGGCAGACTCGGAAAGCTTTACGATATGGTTTACTCCGCAAATATGATGTGGCACGGACAGGGGTATGATGAGCACCTCCGCGAGCTCTACGACCTCATGATAAGAAAAATCATGCCTGCTCTACGCGACAGCCTGCACGGCTCGGTCGCACCCTCTCACACAAAGGGCGCCGGAAAAGAGGAGACCGTCATGACGGGGGAGCACCGTTGGGAGTCGTCGGTCGACAGCGACGGAAGGTTCCGGAGCATAATCTTCAGTCACGCGACTGCTGACAGTTTAACAAAGCCCGCATGGTCGGAAAAATCCGGAGATTTTGCCCGCATCGGTCGCTATCTTATAAAGTATACGGACGGGAGCGAGACGCATCTGAATATAGTCTACGGTATCAATATCGGCTACGCCGGGGTGAGGCAGAACGCGCCGTCGGAGTACATATATTACCGCCATTGCGGCTACTTCTTCACATATTTTACGGACAGCGAGACGGTGACGACGCCGGACGGCAAAATAAAAACAACCTACAGGTACGAGTGGGTAAATCCGCATCCGGAGAAGCATCTGCGCGCGGTAGAGCTCGTCGATACCACCCCACAGGTGGCAGTTACCGTTAAAGGAATTGAGATAGTAAAATAAAAAACAGAAAGGATATAGTTGTGATAGTATCGCTTATTCTTCTTGCACTTGCAGTCGGTTGTATACTCGCGGATGTGTATTGGTTTCCCGACTTTGCAAATAATACTGTAAGGTATGTTGTGAGCAACGCTCTTTGGATTGCAGGAATTATTCTTCTTATCTTCTCTGTGCTTCACGCGGCGTGGAGACTTGCAATGAGAAATTCGTATGCGTGGAACAGAAAGGGCTTTTTCCGCTTCGCGTCCGGGTGGCTGCTCGAGATAGTCTGTGTCGCGGTGGCTGTCGCGCTTTCGGTAGGGGGCGTGTATTTTATAAGGAATGCCTCGGGCGTTATCGGGCTCGTATGCGCGGTGTCCGGAATAGCACTTCTCTGCATGATATTCCACCTCTTCCAGTTCGTGCGGGTCAGCGGCACCGAGGCTGACGAAAAGTCAAAGCGCACCGCGATAATATGCGGGACTATCCTCGCCTCGGTTACCGTTGCGGCTGTTATCGCCGCGATGTTCTACGGGATGATGGCAATGCATTAAGACGCGGACGTTCCGTTTATTAAGAACACATACCAAAAAAGCACAAGGCGGTTGCCCCTTTGGGCGACCGCCTTTTGTAGCTTTTTTCTGATTTTATCGGCTGTATTATATCAGAGCAGCCGCTTGCGGGTTATATCCGTGACCGTGAGCGTATCGCCCGAGACACGGAATTTTATCTCCGCGTCGGAGTAGAAAAAGCCGTATTCCCGCTCCGGGTCATCCTGATAGCTCGGGCGCGGGTCGCCCTCAAGCAGTGCCTTTACCGGGACGAGCTCGGCAGGGGAGAGCGAGGCGGCGAGCGGCTCCGGAATTATCACGTTCAGCCTGTATGAGAGCCGCTCACCGGCAAAGCCGGAGGTAGCCTCCGGGTGCGCGTCGGTAAACGGGAGATACGGCTTTATATCGTATATCGGCGTCCCGTCGAGCATGTCGGCGCCGGAGACGACGAGAACGTCCCCCTCACTCTCCGTATGCTCAACCGAGATAAGCCGCACGGAGGAAAGTCCTATCGGGTTCGGTCTGTATGGCGAGCGGGTGGCAAATACCCCGACCCGTGTATTACCGCCGAGGCGCGGCGGGCGCACCGTAGGACGCCAGCCGTCCCGCCGGAGCTCGGAAAATTCCCATATAATCCAGAGGTGCGAGTAGCCCTCGATGCCGCGCAGGGCGTTCGGGTCGCGGAACTCGGGCTCGAATACTATCCGTCCCACTCCGTCGGCGAGCCCGCTCTGCCTCGGTATGCCGAACCTCCCGCGGAAGTCGGTACGTATTTTTGCTATTATCTTCATGTGACTTTCGCTTTCAGAAGAGTGTGATGTTGTGGCTCTTTAACCAGTCGGAGAGGAAGAATATATAGAAGAGGAGCAGCGCAACGGCGGCGAGCGTCAGAAGAAGCGCCGCCGCAACGTCCCGCCGCCGGAGCGACAGCCGCTCCTGTCCATGTGGCAAAAGGCGCATACGGGTAAGGAGCGGGAGCGCCGCGCCGAGGACAATCAGGATAAGCATAGCCTCGAGCGGGAACATGATAAGATTTTTGATAATCCGCGCCGCATTTATAAACGAATAGCTCTTCTCGCTCCCGTAAAGAACGGAGTAGTATATCTTCATTATCGCAGAGTTTATAATAATGTTACAGACAAAATTCACCGTAAACTTTGCGAGCAGGATACGCTGTGAGGAGAGCCGCCGCCCCCACAGGAACAGCGCAAATATAAAGCCGGAGGACATCTCGACAATTATAAAAGGGAAGAAGTACGCCCCGCTCGGGAAAAGGAGCGCGCCCACGGTGTCAGACGCCGCGCCGACAAGCAGGGCGACGACGGGACCGTAAGCTATGGAGCCGAGCGCGTTTATGTAGCAGTCAAACGTGATGTTGAGCCCCGGGGCTATCGGTATTCTGAAAGCCTTTACAACTATCCGAAGGGCGATTATCAGCGCGGCGTATACGAGCGTGCGCGTGTCCCACAGCTTCAGCACCGCCGCCCTCCAGTATTCGCGCGAGAGGATAGGAGGGAGCCCTGCACATGCAGTGCCCGCGCGCACGCCACCCTCATAAATATCATTGTTTTCTGACATAAAAAAACACCTCCGTCACACAGATTTCTCATGTTGACCGGAGGGCGTGTATCATTTTCCGCGGGAAAAGACGCGGAGACGCTACGGCAACAGCGGAATGCGGATAACGCACCGCGGGCATCTGCCACTTCGTCCGGAGGGCAACTTCCCGTCCCCCCGACACTGAAAACGCGCGGTATCCTACTCTGTTTTCGACGGATATATTCTATCACGGAAATATTAAAAAAGCAATACCCCGGGGAATTTTTATGAAAATCCCCCGGGGCTTCTCGGTCAGTGCTCGAACTGTGAATTGTAGAGGCTTGCGTAAAATCCGCCGGTCCGAAGCAGCTCACGGTGCGTGCCCTTTTCGATAACGTTGCCCTTGTTCATTACAAGGATTACGTCGGCGTTCTTTATGGTTGAGAGCCGGTGCGCAACTATAAACGAAGTCTTGCCCTGCATGAGCCTGTCGAATGCCTGCTGTATCATTATCTCGGTGCGCGTGTCTATCGAGGAGGTCGCCTCGTCGAGGATGAGCATCGGCGGGTGGGTGAGCATTATCCGCGCTATGCAGAGCAGCTGCTTCTGTCCCTGCGAGATGTTGCCCCCGTCGTCGCCGAGCACGGTGTCATACCCACCCTCGAGCTTCATAATAAAGTCGTGTATTCTCGCCGCCTTTGCCGCCGCGATAACCTCCTCGTCGGTGGCGTCGGGTCTGCCGTAGGCTATATTCTCGCGCACAGTCCCGCGGCGGAGCCACGTGTCCTGGAGCACCATGCCGTAATTTCTGCGTAAAGACGCGCGTGTGACGCCCGAGATGTCCTGCCCGTCAATCCTTATTGTGCCACTGTCGACGTCGTAAAAGCGCATGAGCAGGTTTATGAGCGTCGTCTTGCCGCACCCCGTGGGTCCGACTATCGCTATCCGCTCTCCGCTCTTTGCTTCAAGGGAGAAGCCTTCGATAAGAGGCCTTTCCTTTACATAGGAGAAGTAAACGTTCTCTATCGAGATATTGCCATCCGCACATGAAAGCTCCGGAAGACCCGCGTCTGACGGCTGGTCGGGAGCCCCGAGCAGGTCGAACACGCGCGTAGCCGCGGCGGTCGCGGTCTGCAGCTCGGTGACAACTCCGGTTATCTCGTTGAACGGCTTTGTGTACTGAGTAGCATAGGAGAGACAGCAGGACAGCCCGCCGACGGTGAGCGCGCCCTCCGCCCCGTGACCGCGTATGACAAGAAACGCGCCTATCATGCAGACGACGACGTAGACCACGTTGTTTACAAATCTTGTGCAGGGGTTGACCATAGCCGAGTAGAACGCGGCGTTCTGTCCCCAGGTTTTGAGCTCGGAGTTTATCTTTCCGAACCGCTCCTCCGCGCGCTTTTCATACCCGAAAAGCTTTACAACCCTCTGCCCGGTCAGCATCTCGGTTACAAAGCCGGAGAGCACCCCGCGGTACTTCGCCTGCATGGCGAACATGTTGTGACAGCCCCTTGCTATGAAGTATGCAACGAAGAGCGACAGAGGAGTTAAGAGCACGACGACGACGGCAATCAGCCAGTTGTAGGTCAGCATGAATGAGAGAGTGCCGGCTATCGTCACGATTCCGGAGAAAAACTGCGAAAATCCCTGAATTAGTCCGTCGGAGATCTGGTCTATATCACTGCCGACGCGGGACATGAGGTCTCCACGGGAGGAGGAGTCAATATAAGAAAGCGGGAGATTGTTCAGCTTTCTGAAGGCATAACGTCTGAGGTCGCGTATCGTCCGGAAGGACGCAAAGTTTATGAGGAGCGTCGAGAGGTACTGGAATATCATTACCGTGACGACAAGAGCACCGAGTACAGCGGCGTTTTTGAGAATTACCGCGAAATCGACGTTGCCCTCGCCGATAATATAGTCTACCGTGTTTCCTATGATGACCGGGGCGGCGAGCGTCGCGGCTATCTGAATAAGAGAGCAGAGGAGCGCGAGCAGCACGGCGGGGAGATACGGGCGCGCGTAACGGAGCAGCATTCCGATAGCTCCGGCTCCGCGCTTTTCTTTCTTTGTTTTCATTTCGCCTCATCCCCCCTGTTCTGCGAGTCGCAGATCTCGCGGTATATCTCACAGCTTTCGGTGAGCTCCTCATGAGTGCCGAGCCCGGCGACGCGCCCGCCGTCGAGCACCATTATCATGTCACAGTAGCGGAGGCTCGTTGCCCTCTGCGACACCGTGACGGTGGTCAGCGAGGAGTCGCGCCTAAGGTCTGCGAGCGCGTGGCGGAGCTTTGCGTCCGTTGCAAAGTCGAGCGCGCTTGACGAGTCGTCAAGTATCAGAATTTTAGGCGAGGCTACGACGGCGCGCGCAATGGTGAGGCGTTGCCGCTGTCCGCCGGAGAGATTCTTTCCCTCCTGCTCTATATAGGTGTCGAGCCCGAGAGCGGATTTGTCGACGAACTCCCGTGCCTGCGAGATGTCGAGCGCGCGGTAAATATCCTCGTCCGTCGCGTCCGGCTTTCCCCATTTCATATTGTCGCGTATCGTACCCTCGAAGAGGAGCGCCCTCTGCGGCGCGACGCCGAAAATCTCCGCAAGGTCCGCACCCGTGTATTCCTTTACGTTGTGTCCGAACACGCGCACCTCGCCCTTCGTCGCGTCATAGAGCCGCGTCATGAGGCTTACTGCCGTACTCTTTCCGCTGCCCGTTCCTCCGAGGATACCGAGAGATTCTCCGCGCCGGAGCGTCAGGCTTATATCCGTTATCGACGGGGCATGGGAGCCGGAGTAGGTAAAGGTGAGGTTTTTTAGCTCAATTGCCGGGGCGGTGAGGTCGGGCGTGGCACCCGCGCCCTCTTCCATTGACGTCTTTGTATCGAACACCTCGTTTATTCTTGCCGCAGAGGCAGACGCCTTTGTGAACGTGACAAGGAGGTTTGCAAAGACTATCATGGCGTTGAGTATCTGAGTCATGTAGTTGACGAGTGCTATGATTTCACCCTGCGTGAGATCTCCGTAATATACGGTCTTTCCGCCGAACCAGAGTATCGCTATGACCGCGAGATTAAGAACGGCATAGGTCAGAGGATTAAGAAGCGCGGACAGCGCGCCGACGCGGATTGAGGAATGGGAGAGAGCCTCCGACGCACGGTCAAACCGCTCACACTCCCGCTCCTCCGCGCCGAATGCGCGCACGACCCTCGCGCCGGAGAGGTTCTCGCGCGTCAGCCTCGTCACATCGTCGAGCTTCGCCTGCACGCCCTTGTACTTCGGCATTGAGAGCGACATTATGAGCCAGAGGCTCGCCCCGATTATCAGCGAGGCGGCGACGAATATAAGCGAGAGCCGCAGGTCGATAAGCATTGACATGACAATCGCGCCGATAATGATAAACGGAGAGCGGAGGACAAGGCGGATAAACATAGCGACAGCCTGCTGCGCCTGGTTGACATCCGCCGTTATGCGGGTTATCAGCGAGGTCGTCGAGAATTTGTCGAGCTCCGTATAGGAGAATGTGTTTATGTGGGCGTAGAGGTCGCGGCGGAGATTGGTACCGAAGCCGAGGGACGCCCGGCTAGCGAAGAACTGCGCCGTAAGAGCAAAGGCAAGACCGAGAATACCGAGAGCGAGTATTATCGCCCCCCCGGTACGGAGCCCGGAGTAGTCACCCTCCAGCCCGCGCGGTATCGCGGTGTCTATCACCCATGCAACGACAAGAGGGGTTATCAGCTCAAAGACAGCCTCGATAAGCTTGAACAGCGGTCCCATCACCGTCTTTGCCATGTAGCCCTTCAGAAAACGGGTAAGTCTGAACATCTTTTTTCTTTCCTTGAAATTTAGTAGTGTGCAAATCCACTTCAATATTTTACACCCACGCGCGTAAAATGTCAACACCGGACAGGACCGCGGCTGCGGTGCGCGGAATATGTTACCTTTATGTAAACTAATTGTCGGACTTGTTGACAAATCAACATCTTTGGAGTAAAATAAAGCAAGTCATGCCGTGGAGGTCAGTATGAGAAATCGGTTTGAAGAGTTTACAGTAACAATACTTCGCCTGTCGAGGAGCCTGCAGCGACTGCGCGACGGGGAAATGGAGAAGTACGGTCTGCGCGGAAAGCACGTAATGTGCCTCTATTACCTCGGGTGTCATCCTGAGGGGCTGACGGCTGTACAGCTCACCGCGCTGTGCGAGGAGGATAAGGCGGCTGTCTCGCGCACTCTCGCCGCGCTCGTTGAGCGGGGCTTTGTCTCCTCGGAGACCGTGGAGGGTCGGCGCTCCTACCGGTCGCTCCATTTTCTTACCGACGAGGGGCGCGCCGCGTCAAAAGCTCTGAACCGGAGTATAGCTGCGGCATTAAACTACGGTGGACACGGACTTACGTATGAGCAGTGGAGAAATTTCTGTATAACGGCGGACAGGATAAACAATAACCTGTCGCAATATATCGAAGATAAGGATGCCGGGAGACCGGCAGGTGCTTGCAATGAAAGAGAAAATGAAGCAGAAAAAGAAGAGTGACGGCACAGGATACGTTCACGATATAAGAGATATAACGAGCGTGCGCGAGCTTGTGCTCTCGAGCTGTGAGCTGTACGCGGACAACATCGCGTTTCTCTGGCGGGATAAAGAGCAGACGCATACCGTAACCTATCGCGAGGCGGGGGAGGATATACGCGCCGTCGCGACGGAGCTCTTGGCAATGGGGCTCCGCGGTAAGAAAATAGCGATAATGGGGGACAACTCCTATCAGTGGGCGCTCTCCTACCTTGCGGTCTGCTCCGGCGTCGGCATAGTTATGCCTGTCGACAAGGACTATGGGGCAGAGCAGCTTGAATTTGTAATGCGCGACTCGGGCGCCGCGGCGATAATCTATCAGGACAGACTGCAAAAGACGGTGAACGCCGCGTGCGCCGATGCCGTAACAATACCTTTCTCGTCCTTTCCCGCGCTTATTTCGGCAGGGCGGGAAAAAATCGCGGCGGGGGACACGGGCTATGATACATACAGCCTGAACCCGCATGACTTCGGCGTCCTCCTCTACACCTCCGGCACGATGGGAGTGGCAAAGGGGGTAATGCTCTCACAGTACAACATAGTCTCGAACGTAATGGAGGCTATGCGCGTCATTCATGTGTATGAAAACGACCGTGCGCTCTCGGTTCTCCCGCTCCACCATACCTACGAGTGCGTCGCGGGCTTTCTCTCGTTCTTCTTTTCCGGCGCGTCGGTAGCCTATAATGCGTCGCTCCGTACCCTTATGGGAGACCTGCGTGAGCTTCAGCCGACGGTGCTTGTCGTCGTCCCGCTCCTTATCAGCACCTTCTATAAAAAGATAAGAACAAAATACCGCGAGATGAAGTGCGGAAGGCTCATATACGGTCTGCAATACGGTCTTGCCGCGATGCTCCCGAAGGGAGGGCGGCGGCGCGTTTTCGGCGCGGTGCACCGCATATTCGGCGGTCACATGCGCGCTTTTCTCTGCGGGGCTGCGCCCCTGCCGCCGGAGGTATTCTCGGCGTTCGTCCGCTACGGCTTTGACGTCTTTACGGGCTACGGGCTGACGGAGACCTCGCCTGTCTGCACAATGCACAGCGACTGGTATCGCTCGCCGGACGACGTCGGGCACCCGATAGCCGGCGTCCGCGTCCGTA
Source organism: uncultured Eubacteriales bacterium (assembly GCA_934393265.1). Classification (GTDB taxonomy): domain Bacteria; phylum Bacillota; class Clostridia; order Oscillospirales; family CAG-272; genus UBA1740. The sequence goes on along the minus strand of CAKRQL010000014.1, from coordinate 18,459 downwards.
TAACCGACCCGGACGAGAACGGAGAGGGAGAGATAGCGATACGCGGAAACAATGTGATGATAGGCTACTATAATAACCCGGAGGAGACCGCAAAGGTTCTGCGCGACGGGTGGTTCTATACCGGGGATATAGGAGTAAGAAAGCCGAACGGCGCGATAAAGATAACCGGGCGGGCGAAGAGCATGATAGTTACCGAGGGAGGAAAGAAAATATTCCCGGAGGAGCTCGAGTCCTGCCTTATGAACAGCGAGCTTATCGGCGATTGCTTCGTGTTTCAGAAGCCGGATAACGGCAATATCGTCGCCTCGGTTATACCGAGCGATGAGGCGGAGAAGAGCGAGGACGGCGGCGAGGCAGCCGTAGCGGAGTATATAAAGAGCGTGAACGATAAATTCCCGGCTTACAAAAAAATCCGCTCGTTCATTCTCCGGCATATCCCGTTTGAAAAGACCTCGACGAAAAAGACAAAGCGGTTCAGCGAGTCGAATCTCTCGACAGATGGGGAGATAAGGCTCGATTCCTCCCGCGCCCTCCATGGCGGGGATAAGGAGAAGAGCGGGGAGAAAGACGAAAAGTAGTACTTGTTTTTCTGCGGCTGCGGCAGGGCGGGTTGCGCCACCTGTCACAGCCGCTTTTCCTTTATTGTCACAATGTCCAAAAGCGGTGGTCGGGGCGGGGCAAATTTCTGTCAGCGGCAGAGAGCAAAAAAACTTGACAAGGCGGGGAAATGAGTGTAAGATATATTCATTGATTTTTCGTGTATATGTGCGGGAAATCGGGAAAAATGGCGATACGCCGGTAAAGAGGTGAAATATGAGAACCGTACCCGAATATTTCGGCAGTCTTGTGTTCGATGACAGGGTCATGAAGGCAAAGCTCCCGACCGAGGTCTATGACGCAATCAAGAAAACAATAAGCGAGGGCGCGCGGCTTGATTCCGAGCTTGCGACGGCTGTAGCCGCGGCAATGAAGGATTGGGCGGTGGAGCACGGCGCCACGCACTTTACCCATTGGTTCCAGCCTCTTACGGGTATAACAGCCGAAAAGCACGACAGCTTCATATCCCCATCGCCCGACGGCGGCGTGATAATGGAGTTCTCGGGCAAGGAGCTCATAAAGGGAGAGCCGGACGCCTCATCCTTCCCCTCCGGAGGACTGCGCGCGACCTTTGAGGCACGCGGATATACAGCATGGGACCCGACCTCCTACGCATTCATAAAGGACAACACCCTCTGCATACCGACGGCGTTCTGCTCCTACGGTGGCGAGGCACTCGATAAAAAAACTCCGCTTCTCCGCTCTATGCAGGCACTGAACAAGCAGGCGCTGCGCATACTCCGCCTCTTCGGAAACGAGGATGTAAAATGTGTGCGTACCTGCGTCGGACCGGAGCAGGAATATTTCCTTATCGACAGGGGCGTGTATGAAAAACGCAAGGATCTTATCTTCTGCGGGCGCACTCTCTTCGGGGCAAAGCCTCCGAAGGGACAGGAGATGGACGACCACTATTTCGGGGCTATAAAGCCGCGCGTCGCCGCCTATATGGCAGACCTTGACGAGGAGCTCTGGAAGCTCGGTATCCTCGCAAAGACCGAGCATAACGAGGTAGCTCCCGCACAGCATGAGCTCGCCCCGATATATACGACAACCAATATAGCGACCGACCATAACCAGCTCACAATGGAGATAATGCAGAAGGTAGCCGCCCGCCACGGGCTCGTCTGCCTCCTCCATGAGAAGCCGTTCGCCGGCGTGAACGGCAGCGGAAAGCACAACAACTGGTCAATATCGACCGACACGGGCGTAAACCTCCTCACCCCGGGCGAGACCCCGTATGAGAACGCGCAGTTTCTCCTCTTTCTCGTCGCGGTGATAAAGGCGGTAGACGACTATCAGGATCTTCTCCGTCTCTCGGTTGCCACGGCGGGGAATGACCACCGTCTCGGTGCCAATGAAGCGCCGCCCGCCGTCGTCTCCATGTTCCTCGGCGAGGAGCTCACCGCGGTTCTCGACGCGATAGAGAATGACAGACCGTACAGCGCCGCGGAAAAAACCGTCATGCGCCTCGGCGTTCACGTAATCCCGAAGTTCACGAGGGATACCACCGACAGAAACCGTACGTCTCCCTTTGCATTTACCGGAAACAAGTTTGAGTTCCGTATGCTCGGTTCCTCGAACAGCATTGCCTGTGCAAACATAATGCTGAACGCCGCGGTAGCCGACACCCTTGCGCAGTTCGCGGATAAGCTGACAGACGCCAAGGATTTCGAGGCGGCGCTCCATGACCTCATCCGCGACACCGTAAAGGAGCATAAGCGCATAATCTTCAACGGAAACGGTTACGACGACGCATGGATAAAGGAGGCTACCGAGGTTCGCGGGCTCCTCAACCTGCGCACAACGCCGGACGCGCTGCGTACTCTCCTCTGGCAGAAGAATATCGATATGCTGACGCGGCAGAAGGTATTCAGCCTCCCGGAGCTTCGCTCAAGATACGAGATAACTCTTGAAAACTACTGTAAGACCGTGAATATCGAGGCACTGACCATGCTTGACATGGTACACCGTGAGATACTCCCGGCAATAGAGAAGTACATATCCGTGATAGCCTCGACCGCCCTCGCAAAGGCTCAGGCTGTTCCGGGCATATCCTGCAGGTACGAGTCGGCGACGGTAAAACGCCTGACCTCCCTCACGGAGGGGGCAGATACGGCGGCAGAGAAGCTCGCCGCCGCGGTTGCGGACTACCGCGCGATAACCGACATCACCGCCGCGGCGGACAGCATACGCGACAGCGTAATTCCGGCAATGAACGCGCTCCGCGCCGTGTGCGACGAGGCGGAGACGATAGTCGGCGAGGAGTACTGGTGCTTCCCGACCTATGAAAAGCTGCTTTTCAGCGTGAGATAATCCGCTCCGGCAAAACAAATAATAAACATGCAAAAAAGAAAAGAGAGACCTGCCGGTGGCTTGTCTCTCTTTTCGCTTTTCAGAACAGATTGTCTCTTCCTATATAGAGGTCGCGCTTTTCCTCCTCGGAAAGCTCCTCTATATCCTTGCCGAGGCGCATCTCCGTCCATGCCCGGTTCGGCACCGGGGGATTATAGGGCGGGAGCTGTACGTCAGCCATCTCCGCCGCCGGAAACTCCATATTGTTTACAGGCGGGAGGTCCGGTGTCGCGGGCTTCACCGCGGGTATCTCGGGGACGATTCTTTTTCGCCCATCTTTATCGTTTTTCTTACCCATAACGGAAAATCCTTTCAGAAAAATGTGATGTATCGGTAGTTTTCCCGATACTTCCCGATTTATTCCGCGGGCAGATATGAATTCCGGGGCGAGCGCAAAAAAAAGAAAACGCGGGGCGACATGATGTGTCGCCCCGCCACCGGTAGACCCGGGCTTCTGAATTATTTCGCCGCGTCAGCCTTCTTGGCAACGACCTCGACGCCCTTGTAGTAGCCACAGTTCTTGCATACGCGGTAAGCGAGATTGACCTCGCCGCACTGCGGGCACTTAACAAGATTTGTCGGAGCCTCGAGCTTCCAGACGCTGGAGCGTCTCTTCATCTTTCTCGCATGCGAAACTTTCTTCTTCGGTACTGCCATTTTATTTCCTCCTGTGAGCCTGCTTTACGCATTCTCTTAAGTGTAATGTTTTTTCGGTTTTATTGCTTTTCCGACTTTGCGTCCGTCGTCGCCTTTTCCTCTTCCTCCGCCCTCATCTTTGCGAGGAGCTTTTCAAGAGGGGCAAGGCGCGGGTCGCGCTCCTTTTCGGGACAGCCGCACGGACCGTCATTGAGGTTCTTTCCGCACTTCGGACATAACCCCTTGCAGTCCTCGGAGCAGAGCACCCTCATAGGGAACTCGGCGGCGAGCTGCTCGCGCAGGTTTTCGTCGAGGTCGATAAACCCGTCCTCAACTATCGCATAATCGTCAAGCCTGTATTCGTCAAGATCTCCGAGCTCGGATTTCGGTGCAACGGTTTTCTCAAGGTCAAGCTTGAATTCGCCGCGGACAGGTCGAAGACACCTCGCACAGGCGGTTTCGTATTCCGCCGAGAGCGAGAGCCGCATACGCATATAGCCCGCAGTGTTGGTAATATCGCCCGTGACCTTCATGGGAGAAGGAAAACCGACGCCGTCAATCAGACCGGCAGGATCCCCGGAGACCGTGGTATCAAGCGGTATTTCGTAATCTATCTTCATCAGGCGATCGCCCGCAAGAAGTGACCGTATATCCAGCTTCACACCCTACCTCCGTACCGCCTTTCCGGCGGCATTTTCTTCCTTTGGGCATAGTTTAGGCTATGGTCCCATAGTCAGACAATTTATTATACAATCCTTTTTCCGCTTTGTCAAGTGTTTTTTCGGCTTTTTCGGGAAAATTCCGCGCCACTGCCGCCCGCCGGCGCGTGTTTACGGAAAAGACTTGATTTTAAGCGGAGTTATATGGTATATTGTATTCGAGATAATCTTACAGCCGCGCCGGGGCAGGGCGGCATTCCGGAGGGAAAAATGAAGATACTTGTCGCCGACGACGAAAGCGAAATAAGAAAAATACTCGGCATCCTCTTAACCGGGGAGGGGCATACGATAACCGAGGCGAAAAACGGGCGCGAGGCGGTCGACGCGCTCAACCGTGACAAGGATATTGACCTTGTAATAATGGATATCAAAATGCCTCGGCTCGACGGTATATCCGCCGCCCGCGAGATAAGAGGGCGCTCCTCGGTGCCTATCCTCTTTCTGACCGCCCGCTCGCTCGCCGGGGATATGGACTCCGCCTATGCCGCGGGGGGAGACGATTATATAGTAAAGCCGTTTTCACCGCGTGAGCTTATACTCAAGGTAAACGCCCTCGCCCGCAGGTACAATATGTACAGTCAGAAGGCGGCGGATAACCCGGATGTCATATCTCTCCCGGGGGGCGTGTACGTAAATCCCGTAACGCGCGAGGTCACAAAGAACGGCTCCGCGATAGATATAAGAGACAAGGAGATGGACCTGCTTATTTACCTTGCGCGAAATCGCGGCGTGCCGAAGAATGCCTCGGAGATATACGAGGCTGTGTGGGAGGAGATGCCGCTCCCATCCTCGGTGAACACCGTAACCGTCCATATGCTGAATCTGCGGCGAAAACTTGAGGACTCCCCCTCGTCGCCGAAGCTCATACGCACCGTGTGGGGAAAGGGGTACCAGATTGACTGACAGAAAAACAGAGGGGACGCTGATGGTCCCGAAGAAAAAATCTCTCCGTCATACATTTCTCATAAGAATAGTTTTCGGCGTAATTCTCGCATCGCTGATATATGTCCTTGTCCGCTGGCTGATAGTATACTATATAAATAACTATTACACGACAAAGGAAATGCGCCGGGAGAGAGAGGAAAAATATATTGCAGAGCTGCAGGAATATATAGACAGCGGGGGCGTCACCTCCTCGGATGTCGCGAAAATATCAAAGTGGGTTCAGAGAAAGCGGTATGTCTATCTGCTTATTTACCGCGACGACGACCTCCTGTTCGTCTCGGGTATTTACGAGCAGGACAGACAGTGGTTCCGCGACCCGGTGAACGGCGGGGGAATAACGGTTGACTACCCGTCGCGTGACGAGCTCGTCGCCTCCGCGGAGGGGAGCGGGTATCACGCGCTCACAATGTCAGACGGCACGACGCTCTACGCCTCGGTAGCCGAGTTTACCGAATACCTGCTTTACGACCTTGCGAATATCGTGAGCCTCGCGGTGGCACTACTGGCTCTGTCTGCCGTGCTTATTATCTATTTCAGCAACGTGATATGGAAAATCTCCGACCTCGCCCATGAGGTCGGGCGCGTCAGCTCCGGGGAGACGGAGCACGTCATTTACCTCGACGGGGACGACGAGATAGCAAAACTGTACTCGGATATAGACAGAATGAGAACCTCCATTCTCGAGAACATAAAAAAAGAGAGGGAGGCGATAGAGTCAAACAATGAGCTGATAACCTCCATGTCGCACGATATAAGGACGCCGCTGACAGTGCTCCTCGGCTACCTTGACGTCATGAAGCCGCGCGCCGAGGGCGACGAGGTTATGAAGAGCTATATAAAGGCGTCGGAGACGACGGCGCTCCGCCTGAAATCTCTCTCTGACGATATGTTCCGCTACTTCCTCCTCTTCGGCGGGAAAATTGACCTCGATATGCAGGATTACCCCGCCGGAACTCTCCTTGAGCAGATGCTCTCCGAGCATATACTTCTCCTGCGCGAGAGCGGATATACGGTTGAGTATGAGACCGCCCTGCCACAGGACGCGCCCCTCACCGTGAGGGCGGACGCACAGAACCTCATGCGCGTGTTTGACAACATTTTTTCAAACATCATGAAGTATGCCGACGCGGGGAGCGCGGTGCGCATATCCTCCGCCCTTGATACCGGGCGCGTGCGCGTCACATTCTGTAATGCAGTGCGCCGCGATACCTCGGGCGCCGAGAGCAACGGCATAGGGCTCCGCACCTGCCGGAGGATATGCGAGGCTATGGGGGCGGAGATTATGACGGTCACGGATGACGAGAGCTATTCCGTGTCGGTAGCCCTGCCGGCAGAGGCACCCGCCCCGGCATTGCCCGCCCCGGCTCCGGAGCGCGGAGCAAGGACGCACAGACGACCCTTTGATGTCAAGAATCTTTTCGGAGGAAAGAAAAAATGATAAGCTTTATCCCGTATACAAGGAAAAATGTCATGACGGCAGCCTCAAAGCTGCGCCTCCCGCCGATAGAGTCCGTTCTGCGCGACGCTGAGGATATAATGAAAGCAATGATAAGCGGGGAAGACGAGGAGGACATCGAATATGCCGTCACATTCGTACACGGGTGCCTGCTTTTTCGCATATTCGACACCGGGAGATATTACTTTACATTCCCCGAGCCGATGACGGATGACGACGACCCGGCAGACGCCCTGCGCGAGCTTGTCCGGTATATAGTGCGTGAGGAGGTGCCGATGCGGCTTGTCGGCGTCCCGACCTTTTACTTAAAATATCTTGAGGGTTTCCGACACATGACCCTCGACGCCGACGACTTCACGTCCGACAGCTACTCCGTTCTCATAAATACCGAGTGTGAGCTGTGTGACGAGCTCCCGGAGGAGGAGGGAGAGCGGCTTATTCTGACCTCCCTGACAGAGGATGATATACCCGATTACGCCCGCCTCTGCCGTGACAAGGAGGTAAACCGTTATTGGGGCTACGATTACAGGGAGGATAAGCCGGACGCCTCCGACCGCTATTTCTACGAGACGGCTAAGGAGGAGTTTGCGAGGGGGAGCAGCGCGACCTTCGCAATCCTTGTGAAGCCCGGTGCTATCAGAAAGAAATATATGAGCGAGGATACCCCGGAGAGTGAGTCCATCGTGAAAATAGACCGCGTGAGCTTCGCCGGGGAGGCGACGCTCTATGCCTTTGACGGAAAGGGAAATGCGCAGATGGCAATCCGACTCCTGCCGGAGTATCAGGGGCTTGGTCTCGCGGCAGAGAGCGCGTCGCTTCTGGGACAGGCGGCGCGGGAAATGGGGATAATATGCCTTGAGTTTTCGATAGCGGAGGAGAATGCCCATTCGCTCTATGCTTTCAGACATTATGAGCTGACACGAGATGGGGCGGAGCCCGGGACGCTGAAAGCCAAATTTCCGGTGGTGGGGCATACTGCCACATACGGCGCTGTGAAGTAGGGCAGGCACATACGGCGCAGAACGAAGAACGACGACTCTGCATCCGCCTGTGCCTGCCCGGGAGCTCACTGACACATACGGCGCAGACCGAAAAAACACCGAAAAATTTATATGCTTTCAAATTTGTGCATTAAAAAAGCAGGGACCGCCCGATTTTCGGACAGCCTCTGCTTTTCTTTTTACTTTTCGATTATATGGAGCGTCGGATTTACGATAGAGTCACACGCCTTTACCGTCGTTTGTCTGAGAGACATCAGGCGCATACCCATGTTCTCTATGATGTTACGCGGCGGGAGCGGGAGCGTCCTGAACTCCTTGGAGTTTATCTGCTTTGACTTCGAGACAATCGAAATATACCTGTCGTATATCGTGGAGTTGAGGAGCGCGAACACCCCGTAGGCGAGGCGTGCACACATCTCGGAGCTCGGATCCTTTGTGTCAATGAAGTTTATCTTGTTGTGCGTGCTTATGTAGCGGTAAGCCGGGAGCTGTGCCGCAAGATAGATAGCCGAGTTCACAAACCGCTCGTCAGACTTCGCGGGGATTCTCTTTATAACTATGAGGTTTTTGTTCCGCTGTATCAGCGCGGGATTTACCGGCGCGAGATACTGCTTTTTCGTCAGTGTCGGAAACTCGACCTGCCCCCCCTTTATGCACGCGGGGCGGAGCAGAGGCACAGAGCCGCGTATCGCCTCCGAGAACAGGAGCCCGTCACAGCGCGAGTCGATTATAAGACCTGTCGACATTCTGAGACCGAGCGACGCGAGCGTCTCGGGGAATGAGGATATGTATTTTACTATTTTCGTGTCCTCGACGCTCTTCGGCAGGGTGAGCGAGCCGTCGGCAGGGTCGACAACAAAACTGTAATCGAGAGCCGGGAGAAACTTCGTATTATCGGGGCTCCCCGCGTCGGTCGATGTCGATATGACTATCTTATCGGGTCTCTCCGATTTTGCATAGGCGAGGATTATATTCTTTTTGAGCGGCACCGCCCGGCTCGCGTTCTTCTGCTTTCCGACGAAGAGGTGTATCCCCGTGAGCGCAAGGGCTGACGCTATCTCGCGGCGCAGCGGGGTGAGAGAGGCGGCAGAGGCAAACGCCGTCGGCAGCATTATGACGAGCTGCCCGTTGTCCTCAATATGCCGCATCGCGGTCTTTAAGAAGAGATACGCCTCGGAGAGCTTTACCTGCGTGACACCTCCGGCACACTCCGCCTCGTCAGACGACTTCTCGGCGAGAGATGACGGCGGATTGCAGATCACTATGTCGTATCTGTCCTCCTCGGTGTTGAAGAAAGTGACGGTGTAGTGATTTTTCGACTCGGTAAGGTAGTTCTCGTGATATACCGAGACAAAAAGGCGCACATCGTAGTCATGGCGGCACTTCTTGCGAATTCTCTCAAGGTTGTCCTCGAGCACTGGGACAAAGTCGTCGTCCGTCTCATAGCAGGTGAGGAATATCTGGCGGCAGGCGGGTGCCTCGCGGCATATCTTCTCAATAACCGCGGCAGAGAGTATTCCGGTTCCCGCCCCGGGGTCAAGTACGGTTATGGCGCTTTTGTTTTTCGGTATATTAAGCATGTCCGCCATGCGGCGGGCAGTATCCTTTTTTGTAAAAAGTCTGCCGAGACGGACGTTGTCGCTCTTCGACTTTCCCCGTATCAGCTTTGATGTGTTTCTGCAAGCAAGACTCAGCATGTCTGCATCCTTCCCGGCATAGTATTGTTCTGCCTTGAATTATATCAAATTTATTTTATCATATCTGAAAGAAAGTTGCAATACATTTTTCAAGTTTTTTTGATAAAAATCTTGCAAATGCACACGCGGTATGATAAAATACATAAGGAATATTACGCTTTCTCGGAGGTATGACATGAGCGAAGAAACCGGAAAGATAAGGGTTAAGATCCTTCATTGCGGAGATATACATCTCGATTGCCCGTTCACCGTGCTCGGCGCGGAGAAGGGCGGAGAGCGCCGGCGCGAGCTGCGCAACTCCTTTATGCGCCTCATGCAGTATGTGCGCGACAGGGGAATAAACGTTGTGCTTATAAGCGGCGACCTCTTCGACCGCGAGTACGCGACAAATACGACGGCAGAGCTTCTGATACGCGAGTTCAGAAACTGTCCGGATACACAGTTCGTCATCTCTCCCGGCGCGTCGGACTACTACGACAACAACCCGATCTATACGTCGGGAAGGCTTCCGTCCAACTGCTATGTATTCAGCGAGAGCGAGCTGACACGGCATGATATAAACGAGTATAATCTCACGGTATACGGCTGGGCATTCCGGTCGCAAAAGATGGCGGCGTCCCCTCTCTATGAGCGGCGGGCAGACGATATATCGAGGATCAATATAGTCTGCGGCTCGGCAGACCTCGGCGCAGAGATAGGCTCCACCGCCTGCCCTATATCCGAGGCGGATATGAAGAAGTTCGGCGCGGATTATTACGCGCTCGGCTCCCGCCATGCGGCGACCGAGTTTGTGAAGCTCGGAGACTCCATATACAGCTATTGCGGAGCCCTTGAGTGCACCGGATTTTCCGAGCCCGGGCTCGGCGGTGCGAATCTCATAGTGGCAAATTACGACGACGGCGCGCTCTCCATTGACGTAAAGCAGATGACATACGGTCACCTCCGCTTTGTAACCGAGCGCATAGATATAACCGGCGTCGACTCTGCGAGCGAGATAGTAAACCGCATTTCGAGGCTTATAAGCGAGCGTAAATACGGCGTTGAGACCGCGCTGCGCGTCGAGCTTATCGGAGACATTGACCCGCGCTTCCAGATACCTCGGAACCTTGAATCCGACTCCTTCGGGCTCTATTTCTTCGAGCTCTGCGACAAGACCATGCCCCTCTACGGGACAGAGCACTTCCGCCGCGATATGAGCATAGCCGGAGAGGTTTTCCGCGATATGCTCCCGATGCTCGAGAGCGAAAGTGAGGACGATCGTCTCACCGCCGCGCGTGCATTCCGCGCCGCCCTTGCCGCGCTGGAGAACCGGGCACTTGACAACTGAAAAACAACAATAATGCCTCCGGGGAATATCTCCCCGGAGGCTCTCATATATGAGTGCAGACCGCCCTTTGGCGGTCGTTTCTTTTTATATAAATAAAACCGCCGCACCCCGTAAAAAGCATACACGGGTGCGGCGGTTTTGCCGTTTTTACTTCGCTTTGTTATTCGTACTTCGATATATCGGTAGCATAGCAGTGGGATGCCGACGTGAACTTGCCGAATATATATTTGTTCGTCGCGGACTCGCACATTGTATAGAGCTTTCCGTCCACAACTACTATCTCCTCCGACATCGGCGGGAGCTTTATGTCGCAGTCGAGCGAGGAGCTGTCAAGAACATAGAGAGGGACCGTCTGACCGAGGACCTCTATGTCGCCCTCCTGTGCCGGATTCTTGTAGCGGTATACGTGTGAGAAGGCTACCGCGTAAGAGGTGGAGAGATATATGCGCCCGTCGGCGTCAAAGCACATGCCCTGAACAAGTCCGGGGGTAGAGTAGGCAAATTCAATCCTGTCCGAAATGCCGAGCTCTGCCGTGGGGTCGAGCTTATAGGCGATTATCAGCGCGGTGTTCGCGTCGCCCGCCTTTGTCGTGTACTTGTGGCTGTCGGGGGTGGGGTAGTTCTTCTCACGGTAGAATTCACCGAGGTAGATTGTGTCACCCTCCGCGTGCACGAATGCGACACGCATTGAGTCGTTCTCTGTTTTCGTCTCAAAGAGACCGACAGAGTTTACCTTGTCGCCGTCATTCGCGTCGGCAAAGGACTTGCGGGTGTAGACCATGAGCCCGTCGCTGTCTGCGACGTAGATGTAATCGCCGGCTACGGTTATTCCGCCGACGTGACCTGTGAAGTCCCTGCCGTCCTTATCCGCGAGCCAAAGACGCTTTGTCTCCTTGTTCGTCTCCTTGTCGATAACAGAGACCTGCGAGGGCTGCCCGTCGGAGCGGTAGCCGGTTACGAGAAATTCCTTGCTTACAGAGTCGTATGCCAGTCCCTGGACTATCATTCCGTCAGAGAGACCGGGAATTGTGAAGGTCTTTTCCGAGTTGCGGTAGTAGCCCATAACGGGGAGACGAAAGTATTCTCTGACGCCAAGTATAAAAAGAAGGACAACGCCCACTATTATACAGAAAACGGTGAGAATAATCTTCCATATCTTGCGCCCTCCGGACGCTTTTGCTGTACCTGCCATTTTTATTTTCTCCTTTTCCGGTGCGGCGGTCAGGGCTGTCTGTCTTTCTCGGAATGTTGCGCTGCCGCGCGTCGCAACCGAGGGGCATTATAGCACAAAAAGCGGGCGCCGTCAAGTCCCGACGGCACCCGCAGGTAATACAAGGCTGTGATATCAGGATTATTAATCCTTGTTAATGCTCATATTTTCATCGTTTTCCGCGCTCTCCGAGAGGGTCTCTGCCGCTTTTTTCTTATTTTGTATTGCGCTTATCGGATCGAGCTGTGAGAATACTACGGCGAAGAATATGACGGCACAGCCGATAATCTCCCGCGCGCTCATCCGCTCGCCGAGGGTTATCGCGGCGACTATCGCCCCGATTACAGACTCGGTTGAGAGAATAACCGTCGCGGCGGCAGGGGAGGAGTACAGCTTCTGCCCGATTATCTGGAGCGTGTTTCCGATGCCTATGCAGACAACTCCGATGAAGAGAAGATGGAGCGTGTGCGAAAATACAAGCTCAAAGGAGAAGGTGCCGCGCTCGAAAATGAATATGCAGATAAGGTTTACAAGAGAGGCGACGGCAAACTGTACAAGCGACATGCGCACCCCGTCGACCTTCGGAGAAAAGTGGTCGATTATGAGAATATGTACGCCGAACAGAACCGAGGCAATGAGAACGAAGAAATCGTTCGGGTCTGTCGTGAACCCGTCGCCGACGCAGAGCAGATAGAAGCCTATCACCGCGACGCCGACGCTTATCCACACGCCGACGGAGCTCTTTTTCCGGAGAAAGAGCGCGAGTATCGGGACTATCACAACATAGAGCGAGGTTATGAATGCGGCGCTCCCGGCGTCGACCCCGCGCTCCATTCCCATCTGCTGAAATGCCGCCGCGAGGCTTAATGCCGCGCCGCAGGCGGCGCCGCCGATAAGCTCGTATTTCGTTATATCAATGCCGGATTTTGAGAAGAGCCTTCTTCCGTTTTTCTGCCGCGCGTCGGTTATCATTATAACCGGAATGAGAAAGAGGGCAGCGAGAAGAAACTTCACCATACAGAGCGTGAACGCCGGGACGGCGGATGCCGCCTTCTGCACCGGAAACGCGCACCCCCAGACGAGGGCGGCGGCAAAGAGGAGGAGCGCCGAGATGTACTTTTTCATGTGTCTTCTTCCTTTTGTCCTGTGTTTTCTTTATTCCTTGTCGCTATCTGTGCCGGAGCCGGGCGGATTTTTTTCGTGCTCCGCCCCGGATTTTGCCTCGCGTCGCTTTTTAATCGCGCCTACCGGGTCGAGCTGTGATAGCAGGACTGCGCAGAAAATTATAGCGCAGCCTATCCCCTCGCGCACCTCCATCCGCTCGCCGAACGCAATTGCGGCGATTATCGCCCCGATTACAGACTCGGTCGAGAGAATTATTGACGCGGCGGCTGTGTCCTCTGCCGTCCGCTGACCGAGTATCTGCAGGGTGTAGCCTACGCCGCTTGAGCCGACGCCTATTACGACGAGCGGGAATATATTCTGCCCGACGAGGCTCATTGTGAATGTGGTGCTCTCAAATATAAGAGAGGGAATAAGATTGACGACGGCACAGACTACGAACTGAATGAACGACATGCGTATTCCGTCGGCCCTCGGCGAGAAATAACCGATAATGAGAATGTGCGCTGCGAATATGACGGAGGAGATGAGAATAAGAGAGTCGGAGTGCTCCATCGTAAAGCCGCCCTTTATGCAGAGAAGATAAAAGCCGATAATGGCTATTGCAACGCTTATCCAGACATTGAGCCTCGTGTTCTGACCGAACAGCAGACCGAATACCGGAACCATGACCACATACAGCGCGGTTATGAACGACGCCTTCCCGGCGTCCGTCCCCCCGGAAATTCCGAACTGCTGGAGCGCGATCGCCACCCCGAGCACAAGCCCGCAGGCGACCCCGCCGATAACCTCCGTGCGGGTGAAATCGAGCCCCCGCCGTGATATCAGCTTCCGCCCGCTGTGCGTAAAGTGATCAAACAGTGCGATAACGGGAAAGAGAAACGCCGCGGCGAGCACACTGCGCCAGAAGCCGACGGCATAGGGCTCGAGCCCCGAGATTGCCTTCTGCGCGGAAAATGCACATCCCCAGATGAGCGCCGCGCCGAACAGCATTAATGGTGATAAATACTTTTTCATCCTTTGTTTTCCTCGGAAATCGGCATACAGCCGAACATATCTATTTTATCACAGCGGATTTGCGTTTGTCAACTGTCCGCGGGCGTTTTTTCTGCCTCCCCCGCGTCAGGGAGCGCTCCGTAAATCTCACCGAAGCATTCGTCGTCATCCTCGGTGCGGAAGCGTATGCCGTCGATGCGGATAAAGCGCTTGTAATCGTAGGTGTAGGTGGAGAGCGGGCGGTCCACCGCGTCATCGGTCTGTGCCGTCACATATATCTCTCCGTCGCGTATATCGCTGATTAAGAGGGTGTGATAGAAGCCCTCCTCCTCTTTGCCGAGCTGGATTATGTCCCCGCTCTCACATTCTCCCTCTCCCGCATCGTGCCCGAACGGACCGACCGAGCGGTTTTTGGTTATGAAGTCGTAAAAATATTTCACCCCCGCCCATGACGGAGACCTGTCGTCGAGCGATATATAATACCACCCGTAGACCGCGGTGTAATTCATGACGCACCCGGCGGCGAAAAGACATTGAGAGACAAAATTCGTGCAGTTTCCGCCTATCCCGCGGAAATCCGCGAACATCGGGTTCTGTGAAAAGGCGTATTTTCTCGCGTACAAGAGTGCCCTCTCACGGTTGTATGGCTTTGTGGCAAGCATAGCGATGCCTCCTCCTTTCGGGGTCGCCCCCGGGAAAAAGTATATTCGGAAATAAGAAATTGCGTTACTGCGGATAAAAATGCGCTCCGGTGCTTGATTTCACAAAAATATCGTGCTAAAATATAATAAAACATGAAAGGAGTTTTTGTCATGGCAAAGAAAGGCGATTACTTTGGTCTCAGCTGGCTCGTCAGCCTCATCCTCGCGATAATTCCCGTAACTTCATGGGTATGCGGAGTGGTTACCCGTTTCACGGAGGGCAAGATCGTTGCGGCGCTTATCCGCCTGTTCTTCGGATTCAACATAATCTGGGTGTGCGACCTCGTTTGCATGATACTTAATAAGAGGATACTCAGACTCCTCAACGTCTGATTCCGGACGCCGGATATCCGGCAAGACCGAAAATCAGGGATTTTCTATCGCCGACCGCAGGAACTCATCGTATTGTATACGATTATCGCCCTGTGCTCGGCGATTTTTCCTTAATCTTTTTATCTCTGTATTGAAAAACGCGCGCGGAAGTGGTAGAATGTATAAGGCGGGGTTTGGCTCTGCAATAATCTGATAAGCGAAGGTAGCTATGAATATCCTGTATGATCTCGTACAAAATCATGTATTTATCTGCGCATTTTTTTCATTTCTTACGGCGCAGATTATAAAGTCGATAATATCGACTGTCATAAATAAAAAATTTATATTAGAGAGACTCACCGGCGACGGCGGAATGCCGAGCGGACACTCCGCCTTCGTCAGCGGCATGGCACTCATGTGCGGGTGGTGCACCGGATTTTCAAGTTCGGTGTTCGGCGTTGCAATGATAGTCGCGATAGTGGTAATGCATGACGCATCCGGCGTCCGTCGCGAAACGGGAAAGCAGGCGGTGACCCTCCGGGAGATGTCCGCGATTCTCAACGACTGGATAAAAGAAAAGGACGAGGAGATACGGACGGACAAGCTGAAGGTTCTCGTCGGGCACAGCCCGTTGCAGGTCTTTTTCGGCTCTCTCACCGGTATCTGCGTCGCGCTTATCTACATTGCGGTTCTCGCGTGGGGCTTCGGATATGAATATGCGTTTCTCGCCGCGCCCGCAGTATAACGGGCATTGCATTTGGTTTTGAAATAAATAATTTCTGAAAGGAATAACGAATATGAAAATTCTTGTTGTAAACGCCGGCTCCTCCTCGCTGAAATTTCAGCTGATAGAGACAGACGGGGAAAAGCTCCTCGCCGGGGGAATATGTGAGGAAATAGGCGCAAAGTCGCGCTTTAAGTTCAAGGTCCCGGGCAGGGAGGACTACGTGACAGATGCGAAGATGCCCACTCATTCCGAGGCTATAAAGCTGGTTCTCGACACCCTGACCGATAAGAAGCTCGGTGTTATAAGCTCCGTCTCCGAGATAGGCGCGGTAGGTCACCGCGTTGTCCACGGCGGAGAGAGGTTCTCCGGCTCCGTCCTCATTACCGACGACGTAAAGGCGAGCATAGTTGAGAACAGCGATCTGAGCCCCCTGCATAACCCGGCAAACCTCATAGGCATCCGCGCATGCGAGGAGCTTATGGATGTCCCGCAGGTAGCCGTGTTCGACACCTCCTTCCATCAGACAATGCCGGATTACGCATATATGTATGCTATACCCTACGAGTATTACGATAAGTATAAGCTCCGTCGCTACGGCTTCCACGGCACATCGCACAGATATGTGAGTGAGCGCGCCGCCGCCATGCTCGGCAAGGCGCCGGAGGACGTGAATGTCGTCACCTGCCATCTCGGTAACGGCTCGTCGATAGCCGCCGTAAAGGGCGGGCGTTGCCTTGATACGACAATGGGCGTCACCCCGCTTGAGGGTATGATGATGGGCACACGCTCCGGAAATATCGACCCGGCGATAATCCCGTTCCTTATGCGTAAGGGCGAGGTCACGACTGCGGACGATATAGATAAGCTGCTCAATAAGAGATCCGGTATGCTCGGAATAAACGGCGTCACCACCGATAACCGCGAGATACTCCGCATGGCGGAGGAGGGGAATGAGCGTTGCAGACTTATAGAGCGCATGTTCGTTCACCAGCTGACAAAGTTCATAGGCGGATACATTGCCGCAATGCGTGGTGCGGACGCTATCGTATTCACCGGAGGAATAGGCGAGAATACCTCTCTCTACCGTGAAAAGGTGTGCGAGAACCTTGAGTTCCTCGGCGTTAAGATAGACCCGGAGAAGAATAAGCTCCGCGGACAGGAGCTTGACATCTCTGCAGACGGCGCAAAGGTGCGCGTTCTTGTAATCCCGACAAATGAGGAGCTCGTTATAGCTCGGGATACCTACGCGATAGTGAGCGCAATGAAGAAGTAAAAGAGGCGGTTTTATGTACGACGAGCTTACAGAGGTCGATATAAAGAAAATGGAGGAGGAGATACGCTATCGCGAGGGCGTCCTCGCGCCGAAGCTCCTTGCGGAGCTGAAGCGCACGCGCGAGTTCGGAGACCTCTCCGAGAATGCGGAGTACAAGGAGGCAAAGAGGGAGAAGCGCCGCAACGAGGGGCGCATCCGCTACCTCAATAATATGATAAGGACCGCAAGGGTCATAGATGTAAACCGCCGGGACGGCGGCATAGCTCTCTTTGACTGGGTGACGATACATAACGAGAAGCTCGGCAAGGAGAAGAAAATACAGCTTGTGACCACCCTCCGGCAGGACGCCACGCGCGGCTATATCAGCAAGGAATCGCCGCTCGGCTCCGCTCTTATCGGCAGAAAAGAGGGGGAGCGTGTATTGATAAAGGTCTCCGAGACGTCGGAATACTACATCACAATCTTAAAGGTCGAGCGCGGCGAGGATAACGAGGACCTTCCTATAAGCAGCTATTGATTTCTCGGATAGAAAAGACTACCGTATAAGGAGAATGTCATGAAGAAACTTCTGAGCTTTGTCATGGCGGCAATTTTCGCCGTTTCGGCGGTGCTCGGTCTTGCCGCATGCGACACCGACGCTCCAGATAAGGACAATGATACAGCGACCGGGCATGTCCACAACTATGTGTGGATAGACAACGGCAACGGAACTCATGTACAGCACTGTGTTACCCCGGGATGTGACACTCCGGATATAAATTTCGGAGAGCACGGAGAGAGGTGCATATGCGGCGCCAAGATAGGGTACGACGGTCACACGCATGTTGACAATGACTACGACGATAAGTGCGATGTCTGCGGTGAAAACATGGAAAGCGGCGGCAGACTTTACGACGGTCACACGCATACCGACAAAAACAAAGACGGAAAATGTGACATCTGCAGTGAAAAAATCGACATCGGCGGCGATACTGATGACGGTCACACGCACACCGACAAGAACAACGACGGTCTCTGCGACAAGTGCGGAAAAAATATGGGCACGGAAAAGCCCGCGGCGACCAACCTGATTTTTTCTGTCTCTATGAACTCCAACTTTTCCGAGCTTTCCTCCACTGCTGCAAGGTACCTTGCGGGCGGTACCGATTATGCCGGTAAAGAGATGATAAACTGGACATCATCTCTTGATGAGAGTGTAAAGACGCGTAATTCCGCCGCCGAAAAGGCAGCGGGTGTTACGGTAAGATACGACTATACTATCTTCCCGGAGGGCAATACCGCCTCGTGGGGTCAGTCTATCGATACCATAAACCAGAAGGTCAATTCCGGAGCACCAAATTCGCCGGATATGTATTGTAACTTCGTTTACGATATGGTCGGCGCGTCTC
>CAKRQL010000013.1 GCA_934393265.1 uncultured Eubacteriales bacterium | reverse complement strand
ACTGCTCCGTCTTTGCTACCCCTATCAAAAAAGCAGCAGGGGCACCCGTGGGGCGCCTCTGCTGCTTTTTGGCAGGGGTAGTTGGATTTGAACCAGCGGTGAAGGAGTCAAAGTCCTTTGCCTTAGCCACTTGGCGATACCCCCGTACCGGAGTATTCTATCACATTTTTCCGGCGGTGTCAATATTTTTGCGCGTATATTTGCTCTTCCCCTTGAATTATCGCACTCACGGTGATATAATAAATGCGTTAAAAATACACCCATTATGATATCACTCTGAAAGGATTGGGCATGAAAGAAAACAGAAAACTTCTGCAGGAGGTCCTGAGGGACATCCGCCACGATATGACGGACGAGGAAGTACTGGCTCTGCTGGCTGACAGCAAAATCTCAGTCAGCCCGGCAAAGGAAAAATATACCGCCGGTCAGCGGGCTGCCGATACTATCGCAAAATTTGCAGGTAGCTGGGCATTTATTTTCTCATTTACAGGGATACTTATTGTATGGATGGTTGTAAACGTAATTCTCGCGGCGGGGGCGTTTGATCCCTATCCGTTTATTCTTCTTAATCTCGTGCTCTCATGTGTAGCGGCTATTCAGGCTCCGCTTATCATGATGAGCCAGAACAGGCAGGAGGAAAAAGATCGTCGCCGTGCGGAAAACGATTACCGGGTTAATCTGAAAACCGAAATCATGATAGAGGACCTTTATGATAAGGTCAATGCCATTCTTTCAAAGCAGGCGCAGCTTGAAAAGCTCCTGTCGGGAAAAGACGTGACCGACAAGGCGGAAAAGAAATGAATGCCGCCTCCGGTATTCCGTAGCGGAATGCGGCGCACCGGATAAAGTAAAAGGCAGACTGAACAAGTCTGCCTTTTTGTCACCCAATTTAATGCACCGATATGAATTTGCCGCATTTTCATATTGCTCCGCATTACAGGTCTATCGCCGGGCGGTTATCCGAGAAGGTCAGATGAAACGAATAGAACGCCTGGAGCGAGGCGGTCATTTTCACCCCGGAGGAAAGCGTCGTTTCAAGGTAGCACTTCCCCACCGTGAAGTCCCTCTCTTCGCCGTTTACGAGCAGTTTATAAAAGAAAAATCCGTTGTAGATTATAATATCTTCCCCGTCGATTTCGACGTGATACACTCTTGACATAATCAGCTCCGCCAGAAGCTCGTCAATTTTCATACACGGGGTATGGGTAATTATTATTTTATCTCTTCGCGGCTGCCGTCCTTATAAACGAGAGTTACAAAAAATCTGTCGGAATATCTGTCGCCGTATGCGTGTTTTGTACGGGCAAAAATCCGGAGAATCCCATTCCATTCGTCGGAAAATTTCTTTGCGACGCCATCAAATCCGACGAGTTCAATATCCGCCCAATCACCGAGCATATCGGTAAGGCAATCCCAGAGCGCGTCAAGATTTCCTCCGTAATAATCCGGGAAATCCAAATCGCGCATCAGTGCCTCATGGATCTGAATAAAATATTCTACATCCGAAAAGTCAACTCTGTATTTGTGCATATCTTCTCTTTTCTTGTCTAGTTCATGTGTTCATTATAGTGCTTTTTCGCGCGCCAGCCCGCGGGGCTGACACCGTAGGTTTTGCGGAAGAGCTTTGAGAACAGGGACGCATCCTCATATCCGCACCTCTCTGCGGTATCTCTGACGCCGGCGCCGGCATGCAGATACTCTGACGCCGCCTGCATGCGCGTCATAAGAAGATAGTCCCGTATGCTCATCCCGGTCTCCTTATGGAAGAGGCGGGTCAGGTACCTCCGGTTCACATGCAGCTGCCCGGCGAGCTCCTCTATACTGATACGCTTCATATATGTTGCGTCTATATAGTTCTTTACCTTTCTTACATATTCGTTTCCCACCGTCTTTGCCCCGCCGAACAGCTCGTCATAGAGACGGAAGAGGGCGGATGTGAGAACATACTCCGAGGTATCGGGGCGCGAGGTCACAATAGAAAAAAGCTGCATTACCGAGGCGGTGACGGAAAAGACGGGCGGCAGCTCTGTCATTCTCTCCGACAGTTTGCCGTCAAAGCCTATCCATGCGTAATGCCACGGGTCGGCGGTATCCGCCGAATATACCGTCTCGTCCCCCGGAAGAATACGGAATATCTGCCCGGCGCAGACGGGATACGTAACCCCGCCGCAGGTGTAGCTCCCGCGCCCGGAGAGTACGCAATGAAGAATTGTATACTGCCTGATATACGGACCGAAGCGATGCCCCGGGGCGCACTGCTCCTGCCCCGCGACGACCGGGTTCAGATCAGTGAAGTGCCGGTTTACAAGCAGGACATAGTTTTCCGTGCGGTGATTTTCTCTCTCCATTTCTTTGTCTCCTCTCGCTTATATAGTTCCATTATGCCATATTTTTCTCCGTTATGCAATTGACTTTGCAAAAAAAATCGGTATAATGAAATCAGAACCGCAGTGAAGTGCGGAAATATGCGGAGGAATATATAATGAAGCTTACATTTATGGGTGCCGGCAGCACCGTCTTTTCAAAGAACGTTATCGGCGATACCATGCTGTGCGACGAATTCCATGATGCGGAGATAGCGCTCTACGACATTAATGCAGAGCGGCTGGAGGAATCCTATCTCCTTATAACCAAAATGAACGAAAATCTCAACGGCGGCAAGGCTACGATAAAAAAGTACCTCGGCGTCGAAAACCGCAAGGACGCGCTCCGCGGGGCGGACTTTGTCGTCAATGCGGTGCATATCGGGCTCTACGACCCCTGCACAATCATTGATTTCGAGATACCGAAGAAGTACGGTCTCCGTCAGACCATCGGCGACACGCTCGGAATAGGGGGGATATTCCGCGGGCTCCGCACCATTCACGTAATGAAGGATTTTGCCCGCGACATCGAGGAGGTCTGCCCCGATGCATGGTTCCTCAACTACACAAATCCGATGGCTATCGTCTCTGGCTACATGCAGAGGTACACAAATGTAAAAACCGTCGGTCTCTGCCACAGCGTACAGGTCTGCGCGTGGGAGCTGCTGCGAGATCTTGACATGCTCGACAAGCTCGACGGCTGTATAACCAAGATTGCCGGAATAAACCACATGGCATGGCTGCTCGAAATCCGGGACAAGGACGGATGTGATCTGTACCCCGAGATAAAGCGCCGCGCGAAGATAAAGAACGCGACCGAAAAGCACAAGAACATGGTGCGCTTTGACTATATAGACAAGCTCGGCTACTACTGCACCGAGAGCAGCGAGCACAACGCTGAATACAACCCGTTCTATATAAAGAAGAACCGCCCCGACCTTATTGAAAAATTCAACATTCCCCTTGACGAGTACCCCCGCCGCTGTGTAGACCAGATAGCGCGGTGGAAGAAGCAGAAGGAGCTGCTCATGTCCGGCGGTATGATAGATTTCCACCGCTCCGAAGAATACGCCTCTCACATTATGGAGGCGATAGTCACGGGTGTTCCCTACAAGATCGGCGGAAATGTGATAAATCACGGAATGATCTCTAACCTGCCGTCCGATGCCTGCGTCGAGGTCCCCTGCCTCGTTGACAAGAGCGGAATAACCCCGACATACGTCGGAGATCTGCCCCTGCAGCTCGCGGCTATGAACTCCTCGAACATTTACCCGCAGATGCTGACGATTGAGGCGGCGCGCACGGGCAAGAAGGAGCTCATATATCAGGCGGCGATGATGGAGCCGCACACCGGAGCGGAGCTCTCAACCGACGAGATAGTCTCGCTCTGCAACGAGCTCTACGAGGCGCACACGAACGCGGGCTATCCGATACTCGGATAATGCCGGCAAGTAAAAATAAAGTATACGGAGAGAAGCCATGACGAAAGAACTTAAAAAATACAGAGAGCTCGTTATGTACTACATAGAGGGAGCCTACCGCAAGTGCTTTCGTGAGCCGCACGGGAAATTTGCATACCCCTGCATTGTTCCGGGGGCGCATTATACCGAGGAGCTCTGGGACTGGGACAGCTGGCTCACCGACATTGCGCTCGCGGAGATACCGGACGCCGACATTCTCCCCTACGAGCAGGGGTGCGTTCTGAACTTTCTTTCCTCGGCTGACAGCGAGGGGCGTATTCCGATAAACATCGTTGCCCGCGGGGAGAGCATATTCGACCTGAAGCCGGGGACGGATGTCAACATACACAAGCCCTGCCTTGCACAGCATGCTCTTTTCGTCACCGAGAGGTGCGGTGGCAATGTCAGCTGGCTCGACGGGAAATTCCATATCATTGAGCGGTTTATCGCATGGTACAAGGAGAACTGCTATCACGAGGAGACCGGGCTCTACTTCTGGATAAACGATTTTGCGATAGGGACAGATAACGACCCGTCTATATTCTACCGTCCGAACCGGAGCACGGCGTCGATTTTCCTGAACTGTCTTATGTACGGCGAGCTGCTCGCTATGTCGAAGCTCTGCGACATTATGAAGAACGGCAAGGCAGAGTACTACCGGGGCGAGGCGGAGGAGCTCAAGGCGGCGATGCAGCGCGAATGTTGGGACGAGCGCGACGGCTTCTATTACAGCGCAGATATACTGCTGAAAAAGGTTGACCCGAACGAATGGCTCCACAAGGGTGCCCCGCGCCACTGGCACTCTCTTCCCCTCAGAATAAGCATGTGGTCCGGATTTCTGACCATGTACTACGGAATTGCGACAGAGGAACAGGCGGAAAGAATGGTCACGGAGCACTATCGCAACGGGCGCGAGTTTTTCGCGCCGTACGGCGTGCGGAGTCTCTCAAAGGCGGAAACGCGGATGTATGCGATAAAGAAGAGCGGAAATCCGTCCTGCTGGTTAGGTCCCATCTGGGGCAATGCAAATTATTTTGTGCACGAGGGGCTTCTCCGCTACGGGTATGCGGATGATGCCCGTGAGCTCGCGGAAAAGACCGTCGCGCTCTTCGGCAGGGACATCGAGCACTGCGGAGAGATGCACGAGTACTATGACCCGGAGACCGGCGAGGGCGTCAACAACCAGGGGTTCCAGAGCTGGAACATGCTGGCATACGGGCTCGCAAAAAATCTGGAATAAAAAGCGAAATAAAAAGAGGAGCTACAGTCAGGAAAACTGTGGCTCCTCTGTTTTTCGGATGCCTGCCTTATTCAGAATTTCTCGTCATCAGAGTTAAAACTTACCGTACTTAGTAAAATTTTTATCTAATAGCGCACAGTACTTTGCAGCAATACGTTTACGTTGTTCCGCAAAGTAAGCGGCAGCTTTTCGATTATATAATCCTTTGTCTGCATTTTGTTTACATTTCTCCTGTAAACCTGATTTTATTTTTTATTTTTAAATATCCTTTTTTCTATACACCGAAACGGATTCGCTTTTTACGATAATCCTGTCGCAACCGACCTTTTTGCCCGTCTATACTCGTAATTTCCCGCGTCGGGCAATTTATCGATTATGTAGCCGCCGAGTTTATCGGCGAACTTTCCGTATTTTTCAGACATATAATTCTCATCTTCGTCTAATCGAGATTATCCCCGTTCGTTTCAATGACTTTTTTATACCAAAACGCGCTCTTTTTAGGGATTCGCTCCAACGTATTATAGTCTATGTAAACAAGCCCGAAACGCTTCGAATAGCCGAGCGCCCATTCAAAATTATCCGTAAACGACCAGTAAAAATAGCCTTTTACGGGATATTCGTCTGCAACTTTTTTAATCTCTTCGATATGCCTTTTCATATAGTCTATCCGCATATCATCGGGGATGTCGCCGTTCAAAGTTTTCCATTCGGAAAGCGCAACGCCGTTTTCCGATAAAATCATCGGCAACCTATATCTCTCATAATAGTATTTCACGAGATATTTCATTGCCTCGGGCGTAACCGCCCATTCCATAGCGGAAAAATCGTCCGTAGGCGTAACGGGCTTTCTTTTTATTCCGTCTGCGGTATTTTCAATATAAAACCCTCTGTATAAATTAGCGCAGAAGAAATCGAGATCGCTCTTTATAATCTTCATATCGCTTTCGGACGGGTAATAATCGTATTTTTTGAACCACTCTTTATACTCTTTCGTAAACTCGCCCTTTATAATAGCGTCGGTAAAATAGCATCCGTCCCAAAAATCTCCGCTCGGCGAAAAATTGTAATTAAGGGCAATCTCTGCGTCTTCCTCTTTCATAGGCATCATCGGAGTAAAGCACGGGGCTATACCGATATTCAGTCTATGTTTCGCGGCTTTTCTCATAGCCTTTTCCGCTTTACCTATACACAAAAGAAGATTGTGGGCGACCGTGAAAGTTTCTTTCCTCGAAAGTTTTAAAAACGGCGCCTGCGTACCCATAAAGTGTCCTTCTTCCACGATACATTGCGGCTCGTTCATAATTATGTAATTAGTTACTTTATCGCCGAAAATCTCAACGACTTTGGCGGCATACCCCGCAAACCAATCGCTTATTTCCCTATTCAGATACCCGCCCTTTTCGTAAAGACTACGCGGCAAATCCCAGTGAAAAAGCGTTACCCAAGGCGTAATATCTGCGGCTATAAGTCGATTAACGAGGTCTTTATAGAACTCAACGCCTTTTAGATTGACTTCTCCCGTACCGCATGGAAATATTCTCGTCCAGCTTATCGAAAAACGATAATTCTTTATTCCGAGTTCTTTTAAAAGCGCGACGTCCTCTTTGTATCTGTGGTAATGGTCGCAAGCAATTTTTCCGTTCATATCTCCGAGGGTTTTCCCCTTAGTGAACTTACTGTCCCATATACTCTCGCCTCTGCCGTCCTCATTCTCCGCGCCTTCTATCTGATAAGCGGAACACGCGACGCCCCACGCAAAATCTTTATCAAGTGCCATATCGGTTTACTCCTTATTGTTTTCGTTAAAAAATTTCAGCATATAGATATTCATACGCACCTCCGGGTAAAAAGCAAAGGCGACGCGGTCTTGCCGACCGCGGCGCCTGTGGCGTTCCCGGGCGGATTCGAACCGTCGACCTTCCGCTTAGGAGGCGGATGCTCTATCCTGCTGAGCTACGGAAACCTGTTATTTGCCGCCGGCACGCGCCGACAGCTCTATTATTCTATCACATCGCGCGCGGCTTTGCAATACCTTTTTTCATTTTTCCCTCTCCGTTTGTCTTACATTTATATAATATATCGGGAAAATATCTGCACTTTTTTACGTTTATATTGTATTTTTTGCCCAAAATATATTTTTTTGCGTGAAAACTATGGAAATCCTGCCTATAATGTGATATAATCGGACAGAGTGGGTACTGCCCGGCGTGGCTCCGTCTGTCAGAGATTGTATAAAATGCACCTTATGACGCACGGGCTGACGCGGCGGCAGGGTCACAACCAAAACAGCTATCAATAGAAAATTAATATACCGGAGGAAAAAAACACATGAGCAAAAAGTATGTTTACCTCTTCTCAGAGGGAAACAAGGACATGCGCAATCTTCTCGGCGGTAAGGGTGCAAACCTTGCCGAGATGACCAACATCGGTCTCCCTGTTCCTCAGGGCTTCACGATAACGACCGAGGCATGCACACAGTACTACGACGACGGAAGAAAGATCAACGACGAGATCATGGCTGAGATCATGAAGAATGTCGAGGTCATGGAGAAGATCAACGGCAAGAAGTTCGGCGATCTCAAGAACCCGCTTCTCGTTTCTGTCCGTTCGGGTGCACGCGCATCCATGCCCGGAATGATGGACACCATACTTAACCTCGGTCTTAACGACGAGGTTGTGGCTTCCATGATAGCCGGAAACCCCGACCCGAAGTTTGAGCGCTTTGTATACGACTCCTACCGCCGTTTCATCCAGATGTTCTCTGACGTCGTCATGGAGGTAGGCAAGAAGCACTTCGAGGCTCTTATCGACAAGATGAAGGAAGAAAAGGGCGTACATTACGATGTCGAGCTCACCGCAGAGGATCTTAAGACCCTTGCAGGTCAGTTCAAGGCTGAGTACAAGCGCGCGCTCGGAGTGGACTTCCCCTCCGACCCCAAGACCCAGCTCTACGAAGCTATCCGCGCCGTATTCCGTTCATGGGACAACCCCCGCGCGAATGTTTACAGACGCGACAATGATATTCCCTACTCCTGGGGCACGGCAGTAAATGTAATGCCCATGGTATTCGGAAACCTCAACAACAACTCGGGTACAGGCGTCGCCTTCACCCGTGACCCCGCTACCGGCGAGAAGAAGCTCATGGGCGAGTTCCTTGTAAACGCACAGGGCGAGGACGTCGTTGCCGGTGTCCGTACCCCCATGCCGATCTCCGAGATGGAGAAGCAGTTCCCCGAGGCTTATGCGCAGTTCGTCAAGGTCTGCGACACCCTTGAGGAGCACTACCGCGACATGCAGGACATGGAGTTCACCGTTGAGAACGGCAAGCTCTTCATGCTCCAGTGCCGCAGCGGTAAGAGAACCGCAAAGGCGGCTCTCAAGATAGCCTGCGACCTTGTTGACGAGGGAATGATCGACGAGCGCAAGGCAGTTCTTATGATAGACCCGAGAAACCTCGATACACTTCTCCACCCGCAGTTTGACCCGAAGGCACTCAAGACCGCGCAGGCGGTTGCAAAGGCTCTCGCGGCGTCGCCCGGAGCGGCTTGCGGTAAGATAGTATTCACCGCAGAGGACGCAAAGGCATGGAAGGAGCGCGGCGAAAAGGTCGTTCTCGTCCGTCTTGAGACCTCTCCCGAGGACATCGAGGGAATGAAGGCGGCACAGGGCATACTCACCGCACGCGGCGGTATGACCTCCCATGCGGCAGTCGTTGCCCGCGGAATGGGTACCTGCTGTGTTTCCGGATGCTCCGCTATAACCAACTTCGACGAGGAGAGCAAGTCCTTCGTTATCGCAGGCAAGACCTATCACGAGGGTGATATAATCTCCATCGACGGCTCGACCGGTAACGTTTACGACGGTGCTATCGCTACCGTTGACGCCACCGTTTCCGGCGACTTCGGCAGAATCATGGCATGGGCTGACAAGTACAGAAAGCTCCGTGTACGCACGAACGCCGACACTCCGAGAGACGCGAAGAAGGCACGTGAGCTCGGCGCCGAGGGTATCGGTCTCTGCCGTACCGAGCACATGTTCTTCGAGGGCAACAGAATAGACGCATTCCGCGAGATGATCTGCGCCGACACCGTCGAGGAGCGTGAGGCTGCTCTCGATAAGATACTCCCGATGCAGCAGGGCGACTTTGAGAAGCTCTATGAGGCTCTCGAGGGCAACCCCGTTACCATAAGATTCCTTGATCCCCCGCTCCATGAGTTTGTTCCCACCGAGGAGGCAGACATTGAGATTCTCGCCGCGGCACAGAACAAGACCGTAGCTCAGATAAAGTCCATTATAGCGTCTCTCCACGAGGCTAACCCGATGATGGGTCACAGAGGCTGCCGTCTCGCGGTTACCTACCCCGAGATAGCAAAGATGCAGACAAAGGCTGTCATCCGTGCGGCTATCAATGTAAAGAAAAAGCACCCCGACTGGCAGCTTGTTCCCGAAATCATGATACCCCTTGTAGGCGAGGTCAAGGAGCTCAAGTTTGTCAAGGATATCGTCGTCAGCGTTGCAGACGAGGAGATCCGCGCCGCAGGCTCAGACCTCAAGTATGAGGTTGGTACCATGATAGAGATCCCGAGAGCGGCTCTCACCGCTGACGAGATCGCAAGGGAGGCTGAGTTCTTCTGCTTCGGTACAAACGACCTTACCCAGATGACCTACGGCTTCTCCCGTGACGACGCCGGAAAGTTCCTCGGCTCCTACTATGACGCGAAGATCTTCGAGAGTGATCCGTTCGTCAAGATCGACCAGGACGGCGTCGGCAAGCTTATGAAGATGGCTGTAACCCTCGGTCGCGAGGTTCGCCCGGACATGCACATCGGTATATGCGGTGAGCACGGCGGCGACCCGTCCTCGGTTGAGTTCTGCCACAAGCTCGGTCTCTCCTATGTTTCCTGCTCGCCCTTCAGAGTTCCGATCGCGAGACTCGCAGCGGCACAGGCAGCACTCAAGGACTGATTAGTCAGATAAAATAAAAAAATCCCGGGGTATCCCCGGGTGCACCACCGGCTGTGAAAGCAGCCGGTGGATTTTTATATTTCGTGCGATGGCGGCGGGCTGTCGATTCTCTGTTTTTTCCGTAAGCTCGTCCAGAAAAATGCAACTGCTTACATTTTTCAGACCGTAAAAATGTAATGCGTAACATTTTTTCGTATGAAAAATATAATAAGGCGCGAGAGTCCAAATAAAAACAACGCGAAAAAAGCCACGCCTTTCGGCGTGGCTTTTGGCGGAGAAGGAGAGATTTGGACTCTCGCGCCGGAAAAAACCGACCTACACCCTTAGCAGGGGCGCCTCTTCGACCACTTGAGTACTTCTCCGTACCTGCAAACCGTCGTTTCTTAGTTTGCCATAACAGTATACCAAAAATCCCGGAGCTTGTCAATAGTTTTCATAAATATTTACTCTTCCCAGGCGTCAAAAATACATTTGTTCTCTATCATATCGGAAAATTCCGATTTCCACCGCTTATGCAGCTCACTCGCGTCCCAGACCGGGAGCGCCGACGGGTCCATAAAGAGGCAGACCATAAGGTCATAGCGGTTATCGCGCGGAGTGACATTACCGTAAATTCTTATGCGGTTAATACCAGGTATATCCGTAGCACCCGAATAAAGGGCGCGGGCGCGCTCCTCTGCGGCGGACTTATCCGTCCCCGCCTTCCACTTTACAATAATATAATGAATCATAATACTATCCTGCCCGTGTGCGGATTTTCATATCTATTATACTCTGAACGGGTGAAAAAAGCAAGCTTTGTGCGAAAAATCCCGCGCCGGGCGCCTATCTGTCGGTTTATACGAAAGCGACAATAAACGGCGGCGCCGATTGTGCTATGCGACAAATTTCATCGTATTCGTCCTGCGGGGTTGATTTTTCCCGGCGGCGTATGGTACAATTATTTCACAACAATAAAGAAAGACAGGAGACCCCCCTATGGCACGCAGAAAACTCAAAAGAAAACAAACCAACCTCATACTCACACTCGCAATTATTTTACTTGCCGTACTTACCGTCTGTACGCTCTTTATGCCTGTGCTGAAAAGCAGCGGTGAAATCGCGAGCTACAAGACCTCCGACTACAACGTCACCGGCGCGGACATCATATCGGCGGCATTTACCGACAAGGCGTCCACCTCCGACTCATACGGCAAGATATCGCTCGTATCCATGAAAAATTCGGACGACAACAAGTTTGTCGCTATCGTATTTATATGGAGCTATCTCATTGCGATGGTCGCCGCGGCGGTTGTCGGTGTGCTCGCGATACTCTCGCTTATCAGAATTAATCTCCGGCTCACAAATGCTCTCGCCGGGGTCGTTCTAATGATAGCCTCGCTCGTTGCGTTTATCTTTGCATTTATTGCCGCCGGAAAATTCGGCTCAATCAGCATAAGCTCTCTGGTCTCGGTAAAGACCGTCGCCGCTGCCGGCAACTACGTTCTCCTCGCCGGTCTTGTCTGCGGTATCACAAACGCCTACAAGGCAAGAAATTAAAAAACAGAAAACAGAGGCTGCCCGCGGTTTTCACCGCGGGCAGCCGTTTTTATTCGGTACTCTTCACGCCCATGCGCGGCACGCGAAGTGCTACGCGACGCTTTTCGGTGGTGAACTCATAGAATTTTGATGACCAGTACTCATATTCCTCATTTGCGCTGCGAATGTCTCTTTGCAGGAAGATTACCGCAAACGGGAATGCGAACGGGGCGATAAACAGAGCGAGAACCGCCGCTGTAAATACAAACACAACAAGCATTACGGCAATAATTAAAATAAGAATAATGACCGCGAGTCCCAAATATCCGGATGTGCCGTTATATACATAGACAATGCGGCTTTTGTTTTCATCATCTTTGTTCCCGATTAAAGGTTTCAGCATCCCATATAATGTGTTATATACTATTGTCGATTTTGAGCTCACGCAAAAGGTAAAAAAGAATGCACCGCAACCCAGTACGGGAATACTCCACCAGAACTCCCGGAAAAAACATGTTATGACGATGCCGCCCGCTATACCGAGAAGCATAGCAACGGCAGCCAATATGTATGATATTTTCTTCAACCTCTTGATATATTCCAAATCCTCAAAGGACGAGAGCATATTACGATATGCATCGCACTTAGGACATACGATTATTTTTTCTCCCGCCTCATTCAAAACACGGCATATATCATCCGGTCTGAATATAGGATTGTTGCACATCTCGCAGAGTGCCAGAACCTGTCGCATAATTCTCCTCCGATTGATTTATATGAATTTTACTTTATTATATACCTTCGGTTTAATTTTGTCAGCTATCAATTATCTTAATTGATAATGAAACTTATTATCATTCATGATAAAATAACAGAAAAAAACAAGAAACAATCGGAGGTGCCGCATGCTCGAGAGTATCGGAGAACGCATAAAATATCTGCGCGAGCGCAACGGAATGACGCAGGCGGAGCTCGCAAAAAAGCTCGGCATTACGCGGAGCGCGGTGAACGCGTGGGAAATGTCTATCTCCGCGCCGTCTGTACGGAACATCATTGAAATCTCCAGGGTGTTCAACGTTTCAAGCGACACGATACTCACCGACCGGGACATCTGTACTGCGGACATCACCGCACTCTCAGACAATGACCGCGAGCTCGTGCTCCGGCTTATTGACGCGCTCAGCCGTGAGAAATAAAGCGGCAAAAATAAAAATAAAAATATACCCCCGCCGGGCGTGATAATCAACAGCCCGGCGGGGGTCTCTTTGCGTTTTGTTTGCGTTATTTTCTGTTTGCTTTTTATCTGCCGTATTTTCAACCGTCTGCAGTTTTTCCGTCCTTTCCGGCGTCGCATTTCAGCGGACGACGGTTATGCCGCGGGGGACGGTGACGCGGGTCTTTTCCCCGGTCTGCATTACGAGCTTTATTGCCCCATGTGGAGTGGGAAGCTCCGCCTGCAGGGTGTCAAGGAGCAGCAGGCGCGGCGAGAGGCTGACGCGCGCCATACCGGGCGAGAGCACCGAAAGCCCGGAGACGGCGAGGCGGAGAATATAGACGATAGCGACGCGCGCGGACGGCTCTGCAGCCGAGAGGGCGGAGAGAGCCGCTACCCCGTGCTTTCCGAACAGCCCTGTCCCGACAAGTGCCTCCGAATACAGGGCGAGCCCGAGCGGGGGGAGCGCGGAGACCGCGCGGGCGGAGGAAAGGGCGGACAGGGCGGCGCGGGAGGCGGCGGGAGCGACGCGGGCAAGGACGGCAAACGAGGTTGCGGGGAGGGAGGGCGCGCCGGCGTCGTCACGGTACGCACCGCTCTTCACGTCAAGAAGCACGGCATTTATCCGCTCCGAAATCCCGGCACAAACGGCGACGCACCGCTCTGCCCTCTCCTGCTCTCCTGTCATGGCGCAGAGGCGCGCGGTGCTGTCCGCCGCCATGACAAAAAGGCAGCTCATCTCACATGACGAGAGGGTGCCCGATGGCGGCAGGAGCCCGTCGGATATAAGAGATATTCCGCAGCTCACAACCGCATCGAGCGCCGGGAGCATTTTTCTCACGAGCTCCGCATCTCCGGTGCGCATAAAGTACGCATAGAGGGCACGGGGAAAAAGCATTGAACATGGCTCATGCCCCCCGGAGGAGGCGGCAAGCCGCTCTCCCCACAAAAACAGTTCTGCCGCCGGGAGCGAGGTATCGGAGAAACCGTATATCCCGCTCATTATCTGTGCATATACGCAATGCGGGAGCACAGGGGCACCGTCCGCAATATCACAAAACCGCTCAAGCCGCAGTGCCCCGGCGAGAGCCGCCGCAGAGGAATATATCTCCGCCGCCCTGCCAGATGATGAAAAGAGCGCGGGCGAGGTGTCCGGCGGAATAATGACGGAGACGGACAGCAACGTCAGGGCGGCGGGGGCATCCGACATATTGCGGAGTATCACCCGGAGCCCGGTGCACATAAAGGGGCGGGAGGCGGTATGTGACCCGGAGGCGGAAAATGCGACGGCGAGAGCCGGGCCCTCGCCCCCCGGAAGCCTCGGAATTATATCCATGCCGCACTCTCCCGAGCACTCAAGCGCAACCGTCGGGATCACCGCCATAACGCCGTTAAACGGCAGTTCAAGCTCCGATGCGGAGCCGGGGGCGACCGTCATCGGAATACCGGAGGCGGGCGCGAATTTCTTTATCCCCGGGAGGGGGAGGGGCGAGCGGCGGAGGGTCACTGCCGCAGGAACAACCGCGCATTTTGATACACGGGTCTGCGGTATACGGTAATCCGCCGTCAGATCATCAATAAGCGACGGGAGAGGGCGACAGCTCCACGACCGATCCG
This sequence comes from uncultured Eubacteriales bacterium, assembly GCA_934393265.1. Taxonomy (GTDB): domain Bacteria; phylum Bacillota; class Clostridia; order Oscillospirales; family CAG-272; genus UBA1740. Next base: position 96,689 of record CAKRQL010000013.1, on the reverse strand, counting down.
TCCCGCCGAGGACGTTCCCCGCCGTATCAAGAAGCGTCAGCCAGAAGCAGGACTCCGACCCCCGGGGGTCTTCCGGCTCCCCCGTACCGGAGAACATGTCGGCGGAGAGCGAAAACTCGCACCCGCGGGGAGCAAGCCGCATCTCACGGTAATATCCCACCCCGCCGGGTGCCGGAAGAGGCAACACCGGGATAATCCCCGCCGCAACGGTCTCCCCGTCAAGGCGAAGGACGCACCGGGAGGGCGAGAAGAAACGGACGATTATCTCCGCGGGCGCGCGGCGGGCATATTTCTTCTCAAAGCGAAAAGCCATATATCCCCTCGTACCGTAGCCGAGGTAGGACGCCGCGGCGTCTCTGTCCGCCCATATAAAATCTGCCACTTTTCTCTCCTTTCCGGTTCTGTCGCCTGTGTGGTTTTTAAGACAGGCTCTCGTGTTTGCCCCCTGTCGGGCGCGGATATTGCATGTGCTTTTACGGTTATATATTCCGTCAAAAAGAGGGAGAGGAGCAGCAGGCTCTTATCTCTCCCTTTTTTTCGTTTTGCAAAGCGACGCGCCGGTTTACCGGTCGCTCGGTCTGCGGATTATTTCTGCAGAAGGTGAATTGCGAAGCCGCAGACCTCGTCCCTGAAATATGCGAACTTCGGCTTCCCCGTTTTGTCGTCGTACTGAATCGATGCGGGGTCGAACTCAAAGCCCATTCTCTCAAAGTATGCCATTGCGCGATCGACAAAGTTTGTGCGGATTGCAATATGTCCGCACTTTCCGGGTCCTTTCTTGTTCATGAACTCGAAGGCGTCGCCGGCGAAGAACGACTTTGAGGTCTCGCGCACGGGCATGCCGAACATATCCGAGAAGAGGCGCGCGCCCTTTGCGGCGGCGTCTGCCGAATCGTTGTTTATACCCATATGAACGAACTCAAGACCGAGCATTACCTTTACGGCGTTCTTAGTAAGAGCGGTTATCTCGTCCCACTTCTTCTCGCGGACAAGGTCGTCCTTTACCATAAACGAGCCGCCGCAGGCTATTATCTTCCCGAACTTCAGGTAATCAAGGAGGTTATCCGCATTTATGCCGCCTGTAGGCATGAAGCGCAGCTGTCCGTAGGGGGCAGACATGGCTTTCAGCATTTTGAGCCCTCCGGCAGCCTCTGCCGGGAAGAACTTCACAGTAGTGAGCCCGAGCTCGAGCGCAGCCTCGATATCCGAGGGGTTCGAGATACCGGGGAGCATCGTCGCGCCCTTTGAGAGTGCGTATGCGGTGACCTTCGGATTCAGTCCCGGGGAAACGAGAAACTTCGACCCTGCGGCAAGGGCGGCATCCACCTGCTCCGTAGTCAGGACCGTGCCGGCGCCGACGAGCATATCAGGATATGTATCTGTGATGTTCTTTATAGCCTCCGCCGCGCACTTTGTGCGGAAGGTGATCTCCGCCGCGGGGAGACCGCCGTCCATCAGTGCCTTTGCAAGCGGGACAGCGTCCGCGGGATCCTCGATTTTGATAACCGGAACAAGTCCTATAAGGTACAGTTCCTTCAGCATTTTGTCATCCATTCTGGTGACCTCCGGTATTTTTTATATTTTTAGGGTTGCTTACAGATATATTATACCTCTCGTGCGCGCACACAGGAATTGCAAAAATTGTCCTCACTATTGCAGAAATTGCACCCGTTTCATGCTTGACAAGCGGGCATCCGCGTTGTATAATTTAATTGCTTCTAATAAATTAAATTTTTAATTCACGGCTTCGGTTTTTCAGGAATTGCGGATCGTTTGCGGTTCCGGAAATTTCTGCCGTGGGGCGGTTTCCCGATTGCGGACTTAATTTTCAAGTTTTTTTGCGGAGGTCCCAGTGAAAATAAAGGCAGAGACAAAGGACAGATACCTCTTCGGCAAGCTGTTTTTCGAGCTTACCGGGATGCCCGGGGTATCGGTCACGGACGGGGAGGAATACGATATTCTCTTCTCCGACGACGGGGTGAATATATCCGCGACGCTCCCGGACGGGGAGATATGCGGCATACTGCCGCGGGACTACGCTCTCGGGGCTGCGGCGGCTGTTGTCACGAGGGCGGGCGCGCCGGGGCTCTCAATAGACGCGGCGGGAAGGTGTGCCGTCCTGTCCGGTGAGCGGATAAAGCTCACAGACATCGAATATAAAATCTACTCCCTGCTCTTCTCCGCCGGGGGCGGATATGTCCCGGGCGAGGAGATAATCGACAGCGTCTGGGGCGGAGGGGGAAGCCGCGGGCGGCTCAACGTCTACATTCACTACCTGCGCGAGAAGCTCGAGCGCGGGGGACGACGGGTTATATCGTCGTCACGCGGGGGTGGCTACGCCCTCATTTTCGGAGAGGAGGCGGAAAAATGATAAGACTTATCGAGGGCGGCTTTTATACCCTGCCCGAGGAGGAGGTCAAGGAAGAAATACTGCGAAAGCTCCGCGAGGCGGAGGGCGGGAGAGAAATCAAATACCGCCTCGTCGTCCCGGAGGGGCAGACAGTCGCCACCGAGGAGGAGATGGCGCGGCGGCTCCCCCCCTCGTCCCCTCTTGTATTCGAGGTGACGAACTTCACGCGGCTCTGCGACACCGTATTCCGCCGCGCCGGTGGCGTCGGCACACGGAGGGCAGACCGGGCGAGATGCGCGCTCATAATGTGGCAGACGCTCGCCGAGCTGCTCCCCCACCTCAGCACCATGGGCAAGGAGGTATCGCCCGGGACGGTACGCAAGGCACTCGACGCCGTGGCGCAGGTACAGGCGATAGGGCTTACGCCCGAGGAGCTCGCACAGGCGGCGGAGTCCGGCGCCGTGGACGGCGACATGCGCCTGCGCGCGAAGCTCTCGGACATGGCAAAGATAAGCTCTGCCTATCGCACCATGATGGGCGACGGATTTGCCGACGGGGGCGAGATACTCCCGAGGGCGACGGCGAAGGTACGTGAAAATCCCTTGCTGTTTTCCGGGTGCCGGTTTTATTTCTGCGGCTTCACCTCCTTTACAGCCGACCAGTACGCTATGCTGTCGGCTCTCGCCGGGCGGGCGGAGGTGACGGTTACGCTGTGTCTGCCGAAGGTCGGCAGAGACTCATTTGAATATACCGAGCCCGCGGACACACGCGCGCGGCTGATACGGATAGCACAGAAAAGCGGGGTCGACATATCGGCGCGGAAAATCGACGGTGTGCGCGGGACAAAATCCGAAAATCTGCCCGGAATACTCCGCCTCCTCTGGAAGAACGGCGGGACGCTCGAGGACTACCGCGAGGGATACCCCGAGGAGGTACGTCTCCTGCTCTCGGACACGCCGTACGAGGAATGTGATTTTGTCGCGGAGGATATTCTCCGCCGTGTGCAGTCCGGGGCGTCGTACTCTGATTTTGCGGTGACGGCGCGCGACCTCACGTCGCTCGGCGGCGCGCTGTCCGACGCATTTTCAAAGGCAGGGGTGCCGCTCTTTATATCCGAGCGGCGGGACGTCTCTACCTTTGAGGCGGTAAAGCTCATATATGCGGCGTATGCCGCGGTGTCCGGCTGGTCGGCGCGGGACGTCATCTCCTATATAAAATGCCCGCTCTCCGGCGTCAGCCGCACGGAATGTGACGAATTTGAGGGGTACGTCTCAAAGTGGCAGATAACCGGGCGGCGGTTCACCGACGGGATATACTGGAGCATGAACCCGGACGGATACACGACGAAACGGCGCGAGGGGTGCGACGAGCTCCTGCGCCGGGTCAACGCGACGCGGGATAAGATAGTCGGCGACCTCTCGGCATTTGCCGAGGACATAGCCGGAAACGGGCATACGGTGAGAGAGCACGCAACGGCGCTCGTCTCCCTACTCTGTCGTCTCGGCGTGCGCGAGGGGCTGACAGAGCGGGCACAGGAGCTCCTGACGCTCGGCGAAGAGAGATCTGCGCGCGAGTCGCTCTCGGTCTGGGAGCTGATAACCGGTGCGCTCGACTCCGCCGTCTCGGTCATGGGTGAGGCGACGGTGAGCGCCGACTCGTTCTCCGCGATACTCAGAACTTTATTTGAGCTCTGCGACGCGGGCGCGATACCCGAATACCGCGACGCGGTGAGCGCCGCGCCGGCAGACATGCTCCGCGCGCGGGGAAAGAAACACGTCTATCTGCTTTCTGTAAACGAGGGAGAGTTTCCGCGGGCGGCGGACGACGGCGGGTATTTTTCCGACGCGGAGCGCGAGCGGCTCTTCTCTCTCGGGTACGACGCCCCGCCGGAGCTCCCGCTCCGGAGCGCGAGAGAGCTCTTCATTTTCTCCCGCGCGATAGCCTCGGCTACCGAAACCGTGACACTTGTCAGCACGCAGAGAACCGGCGCGCTCCGGCGGGCGGGCGCGGCGCGGGTGATTGACAGGATAATCGAAATAAGCGGCGGGGTGCTCCGGCAGGAGAGCATATCCGCAATACCGGAGGCGGAGCGCGCCTATTCCGCCGAGCTCACGCTCGAGCGGGTGGCAGAGCACGAATGCGAGGTGCGCGACGCGCTCACCTCCGTCGGTCTCGGCGAGCGGCTCGCCGTAGCGGAGGGGGAGACGGAAAACCGCGACCTCCGGCTCACCGCCGCGCGTGACGCCCTTTATGACGGCGGGATAGCTCTGACGCAATCGAGAATAGAGCGGTTCACGAGCTGTCCTCTCGCCTACTTCCTCGAATACAATATGAAGCTCTCCGACAGCTCCGACGCGAGGTTTGACAAAGCAAACATCGGAAGCTTTGTACACATGGTTATGGAGCGGACGGTCAAGCGGATAGGCGAGCTGCGCCGCGCGGGCGGGGTCATGAGCGACTGTGAGCTCGAGGCGAGCGTCCGGAGCACGGCGCGCGAATATGTCGAGAGCGTTTACAGCGGGGAGCGCGGCGGCAGAATGGACAACATGATAAGGAGGCTCTGCCGCGCGGCTGTCCCGGCGGTGCGGGTTCTTCGCGACGAGTTCTCGGAGGGGTCGGAATTTCTCCCCGTATTCTTCGAGCTCCCGATATCCGAAAAAGGCGGGCGCGAGGCGGCAAAGGCACCGGAATACAGGCTTGATGACGGGACCCGTGTACGGATATACGGCACGGTCGACCGCGTTGATTCCTACTCCGACGGGCAGGACGCCTACATCCGCGTCACCGACTATAAGACCGGGGAGCGGGACATAAAGAAGAGCGACATCGACGAGGGAAAGAATCTGCAGATGCTCCTATACATGAAGGCTGTATCGGAGACGGACGACCCGGACTTCCGCGCTGCTCTCGGCGCCGCGCCGGGCGGGCGGCTCATCCCCGCGGGGATAATCTACGCAAAGGCGGGAATAGACGACCCGGTGACCGACAGCGAGGACGGCTCGCTCGCGTCTGCCGAAAAGGAGCAGAGGCGCGGAGGCCTCCTTACGGCAAACAAGGCTATAACCGACAGGATGAATCAGAAATACATTCCCCTCTCGTTCAACAAGGACGGAAGCCTGCGCGCTTCGTCGCAGAGCCGGGTTTTCACCGAGGAGGAGTACCGCGAGCTCGACAGAAAAACCGGGGACGCCGTCCTCTACGTCGCGCGGGAGATGAAGAACGGAAACATATCCTCCCGCCCGCTCTACGGTGCGGCGCATGACGCGAAGTGCGGCTACTGCCGCTTCAAGAGCTTCTGCCGCGGGGGCTTTGACGACAGAAAAAAATAATCCGGCTCACAGAATAACGCCTACGGGATAAGGTCACCATATCCGCAAAATGGCGGCGGCGACACGTGGCATATCGGAGGTGCAAGTGACAAAAAGCGACGAGGTGCGCCAAAGAGCGCATATCGCCATGTCGGTTTATGCCGCGAAAAATATGCCGTAATCTGAAAATTTCCAATTTTTTCGGCTCTACCCCGTTGATTTTTGAATTTCTGTATGCTAAAATATTTTATGTTGATAAATCATTTATTTACAGAGACGCGCTGTGAGCGCGGTACGACTGATTTTTTCCGGAGGTTCATCATGACGGTCGATTTCACACACAACAAAACAGTGCGCGAAACGCTCTCGGACAAATTCGCGGAGAGTATTCGCACAAATCTTCTCCCCATCCTCGCCGATGTCTACGGCGACCGGCTTACCGGAATACAGATGTATGAGGATTACATAAGCGACAGCTTCTCTGTCGGGACGCTGTGGTACTACCCTATGACGGCGATACTCGGCGACCGGCACGAAACTATCTGGATATCCTTTGATATGAAGGACAAGTCCTCATTCAAAGGGGGGATCCCCTATGCATACGTCGGCGCGGAGTGCCTTAAATTCAGCATTGCGGAGGATGTGCCCGCAGAGTTCATGCAAAAGCTCGAGGGCAGGAATACCTACTTCCCCGGCGGAATGACGATAGAGGTCCAGTCCACGTCGGACGACCCGACTTTCCTCATCGGAAAGTACGCGCAGGACTTCATAGACGAGATGGCAAGGCAGCTCGACGACGAGATCTGCCGCGCGTTCTCGATTAAAAATCTCGCCGGGAGCACCGTCAGAATAAGCATGGTATTCGCACCCGGGACATATATGGAGCACATAACCGAGAATGTCACCTACCGACGGCTGCTCATAACCGCGAAGGGCTGTTCGACGCGCGACTTCTGGGTCAAGTGGACGCACAACACCTCCGCCTTCGCCTGCCCCGTCAACGCACACATACGCGCGGGAGAGGTCACGTTTGAGATAGGAGAGGATGTCCCGCAGAAGATACGCGAGCGGGAGTACCGCTTCTTAACGAGGGTCGGCACCGACAAGTATCAGCTCGCCATGGGGAGAAAGAACATCACCGAGTGGCGCGAAATAATAAAGCGCGCCATAAAGCGCGACGAGGTCGAGCGCACGGACACATCCGTCCCCGTCGACCAGAGCGACATAAATCTCAAGCTCAACGAAATACTCCGCGGCGAGGGAATAAAGACCCCGGCGGCAGAGGTCGGCACCAATTCCGGATACGGCGACGATATTCTCGCCGCGTGCAGAAGTGCGATTTCGCAGGAGAGCAACGGCGAGGTCTATGACGCGACGGAGGACGCGCCGCTGACCCCGGAGGTCGGGACAGAGGAGGCACCCGCAGAGGAGGTTACCTTCGAGCTTTCAACCGACGAGGACGAAGAGACACCCGCGACCGCAGAGGCTGTTCCCGAAAAGGAGGAGCCCGCGCCCGAGGTCACGGAGTCCCCTGCCCCGCACGAAGAGCGGGCGGAGCTCGCCGCGCTGCGCCAGGCGGCAAAGGCGAAAGCCGAAGCCGAGGAGAGAGCGAGAGCCGAGGCGGAGGAAAGGCACCGCGCCGAGGAGCTCGCAGAGGCGGCAAGAGAGGCAGACCTCGCGGCAAAGCGAGCCGAGGAGGACAGAGCCCGCCGCGCCGAAGAGGAGCGCGCCGCAATGGAGGCAAAGATACGCGCGGAGGTCGAGGCTAAGCTCCGGCTCGAAGCTGAGGAAGAAAAGCGCCGCAAGGCTGAGGAAGAAAACGAGCGGCTCCGCAGAGAGCAGGACGAGCTCCGCCGGGAGAACGAGCGGCTCACGGCTATGGCAAGGAAAGCCGAGCAGGACAGGCTCACCGAGGAGGTGCGCCGCCGCGCCGAGGAGCAGCGACGCGAGGAGGAGACCGCAAAGCTCAAAGCCGAGATAGAGGCAAGGGCGAAGCAGGAGCAGCGCGAGCGCGAGCTCATAGCCGAGGCGGCAAGAAAGTCGCTCGAGGAAGAGCGCGCGCGGCTTGAGCGAGAGCATCTCGAGGCGCAAAGGCGCGCCGAGGAGCGCGCAAGGGCGGAAGCCGAGGCAAGGCTCGCCGAGCAGCAGAGACTCGAGGAGGAACGCCGCCGCGCCGAGGAAGAGGAGCGCGCAAGGCTCCGCGCCGAGGCGGAAGCACGGGCGAAGATAGAGGCGGAGGCGAGAGCAAGAGCCGAGGCGGCGGCGAAAGCCGAAGAAGAGGCGAGAGCAAAGGCGGAAATCGCCGCAAGAGCCGAGGCGGAGGCGAGAGCCAAAGCGGAGGCGGCGGCAAGGGCGAGAGCCGAGGCGGAAAAGGCGCGCACCTATACATACGTGCGCAAGGTCGTTAAGCTCATGTTCCGCTACCCCGTCGACCCGAACGTTACAAAGCGCATACAGGACCTCATATCCTCGACGATGAAGTACTTCCACAAGGAGGATGTGTACATCAGGGTCAAGGCGACAATTCCCGACAACAGCACGGTCGTTCTCGATTTCCTGAAATTCCCCGAGGAGGAGATGGAGCTTCTTATGAACATCATCAAAGTCCTCGGCAGATCCGACATCGGAGTATCGAAGATAACACTCGAATAAAGATAGCCCCCGCGGCGGAAAAATCCGCCGCGGGGGAATTTTATTTCGTATAGTGAAGTCAGAATTTCATGGCACCATTCAGCGGCGGTGTATCAGAAATCGTGTGTTTCCTTCGGCGGGGTTGTGCTCTCCCCTTCTCCGGGTGTGGTTTCCGTTTTGCCGCTGTCTATTGTCAGCTCATAGCTGACATAGGTGGTGACAACGACTTCGCACTGTCCGTCCTCCCATGCCGAGATACCCGCGGTATGGTTCGCTCCTGCGGCGTCACACATCGCGGTATAGGACTCTCCTGTTTTAAGCCTGCCGTCGGCGCGCGCGCTGTCATAGCCGCGGACGGCGATGTCCACCGTATCCGATACATCTCCGGAGTATGTGCGCGCGGCGACGGAGTCGCACGCCTTCATAAGAGCCGAGCCAATCGGTATTCCCTCCGAATAGAAGAGCGTCAGAAGCTCCGCCCGGTTTCCGAGGCCGTAATCGGCGGTGAAGTTCAGCCCGGCATTCACCGGCTCGTCACTGTCAAATCCACTGAAAGCAACATTTATTCTGTAGGTTGCGCCGGGGACCTTATACGTAGTCGTCAGTGAGCAGTAATACGCGCTCCCGACACTGTCGCGCCCGTCCCTGTTCGTTGTTTTTTCTATTTTAGTGCTGTCATAGCCGATGACGGAGAGTTTCTCCTCCACTATTTTTTCGTATCCCTCGTAAACCGGCAGAACCTTGTCGTAGAGTTTATCGCCTGACGGCGTGACACTCCCGCTGAGCGACACTATGATACCGACGCAGGACGGTATAAATATCGCGCTCGCCACCAATGCGACGATGATAACCGTCAGCGTTGCCTTTCTCTTTGTCATATTATCCTCCGCCCCGGCTCATATCCGCCGGTCAAGCTTTTTTATTCATTCTATCACATATCAGCGAAAAAATCAACCGTAATAAAATCAAAGCCGGCTCACGGTAATTCCGCAAGCCGGCGCAGGTACTGTTTTTCCGGTTTTATCTGATTATCAGTTTTTTAACGCCTGCGAGCGAGCCGCTCTCTGTCGCCGCGCACTCTGCCGACAGGTTGTTGTCCGCCGCGAGCCTCGCCGCGGGGATACGATACCTCTTCGCGACGCTCCAGAGCGTGTCTGTGCGGTCGGGATAATATACGGTTATCACCCCGGGCTCCCGCGCGGGGGTGCCGTCTGCCTTATCGCAGGAGAGGAGAATTTCGCACTCTCGACCCGAATAGGTGGCAAGGTCAAGCTGCAGGGTTGTATGGACATAGAGCCGCGCGGAGTCAAGCGTCGCCTCTGCCCCCGCGGGAACCAGACGGACGGATATCTCCGGGTTGTCTGCCGGGACCTTTACGCGGACGGTCTCGTCTATCGGATATTCAAAGCGCAGGGTCTTATATGCAAATTTCCCGTTATCATCCTGTGTCACCCCTATTCCGGTATATACGATATTTCCCTCTATATGCACTCCGTCCAAAGCCGAGTGCACGGCGTAATTTTTGAGGTCCGGGGAGGAGAATATAACGTCCCGCACATCCTCCGCAGAGCAATCCTCACGCGGGGCGTCCGCGCTCGCGGTAATGCTCATACAGCGGCAATCGACGAGCTCGCGGTATGTAAGCCTTCCGTACTCGCACACGCAACCCGCATCGCGGTCGTAGGCGTCGGTTATCACGGTTATCTCGCCGTTTGCCCTCGCGGCGGCGGAAAACTCGGCTATTGCGCCGAATTTAAGCACTGCGTCCCCGCCGTCACTGCTTCCGGTCGTGCAGGTGGCGGAGGTTATAACGGCTGCACCGTCGGCACACATATCCGCCCTCGCCCCGGGGAGCGGGACGGTCTCATCAAAGCGTATTATTTTTTTCGCGGGGAACGGCGGCTCATCCGCGTGGCGCACAAGGGCGGAAACCTCTATATCCCCGCGCAGGGTCACAAAGTCATCTCCGCAGAGAGCCTCACGCACAGTGGCGGTGCCGAAGCTGCCGACAATCTCAAGCTCCTCCGCAGGGACGCCCTCAAAGGCATCTCCCTCCTCCGCGTACTCCCTCTCGTCTCTCGTCCCGTAGAGGGCGTATGCCGGGCGGCATGTGGTCTCCGCTGTCTCGGGGCGCGCGTCTCCGTCAAAGGCTGTGCCGGCCACAGCCGTCTCACGGCACTCGGTATTCAGCACGTCGCTCGACAGCACGCTCTTCACATTCACGCGGCGCGGACCTATCGGGCGACAGGTCGTATTCTGTACACGGGTATGCACCTGCGCGTCAGAGCAGGTGCAGTCTCCCATATCCGCCGTGAACTCATAATCCGCTGTAAAGGGCGCGCACCACAGCTTTCCCTCCGGGTCGGTATACAGCAGCTCATACGACACAATTCCCGCGCACTGCACCTCCCCGTTTCCGATAAATCTGCCGGACGGTGTGGCGCGCGATGTGCAGGCGAGGACCCGCCGTATATCCCCCATATAATCCGGGAGAGTGTACTCACTGCCGCACTCGCAGAGTATATCCGCTTTTGAACATTCGGTTTTGTATTCTTGCATTGTCTTATTTCCTCCTTTCGGCTATTCGCTATGAATTTATGTGCCTGCATGGGAAATTATGACATTACGGCAAAAGGAAAAAGCCGCCGGGAGACCCGGCGGCTCTCTGAAGCACGGAATACAATTATTCCCCGCTCATGCTCTCCATGAGCTTTTTATTGAACTCAACGGCGGTGTTATACCCCATTCGCTTCTGCCTGTTGTTCATGGCGGCGACCTCGATAACCACCGAGAGGTTACGCCCCGGGGAGACGGGGATAACTATCGTCGGCACCTTTATGCCGAGGATATCAGTCGTCTGTTCATCAAGACCGAAGCGATCGTACATTTTCCCGCTCTGCCACGGCTCAAGATTTACGACAAGGTCTATATTTTCGGTGTCCTTTACCGCGCCCATACCGTAGAGGCGGCGGACGTCTACTATACCCACGCCGCGCAGCTCAACATAATGCCGGATGAGCTCCGGCGCCCTGCCGACAAGGGCGGTGGCGGAGACGCGCTTTATCTCGACGGCGTCGTCGGCTATCAGGCGGTGTCCGCGCTTCACAAGCTCTATCGCTGTCTCGGACTTACCTACCCCGGAGTCCCCGAGGAGGAGTATTCCCTCTCCGTAGACCTCGACAAGCACGCCGTGGCGCGTTATACGCGGTCCGAGCTCGACGTTCAGATATGCTATAAGCGCCGCCATGAACTCCGAGGTTCTCTGGCTCGTCCTCAAGAGCGGGACGCGGCACCGCTCTGCTATCGCGACGGTGTCCGGGGTCACCTCAATTGAGCTCGTCACAATGACGCCGACAGGACGGGAGCGGAAGAAGTCCTCAAGCCTTCTGGATCTCTCGTCCGGGTCGAGCTGATTTATAAAGAGGTTTTCAACCTTTCCTACTATCTGCAGTCTCGCCTGCTCGTAATGGTCGTAGAAGCCGACGAGCTGAAGCCCCGGGCGGTTCACCCTCGTGCAGGAGACAAGTATGTTCTCCGGAAGATCCGGAAGATATATGGTTTCAAGACCGAATCTCTCAATTACCCTTGAGAGCTGTACCGTATATTCGTCGTTATTGGTATGTGGCATATACCGTCCTCACCCGCCGCGGGCTCTCCCCGGCGTTTTTTTATTTCATTTTACCACAGGCGCGCGGATTTTTCAAGGTCGGAGAAAAATTTTACCTCCGCGTTACGCATTTGTATTGATTTTGTGCGCGCGCTTTGATATAATAGGGCGGTAAGAGATTTCAACGGAGCGTGAGGCACGACGTGCCACGGAGGTTCTCAAATGCGTAAAAAAATACTTTGCTTTATTTTAGCGGTGCTCGCCGCGCTGTGCCCCATTTCGCTCCTCTCCTGCTCTGGGGATAACAAGTACCCGGCGGTCGAGAGCACGGACGAGGAGAAAAAGACGGTCTTTACCCTCTCTCTCGACGGTGAAAAATATGATGTAAAATATGAGCTGTATCGCTTTCTGCTCCTGAGCCGCCGCTCACAGGTTGACGGCGGGGACACCTCCGTCTGGGATGGTAGCGGGAGTGCGGAATACAGGGAGAGGCTCAACAATCTGATAATCTCCGACGCGGCAAGGATATACTCTGCAATATCGCTCGGAAAAAAGCATCTTGATGATGAGAAGGTCGAGGCGATGGTCGACAAATGCATCGCCGCGTCAATCGAGGGCGGAGACATACCGGGCTACGGGAGCTTTATCGGCTTCGGCGGCTCGTATGACGACTATCTTTCCGACCTTAAAAAAAGAAATCTCAACTACTCTGTCCAGAGGCTGCTTATAAAGGAGACGGTTATTCTCTCCATGCTCGACACCTGTTTTCGCGGGGACGAGACCACGGGGGCTGAGCCGAAGCTCACGCCGACGGACGAGGAGCTGCGCACCTTCTACGAAAGCGACGACTGTGTACGTGTGTATCGCGCGTACATAAGCGCGCACAGCGGTGCGGCGGAGCAGGCGGAAAATATACGGAAGCTTATGCTTGACGCCGCGGGGGACGATAAGCGGGTTTCGCTCGTCGTTATACAGAACTCGCTCACAGAGGCGGAGGACGCAAGATACGGCGAGGTGGTCGGCAGACACAGCGCAAGCACCGATTATCCCGAGATAACCGAGGCGATATTCTCCCTCGGCTACGGGGAGGTCAGCCCCGTTATCGAGGCAGAGGGCTACTATGTCTTTTACAGAAGCGACAAGCCTGACAGCTTCCCCGACACGCAAAAGGAAAAGCTGCTCGACTGCTATATAAACAACTACGTCGGTAATCTCATTGACGAGGGCGCGGCGACGCTCCGCTCCTCTGTGACGGGCGACGCGCTCGGACAGTATGACCCGATGAAGGTGGAGATGAGCTGATGGAGACCCTCATGATAAACGGCAAGGAGATAGTCCTCTCCGACAGCCTGCCCTCCGATTTCACAAAATTCACAATGCGTGGCGGCGACATTGTCGACGCGATGAACGTATTTCTCGAAAGGTACTTCGGAAATTATTTTCACATAACCGAATGTGATGTGCAGCCCGGGTTCGTCTGCATATCTCCCGAGGCACTCGCCTACTTCATGCGCGAGACTATTGCCTGCCTTCTCACCGGGGGCGGCGTGAATGACACGGTTTCCGTCTCCTACAAGGTAAACGCCTTTGTTTTCGAGATTGCCGTCGGCGCGTCGCAAAAGCTCATGAACCGCTCGCGCACATCGTTTATCGCCGACTGTGCCGGCTCTGTAGGCTTCAAGCTCTTCCGCGAGGACAACAAAAGTCATATAAGCGTTATTCTCCAGATTCTCGCAAAGCCGACGCGCACGCTCGCAGTCTATGCATACTCTGCCGACGACCTTTACGCGGTATTTTATAAAATGTTCTTCGGAAAAAAGCCGGGAGGCGTGTAGCATTTTCACCATGAATAACGGCAAAAATTCACTTGCTGCGGATAACCTGATGACCGAGGGCTCGCTCTGGAAAAGCATAATTCTTTTCAGTATTCCTCTGATGCTCTCTCAGGTTCTGCAGGTTCTCTTCAACATGGCGGATGTCGCGACGGTCGGTCAGTTTGCGAGCGCGGAGGCGCTCGGCGCTGTCGGCTCGACGACGACGCTCGTCACACTTTTCACCGGATTTCTTATAGGTATAGGCAGCGGAATAAATGTCCGCGTCGCCCAATATCTCGGGGCAAGGCGTGAGAGGGACACGGAGGAGACGGTGCACACCTCCTTTCTCGTCAGCCTCGTTGCCGGCGTGATACTCGGCGTCCTCTGCTACCTCTTTGCGCGCCCGCTCCTCACCCTGCTCGGCACAAAGGATGAGCTTATCGACGGGGCTGTGCTCTACTTCAAAATATACTCGTTCGGTATGCCCGGCGTCGCGCTCTTCAATTTCGGCAACGGAGTTATAAGTGCGGCGGGAGATACGAAGCGTCCGCTCATATATCTTACGGCGGCGGGGCTACTCAACGTTATACTCAATCTCTTTTTCGTAATAGTCCTCGGAATGGCGGAGGACGGCGTCGCGTGGGCGAGCATAATCTCGCAATACCTCTCGGCATCCCTTATAATAATCCGCCTCGCCCGCTCGAAGAGCAGCTGTGCCCTATCGGTGCGTAAGCTCCGGTTCCACCGCTCAAAGGTTGCGGCTATTCTCTCCCTCGGTGTACCCGCGGGAATACAGAACTCGATATTCTCGATAGCTAATCTCTTTATACAGAGCGGCGTCAACAGCTTTGACGCGGTATACGTCGAGGGCAATGCCGCGGCGGCTAACTCCGACGCGCTCGTCTACAACGTAATGGCGGCACTCTACACCGCCTGCTCAAGCTTCATGGGGCAGAACCTCGGAGCCGGGAAGCGGAAACGGGTCATGCAGAGCTACATTATTTCGCTGGTTTATTCTTTCGGAATAGCGGCAGTGCTCGGCGCGCTGCTCCTGATCTTCCGCGACGGTTTCCTCTCCATATTCACGAATGTGCCGGAGGTTGTCGAGGCGGGGCGCGAGCGGCTCGTCATAATGAGTACCACCTACTGCATATCCGCGTTCATGGACTGTACCATTGCGGCGTCGCGCGGTATCGGCAAAAGCCTTGTGCCTACAATCATTGTTATAATGGGCTCCTGCGTGTTCCGCGTCGCGTGGGTATATACGGTATTTCAGCACTTCCATACGCTCGCAGGGCTGTATCTTCTCTACCCGTTTTCGTGGGCTATAACGGCGGTTGCGGAAATAATTTATTTTGTAATTTCCTACAAAAAAATGTCGTCTGCCGGGGCTGTGTTCACCGGGCAGGAGGCACAGAAAATTCAGTGATTTTGAAATCAGAAAAAGTTTTATAGAAACAAGGCGACCCGCGCAAAATCCCGCGCGGGTCGTTTTTTTCGGTCTGCGCCGTATGTGTTTTTATGTTTTGATTTCAGAGCACATAAAACTTTTCCCGTGTTTTTTCGTTCTGCGCCGTATGTGACAAAGTGCGCCCGGGCTGACACAGGCGGATGCAGAGTCGTCGTTCTTCGCGCTCGTCGCCGTATTTACATACGGCAGAGAGCGAAAACGGCGGCAGAAAAAACACATAAAAATGAAGAAATCCGCAGGATTTCAACCTCTTAAAAAAACGCATCGCACATAAGCGATTTCATAGTGTATACAATTATTCGGCGTTTTTTCGGTCTGCGCCGTATGTGTCAGCCCCGATATGCTATTTTTTGTTAGACATATCACACCCCGTTCCGTGGCAAAATGAATTTGTAAACCCATGCGAAAGGATTTCCGAGATGAAAAAACAATTATTCGGGAGAGCTGCAACCCTCCTTACAGCCATAACCCTGCTCTTCTCGCTCATTATCGTCCCCGCGGGGGCTGACGGGACCGATGCGGGCGGGCGCGCCGCCGTGCGGGATATAAACGTATCGTCGAGAATTTACGAGCTCCTCTTCGGCACGGAGGAGGAGCTCCGGCTCTGCCCCGGGGGGAGCGTTTTCGGCGTCCGTATTCACGGCGTCGGCGTTTACGTTGAGGACGTATCCTCCGGGATACACACGATAAAGCGGGGCGACAGGATAACCGGGATAGCCGGGCAGACGGTAAAGAGCGGAGATGAGATAAAACGCCTCATATCAAAGTCGCGCGGCGGGAGCGTACGCGTGACATACCTGCGCGGAGGATGTGAGCACGAGACCGAGCTCTTACCGACGAAGGTCGGCGACAGCTATCAGCTCGGGCTCTTGCTCTCCGACGGGGCGGCGGGGATAGGCACAGTCACATTCCTTGACCCGGAGACGGGGCTCTTCGGCGGGCTCGGGCACGGGATATGCGACGGAGACGGAAATGTCATAAGCATGGAGAGCGGAGACGTAACGGGGGTCATCCTCGGCGGAGTCGAGCGCGGGGAGGCGGGCGACCCCGGGGAGCTGCGCGGGGTGCTGACCGGGAAAAAGACAGGGTATCTTACTAAAAACTGTGAGTGCGGAGTTTTCGGAAAGCTCGAAATTCTCCCGGAAAAACCGTACACGCCCCTGCCCGTCGGCAAGAGCGGAGATGTCCACACCGGGGCGGCGGAAATTCTATGCACCGTGCGCAGCGGCAATGTTGAGAAATACGGAATATCTATAACCGGGCTCGAGGAGAGCACGGACGGGACGCGCTCCTTCCGCATTGCGGTGACCGACCCCGACCTTATTGCGATAACCGGCGGAATAGTCCGCGGGATGTCCGGCTCACCTATCATACAGGACGGAAAGCTCATTGGTGCTGTCACTCATGTCATGATAAGCGACCCGACGGTAGGATATGGGATATTTATAGAAAATATGCTGAGCGCGGCAAAGGGCGCCGAGCCGGAGGCGGCTTAGAAAAAAGACGCGAAATAATTCTTTTCGCTAAATTTCCGCATATTTCCATTCGCCGCGCGGTCTAAAACTGTCGCATTACGGCAATACTTCCCTATGTCAGGGGGTATGTATGAATAAGGTTGAGATATGCGGGATAAACACCTCCGAGCTGACGACGCTGACAGAGGAGGAAAAGCGGCGGCTCCTGCTCAGAGTGCGTGAGGGTGACAGGAGCGCGCGCGACCGCCTCGTCATCGGAAATCTGCGGCTCGTTTTAAGCGTCATTCAGCGGTTCGGAGCGAAGAGAGAGTCTGTCGACGACCTGTTTCAGGTCGGGTGCATCGGGCTCATCAAGGCTATCGACAATTTTAATCTCACACTTGATGTTCGCTTTTCCACCTACGCCGTCCCTATGATAATCGGCGAGATACGGCGGTATCTGCGCGACAACAACTCCGTGCGGATAAGCCGGAGCGTGCGCGACCTCGCCTATCGGGCGCTGCAGGTGCGGGAGAAGATCTCCGCAGAGCACCACAGGGACGCGACGGTGGCGGAGATAGCAAAAGCCCTCGGCGAGTCTGAGGGGGCTGTCGGCGGGGCGCTCGAGGCTATTGTCGAGCCGGTGTCGCTCTATGACTCGGTCTACAACGACGGCGAGGACTCTGTCTATGTTATCGACCAGATAAAGAGCGAGGGCGACGGGGACGACGACTGGGTCGAGAACATGTCGCTGCGCGACGCGCTCTCAAAGCTCACCCCTCGGGAGCGCGGGATAATCGACCGTCGCTTCTACTCCGGGAAGACCCAAATGGAAATCTCCTCCGAGATAGGGATAAGCCAGGCGCAGGTTTCGAGGCTCGAAAAAGCGGCTATTGACAAACTGCGGAAATATATGCAGTAAACATCAAAAAATGAAAGTCGTCGACCACATCTGCAAAGCTGGAATATAAAGCGTGCCGCCGCGGTGTTACCCGCGGCGGCGCGCTACTTATTTTTATTCGGTTTCGCCTCTATAGAATACTAACTCGCCTTTCAGATAAGCCTCCATATCTTCTTCTACCAACACAATTATACCGTTAGTAAGGATGAAGCTTCCGTTCTTTGTATGAAGACGATTACTGTCGGGAACGCTTTCAAGGACTCCCATGAATACACGACCGCGACATTCAATGCATAACCCCATTCCGCCTGAAGAAAAACTTCCGGATGCAACAACATGATTATTCATTGTGTATTCTCCGCATGAACAGTAAGACTTATGCATTGTGTCAGTGTACCATTGGTGACGAACAGTATAAGAATGAATGTGAGTTCCACATCCGACGCACTCATTATTTACAATTTCATGCGACTCGTAGAATGAGTATTCTAATCCCTGAACATTATTAGTAACCTCGTGCATACCGTCAGTTAAATATGTTTTCGTATAATTCTGAGGAACAATGTCAGAAAACGGTGCGACATATCTGCAATATCTGCATTTGAAATAATCCTTGTTGCCGTAGCTCGCCACAGGCATCATATTGCCGCCGGCGAGTGTATGATTATTGTTACATACACCGTACACATTATACGAGACATCTTCAAGGCTCTCTATATTTTTCACCCCGTTACATACAGAGCACACCAGTTTGTACTGACCATTGCTCTGTTCTCCCATGCTGAGCCATTGATGATCGTAATCTGTGTGAAGCCCCCTCGTTATAGCGGCACCCGCTATATCTTTATATGTTATATTGAACGATCGTTCCGAGAATGGCGCCCCATAGCCCATCAAAACTTCATGGTGATGTTGCAGCGAAGTACCGGCATTACACAGATTATTTGAATCAATGTCTCTCAATCCAAGCACATGCCCAAATTCATGAGCACCGTTTCTTTCTCTCGTCAGAGTGACTTCATCTGCGTTACACATCTCGTTTACATAGAAGTAGTCAACATTTACATTCATTTCCCATTTGGAATAATGCTGATGTTTGACATCACCGTTCTCTATAACATCAGCGCTGTCACGAGCGCCCGTAGAAGCTATAAAATCTGCGCCTGATATAGGATATATTATTATGTTGTAATCTGTTGCGGTTCCTTCAACTATATTTATTAACTTGTGTTTCAGAACGAACCCCTGCGAATCCTCTTCATAGAAATATACATTGTTCCACTTTTTCATACTCTCGGCGTATGTGCTCTTTATTTCATTTGCAACATTTTCCGATACATCAGTAGTCCACGAATATGTTCCGTCCTTTGATGTTTCCGAAAAGTAATACTTTATGGTCTTGCTTTCATGACTGTAATGTCTGCACAGATTACCTTTGGTAAGAGTATACCACATTTCATCAATTCCGTCAGATCTGTAAGCAAAAACACAGTCGTCATAACCCACATCAAGCATTTTGCTGTGAGCGAAACTTTGAATAGCGCCGAGTATAAAGCAATTAAGTACTATTATTAAAGCGAGTGCAACAGCTGTTAATCTCTTTTTTGATTTCATGTTTTATCTCCTCCTTGTTTTTTATAATCCTGTTTTACAATACTATTTTTCAGTGATTGCCTTTACGAAGTCGTCGATTTCAAACAAGCCGTACACGACGGACTGTCCGTCCCCTGTAGGAATAACATAGCGCTCTGTCAGCATAATCTCGCTCAAAGCGTCATAATATTCACCCAAATCGTAGCTGACATCATTTTCAGAACGGGTGCCGTCGCTTTTCTCAACATACAACATCTGCGTTATATATATCTTTTTGCCAAGTTTTGCACATGGAATTGTAACATAATCAAAATCACTTGACAAAGTGGAGATGTAGACGATGTCAGTGCCCGTCTCCGCAATGTTGATTAGCTGGGTATTAAATGACAGCGGGGATTTAATATTCAGACCATCCTTGAACTCCGGTTTATATATCTGAAAATGTTCAAGTGCAGGGGCTTTCTCCGTTGCGGATATAATATTTTCAACCGAAGAGGCTCTGTTCAACTGAAAGCTTACAATGTGATGAGAACCATTGTAACTCTCGGGGATACAATCTGCATATTTGGTCTTAACCCATGTGTATTTATCAGCACAACAATATGACGTCTTTTCGTTTTCGTGACCTTCGCTATAGTAAGCGCAGACAAAATAACTATCTGCCATATCAAATGAGGCAAGCAGCGCTTGTTTCCCATTGTTTATCTGATTAATTCTGCTCTTCAGAGTCAGTTCCGGCATATCGTAATTTGCGTTGGTCTCTCCGAGATAATCGACAAGTTTTTCTATCAACCCGTTGTCCCGAGGTGAAATCTCTTCAAGTGTGCTGTCGTTTTTTGCACACCCCGGGAATACCGCAAAAACAACCGTAAAAGCAAGAATTAAGATTATAATTTTTTTCATTTCAATCACTCCCTCCAAATAACTCTTCATGTAAAAAGCGCATGGACAGGCTAACATAGTGAGCCCGTTCATGCGCAAAACATCAGAATTTTCAATTGCCCGCCCCTATATCGGTAAAAATGCATAGATATATCTTCTGTTGGGTAGTATTGCCTACACACATATGAAAACATACCATGCCCTCCACCGTCTTTGCTTACAATAATATTATAACAAATTTTGACTAATGTGTCAACAAGAAATTGCGATAATTTGAAAAAAGATAAATTGTGCTAAGCCGCGCCCATAGAAATCAGCTTACTTTGCCGTAACCGTATCTATAAATTCGCCGAGCTCGAAGAGGGCGTATACCGATGTGATGCCGGAGGCTTCGACGCTGTGATTTTCACTTTGCATTATGCCGGTGAGAGCGTCATAATACCTGCCGAGGTCGTATCTGAGGTCATTTTCTCTTCTGGTGCCGTCCCTTGCCACGGTATACCGGAGCGCCGTTATATATACTCTGCCGTCAAGTGTGACATACGGGAGGGTGTTGTAATCGAAATTATAGGAATATGATGAGACATAGACGGCGGTATCATTGCTACCGTTTAAGTATATTATCGGGGTATCGTAATCAAGAGCCGCCTTTTTATTGACGCCGCCGATAAACTCCGGCGAGTACATCTGAAAATGACCGAGCGACGGGACACTCTCTGCCCTGCCGGTTAGGTCCGCGACGGTGGGAGCGGTATTTATCTGAAAGCTGACGACATGGGGCGCGCCGCCGTAGGTCTCCGGAATACAGTCGGCTCTCTGAGCCTTTACCCATGTGTAATTATCAGCGCAGCAGTATGATGTCTCGTCGTACTCATGGTCGGCATTATAATAGGCGCAGACAAAATAATTACTTTTCGTATCAAAGGAAGCAAAGAGCGGCATTGCTCCCGCGTTTATTTTGTCTATGCGCGACTTAAGGTTTAGCTCAGTCATATCACGATCAAAGTTGACATTCAGTTGCTTCAGATAATCGGTAAGCGACTTTATAAGGCTTCTGCTACCGGGGTCAAGCTCGGAAACGAGGGTCTCCTCCGGCAGCGGCGAGTTCTTGTCGTCCTTGTCTGCGTCATCGTCCGCACAGGCTGAAAAGGCGGTAAAGGCAAGGGTGATAATCAGAAGAGCAAGTATCGTTTTTTTCATTTTCTCTGCTCCTTTCGTTTTCGTTTTGGCGCTGTAAATATTATATCAAACCTTGCTCAATATGTCAACATGCGAAGAAGCGCGGAATATACGGCGCGGAAAAATGCAAAAAAGCAAGCCCGGAAAATGCTCACAGGCTCGCTTTTTTAATACACGGGTATATGCTTTTATTAAAGCTCTTTTCCCTGCCCGTCGAAGAGCGGGAGCTTACCGAGGACGATAATATCTTTTCTGTCGATTGCGTCACCCTCGGCAAGGATAGCCATCTTTCCGGCTATTATACCGCCGGACTGACGTACCAGCTCCTCAAGAGCGTGGAGCGAGCCTCCGGTGCTTATTACGTCGTCGACGATAAGAACCCTCTTACCTCTCATATACCCGGCGTCTGCACCGTCGATATAGAGGGTCTGGCGCGCGGAGGTGGTTATCGACTGTACCTCGCACTTTACGACGTCGCGCATATAGAGCTTCACCGATTTTCTCGCAAGAACATATCTGTTCTCCCCGGCTATACGGCACATCGCGTGAATAAGCGGTATACCCTTTGACTCTGCGGTTATCATCACGTCATGCTCCGGCGCGCGCTTGCAGAGCTCGCGGGCGCAGGTCTCGGTAAGCTCGACGTCTCCGAAGAGGACAAACGCACCGATATTCAGGTTATCTCCTATCGGGCAGAGGGGCAACTCCCGCTCAAGCCCGGCTACCTTCAGTCTGTAAAACATAAAAAATCCACCTTTATGTATTGTTCTTTATTGCAATATAAGTATATAACATCACGCACTCTTTTGCAAGTCTTTTTTCTAAAATTTATTCCGCCGTCCGCCCCGGGCGGCGGGGGGACGGCAAAGCTCACGGGCAAATGCCGGACGACGGCATAATACGAAAAAAATACCCCATACCCGTGTATTGTTTTCCGGGGTCAGACCTCCGGTATCTCAACCGCAAGCTCATGTCCGCACTCCGCCGAGCGCGCAATATAGTCAAGAATTATCTGATTATAGAGTATCTCGCGGGAGGGAATGGGAGAGGCGCCGCCGTCCCGCACGGCGTCAAGAAACGAGCGTATCTTCTTATCAAAATTCGTAGGCGAGCCCTCCTGTGGAATTATCTCGGGTATGCGGGTCTCAACCTGCCGCCCGTCTACCTCGTGATAAAGTATCATATCCCCGCCTGTCGAGCCGTTCCAGCACTCGGTCGACGGGATGCGGAGACCGCCCTCTGTCCCGAGGATAACCGTATCGCACGGGCTATCTATATTCATAGCCCAGGCTATTCTGAAGTCGAGAATTATATCTCCCTCAAGCCGTACAAAGCCGGCGGCAAAATCGTCTACCGAAAAGAGTCCCGCATACTCCGGGTGCCCGGCATCCCTGTACCCCGAATACCAGGGGTCGCGCCCGAAAAATGACGAGCGGTAGCCGGTGACGGTCAGAGGCTTCGGATACCCGAGGGCGTGCATTACCATATCAATCGAATAGCAGCCTATATCGGCGAGGGCACCGAGCCCGGCGGTCTCCTCCTCTATAAACGTTGTGCCCCGCCTGACAGGTATTCCGCGGCGGCGACCGCCCCCGGTCTGGACGTAGTAGACCCGCCCGAGCTCTCCCGAGGAGACGATGTCGCATATTTTCTTCATATTGTCGTCAAAGCGCGGCTGAAATCCTATTGACAGGACCTTTCCCGACCTGCGCTCCGCCCTCATGACCTCCACCGCCTCATCCGTCGTGACGGTAAAGGGCTTCTCCAGCAGAACGTTTATCCCGGCGTCAAGCGCGCGGATGGCACACGGCGCATGCTGACGGTTATATGTGCATACCGAGACGCAGTCGAGCCGGAGGGCGGCATTATCGGCTATCATCTCTCGCTCAGACGGATAAAAGCTCACCCCGGTGACGCCGTTTCTGCGCATAAATTCCTCCGCCTTACCCGGTACGGGGTCACAGGCGGCGACTATCTCTACGTCCGGCTGTTTTTTGTATGAGGCTATATGCTTTTCGGCTATGCCTCCGGTACCTATGATACCTACGCGGATTTTTCGTGTCTCTGCCATTCTTCGGCTCCGTTCTCCGCGCGGTGTGCGCGGGTCGAATAATCTTTCACCGGATATTATATCAGCCTTTTTCCGTTTTGTCCAGTCCGATATTGCCCTGCGCTCTTCGGAAATTGACTTTTTTCGTATGATATTGCAATCCGGCGATCTGTGTGATAGAATATATTCCGTAAAAAACGATACTGCGGGCAAAGCCCGGGGTGAGGGAAAAATGATACATCCGATAAAGCATTTCATTACGATAACAAAGCACAGGCACAAGGTTATAGCTCACACGTTCCGCTGCGGAATAGGGCTTCAGGGGCTATTCCACGATCTCTCGAAATACTCGCCCACCGAATTTATCCCCGGGGCGAGATACTACA
This sequence comes from uncultured Eubacteriales bacterium, assembly GCA_934393265.1. Lineage (GTDB taxonomy): Bacteria > Bacillota > Clostridia > Oscillospirales > CAG-272 > UBA1740. Next base: position 73,063 of record CAKRQL010000013.1, on the reverse strand, counting down.
CGGGAAAGCGGAGCCCCAACGAGGGCGAGCGCGCCGAATACGGTTACTCTGCCGCATGGCTCCACCACAAGGGGAGAAACCGCCACCACTACGAATACTGGTACGACATCGACCCGCAGAAAAAAATATACGTCCCTGTCGAGATGCCAGTCCGGTATCTTAAAGAGATGTTCTGCGACAGGGTCGCCGCGAGCAAGATATATCATAAGAACGACTATGACAATTCCTATCCTTATAACTACTTCATAAACAGCAACGCGAAAAATCTTATGCATGAGAGGACGGCGGCGACGCTCGAGAAATGGCTCATAATGCTCAGAGACGAGGGCGAAAAGAAAACCTTTGCCTATATAAAGCACCTACCGAACCGCGAGAAGAGAAAGAGCAAGGCGGACGGCGACGGGAGCCGGAAAATATGAAAAAATAAAGAATAAGGCGTGAAAGCTCCGCATATTCCGGTGCTTTCACGCTTTTTTCGTCGAAAAATATTGTTCCGGCGCGGCACCGCTTTGTGGGTGCAGCTACCGCGCCTGAAATTACGGGCAGTTTATTTTCGGCACTGCGCAGGCATTACTCCGCGACGGAGCAATCCTCGGGATAGAGAATACTTATCGTCGTACCCTGCCCTACCGTGCTGTGTATCTCCGGCCTTGCATTATGGAGAAGCGCGGCATGCTTTACTATCGAAAGACCGAGACCCGTGCCGCCGACCTCCTTTGAGCGGCTCTTATCCACGCGGTAAAATCTCTCGAACACCCGCTCGAGCGAGTCCTCCGGTATTCCTATACCGGTATCCGAGACGGTAAGGCGGGCGCCGCCGTCGGTCTTTTTGACCTCTACCGTAACCTTGCCGCCGTCTTTATTATATTTTATCGCGTTGTCGCAGAGGTTATAGACCGTGAGCGACAGGAGCCCGGGTATTGCATTTTTCAGCATTGCGCTCTCGCCGTCGTATTCTATGGTTATGCCCGCGCTCTTCGCCACATCGCGCAGCTCCTCCACCGCGGCGGAGGCTATGGCGGAGAGCTCGGCGTCCTCGCGCTTCATGTCTCCCGCCCCCTCATCAAGACGGGAGAGACGGATAATATCGCCGACAAGGGTTATCATTCTGCGCGCTTCGGAATATATACGGGAATAGAACTCCCCTCTGTCCTCCTCGCGCACCATGCCGGAGGAAAGGAGCTCCGCATATCCGGATATGCTCTGGAGCGGGGTTTTCAGCTCGTGCGACACATTCGCCGTGAACTCGCGGCGCATTTTCTCTGCCGTCTCGCGCTCGGTTATATCCATTATGATTATAGCCGTGCCGCATACGTGCCCGTCACTCATTACCGGGCTGACAAGGAAGTGATACTCCCTGCCGGATATTTCCTTCATCATCTCGCGATGTACGCCGCCGTCCCGCGCCTCCGCTACCGTTTCGTCAAGCTCCGGAAATCTTCCGGTTAACTCTCCGTCAAGCGAAAGTATTCTGCGCGAGGCGGGGTTCGCGCTCAGGAGTCCGCCGTCCTCGGAGAGAAGAACTATTCCCTCCGACATTCCGCCCGTCGCGGTCTCGAACTCGCGGCGCTGACGCACGAGACGCTCCTCCTGCTCTTCAAGCTGTTTTTTCTGCACGCGCAGGCGGGAGACGACCGGGGCAAGCTCCGGATAGACGGCTGTATCCGTGGAGTCGGCGTCTATGTTATTTAACGGCTTCACTATGACATGCGAGAGCCTGTAAGCGAGAAGCAGCGACAGGGCGGCACATATCACGGCACTCACGGCTATCGGCTGGAGCATTACGAGAATTATCGACCACCAAGTCAGTTGCTTTACCGAGAGGCGGAGGACAGAGCCGTCCGAGAGACGCATGGCGCAGTATAGCTGTTTCTCCATTATCGTGTCCGAAAACCTCGCGGACTCGCCGACGCCGGTCTCAAGCGCCTCCTTTATCTCCTCGCGCTCAAGGTGATTTTCCATAGAGGAGGAGTCCTTTGCACTGTCGAATATGACGCTGCCGTCCGCGGATATCCAGCTCACCCGGTATTTTTCAGCCTCAAGGGTTTCAAGATATTCCTTACCCGAGAGCTCTGTACCGCGGGCGGCAATCTCCGTCTCATCGCGGAGCGAGCCCGCCTGAGTTGATGAAAAATAGCCGTACAGGACGCTCATTATCACGCTCAGAAGAATTATGAACACACCCATTGCCGCAAGGCATATCGAGCGGAATATTCTGCCTGTCATTCTTATTTTGCCTCCATTCTGTATCCGACGCCGCGCACGGTCTGAATATAATCGCCGCAGGCGCCGAGCTTTGTACGCAGCGTGCCTATATGGACATCTACCGTCCGGGTCTCGCCGAAGAAGTCGTTGCCCCAGACGCTGTTCATAAGGTGCTCGCGCGTGAATACCATACCGGGATTTTCAAGAAACAGGCGGAGGAGCTCATACTCTTTAAGAGTAAGCGTCACCCTCTCGCCACAGGCGGTGACGGTATGCTCCGCAAGGTTCATTGAAACCGCGCCTGCCGAGAGTGACTTTGTCGCCTCCGGCGATGCGCGGCGGAGCACGGCGCGAACGCGCGATACCATCTCCATCATTCCGAACGGCTTTGCAAGATAGTCATCCGCCCCGAGGTCGAGCCCCGTTACCTTATCGTACTCGGTCGCCCTTGCCGTCGCCATAATCACCGGGACAGCCGACGTCGCGGGATTTGCACGGAGCTTTTTCAGTATGCTTATCCCGTCCTCGCCGGGGAGCATTATATCGAGTATTATAAGCTTGGGCATTTCGCACGAGAGCGCCTCCCAGAGCTCGGGCGACGAAGAGAATCCCTTCGCCGGGAGACCCGAGGCACCGAGCGCATATATCATAAGATCCCGTATGCTTACATCGTCCTCAACAAGATATATCATGTTTTTTCTCTCCTTTTTATATAAATTCTATACCGGAAAGGTAAAGGCGGCTGTACTTTTTATGTAAAATCTCTGTAAAACAAGTATCGGTATATTCAAAAGCATAACTTTTATTTACATTACAAATCGGAACGGAGGAAGAAAAATGAGAATTGCCGTAAACGGCTGTACCGGGCGCATAGGCACGCTCCTCTGTCGCGCACTCATGAATGAGGAAAGCTCCGGGGGTAATACGCTCTCAGGCGGGGTGAGCCGACACCGCCCCCCGTGTATCGATTTCGCATGGTCAGAGAGGCTCTCGGGGCTCCCGGAATGTGACGCGGTCGCAGATTTTTCCTCCCGGGAATGTACAAAGGATGTCCTCTCATTCTGCCTCTCGCGCCGGCTCCCGCTGCTTATCGGGACGACCGGGCAGACGGAAGAAGAGCTATCCGACATACGGCGCGCGGCGGGGAGAATCCCGGTGTTTCTCTCTCCTAATCTCTCACCCGGAATGGCCGCGCTCACAAAATACGCATCTGACGCGGCGCGCCTCTTCCCCGAGGGGGACATAGCGGTGACCGAGGCGCACAGAAAGGGCAAGGCAGACGCCCCGAGCGGGAGCGCCCGCGCCCTATGCGAGCGGTTGCGCGGCGCGGGCAGGGGCGATATTCCCGTATACTCCCTCCGCCTCGGCAATCTGCCCGGGGAGCATATTTTCACCATCACAACCGGGTATGAAACGCTTATGATAATTCACCGGGCGGAGGGGCGGGAGGTCTTCTCCGCCGGGGCGATACGCGCGCTGAATTTTCTCTCCGGGCGCGCGCCGGGGTTGTACGGAATGGATGACCTTATAAGAGAATAACGTCAGGTTGCGCAACCGCCGGGCGACAGGAAAAGGCGGAGGATTTGCCCTGCCCCCGCCCTACTCCCGCGGGAGGACGCCCGTATTATCAAAAGGCGGAATGAAGCTCTCCGCGGCGGCACCGCCCTCCTGTATAAAGGCGTTCGTTACGCCTATGCGCATAGCGTAATCACAAAGATCACGGTACTCCTCGCGACTGACGGGACGGGAGAGCTCACGCGGGAGATTCGGGAGAGGTGTATACTGGCTCATAAGGCTTATTACGATATTGTCGCCGTAGGTATGATAGAGGTATGCGACCGACCGCTTTGCCTCCGCAACCCTGCCGGGCAAGAGCAGTATGCGAGCGATGACGCCCCGCCTCATTATTCCCTCATTATCATACACGGGTGTTGGGGATATGCGCATCATTTCCTCTATCGCGGCGCGCGCCACTGCCGGGTAATCCGGGGCGGCGGAGTATTTTTCCGCGAGTGCCCCGCCGGAGTATTTAAGGTCGGGTAGAAAAATATCCACCCTGCCCGCGAGAGCACGTATTGTCTCCCTCGTATCGTAGGACGATGTGTTCCATATAAACGGGAGGTCAAAGCAGCGGCTCCGCGCCATGTCTATCGCCGCGATAACCGACGGCGCAAAATGCGTCGGGGTGACGAGGTCGATATTATGCGCTCCGGCGGCGCGGAGCTCAAAGAATATCTCCGAGAGACGGCCGGTGTCTGTCTCAATGCCGCTCTCCCCCCGGGAGATCTCCCGGTTCTGGCAATAAATACATCCGAGCGAGCAGCCGGAAAAAAAGACCGCGCCCGCACCGCGGGTTCCGGATATTGGCGGCTCCTCCCACATGTGTAGAGCGGCACGCGCGACAACGGGGGCGCACCCCATGCGGCAGGCACCGCGCCCGCCGGAGTCTCTCGCGGCGCGGCACATTCTTGCGCAGAGGGTGCAGGGCGAATATGTGAGCTGTCGCCCGTATTCATATTTTTCTTTTACGGCAGCGTTCATAATGGACCCCCGCGGCACTTGACAGTGCGGATAATTTATGCTATACTTCAATAAAAATCAGTTAAAAGGATGCCCGCGCAACCCGCGGCTCCCCCGGAGGTAATATGACCGAGAAGAGAAACGGATACATAAGCTGGGACGAATATTTCATGGGGGTCGCGCTCCTCGCCGCGGAGAGGTCGAAGGACCCGAACACCCGCGTCGGCGCATGTATTGTCGACAGACAGCGCAGAATACTCTCAACAGGCTACAACGGCTTCCCGCAGGGGTGCTCTGACGACGAGTTCCCGTGGAACCGTGACGCATCCCTCGGCGAGACGAAGTACAACTTCGTCGTACACGCGGAGCTCAATGCGATACTCAACACGCGGGGAAAATCCCTCGCGGACTCCATTCTCTACGTCGCGCTGTTTCCCTGCAACGAATGTGCGAAAGCAATAATACAGGCAGGGGTACGCGAGGTTATCTATCTTTCCGACAAGTACAAAGGAACCGAGTCTACCGAGGCGTCACGCAGGATGATGACGGCGGCGGGAATAAAGCTGACGAAATTCAAGCCCACAAGATCCGAAATAGTCCTGAATTTTGAGGTTGAAGAATGATATTCCCGGAAAAAGAATATTCAGAGGAGCACCGAGGCTTTGACGCCGAGGTGCTCCTCGGCTTTTTTGAGTGCGGACGAAGCCGTCCCCTGTGCCATCTCTCCCCTGCCGCCGCCGCGACCCGAGAGCGCGAGGTTAAGCGCCGTCACATGCGGTGCGATGCTTTCCCCGCGGCAGGCGAGCACGTATCTGTAATTTCCCTCCTCACCGGAGAGGGCGAGAGTGAGCCCTCCGGCTCTCTCCTTTGCGGCGTCGGCAAAGGCACGGAGCGTCTCCGGCTCCGTATCATTAAGGACGCATATCCGGTTACCGTCGGTATACGGGAGTGTGGCACCGAGCCGTGTCGCAACCGAGGTGCGGTATACGCGGTACTCTGCCGCCGTGTCCCGCATATCCGAAACCGTTTTTGCGACAGCCTCTGCGCACTCCGAAGCCGGGGCGGAGAGGCAGACGGAAATTTTTCTCAGCGTTTCATGCTCCTCCGAAAGTATACGGTAGGCTCTCACACCGGCGGTGAGATACACCCGGGTGCCGCCCTTATGCTTTTCGGAATAAAGCACCTTTATTATCCCGACCTCCCCGGTCGAGCGGACGTGCGGCGCGCAGCAGGCGCAGACATCGACGCCGTCTATTCTGACAAGACGCAATTCTCCCGCGGCGTACTCGCCCTTTGAGCGGTAGGATATATTCGCCGCCTCCTCTGACGTCGGGTAGTATGCGACGACGGGAATATTGCGGTAGACCGCGAGGTTCGCCTCATATTCCGCCGCGGCAAGCTGTTCCCGCGTCAGCGGAATATCGGTATCAAGGGTCATCTCCCGCTCCGAGAGGTGAAAGCCGACATTCTCCGCGCCGAAGAGACGATGGAGCGTGCCGGAGAACATGTGCTCCGCCGTATGGCACTGCATACGCTCGTACCTCGGGGAAAAATCGAGACGGCAGAAAACCTTCGTCCCGACCGGGAGCGACGACGGGACAATATGAAAAATCCCGCCACCCGACTCGTAAACCGACGTGACCCGGAGGTCGTCTATCCACCCGCCGTCGCACCCCTGCCCGCCCGCCTCTGGGAAAAAGGCAGTCTCCCGGAGGGTTATCGCATAGCCGCCGTCCGCGCTCCCGCAGGAGGTGACGACGGATGTAAATTCACTTATATAAGCGTCCTTGTAAAAGAGCTTTTCACACATATATAAAACCTCGTCTGTACCGGGCTTTCCGTCAGCTTAGAGCGGAAAGGGGCGTGGGGCGTGTATTGATTTCGTGCTTTTTCAGACTATCTGGAAGATATAGAATTTCAGATAGTCGGTCTCCGGGACGTTCCAGAGTATCGGGTGGTCGGGAGACTGTGTCCTTGCCTCTATCTGACGGAGGGATACTCCGGCGTCCTCTGCCGCGTTATGGAGCATCTGCTTGAAGTAGGTATCGGTCATGAAGTGCGAGCAGGAGCAGGTGGCAAGGTAGCCGCCGCGGGGCAGGAGCTTCATTGCCCTGTAATTTATCTCTCGGTAGCCCTTTATCGCATTTTTGAGGGTCGCACGGCTCTTTGTGAATGCCGGAGGGTCAAGAATTATCAGGTCAAAGTCGCGTTTTCCCTCCCTCTCGTACTCCGAGAGCAGGTCAAAGACATCAGCCGCGCGGTATTCTATTCTGTCGGAGAAGCCGTTCAGCGCGCAGTTTTCCCGCGCGACATCAAGCGCCGCGTCGGATATATCGACGCTCAGAACCGATGCTGCCCCGCCCGCCGCGACATTCAGCCCGAAGGAGCCGGTGTGCGTAAAGCAATCGAGGACACGGCGACCGCGCGATATTTTTGCGACAGCCTGTCTGTTATATTTCTGGTCAAGGAAAAATCCTGTCTTTTGTCCGTTCACAAAATCGACACGGTATTTTATCCCGTTCTCGGTAATGAATACCGAGCCGCCCGGGATCTCCGAAAGGTCAAGCCCCGGAGCAAAATAATATCCGTCATAGCTCTCCATACCCTCAAGGGCGCGGATCGGCGAGCTGTTGCGCTCATATATCGCGTCTATTCTCTCTCCCATCTGACGGAGGGTGCTTACAAGAGATGAGAAAATAATATCCTTTACCCTCTCGGTGCCGAGGCAGAGAGTCTCGGTGACGAGGACATTTGAAAATCTGTCGACGGTGAGCCCCGGGAGCATATCCGCCTCACCGAATATCAGCCGGCAGGCAGAGAAATCATCGCCCATTACGGTCCTGCGGTAATCTATGGCATAGCGGACGCGCCGCTCGTAAAATGCCCTGTCAAAGCGGTCGTTCGGATTTTTCGATATTATCCTGACCCGTATCTTCGAGCTGTCGTTTATATATCCTGATCCGAGATATTTTCCCTTTCCGGACTTCACGTCGACTATATCGCCGGGGGCATAGGCGCCACACACCTCCCGCACCTCGTCGGAATACACCCACGGGTGCCCGCCGCGGAGGGATTTTTCCGCCTTTTCACTTACGGTTACGACCGGATAATTTCTCATAGCACGGATATCTCCTTTGAAAACAGACTCCACGGGTAGACGGTACAATCCGGCACCGCGGAGAAAGAATATTTTTTGCCGGAAAGCGTAAATTCAAGGCTCCGGGAAAAGAGCGCGGGGACGCAGGCGTTCTCATGGCTCCCGTACTTTCCGTCGCCGAGAACCGGGGTCCCGCGCGACGCGCACTGCACCCTTATCTGGTGGTAGCGTCCGGTGTGCAGGAGTATGTCGGCGAGGGTCAGTATTTCGCCGCGCCTGCCCTTAGCGGAGGATACGGCGGACAGCTCAAGCGAGGCGGGACGTGCACCGCGGCGGGCATTTTTCACGACATACGCCTTGCCTGCCCGGGCGTCTTTATATATGTAATTTTCATACACGCCCCCGGCGGCGGCACCGTCGAGGACGGCAACATACCGTTTCTTTATATCGTGACCCGCGAATACGGCGGAGAGAGCTGCCGCAGACCTCGCATTTCTCGCAATGACCATTACCCCGCCGACAACGCGGTCAAGCCTGTGAACCGGGTAGACGTCCGCCGTGCCGCCGGAGCTGCACAGAAAGTCTGCCGCGGCGGTAAGGGCGTCTGTATCCCCCGTGGCGTCCGGCTGTGCCGGTATACCTGCGGGCTTTACTATCGCTATAAGGTCTCTGTCAAAAAAGAGAGCCTTTATGCTTTTTTCCGACATATTTTGCCTCCACGGGTATTTTTTCGGGGCTGTCGCAGTGTGCGCAGTCCCGGATTACGGTATGGCGCCGGAGCGACAGCCCCGAGGTTTCAGAAATTTGCCTCTATCCTCCGAAGAAGGGGACGGAGCGCAGTGCAGATAAGGGTGACGAGAACCGCATCGGCACACAGTTCAATCAGGCTGTTCGAGGTAATGAGCATAATAAGAAGCTCTCCGAGACCTACGTTAAGAGCGCCGTCGGCATAGCCGGCGAGGGCACCCGTCGTATAGAAGCAGAGGACAAGCATACCGACAAAGAATACGGTATTCGTTATCGACCCGACTATCCCCGATACGGTGTAGGATATGATCTCGCGGGTGGAGCCGGGGCGGGCGTTATCCGCGCACTCGTCCCCGACATCCTCGCCGGACGGTCTTATGCCGCGGCTTATCAGCTTATAGACAAGGGACGCGAAAACCCCGATGAGCACGCGCGGAAGCACGCACATCAGGAAGGTCAGAAAGGCGTTCTGCCCGAGGAGGTAGACGCCGAGCGGGTCCATGCCGAAGCACTGGAAAAAGCTCGTCAGCCCGAATGCGAGACCGAGCACCGCGCCGCTCACCGTGCCGCACAGGCAGGCGCCGAGCACGACCGGAACCACCATAAACGTTATGGACACCGGACCTATATGAAGGTATCCTATCGGCGTAAAAGCCATTATTACTATCAGAGCCACGAACATTGCAGTCAGAGTCAGCTTCAGAATGTCATGCTTTCTGAGGTTATTCATTACAAAACTCCGTCATTTTATTTTGCCCGCGCACGCGGGTCGTTAGTATTGTAGCACAAACCCCGGAAAAAAGCAAGCGAATTTATTCTTTCTCCGCTCCGGCAGCGTTTTTTTCGTCCGGATGCGGCTCCTGTCTCTGCTCTGTGTGCGCCTTTATCGCCCTGCCCCCTGTGAGGGCTATCATTTTGACAGCCGCGAGGCTGAAAGCATCGGCATACACCGAGAGCTCCTTATCTATAACCCCGTCGGCGAGCACTTTAAGATAGCCCGTATCATACGGAACAAGCGACCTCTCCTTCAGGATATTCACATCGACCCGGGCACCGTCGGGAAAGGCGCGCGAGAGCGTGCCGACATTTATAATTCTCCTGCGGTGCCCGCTCGTATATATGACCTCCTCCGCATGCTCGGTCATCTCCTTTGCGTCGCTGTCGGTTATCATGGCGTCCGCGTATGCGGGGGTTACGGGTCTTGTGGCGAGGAGGCGCCGGACGGCGGTACGGCTACCTGTTTCGGTGGCGGGGCGTCCGTTTACAGCCGGGGTTTCGGCGTCCGGCTTTACGGCGGGGACGTCGTCGTCACCGCTTTCAGGCGTGCCGCCGGGCAAGGTGTCGGGAGCGGGTCCCTCTTCCCCGCCCCCGCGGTTATCCGGCGGGGCGAGGCGCGGAACGGTTATCGGGGCGCAGGGGCATACGGTATTTCTTCTGATATTCGCGGCGACGGAGGCTATCCGTATTCTCTCCTTTATCACCGGGATAAGGCGCGGGAGAGCCACGGCGAGTATCAGGAGGAATATAAGAATTACCGCAAGTATCACAAAAGAGGTCATAAGGGAGGGTGAGAGGCGGGCGACCGGGTTTATCCGCCCGGGGACGCAGTCGGCGTAATAGTCCGGGTTATCGAAGGCTGCGAGGACGAGCCCGCCGTCCGTATACAACCGGAGCCCCGCCTCGTCGGGTATGGGAGCGGCACTCACGTAGGTGAGCCCTTCCTTTATTCCGTCTATATATTTTGTGACGTTCCCGACGATGACGCGGATATACGCCGGGGAGACGGTGAACGTGAATTCACACTCCCCGCCGTCAGCCCCCGCGAAGCGGTAGTTATCCCTGTCACGGAGGGCTGCCCGTGCGCGATATGTCCCGGCGTGCAGAACCTCCGGTGCTGTGATGTCATAGAGCCCGGACTCCGGGAATTTGGGGATATAAGCCCTACCCGTGTATGAAAATTCCGGCGGCGTTGGAAGAACTACCGTCTTTTTCTCTATTGTCATTGTGAGATGCAGGACACCGGGGTCAAGATAGTTCTCGCTGTCGTAGCCGAGGGTCACGGAGACGGAGTAGACCCCCGCGGCGACCCGCGCGCCGCCGTCGATACGCAGGACGGTGACCCCCTCCGGCAGTGAGGCTATACCAGGGGTGTGCTCCTCCCCGTCGTACGTCACGGTGAGCCCGGTGTACCGAACGGTGGAGAGGTCAAGCACAGCCCGCCCGACGGTTATATTTTTCGTTACGGAGAATTCGCCGAGGGTGAATATGACGGTGGTATCCGACGTATGCGGCAGATGCCCCGAGGGGTAGGAGACGATGTACTCGTCCGGCGACGCCGTGCGGACGTCTCCGTTATTATACAGGACGCGCACGACGGCTCGCAGAGCGGAGACGGGGGAAAACGCTACTATCTCCCCCTCGCACTCCGCAGAAATCCCCACCGGAGCTATCTTTACAACAAGGAAACGGACTGGGGAGGAGACAAGTGCTTTATAGTTCCGGCTCTCGGGCACGGTGAACACCGCGTAATACGTCCCGGGGGTGAAGCCTTCCGCCGGGGCGGTGCAGTCCTCGTCAAGAAAGAACGTAACGGCAGCCTCGCCGTACTCCGCCACCGCAGACCACAGAGGGGTATCTCCGTCGAATATATCCGGTATGCGCGGCTGCTCCGTCCACATATTAGCGCGGCGCTCTACCGTAAAGGCGACGGTCGGATTTGTAAGAACGTAGTCGCTCGTCAGCGGGGTAGCCATCGCTATATAGCTTCCGGCGTCCGTCGCTCCTCCGGTAACGCGGAGGGGGCAGACAGCCGATGACGACGGCAGGTGCTCCCTGCCGTCGTAGACAAACGTCAGCTTTTCCCACACGACACCGACGCGGCACGGGACTATCCGCACGTAAGCCGTCAAATCTTTTGGAGTGTTATAGTTTTTACTTGTCACAATAAAGCGGAGATATACGGCTACCTCGCCCTCCGAGACATGGGTGGCTCCGGCGGTCATGGTATATTCGGGCACGCTGCCGTCATATCCCGCGGGAATCTCGCCCGTTACGGTCGGCAGGTGGGCAAGTCCGTCGTAAACAAACTCGCCGCCGACAAAGGAGAGCTCACCGAGGTCGTAATCCGCGCGGAGAATGTGCCAGACGAGCGGAGCTACCTTTGGCGGATAGTAATTCTCGCTGTCGTAGCCGAGGGTTGCCGTGGCGGTATACTCCCCCGCCGCAGTAGCGACGGAGCCAGAGTAGCCTATAACCGAAATCCCGGCAGGGAGAGCTGCAAGTGTCACGCCGTGCTCCTGCCCGTCATAGACAAAATCCGACGCGCTCCAATGTACGCCCGACATATCGTAGCTTGCGCGGGCTATGAAAAATGCCGCGGTCGGGTTTATCAATGTATGGTTCCCGTCCGGTGCCTGTGCCGCGGCGACATACCCCTCACCCGCGTTTGTCCTTGCGCCTGTTACGGCGAGTGTCCGGCGATAGCCGTCCGGCATTATCGCATACGCGCCCGGGAGCTTCGGCGCGCCGTCGTATACAAATTCACATTCCCCCCATATTACCGTGAGCGGGAGGGGGTTTATCGTCAGGGTCGCGCTCACGGGGGCGGGGGCGCGTCGGTTTCTGTCGGTTGATGTAAAGGTGAGGGTTACCGTATACTCCCCGGCGTCACGCGCGCTGACATCTGTGCTGTAAAGGAGCCCCGCAGGAAGATTTGATGGGGATATTGTATGCCACCCGCCGTCGTATATAATCGTCGTATCCGAAAAGAGAAATCCGGACATATCATACTCGGCGAGGCGGACTGTGACGGGGACGGAGCAGGTGCGCCCGGAATACGTGACATTCACCGTTTTGTCGCCGAAAAGAAAGTATTCAGCGCCACCCGTGTATGAAAATACAAGCTCCGAGAGCGGAATCTCTCCGCTCCGTCCGCTCTCGCGGAGGGCGATTACGGAAAGCCCGGCAGGATCAAAGAAATCATACGCGGAATACTCGGTTCTGTCGGGCAGTGCCGCTATTCGGAGCGAGAGTACGCCGTCACGCATTACGGTAAAGCGCATCGGTGCAGTCGTGATTTCGCGCACGTCGGATGTGCCCGGGACGGTACACACTGCATAGTATGTGCCGGGTGCGGTCGGAAAATCCGGAGAATATCCGCCGTCCGGGGACACGGAATACCTCCACTCCGGCACACCGAAGCGGGCGGCTGCGCACACGGCGGCGGTCTCTCCCCCATAGACATCGGATATTTCGGGGGAGATAGTCCACAGGTTGTCCGCCGTCAGAACGCGGAAGGTCAGGGGCAGAGCCGCAAAGTCGCCGCCCCGCCAGACGGTATTCCCGGGATCCTTGAGCTCAAGTATAACGGGATATTCCCCGGCATGTATAACCGGGTCAAAGGAATATCCGTACCAGACACAAGACGGAACCGCGGGCAAAAGCGGGAGCCCGGTATAGGTCACAGAGGGTATCTCCGGCGGGTCTACCGAAAGCGGAGAGACCGACACCGTAACCGCGGGAACGCTCACCGTCACGCGCTCGTTACCGCAGAAAAAGGTAGCGGAAAGCGAGTATTCCCCGCTGTCGCGGACACCGCGTATACGAAGCGTCGGAGTGGTAATATCGGTAGCCGCGCCGTCGCGGTACCACAGATACTCATAGTGCCCCTCGCCGTCAAGCGGGTGGGAAAATACAACCGGGTTTATCGTGTGCCATTCGCCGTCAAAGGTGAATGTGATATTCTGCGAAAGGAAGGTCGGTGCGGAGAGCCTGTATACGGCGTAAAGCGATATATTTTCATACACGCCCTCGGGTGTATATGGGGTATCCCCAGCCGTATCGGCACACCACCCGAAGAAAGAATACCCGACTCTCTCCGGCGGCTCCGGCAGTGTCGGAGACTCTCCCGATAGCAGCTCCTCGGTTCTGTATTTTTCTCCGTTTTGCGCATAGAATGTAACCGTATGCGGACGATATACGGCGAGAAAATCCCGCTCATCCGTATAGCGGGAGGAGGAGAAATATGTGAGCGGAAGGCTCGTGCCCCGGCTGTCGGTCAGGGTTATGCTTTTCGTCTGCTCCCCGTCTGCCGAATAAAACACCGGGGTAAGGCTCCCGAGCGGGAAATCCATAGTGCATATAACGCGCACAGTGCCGGAAAAGCTCCCCTCTGCGCCAAAGAGTGTGACCGCGCCGGAGGTCGATATATCGGAGACTGTCCCGCGGATTACCGGAGAGCCGGATAGCGAGAGGCTCCCGCGGTTGTCGACGGCGAAGCCGTAGGCGCACTTCACGCTGCCGCCCGAGAGCGAGAGGGTGCCGAGCGAGATTTTAATCGCCGGCTCCCTGCCCTGTGAGACTATCTCGCCCCCGGTTACCGATACGGAAACAGATGAGGAATAATCCGAGACTATGACGGAGGAGGCGGACACGAGGCTCCCGCCCGTGACGGTGAGGGTGCCCTCTTTTATGCGGAGCCCGCCGGAGGAAAAGGTTATTTCCGCCGAGCTGACAAGACGCCCGCCGGAAACTACTATTCCGCCGTCGGAAAACGAGCAGGTGCCGCGGATATTCACATCGGTAGCTATACGGAGCGTGCCCGCGGCTTCCTTCATATCAAGAAAGAGAGAGACGGACGGACGGGTCGCGAGAAAGTCCGAGACGCCGTCGAGACTCCCGGAGTATGCCCGCGCGCCGCTGTCTGTCGTGAGGGTATAAACCCCACCGTCAAGCGTGAGCGTATAGCCGTAGGCGGTGTTCTCACTCTGTCCGGAGGTGCCACCGATCGGGGCGGCGGGCGTCAGAGTGGAGGAGTATTCTTCCCCGTCCGATGTTTGTCTGTGGCGCGGCGGGACGGCAGAGCGCGCGGCACTCACTGCCGTGGAGGTGTCTGTGGCGGCACTTTCCGCATACGTCACGCCGGATGCCCGCCCGGTGTCCCCGGCACTCTCCGTCGGGAGGGCGAGCAGGAGCGTCAGCGCGAGCACCCATAAAAATAAGAGAAAGGTCTTTGTCGTTTTCATTTTAAGCGTCCTTTTTTTGCTTTGTCGGTATATTCCGGATTATACCATTTATTTCCACCTCGTTCAAGGCGTTGCGGGCGTCTACTTTTCGCGCGGATATACAAAAACAACCCCGGGGCAACATTTTACCCCGGGGTTCTCCGATATTCGTTTTTTGCCTGTCGTTATCTGTACTGCTCTATCATCGCGGCGAGCTTTTCTCGCGGGACGACGCCTACGGTGAAATCAAGGAAAGTGCCGTCCTTTACAAACGCGACGGTCGGTATGCTCCGGACGCCGAACTGCGCGGCTATATCCGGCGACGCATCGACATCCACGCGGCAGAAATTAACCTCCGGATACTCTCCCTCGAGCTCCTCTATAACCGGGGCGAGCATGCGACAGGGCTGACACCACGTGGCGAATAGGTCTATGACGACGAGCCCGTGCGCACCCTCGACCTCTGCCTGAAAATTCTCCGTATTTACATCCTTCATTCGTTTTTCCTCCTGCGTTATTATCGCTTATTCTTTTCTTTAGTATACCACGGCGGTCAAGCCCCCCGGCAAAAAACCGATAAAAATTTACAACTTTCCGGTATGTGCTCCTTGAAAATCACAGGCTTTGGGTGTATCATTAATAAAAAGGCGACGGTCGGACCCCGACGGCGGCGGTCGCTATAAGCATTTCAGAGGTGATTTTCAATTGCAGGGCTACGAAAAAGAAATAATTACGGATATACATGACGCGGACTACAACGGTGTCTGCCGGACCTCCTCTCTTATGAAATACATTCAGTCGACGGCACAGGACCAGCTGACAAGCGGTGGGATGTCATACGAGAATCTGATAGCAAAAAAGCGCGCCTTTCTTCTCTCGAAAATAAGAATGGAGATAAGCGAGCCGGTGCGCGCATACGAGCATATTACCGCGACAACCTACCCGTGCGAGAGCCGGGGCTTCAGCTTCCCGAGGTGCTATACTCTCTCCTGCCGGGGGCACATTGTCGCGCGGGCGGTTTCCGTCTGGGCTCTTATCGACACGGAGACGCGACAGCTTGTCCGCGTGTCCGACTTTGACCTCCCGTTTCCGAAGCTCGCGCCGCTCGACCTGACTATGCGCAGAATTTCCCTACCCTCCTCTATGGTCCGTGTCGGTGACTACCGTGTCTGCTACGGGGGAGTCGACCAGAACCGGCACATGAATAACACGAGATACCCGGACATATATTCGGACTTTCTGCCGCTCGACGGAAGGTACATCTCCCAAATATCTGTATCCTATCTGCACGAGGCACCCCTCGGCACAAATCTCGCAGTCGAGCGCGGGGAGGCGGATGGCGAATACTTCTTCCGCACCGTGCGCCCCGACGGGCTCATAAACTCCGAGGCGGAGATTACCCTCTCGGATATAGGATAAGCGGGTTACCCCGTTGCCCTAAGCAAATCAGTCAACCTGCTCGTAATAATAAGAGTAGTCGATTCCTTTCATGAAGATTTCCCGATCGTTTATATCGTCAGTCAGTGCGCTTTTTATAAGCTCGTAAATATGCGAGGAATCGACAGGACTTTCTTGCATTGCATTAAGGTATTCTTTTTTATCGATTTTGCTCCAATCGGTACATTTTTTAAGATTCTTTTTCAAAATCAAATCGAGCCAGATACGAGTACTTCGACCGTTTCCTTCCATAAACGGATGAGCAACGTTCATCTCAACGTACTTTTTTACTATGTTTTCAAGCGTATCCTCGGGCATTTTTTCAATCAAGTGCAAATTATCCTGCAAAAACATGGCGGGCGCAAACGCAAAGCCGCCTTTTGCGATATTAAGCGTTCGGATTTGCCCGGCAAAATCATATAATCCGCCGAATAAATAAGCGTGAATCTGTTGTAAGCCTTTGGCAGTTCCGACTTCGATAGCGTCTATAAAAGAACTATCAAACAAAGCGTATGCCTTTTGCTTGCTTTTGCCGTCAATCGTATCGTCCGACCGCGTAAACCAACCGATAAACTCTGCGCCGAGCTTGCCCGGAAGTTCTGCGGCAAGCTTAATAACTCCGTCGGAATCCAATGCGTCCGTCATATACCTTTTTCCGTCGGCGGCAGTTAATTTCAGTTGGGTAGTGGCACTAACCAACTCGCTGTTTTCTTTTTTCAGTTTGGCTTTAAGGTATTTCCAATAGTTACGGCATTTTTCGTAATTATCTTCTTTTCTTATTGCTCCGATAATATCAAGAACGCTGAAATACCACTTGTTGTTTTCCTCATTCCAAGCGGCACGCACTTCTTTATCGTTAAAAAACCTGATTGATATTTTCATACAATCCCCTTATATTTACATTGACTATAGCATCAAAAAACAGCAGGTATATAAAACACATTTTGACAGAAAATTTAACAATAAAAGTCGGTTGTTTACCGACTTTTATTACGATTTTTTATGATCTTTAATGGGTACACTCTCAGTGTACCTTTTTTTGTTTTTCGGAGAGGCTTTTTCCTCAGAACAGCCCGGTTATTCTGCCGTCCGGGGTCACATCTATTCTTTCGGCGGCGGGGGATTTCGGAAGTCCCGGCATTGTCATTATGTCGCCCGTCAGCATTACTATAAACCCGGCTCCGGCAGAGAGCTTTACCGACCTCACGGTGATACGGAAGCCCTCCGGCGCGCCGAGGAGGGACTTATCGTCCGAGAATGAGTACTGTGTTTTCGCGACGCAGACCGGGAGAGCTCCGTAGCCTGTGGCGCGTATATCCTCAAGCGCACGGAGCGCCGCGGGGGCAAAATCGACGCCGTCGGCACCGTAGACACGGCGGGCTATCGCGCACATTTTCTCCTCCGCAGACATTTCATCGTCGTATGCGAAGGTGAAATTTTTCTTTTCGGAGCTGCAGAGGCGCACGACCTCGCGCGCGAGCTCCTCTCCTCCGGCTCCTCCGTCGGAGAATACCGTCGATACCACGGCGCGAACGCCGAGCGCGCGGCACTCTCCCGCGACGGTGGCAATCTCCGCGTCCGTATCGCTCGGGAAGCGGTTAACCGCGACGACGCAGGGCAGCCCGTAGACTTCGGTCATATTCTTCACATGGCGAAGAAGGTTCGGCATACCCGAGCGGAGGGCGGCAACATTCTCCCGCCCGAGCTCGGAAAGCGGGACCCCGCCGTGCAGCTTCAGCGCGCGGACGGTCGCGACAACGACGACAGCGTCCGGCGAGATGTCTGCCATTCTGCACTTTATATCAAGGAACTTCTCGGCTCCGAGGTCGGCGCCGAAGCCCGCCTCCGTAACCGCGTAATCCGAGAGATTCATTGCGCACCTCGTCGCGAGAACGGAGTTACAGCCGTGGGCAATATTC
Organism: uncultured Eubacteriales bacterium; assembly: GCA_934393265.1. Lineage (GTDB taxonomy): Bacteria > Bacillota > Clostridia > Oscillospirales > CAG-272 > UBA1740. Next base: position 55,136 of record CAKRQL010000013.1, on the reverse strand, counting down.
GCGAACGGTCCGCCGTGGACTATTGCAGGTGTACCCTCAAGGGTCTGGACAAGGTTCGGGCGGATGGCGTCACGAAGAAGAGCCGTCATGGCTCCCGCGGCGTGCAGATCCTCTGCCGTCACGGGTCTGCCGCTCGTATCATAGGCGACGACAATACGCCCGAGGCGGGCGCGCAGGTCGCTTATCGACGTTGCGAGGCAGAGCACCGCCATAACCTCGGAGGCGACGGTTATATCAAAGCCGTCCTCACGCGGGACGCCGTTTGCCCTGCCGCCGAGACCGTCGACGATATACCGGAGCTGTCTGTCATTCATATCTACACAGCGGCGCAGGACTATGCGCTTTGTATCTATACCAAGGGCATTTCCCTGCTGAATATGGTTATCAAGCATGGCGGCGAGGAGGTTGTTTGCCGCGCCTATTGCGTGAAAATCGCCCGTAAAATGGAGGTTTATGTCCTCCATGGGCACGACCTGCGCATATCCGCCGCCCGCGGCGCCGCCCTTCACGCCGAATACGGGACCGAGCGACGGCTCACGGAGTGCGACTACGGCGCGCTTCCCTATTCTGCGGAGCCCGTCGGCAAGCCCGACGGTGGTTGTAGTCTTTCCCTCTCCCGCGGGGGTCGGGGTCATGGCAGTCACAAGTATCAGCTTTGCATGCTTATCGCGGGGGGCAGCAAGCGAGAGGTCGAGCTTCGCCTTATATCTGCCGTATCTCTCTATCTGCTCCTCGCTCACCCCCAGCCGCGCGGCTATCTCGCCTATATCGGAGAGCTGCGCGCTCTGGGCTATTTCTATATCGCTCTTCATTTTCCGTCTCCTTCGCATATATAAACTCCGGTCTCGCCGTCAAGCTCCTCAAAGCGGACCGAGACCGTCTCGCTCTTCGAGGTCGGGACGTTCTTTCCGACGTAATCCGGGCGTATCGGCAGCTCGCGGTGCCCGCGATCGACAAGGGTGACGAGCTGTACCGAGCGGGGTCTGCCGTATCTGAAAACGGTATCTATCGATGCCCTCGCCGTCCTGCCGGTATAGAGCACGTCGTCGACTATTATGACGGTCTTATCCGTCAGATCACAGGGGATCTCGGAGCCTGTTGCCGCGGCGCGCTTTCCCTCGTCGTCGAGGTCGTCGCGCTGATAGGTTATATCGAGCTCTCCGAGCGGGACGCGCTCTCCCTCAAAGGCATTGAGGTAATCGCATATTCTGCGCGCGAGGGGAACCCCGCGCCGCTTCACCCCCAGAATACAAAGGTCGGCGACTCCGTGATTGCGCTCGGTTATCTCGTGAGATATACGCGCGACTGTGCGGTTAAGCGTCGCGCCGTCCATTATCTGTGCCTTCTCGGTCATAGGGCTGTCCTCCTGACATACGGTGCTGCGGTAGTATAATACAGTATACACCATACAGTCATTCAAATCAAGTATATTGAAGATAAATTAATTATCCGGGGTATTGACTTCCCGTCGGGACGGTGGTATAATCTCATTCGCCCGCCGACGTATACGGCGACTGTGATCGGAGGTCGGTTATGAAGCTGAAAAATCACGAGATGAATCTGTGCGAGGGAGCTATACTCCCGAAGCTGCTTTTGTATGCTCTCCCGCTTATTGCCACAAATATCCTCCAGATACTCTTCAACGCGGCGGATGTCGCGGTGCTCGGTATCTTTCTCGGGGACGCGGGCGACGCGGCTGTCGCTGCGGTCGGCGCTACGGGAGCGGTCACAAATCTTATAATAGGTCTTTTCGTCGGTCTGTCGATAGGCGCGAATGTCATTGTTGCGCGCCGTGTCGGAGAGGGGGACCGCGACGGGGCGCACCGGGTTATCGGCACTTCCGTCTTCATCTCCGTATTCTTCGGTGCGATACTCGCGGTAATCGGCGTTGCACTCTCGCGCCCTATCCTTATACTCATGGACTGTGACCCCGAGGTGCTCGACATGGCGTGCACTTACATGCGGATATACTTCATAGGTATGCCGATAATAATGCTCTACAATTTCTGCGCGTCGATACTCCGCGCGGTCGGCGACACGGTCCGCCCGCTCATCTATCTTGTTATAAGCGGAATTGTGAACGTCATTCTGAATGTTTTCTTCGTCGCTGTCGTGCACCTTGACGTCGAGGGCGTTGCGATTGCCACGGTTGTCTCTCAGCTCATATCCTCTGTTCTCTCGCTTATCGCAATGGCGAAGAACGACGGCTATGCACACATTGAGAAAAAGTATATAAAGCTCTCGGTGCGTGAGCTCGTACCGCTAACGAAAATGGGGCTCCCCGCCGGGCTCCAGGGCTGCGTTTTCTCGCTCTCGAACGTGCTTATACAGTCATCAATCAACTCGTTCGGAAAAAACGCGATGGCGGGAAATACGATAGGCTCGCAGTTTGATTCATTCATTTACAATGCGATGTACGGCGTGTCGCTCGCGGCACTTGCATTCGTCAGTCAGAATCTCGGTGCCGGGAACATACGGCGTATGCGCCGGTCTGTGCGGATGTCGATTGTCGCCGTCATGGCGGTATGGTTCGTTGTCGGCGGAGGGGTAATTCTCTTGCGCGAGCCGCTCGTCCGGATAATGACCGACAACCCGGAGACGATAGCCTACGCGGAAGAGAGACTCTACATTCTCGCGACCTTCTACTTCCTCTGCGGAATTATGGATACGCTGTCAAGCGCTATGCGCGGAATGGGGAAATCGACGACGGCAATGGTGGTCTCCCTGTCCGGCAGCTGTATTCTCCGTATAATATGGCTCGGGACGGTGTTCCGTTTCCTCTGGACGGACATATCGGCGATATATGCGATATATCCGATTTCATGGGCGGTTACAATTCTCATCTACCTTGTTCTCTATTTCCCGACGCTCCGCGCGACGGAGAAGCAGATAAACGGCGGCGCAAAGGATTTTCAGAGTTAAATAAAAATATTCACAATACCACTTGACAACGGGAAAAGTTTATGATAGAATAAACGGGCAATCGCAAGACGGCTCGTTGGTCAAGCGGCTAAGACACGGCCCTCTCAAGGCTGAAACGGGAGTTCGATTCTCCCACGAGTCACCAAAAAGGAACGGCATCCCATAGGGGTGCCGTTCCTTTTTGCTACCTCGTTCCGAATCGAACTCCACCGCGCCCGAGTAACTGCAAGACCTCGCTGTGTTCGCGGTAAAGTAAAGAAGAAACCGCAGCTCGCGGTTGGGAGGGCGAAATATTGCCGGCGCGTCTCCTCCGGAGACAATTAAAGCGACGGCAAATTCTCCCACGAGTCTCTATCTTTTCTTTGTGCTTTCTCAATCTATTTGAACAGTTAGTTTTGAACACGACAGGCTCCTTCAGTCGCCTACGGCGCCAGCTCCCTCCCGAGGGAGCCTTTTTACCCGCGCCTTCGACTATCAATTTTAATAAACGGGCAGTCTTGACAGCGCTCGGCGGGAGCAAGCCGCGCCGTAAAATTTCAATTATTCTTGCTTTTTTTGCGCGCATATGTTAAAATGAAACCGGAAGAGCTATCCGATAGACAGCAACCCGGAGGTAAGATGGATTACACACGACTGAACCCGGTTATACGGAGCGTCGCGCTCTATGACCGCGGAATAAAATATACAGAGCCTGTGACGGCTTATGACTGCCGTATCATATACATGTTCTCGGGCGAATTGCAGCTTACGCCCGAGGGCGGGAAAAAAATGCGCCTCGCGCCGGGAAATTTCCTTTTCGTCCCTGCGGGAACACCGTTCACACTGCGGAGCAACCGCTTTCGCGCAGTTGTAATACAATGCGACCTGACGGACGGCAGACCCGAGCCGACGGACGCCGCGATACCGGCTGTGCGCGCCGCGGATTTTTCCGCGGAGGAGTGTCACACCTGCGACCTACTGCCGTTTGACCGCCCGCTCTTTGTCGGGGATATGGCGGACAGGCGCGACACTTTCACCGAGATGTACCACATATTCACAAGCGGCGAGGGCTCATACCGCGCGGAGATCTCCGCGATGTTAAAGCTCGTACTCCTTGCCGCGGCGGAGACCGCCGACGAGCACGCGCTCCCGGCGCGGATGGTCCGTGCGCTCGACTCCTATATACGCGACAACTGCGCTGAGGATATATCCAATACCGAGATCGGCGCGATGTTCGGCTATCACCCGTTCTATGTCAGCCGGATGTTAAAGGACAGAAAGGGCGTCACCCTCCACCAGTACATAGTTTCCTACCGTCTGCGCCTCGCCGCAAATATGCTGTGTGAAACGGAAAAGACGATAAACGAAATATCCGAGCTCTGCGGCTTTTCCGACCCGTCATACTTCACAAAAGCCTTCAAATCCGTGTACGGGGCGACGCCGAAGGCGTTTCGCGATAAGGCGCGTGAGGAGTTCATTTAGTAAATATAAGCTTACAATTACAGAGGATTTTCATGAATTTCAAGAAGAACGACCTCCTGCGGCTCACGCTCACGGACACGAACAATTTAGGCTTTGGCGTCGGGCACTCTGACGGCGTCACGGTCTTTGTCTCCGGGGGCGTCGGCGGCGACACAGTCGAATGTCGGATAATAAAGGTCAACTCCACCTACGCCGTCGCGAGGTGCGAAAAAATCCTTGTGCCGTCTCCCCACCGTACCGACGGGCGGTGTCACACCGCACACTGTCGCGGGTGTGCCTACCGGGACATTGACTACTATGAGGAGCTCAGGATAAAGGAGCGGACGGTGCGGGAGAATTTCCGCAAAGCCGGGCTCCCGGAGGTTTCGGTCCTGCCCGTAGTCACGAACGGGCGCACATGCGGCTACCGCAACAAGGCACAGTATCCCATCGGGCTGACAAAAGACGGCGACTATGTAATAGGGTTTTACGCGCCGAAGAGCCACCGTGTCACGGAGGCAGCGGACTGTCCCGCCGCGCCGGAAATATTCGGGCGTATCAATTCCCTGCTCCGCGACTTTTTCAAACGGAAGCGGATAAGCGTATACGACGAGGAGAGCGGGCACGGACTGCTCCGCCACATATATCTGCGGCGGGGAGAGGTGAGCCGCGAGGTGCTGCTGACGCTCGTTATAAACGGTGTGTCGCTCCCCTATGCAGATAATCTCGCAGAGGAGCTGCGCCGCGGATTCCCCGAGATAGTCGGCTTTCTCCTCAACGAGAACCGCGAGAATACAAACGTCGTGCTCGGCAAAAAATACATAACCGTATACGGCAGGGACTATATCACCGACACGCTCGCCGGGGTGCGGCTCACGCTCTCGCCCGCGGCATTCTACCAGGTCAACCACGCAATGGCGGAGCTGCTCTATGAAAAGGCTCTCGCGCTCGCGGAGCCGAAAGGTGACGAGGAGCTGCTCGACCTCTTCTGCGGCGCGGGCTCAATCGGTCTCTCGATGGCGCACGCGGTACGGCGGGTCACCGGTATAGAGATAGTGCCGGAGGCTGTCGAATGTGCGAAAAAGAACGCCCGCGATAACGGTATAGCCAATGCCGCATTTTACCTCGGGGACGCGGCGGACACCGCGCGCCTGCTCTCCGCGGCGGAGGCGGAGCGGGGCGAGCCGATACGCCCCGGCATCTGCGTCATTGACCCTCCGCGCGCGGGGTGTGACGAGGGACTCGTAGACTTTTTAGGCACACTCTCCCCGGAAAGAATAATCTACATATCCTGCAACACCGCGACGCTCGCGCGGGATGTCGCCCGACTCGCCGAATACGGCTACACACCCGGAGACGTGACCCCGTTTGACCTCTTCCCCGGGACGGGACACTGTGAGGCTGTCGTCCGGCTGACGAGGTCTACAAAATGACGAAAACAACGCAACAACAGAAATTTATGTGAGGTGACGCTATGGAAAAGAAAAATCTTAAACGTAACATTGCCGTAATCGTCTGCTATGCGATTCTGCTCGCGCTCTGCGTCGTGATATTCGTACAGCTGAATATCGCCATCCGTGAGCTTCAGAACACCGATTTCTCCGACGCCGGAATGGGGGCTATCGGCGCGGGAATAGGGCTCGCGATTGTAATCGCGATGTTTATAGTTTTTGAAATCATCGTCGCCGTTATAATGATATTTATATGTGCGGTTCTGACGGTCAAGATAATACAGACGGCGAGGCGAACGGTCGCGCCATCGCGCGCGTGTGCGGTATTCGACGTGCTCTCGGTAATCTTCTGGGCTGTACTTTCGGTTATCGGCTTCGTTACCCTCTTCGGCGACAACCCCTCCCCCGCAAACCTTGCAATCTTCGTCCCCGCGCTCGCGGTCAGTATAACCGCGCTGGTGCTCGATATAAAGATAGCGCGCTCAGGCAACTCATGTGACAAAAACGAGGGTACACACGAATGATTCCGCATATTCTCTACGTATTTTTTATGTCCATGCTCCCGCTCGTGGAGCTGCGCGGCGGGGTAATCCTCGGCACCGCGCTCGGGCTCCCGTGGTATATAAATCTCCCGGTATGCATCATCGGGAACATGGTGCCCATTCCGTTTATTCTGATGTTCATACCGAAGATACTCGACTGGCTCGAAAAATTCAAGCCGTTCAAGCCGATTGTCGGTTGGCTCCGTCGGAGGGCGGAAAAGAACTCCGAGAAGATAGTCACGACCTCGTTTATCGGGCTCTTCCTCTTCGTTGCCCTGCCCGTCCCCGGGACGGGGGCATGGACCGGCTCGCTCGTTTCGTCGCTGTTTTCGCTCCCGAGGTGGCGCTCATTTTTCACGGTGTTCCTCGGCGTTATCGCCTGCGGGGTGATAATGACGCTCGCCTGCTACGGATTCGTCGGATTTCTCGGCTTCCTTAAGTAAGGCGCAAAAAATACCGCCACCCGTGTATCATTTATACCGGGTGGCGGCTTTTATTTTATTATTTCCCGGCGTTTCCCGGTCTGCACTGCCCGTGGCGGTTTTTACTCAAGGTTCACGCCTCTGTGAACAATCTTATACGTCACAAAATAGCTTACAACCGCGATTACCGCGGCTATCACGAACTGCACAATATTTGAGACGGTATAGAACATCATTACGTCTCCATTCAGAATCAGCGGAGTCAGGACGCCCTGTATTATGCTGTGCATCACCGACTGAACGGTATTTGCGATATAAACAAATATAACGGCGCCTATCACCCTGTGCTTTCTCATTACGGTTGCCCCGGCGGTTATTCCGGCGAATACTATCAGAATATTTTCGATAAGAACGGTGACGGAGAGGATAATCTGAATGACGAAATTCAGCACCCCGAGCTCCTCAATACTTTCCGTAAACATTCTGAGTATCGAGGCGACGACGGTTGCGGTATTCTCGGGGCCCATTGAAACCATGATGGGAATAAGCGAGACGACTATCGACATGACCGTCGCCGCGGCGGAGATGACAATCCAGAGAGAGGAGGCAAGGAACTTGCCGAGGAGGAGGCGGTGCGTCGAGACGGGGAGGACAAGCGTCAGATACCCCTCGTCGGTAAACACCGACTTGTAGTAGCGCGAATATATCTGTATCGCAACAATTACGTCAAGTACGGCAATTGCGATATAGGAGGTCACAAAGAGCGACGTCGCAATCCATGTTACCCAGAGAAATCTGTCCGGTATATCCGGCTTTGCACACAGTATGGCGTCAAGCCCGCAGTTCAGCACTCCGAGACCGAGGACGACGGAAAGGAGCGGCACGGCGACCCGCGCTATCGCAAGAAAATCATATTTGAATACCTTTTTCAGCATCTGAACACCTCCCGGAAATACTCGTCAACCGTCTTTCCCGTGCTCTTCATAAGTCCGTCCGGCGTACCTATACAGGCAATCTTCCCCTGCTTTATAAATATGAAGCCGTCCATGACATTCTCGATATCCGCAATAAGGTGCGTCGAAATTATGACCGAGGAGTCCTTTGAATAGCAGGAGAGAATTGTCGATATGATGTAATCGCGGGCGGCGGGGTCGACGCCGCTTATCGGCTCGTCAAGCAGGTACAGCCGCGCGCGGCGGGACATGACCATGACAAGCTGAACCTTTTCCTTTGTTCCCTTTGAGAGGTTCTTTATTTTTGCGTCGCCGGGGACGCCGAGGCGGGAAAGCATATCCTCCGCTCTCCCCCGGTCAAAATCCGAAAAGAAGTCCTCAAAATACGTCACAGTCTGCTTAACCGTGAAATACTCAGGTATGCTGTTGCGCTCCGGAAGGTAGGAGACCGCGGCGCGGCTCTCTACCCCTATCGGGTGTCCCGCTACGGTTATCTCCCCGGAGGTCGGGGTGAGGAGCCCGGCGACCGACTTTATAAAGGTGGTCTTGCCAGAGCCGTTCGGTCCGAGCAGACCTATAATGCGCCCGGCGGGCAGATTGAAGCTTATGCCGTCAATAGCGGTGAAGGCTCCGTACTTTTTGACAAGCGAGGAGACGGTAAGTACAAAATCCGCATCCTGAGATATATCGGAGGCTACGGCGGGATTTTCGTTATCCATGCTCTTCTCCTTTCATTTTTCGTGGGGTTTATAATTGGTTGTTGACTTTATGATACACTATATCAAAGATAAAAGCAACATTTTTTTTGTTTTCGGTATTGTTAGAGGCGCACTTTTGTGTTACAATAGTGGTGAATGGAGTGTTTTTCAGGAATGATTACCGGAACAAAAGAAAAGCGTTTTTCCCTCGGGCGCGCAAACGTCGACATGACCGAGGGGAGCATAGTAAAAAGCATAATAATCTTTGCCCTGCCGCTCCTGCTCGGAAACCTTTTCCAGCAGCTCTACAACATGGTCGACACATGGGTCATCGGGCAGACGGGGAACACGGAGGCATACGCCGCCGTCGGCAGCGTTGCCCCGATAATAAATGTATTGATAGGCTTTTTCTCCGGTCTTGCGAGCGGGGCGGGAGTAATAATCTCGCAGAACTACGGCGCGGGACGGGAGGAGGAGGTCAGGTGCGCGGCGCACACGGCGATGACAATGACGCTTATTCTCTGCGTCGTCTTTACCGCCCTCGGGCTCCTTACAACGCCCCTGATGCTCCGGCTCATGCTCCATGCCGACGGGGGCGGCGACGGAGTTTATCCGCACGCATACACCTATCTTATGATCTACTTTGCCGGAATATCCGGGCTCATGATATACAACATGGGCGCGGGGATAATGCGCGCTGTCGGCGACTCGGCGCGCCCGTTCTACTATCTCGTCGTCTCGGCTGTCACAAACACGCTCCTTGACCTGCTCTTCGTTTTCAAGTTCAATATGGGTGTCGCAGGCGTAGCATACGCAACTATTATAGCGCAGGCAGCCTCTGCCGTTCTGACGGTCATTTCCCTCCTCCGCTCACGCGGGGCGATACGGATAGAGATAAAGCGGCTGCGTATAAACCGCGGGATGCTCGGAAGCATTATAAGGCTCGGTATTCCGGCGGCAATACAGCTCGCGATAACGGCGTTTTCAAACGTATTCGTCCAGTCCTACATCAGCAACGTAAGCTCCGACAAGACCGCCGCGCTCGCCGGCTGGACAACCTATTCAAAGATAGACCAGTTCATATTCCTGCCAATACAGTCGATAGCCCTCGCAGCAACGACCTTCGTCGGTCAGAATCTCGGCAAGGGGGATATAAAGCGGGCGAAGAGGGGGACGTACGTAGCCTATCTGATGTCCACCGTCGGCTCTCTCATGATTATGGCGCCGATAATGATATTTGCCCCCGGGATAGCCGCGATATTCAACTCCGACCCCGACGTCGTGGAGCACGCGACAATGCTCCTCCACTTCATAACTCCGTTCTATCTCTGCTCCTCGGTAAACCAGGTGTTCGCCGCCGCGCTCCGCGGCGCGGGAAACACGCGGGCGCCGATGGTGATAATGCTCACCTCTTTTGTCGTCGTGCGGCAGATATACCTCTTCGTGATGTCGAGCTTCATATCAAACGACTTCTTCCCGATAGCCTTTGGCTACCCCGTAGGGTGGATGACCTGCTGTGCGCTGACGCTCATATATTACAAGGTCGTCGGCTTCAGAAAAATCAACGTCTACACGGACGGGGGAGCCGCAGAGGCAAAGAAAAACGCATAGCTTTTCTTGAATTTTCTCTGTATAAACCGTACACGGGGTGCCTGACAGAGGCACCCCGTGTATTATTTTCATCTGTTTATCGGTCTGTTTATTTTGCGAGTCTGGCGGCAAACTCCGTCATCGGGAGAACCTCTCCCGCGGGATCTGCGGGGGTTATATCTGCCGCGATTATATACCCGCGCCAGACTATTATATCCGCGTATGTCTCCCCTGCCTCGTCCTTTGCATTTTTCACAAGGTATGTATACCTCGTGACCTTTTTCTTTTTGTACTTCCCGATGTCAAGCCCCTGCGCCTTCTGTATCTCGTTATAGCCGTTCAGCACAAGGTCAAAGTCCTCCGGGACGGTGAATGTAACGCTCTCACTCGGCGCACCGTCGGTAAGAATACCGAAAGAGGAAAGGAATTTCTGCCGCTCCTCCTCGCTCCCGCCCCGGAACTCCGTGCGCCCGCCGACGCTCACAGAGGTGAAAACCGATCTCTCGCCCCAGGCTATCAGAAGGGCGACGGTGACGGCGACGGTCAGCGCTATTACGGCAAAAAATCTTACGGTCGACGCCCTGACGGAACAAATGAACATGATAAAACCCTCCGGCATATAATTGTCCTACCAAAATCTATTCATGTTCCGGTGGCAATATGCGGAAAATTCTCGGGGATTTTCCCGTCCGACGGGAAAACGGGGCGGGACGCAAGCGCGCCCCGCCCCAAGAAAAAGGATGTCAGCTGAGGTCAGTGTCAGTTATTGCAGCAGCAACAGAACACAAGGATGCACGCAACCACGATGAGCCACGTGGAGTTATCGTCGAATATACGGCAGAGACAGTTATTCATATGTTTCCTCCGGGAGTTTTTCGGGTGCTTTCCGCACCCATTTACATACTATGCGTCTTTACCGGATTGTGTTCTGCATATAGTCCTTCGCCCGTTATTCTTCGGGCTTTGCCGCCCTTGTGCCCCGCTTTACCGGCGTCTTTGCCTTTGCCGTCGCTTTTGCGGCGGATTTTTCAGCCGGCTTTTCCCCGGGCTTCTCCGCCGGCTTTGCCGCGAAGTCAAAGACCACATTCCCGTCCCGGAGCACGAGCTTTGCCGAAAATTTCTTTCCCTTTTGCGATATGAAGCCGTAGAGCGTCCTCGTTGTCCCGCGCTCAAGGAGTGTGCGCATTTCGTCGGAGGTTATCTCCCTCTTGCAGATGACTATCCCGCTCTTGAAGGTACAGCCGTCCTTATAGCCCATGCAGCCGTAGGATTTTTTACCGCGGACGACGGGCGAGCCGCAGAGTGGGCATTTTCCGACATTTTCTCCGTATACTCCCCCGGTGGGCTCCGGGTCAGCCTGAAGAATAAGGCTCGTAACTCCCTCTCCCGCCTTGAATATATCGGAGATTTCGCTCTCGGCAAGCTTCACCGAGTCGTCTATGCTCATCTCTCCGTGATAAACCTTTTTAAGTGCCTTTCCGAGCTCTGCGGTCTTGTATTTATCCATTGTGATGCCGAGCTCCGTCAGCGAATTTATCAGGAATTCGCCGCCGCTCATTATGGTATAGACGTCCTTTTTGAGGTCTATATAGCCGCTCTTCTTCGCGTTGTCGATTATTCCCGTCCTCGTCGCCTCCGTCCCGAGCTCGAGCCCCTCGAACACCGCCTTATAATCCTCGGCGTCGTCGACCTCACCGGACTCCTCAAGCTCCTTTGCCTTTGCCTTATCCTCCTTGAAGGGATTTTTCAGGTAATTGTTGAGGGTCTCTATCGTATAGTGCTTCGGCGGGACGGTCTGCTTTTCCGCCGGGGCAAAGCTTATATTCACAACCTCGCCTACTGCGAGCTTCGGAAGTATTTTATCCTTCTGACCGTAGTCGTCGTACTTCGTCCATCCGGGCTGCTGTATCACGGTGCCCTTAAGGGTAAAGGTCTCAAGGTCGCCGACGGCGATGTTTATCTCGCTCCGCTCGGCTACACACTCCTCCGAGCAGAAAACCGCGACAAATCGGCGGAACACGGTTGAATATACCTGATTTTCCCGCTCGGTGAGCTTATCCTTACCGGGTATTTTATAGGTCGGTGTGAGCGCGGAATGTGACTCTATTTTCGAGTCGTCGAAGATGTATTTCGAGTCACGGAAGCGGACGGGATACCCGAGCTTTGAAACACCCGAGAGTATGGCGCGGACCTTATCCTTTTCGGCGGTCGCAAGATACTCCGAGTTCGTTCTCGGATAGGTGAGATACCCGTTCTCATAGAGCCGCTGTATTATCTCAAGCGACTCCTTCATTGACATTTTGTATTTTTTTCCGAGGACATTCTGAAGAGTGGAAAGCGAGTAAAGCTTCCCCGGGCGGATTATATCCGTCTTGCTCTTCACATCGGTGACGACGGCGCCGGTGCGGTTATAGAGGTCAGCCATAGCCTGCGCCTTATCCCGCTCGTCCTTTGCGAATTTATTCTTGCTGACGAGCTCGACAAGCTCGCCGTTCGTCTTTTCAGCCGACTGAATAACAAAGTAGGTATCGGGCACGAAATTGCGTATTTCAAGGTCGCGCTCGTATATCGCCCTGACTATCGGGACTATGACGCGCCCGACGCGCAGAAGCTTTCCGGTTCTTATCGTTGCGTATCTTGTAAGGTTCACGCCGTAGAGCCAGTCTATATAGGTTCTCGCAAAGCCCTCGGACGCTAAGTTCTCGTACTCCTCCTCGCCCCTCATCTCCGAGAGGGCGGAGCGCACGGTCTCCGGCGTCTGGTCCGGGAGCCAGAGACGGAGGAATTTCTTCTTCTCCTCTCCGAGGGCGTTGCTTACGCAGAGGCGGACTATAATTTCTCCCTCGCGGTCAGCGTCCCCCGCGTTTACCACCGTGTCGACGTCCTTTCTTTTGCAGAGGGAGGTGAGCAGGTCAAACTGCCGCTTTACCCCCGGGTCCGTCTCATGGCTCGCCGCGTCCTTTTTCAACTCAAAGTGGAACCTCTCCGGAAAGCACGGCAGATTCTCGAGCGTCCAGCGCGCCCGCCCGTTCTTCGGCGGGGCGTAATACTCTATATCCGCGAGCGAAAAGAGGTGACCGAACGCCCAGCTGACTATATACTCGTCGTTTATGAAATAACCGTTCTTTTTTTCCATTTTCCCGATGCCGGCGACGATATTCCTCGCGAGGCTCGGCTTCTCGGCTATTATGAGCTTCATTTTCACCCCTCCGTTTCCTCCCGGCTGCACCGGGCGCGGTTCTCCACTTACAATCCGAAAATAATTGTAACACAGATTTTCCGAAAATTCCACCGGAAAAGAAAATTTTGGGCATATTGTACAAATCAAGTGACAGGTACGACAAATTTTTAATCTTCTCTTTCTTTTTCTTTCCGCGCGTGGTATACTATTGTAAGAACATGTGAAAATGAGGTTTATATGGCTAAGCTGTATTTCAAGTACGGCGCCATGGGCTCGTCAAAGACGGCGCAGGCGCTCATAACAAGGTTCAACTACGAGGAGCGGGGGATGCGCGTCTGGCTCGTCAAGCCCGAGACCGACACGCGCGACGGCATCGACACAATAAAATCCCGCATAGGTCTCTCCGCCGTATGCACGGTGATACCGCCGGAATGTGACATATACGGGCTTTTCAGACGGGAGCACGGTGACGCCGACGTTATTATCGGGGACGAATGTCAGTTTTTCACTCCGGAGCAGATCGACGGCTTCCGCATGATTGTCAACGACTTTGACCGCCCGGTGCTGCTCTTCGGGCTACGCACCGACTTTCTGACCCATCTCTTCCCCGGGAGCCGGAGACTCTTTGAGGTCGCGGACTCGGTCTCCGAGATAAAAACGATATGCGAATGCGGGGCTAAGGCGACGGTAAACGCCCGTATCGACGGGACGGGACGGATCCTCACCTCGGGAGATCAGGTCTGCCTCGGCGGTAATGACAGGTACATAGCGATGTGCCATAAATGCTGGATTGAAAGAATACGCGCAGAGCGCGAAAACAAGAAATACGAAAGGCGGAAAAAATAATGGACATACGCGAGATACTCTCAAAATGCGACCACACCCTCCTCTCACCCACAGCGACATGGGAGGACATACGGAGAATCATCGATGACGGAATCAAGTACCGCACGGCGTCTGTCTGCATACCCCCCTCATACGTCGGGAGGGCGGCGGAATATGCGGCGGGACGGGTGAAAATCTGCACCGTCATAGGCTTTCCGAACGGGTATTCCACCACGGCGACAAAGGTGTTCGAGGCGGCGGACGCCGTAGCCCGGGGAGCAGACGAAATCGACATGGTAATAAACCTCGGCGACCTCAAGGACGGAAAATACGACGAGATACTCGACGAGATAAACCGCGTCAAGGGCGCGTGCTCCGGGAGGATACTCAAGGTAATAATCGAGACCTGCCTGCTTACCGACGAGGAGAAGATAAGGATGTGCGAAATCATATCCGAGTCCTCCGCAGACTTTATAAAGACCTCGACCGGATTTTCCACCGGGGGGGCGACGGCACACGACATCGGGCTCTTCGCCGAGAATGTCGACCCGCGGGTGAAGATAAAGGCGGCGGGCGGAATAGCCACCATATCCGACGCGGAGAATTTTATCAAGCTCGGCGCCGCGCGGCTCGGAACCAGCAGGATAGTGAAGCTCGTCAAGGGCATGAAAGACATAACCGGATACTAATAAAAAACGACTGTGACAAGGAGAAAAAGAAAATGGCAAACACGTATACCCCTCACATAAAGGCAGCCCCCGGAGACTTCGGCAAAACGGTGCTCATGCCCGGGGACCCGCTCCGCTCAAAATTCATAGCGGAGAATTTCCTCGAAAACCCCGTGCTCGTGAACAACGTCCGCGGCGTTCAGGGCTATACCGGAGACTACAAGGGCGTGCGCGTCTCGGTCATGGCGAGCGGAATGGGTATGCCGTCGATAGGCATCTACTCATACGAGCTCTACAAATTCTTCGGGGTGAAGAACATCATCCGCGTCGGCTCTGCCGGGGCACTCTCAATGAAGATAAAGGTGCGCGACCTCGTGCTCGGCATGGGAGCATGCACGAACTCTAACTTCCAGTCGCAGTACGGCGTGGACGGCAGCTTTGCCCCCATTGCCGACTGGTCGCTCCTCTCCGCGGCGGCGGAGGAGGCAGGAAGGCTCGGCGTCCATTACGAGGTCGGAAATCTCCTCTCCTCGGACGTATTCTACAACGCGGACCCGGAGTTCAACAACAAGTGGATAAAGCTCGGCACACTCGCGGTCGAGATGGAGGCGGCGGCACTCTACATGAACGCGGCATACCTCGGCGGCCGCGCACTCGCGATATGCACGATCTCAGACCATATTCTGACGGGAGAGGCGCTGGACTCCGACGCGCGGCAGAACTCCTTTACCGATATGATGAAGGTTGCGCTCGAGGTAGCCGTAAGAGCGGAAAAGCTCTGATACGGCGCAAAATGCAAACATATGTTGTCATGTGGCGGGAAAGACGGGAAAACCGAAACCTGCCGCAAGGCGGAAAGCAGAGGCTTTGATACATGAAAAGGGTATTTCTTATAGTACTTGACTCGCTCGGCGTCGGATACGAGCCGGACGCCGGGGACTTCGGCGACGTGGGTGCCAATACCTTGAAGAGAATAAGCGGCTCAGACAAATTCGACATACCGAACCTCATATCCGCGGGTATCGGAAGAATGGACGGCGTGGACTATCTGCAAACGCCGGATGACGGCGGGTATGCCGCCGTCGGCAGACTGCGCGAGATGTCGCGCGGGAAGGACACGACGGTCGGTCACTGGGAGATAGCGGGCATTGTTTCGGAGCGTCCGTTCCCCACCTATCCGCACGGCTTCCCGCAGTCTCTTCTTGAGGAATTCTCACGCGAATGCGGGCGCGGGGTGCTCTGCAATCTGCCCTACTCCGGCACCGACGTCATACGCGACTACGGCGAGGAGCACATGAGGACCGGAAAGCTGATAGTCTACACCTCTGCGGACAGCGTCTTTCAGATAGCGGCGCACGAGGAGCTCGTGCCGCCGGAGGAGCTGTACAATTACTGCCGCATAGCGCGCCGTCTCCTCACCGGGGAGAACGCCGTCGGCAGAGTTATTGCCCGCCCGTTCATCGGGACGCCCGGCAATTTTACAAGGACGGCAAACCGCCACGACTTCTCTCTTGAGCCGACGGGGGTAACCATGCTCGACTCTGTCAAGGCGGCGGGCGGCGACGTGATTGCCGTCGGAAAGATAACCGACATATATGCCGGTAAAGGAATTACCCGCTCGATATTCACTCACTCGAACGCCGAGGGAATGGAGGTCACCCTCTCGCTCCTCGACGAGGACTTTCACGGGCTCGCGTTCACGAACCTTGTCGATTTCGACATGCTCTACGGTCACAGGCAGGACGTCGACGGATATGCCGCGGCGCTCACCCGCTTTGACACCTGGCTCCCGTACTTCCGCGCGGGGATGCGCCCGGACGACGCGCTGATAATCTGCGCCGACCACGGCTGTGACCCTGGGGACGACTCTACCGACCACACGCGCGAGTACATCCCGATGATAGCAATGGGCGAGCGGATAAGGGCTGTGAACATAGGCACGCGCACCGGATTTTCCGACATCGGGGCGACGGTGTGCGAGCTGCTCGGCGTACCGTATCTGCCCGTGCCCGGCTGTTCGTTCGCACGGCTGATACTCAAATAAACCAAACCTCTTTTAGGTAAGACAGGCTTTACGTAGTCTTATCTGTCGGCAAGAGAAATATTTTCCGAAAGGAGAGCTGATATGCAGGACAGCGACATCCGCGCGCTCGCCGATCTAGCGATCTCGGCGCGGGAAAAATCCTACTCGCCCTACTCCGGCTTTCGCGTCGGGGCGGCGCTCCTCTGCCGCGACGGCAGAATCTACACGGGTGCCAATATTGAAAACGCGGCGTACACCCCCACGGTGTGCGCGGAGCGGGTCGCCTTTTTCAAGGCGGTAAACGACGGGGAGCGCGACTTTGCCGCCGTTGCCGTCGCGGGCGGCGCGGAGAGCGGCGCACCGAAGGACTTCTTCCCTCCCTGCGGCGTCTGCCGTCAGGTCATGGCGGAATTCTGTGATGAGGACTTCAAAATCGTAATGGCGGCAGAGGGAAAGACGCAGGTCTACACCCTCGGGGACCTGCTCCCCGCAAATTTCGGAAAGGAATTCATGGACGGCAAAAATGAGAATGTATGATATTATAACGAAGAAAAAGCACGGCGAGGAGCTCACCGACGGTGAAATCCGTTTCTTCGTTGACGGCTACACAAGAGGGGAGATACCCGACTATCAGGCGTCTGCCCTGCTTATGGCTATATGCCTTTGCGACATGAGCGACCGGGAGACCGCAACGCTCACGGACGCGATGTCCCGCTCCGGTGAGATGCTCGACCTCTCTGAGTTCGGCACTCTCTCTGTCGACAAGCATTCGACAGGCGGGGTCGGAGACAAGACCACAATGATTGTCGCGCCTATCGTCGCGGCGGCGGGCGCGAAGGTCGCGAAGATGAGCGGCCGCGGGCTCGGACACACGGGCGGCACGGTCGACAAGCTCGAGTCTTTCCCCGGGTACCGCACCTCCCTCCCACCGGAGGAATTCATGGCGCAGGTGCGCAGGATAGGAATTTCGGTAATCGGTCAGAGCGGGAACCTCGCCCCGGCAGACAAAAAGATATATGCCCTGCGCGACGTGACGGCTACCGTCGACTCCGTCCCCCTTATCACCTCCTCGATAATGAGCAAAAAGCTCGCCGCGGGGACACATTCAATAGTACTCGACGTAAAATGCGGCTCCGGCTCATTCATGAAAACGCCGGAGGACGCCGAGCGGCTCGCCCGCTCGATGGTCCGGATAGGCAAGCTGTGCGGACGGAGGGTCGCGGCACTGATAACCGACATGGACATCCCGCTCGGCAAGGCGGTCGGTAACATTTCCGAGGTCAGGGAAGCGATAGCGACGCTCCGCGGGGAGGGCGAGCCCGACCTATGCGAGGTGTGCCTGTCCCTCTCCGCCGCGATGCTCCACTTAGCACTCGGTCTCACGGCTGAGGAAGCGAGAGATAAGGCGGAGGAGACGCTCGCAAGCGGGGCGGCGTACCGCAAGTTCTGCGAATGGATAGAGGCGCAGGGGGGCGACGCGACGCTCTGCACCCACCCGGAGAAATTTCCCGTGGCAAAATACCGGCGCGAGGTTAAAGCCGCGCGCGGTGGGTACATAACGCATATGGACACGGAGCGCATAGGGCTCACCGGCGTGACGCTCGGCGCAGGGCGGGCAAGGAAAGAGGACGCAATAGACCTCACAGCCGGGATAAGCATAGAGAAAAAGCGCGGTGATTCGGTCGCTGCGGGTGACACTCTCGCGGTGCTCTTTACCTCGGATGAAGGTCGGCTCTCCGCCGCGGAGGCGGAATATCTCGCCGCCGTGACGATAGGCGACTCAGCACCCGGGCACATACCGCTCGTATACAAGATGATAACCTCCGAGGAGTAATTTTCTATTTCGATATGCGGCGGATATCCGCCCGGGAAGGCAGTAAAAAATGGCAGAAATAACGGTAATCGGCATAGCGGGCGGCACGGGAAGCGGCAAGACCACCCTCGCAAAAAACATCGCCGCCTGCTTTGATGAGCGGATAAGTCTCCTCCGGCACGACGACTACTATAAGGCGCACGACGAGCTCACCTACGAGGAGCGCGCGGCACTCAACTACGACCACCCGAACGCCTTTGACACCACTCTTCTCTGCGAGCACATACGCCGGCTCAAGTCCGGGGAGGACATAGAGTCCCCGGTCTATGACTACACCGTACATAACCGTGCGAAGGAGACGAGAACCGTACACGCCTCCCCGGTAATCCTCCTTGAGGGGATACTTATATTTGAAAATAAGGAGCTCCGTAATCTTCTTGATATGAAGATATTCGTCGACACGGACGCGGACGTGCGAATCGTCCGACGGATTGTGCGCGACGTCAAAAAGCGGGCGAGAACGCTCGACTCTATCGTCGAGCAGTACTTAACGACGGTAAAGCCGATGCACGAGGCGTTTGTCGAGCCGTCAAAGAAGTACGCCGACATAATAATCCCAGAGGGCGGAAAGAACCCCGTCGCCTACGGAATGATAATCGACAAGATAGAAAAGCACCTCAAATCTTCGGAAAAGACGGAGGACTGAATGGCGGGATAGTCAGGGAGGACACGGAGGAGCTGATAGCGAGGTATCCGACGGTCGACTCGCCCGGCGAATGTATCGGCACACTGCTCTCCCGCCTTACCGAGCTCTCCCGCCTTACCGAGGAGCGGCGGGCGGCGGATACGGCGGCTACGGCGGCTCATCGAGGTGTGCTCCGGTCTCGCGGACGACATAATAGAGAGACATAATAAAGAGTATACAGAGTACGCGCTGACGGCGCGGAATTTCAGGCAATCGCACGGCGGTTGCCTGTTTTTTGTCACTGCGCTGAAAGATGCATATTTCTTTTTCTCGGGAGAGCGGTTATAACGTGGTCTGCGACGGAATGTCGCTCCCCTCTTATTTTGAGTTTACATAACAAATCAATCTGACCAAGTTTACAAATTATTATTGCTTTTGTGGGAAAGATATGCTAAAATAATAATCGTGTAAATTCGCATACGACCGCGCGCACGGGAGGGAGATATGTACGGAAAATTCGTCGGCTTCGTATACTATACGAACATAGTAATTCAGTCCGTACTGTCGCTGCTCTGCCCCGTTGCGCTGCTCACCGCGCTCGCGTGGTATCTTGTCGAAAAGCGGGGGCTCCCGGACTGGGTATATGTCCCGGCGGTGCTCCTCGGTACGGCGTCAGGTCTCTTCTCTATGGTAAAGTACGTCATATCGGCGACGAGAGCCGCCGAAGCACTCGCAAAGGAGAGGCAGGCGGCGGCGAGGGAGAAAGCGGACGGCGACGCGGAAAAGCCCTCTCACGGAGGTAAAGAATGAAAAAAAACACGGCACTCATGCGGCAATGCATTTTCATGATTCTCGGAGAGCTTGCCGTCTCGGCGATAACCGCCGCGGTATATGCCATAGTCGGCGCGTTCTCCTACAAGGTGATAACCGGCGCGGCACTCGGCGCGGCGGTAACAATAGCAAATTATCTTATCCTCACGCTGTCTGTCGACCGCGCGGTGCGGCAGTTTGAAGAAAAGCGCGGGAAGGCGGAAATGACCGAAGAGGAGGCGCACGCCTTTACGGAGGAGAACAAAAAGGCGGTGCAGCTCCGGATACAGATGTCATTCATCGTCCGTGCTCTGAGCCTTCTCGGCTGTCTTGTGCTCGCTTTCGTTTCCGGGCAGTTTGAGGTCATAGCCACGCTCGTTCCCCTCGTCATGATGCGCCCGATACTCATTGCAGAGGGATATATCAGAGGACGGCGCGAGGCAAAAGAAAAAACGGAGGCAAAGGACTAATGGATGTAACTATCAACGGTCCGAAGATTTACTTCACAATCCCGATATTCGGCGGGATAAACGTAACGCAGACGACCGTCTCGCTTCTCGCCGTCACGATACTCCTTATTGTTACGGCGTACTTTCTGACCCGGCACCTGACAAAGCGACCGGGCAGAATGCAGGTCATAACCGAGAAGGGCGTGTCCATGATATACAACCTCGTCGACAGCACGATGGGTACGCACAACCGAAAATTCGCGCCCTATATCGGGACGCTGTTTCTCTCCTCTGTCTGCGGCTCTCTCATCGGAATGACGCAGATATTCCGCTCCACCACTGCGGACCTCTCGGTTACGGCGGCATGGGCACTCGTCACGACGGGAATTGTCTGGTATGAGAAGATAAAGAACAACGGCTTTTTGGGCTTCCTTAAAGGATTTACCGAGCCTATCGTGGTGATGACCCCCATGAACATAGTCTCGGAGATAGCGAGCCCTATTTCGCTCGCGTTCCGTCACTTCGGAAACGTGGCGGGCGGGTCGGTCATCACGGCGCTGGTTTACAGCGCGCTCGCGGCTCTGTCGTCCTTTGTATTTTCGTGGCTCCCCGCGGCGGTGTCCGCGGCACTCCCGCCCGTGTTTCAGGTCGGTCTCCCGGCGTTTTTCTCGATATACTTTGACCTCTTCTCCGGATTTGTACAGGCTCTCGTCTTTTCGCTGCTGACAATGGTCTATATAGGAGAGGCGAACCCGCCGAAGGCTACCGTCCCGGCGGAGGGAGAAAAGGCAGACAAATAATCCGTAAAAATGCGCGGAAAAAGGCGGAAAATAAAAATACAGGGCGAATGACGCACTGCTCCGCCGGAAAATAAATTCGGTTTTTCAATAAAACAAAACATAAAAAACACTTTTTCTGACTCAAGGAGGAAAAACAAAATGGAAATGGCACAGGCAATCGTAGCCGCGGCAAGAGCAATCGGCGCGGCACTCTGTATGGGACTCGGAGCTATCGGACCCGCACTCGGAGAAGGTAATGCCGTCGGAAAAGCACTCGAGGGTATGGCGCGCCAGCCTGAGGCGGCGAGCGATCTCCGTACAAACATGATACTCGGTTGCGCTATCACCGAGACGACGGGTATATACTCCCTCGTTATCTCCCTGCTGCTTCTGTTCGTATTCAAGGGCTGAGAGCGTAAAAGTCTATACTACTAAAAGGAGAAAAGAATGGAAGGCTTTGAATCATTTGTCGGCGTGAATTTCTGGACGATGATATTCGCGTGGATAAACCTTCTCATACTCTTTCTTTTCCTGCGCAAGCTGCTCTTCAAACCCGTTAAGAACATGATAGATTCAAGACAAAAGGAAATCGACGACATGTACTCCGACGCGGAGAAAAACAAACGCAGCGCGGAGGAAATGAAGAGCGAGTATGAAAAGAAGATAGGCGACGCGGACGCGGAGTGCGAAAGGCTGCTGCGCGGCGCGGTCAGGAAAGCCCAGCTGCGCGAGGAGGAAATCCTGCGTGAGGCGGACAGCAAGGCGCAGCGTACCCTTGAGCGCGCGGAAGAGCAGATAGAGCTCGAGCGGGTGCGCGCCATGAACGATGTTAAGGACGAGGTCTCGACGCTCGCCGTCGAGATAGCCTCCGCCGTCATAGGCAGAGACGTGAAGCCGGACGAGCACGCGGAAATGATCGACGAGTTCATAAACAGCGTCGGTAAGGACGGTTGATATGAGAGGCGCGGAAAATTACGGGCGCGCAATGTTCATGCTCGCCGAGGAGTGTGGGAAGGTCGAGGAGGTGTTCTCCGATCTCTCTTCGGTGTGCGCTGCACTTGAGCGCGAGCCGGAGTATACCCGGCTTCTCGACAATCCTGCGCTCGCACGCTGTGAGCGGCTGTCGCTCGTCGACAGGACGCTGTCCCCGGTGCTGCCGGAGGTGCGCGACTTCATAAAATATCTCTCGGAGCGGCGCGCCGTCTCATTCCTCCCCGCCGCCATGGCGGAATTCTCTGCCCTGCGCGACGAGCGGCTCGGCATTGAGAGGGTCGAGGCGGTGACGGCTGTACCGATGAGCGACGGGCAATGCGACGCACTCAGAAGTAGGCTCGCAGCCCTCACCGGAAAGACAGTTATAATAAAGAACACCGTTGACCCCGGGATACTCGGCGGAATGAAGCTCCGGTACTCCGGCGTCCAGCTTGACGGGTCGGTAAAGACGCGACTGGATAAGCTTGAAAAACAGCTCTCCCAAATCATCGTGTGACCCGATAACAAACAGAAGTTGGTGATAAAATGCAGTCAAAAACAGACGAGATAACAAAATTAATAAAAGAGCAGATAAAGAACTACTCGGCAAAGACCGAGCAGGACGAGGTCGGATATGTAATCTCGGTCGGCGACGGTATTTCCCGAGTTTACGGGCTTGACAAGTGCAAGTCGAACGAGCTGCTCGAATTTTCCAACGGAACCTACGGCATGGCACTGAATCTCGAAGAGGACTCTGTCAACGCAGTGCTCCTCGGAACCGACGTCGGAATATCCGAGGGGAGCCTTGTAAAGCGGACCGGCAACGTCGTCTCCGTCCCGGTCGGCGAGGAGCTCGTCGGCAGGGTTGTCAACGCGCTCGGTCAGCCGATAGACTCAAAGGGACCGATAGCGGCAAAGGAGACCCGCCCGATAGAGCGGCGCGCCTACGGCATCATTGAGAGAAAGTCGGTGTCCGTCCCCCTGCAGACGGGAATAAAGGCGATAGACTCGATGATACCTATCGGAAGAGGTCAGCGCGAGCTGATTATAGGCGACCGACAGACCGGTAAAACCGTTATCGCGACGGACACCATAATAAACCAGCGCGGAAAAGGCATTATATGCATATATGTTGCGATAGGACAGAAGCAGTCCACCGTCGCGAATGTCGTCGACACGCTCTACAAAAACGGCGCGATGGACTATACGATTGTCGTCGCGGCGACGGCGTCCGACTCCGCACCCCTCCAGTATATAGCGCCGTACGCCGGCTGTGCCATGGGTGAATACTTCATGGACAAGGGGCGCGACGCGCTGATAATCTACGACGACCTCTCAAAGCACGCGGTGGCGTACCGTGCCCTGTCTCTCCTTATCCGGAGACCGCCGGGCAGAGAGGCGTACCCCGGTGACGTATTCTACCTGCACTCAAGACTTCTTGAGCGCGCGGCAAGGCTGTCCGACGAATGCGGCGGCGGCTCGCTCACCGCGCTCCCGATAATAGAGACGCAGGCGGGAGACGTCTCGGCGTACATTCCCACGAACGTAATATCAATAACCGACGGACAGATATTCCTTGAAACCGAGCTCTTCCACTCCGGAGTGCGCCCGGCTGTAAACCCCGGTATCTCCGTCTCCCGTGTCGGCGGTAACGCGCAGATAAAGGCGATGAAGAAGGTCGCAGGACAGCTGAAGCTCCTCTATTCGCAGTATATAGAGCTGCAGGGCTTCGCGCAGTTCGGCTCCGACCTCGACGCGGACACCAAGGCGCGGCTCGAGCAGGGCAAGCGCATAGTCGAGGTGCTGAAGCAGGGGCGCAACTCTCCGGTTGCGGTTGAGCTTCAGGTTGCTATAATCTACGCCGTCGTAAACAATCTTCTTTCCGATATTGCCGTCGAGGACATTCATGAGTTTGAAACCGGGCTCTACGAGTATCTCACGGCGTCCTGCGACGCGCTCCTCAAAACGATACGCGAGACCGGAAAGCTCGAGGGTGAGACCGAGGCGGCACTGCGCGACGCGATAATGCACGAAAAGGAAAAATTCACCGAGAAAAAGGAGGCGTAATCCGTGGCAGGTACATCTATGAACGGGATAAAATCCCGTATCAGAAGCGTCAGCGGTACCATGCAGATAACCAAAGCCATGGAGCTCGTCGCCACGTCAAAGCTCCGGCGGCAGAAGGAGCGGGCGCAGACCTCCCGCCCCTATCGCGAGCTGCTCGCGGAGGCGATACGCGACACCGCGCGGCTCGGTACCGGTGAATCCCCCTACTTTTCGTCTCGGGACGGAAAGACGCTCTGGATAGTCATAGCGGGCGACCGCGGGCTCGCCGGCGGGTACAACTCCAATATTTTCAGAGCCGTACGCGAAAAGGCGAAGGACGGCGACGTTATTCTCCCGATAGGCAAAAAGGCACTCGAGCACTATATGCACATCGGCGCGGATATAATGACGGGCGACTATGCCTCAGCAGCGGAGATTTCCTTCGGCGACTGCATAAAGCTCGCGGATACGGTATGCGGAAGGTATCTTTCCGGCAAAATAAGCCGGGTGGCTCTCGTCTACACGCGCTTTATATCCATGCTCACGCAGATACCGACGGTCGGGACGCTCCTCCCGCTCACGCGGAGCGAGGGTGCGGACGGCACGGAAAATATGCGGGAGCCCATGACCGACGACGACCCCACGGCAATACTCGACGCGATAATCCCCGGGTACATTGCCGGATATGTCCATGCGGGGCTCTGCGAGGCACTCGCCTCGGAGTCCGGCGCGCGGCGCACGGCGATGAACTCGGCAAACAAGAACGCGCAGGAAATGATAGATGACCTGACGCTCCGCTACAACCGCGCGCGCCAGAGCGTCATAACGCAGGAAATAACCGAGATAGTCTCCGGCGCGGAGGCACTCTGACCCCATACGGGAAAGAAAAAATTCATGGGAAAACGGTACACGCCCCCATGTATGAAAGGAAAATCAGATGCAGAAGAACATCGGAAAGGTCGTGCAGATAATAGGTCCCGTCATCGACATACGCTTTGACGCGGGGCACCTGCCCGACCTCCAGAATGCCATAAACGTGGAGTTTGACGGCAAGACCGTCGTCTGCGAGGTTGCACAGCAGCTCGGCGACGACACGGTGCGCTGTATCGCCATGTCGGGCACGGACGGTATGCCCCGCGGAATCGACGCCGTGGACACCGGGACGGGCATCACCGTCCCCGTCGGGCGCGAGACGCTCGGGCGTATTTTCAACATTCTCGGCGAGCCGGTCGATAACCTCCCCGCCCCGGAGAACGCGCCGAGGTGGTGCATACACCGCGACCCGCCCGGATACTCCGAGCAGGAGGGCACGACAGAGATACTCGAAACCGGTATCAAGGTAGTCGACCTTATAGCTCCCTATGCAAAGGGCGGAAAGATAGGACTCTTCGGCGGCGCGGGCGTCGGCAAGACCGTCCTTATAATGGAGCTCATCAACAATATAGCAAAGCAGCACGGCGGTATATCCGTCTTTACGGGCGTCGGAGAGCGGACGCGCGAGGGCAACGACCTCTATAACGAAATGAAAGAGTCCGGAGTTCTCCAGAAAACCGCCCTTGTCTATGGACAGATGAACGAGCCGCCCGGGGCAAGAATGAGAGTCGGTCTCTCGGGTCTTACCATGGCGGAGTACTTCCGCGATAAGGAGGGACAGGACGTTCTTCTCTTCATAGACAACATATTCCGCTTTACACAGGCGGGCTCGGAGGTTTCGGCACTGCTCGGCCGTATGCCGTCAGCCGTCGGATACCAGCCGACGCTCGCAACCGAGATGGGCGAGCTGCAGGAGAGGATAACCTCGACAAAAAAAGGCTCTATAACCTCGGTTCAGGCGGTCTACGTCCCGGCGGACGACCTGACAGACCCCGCGCCGGCGACAACCTTTGCGCACCTTGACGCGACGACGGTTCTCTCCCGTGCGATTTCCTCGCTCGGTATTTACCCGGCTGTCGACCCGCTCGACTCGACCTCCCGTATACTCTCCCCCGATATTGTGGGAATCGAGCACTACGAGGTTGCGCGCGAGGTTCAGAGAATACTCCAGAGGTACAAGGAGCTTCAGGACATAATTGCCATCATGGGTATGGATGAGCTCTCCGAGGAGGATAAGCTTACCGTCAGCCGCGCAAGAAAGATACAGAGGTTCCTCTCTCAGCCCTTTACGGTTGCGGAGCAGTACACCGGAATGCAGGGACGATACGTCCCGGTCAAGGAGACGGTACGCGGCTTCCGCGAGATACTCGACGGAAAGCACGACGACCTGCCGGAGTCAGCATTCCTGTTTGTCGGAACGATTGACGAGGCTGTGGAAAAGGCGGAGAGGCTCCGCGCCGAGGGGCACTGATAAAGGGCGCATCCTCCGTGCAGGCGCGCCGGGAGATATTTCCCGGCAAAAACCACGGGGCGTGTATAAAAAACGCCCCGGCACGGTGTGCGACGTCTTTTGGGATAACCTATCCCGATAAGGAGCTTTCATGAAAACTTTTCATCTTACGATAGCGACGCCGGACGGCGTCAAATTCGACGGCGAAGCAGAGGCACTCACCGTCCGTACCACTACGGGCGACGTGCAGATCCTCGCCGGGCATACTGACTATCTCGCCGCGCTCGGAGCCGGGACGGCAAAGGTCACAGCGGGTGGCGAGACCCGCAGGGCGGCGGCAAACGGCGGATTTCTCACCGTCAAGGCGGGTGTGGTCAGCCTCGTATCGACAACCTTTGAATACGCGGATGAAATCGACCTCGCCCGCGCGAAGCGTGCGCTCGAGCGGGCGCAGGATAAGCTCCGCGAGGCGAAGGACGGGCGTGAGATAGATCTCGCAAAGGCGCGTATAGCCCGCGCAATGACAAGAATAAATACAGTGGAAATGTAACCGCGCGCAGATGCGCCGCTCAGTTATATTCGCGTGACGGCGAGCGATATTGCTTCGCAGTGATGTTCGCGTTACGCGCAAGTGATATTGCTTCGCAGTGATGTTCGCGTTACACGA
The DNA here is from genome assembly GCA_934393265.1 of uncultured Eubacteriales bacterium. Taxonomy (GTDB): domain Bacteria; phylum Bacillota; class Clostridia; order Oscillospirales; family CAG-272; genus UBA1740. The sequence continues at coordinate 27,877 of CAKRQL010000013.1, read as the reverse complement.
GAGTGGTATTGCCTGTCGGCAGTTTTTTGTAATACAAAAGAGCCGGGAAAATCCCGGCTCTTTGTCCAATCAATTTATGCTTCTCACGAGTTATTTAAGTTTTCGGAGCGCGGGACACCGCGGCTCCTTTTTTTATTGTTTTCTTTCGGACAGGGGGCAAAGAAGGCTTTGCGTGGTAGGTTTTACCGTGTTTTCTCTCTGCTGTTCCCTGCCTCTTTTATTTACGCCATGCAGCTTTTTATACACGCCCATGGCGTTTTTATATATCGGGGAGCCGTCGCAATCCCTGACGGTCTCATGCTTTGCCGTGCGGTAGCTCCCCTCGGAATCATGTTAATCCCTGTATGCTTTTTACACCTTGGGGTTTTTAGCCTTGAACGCCTTTGCGGTCTCTATGTAGGTATAGAGAGCGTTACAGAGCTCCTGTACATCCGTGTTCGCCGCGTAGTCTGCAAGAGAGTAGGTTGCGCTCTTCTCGCCTACCGTAAGGGTGAACTCATTTGCAAAGTCGAAGATACGCATGTCGTCTATAACTATTTTTCCGTCGACTGCGTCAGCCTCGGTCTTTGTTACCGTTACGTTCCAGAAGTTAGTGTAGCTTACGCTTACCTTAGCTCCGCTCTTTATCGTAAAGATGAACCTCGGCTGTGAGGTGAGGTCAAGGGACGCGGAAACAAATCCGTCGGAGACGGAGGTCATATCCTTTGTCTTACCGTTGAAGGTCTTGAGGGTCGACTTATAGTCTTTGTTCGCGGTAAGGAGAGCGGTTATCTCTGCGTTCTCTGCCTTATCTATGAACTTCGCCGCGGCGTTCGCATACACGAGCGCGTCTGCCATAAGGGTCTTTTCATTCGACATGAGCGCGCTGTCATCAAGAGCGAAGAGCACCTTTGCATAATCAAGCACGGACACGCTTATTGCGTCATAGCTGCCGAGCTTTATGTTCTGTGCCTCAGCAATCTCGTGTGCGGCATACGAATACTCGTGCCTTGTATACGTGTGACCGTCGATCTCAACCGTATCGCCGCCAAGCCCGTATTCGGAGAGGACGTAGAGGTTAAGGTTGAAGCTTGAGTAGAGGGTAAGGTTGAACTTTACGCCTGCTATCTCGCTCTCGCCTGCTACCGTCTTTGTAAACGTCACGCCGTTCTTATTCACGACGGTCGGGCGAAGCGCCTTTCCGGTGTCAAGAACTATTCCGTCCGCGGCATTGACATAGGTCTTTCCGCCGGTAATGGTAACGCTGCCGGTCACTTTCCCGGGGAGGGTGGCATTACTGACGTAAAGGGTCGAGCCGGTGACGGTTATATCGGTCTTTACGATGTTCATTGCGTCGTTATCCACAGCGAGGTTTTCGTTTATGAAGAGACTGCTGTTCTTTATATCCGCGGTAAGCGCACATTTTTGATCGGTATCACGGGTATAGAAAATAAAAGCGGATTTTATATTCGCATCACTGTCTGCGAAAGTGAACGTCGTATCCACTCTGCGGAGAGCAAACTCAAAGCCGTTTGCCGCATTAATCGTTGTGCCGGTGACTGTCACATTTCCGGAGGCATTGTGCCTTACGACTGCGCTATCGGACACAAGCGTGAGATTGCCGGCATAGGAGGAGCCGCCTATATAGAGGTCTCCTGTCCAGTTCAGCATCGCAACGGCGAAAGATCCTGCGTTTATCACCGCGCCGGGCTTTGAAGAATAGATATGAGTTTCCGTATCCGCGCCCTGAATACGGAAGATATAATTGTAACCACCCGGTGTTTTCCAGTCGGTCGTGTCGGCGGTAAGGGTATGTCCGTTAAGGTCAATTGTGAGCTTTTTTACCGCGCCAAGATTATTTGTCTCCGCCGCGCCGTAAACGGTCATATCGTCGACAAACACAACGGTTGTATCGGAATTTGCGGCGATGGCGCCGAAGTCTCCCGCGCCGTTTATACCGTAGAAGCTGTCCTCGGTACCGTACCTTGTTACGGTCTCGCCGGAGAGCATTACGTACTTTATGCCCTCTGCGGCGAAGTCGGCAGTCACAGCGTAATAGTTAACGGTCTTGCCGAGGTCGGCGTAAGAGACGGATACTTCCTCCGCGGCTCCGCCCTCCGTTCTCGACCAGCCGGTAATTGCCTTACTGTCAAGGTATGCGGCGTAACGGACTATCGCCATTGCGCCAGAGGCTTTTTCAAGCTTCCACGTGTCGGTGCAGCCCGCGCTCTTGTCGCTGTAATTGAACACGAGGTTTGCCTTTTCATGGCTCATTACGTACGGGAACGTCGCGTCGGACGGCTCCTCGTATATGTAGTCACTGTATGTGGACGTGGAGTCGGATGTGAGTTGACCCGCTGTCACGGACTTGTGAGAAAAGCGCGCACCGTCAGCAAGAGTAAGCTTCATCGTTCCTTTGTTCGACCAGACAAACTGCTGCTTGGACGACAGCCTTGATGACCCCGTCACATTCAGCCAACCGTTAGTAAAAACAAATGCGTCATCTGCGGTTGTCGTGACCGTGGTATTCTCAATTTCAAGCGGAACGGTCGTATTGTCGGATGAAACGATTACAGCGCGTGCGTCGGATTCTATTATGCAATTTCTGAAAGCAATGCCGTTTCCGACGTTCATTGTTGCGGTAATTACCGTTTTCGGGCTCCTGAGTGTGCAGTTTCTGAATTCAACGGTCTGACCCTCGACAGTTGTTATATTCATAATATCACTGTCCGCCGCAATAATACTCACGCCATCAACGGTAAGAGAGCCTTTTACTCTCGATGTTGCCAAGAATCTGTTACCTGCGCCTATATTGATGACCGCGCCGTCGCCCTTTACGGTAAGGGAGGAGCCGACCTCAATAATTATCATACCGCGGTCGGTACCCGACGAGAAGGTACCGTTAAGAACGGTCTTACCGAGGTCAAGAGTTATCGACTTGTTTTTCATTGCCCACAGTCCGTCTCTTTCCTCGTATGAGACGGTCTCATAGAGAGAATATATTGTTCCGCCGTCCGGAACATCGTTGGCAGCGGAATAAAGGCTCGACTGATACGTTACCTTACCGTCCTTTCTGTAAGCGAGCCAGTTTGAAGAGCTTGTTATTTCCTTTACTCTCACATACGGGAAGTCTGCGTCGGCGGCGTCATTGGCAAGCATCCAGCCGACAACGGATTCCTCGGTGTACTGTCCGATCGAAACATTGCTTCTGTTGAACCTTACCCCCGACGAGACGGTAAATCTCGTATATGGCTCTGCCGACCTTGCATTAAGAAGCGGCTCGGTGGGGGTTGTGCAAAGATGTTTTACCTTCGATGTACCGGAGATGTCTATCCAGCCTCCGGTGCAGTCAAACATCTGATCGGAATATCCGGTCAGCGTGCAGTTCACGAGCTTCAGCGGGTTGGTATTCACCGAGGAGCTTATAACGAACATACGGTCGGAGCCTGTTGTACCGAGTGTCGTAAGCTCACAGTTTCTGAACTCTATAGTCTGACCCTCGGCTATCGTTGTGTTCAGAAGTCTACCGGAGTTTACAATAATATTCACGCCGTCGACCGTAAGGTTGCCGGATGCCATATCACAGAAACGCTTTCCTGCCGGGATCTCGAGCGTCGCGCCGTTGCCTTTAAGAATTACGTTGCTGTTATCGATAAAATTAAAGGCGTTTCCCTGCGGGGAATTGCAGATAACGGTAGAGGTACCGAAATCTATGGTAACCGTCTTATTGTGATTGCGAAAGTCGGCATAGTCATCGTTCCAGTTAATCTTATCAAAGAGGGGCTTGATAGTGCCGCCATCCGGGCAGGCATTGACGGCGGAATAGAGCTTCGCAGACTTGTTTACGCTCTTGCCCTGCGCGTCAAATATTTCCCAGCAGATATCCGTTCCGTCTGTCCCCTCTGTCCCCTCTGTCGTCTCGGCAAAGGCACCGACGGCGAAAAGACACGCAAGGACAGAAAGAATGACAAGTGCGGGGATGAGTATTTTCCAAAGCTTTTTCATTTTCCTGTGTGTTCTCCTTTTTTGTTTTTAGTACGAATTAACGCATGTACTCCGCCGACCCGGGGTCAGAAAAAGGCGCGTGGGTACACATTTCCTCTATGTACAATTCTAACAAAAAAGAAAAGGAAAAACAATTGATTTGTTCAACATAAATAAAAACGAATTTTTGAGCATATTGCACAATTTTATATAAGAAAATCGCCCCTGATTGGGGCGATTTGGAGAAAAATTAAGTATTTTTGCACAATCGAAAAATCGGGAGAAAAAGGGAGCAAGCACTCAGACAACGCCCTGAGCGAGCATTGCGTCGGCTACCTTGAGGAAGCCCGCGATATTCGCGCCGGCGACGAGATTGCCGGGGAGGTCGTATTCTTCCGCGGCGCGCGAGGCGTCGGAATATATTTTCTCCATTATGCCGCGAAGCCTTGCGTCTACCTCCTCAAAGCTCCATGAGAGGCGGGCGGAGTTTTGCGACATTTCAAGCGCGCTGACGGCGACGCCGCCGGCATTTGCCGCCTTTGCCGGGGCGAAGAGGACGCCCGCCGCGAGAAACGCCTCCACCGCCTCGGGCGTCGAGGGCATGTTCGCCCCCTCTGCAACCGCATAGGTGCCGCCGGAGATAAGTGCTCTTGCGGCATCGCCGTCTATCTCATTTTGCGTCGCACACGGGATAGCAATATCACACCCTATGCCCCATATACCGCGACAGCCCTCATGATAGGTCGCCGAGGGGCGGTATTTTACATACTCCGAGATACGGGCGCGGCGGATCTCCTTTATCTCCTTTATAACCGATACATCCACACCGTCGGGGTCATGGATATACCCGTCGGAGTCTGACATTGCGAGGACGGTCGCGCCGAGGTGCCCCGCCTTTTCAGCCGCGTATATCGCGACATTGCCGGAGCCGGAAATCACGACGCTTGCCCCGTCGAAAGACCGCCCGGCAGAGCGGAGCATGGCATCCGCAAAATAGCAGACGCCGTAGCCCGTCGCTTCTTTACGGCAGAGGGAGCCGCCGTAGGTCAGCCCCTTTCCGGTCAGGACCCCCTCATAGAGCCCAGTCAGCCGCTTATACTGCCCGAAGAGGTAGCCTATCTCCCGCGCGCCGACGCCGATATCCCCGGCGGGGACGTCCTCGTCCTTACCTATATATTTATACAGCTCGGTCATAAAGCTCTGGCAGAAGCGCATTACTTCCCCGTCGCTCTTGCCTTTGGGGTCAAAGTCCGCGCCGCCCTTTCCCCCGCCTATCGGAAGCCCGGTCAGGGAATTTTTGAATATCTGCTCAAAGCCGAGGAATTTTATTATCCCCTCATAGACCGACGGGTGAAAGCGAAGACCGCCTTTATACGGTCCTATCGCGTCCGAAAACTGAATGCGGAAGCCGCGGTTTACCACGACGCGCCCGGAGTCGTCTACCCACGGGACGCGGAATTTTATAATTCTGTCCGGCTCTGTCAATCTCTCAAGCACGCCCGCGCGGACATACTCGGGGTGGCGGGCTATAACCGGCTCAAGAGACTCGAGCACCTCGCGCACCGCCTGATGAAACTCCGGCTCTCCCGGGTTTCTCGCCTCGACGCGCGACATTAGACTACCAAGATATTCTGATGTAAACATAAAAATCACCTGCCCTGTAAAAGATAAATAAAAAATACATTAGGATTTTAACATATCGCGGCGGAAAAATCAAGCATTTTTCACGCATATTTGAATTTTTATATGCCAAATTATTCATTATATCAAATTCCAAGGGCTTATATTCCGGAAATATGGTATATTGCGCATATCATAAATTCAAAAAGAACATTTTCGCCGCGGGCGGGGTTTAATGTGGGGTATTTTCAGGTGGAAATCACACGGGGGAGGGGCGCGCGCCCGCTTAAGCTGCGCAAGCCGGCGTCAGCCGCGGTTTTCTATACTGCGGGCGGCATTATACAGAAAATAGCAGGAGTTATCTCAACAGCGGTATTCACGCGGCTGTTGCTCCCATACGAGTTCGGGCTCTACTCCGCCTTTGCGGGGTGGATGGGGATCTTCACGGTATTCGCAACGCTCGAGCTCCCCGGCGTGGCTATCTACCGCGGGCTCCAGACGTCATGCGGGCGGGAGCGGGAATTTCTCTCCTCCGCGCTCTCTCTTCTTTATATTATATGGCTCGCGGCAACCGGGGGCTATCTTCTTCTCTCGCCGCTCATAAACCGCATAACGACGCTCTCCGTCCCGGTGACGCTCGCGCTCCTTGTAACCGTCCTCGGCACGGGTGTGTCCTCACTTTATCTTTCCTACCTGCGGTACAGGTACTCATATCTTTGGGTAACTCTTATAAATCTTCTGCTCTCCGTCGCCGTGCCGGGGGTCGCCGTCGTGCTTATACTTACCGGTGTGGCGAGGGCGGAGGCGCGGATAATCTCACTCGCGGCGGTGTATGCCGCAACCGCGGCATTTATCACTTTTATTATATTCAAAGGAGGAAAAAAGATACACGCCCCAGGGGTATGGCGCGCTCTCCTCTCAACCGTGCTCCCGCTGCTGCCGCACCATGCGGCGCTCTCCTCCATTGCCGAGGGGGGAACGCTCATAATAAATCTCCTGCTCGGTCGCACTGACGCCGCCGCATATTCTCTCGCATTCGGAATAGGGCTCACGCCCTCGGTGCTCACCGCCGCTATACTCGGCTCGCTCTCCCCGTGGATACTCCGCCGCTGTGCGGATTCGGGGCACGGGCGCGCCGCGGAGGTGTGCGCCGCGATTTTCGAGGGGATATGCACCCTTCTCATTCCGTTCTCGCTCCTGGTTCCGACCGCCATGCGGATTATCGCACCCGGAGAATACTCTGCGGCACTCCCTGCCGGGTGTATTGCGGCGCTGACCGTCCCTCTCCGGTTTGCCGCCGGGTGTACCTCTCCGGTATTTGTCTTTCTGGGGCGGGAGAGGGTGCAGACCGGGATAAGCGTCGGCTGTGCGCTGCTCTTTCTGTGTGCTCTGCCCCTTACTGTCCCGCGCCTCGGCTACCCGGGTGCGGCGGTCGCGACACTCATATCCTACGCTCTTTTAGCTTTCATATCCGCCATCACTTCCGCAAGGCTCATCGGGATAAAAATACCGCTTCTGCGGATATCGTTCTTCTTTCTTTTAACAGCCATCTCCGTCACGCTGTCGCTGTATCTGCCTCCCATGTGGCGCGGGGTGATTTTCGCGCTGTCGCTTATTCCTCCGCTGCTCTGCGCTCTGCGCCTGCTGCCGCTCTGCCGAGAGGGTGAAATGGGGACAAACTGCCCCGGATAGTGCCGGGGCGTGTATGATTTTAAGTAAAAAAAGCGGCTGTCGCGGTAGGGTGAGCTACTGCGGCAACCGTGATTTATCCGTCTCTTGTCCCCGGTATTTTCCGGGGCGGCGGGATTATTTATTATCTTTCAGCGCGGCACGCTTCTGCGCCTGGATGCGCTTTCTCGTCGCGACGTCGAGTATCGCCTTACGGAGGCGGATGCTCTTCGGGGTGACCTCTATAAGCTCGTCATCGGCTATGAACTCTATAGCCTCCTCAAGGGAGAGCTGTATCGGAGTTATAAGCGTGAGCTTCTCATCCGCGCCGGAGGAGCGGACAGCAGTCAGGTGTTTTTCCTTGCAGACGTTGACCTCTATATCGTCGGGCTTCGGGTTCTCGCCGACTATCATTCCGGCGTAGACGGGTGTCGAGGGACCTATAAAGAGGGGTCCTCTGTCCTGCGACTGATAGAGACCGTAGGTAGTGGTGATACCCGTCTCGGAGGCAACAAGGGAGGATGTAAATCTCGTCTTTATCTCTCCGCGGAAGGGCTCATAGCCCGCGAATATCGTGGAGATTATTCCCTCTCCTCTGGTATCGGTCAGAAGCTCGCTCCTGTAGCCGAAGAGACAACGGGTCGGCATTGTATAGAAGAGCTTCTGTCTCTTTCCGTGGAGCTGTACGTCGGTGAGAGTTCCCTTTCTCGCGCCGAGCTTCTCCATTACGGAGCCAACATACTCCTCGGGGACGTCGACGATAACTTCCTCTATGGGCTCGCACTTCACGCCGTCAATATCTCGGTAAAGCACGCGGGGATTCGAGCAGCAGAGCTCATACCCCTCGCGGCGCATGGTCTCGATAAGTATCGAGAGATGCATCTCTCCTCTGCCCGCGACCTTAAAGGAGTCTGTGGTGTCGCCGTCGGTGACGCGGAGAGAAACATCGCGCAGGAGTTCCTTATAGAGCCTCGCGCGGAGGTGGCGGGAGGTGACAAACTTGCCCTCTTTACCCGCAAACGGAGAGTCGTTTACCGATATCGTCATTTCCATCGTGGGCTCGGAGACCTTGACGAACTCGAGCGCCTCGACCTTTGCCGGGGAGCAGACTGTGTCGCCTATCGATATATCCTCGCAGCCAGAGAAGGAGACTATATCTCCGACCTTCGCCTCCGTTACGGGGACTCTTTTCAGCCCGTCGAACTGGTATATGGAGACTATCTTTCCGGGCTTCGATTTTGCGGGGTCATGGTAGTTGCAGATAGCTATTCCCTGCCCCTGCTTTATTGTTCCGCGCTCTATTCTTCCGATACCTATTCTTCCGACGAAGTCGTTATAGTCTATCGAGGAGACAAGGAGCTGAAGCGGGGCGTCCTCGTCGCCCTCGGGCGCGGGGATGTACTCAAGGATAGTATCAAGCAGCGGCTTTAAGTCGGTGCCCGGGGTATGAGGGTCAAAGGACGCGGTGCCCGCTCTTCCCGAGCAGAAGAGCATCGGGGAATCGAGCTGTTCATTTGTCGCGTTGAGCTCGAGCAGCAGCTCAAGTATCTCGTCGCCTATCTCGTCAAGGCGCGCGTCCGGGCGGTCTATCTTATTGACGACCACTATTACCCTGTGGTTCATGGCAAGCGCGCGTTCAAGCACAAAGCGGGTCTGCGGCATGGGTCCCTCCGCCGCGTCGACAAGGAGAATAACTCCGTTGACCATTTTGAGTATGCGCTCTACCTCCCCGCCGAAATCCGCGTGTCCCGGGGTGTCGATGACATTGATCTTAACGCCCTTATAGTGGATAGCCGTATTCTTCGCGAGAATGGTTATTCCGCGCTCACGCTCAAGGTCGTTCGAGTCCATGACCCGCTCTTCCATTGCCTGATTTTCACGGTAAATTCCTCCCTGCCGGAGCATCTCGTCAACCAGCGTGGTCTTTCCGTGGTCGACATGGGCTATTATGGCGATGTTTCTCAAATCATTCCGTATCATAAAATTCCTCCCCGGCGCAACGCCGGCGTCCCTTTTATCTCTGTATTTTCACAACAATTTTATATTTTACCACACTTAAACCGAAAAATCAAACATTTTTTCGCGCGCGGGCGAAAAAATGCGGCGTAATATAACGGCGTATTTTGTGAAAAATCACGTTTTTCCGCCCCGGGATGTGAGCCCCGGGTCCGTCATGCGGCTCTTCCCCGCGAGGAGCTCATCCCTCGGGAGAATGCCGAAGCAGCGACGGTATGTCCTCGTGAAATACGACATATTATCGAAGCCGGAGGACATCGCCGCCTCCGACACCGTGCTCCCAGCGGCTATCATCTCGCGGGCTGACTTACAGCGGACGGTATTTATATACTGAAAGAGCGTCTGTCCGGTATAGCGCCGGAACTCGCGACAGAGGTAATACCGGCTCACCCCCATTTTCCGGGCTATGCCGTCGAGGGAGAGGCGCTGCTCATAGTGCGTATGGACGTATTTTACCGTGTTGCGGATAACTCCGGCTATCGTGCTCTCTCTGCCGCCGGCGGTGCCCTCCCGGGCATATCCGGTATAAAGCCTCACAAGAAACAGGAGGAGCGCGGAGCGCACGCGCGCCCTTTTATACGGGGCGTCCGACTTGTACTCTTCTCTCACCGCAAGATAGCTCTCCGTAAGTGCCGGGTCTCCGTTTATTATCTCGGGAAAGCTGACGAAATCGCAGGGAAAGCCGTTCTTCTCGCAAAACGCGCTGTCAATTATCATACAGCCGTACTTAACGCTGCTCTCCGTCCATATTGCATGCAGGACATCCGCGGTTATAACGAACATGTCCCCGACCGAGAGGTGCAGCCGCTCGGTATCCCTTTCAAAATAGCCCTCCCCCTTTGTTACAAGAAGTATCTCCGGGTTCTCGTGCCAGTTTGAATACTCGCGGAAATTTCCGCCCCAAAAGCGTAAATCGTCGTGGTATATTATCGGGATCCCGTCCGGAAAATCGTGGTTCTCATAAATAAGCGGCATAGTTTCCTCCGCAATATTGTGTCAGTCGAAAGCAAAAATAATGTTGCTTTTCGCTACACCTTATTATATAATGAAAATGCGGAATGTCAATACTATCCGCAAAATTCATGTGACGAGCGAGGATAAAATTTATGTACAGCTTTCCGATAGGCGTAATACTCGAATCCTTCCGCACCGACCGCTCCACCGCCATAAAGAAAGCGGCGGAAATAGGAGCCGCCGGAATACAGATGTATGCAACTAACGGCGCAAACGCGCCGGAAAATCTCTCCACGGCTGACAGACGCGCACTGCGGCGAGAGGTAGCCGACGCGGGGCTCTGCTTCTCGGCTCTCTGCGGCGACCTCGGACACGGGTTCGGCGACAGGGAGAAGAACCCCGGGCTTATAGAAAAATCAAAGAGAATACTTGAACTTGCAAACGATCTCGGAACAAATATAGTGACAACGCACATCGGCGTCGTTCCAAAAGACCAAAAGGCGGAGAGATACAAGGTGATGCAGGAGGCATGCTACACTCTCGCGGAGTTTGCAAAATCCTGCGGCTCTCACTTCGCCGTCGAGACAGGGCCCGAGACGGCAGAGACGCTCGGCGCATTTCTTGACTCCCTCGGCTCTGACGGTGTTGCCGTCAATCTCGACCCCGCGAATCTCTGCATGGTTACCGGCGACGACCCGGTGCGCGCGGTCGACAGGCTTGCGAAATACATAGTCCACACCCACGCGAAGGACGGAGTTATGTTAAAGCCCTCGAACCCGGAGTACATATACAGGGCTGTGCACCCGATTCCGGAGGAAATACAGAACGAAAGATTCTTTGAGGAGGTACCGCTCGGTACGGGGAGCGTACCCTTCCCCGCGTATCTTTCCGAACTCGAGAAGGTCGGCTACCGGGGATTTCTCACCATTGAGCGCGAGGTCGGCGACAATCCCGAGGCGGATATACGCACTGCTGTGAACTTCCTCAACTCGATAATCCGCGGATAATACCGGAAAAAATAAAGGTTATCATGCAAAAAGTCCGCATATTCCGGTAGTTTATATCTTTTATGTCTAAAAATATTGATACGCAAGCGGAAAATGGCGGATTTTTTCGCACTCAGGAGAAACATATATGAAAATCTCTGTTACATCATATTCATTCCATAAATATCTCCGCGATGGAAAATACAAGCAGGCTGACTGCGTACATCTTGCAAAGGAGCTCGGCTTCTCCGGCATTGAGTTTACCGACATTACCGGCGAGTGTGAGGAGGAGCGGACAGAAAACGCGAAGAAAATCCGCGCCATAGCCGACGCGGCAGGGCTCCCGATAGTCGCCTACGCCGTCGGAGCCAATCTCTGCAAGACGACGGACGGGGAGCGGGACGAGGAGATACGCCGCCTCTGTCACCACGTCGACATCGCACATATACTCGGTGCGCCGGTAATGCGGCACGACACTTTTTTCAGCTACGGCAAACGCTCGTTTGACCAGATGCTCCCCTACGGGGTTCCGATTGCGAGGGAGGTGACGCGCTATGCCGCCACCCTCGGCATAAAGACCTGCACCGAAAACCATGGCTACATTTCGCAGGACAGCGACCGGGTGGAGCGGTTCTTCAACGCGGTGGGCGACGACAACTTCGGCGTCCTTGTCGACTTCGGCAACTTCCTCTGTGTTGACGAAAACCCGCTCACGGCGGTATCCCGCCTCGCTCCCTATGCCTTTCACTGTCACGCGAAGGACTTTCACCGCTCTGACGAGCGGGAGGGATGTCTTGTCACGCGCGGTGCAAATTACATCTACGGCGCGACGCTCGGCACCGGGGTTGTCCCTGTAAAGCAGTGTCTCGCCATAATGAAGCGGAACGGCTATGACGGGTATGTCACGCTCGAATATGAGGGACGGGACGACCCGATGGTCGGCATTGCCGAGGGAAAGCGCAATCTCGAAAAATACATTTCAGAGGTATGCGGCTGAAGCACTTTGTTTCAGAGGTATGCGGCTGAGGCACTTTGAAAGAAAAACGCAAAAAAAATCGGCGGGCTGTCACACGGACAGCCCGCCTTTTTCAGTACACGGGTATGGGGATCAACGAAAATTACTCTGCGTCACGAGCCTCGGAGACATAAGCCGTCTCCTCGTTATCGCCGAACACAGCCTCGCTGAAATCCTCTGCCTCCTGCTCCTCTTCCGTATCCTCGACCTCTATGTCGCGATACGCGCCGAGACCGGTTCCGGCAGGGATAAGGTTACCGATTATGACGTTCTCCTTGAGCCCGAGCAGCTTATCAACCTTACCTCTGATAGCCGCGTCTGTCAGCACTCTCGTCGTCTCCTGGAAGGATGCGGCGGAAAGGAAGGACTCGGTCATCAGGGACGCCTTTGTTATACCGAGAAGGAGCGGCGCGCCCTCCGCGTGGCGGAGAGTTATCTCTCCGGCGGCAATGCGCTTATCTATCTTCTCGTTCTCCTCGCGGAGCTCAAGCGTATCGACGGTGGTGCCGACGAGGAGGTCGGTATCTCCCGCATCGTCTATCTTGATCTTTCTCGTCATCTGGCGGGTTATGCACTCGACGTGCTTATCGTTTATCTCAACGTCCTCGCCGCGGTACACCTTCTGCACCTCGCGGATGATGTAGTCGTAAACCGCGTCTATTCCGCTCATGTGGAGGACGTCGGCAGGATTCAGGAAGCCCTCGGTCAGCTGCTGACCGCGGACGACGTGCTGCTCATCCTCTATGCACAGACGCATACCGACGGGTATCTCATAGACGACCTCATCGGCAGTCGGCTCAACGGGATCCTTTATAAGAACCTTTGTCATCTTCTTATCCGACAGGATACGGGCGGTTCCGGTGAACTCTGTGACGATAGCCGTTCTCTTCGGCTTTCTCGCCTCGAAGAGCTCCTCGACTCTCGGCAGACCCTGCGTAATATCAGAGCCCGCGACACCTCCGGTATGGAAGGTTCTCATCGTAAGCTGTGTACCCGGCTCACCTATCGACTGTGCGGCTATGACGCCGACAGCCTCGCCTATCGAGACGGGCTCGCTATGCGCGAGGTCGGCACCGTAGCAGTGTACGCAGACGCCGCGCTTTGCAAGGCAGCGGAGAATTGTACGCACCTCAACCTGCTTTATGCCGGCGTCGACTATCTCCTTTGCCATTTCCTCGGTTATCATGGTGTTCGCAGGAACTATCAGCTCTCCGGTCTGCTCGTTAACCACATCTCCGACGGTATATCTGCCGACAAGACGGTCAAAGAGCTTTTCAACGACATTCGAGCCGGAGACTATATCCGAAACCACGATTCCGCTCGTGGCTCCGCAGTCCTCCTCACGGACTATGACATCCTGGGAGACATCGACAAGTCGACGGGTCAGATATCCGGAGTCCGCGGTACGGAGCGCGGTATCCGACAGGGACTTACGCGAGCCCTTTGCGCCCATGAAGTACTCAAGCATTGTAAGTCCCTCACGGAAGTTCGACTTAATCGGTATTTCTATCGTTTTACCGTTGGTCGCAAACATGAGTCCGCGCATACCGGCAAGCTGTCTCATCTGCTTCATCGAGCCACGGGCTCCCGAGGTACAGATCATGTACAGCGAATTGTATTTGTCAAGGTTATCGACAAGCGCCTGCGTCACGTCGTCGGTGGTCTTGTTCCAGACGGCTATGACCTGCTTATATCTCTCGTCGTCCGAAAGCTCGCCCCAGTTGAAGAGCTCGGTTATCTCCTCGACCTGCTTTGCGGCGTTTGCAAGGAGCTCCTTCTTCTTCGGCGGGATTGTCATATCGTAAACCGATATTGAGAGCGAGGACTTTGTGGAGTACTTATAGCCCATCGACTTTATATTGTCAAGGACATCGGCGGCATCCGCAAAGCCGTGGAACTTTATCGTGCGGTCGACTATCTCTTTAAGCTTTTTCGAGGTTGTCGGGAAGTCTATCTCGAGCGAGAACGGGTCAACCGATCTGTCGACATAACCGAGGTCCTGCGGTATTCTCGCGTTGAATATGAGCCTGCCGTAGGTGGCGTCGATTATCGCGGTTTTCTCCTCGCCGTCAACATTTCTCGTAACTCTGACCTTTATCTTCGCGTGCATACCGAGCTCGCCGTTGGCATACGCCATCTCGACCTCGTTGTAGTCACGGAATATCTTTCCCTCTCCGCGCTCGCCGGGGTGGTCTATCGTCAGATAGTAGGAGCCGAGGACCATATCCTGTGACGGTACGGTGACAGCCTTACCGGAAACCGGCTTCAGAAGGTTGTTCGCCGAGAGCATAAGAAATCTGGACTCTGCCTGTGCCTCGGAGGAAAGCGGGACGTGGACGGGCATCTGGTCGCCGTCGAAGTCCGCATTGAACGCCGGGCAGACAAGCGGGTGAAGCTTTATTGCGCGCCCCTCGACAAGGATAGGCTCGAACGCCTGTATCGACAGACGGTGAAGCGTGGGTGCGCGGTTAAGAAGCACGGGGTGCTCCTTTATGACGTATTCAAGGGCGTCCCATACCTCGGGCGCGACCTTATCGACCTTCTTCTTTGCGTCCTTTATGGAATTTGCCTTCTGGGTCTCTATAAGTCTCTTCATGACGAAGGGACGGAAAAGCTCAAGTGCCATTTCCTTGGGCAGACCGCACTGATAAATGCGGAGCTCGGGTCCGACGACTATAACCGAACGTCCGGAGTAGTCAACGCGCTTACCGAGAAGATTCTGACGGAAGCGTCCCTGCTTACCGCGAAGCATCTCGGAGAGCGATTTCAGAGGTCTGTTCGACGCACCGGTAACCGCCTTTCCGCGCTTACCGTTATCTATCAGGGCGTCGACAAACTCCTGAAGCATTCTCTTCTCGTTACGGATAATGATATCCGGAGCGTTCATCTCAAGGAAGTGCTTCAGACGGTTGTTTCTGTTTATAACTCTTCTGTAAAGCTCGTTTATATCGGATGCCGCAAATCTTCCGCCGTCAAGCTGTACCATAGGACGGATGTCGGGGGGAAGGACGGGAATGGTATCGAGTATCATCCACTCCGGACGGTTTCCGGACTTTCTGAACGCCTCGACAACCTCGAGCCTCTTTATTATCTTCGCTTTCTTTGCTCCGGTGGACTCCGCGAGCTTTTCGCGTAGCTCCTTTGAGAGCTTCTCTACATCTATCTCTTTAAGGAGCTCGCGTATAGCCTCGGCTCCCATGCCTGCCTTGAAGTCGTCCTCGTACTTTTCCCTTGCGCTGTTGTACTCGGTATCGGTGAGTAACTGCTTTTTCTCAAGCGGAGTGTTGCCGGGATCTATAACTATATATCTCGCGAAATACAGCACACGCTCAAGATAGCGGGGCGACATATCGAGTATCGCGCCCATTCTCGACGGAACGGTGCGGAAATACCAGATATGCGACACGGGGGCGGCGAGCTCGATATGTCCCATTCTCTCGCGGCGCACCTTTTTCGTCGTTACCTCGACGCCGCACTTCTCGCAGACCTTACCCTTGAAGCGGACGCGCTTATACTTACCGCAGAGACACTCCCAGTCCTTAGTAGGCCCAAAGATACGCTCGCAGAACAGACCGTCACGCTCCGCCTTTAAGGTACGGTAGTTGATGGTCTCCGCCTTTGTTACCTCGCCGTGCGACCACGAACGGATCATATCGGGAGAGGCAAGCCCTATTCTTATTGAATCAAAAGAATTCTTATCCATATATTTTTCAGTGCGCTCCCCCCCGTATGAGGGAGGGGAGCCTCCCCTTTTCTATAAAATTATTCCTCGTCCGCGTTATCGTCGTAGCCGGCGTCATCCGAATATTCAAGATCGGCGTCGTCGGAGTACTCGTCGTCCTCGCCGTCCGCGTCATCGTCGGAATACTCGTCGTCACCGGACTCTTCGTCCGCCGCCTCGTCATCTGCGGGGGCATCCTGCTGCCGTGCCGCGTTTGCATCCGCCGCGCGGTCTACATCGTCGAGATTTGCATAAGCGGGAGTATCGTCATCGCTGAGCTCGGAGAGCTCAATCTCGTTTCCGTCCTTATCGAGCACACGGATATCAAGGCAGAGAGCCTGAAGCTCCTTGACAAGAACCCTGAACGACTCGGGAACTCCGGGAGTCGGGATATTCTGACCCTTGACGATAGCCTCGTAGGTCTTTGTACGTCCGGTCACGTCGTCCGACTTGACGGTGAGTATCTCCTGAAGAGTATACGCCGCGCCGTAGGCCTCGAGTGCCCAGACCTCCATCTCTCCGAAGCGCTGTCCTCCGAACTGTGCCTTACCGCCGAGGGGCTGCTGTGTGACAAGAGAGTACGGTCCTATCGAACGGGCGTGAATCTTATCGTCTACAAGGTGGTGGAGCTTCAGATAGTACATGATACCGACGGTTACCGGGTTATCGAAGGGATCGCCCGTGCGTCCGTCGTAAAGGGTTACCTTACCGTCTATGACCTTGAGGCTCTCGCGGCTCATGAGCGAGCGGAGCTTCTCATCATCGTCGACGACCGACTGATCGACACGCTGAAGATCATGCTTTCCGTCCTCGCGCACAACCTCCATAAAGACAGCCTTACCGCGCACCGACTCATCCGGGCGGATGTCGCGCGTATAATGCGCCTGGCTCAGGAGCTCAAGTATATCGGTCTCCTTTGCGCCGTCGAAAACGGGAGTCATTATCTTCATGCCGAGTATCTTGCAGGCAATGCCGAGGTGAACCTCAAGCACCTGTCCTATATTCATTCGGGAAGGAACGCCCAGGGGGTTAAGCACTATATCAAGCGGAGTACCGTCGGCAAGGAAAGGCATATCCTCGGGCGGAAGAATTCTTGAAACAACGCCCTTGTTACCGTGGCGGCCTGCCATCTTGTCTCCGACGGAAATCTTTCTCTTCTGTGCTATATAAACATGGACAACCTTGTTTACGCCGGGGGCGAGGTCGTCGGAATTCGAGCGGTCATAGACCTTGACATCAACGACTATACCGTACTCACCGTGGCGCATACGGAGCGAGGAATCCTTGACCTCGCGCGCCTTCTCGCCGAAGATTGCGCGGAGAAGTCTCTCCTCCGGGGTAAGCTCGGTTTCGCCCTTAGGCGTCACCTTACCCACGAGTATATCGCCGGCGCGTACCTCCGTGCCTATTCTTATGATACCGTCCTGGTCGAGATCCTTAAGTGCGTCCTCGCCGACATTAGGTACCTCGCGGGTAATCTCCTGTGCGCCGAGCTTCGTGTCTCTCGCCTCTATCGTGTACTCCTCGATGTGTATCGAAGTGTAGGTATCGTCACGGACAAGCTTCTCATTAAGGAGAACAGCGTCCTCGTAGTTGTAGCCCTCCCACGTCATGAAGCCTATGAGGGCGTTCTTTCCGAGGGAGATCTCGCCGTTCGAGGTTGCGGGGCCGTCTGCAATGACCTGACCCGTGTACACTCTGTCCTTTTCATTGACTATCGGGCGCTGATTTACGCAGGTGGACTGGTTCGAGCGCTTGAACTTTATGAGGTGGTAGGTATCTTTTCTTCCGGAATCGGTAAGAATGACTATTTCGGAGCCGCCGACACGCTCGACAACACCGCCCTCCTTACATACGACGACGGCACCGGAGTCGACAGCCGCCTTGTACTCCATACCGGTCGCGACAATTGCCGAGTCGGTCATCATAAGAGGAACCGCCTGCTTCTGCATGTTGGAGCCCATGAGCGCACGGGTGTTATCGTCGTTCTCAAGGAACGGTATGCACGCTGCCGCTACCGAGACAGCCATCTGCGGGCAGGCATCCATAAGGTCGACCTCTGACGGCTCAACCTCTATGAACTCGGTCTTGTATCTCGCGATAACCTTCTTATTAATAAAGTAACCGTTCTCGTCGAGATGCTCGTTAGCCTGTGCGACTATGTTATTGTCCTCTTCGTCCGCGGTGAGATACCTGACCTCGTCGGTAACTCTTCCGGTCTTCTTGTCGACGACGCGGAACGGAGCCTTAAGGAAGCCGTAATCGGAAATCTTGGCGTAGGACGCGAGGTAGGATATAAGACCGATGTTCGGTCCCTCGGGAGTCTCGACCGGGCATATACGTCCGTAATGCGTATAGTGGACGTCACGGACCTCAAACGACGCGCGGTCACGCGAAAGTCCGCCGGGACCGAGAGCCGAAAGGCGGCGCTTATGCGTCAGCTCCGCAAGGGGGTTATTCTGGTCCATGAACTGCGAGAGGGGCGAGGAGCCGAAGAACTCGCGTATTGCGGTAGCCACGGGACGTGTATTGATAAGGGGGGTCGGGTTCATGTCTCCGAGGTCATGCACCGACATGCGCTCCTTGATGTTCTTGTCCATTCTGGACATACCTATTCTGACCTGGTTCTGGAGCAGCTCGCCGACGCAGCGCAGACGCCTGTTTCCGAGGTGGTCTATGTCGTCGGTCGTGCCTATGCCGTGGGTCAGCGCAAGCAGGTAGTTGACGGACGAGAGAATATCCTCTTTTGTTATATGCTTCGGCGCGAGCTTCGTCATATCGCGCTTTGCAAGCTCCTTTATACGGGCGACGCGCTTATCGCCTGTGAGCCCGTCTGCATCAGCCTCGGCTATCACGGCGCGCAGAGCCGGGAGGAATACCTTCTCCCCGGGCTTCACGCCGCAGTCGGTAAGGTCAAAGCCGAGAACAAGCTCCGGGCGGACGGTGCCGTTGCCGAATATCTTTACATTCTCGCCGTCGGGGGCAACAACGGTAAGCTCGTTTACAAGTGCCTCCTCAAGCTTATCTATGAGGTCGGTGTTTATCACCGTTCCGGCGTCGGCTATCACCTCTCCGGTCTCTGTCGAGACGACGGGGGCGGCGAGCTTCAGGTCGCGGATACGGTTGAGAACGGAGAGCTTCTTGTTGTACTTATATCTTCCGACAGCCGCAAGGTCGTACCTCTTCGGATTGAAGAAGGTATTCTCAAGGAGCGTCTCCGCGCTGTCGACAAGCGGGGGCTCACCGGGACGGAGCTTCTTGAATATCTCCTTCAGAGCCTCGTCGCGCAGGGAGGTGTTGTTCTCCTCCGCAAGAGTGCGGCACTCGTCCTTTGCCATAGTTGCGGCGAGCATCTTCTCGTCGCCGAACATAGCTGTAAGCGCGTCATCCGTATCGGCTCCCGCAGGGCAGAGGGCGCGGACAAGCGTCGTCACAGGGAGGCGGCGGGTCTTGTCTATTTTGACGTAGAAAACGTCATAGCCGTCGGTCTCGTACTCGAGCCATGCGCCGCGGTACGGAATAACCGTTGCGGTGTAGGTATGCTTTCCCTGCTTATCGGTTTCGTCACCGTAATACACGCCGGGGGAGCGCACGAGCTGGGAGACTATAACGCGCTCTGCACCGTTGATTATAAAGGTGCCCTCCTCGGTCATGAGCGGGAAGTCGCCCATATAGACCTGCGCGTCGCGGAACTCGCCCGTCTGTCTGTTGAGAAGCCGGACGCCGACCTTCATATGCGCGTCATACGTCGCGCCGCGGTCTTTGCACTCCTCTACCGAATAGCGCGGGTTCGGGTCAATGGAATAGTCGGTGAAGGTGATGGAGAGATTGCCGCTGTAATCGTCAACCGGCGACACATCCTGCAGTACCTCGTTCATGCCCTCGCGAAGAAACCACTCGTAGGATTTCTTCTGGACATCGATGAGGTTCGGCATCTCGGTTGCTGCCTCAATCTTGGAGAAGCTCATACGCACATTCGTGCCGAGTTTCTGGGGTTTGAGCATCATAAAATAGAATCACTCCGTTTCTGAAAATTTGTGTTTTCTCTTGCGGTGTCATGTACCGACCGACACCATAGCGAATCAGCCGCACGCCGCCCGTGCAGACTGTCATCCGACGCACCTTGTGGAACCTGCGCGGCAGCGGGAGGAAGCGGAAAAATATCTCCCGGCGCCGATCCTCCGCATTGCGGCGCTCTCCACGGCGCGACGGTGCGCCGGTAAAACGGAGAACGCAAAATCCGGAGAAAGTCGAAAATCACAGAAAAAGGCTGAAATATGGAGACTTTTCAGGTAAAAAATCCCTTTTTACCTGTGAAAAGAGCATAACTTCCCCATAGTACAAGCAATTATAATGCATTATAATATTATAATGGAAAAAATAAATTTGTCAAGGGCTTATTAAAAAAATTTTTAACTTTTATTTTGTGCAGAAGGGCCAAAGTCAATGTATTCTGCCCCGCACTATATGCCGGAGAATTTGTGCAGAACGGAAAAAATCCGAAAAAAGCCGCCCCGGCGACGGCTCCGCAGGTGACGGGTCGTGTCGTGACGGCTGATATAAGTCTGTCCGGGTTCCGTGTCGGCTCTCCGCCTGTTTACGGCGGTTCCGGGACGGTCGCCGGCAGTTTATCCTTCCGGCAATTTTATTTTCTTTATGCTGTCGCCTGCAACGACATAATGCGCAATGAGCTTTGTGCCGCAGGTCGCAAGCAGGTCAATAAGTCTGCCGGTCGTCGTGATATCGGCATCCGACGGCTCGGTCTTTCCGTTCGGGTGATTATGTGCTATGACTACCCCGGCGGCGCGGCGGGTGCGGCAGATTTCGACAAGCTTTCTGGCGAGTATCACCGAGGAATTCACTATCCCCTCGCCGACTCCGTGACGGCTCATAACTCTGTCCTGTCCGTCGTAAAGCAGGGCGCAGACGCGCTCCTCGCTCTCACCGAAGAATACCGAAACAAGGTATTTCTTTATCTCCTCCTCACTGTGCCGGACTCCGAAGCGGAAGCCCTCACCGAGCGAGCGCGAGCGCAGAGCCGGCAAAAGACGGATGTAAACGGCGGCGCGGAGCCCTATCAGCTCCTCGAGCGCATACATGTCGCCCGAAACGATGTCGGTAAGGCGCGGCATGGCGAGCGACACCCGCTCTGCGGCGAATGCCGCCGCCTCACGGCTCATACTATATGTGAGAGCGCGCAGAACATACGGGTAGCTGTAGGTAATATCGGTACACGGGGTCGGGTGTATGAGCATATCGTGTATCAGTCTTTCGTCGCTTGCACAGAGGGTTGAGCGGGACCTGTTCCCGAACTCGGAAAGGTGATATATCATTCCGACGTACTCTCCGCCGGAGATTATATAGTGCTCGACAAGGGTGACCCCGATACCGAAGAGTGCCCGCGCTACCGCGTTGTTCGACTCTCTGTCGGAGCTGCTCGGGAAAGCCGGACCGTACGGGTGAGTGTGCGCTATGACAGCGGCGGCAGCACCCGCACTGACAGCCGCGTCGGCAAATGCGGACGGGTGTATCGCGGCGGAGCCGAAGTCGCACCTGTTCATTATATTGACGTCAAGCAGACGCATCGAATTGTCAAAGAGAAGCAGATATACGCAATACTCGTGACAGTCGGCAAGCGACGCGGCAATATTCCGCCCGAGGGCGTCGTAATCGTCAAACGGCTCCGACAGAGGGAGCGGGCGTATGCAGTCTCCGGACATTGCCGCGGCGACTCTCCCGCAGTCGGTGAGAAATTCCGCGACGCGCTTCCCCACTCCCGGCACCTGCATAAGCCGCTCTCTTCCGCATTCAAGCACGGAGCGGAGCCCGCCGAGCGAGGCTATAAGCTGCTTTGCAAGCGGGTTGGTATCGCGGAGCGGTATGACGCTGTAAAGGAGCATTTCAAGGAGCTCATGGTCATGGAAAACGCCGGGACCGAAATCCCGGAATTTCTCTCTCATTCTGTCGCGGTGACCCTCGTGTATACCGGGCATACAGGCAGCTCCTTTCTCCGCGAGACGGTAATTCCGCGCCGCAGTTATCACTCAATATGTCAATAGTTGTTTACAAAATCCGATGTTTTCAGTCTTTTTCCGCCGTTTCCCGTTTCTTTTCGATTTCGCTTCGCCTTCGCTTTGCACCGAAGATATCCTCAGGGACGGGCGGCACATATCCTGCCGGCTTTGTCACGCGGAGCATGTTTATCTTCATTCCCTGCTCGGTAAAATTCCGTTCATACTCGGTCATGACATTACCCTCGGCATACGGGGATGAGTGGAGGTCGTAGGTGACAATATCCGGCGTCAGACCCACCTGCGCGCACTCCGAGAGGGTGAACTCAAAGAGGGGCAGATTATCCGTCTTGAAAGTGAGGCTCCCGCCGTCGCAAAGAAGCGTGAAGTAAAGCGAGAGGTAATCGCGGTAGGTGAGCCTGCGCTTTGCATATCCTTTTTTCTGCCACGGGTCGGAGAAGTTCAGAAATATTCTGTCTACCGTCCCGGGGGCAAACCACAGCGCGAGCTCCTCTGCCCTGCCGTTCATAAACCTGAGATTGTCCGGTCTTTCGGCGGAACGCCTCGCCGCGAGCTCCGCCGCGAGGAGAACGCAGTCCGCGACGCGCTCCATGGCGAAATATGCGGCGCGGGGGTTTCTCCTCGCCATCTCGCAGGCAAAGCCGCCCTTTCCTGCCCCTATTTCAAGAAAAGTTTCGTCAAAATCCCCGAAAGCCGCCTGTGGCTCTCTATACGGCTCCGCCGGAATGTCAAGAAGATAGGCGGACACTCCGCAAAGACGCTCAGCGGAGTTTTTCTTTTTTCTCATTCTCATAGTATCACCTGCACCCGTGTACGATTTTCACGGGTATTCCCCCGGCGGCACCGGGATTATTTTTCGTCGTCAAAGCCGTTCTCGTTGAACTCCGCGAGGCGGAGCCCGGGGTTATCCTCGAGAACCCAGTTTATCGCCCACTCGGAGGTAAAGAGAAGAATATTTCTGCCGCGGTAATCGCGGAGCCATTTTGTGTCGTGCGACAGCTTCAGCCGCTTCGGGTCGACGTCCGGGTCGGCTATACGGCGTATCTGGGTATAAGCTGTGTCGGATCTTCTCATATCACAGCCGTACTCGTTTTTCAGTCTGTATTCAAGCACCTCAAGCTGCAGAACGCCGACGACGCCGACCATAACCCGCTCGAGACCGGAATCCGGCTCGAAGAATATCTGTATCGCGCCCTCCTGGGCTATCTGGTTCATCCCCTTTGCAAACTGCTTGCGCTTCATGGAGTCAACCTGCTCGACTATCGCAAAGTGCTCCGGCGCGAAGGTCGGTATTCCGTCGAATTTTATCTTCATTCCGCGCTCGCACACCGTATCGCCTATTGAAAACACGCCGGGGTCAAAGGCGCCTATTATATCTCCGGCATACGCCTCGTCGATAACCTCGCGCTCTGCCGCCATCATCTGCTGCGGCTGTGAGAGGCGGAAGGACTTGTCCTCCTGGACATGGTAGTACTCGCGCGAACGCTCAAAGCGCCCGGAGCATATTCTCATAAATGCTATCCTGTCGCGGTGCGCCTTGTTCATGTTCGCCTGTATTTTGAATACGAAGGCAGAGAACTCCTCCGACTTCGGGTCTATTATCTGATCTCCCGCGCGGCGCGGCAGGGGGGATGTGGTCATTCGGAGGAAGTGCTCAAGGAACGGCTCAACGCCGAAGTTATTGAGAGCCGAGCCGAAGAACACCGGAGAGAGCTTTCCGTGTCTGACCTTATCAAGGTCGAAGTCGAACGACGCACCGTCAAGGAGCTCCACCTGCTCGCAGAGCTCACGCCGGAGCCGCTCGCCTATCAGGTCATCGAGCTTTTCGGTGTCGGTTATATCGCAGTTTACGCCGTGGATGCGCTCTCTTCCCCTGTGCGAGTCGTCAAATGAGAGTATCTGCCGTGCCTCCCGATCGTAGACCCCCTTAAAGCTCTGCCCGCAGCCGATAGGCCAGTTCATGGCATAGGTCCCTATGCCGAACTCGTGCTCGAGCTCGTCGAGCAGGTCGAACGGGTCGCGCGCCTCGCGGTCCATTTTGTTTATGAACGTGAAAATCGGGATGTCGCGCATGGCGCAGACCCTGAAGAGCTTGCGGGTCTGGGGCTCTATACCCTTTGCGGCATCTATGACCATGACCGCGCTGTCCGCCGCCATGAGAGTACGGTAGGTGTCCTCCGAGAAATCCTGATGTCCCGGTGTGTCGAGGATATTTATGCAGAAGCCCTCGTACTCAAACTGGAGAACCGAGGAGGTTATTGATATACCTCTCTGCTTTTCGAGGTCCATCCAGTCGGAGACCGCGTGCTTATCCGACTGCTTCCCCTTTACCGAGCCGGCGGACTGTATCGCGCCGCCGTAAAGCAGCAGCTTTTCCGTAAGTGTCGTTTTACCCGCGTCGGGGTGTGAGATTATGGCGAAGGTACGCCGCCTGTCTATTTCCCTTGTAAAATCCATCCGTTATTCCGTCCGATGTTTTCTGCTGTCGCCGACAGCATAATTTTGTCTCCCGCCCGCGCAGCGCGGGCATAAATTAACAATTTATTCTATCACACGCCCGCGCGATTGTCAAGGGCGGCAGAGTAGACAAGATAAGTCGCCGGAGAGCATTTCCGGTTATTTCCTGCATCTTTTCGTGCGGTGTGGAGCGGATTTTTCATACAGCTGAACGCTGTTTCGGCATTTTTATACCTAAAAGCAATCAGAGCTATAAATTTTTTGTAACAATTTCATAATTTTTCTTGCAAATCCGGAATATATGTGGTATACTGAAATAACGCTCTGCCCGAGGAGGGCGAAAAAAGGAGAACACCAATGGCTGAAATTACGTTAAAAGAACTCAACAAGGAAGCGGCGTCGCCCGAGAAAATGGTGCGCGAAGCCGAGGAAAGATACAGGGACTGCGTCATGTCGCTCGCCGACCGGGTCGCAGAGAACAAAAACATACGGATAATTCTTCTCGCCGGTCCCTCCGGCTCCGGAAAGACGACGACCGCAAATCTCCTGTCCGACGCGATAAAGGCGCACGGAGAGACCTGCTCTGTCATCTCTCTTGACAACTTCTACCGCGACAGCGCGGACCCGGACTACCCGCGTCTGCCTAACGGGGACAGGGACCTCGAATGTCTCGAGGCACTCGACCTCCCGGAGGTGCACAAATGTCTGGAAAATATCGCCTACGGGAAAGAGTATGAGCTCCCCAGGTATGACTTCAAGGTGGCGCGCAGAGTTTCAAGCGCGAGGTGCGCGCCTATTGACAACGGGTGTGTTGTCATAGAGGGGCTCCATGCGATAACTCCGCGCCTCTCCGACAGTCTGCCTAAGGAGAAGCTGCTGAAGCTGTTTGTCAGCGTCTCGACAAACGTAAATTCCGACGGTCGGAGAATACTCTCCGGGCGAAAGACGCGCTTTGTCCGCCGTCTCGTGCGCGACAACATCTACCGCGGAGCCGACGCAGAGCACACGCTCTCGGTCTGGGACGATGTCCTGCACGGCGAGGACCGGTATCTCTACCCGTTCAAGGGCGAGGCTGACGTTCAGATAAATACCTTCCATTCGTTTGAGCTCGGCGTTATGAAGCATCTTGCGGTAAGCCTGCTTACCGATGAGATTGTGGCGAAGAGCTCGTATGCCGGAGTTGTGCGCCGCGCGCTCGATAAGGTTACGGAGATACCCGCGGAGCTCGTGCCAAAGACCTCGCTTATCCGCGAGTTCATTTCCGGCGGAATATATGAGGACCTCTATTGATTTCCTCTTTGACGGATTACGGATCACCGCCCCGTGCCGTGAGGTTGCGGGGCGGTTGCCATGCCCGGCGACGCCCGGGCAAAAGTAAAAGAAAAGGAATTGTCTCATGTCAAAAAGCCCATTTTTTGAGCGTCTCCGGCGCTTTCCGAAATATTTTATGAAGAGAATACGGGAGACGGAGCCGCAGGCGGCGCTCTCCGCCCTTGCCCTTCCTCTCACGGTTCTGTTCTTCGGGACGGTAAGTATCTATGTAAAAAATGCGCGGGAGCTGCTTTTTTCACTTTGGTCGGTGGCTCTCCCCATGCTCGGCGCCGCGCTTCTCTGCGCCCTCGTTATATACCTGATTTTCGTGTTTTGCCCACGGGGCGTGTACGGATATTGCCGCTCTGTCACCGTCGCGATGACGGTCATGGCGGTGATACAGAGCACCTATCTTTCAGAGAAAAGCATATCCGGAGACGGAGGCAAGGAGGCGGAGTCCGGAGCGGTAATATTAAGCGTCTGTCTCTGGGTTCTGGCGGTGGTTATTGCGGTGCTTGCGGAGCTCCTGTTCCGAAAGAAGCACGGCGATATTCTCCGCCTTGTAGCGACGGTGCTCACCGTAACGGCGATAGGTATGCAGGCGATACCCATAACGGTCGGAATAATAGACAACCGGAAGGCAATCTTCTCCTCCGGCACGGACAAAAAATATATTCTTTCCGACCGCGGGCTCGGCGACTTCGGCTCCGAGGCGAATGTTTTCGTATTTATTATCGACAGATGTGACGAGGAGTTCAGCGCGGCGGCACTGCGTGACCATCCCGAGATATTCCCCGACCGCGGCGACTTCACGTATTATGACGACAACATAGCGAAGTACATGATAACCTACCCGTCGGTTGTCTACATGCTTACGGGTGTTGAAAAACCGCTCGAGGGCATGAGCCGGGAGGAATATATCGACTCGTCCTATAAAAGCTCAAGGTACCTCCGCGCGCTGAAAGAAAACGGATATGATACAGGTCTCTATATCGACGCATATTACGGCTATGAAAATGCAGCATCAATGCGCGACTATGTGTCGAACGCAGAGCCCGTGACGCGCATCAGGCTCTCGGACCCTCGCTGGATGCTCGGAATGATGACAGAGCTCGCCCTCGCAAACAACCTCCCTGCCCCGCTTCGCGGGATAGCCAGGAATGTAAATTCGCAGAACTTTGCAAGCGTCGTGAAATACGACAGCAAAAATCCGGTATTCGACACGCTGAACAAGTCGATATACGACAAAATAAGCTCCGACGATTTTGAATTCCGTATCACCTGCAAAAAGAAGTTCTCATTTATTCATACGTCGGGGACGCACTACCCGTATATAACAGACGAACACTTCAAGCCGCTGACAGACGAATCGCGCAAATATGACAACACGATAGGCATGACCCAGAGCTTCAGAATAATCAACCGTTACATCGACTATATGAAGAAAAACGGGCTCTACGACAATGCAACGATAATAATCACGGGTGACCATGCCCCCGCGGGCTCGGAGCTGCGGCGAACGGCGCTCATGGTAAAGCGGAGCGGAGACTACGGCAGAACGCCGGTGTCGCACTCCCCGGTGGCACAGTCGCAGATAATGGCGGAGATATTCGACTCAGAGGGGCTCACCGGCTACGACTTCGGCACCCCTCTGTCAAAGACCCCCGAGGACAACAAGCGCTCATATATCTATTTTAGGTATATTGACGACCGCGTCTACGTCGGCGAGATTTTCGTCACCGGAGCATCGCGCAACCCCGAAAATGCAAAGCGCACCGAGGAGAAAAAAATAAAAGGCGACTGGTACGACTGACGGCGTGTCAAAACAAAAAACAAGGTTATCCTCTGCGGGTAGCCTTGTTTTTTTGCGGTAAGCTATAACGCCCGCGGGCTCCTTCAGTCGTCTTAGACGCCAGCACCCTCTCGGAGGGAACCTTGACTTACACCGTGTTTTTACCTATCAATTTTAATACACGGGTAGGCTTTACCAAGTACGGCGGGAGCAAGTCCCGCCGTGCATAGCATGGACTATCAATAAGGCAAGGTTGATATTGCAAGGCGCAAAAACAAAGGAGAGACCCGCGAGGAGCCTCTCCCTTTTTTATTCACTGCGCACCGGCGAGCCGGCGCATAT
>CAKRQL010000012.1 GCA_934393265.1 uncultured Eubacteriales bacterium | reverse complement strand
GCGGTAATTGCCCTACATCGGTTGCTGTTTTTGAATTGCTGTTGCAGGAACCTCAAATCCCCGAAGACTATGATAAATGGTTAATAGAACAGTTCGAAGGCAACAAACTGTCAGTTTGCGATTAATTTTTCTCTGAAAGAGCGATATCTTTTTTGGTGGCGCGATACAAAAGGACAGGGGGCGTCATATTCACCCCCTGTCCTTTTCACTACAAAGCCGTCAATGCAGAGAGCCCGCGCCCGAAGCCCGCGGGACGAAAAAGCCGGGCTCACATCCGTTTACCGCCCTTTGATTCTTACAGCTTTGTGACAGAATTCAGGCGTTTTTTCGGTGAATAGTATGCTCCGTTCTGATATACTTATTTTGCGGAAAGTGAAACCGCAAATTAAAACAAAGGAGCATTTGCTATGAAAAACAAAAGAACAATTCTTACTATCGTCTTCGCTCTCGTACTTGCGCTCAGCATAGTCACGGTATCTGCGGCGGCGATTTCGGCGAACGGGACGAAGCCGGACAAGCCGGCTACTAAGCCCGACGCACCCGTCTGCGAGGCCTCCGGAGACTGTGCCGTACAGCCGCTCGGCGGGTTCGTCAAGGGTCTTGAATCTCTGACCGAGCAGGAGAAGTCCTCTCTGCTTGCAGATCTCGCCGAGATCGAAAAATATGAGGATGAGATCAACGGAATCTACGCACGCATGACCGACGAGAATGCGGATCAGCTCTGCGACGAACTCGACGCCGTAGGTAAAAAGCTCACGGAGGTCCTTGAAAGAAACGCAGAGCTTTGGGATCGGGTCAATGATGAGTATGACGAAAGAATTGCGGCAGACGAGCCGGATATGACGCTTGAGCTTAACGAATCGGATTTTGATGACACCTGCCCGGCTGAGGAATCCTACGTGGAGTCAATCAAGGGCATGAGCTCGCTGACAGAAAAGGAAAAAGAGGCTCTGCTTCATGACCTCGCCGAGCTTGAATCGCTGGAGGCGCAGATTGACGAGCTTTACTATCGCATAACCGATGAGAACGCAGATCAGCTTTATGACGAGCTCGACGCTCTCTATGAAAAGCTTGACTCGGTTCTCGAACGTAATGCGGAGCTCTGGGACCGCGTCGACGCCGAGTATGACGAAAGGATTGCGGCGGACGAGCCGGATATAACCTTTGAGTTTGAGTACGACGACCTTGCGGTCTGCGGAAAAGCAGGATAAAACCACACGCACAGAGCCGTGTCCGGGCGGCACGGCTCTGTATCTGTATCGGGAGGCGCTATGAAACAACTGATCTACATCGCAGAGGACGAAAAAAACATAAGGGAAACGCTTCAGCGATTTCTGGAAAATGACGGATATGAGGTGTGCGCGTTTGAAACAGGCGACGCACTTTTAGGCGCGTTCTTTAAGAAACGCGCCGATCTTGTTATTCTGGATATTATGATGCCGGGCACCGACGGACTTACCTGCTGTCGCAGCATCCGGGAAAAGGACAATGCTCCGATCATTTTGCTGACGGCAAAGGATACCGAATACGACTATGTCAACGGGATTCTTCAGGGCGGGGACGATTATCTGACCAAGCCTTTTCGCCCGACGGTGCTTCTGATGCGCGTCAAGGCGCTTCTCCGGCGGGTGGATATGGGGCGCGGAGGCGACCCGATGGACAGGGACATTTCCGTCGGAGATCTGCGTTTCTCCGGTGATGAGAAGCGGCTTTTCTGCAGAGAAAAGCCTCTTGCGCTTTCCCCGAACGAGCTGAAGATGCTCATTTTTCTTATGCGGGGTGAGGGTAAAGCCTTTTCGCGCGACGAGCTGCTCACCCACATCTGGGGCTATCAAGATGAGGTCGAAACCAGAGTAACGGACGAAACCCTGCGCCGCATACGCAGCAAGCTTTCCTCGGCGGGCAGCAAGGTGCAGATTGAGACGGTCTGGGGCTACGGCTACCGGCTGCGCCCGGACGGAGGGGGGAAATGAAGCATATCAGAAGAAAAATCACCGTATCCGTTTTCGGTACGATGCTGTTCGTTTTTGCGGTACTGCTTGCCACCGTCAATATATTTATTCCGAAATACCTGATAGCGGAGGCGCAGAAGGCGATACTTTCGGAGGACGAGCGCAACGAACCTATTCCGTTTACAGCTGCCGATACACGGGACGACGAGGAGATGGAGCATTTCCTTACGCCGAGCGTCAGATACCTTGAGCTCGACGGCGAGTCTACCGAGGCGGAGCACCTTTCAAAAGCCGAATATCAGCTGACCGAATACTGCAGAAAGGAAAACCCGGCTGCCGATGAATTTCATACCCTGAAAACCGGCGGGAGCCGCTTCGTTTTTCGCATAACACGTGTCGAGGCCAATGAATATGAGAGAGCATATTCCTATATTCTTTACGTAGATGTCGGGGCGGTCATGCAATACTCGGTCTATCTGAACGCCGTCTTTTTTGCGGTGCTGGCGATACTCAGTGTTCTGGTCTGCCTCTTCGGCTGGAAGCTCGGCGGCTATGTGGAAAAGGCGCACGAATCGCAGAAATGGTTTTTCCAGAACGTATCGCACGAGCTGAAAACTCCGATGATGGCGGTTCAGGGCTGTGCGGAGGGCATCAACACCGGGGTTCTTGACCCCATCGAGGCATCCGGGGTCATTCTTGAGGAGACCGAGCAGATGTCCGAGCTGGTAGAGGAGCTGCTCGCGCTCTCAAGACTTGAGTCAGGACAAGCCAACGCCGAGTTTCATACGGCGGATGTCCGTGAACTTTTGTATGACTGCCTGCGCAGCACGGAGCAGCTTGCAGAGCAGAGGAGGCTTGACATCTGCCCCTGCTTTGACGAAACCCCCGTTTTTGTGAATTGCGACGAGCTTCAGCTTCGCCGTGCGTTCACGAACATCATCACCAACGCACTGCGGTATGCAAAAGAGAAAATACAAATCGAATGCAGGGCAGACAGAGGGAAAGCCGTTGTCCGTATCCGTGACGACGGAGAGGGCATAGCGCCGGAGCTTTTACCGCATATTTTCGACCGCTTTTTCAGTACCCGTGCTGGCGGTGCCGGAATCGGGCTCTCACTTACAAAGGAAATAGTGTCGCTCCATAAAGGAACGATACGCGCCGCAAACGACGGCGGCGCAGTGTTTGAAATCTGCCTCCCCTTAAGATAAGCAACGTGCTTGTTAAAGCGAAGCGTTTCAGAGATAATGCTGCCAAAACAGAACAGGGAGTGAAAGGAAGCTTTTTTGTGTACCTTGCCCGCCGCCGTAAATCGGCTCAATGCCCGGCGTGCTTTGTGCGGTATTCGCCGGGTGTGATGCCTGCATATTTACGGAAAGTTCTTGAAAAATGACTTTGCGACGAGAAGCCGAGATAGGCGGAGATTGCCGCAAGAGATTTATCCGAATAGCGGAGAAGGCGTTTTGCCTCCTCCGTTTTTTCTTTCAGAATATAGTCCGAAAGGGTTATGCCCGTTTCCTTATGAAACCGGGCAGACAGATGCGTGCGGCTGATATAAAGCGACGCGGCAATACGCTCTGTTGTGATAGGCTCGGAGAGGTGGTGCTGAATGTAATTTGAAACCGCCGCGATCAGCTGTGACGGATCGTTTCCGAAGTGCAGGCGTTCAACGCGCGCGGTATAATCCGAAATCATATAGAATTGCAGATTAGTGATCTCCTCCGCCGTATTCATCAGCTCGCAACGCTGAATATAGCGGTCGGAAAGCATCAGCGCGTCCTCTGCATCCATTCCTCCTCTGATAGCGGCGCGCGAGGCAAGCGTAACGGAAACGATAAACATATTTTTAAGCTGGCGCATTTGGTCAAAGGCTATGACCCCCCCGCGGACAGGCGGAGCATTTTTTGCCCATTCCGAGAGCGCCGCCGTATCGCCCTTGCGGATCATGCTCATCAGCGCCTGCTCGAGGGACAGCGTATTATGCAGATCTTAGATTTCCGCTGCTTTTAACCCCATTTCAGAACTGTTTTCCGAAAATTTTCTTGCGCTGAGCGGATAATTATCTTCTATCAAGGCTCCGAGAAGCCCGATAACATCGCCGACGCTTTTTTACGGATAATGATACAGCTTACAAGCCCGGTCTTTTACTCCTCTGTCATTGCGAGCACCTTCATGAGCATACGCATGACGTGGAACGCGCCCTTATAGGTGTGCCCCTTAAAGGGCGGGAGCGTCGGCGTGCCGTCTCTATGGAGCATGCCGTACCACTCGCCGTGCTCCCTGTCTGAGAAGCGGGCAAAGCTGTAATCGGTTATTTTTTTGAAATCCTCGGCGTATTTTTCCTCGCCGAAGACTTTATACATCATCAGAGAGGCGATTATCCCCTCACAGTGCGCCCACCATATCCGCATATCGAAGTCGAGGAGCTCCATAGGGCGACCGAGCGCGTCGCGGTAGTACATGAGACCGCCATATTCGGTGTCCCAACCGCAGCGCATGGCATTATCGTATACGGTTTTTGCAAAGAGCTTTCCGCTCTCGTCTCCGCGGTACAGCGCCTCCTCAAGCAGAAACCAGCTGCACTCGAGGTCGTGACCGGGGTTCACGACGCGCCCGTCGGAGCATTCATCGATAAAGCTTCCGTCGAGACCGACACATTCGCGCATGACGTGGTGCTCTTCGTCATAGAACGCATGAATATCCTTTGTGAGCCTGTCGGAAACCGCGTTGTAGAAATCGGCATTCTCCGGGTCTGCGTCACGCATTATTCCCGTGACGTTCGTGAGTATCATCGGGGTGCAGAGCGCCTTTGTCGGGCGCGAGGTCGTGAAGCCGACGGAGCCGGGGTAGGGGTCTTTCTCCTCACCCGTGTACATTTTTATGACCTTTTTATAGAGCCGCCTTGCCGACCCGAGACGGGCATTGTCTCCAGTCGCACGGTAATACGCGGCACAGCCGGAGATGTAGAATGTCTCGCTGAACCAGCTCCCCTCTGCCTTTGAAACCGGCTCTCCGGCGCGCGTCACCGTATCGAGCATTCGTCCGTCCTTATCGAAGCAGTGCCTCTCTTCAAATGTGAGACAGCTGTCTGCAAGGCGAAGATAATCCTCGTTCTGTGCCACGGTACGGTAGAGTTCGGAATATGTCCAGGCGGTTCTTCCCTGCATCCATACGCCCTTGTCGGTGGCGTACACGTTTCCCGCGTTGTCGAGGCAGTTCATTATTCCGCCGTGCTCTCTGTCATATCCCGAAAACCAGAACGGCGCGCACCGCTCTGTCAGCTCCTCGCGGAAAAGAGGTCTGTATAAACGTTTTATTTCTTTCAGTGCTTCCTTGCTCATATTTTCTCCTTTTCCGTATCGTATGTGTGCTCATGCTGCCATTTTATCACCTCATAAGTAAAAAGTCAATATCGGCTGTCGCGGCGCCTGTGAATAAAAAGCGTGCGCGCGGCTATAATGGCTTTATGGCTTTACGGGGCCTCGGCTTTTGGAAAGTGCGGGAGGGCGATATGAAGAATTTTTCGGAGGATTACACTCTCAACGTCGAGCGGGTGGGGCAGGAGCTCTCGGTGAGTGACAATTTCGATATAATAGAGCGGCGGATTCTCGGTTTCGGTGGTGAGCTGACGCTGTTCTTTGTCGACGGGTTTGCAAAGGATGCCGAGATGCAGAAGCTGATGCAGTTTTTCGGCGGGCAGAGCGAATGTCACGGAGCGGAGGACTTTATAAAGAGGCTCCCGTATATTGAGGCTGATATATGCAAAAGCCCGACGGAATTTATACACGGGGTACTGTCCGGGCAGTGCGGCATACTCTCCGACAGTTTCCCCGACCGCGCCGTTCTCCTTGATGTGAGAACGTATCCCTCCCGCTCGGTCGGGGAGCCGGACAGCGACAGGGTAATGCAGGGGGCGCACGACGGCTTTGTCGAGACGCTCATAACTAATACCGCACTGCTCCGCCGGAGAATCCGCGACCCGCGGCTCACAATGCGGCACTTCAACATCGGGGGCTCCTCCGGCACGGATGTTGTGCTCTGCTACATGCGCGGGGTGGCGGATGAGAATTATGTGAATATCGTGGCGGAGAAGCTCGGGAGGATAAAGCCGAAGTCACTTACCCTCGGGTCACAGAGCCTCTCCGAGTCGCTGATACGCACCGGGTGGTGGAATCCGTTTCCGAAGATACGGACGACCGAGAGACCTGACACCGGCGCGGCGCAGGTGCTTGAGGGAAGTATCCTTGTTATCTGCGACACATCGCCGCAGGTTATGATACTCCCGACGTCCCTGCCGTACTATCTTCAACAGACAGACGATTATTATTTCCCGCCGCTGACGGGCACATATCTGCGCCTTGTGCGGAGCTTTATTCTTATACTCTCGGTGCTTATAACTCCTCTCTGGTACCTCCTCGTCGGAAACGCGGAGCTGCTCCCGCCCGCGTTATCCTTTTTGATTCCGGACAGCCCGGGGGCAATACCGCTGATATTACAGCTGTTTCTTACCGAAATAGCGATAGACGGGCTGAAAATCGCCTCTATGAACACGCCGGATATGCTCTCAAACTCGCTCTCGGTTGTCTCGGCTCTCATTCTCGGTGATTTTGCCGTAAATGTCGGCTGGATATGCGAGGACGTGATACTCTATATGGCGTTTGTCGCCATTGCAAACTTCGCACAGCAGAACAGGGAGCTCGGGTATGCGTTCAAGTTCTTCAGGATGATAATTCTCGCGCTCGTCTATCTTTTCGGCTTACCCGGATTTATCGGCGGAATAGTGCTTTTCTGCATTGCCGCGGCGTCAAACTCTACGGTGATAGGTCCGCACAGCTACCTCTATCCGATACTCCCGTTCAACGGGAAGGCACTTGCACGGCTTATATTCCGCACGAAAAAGGCGGACTTTCGCGAGGAGGTCGGTCTCCCGGAGAGCAACGTGCAGACCCCGGAGAAAAAATAAAAAACAGCCGCCCCGTGTAAAAAATCCGGGGCGGCTGTCCTTTTATATGCTAACTTATATTTACAAAATTACAGAGTTAT
Organism: uncultured Eubacteriales bacterium; assembly: GCA_934393265.1. Lineage (GTDB taxonomy): Bacteria > Bacillota > Clostridia > Oscillospirales > CAG-272 > UBA1740. Next base: position 24,903 of record CAKRQL010000012.1, on the reverse strand, counting down.
TCTTTCTTATATTTACAAATTACAGAGTTATTCTTTCTCCGGGGGGAGAGCGGCGAGCTCTGCCTCGCGCTTTGCGAGAAGCTTCCTGCCGAAAATATAGAGAAGCACCCCGCCTATCACCATGAAAACAGACCAGAACTGCGAGGGGGAGAGGACGCCTATAAAGGAGCCGCGCGGGTCACCGCGGAGATATTCTATAAGGAAACGGAATATTCCGTAGGAGACAAGGTAGAGCGACATGTTGTGCTGATAGTGCTTCTTTAAGAGAAGATAGGAGCAGACGCCGAACATTATGAAGAGAAACGCCGCCTCATAGAGCTGTGTCGGGTGGACGGGCACCGAGAGGCTCGGAAACTTCACACCGAGGAAGGAGTCTGTCGGCTTGCCGTAGCAGCAGCCGGCGAAGAAACAGCCTATTCTGCCGAAGGCATGTGCTATCAGAATACAGCAGGGAGTGAGCGACAGAATATCTATAAGGCGCACGCGGGAGTAGTATTCGCGCGATTTCGGTATCGCGTAGAACACGACGAAATAGACGATGAGGAAGCATCCGGCACCGCCGAGCAGGCCGCCGATAAAGGTTATCCCCTGTCCGATATGGAAGCCGGCGGCAGGGTTCTGTATATAGTTGTAGAGTGCCTGCCAGAGTGCCGCCGCGCCGAAGCCGACTGCTATTGCGGCTATCGCATTATAAAAGACGAAATCGGTGAGCTTCGGGGATATTTTAAGTATTTTTGAATATCCGTAGAGGACGGCAAAGCAGGCGAGTATACCGACGGCTATCATTACTCCGTACATGTATATCGAGAGCGAGCCTATTTTTATTATGGGGTTCGGGAGCATTTTTCTTTACCTCCGTTTTTTTGTTTTTCTACTCCGGGGTCACATCTTTGGGTAGGTTTTTTCTTTCGTTACAGGGTTTATGAGCGTCAGGCGGGTTATCGGGGTTATGCCGTAACCCGAGAGAATTTTTTCGGCGCGGGATATTTCGCCGGGCTCCGCAACTCTCCCCGGGGTGTGCGCGTCACAGCCGAGGATGACATCGACAGATCCCTCGGATGCGACCTCCTCCCAGAATATCGGGTTGGGATAATGCCTCCCGTCGACCATTCCGTAAAGATTGAACTCGAGCGGGATTCCCGCCGCCTTTGCCGCTCGTATTATCCGGCGGTAGCACTCGCGGAGAAAGCCTTTGTCGTCTCCGACATAGTGCATTACATCGGGGTGCGCGATGTAGCTGTACCGCCCGGTGTCGACAGCCTCCTCTACGAGCTTTGTGTAGGTAAGCAGGCGGGACCTGTCCTCCGTCGGCGTGAAGGTGTCAAACGTGTCGTCGTCGGTCGGTGCGCCGGAATAGTGCTCGCCGAGAATGATATAATCAATGGGATATTTTGAGTATTCCTCAATCAGTCTGTCAAAGTAGCGGGGGAAATATTCGGTCTCGAAGCCGAGGGCTATCTCCATTCTCCCGCGGTACTCCTCCCGCACTCTCAGCACAGACGAGACGTAGTCGCCTATTTCCGAGGGGTGCATGGCAAATTCATTGTCCGGCATGCCGGCAGGGTAGAAGTACGGCGTGTGGTCGGAAAATCCGAGGACGCGGAGCCCGCGCTCCGCCGCCACGGCGGCGTAGTCGCCGACGTCTCCGTCCGCATGGTTACAGCGGTATGTGTGAGTATGGTAATTTGCTGTCATTATGTATTACGCTTTCGTTTTGCTGATGTATGCAACAAGGGACTGCCGTTTCGCGCGACAGCCCCTGTGTGTTACCTTAGAACAAAATACAGAACCACTGCCGCGATTATCAGCAATATGAGCATTGCGAAGAATATTGCCTTCCTTGCACGGCGGCGGCGGGCATATCTTCTCGCGCGGCGGAGGTAGACGGAGAGAGGGTCGCGCCGCTTCGTCAGGTCCTTTGAGAACTTGCGGAGCCACTTGACATCCTCCTTCGCGAGGTCGTCGCACTTACGCATGGAGCCGACCTCATGGGCGAACTTATTACGGATATTGCGGTACTTGACAAGACGGGGCAGAACCTCATCCCTGTTCGGGGCAAAGCGCGCGTTGTTCAGCCGGTTTATATACTCGGTGACGCCGCCGGAGCCGACGCCGAATTTGTCGGAGCAAGCCTTATCGACCGCAAGATAGCAGTCGAGAAAATTCTCATTCAGTCGGTTTCTCATAAAAGCGCCGCTCATCCTTTCTTTTTCACTGTACCATATATTCTACTACATTAAGCATGTTTTTTCAAGTGGAAAAGCAAAAAAATCTTTCGCCGCTGCATATTTTACATTTGGTTTATATATTGCAATCCTCGGGCGGGTATGTTAGAATTAAGAAAAAAGGATTTTCCGGAGGAAAATATATGTCTCAATGGATATGGTATCCCGGCGATTATGAAATATACCAAAATATGCTTCTTCACTCGAGAAGACAGGAATTCGGGGCGGATTACCCATGCTTCTGGACGGTTTCGGCACCGTATCCGCGGGTGAATTTCTTCCGGGATATAGACTGCCGTGAGGGTGGCGAGGTCACCTTTTTTATCCGCGGCACAGGATATTTGTTTTTCGACGGGGCAAGATTCGCTGCCGGGGTACCGATAAAGTTTTCGGCGGGGAAGCACAGAATACAGGCCGTCACCCTCGCGACAGAGGGGATTCCGGCGATCTTCTCGGATTCGGATATAATACCTACCGACGGGGAATGGTATGCCACACCGGGAACCTATACGCAGGACGGATTCGATGTAGCAAAAACGGCGAAGGAGTGCCGCCGCGTCGGCTTTTTGCCGGCGTATACCGATAGAGACGTCGATCTCTCGCGCTTTCCGTTCCGCGAGGAGAAGATTAAACCGGTGAAATTCGTGACCGACGGGGCTTTTTGTGTCTATGACTTCGGGCGCGAGAGCTTCGGTCGGGTCTGCCTTGTGACCGAGTCGGACGGCGTCGTAGTCTCATACGGCGAGTCGTATGAGGAGGCGGTCTCCTACGGCAAGTGTGGCGGGCACTCATCACTCGTATACGAGAGAATAGCGGAGCGGGGCTCACACGAGCTTGCGTCCCGGGCATTCCGATATGTTGCCGTGCTCGGCAAGGCAGGGGGCGTGTGCGCAAAAACCGAGCTTTTGCCGCTGAAATACGCGGCGGATTTCCGGTGCGACGACCCGGAGGTAAAGAAGATATTCGACCTCTGCGCCTACACCTTCCACCTTTGTGCGCGAGAGGTTTTCCTTGACGGAATAAAGCGTGACCGCTGGTGCTGGTCGGGAGACGCATATCAGTCGTACATGGTGAACGATTATCTTTTTACAGACCGCGAGACGACGAAGCGGACGATAACAGCCCTCTACGGAAAGCCGCCGTATTACGAGCATATAAACACTATAAACGACTATTCCGCGCTCCTTATAATCGGAACGGCGGAGTACGTTTTTCGGAGCGGAGACACGGAATTTCTGCAATTCCTCCGGGACAAGGTGACAGCTCTTTACGACTTTATAATCTCCCGGCTTGACGAGCGGGGGTATGTGGTCGGCAGACCCGGGGACTGGGTGTTTGTCGACTGGTCGGACATTGACAAGACCGGCGCCGTCGCGGCAGAGCAGATACTTCTTTTTCAGGTATACCGTTCAATGGCGGATATTGCCGGGTGGCTCGGTCAGCCGGACGTCTACACCTGGCGGGCAAACGCCCTCCGTGAAAAAATAGAGCGCGACTTCTGGTGCGAGGAGGCAGGGGCATACAGAGACTCCTGCGACTCGGATAAAAACCATATATCGCGCCATGCGAACATCTTTGCGATAATTTACGATTTCTGCACGCGGGAGCGGGCGGAGAGAATCTGCCGCTCGGTACTTGAAAACGACAATATAACCAAGATAACCACCCCGTATTTTGAGTTTTACGAGCTTATGGCACTTTGCAAGATGGGGCGGCTTAAAATCGCGCAGAAAATGCTGAAATCCTACTGGGGAGGCATGCTCATCCTCGGAGCGACGAGCATCTGGGAGGCTTATGACCCCGGCGAGCAGGGAACAGAGCATTATGCAATGTACGGCTCGGATTACGGAAAGTCGCTCTGCCATGCGTGGGGCGCGGGACCTATCTGCTTCCTCGGCAGATACTGTGCGGGGGTGAGACCCACGTCCTTTGGCTCCGAGACCTTTACAGTAGCGCCGGACCCGGGGCTCTACGAGACCTTCACGGCAAAGGTCCCGATGAGAGACGGAGTGGTCGAGGTAAGGTACGACCGGGGGCGTGTATCGGTTTCAACGACACTAACGGGCGGGACCCTCGTATTCGGAGGGCAGGAAAAGCCGATAATTCCCGGGGTTGTGTGCGAGATATAAGGGTATAGGATACGATTTACTACCAATATATAAAACTCCCGCCCGGGCAGCTCATTTCTGCCCGGGCGGGTTTGCTTTGATTATTCTGTTTTCCGGTGCTCTGTCAGTTCGGCTCTGTGTATTCTGACGCCGCCGCCACGCAGCGAATCCTGAAGTGCGCGCACGTCAAGAGCTGTGAGGTCGTCGCCCATCGCGACTGCGGCGCCTGCCGCCTCTCCGCTGACTGCACAGACAGGAATAACGCGGGTTATATCCCACATATCGTCGGTAACGGATATGCATCTGCCCGCGACGGCGAGATTTTTCACCTCGTTTCCGTACAGTGCAGTGAACGGCAATTCATACACGGGGCCGCATTTACGCCAGTTCGGATAGAGCCCGACGCTGTTTTCGTATGTCACGTGCTCACCCTCGTTATCGGAGATGCCCTGCGTATACGCGCCGACGAGACGGCGCGTCATTCTTAACTGCGGGATAGTTCCGATAGTCGTCGGCACAAGGTCGGGAATCTGTTTTCTCTTTTCAAGAAGATTTTTCATCAGCGCGGTGTGCGAGCTTATGACCATTCTGGAAATTTCCGCAGTGTCAAGCCCGGTATAAGTGCGCGACATGTCAACGTCGTCTCCGCTTTCACCGTCGTCTATATCGTGGACGCCGCACATATAGAGCTTGAAATCATGGTTTCCGTAACCGTAATACCATGCGGCGAGAACGTTGCCCGGGGTGTAGGTTGCGGTCCTTGCGCCTGCGAGCTTTGAGACATCGGCGTCTCCCGTAGCGTCGACGACGCCGCGTTTTATTTCTATGCCCTCTCTGCCGCCCTTACCCTCGATTACAATGTGCCGGATTTTTCCGCTTTCCGTATAAGCGGCTGCAACGGTTGCACCGTAAAGAATACGGACGCCGGCTTCGCGGAGCAGACGCTCTGCGCTTATTGCAAAGAATTGCGCGTTGAACTGGACTAAAAAGCGCTCGCGGCTCCGCTCCTCGCGGCTCCCGCCGTCGAGCCACGCCGCCGGATACCTATTCTCCGCACCGTGTTCTATCGAGAGACGGAACAGCTCCTCTGCAAGCCCGTAGCATACCTGCTCGCCGCGCCCGTCACAGAGAGGCAGATATATAGTGACTATCCCTGCCGTCGCGAGACCGCCGAGCATGAACCCGCGGTCGAGAAGAATTGTGTCAGCCCCTCTCCTCGCCGCCGCGAGCGCAGCGGATATACCCGCGACGCCACCGCCGCAGACGCACACATCGCAGCTGTATTTTACTCCTGTTCTGATTTGTTCATTTATGCAGTCCATAACGAAAGATCTTCCTGACGTGTATGTATTTTCAAAAATCACGTAGAGTTGTGTCGCAAATCATGCGGAGACGCTCACGGATATTTTTGTAAGCCCGGCGGGGAGCTCGCGCCGCTCGCCGCCGAAGTCAAAGACGGCGGGACAGGGGAGCTCTACCGTGAAGTCAATTCTGCCGTCCGCCCGCTCGTAACCGACGGTTATGTCGCCGCGCACGGTGCGTACTCTTCCGCGCGCTCTTCCGAGAGCCCGCGGGGGCTTCGGCGCGATTACGATTTTTTCATATCCGACAGAGTCGTCCGTCTGCCCGATGCCGAGTATTCCGGAGAACAGATGACGCGCTACTGTGCCGAACATCGGGTGGTCATGCGACGCAAACACCGACCAGTATTCCCAGAAGGTCGTCGCATCGCGGTCAAGCATGAGACCGAAGCAGCCGTAGCGGTGCGCGGTCAGGAGCTCATAGGCGAGGTCGGCGTCTCCGCCGGCAAAAAGCTGCTCTGTCAGGAGGTCGGTAGCTATAAAGCCGGTGTCGTATCTTCCGAGAGAGACATATTTTCTTCTTATGTTGTTATAGAGACGCCCGTCGTCGATCCCGGCGAAGAGCGCAAAGCAGTCCGCCCCCTGCACTCCCTCGGCGTAGCTGCCGGTGTCCTGGGCGAGGTACTCGCGCTTCATTGCGGCGATAGCCGCGTCGCGGAGCCCCTCATAATAGGGTATATCGGCTTCATGCCCGGTGAGGCGGGCGACGTCGCACATTATGCGGGAGCATTTTATCATGTAGGCGGTGTTGACGAGCGCGGGAGGGATTATTATCGCATTCTCCGTCGTAACCCAATCGCCGAGGCACCAGCCGCCCGGCTCCTCATGCGTTACGAGCCCGTCTTCGCTGTGACGCTCCAGATACTTCATCCACTGCTTCATCCTGTCGTAGTAGAGGGACATCATGGACATGTCGCCGAGAAGCTTGTAGTAGTTATAGGGGAGAGTTATGCCCGCACAGCCCCAGCCGCCGGGTCCTCCGCCCCCGCCGGCGAATGGCGAGGTGTGGTTTATGTGCCCGGTATCCGGGTCCTGACAGTCGAATATGTCGCGGAGCCACTTGCGGTAAAATGCGCGCATATCACAGGGGTCAAAGAGAAGCATTGCCGCCGGAGCGCAGACCTGCCCGTCTCCGGTGTAGCCGAGCCGCTCGCGATGCGGGCAGTCGGACGGGACGCCGCCGTGCATGTTATTCAGCTGTGCACGGATGTATGCGGAGTAAACTCTGTCGAGCTCCGGGGAGGAGGATTCAAAGAACGACGGGGGGCGTGTATCGGTATGAACGACGTTTATATACTCTATCTCGCCGTCTCCGACAAGCTCCGCATACCGGAAGCCGTGCCAGACGAATGACGGCGTGTACGTATATTCCCGCCCGCAGCCTATTAACACGTCGGTCTGTATCTGTTCCATGCCTCCCGTAAGTATATAGGGTCCGGTGGGGAGGGGAGAGAGGGTGGAGGTAGGGTCTATTTCACGCCTGTCGGCTGTCAGCTCCTCCGAGTGTCTGACGGTTACGCGCCCGCCGTTCGCCTCGCGGCAGATGACGGTTGCAAAGCCGGAGATGTTTTTCCCGGCGTCGTAAATCTTTTTGTTGCCGTCCTTATATACGAGCGTCGGCTTTATTCTCTCGCTTATTCTGTCGGGAATGGAGTCCGCAGGTGTAAGAATGGTGTCCGGGAAGCTTACAGCCTCGCATTTTCCGTATTCATAGCTTTCGTCGCGGGCGATTCTCCCGTCATACACCTCGCCGACATACAATTGACAATAGGTGAGAGGGGAGGTGCGGCAGACTTCGCCGCCGCGGGAGCACACCGTGCGCTCTCCGCCCTTTCCGGAGATGCGGATTTCAAATATCGTGCATAGCTGACTGCCGAATACCGTATGCAGCTCGCACAGACGCTCGCGCTGTCTGTACCAGCCGTTCCCGAGGTGAACCTCAAGGGTGTTTTCGCCCGACGCGAGATACGGCGTCAGGTCGTATACGTGGCAGTATGCGCGGAAAATCATTTTATCATTTATCGGCATTGAGATTTTCTCGCGGGAAAACTCGTGCGGCATGCTGTTCAGCGGGGTGAAATACTCGTCCCCGACGCGATGCCCGTTGAGATAAAGGGTAAAGAAGCCAAAGGAGGATACGGATATTACGGCGCGCTCGCCTGCCTCCGCCGTAAACGTCTTTATTATGACGGGTGAGTCGAATTCAGCAGGTGCGGCTGTCCATCCGGCATTTGTCGGTAAGAAGTCCATAAAGTCTTGCTCCTTTTCGGAATGTTTTGATTTGCAATGCCAGTATAGCATGCGCGGATAAAAAATGCAAGTGGGAATTATGACTTTAACCGAATATAAGAAAAAGTCCAAAAAAGGCATTGCATTTTATATGCTGCTATGGTAAAATGACGTCGGTGGCGGTACCACCGAATCGATAAAAAAACGTTTTATTGAAAGGGAAAAGAAAAATGAGACTGCACCATAAATTCATGTGGGCAATGCTCGTTGAGCTGAGCACAAACTTCTGGTATGAGGAGGACGATCTGCATACCCAGGGCGTGAAACATCTCTGGGAGATTCCGGGCTCGCATAAGCTCCGTTTTGACCGTGAGACATGGAACAGGTACATAGATGACCTGAAGAACGCCGGAGTAAATACGCTTGTAATAGACCTCGGTGACGCCGTACAGTATAAATCGCACCCGGAGATAGCGGTTGAGGGCGCGTGGACGGTAGAGGAGCTGACGGCGGAGCTCGACAGGCTGAACGATATGGGCTTTGAGGTCGTCCCGAAGCTGAACTTCTCGACAACTCACGATTACTGGCTCGGAAAATACGCGAGAATGGTATCGACGCCGGAATATTACAGGGTCTGCTCTGACCTTATAGATGAGACCTGCAAGCTTTTTGACGCGCGCTTCCTCCACATCGGCTTTGACGAGGAGGGGTACGAGATGCAGGCGAGATATAATTATGTCGTCGTCCGTCAGAATGAGCTCTGGTGGCACGACCTCTATTACTTCGTTGAGTGCGTGGAGCGGAACGGCGCGAGGGCTTGCATGTGGTCGGATTATGCGAGACACCGCCCGGACGAGTTTGTGGAAAAGTGCCCGAAGTCGGTGGTCCAGTGCAACTGGTACTACTTTACCGAGTACGGTGACGACGTTGACGAGGTAGGAAGGATCAGAATAGCTCCGTTCGGTATATTTGAGAAAGAGGGATATTATCAGTTCCCGTGCGGCTCCTCCTGCTACTATGAGGAATGCTTTCCGAACCTTGTGGAGTACTGCTCAAAGAATATCCCCGCTGAGCACATCGTGGGATTTCTTCAGACCTGCTGGGACTCTCCGACGCCGGAATATCTTCCGGAGCTTAAGAGAAGCGTAGACTCCTTCCGCGCCGCCCGTGAGAGGATAGGGGACTTCCCGAAAGAAAAATAAGCTTTACTAAGGCTATCTGTAAATAATAATCCCGCACCCGGTAAATGATACACGTGTGCGGGATTTTATATATTTTTGCCGGTCGCGGCAGCCTTGAAATCAAAACGGGAGCTTTATGAGCCCGTAAGCTTCAAGTATTATCTTGAGACCTATAAGAATAAGAACCGCGCCGCCGATGAACGTCGCCTTTTTTCCGAAGCGCGCGCCGACCGTGCTCCCGACCTTAACGCCTGTGGCAGAGAGGAGAAACGTCGTGACGCCGATGACGGCAACCGAGAGCCAGATGTTTATATTTTCGTATTCGACCGCAAAGGCAACCCCGATTGCGAGTGCGTCAATGCTCGTCGCGACAGCCATTGTGAGCATACTTATAAAGCCGTAGGAATTGTTGACGCTTTCCTCCTCATTTGAGAGGGATTCGCGTATCATATTCCCGCCTATCAGCACGAGGAGAACGAGCGCGACCCAGTGGTCGACGGAGGTTATAAAGCGAGCGAAAGTGGAGCCTAGCAGGTAGCCGAGCAGAGGCATAAATGCCTGAAACCCGCCGAACCATGCACCGCATATACAGGATTCTTTAAGTGTTGTTTTCCCGGTGGAGAGCCCCTTGCAGACGGAGACGGCAAAAGCGTCAGCCGAGAGGGCAACGGCGAAAAGCAGAAGCTCCGCTATACTCATTTTATCCTCCGCGACGGTCTTTTTTCCGGCTCCCGGTCTCACCGTCGATTCCTGTCATTCTATCACACAATTCTTTTATTGTCAACATTAAAAAGGCAAAAACGCCGGCGTAACTAAAATCTCCGTCAAAAATGAATATGCGACAAAATGAAATATTATTAAAACACCCGAAGATTTATTGCGGATAAGCGGGTGTGTGTGGTAAAATAGGCGTTGTCACCGGGAAAACAAAGCCTGCCCGGTGGGGGAGATTTTGCCATGGATATATTTATGAATGTAATTTTCTGGCTGAACCTTGTCGGGACCGCGGTATTCGGTATCTGCTACTTTTATCAGCTGGTTTATACGATAATAGCTATCTGCGTAAAGAAGAAGCCGCATAAGGGAGAGGCGACGCTTCACAGCTATGCCGTGCTTGTGTCGGCGAGAAACGAGGAGAGTGTCATAGGGCAGCTTATCGACAACATAAAGGCGCAGGACTATCCGCAGGAGCTGATAAAAATATTCGTTGTCGCCGACAACTGCACAGACGGTACGGCAGAGGTCGCGAAAGAGCGCGGCGCGACGGTATACGAGCGGCATAATACCGAGGAGATAGGCAAGGGCTACGCCATAAATTTTCTGCTTTCAAATATAGACAGAGACTACGGTGAGGATGCCTTTGACGCATTTTTCGTCTTTGACGCTGACAATATCTCGGAGCTGAATTTCATATCTGAGATGAACAAAACCTTCTCGGACGGATACGATGTTGTTGCGGGCTTCCGCAATGCGAAGAATTACGGCGACAACTGGCTCTCAGCCGGGCAGGGGCTCTGGTTCATACGCGACAGCACGATACTTAACGACGCGAGAATGAAGATAGGCACCTGCTCGGTTGTCGCGGGCACGGGCTTTATGCTTTCAAATAAGATAAAGAAGGAATACGGCGGCTGGCCGTTCCATATGCTGACGGAGGACACGGAGTTCACAGCCTGCTCCGCGGCGCGGGGCTATCGCTTCGGCTACTGCCCGGACGCGACCTTTTACGATGAGCAGACGACGAGCTTTGTTCAGTCCTGGAACCAGCGGATAAGATGGGCGAAGGGCGGAATACAAGTCTTTTGCGGCTATGTGAAAAAGCTCTTTTCCGGCATGAAAAACGGGAATTTCCTCTCCTGCTTCGACCTGCTTATGTCTATTGCCCCGGCTTATATCATGTCCGTATTTTTCATGGTTGTAAACGTCGTTGCGCTCGCGGTGACGGCGTTCTCGCCGTCGCATTTTATCAGCATGCTTGCGAGCGCGGGTTCCTCGATTGTAGCCGTGTATCTGCTGCTGCTGCTCCACGCCGCACTGACTGTGGGGAAGGAATGGAAGAGAATAAAGGCCGGCACCGGCTGGAAGATACTTTCGGTGATTCTGTTCCCGCTTTACATGTTCACATACGTTCCGATAGCTTTCTGCGCTTTCTTTGCAAAGGCGCAGTGGAAGCCTATCCGCCATACAAAGGCGGTGAATATTGAGGATATGCACAAGGACAGCGAGGAGACCGGGAGCCGCGACGAGGCAATGAGCAAGTGATATTCCGGAATGACCCCGCGGGAAAATTTTCTTTTGGTTCGCAGACTGGAATTATTTCCGATATCAACCTATAATATCAACCTATAAAAAATGTGGCAGCCTTAGGCGCGGTGCGCTTTTGGCTGCCTTTTGTTATGATTTTTCGGTTTTGCGCCTCCCGGCGCGGTTATTATCAGAGCACGCTCTTGCAGACTATGCCGTACTCCGCAAACTTATCTATTATGGCGGTTATATTCGGCTGGAGCTCGGACTTTGTCAGCGTGCGCTCCGGCGATTCGAAGGAGAAGCGGACGGTCAGCGCCGCGACAGCCCCCTCGCCGTATATATCCTTTACGCGGACACCGGAAAGGAGCGGGGAGCAGACGCTCTCTGCCGCCTCGCGCAGGACATTGAAGTTCACCGTAGCGATATTCACCGTAAAGGTGAGGTCTATATCTATGCCGGGGAATTTCGTCGGCTCGGTGTAATGTATCGGCTTTACCATGAGCTTTGCGAGCGCGTCTGTGTTTATCTCAAAGAATACTATCGCGCACTTTTTGTCTATTGCCGCCGTAACGGTCGGGTAAGCAGAGGAGAGGTAGCCGAGGTCGACGCCGTCAACAACTATTCTGAACATGTTCTCCGGGTGCTGGTAATCGGTTTCGGTCTCCGCAACCGTGAAGTCCGGGGTCTTATGGAGCGTGTCGGCTATTATCTCGCATATCGCATTCGTCGCGTCGGAGAAGAGCGACTGCTCCTCGCCGCTCCTTGAGAAGAGGACGACGCCGAGCTTCTTTATCTCGTTTGCACGACCGGAGGGAAGATAGCCCTCTGCGGTATGACCTATCTCGAATATTCCGAAAGTGTCGGAGAAGGTGCGGTTCTTCGCCACGAAAGAGAGAAGCGTCGGGATCATCGAGCGGCGGATATATCTGTGCTCCGGCGTCTGTGCGTTTATTATTTTCACGTTCTCCGGCGTTGTGATACCGAGGGCGGAGTTTTCCGCCTCGTCAGACCAGATATAGGAATGTACCTCGTGGAGGCGGTAGCTCTTTACGAGTATATCCTTTATTCTGTCCTCGTCGCTCTTCTGCACCTCGGTACGCACCGGGCGCAGGGGGCTCACGGATGTGAATATCTCAAAGTTGTCATAGCCGTATATTCGGGTTATCTCCTCGATTATATCCGCCTTTATCGTGACGTCCTTCGTTGCGCGCCACGTGGGGACGGTGACCGAGAAGGAGTCGCCGCTCCGCTTTATTCCGAAGCCGAGACCGGTGAGCGTTTTTTCTATCGTATCCGAGGGAATGTCTATACCCGTGTATCGATCCACGTACTTTTTATCGAAGTCAAGGGTTATCTTCGGGTAGTGACGGACATAGCAGTCGGAGAAGCGGGAGACGACCCTTGCGCCCGGGTCGTTTTCGGTGAGGAGATATATAAATCTCGCGCTCGCCGTCGCACAGAGCTCGGGGTCGAGCATCTTCTCGTATCTCATTGACGCATCGGTACGCAGACCTATTCTCGATGAGGTCTTGCGGACGCATACGCCGTCAAAGGTCGCGGACTCAAGAAGCAGGGAGTCGGTATCATCTTCTATCTTCGATGCGTCGCCGCCCATTATACCGGCAAGCGCAACGGGCGTGTCGCCCGAGGTGATAAGGAGGGTATTTTTATCGGTCTTGCGGGAGACGCCGTCGAGGGTTACGAATGTCCCGTCCCCGGCGGGGGTCTGCACCTCTATTTTCTCGACGCGGTGCCTGTCAAAGGCGTGCATCGGCTGTCCGAGCTCGAGCATTACGTAGTTCGTAAGGTCGGCAAGGAGGTTTATAGCGCGGGAGCCGCAATAGAAGAGGCGGATGCGCATATTGACCGGGGAGGTCTTTCGCTTTATATTGTCAATCGCAATGGCGGTATAGCGCCATACGAGCTCCGTCGCACGGACGTCAACGGGCACCTCGGGAAGGAGTGAATATCTGCCGAGATCGACGGTTTTCGGAGCCTTTAACGGTCTGCCGGTTATGGTTGCAAGCTCGCGGGCTATGCCGAAGTGACCCCAGAGGTCGGGGCGGTTCGTCAGCGACTTGTTATCTACCTCAAAGACTATATCGTCTATATCGTAGACGGTTTTTAAGTCGGTGCCGAGCGGGATGTCGTCGGTTATCTCAAACAGCCCGGAGCTGCTGTCGCTTATACCGAGCTCAGCCTCCGAGCAGCACATGCCCTGCGAGGTATAGCCGCCGACGGTGGCGGTGGTAATCTCCTTGCCGCACACGGCGCTCCCGGACGGGGCAAAAGCAACTTTCATTCCCGGGCGGACGTTCGGCGCGCCGCAGACGACGTTGAGTATTCCGGAGCCGGTATCAACCGTTAAGAGGTGGAGCTTTTTTGAGTTCGGGTGCGGGTCTACGGTTATTATAGACGCGGCGATGACGCCGTGCGTATCCGTGCCCTTCTCGTATATGTCCTCAACCTCGGCGGTGGAGAGGGTAAAGTTTCTTATGAGCGACCGTCTGTCAAGCCCGGTAAGGTCAACGAAATCGCCTATCCAGTTCATTGATAAAAACATTTTCCGTCCTCCTTACAGCGCCTCAAACTGCGAGAGGGAATCAAGGCTCCCGCTGTTGAAATCGCGAATATCCTTTACGCCGTACTTCATCATTGCAAGCCTCGTTAGACCGAGACCGAAGGCAAAGCCGGTGTACTTTTCGGTATCTATTCCGCCCTCGCGGAGCACGTTCGGGTGTATCATGCCGCAGGGACAGAGCTCGAGCCAGCCGGAGTTCTTGCAGGACGGGCAGCCCGCGCCGCCGCAGATAAGACAGTTTATGTCAAGCTCAAAGCCCGGCTCGACAAACGGGAAGAACCCGGGACGGAGCCTTACCTTTATATCTCTTCTGAACACCTCGGAGAGCATGGTTTTCATAAAGTAGATGAGGTTGGAGATAGAGATGTTCTCGTCTATCATCATTCCCTCCATCTGGAAGAAGGTGTTTTCGTGGCAGGCGTCGGTAGACTCGTTTCTGAAGCATCTGCCGGGGAATATGGCGCGGAGCGGCGCGCCGTACTTTTTCATTATCGCATTCTGCGCGGCAGAGGTCTGGGTTTTCAAGAGCTGCCCGTTTTCAAGATAATAGGTGTCCTGCATGTCGCGGGCGGGATGGTGCTTCGGTATATTCAGCGACTCAAAGCACTCGTAATCGTCGACAATCTCGTTATAGTCCTCGACCGTGAAGCCCATGCCGCGGAATATATCCTCGACCTCCTTTGTGGCGAGGGTTATCGGGTGATAGGAGCCCGGCTGCCGCCTCATATTGAGCGTCGGGTTGAACTTCTTTGCGGAGCGGACCTGCGCCGCGATAGCCGCTTTTTCTCTCTCTGCCTTTGCCGCGGCAATCTTCGCCTCGACCTCGGTCTTGAATTTGTTTATGAGCTGTCCCGCCTCTTTTTTGTCGGAGGCGTCACGGAGCTTCTGCATGAGCTCCGCTATATGTCCCTTTTTGCCGGTAAATTCAAGGCGGAGCTCCTCTATCTCCTCGTCGCTCGACGCCGCGGAGAGCTTCGACTCAAAGAGACTTTTCAGTTTTTCGATAAGTTCTCTCATTGCTTAAATCCTTCTTTTTGAGCTTTTATGAAGATTTCGGTGTTATTTAATGTCAATTATACAGCAATGCGCGCGCGAAGTCAAGGCGCGCACGCGCGAAGTTTCGTATTTTTTTCCTGCGGTGAGTACCGCATGGCGGCGCCGTAGCTTATAACTTGCCTTTTTTCTCACGCAGATGCCGGATAACTCCGAGGACCTCCGGCGAGAGTATACCATCCGTCGGCTCCCCGGAGATGAGGCGGCGGCGCGCCTCGGTAGAGGAGACGGAGCGCAGTGCCTCGGGCGCGAGCCAGAGCTCGGTTATAAGTCCGCCCATTCTGTAATTCCACTCCGCCTGCGAGATTTCATAGTCGATATCGTCTTCACCGCGGTAGCCCTTGACGAGGCGACGCACTTTATGCTCGCGCGCGTACTGCGCGACAAAGCCGAGGGAATAGGTGGGGAGGACGTTCTCGTATTCGTCGGTAGCCGAGGCGAGCATCATTGCCCGCTCCTCCGGCGTGAACATACAGTGCTTATCGGGGTTCTGAAAGACCGTCACGTATACCGCCGGGAAGATCTCCGCCGCGCGCCGTATCACCTCGAGGTGCCCGAGCGTCGGGGGGTCGAAGCTCCCGGGGAGGATAACGGCTTCATCCCTCCGCTCAAAGCCCGCGGGCTCCGACATATCGCGGAAAACTATACACGGGTGCTCCATTATTCCGCCTCCAAGTCATTTTTGTCCTTGCTTTCTCCGCTGTCAGCTCCTGAATTTCCGGGGCGGTACAGAAAAATATAGAGAGCGGTCTTTTTGCCGTAAAAATTCTCTTTCAGGCACTCAAGCGAGGAGAACTCGGGCAGGGTTTTGTCCGGTCTCTCCTCTCCGCACTCGAGCACGAATATCGCGCCGGGGGCGGCAATGCCGGCTCTGATACAGCGGAGCATCACGTCCGTCGCGCACATTGCGTCGTAGGGCGGGTCGATGAGGATAAGGTCAAACCTTTCTCTGCCGCCGGCTTTCCTTATGTAGTTTTTGCAATCGCTGACAAGATAGCGACAGCCGGCGGAGAGCCCGGTGGTGACAGCGTTTTTCTTTATTACCTCCATAGCCTCGCGGGAGGAGTCTATGAACATGCAGGAGGCGGCACCGCGGGAAAGAGCCTCGAGCCCGAGCTGCCCGCACCCTGCAAAGAGATCAAGCACCCGGCGGTTCTCAATATCGAACTGGAGAGAGGAGAAGAGAGCCTCCTTTATCCGCTCGGAGGTCGGGCGGGTCGTGTCTCCCCCGAGGGTGGCGAGCCGCTTTCCCTTTGCCTTTCCCGTTATTATTCTCATTGCCATTATTTGTTTTCCTCCTTTTCGTTCTCCCGGGCGGGGGCATTTTCCCCTCCGTGAAAGTGTGAATATATCTCCCGGGCGTTTGTCTCTGATATGCCGGGTATTTCCGCGAGCCGCTCCGGTGCGGCGACTTTTATTTCTTTAAGCGGCATGGCGTGCAGCAACAGCTTTGCCTTTTTCGCACCTATGCCGGGTATTTTTTCAAGTGACGAGCGGGACAGGGTCGTGCGCTTTGCCTTTGACATCGAGGTTATGGCGAAGCGGTGAACCTCCTCCTGCAGGGTGTAAACAAAAGTGTACACCGAGCGCTCCTGCGCTATTGATATTTCACGCTCTCCGTCGGTCAGCGCGCGGGTCTTGTGATAGTCGTCCTTGACCATACCGAAGAGGGGGATATTGATATTCATCTCCGCCATTACCTCCCGCACGACAGAGACCTGCCCCTCGCCGCCGTCAAGGAGAATGAGGTCAGGACACTCACCGAGAGAGGGGGAGCCGTCGCCTATATGAGAGAGCCTGCGCGACAGCGTCTCGCGCATCGATTGGTAGTCGTCCGCCGTTTCGGTCGATTTTATTCTGAAAATGCGGTAGTCGCTCTTCTTCGCGTGCCCGCCCTCGCAGACGACCATTGAGGCGGTTATGTTCTCGTTTCCGAGGTTGGATATATCATAGGCTTCTATGCGGCGGGGGATTTTCGGGAGACCGAGCAGCTCAGAGAGGCGGGTGACGCTCTTGTTCTCCCGCTCGTCCGCGAGGCGGGATTGCCGCGCCTGCTCCTTCGCGTTCTCGAGCGCCATGTCGCACAGGGCTCTGGAGTCCCCGCGCTTCGGCACCCTGACGCGCACCTTATGCGGCGCACCGAGCGAGAGATATTCTGACAGGAGCTCGGTGTCCTCGTCGGTGAGCTCAAAGTCAAGCATTATCTCCCTCGGCAGACTGCCGCTCGACTCATAGTAGTCGGCTATCAGCGGGAGCGCGTCCTCCGGGCTCGTCAGCTCCTCTGCGGAGAGGATAAACTCGCTCTTGTTTATGAGCGCGCCGCCGCGGACGGACAGCATGGCGAGCACGCCCTCCGTGCCGGAGTTGTAGAGTGCAAACACATCGCGTGACACTCTTTCGTCGGCGACGACCTTCTGCCGCTCGGCAAGCTTTTCGAGCGCGGATATACTGTCACGCAGGCGCGCGGCGCGCTCAAATTCGAGATTTTCCGCCGCTTCCTCCATTTCCTGCCGCATACCCGCTACCGCGTCTTTTATATTGCCGTCGAGCACCGTTTCAGCCTGCTTTATTCTTGCACGGTACTCCTCACCGGTGATATTTCCGGTACACGGGGCTATACATCTGCCCATATCGCGGTAGAGACACGGGCGGCTCTTCCCGATGTCGCGGGGGAAGGTCAGACGGCAGGTCGGCAGGGCGAGGACGCGCATTATCGTGTCCCTTGCGCCGTAGGCGTCGGATGTGCCGCGGTAGGGGCCGTAATACCTTCCGTAGTCGCTCTTGCGCTCTCTTGTAACGGTTATGTGCGGGAACGGCTCTGCGCTCACCTTGATATAAGGGTAGGACTTCGCGTCCTTCAGCTTTATGTTGTATTTCGGCGAGTGCTTTTTTATTAAGACGTTCTCAAGGGTGAGCGCCTCTATCTCGGTGTCGCAGACAATATAATCAAAGTCGCGGACAAGCGAGACCATGCGCTCGGTCTTCGGGGTGTGGTTTGTCCCGGTAAAGTAGGACGTGACGCGGTTTTTGAGCTTTTTCGATTTCCCGACGTAGATGACCCCGCCGCCCGCGTCCTTCATGATATAGACCCCGGGGCAGAGCGGCAGGGAGTTTGCCTTTTCATGGAGCTTAAGTATTATGTTGCTTGCGTTGTCCATGCCGTCTCCTTTCCCCGGGTGTCGCCGGAGCGTTCCTTGTACCGGGTACATTATTTCATAAAAGAAAAGGAGGAACGGTAGTTCTTTTCGTGCGTGAAAAGACCGCTCCTCTTTTTTCGTCAGACAGCCGCGGAAAGCGGTGCCGCGCCGGATGACCTCCGTCAGCCCTCTGCCGCGGGATTTGTGCCGAGACCGTTTTCGATAAGGTCGGCGAGACCCGCGATAGCCTCGCGCTCATCGGATCCGTCAGCTATAAGCACGATGCCCGTGCCCTTTTCTATACCAAGCGAGAGCACACCGAGAAGGCTCTTCGCATTTACTCTGCAATCGTTCTTTTCGACCCATATAGTGCTCTTGTAGGAGTTCGCCTTCTGGATAAAGAAGGTGGCGGGTCTTGCATGGAGCCCCACACTGTTCTTTATTGTGACATTACGGGAAATCATCTGATTATTCTCCTTGATCGCTTTTGCGATTATATTAATCGGTATAGTAAGTATATCAAAATCAACAAAAAAAATCAATACTTTTTTATTTGGACGTCACTTTTTTCGTCAGTTTGCATATAATTCTGCAACACCTGTATACTTTCAATGTATAATTTTGGACTATTGCGCCCGCGCGGGGGCGCGGGGAAGCGACTCCCCGCGCCGGATTTTTCATCAGTCGAGGGATTTTCCATCAGTCGAGGGATTTTTCATCAGTCGAGGGATTTTTCATCAGTCGAGAGTTATATCGACGGTTGCCGAGTCGGGCGACATGTCCTCTACGGAGTAGATATGGTGGTCGTCGTACTCTTTTTTAGATATGCGGAGCACGGCGCTCCCGATCCCGAAAGTCAGAATGAACATAAAGAACATCATGGGCTCACGGAACGTAAAGTCCCAGATGCCGAGGGCAAAAAATGAAAGGAGCGACGCACAGGAGGCGGAGAATATATCCCCGACAGAGGATATAAGCGTGTACCTTCTGTATGCGGTGGCGTGGACCGCGCGGGCAATGAAGAGGAGTGCAAGCATCACGGCGGCTATCGCCCCGGCTTCACACGCCGTGCCGACAAGGAGATTGCCGGCGGAGGTCGCCTCAGTGCCGAATCTATTTGCATACTCTGCGGAGAACGCGCCGGAGCCTATCCCGACGCCGAAGAATATCCCCTTACCGGAGATCATTGAGAGAGAATTTTTTATGAGCTCCACACGCCCGGAAATCAACCCGGTAGGGAGCCCGAGGGCATCGAGTATTCTGCCTGTGGCACTGTCCGGGAGCAGAAAGCCGACGACGGGGACAAGTGACAGCACGGCGAGCGCCGCTCCACAGAGGCGGCGGAGCCGCAGGAGCGGGAACGCAAGGAGCGAGAGGAGCAGTACCGCCGCCACGTAGTACCGGGAGGTCAGGGCAAGGGCGGTGAGCTGAATCAGGAATATCAGTATAAACAGGAGCCTCTCGCCCGCTCCGCGGCGGGAGGATATGCGCGAGAGCGTCAGAAGAGACGACACGACAATATATGCCGCGAAGGTTATGGATTTAAGATATGGCGTCATATCCGGGAATACCCGATACAGCACGCCCGGGAGCGTAACATTCAGCGAATCGAGAATATATCCGCATATTGCGGCGGCGGACACTGCAAAGGAGGAGACCGCGACGGCCAAGATAATCCTGTCTGCAATTCTCCGGTTGCTTATCATATTGCTTACCGGAACGTAGGCGAGCATTACGGTGACTGTCAGGAATGCGGTGCGCAGAGAGCCGTCCCCGCGGTTCACAATACCGCTTAGCGAGACGAGAAGTGCGATTATGAGAAGTATAAGGTCATACTGCTCGAAAACGCAGGAGCGCTTTCCGACGGCGACCTTGCGAAAATATGAAAACACGGTAAGAAGAATGAGTATCTGAAACGCCACGTATCCGTACCCGCCGATAAAGGCAAACGGAGCGTATATCACGGAGAGGATGAGCGGCAGCTCCGGCGACACGACCGAGAGGGAGAGAAGAGCAAGCGCGCCTACCGCGCCGAGCACCACTCCGACGGGGAGGAAAAATCCCGCCGCCGCGAGCGCGGCACCGAGCGGCACGGCGAGCCATGCGTCAAAGAACGGCTCTCCGGGGTCGCAGTGGGTTCTCTTTACCGAGAGAAATTCGTGAAGAATGAAATCGGTGAGCGCAAAATCCTGCAGCGCCGTGGCAATCGGCTTGTCGGACAGGAGCAGGGGAATCGAGAGCAGGGCGCAGAGCGTCCCGGCGACGAGTGAGGATATATTCATTCCGTCGGCGGAGAAGTTGCCCTTTGCAAAATGAAGTATCAGGGTGGCAAGCCCGAATGTCAGGAAAAAGCCGCCGTATGTGCGCGTCGCCGTGCAGGCAAAGCGGCGGAAAATCGATGATACGGTGCGCATGACGCGCCCGGTCGAAATTCTCCGGAGCCTCGTGCGCGCGACGCCGCGGAGCTCGAGCGCGCGGAACCTGCGCCCCGCGCCGGAGCCCTCGTAGCCCGTAAGGATACTTATAACATTATTTTTCTTCATCGGTACCTCCGTTCGGGGCTTCCGCGGTCTCTCCGGCAGGCTCTCGGCGCGTCCTTTTCGGCTTTTTCTTTTTCGGAAGAAGAGACTCTTCTATCTCGGGATGGGCGGCGAGCATTTCCGGGCGCCGCTCACGGGTTATTCTGACCGACTGCTCGAGCCGCCAGCGGTCTATTTTCGCGTGGTCGCCGGAGAGGAGTATCTCCGGGACCTCCATGCCGCGGAACTCCCGCGGCTTTGTATACTGAGGGTATTCGAGTATTCCGGACGCCACCGATTCGCCCTCGTGACACTCCGGGCGGGGGAGCACCCCGTCGACAAGGCGGGAGACGGCGTCAATGACTATACAGGCGGGGATCTCCCCTCCCGTGACGACGTAGTCTCCGATTGATATTTCCTCGTCGCATATACTGTCAATGACCCGCTGGTCGACACCCTCGTAGTGTCCGCAGAGAAATATCAGATTATCGTATTCCGAGAGCTCACGGGCTACCCCGTGTGTGAAAATACGCCCTTTCGGGGACATGTATATAACTCTTTTTTTCGAGCCCTCCGGAAGAGTGCGGAGCAGCGCCTCGTAGCAGTCGAACACCGGCTGACAGGTCATTATCATTCCGTCTCCGCCGCCGTACGGCGTGTCGTCGGTGTTCCTGTGCTTATCCGTCGAATAGTCGCGGATATTGTGGCAGGAAACCTCGATAATCCCTGCCTTTCTCGCCCTGCCGATTATGCTCTCCGAGAGAACGCCGTCGACAAGGTCGGGGAAGATGGTCATTACGTCAAATCGCATATCAGTCAAAGAAGCCGGGAATGGGAGTTATGAGAACCCCGCGCTCGGCATCGGTCTCCTTTATAAATTCGGGGACGCCGGGCAGGAGGACATCGCCATTTTCGGTGCGGACGGTGTAGAGCCTGCCGCGCACGGCGTCGGTTATATCAGCCACCGTGCCGTATACTCTTCCCGTCACGGCGTCCGTAACCGGGAGCCCTATCAGGTCGGCAATGAAAACAGACCCCGGGGCGAGCGGTATATCCTCTCTGTGGAGGTAGAGTATCGTATTTTTCATGCCCTGCGCCGCCTCGCGGTCGGGGACACCGTCTATTCCCATGAGAACGATTTCCCCGGCGGGGGAGGCGGATGTCACGGTGTGTTCTTCATATACGTCGCCGCGCTTTATAAAGACGCGCTTCATTCCGGCAAGGACGCGGGGGGCGTCGCAATAGCTCTCGATTTTCATGAGCCCGCGCACACCGTGCGCAGAGAGGACGCGCCCGCCCTCGAGATAGGTATTTTTCATTGGGATTTCCTCTTGTTTCTGAAGTAGGAGGTCAGAAGCTCCCGCGTCTCGTCTCCGAGGACGCCGCCCGTGACCTCAAATGTGTGATTGAGCGGGAGAGCGTGAATATCGGTCACAGAGCCGAGAGCACCGAAGCGCTTGTCTGCCGTCCCGTAAACTATTCTTCCGATGCGGGCGTTCACCGCCGCGCCAGCACACATGACGCAGGGCTCCATTGTCACATAGAGCGTCACCCCCGGCAGCCTCCACCCGCCGAGCGCGCGGCAGGCAGCCTCTATCGCGAGTATTTCGGCGTGGTGCGTCGCGCACCGGGTGCCCTCCCTCGTGTTGTGCGCCCGCGCTATTATCACCCCGTCGCGCACGGCGACGGCTCCGACCGGGACCTCGTCCTCCCTCCGTGCGAGCTCTGCCTCGGCTATCGCCTCACGCATGAAGCGTATATCGTCGCCGGAGACGGGCATGGCGGAGCTTATGGACTCCGGGCAATCGTTTGACTTATTATTGTAAATAATTGTTGACATATAACACCGTTTTCGGGATTTTTTGCTCTGTTTCGCATTGCCGGTGCTCAGATGAAGAGCGACGCAATCGTGGCGGCTATCGCCGAGACACAGAAGATTATCATCTCGGGAGATCGGAGAAGCTGCCAGCCGCTGTCACTCTCGCGAACGAGGGTGAGTATCTCCTCTTCGTGCAGGAGCCGCGGCAGGGTAATAAGAGTGAGCACGACAAGGACGGCGAGAACGTACATCTCCGCACCCGCGCCGACCTTTATCATTATTACCGCGAGAAGGTTGTTTGCAAGGTGAAGAATAAAAGAGGGAATGGCGCTGTGCGCCGCTATGTCGACCGCCATGAAGATTATCCCGGCGACAAAGGCATGGGGGATTCTTCGCGGGTCGTTATGCATTACTGCAAAGCTTAAGGAGGAGAAGAGTATCAGCGAGAGATTGTGCCCGCCCGGGAAGAGCGACATAGGCAGAAGCCGGAAAAGTATCTCCTCCGCCACCGCGGGGAGCAGGGCGTGTATGATTATCAGCCAGAATACGGAGCCCTCGTAGCTCCCGCCGCCCTCGCCGAACATAAGAGTGGTGAGCATGGAGAGCGAGACGGTGAGCACGAGCGCCGTCGGCATTGCGAGCGCGGTGAGCCGCGCTATATCGCGGGGGTTTCCCGCCTGTCGCGCCTCTTCCTTTCCACGGCGCTCCCTTGCCGCACAGAAGATAAATACGGCGGCGAGAACTGCCGGGAGGGTAGAATAAAGGTACGCATACCCGTCCGGGAGCGCGAGGCGGAGAAGTATTGAGAGAAGATAGCAGAGTATGCATCCGCGCATGGCGTCTTTCATTTTGTTGTGTCTCCTTGAAGGGTCATGTCCGCCGGCGGCGCGCCTTGCGCCGGGTTTTCCGTGCGGCAGATAAATGCGGTTGAAAAAACGGGGAAAAAGGGGGGATAAAATACATAAGGCGGCGCCGGGCGGCTCAAAAAAAGAAACGGGCAGGGACTGCAACAGTACCTACCCGGTTACTTATCGGTCTGCGCCACATGACTCAGTCCCGTATTACGGCGGTATCTCCACCCGGGGAGGGTGATTACCGCATTATTTCGATGAATTTGCAGCCTTTATATACTCGGAGATCGACTCCCAGCTGTCGACATTGACGGAGCTGTACTTATAGTCGGGCTGAACGATGTAAACGAGGAGAACCACGACGACGAAAGCTACCGCGACTATCATTGTCCATTTGCGCAGCTTCTTGTCAAATCTGCCTGCTTTGTCCTTGCTGTAGTAGGTGTCGGCTCCTCCGGCTATCGTGTGGGAGAGCCCGTCCTCCGTGCTTCTCTGAAAGAGCACGGCGAGAATGATGAAGATAGATGCCGCGATGAGCAGCGCAATGAATACATATTCCATATTAAAATAACCCGGCCCCCGTGGGGCTCCTCCTGTTCGGATAATCCGGGAAAAACCGCCCGGTCGGTATACCTGTCTTTGGGTATTTTATCATATGTCAGCGAAAAAAGCAAGTGTTTTTTCAAAAAAAATGACGGAGCGGGAAAAGTACCGGCTATGTGGGCGCATTTGCCGCCCGGAAATGCGCCCCGGACATTGACATGCGGCGGCTGACGCTATCTGCCGGATGCCGTTATCAATGTGCACAAAAACGGGCGCGGGCAATTGTTGAAAACATAGAAAGTGCCGTCTGTTAACTTTATTCGTCTTGACATTCAAAAACACGGGTGCTATATTATTAATAGTAAGAGTAAGGGAGCCCGCTCCCGACTTGCTCACCCCGGGAGGGGCGCGCCGGTATAACCTGCCGGTGCAAATAAAATTATAAAAGGAGAAAAATATGAAAAAAAGAATCATTTGTCTTATCCTGACGCTTGTTCTTGTTTTCGGTTGCGTTGCGCTCTTTGCCTCCTGTAAAGACGACGGTAATGGCGACCACGAGCACGTAGACAAGAATAATGACGGCATTTGCGACATCTGCGGCAAGGAGATAGGCAACGGCGGGAATATCATCGACCCGGACCACAAGCACACCGACAAGAACAACGACGGTCTCTGCGACAAGTGCGGAAATGTCATTGGTGCGGAGAAGCCGTGGGATCAGACGGAGCTCATATTTGCGGTATCCATGAACTCCAACTTTTCCGAGCTTTCCTCCACTGCCGCAAGATACCTTGCGGGCGGTACCGACTATTCGGGTAAGGATAAGTCAAGCTGGACCTCCTCTCTTGACGAGAGCGTCAGAGCGCGTAACGCAGCCGCCGCAAAGGTCACAAAGACTACCGTGAAGTATGACTATGCGACTTTCCCGGAGGGCAATACCGCCTCGTGGGGTCAGTCTATCGATACCATAAACCAGAAGGTCAATTCCGGAGCACCAAATTCGCCGGATATGTATTGTAACTTCGTTTACGATATGGTCGGCGCGTCTC
>CAKRQL010000011.1 GCA_934393265.1 uncultured Eubacteriales bacterium | reverse complement strand
CGCGGATTATCGCGACGACATTTGTGCCGGAGCCCTCTTCTACTGTGCCGTCCGGTATCGTTACCGTCGTGTCAGCGGCTGAAGAAGCAAATGCAAGCACGCATGTGAATATCACCGCGAGAGCAAGTACCGGAACAAGGATTTTCCAGAGTTTTTTCATGCTTTTTCTTTTTCTCCTTTTGTTTGATTTTTTTCTTTTTAATACAGTTTTTGTGTCCTGTCTCACCTATGAGGGCACTCAAGGCGCAAAAACACATATCATTGTGTATATTCTACCAAATATTATAGAAGAAAACAATTCGCGGATTAGACATACTTTTCATAAGTTATTTGTGCACTTTTAACTAAAAACCACAAAAAAAAAAAACGATTTGGATAAATTGACGGAGGAAAAATCAGTTTTTTACAAAGGGGAAAAGCAGCGGAGAAAAGCAAGGTTGATAGTGCAAAGCGCAGAATAGTAAGGCACCATGCCCACGCCATACAGACAAGTGAAAAACAGAAAAGAGGCGCAAAATGCGCCTCTTTCGTATTAACATTGTGCCATACGGCGGAGGAGATACGGATGCAGAACCGCCGAACCTATCCGGGCGCCAGCCGTATATGTATACGGCAAGTCCCGGATTTCGGCGTCGTATTATCTGTCGGAGACAGACAAAGATAGGCGGCGGAGACCGAAAACGGAACAAAAATATACAAAAAGAAAGAGGCGCAAAATGCGCCTCTCATGTATTCACATTGCGCCATACGGCGGAGGAGATACGGATGCAGAACCGTCGAACCTATCCGGGCGCCAGCCGTATATGTATACGGCAAGTCCCGGATTTCGGCGGGAGGGACGCCAGCGTCCCGGTGTGCGCCGTATATCCCCGTCGGATTATCTGTCGGCGTCCTTCATGGAGAGATTCAACCTCCCCTTCTCGTCCGTCCCGAGGAACTTAACCCTCACGGTATCTCCCACATTCACGACATCCTCGACCTTTTCGGTGCGCTGCTGCTGAAGCTTTGAGATATGGACAAGTCCCTCCTTGCCGGGTGCGAACTCGACAAATGCGCCTATCGGGATTATTCTCGTTACGGTCCCCTCATAGGTGGTGCCTGCGACGGGCTCAAAGACTATCGCGTCTATTATTTCCTTTGCCTTGTCTGCGCTGTCGCGGTCGACGGCGGCGATAAAGACTGTTCCGTCGTCGTTTATATCTATCTTCGCGCCGGTGTCGGCTACTATCTTCTGGATAACCTTTCCGCCCGAGCCTATAACCTCGCGGATCTTATCCGGGTTTATGTGCATGGTTATCATCTTCGGCGCGTATTTTGAGACCTCGTGGCGGGGCTCTCTGATTGCGCCGAGGATTATCTTATCTATTATCTCGTCTCTGCCCTGATGAGTTGTTTCAAGCGCGCGCTTGATTATCTCGGGGGTAAGACCGTCGATTTTAAGGTCCATCTGAATGGAGGTTATGCCCTTATGGGTTCCGGCAACCTTGAAGTCCATATCGCCGTAGAAGTCCTCAAGACCCTGAATATCTATCATGGTATCCCATGAGCCGTCCTCTGCGGTTATAAGTCCGCAGGAGATACCGGCGACGGGCGCCTTAATCGGCACGCCCGCGTCCATAAGCGCGAGGGTGGAGCCGCAGACGGAGCCCTGCGAGGTCGAGCCGTTCGAGCTCACTACCTCGGAGACAAGGCGGATAGCATACGGGAACTCCTCCTCGGAGGGGAGGACGGGGATAAGCGAACGCTCTGCCAGGGCGCCGTGCCCTATCTCACGTCTGCCGGGAGAGCGGAGCGCCTTTGCCTCACCTGTCGAGTAGCCGGGCATGTTATAGTGGTGCATATATCTCTTGTTGTCCTCGTCGTCGAGTCCCTCGAGCTTCTGCGCGTCGGAGAGGGTGCCGAGGGTGGCAACGGTGAGAACCTGCGTCTGTCCTCTTGTGAAGAGACCCGAGCCGTGAACTCTCGGAATTACGCCTACCTCGGCGGCAAGGGGTCTTATCTCGTCCATGCGGCGACCGTCGACACGCTTCTTATCGACGAGGAGCCAGCGGCGGACTATCTTCTTCTGAATCTTATAGATGAGCTCGGGGAGGATTGTCTTTATATCCGGGTACTTCTCCTCGTACCTTGCCACGATGTCGTCCATTATGGGCTGCATCTTCGCGTCACGGACATTCTTATCGTCGGTATCGAGAGCCTCCATAACGGCTTTCTCGCAATATGCAAAGATCTCGTCGAACATATCATGGTCAAGCTCGCCGGAGGTATAAGAGAACTTCGGCTTTCCTATCTCGGCTACTATGCCGTTTATGAAAGCGACGAGTTTCTTTATCTCCTCATGGGCTATCATGATAGCCTCGTACATATCCTCGTCGGAGACCTCTTTTGCGCCCGCCTCTATCATGACGACCTTTTTCTCGGTGCCGGCAACGGTAAGCTCAAGGGTGCTGTTCTTTCTCTGCTCTGCCGTCGGGTTCACGACGAACTTTCCGTCACAGAGACCCATGAACACGCCGCCTATCGGTCCGTTCCACGGAATGTCGGAAATCGAGAGGGCTATCGACGCGCCTATCATGGCGGTTATCTCGGGCGAGCAGTCCGGGTCTACCGACATTATCGTAAGGAGGAGGGACACGTCGTTACGCAGGTCCTTCGGGAACAGGGGACGGACGGGGCGGTCTATAACTCTGCCCGCGAGGACAGCCTTTTCACTCGGCTTTCCCTCTCTCTTCAGAAATCCGCCGGGAATCTTGCCTACGGCGTACATCTTCTCGTCGTAATCAACCGAGAGGGGCAGGAAGTCTATACCCTCACGCGGAGCGGCGGAAGCCGTCGCGGTGGCGAGAACGGTGGTCTCGCCGTAGTGTACCATTGCCGCGCCGTTCGCAAGTCCGGCGACCTTACCCGTCTCTACAACGAGGGGTCTGCCCGCGAGCTCGTACTTATACACTCTGTAATTTTCAAACGTCTTGTACTTGTCTACCATCATTTTTTTGTATTTCCTTTCTTTTTTTACGGAAGGCAGACCGTAGCACTTAAATAATCGCCGGCACCCGACGCATATTTAACTGCTACTTGCCTCTTTCCGTTTTTTAGCTTTAATCATGACAAACGGGGACGAGCCGCACAGCGTATGTGCGGCGACCGTCCCCGTCAATGCCGGACGGCAGGAATTACTTTCTGAGTCCGAGCTTCTTGACAAGTGCTCTGTATCTCTCGATGTCCTTCTTCGCAAGATAACTGAGCAGCTGCTTTCTGTGACCGACCATCTTGGAGAGACCTCTCTGCGAATGGAAGTCCTTCGGGTTCTTCTTCATATGCTCGGTAAGGACATTTATTCTGTCCGTGAGTATAGCGACCTGAACCTCGGGCGAACCGGTGTCTCTCTCATTGATCTTGTACTCGCCTATTATGGCGGTCTTTGTCTCCTTGGAAATCATCTTATCTCACCTTTCTGTATTATTCCCGTAACGCCGTGCACCGGGGTGATAACGCAGACTACGACGGGGAAAATCCCGCGCCGGAGCAAGGTCTCGGTCCGCACCGCAATACAGGTCCGTTTAAGAGTATAGCATAGGTTTACCGAAAAGTAAAGGGGTTTTGCGCTTTTTGTTCTTATTTTTTGTCGGTGGTATTTCCGCCCTCGGCGGTGTTCTCGTTTTCTTCGGGGGCGGCTCCCTGTTTTTCGGTGCGGCGGCGGTTACGGTATGCCTTATGCTCCTCTATTTTGTTGACGCCGTGGACATTCTCGCGGGCACTCTTTGCCCCGTCGCGGACTATATCGCCGGAGGCTATCAGAGAGCTCTTTGTAAGCGAGGGTCCTATTATCTCATATACAAGGATTGCAAAGAGGGTTATATTGCAGACTATGGATATTTCCGCATCGGAGAAAACGCCGACGGCGTTTCTCATCGTGACGCACATGCCGAGGGCTACGCCCGCCTGCGGCAGGAGGGTTATACCGAGGTGGCGACAGACGTTATCCGAGCAACCCATCATACGCGCCGACCAGCGCGCGCCGAAGTACTTTCCCGACGAGCGGGCAAGGATATAGAGGAGCCCTATGCCGACGACGGCGAGGCTCGTAAAGACGGAGAGCTCAAGCTGTGCACCCGAGAGGACGAAGAAGAGGATAAAAAGCGGACCCGTCCATCTGTCGAGCCTGTCCATAAGCTCCTCCGAGAAGTCGCATATATTGCAGAACACGGTGCCGAGCATCATGCAGGAGAGGAGCGAGGAGAAGCCTATCTTCACGCCGCCGGGCAGGTCAAATTTCAGAAGCGAGATGCCGACGGTCAGAAGCACGAATGTGACCGACATTGAAAGCCGCTTTGAACGCGAATGGAAGAAGCGCTCAAGCCATGTGAAAGCTATACCGACTATGACACCGACGGCGAGGGAGGCGACAATCTCTATCAGGGGATTGACGAGAATCGAGACTATATCCGCGCTGCCGGAGACTATCGCCTTTGCAATACCGAAAGAGACCGAGAATACGACGAGCCCTACGGCGTCGTCAAGCGCGACGACAGGCATAAGTATGCTTGTGAGCTCGCCCTTTGCCTTATACTGATTTATTACCATCAGAGTTGCGGCGGGGGCAGTCGCGGTCGCTATCGCGCCGAGGATAATCGCGGCGGAGAGCGAGATTACATCGGGGATTATGAAGTGCGCGACGATAAGCGCGACATCAACAAATACGGTAGCGGAGAGAGCCTGAAAAACGGCGACGAAGGTTGCCGCCTTTCCGGTCTTTCTGAGGGCTGTCAGACGGAACTCATTACCCATTGTAAAGGCTATGAAGCCGAGGGCGACATCGGATATAAGCTCGAAGCCGCCGACGGTATCGGAGGTGAAGCCGAGACCGGGCACGCCGAGCCTGCCGAGGCAGAACGGACCTACCAGAACGCCGGCGACGAGATACGCCGTCACGGAGGGGAGGTCAATAAGCTTCGCGAGGCGGGACATCAGGAGCCCGGCGGCAAGTGCCGTCGCGAGGGTAAACAAAATTTCTACGGTAGTCATTGGTTTTTGTCCTTATTTTTTTATTTTGCGTCATTAAAGCAAATCAATCCACCCCGGAATTGTAGCACTGCGGGGTGGATTTGTCAAGCGTTTTGATTTTATTTTTTTACGGTTTCCGGCTCGGTCTCATCACCCGGGGTCCCCTGCTCCTCTTCTTCGGCAGGCTCTGCCACGAGGATTTCGTCAAGATTTTCCTTTGCGGGGCGGGGTCTGACACGCTCCTTTATCTCGGAAAAGACTATCGCCCTCGGCAATTTCCAGCGGAAGAAGGTGGCGAGTATGCGGATAATGAACACGGTCGCAATCCCTATCACGGTTGCGACAATCTCCGGAATACCTATTGTCACGTAGAGTATGTAGAAGGTGGCGGAGCCGGCTATTGCGGCGACGGCGTATATCCGCTTTCTGAACACTGCCGGCGGGTGTGCACCTATTATGAGGTCGCGCATTATGCTCCCGCCTATGCAGGAGGTCATGCCCATGAATATGGCGGTAAACGGCGAGCAGTCCAAGCCGAGGGTGTTTAAGCAGATTATCGTGCCGGAGACGGCGAAGGTGCCGAGACCGACACAGTCGACGATATTGTCAAGACTGTCGATAAGCTCCTCATTCTCGACAAAACGTTCCTTGAAAATCAGAGCGGCGAGGAACACAAGCAGGCTCGCGGAAAAGCAGACGACAAGATTTATCCCGCTCGAAAAGACGACCGGCGGGATGTTACCTATCAGCAGGTCGCGCGTCGCGCCACCGCCGAAAGTGGTTATAAAGGAAAGAAAAAGCACGCCGAACAGATCCGCCTCACGGTTTATAGCCGCGAGAGCACCCTGTATTGAGAATGCGAGGACGCCGAGCGCCTCTATAACTATAAGCACGACCTCCATGTGTCACATCTCCTCCCTTGCGGAAAGCTCCGAGAGGAGGGCGCGGAGCGCCGCACCCCTATGGGATATGCGGTTTTTCTCCTCCGCGGACATCTCGGCAAGGGTTCTCACTTCCCCGTCCGGGACGAAGAGCGGGTCATAGCCAAAGCCGCCGTTACCGCGTGGGGCGTGTATGATTTTTCCGTACATATACCCCTCGGCAGAGACTATATTCCCGTCCGGGTAGGCTATCACCGCGGCGGCGGTGTAATGCGCGCGGCGGTTTTCTTCTCCGCGGAGCCTTTCAAGCAGGAGAGCGTTGTTCCCCGCGTCGTCCCCGTGTCTGCCGCAGAAGCGCGCGCTGTATATTCCCGGCGCGCCGCCGAGCGCGTCGACGCAGAGCCCGGAGTCGTCCGCTATCGCGGCGGAGCCGGATATTTTCGCTATTTCCCGCGCTTTTTTCTCTGCATTTTCAAGGAATGTCTCTCCGTCCTCTACGGTCTCGTGCTCTATCCCCGCCTCACGAAGGGTCATGACGCACTCAAACCGCGAGCCCAATATTGCCTTTATTTCCTCTGTTTTATGTCGGTTATTCGACGCTATTATAAGCCTCATCGTTCCTCCGCGCCGCGGCGGGCGCACACATAGAATAACGAAAAAGAGTATACACGGGCGGCGCGCGGCTGTCAAGCGCGCGCCGGAAATCTTTTGTATTTTGATTATTTTGCTTGCAATACTGAAAGGCGGCGTCAGACCTTCTTCCAGGTTGTGGGATAGAAGAGCACGATTATCGGGAATATCTCAAGCCTGCCGGCGAGCATATCGAAGGTCAGGACGAGCTTTGAGAGCACGCCGAGGTCGGCATATGAGCGAACGGGTCCGACGGCGTCAAGCCCCGGTCCTATATTATTGAAGCAGGAGAGGACGGAGGTTATTATGGTCAGGAGCGACTGCTCACCCGATATTACCGTATCGACGGCGAGAAGCATCATACTGCCGACTATCATAGTCACGTAGGTTGCGAGATAGGCATTCGTGCCGTCGAGGGTCTTTTCGTCCACCGGCTCCCCGTTCAGATGCACGGCGCGGACGCGGTGCGGATGGAGCATACGGAAGAGGTTTCTCCTCATCATTTTGAGAACGAGGAGGATACGGACGCACTTGAAGCCGCCTCCGGTCGAGCCGGCGCAGGCGCCGCAGATCATGAGAAAGACTATTATCGCCTTTGAGAGAGCGGGCCAGAGGTCAAAATCGGTCGTCGAAAATCCCGTCGTGGTGATTATACTCGAGACCTGGAATGCCGCATGGCGCAGAGCCTCGCCGAAGCCGCCGTACATACTCAGAATATTGAAGGCTATCGTAAGCGTGGAGACGGCGATAATACCGAGATAGAGACGGAGCTCCTCATTTTTCAGGACACTTTTGAAGTTCCCTATCAACATGAAGTAATAGCAGCTGAAATTCACGCCGAAGAGAGCCATGAATATCGTCGTGACGTTCTGAACATAGGGCGAGTAGTCCGCCATGCTTTTCGCTTTTATGCCGAAGCCGCCGGTACCGGCGGTGCCGAACGCGGTGCACACCGCGTCAAAGACCGGCATATCAAAGACAAGGAAAATGAAGTTTACAATTGTAAGCAGGATATAGGTTGTATAGAGGATAGCGGCGGTTAGTCTCATTTTCGGGACGAGCTTTCCTACCTCCGGCCCCGGGCTCTCTGCCCGGAGGAGGTGCATCGTATAGCCCTCGCTCCGCCCGCTGACGGGCACTATCGCAAGGAGAAATACGAGGACGCCCATGCCGCCGAGCCAATGGCTGAAGCTCCTCCAGTAGAGCATACCGCGGGACATTGCCTCAACATCCCTGAGTATCGACGCGCCGGTGGTCGTAAAGCCGGAGACTATCTCAAAGAGCGCGTCGACAAAATCCGGTATTTCGCCGGAAATTATAAACGGCAGCGCGCCGAAGAGACTGAGCATTATCCAGCTTATACCGACGCAGAGGAGCCCCTCCTTTGCATAAAAGTCCTTTTCCGCCCCGCGGGTAAGGATATAGAGGGTGACGGAAACGAGGGCGCATATACCGACGCTGATAAGAAACGACCAGCCAGACCACGCCTCCCCCGAGAGGAAAGATATGAGCATGGCGGGGAGCATGAACGCGCCCTCTATTGCGATTATCGAGGCGTTGAACCGCCCCATCATTTTATAGTTCATTCTCTACCCCACTCACTGGAAGATGTCCGAGAGCTCACGGAGGACGGTACCGTTTCCGGAGACGACGACGACGGTGTCACCCGGCTGATAGAAGGAGTCGCCTGACGGAATCTCTATGACGCCCGAGCGTGTGATGCTGACTATCAGGACATTATCTTTAAGGAGGAGCTTTTTCAGCGGTATACCGCAGTTCACGGTCCCCGAGTCCACGGGAAACTCTATCGCCTCTGCCTCTCCGTCGGCTATCGAATGGATAGTCAGGGCGGCGCCGGACTGCTTTGTCATGGCTCTGACATAGCGGACAACGGTATTGCAGGAGAGCTTTATCGGGTTTATAAGGCTGCCTACCGGGAGGGCGGAGAGTATTTTCGAGTCGTCGAGCTCCTCGAGCTTAGTTATTATCTGCCCGACGCCAAATCGCTTTCCGTAAAGGGAGACTATTATATTCACCTCGTCGTGTCCCGTGACGGTGACGATTGCGTCGGCGTTATCTACCTTCTCGCTCTCAAGAAGCTCGCGCGATCTCGCGTCGCCGTGTATTATATTTGCCGACGGGAAGCGCGCGGCAAGGTCCTCGCAGACATCGCCGTCCCTCTCTATTATCGAGACCGAGACCTTTAAGGAAAGGAGGTATTCCGCAAGGTAGTGCCCCACCGTGCTGCCGCCCACAATAACCACGTTCTTTGCTCTGTGGGTGACTATACCGAGGGCGTTCAGAAGATCGGACAGAACCTCTGTCGGTGCGGTGACGAATATTCTGTCACCCTCGCGCAGGATAAAGTTTCCTGACGGGATAGTCGCCCGCCCGTCTCTTATGACGGCGCAGACAAGCACCTTTTTTCTGATTATCGTGTTCATGTCGTAGAGGGCGACGTTGCAGAGGCGGCTGTCCTCGTCTATTTTCAGCTCGACTATCTGCACCATTCCGCGGGCGAAAGTATCGCGCTTCAGAAATCCCGGGAAGCGCAGGAGCCTGCCTATTTCCTCTGCCGCCGCGCCGTCCGGATTGAATGTCAGGGAGAGACCAAAGTCCGCGCCCATAGAGTACGCCTGCTCGGAGTATTCCGGGCTGCTTACCCTTGCTATCGTATGGACAGACGGGTTTATCAGTCGTGAGGTTATACAGCAGAGGAGGTTCACCTCATCGACGCCGGTCGTCGCTATCAGGAGGTCGGCGTCTGCTACGCCCGCCTGCCGCAAAACGTTCATTGACGCGCAGTTGCCGCGCAGCGCCATGCAGTCGTATCTGTTGGTTACATTTTCGATAGCCTCGCCGTCCGTATCGATAATGACAAGGTCGTGATTTTCCGCGGAGAGGGCGTCGACAAGCCCCTCGCCTACTCTTCCCGCACCGCAAAGTATTATCTTCATAGCTTCTCCAAAGAAAGGTTTGCATTACTGCTTTTTCGCCCGCTAAGTGCGCGTGCGCATGACTGAATTATAACACAGGGGCGGAGAAAAAGCAATAGGCACGGGGGCGGTCTTGCATTTTTGTTGATAGTGTGGTAAAATTAGGCGAATGTAAGTTTTTTCGGAGGGCAATATGAAAAAAAGCCTCGCCACGGCGGCGCGCTCGTTCTACGGGGGGTATCTCTACCCCGCCGTCAATGCCGCGATAGTGCTTATCGGGCATGTAACCGGTCTTGAATACTATTTCAACATACTCAACGTACTTCTTTTCACAGCGTCGCTCTTTCTCTGCGAGAGCTTTCGCCACGGGATAATATTCCTCGTGACCTTCTCCTATCAGGTGACCCCGCAGCACTCGCCCGGGGTGCCGTCGTTCACCGATTATTATTTTGTCGGCTGGCGGCTCGTCGTCGTTATCCTGCTCGTTCTGATATTCGCCGCGGGTATGCTCTTCCGGCTTATCAAAAACCGGATATTCCGGAGGATAAATTTCCGCGACACGCCGGCACTGCTGCCCCTTCTGATGCTCTGTGCGGCGTTTCTTCTGAACGGGGTATTCTCCCGCTCGTTTATATGGCAGAGCGCACTGCTCGGCTTTCTTGAGGCGGGGACCTACTTCTCTCTCTTCATTCTTTTCTTCCACGGGATAACCGACGGGGACATGCGCGACATGCGGCGGTATCTCCCCTACGTGACCTCGCTCATCGCGTGGGTTATACTTCTTGAGATGCTGAACCTCTATCTCACGTCGGACGACATAATAACCGACGGCTCGATAAACAAGGTCGGAATGGTCATCGGCTGGGGGATATGGACGACGGTCGGCGTCTGTCTTGCGGTGCTTATTCCCATGCTTTTCTACGGTGCGGCGGAGGGTGAGAGAACGTCCGAGACGGTTTATTATTTCGTCACGGCGACGCTCACGGCGTTCGGCTGTCTTATGACGATGTCACGCAATGCGCTGCTCTTCGGTGCGCTGACCTACGGGGCGTCGTTTATCGCCGTATGCGTCGCGGGAAAGCGGAAAAGACTGTTCCGGATACTCCTTGCCGCAGGGGTGGTCATACTCGCCGCCGGGTGCGCGG
Source organism: uncultured Eubacteriales bacterium (assembly GCA_934393265.1). Lineage (GTDB taxonomy): Bacteria > Bacillota > Clostridia > Oscillospirales > CAG-272 > UBA1740. The sequence goes on along the minus strand of CAKRQL010000011.1, from coordinate 37,582 downwards.
TCTTTTGGAAAAAGATATACGAGCTGTTCTCCGACTACTTCAAATACGGAATTTCGGACAACGGAAGATTTGATATATGGCGGTACTGCATGGAGAGGTTCCGGGAGTCGCCGATATTCGGCGCCGGGTTCTTCGGTCTCGACCCCGACCCGCCGCTCTATCCCTTCCCCCGCTTTGCCCACAACACGGCGGTGCAGATGCTCTGTGCCTGCGGAATCGCAGGCGCCGCGGCGTATACATTTTACCGCGTGACATCATTTATTCCCTTTTTCAGAAAGCCTAATCTGTTTAAGACGATGCTCTTCATGTCGGTTTTGTCGCTGCTCCTTTCGAGCCTTCTTGACATCTTCATGTTCTCGATACAGCCGATAGTCTACTACACGGTCTGCCTTGCGATAGCCTGGCGCGACTACGGTGGCGGGGCGGAATTTTCGGTAAACCCACTCGCGGTAAAGGACACCGCGCCGGAGACGGAGCAGCCCGCCTGAGGTCTTTTTGGTCGGGGCGGAGTAAACCCGCAGGGCAAAGCCGAAAAATAAAATCAAAAAAGCGGAGCTTTCCGATACACGCCCCGGCACTTACCGGGGGTGCGGCTGGCTCCGCTTTTCGTTTCGTTCTTTGATTTTTCGTTTGGCTCCCGCTCAGGCGCGGCAGCCCTGTGTAATATTCTCCTCCGCGAGCCTTTTACGGATTTTTTCTATCACACGTGATTTATCCGCGTTCCACTCCGGGGCTACGAGGAGCCCCGCCGGGCAGTCCCCGGTCAGGCGGTGGATAATTATATCGCTCCGCAGCGCGGCAATGGCATGTGCCGCACATGCTACATACTCATCCTCGCTAATCGGCGAAAACCCGCCCGCGCGGTACATATCCGCAAGGCGCGTCCCCTCCATTACATAGAGCGAATGGAGCTTCACCCCGGCGACGGGGAGCGTATTTATCAGGCGGACGGCGTCGAGAAGCTCCGCCTCTCCCTCACCGGGCAGCCCGGCTATAAGGTGCACAACCGGCTCTATCCCCGCGGCGGCAAGGCGCCGGACGGCAGAGACGAACACGGAGGTCTTATACCCGCGGTTTATCCGCTCCGCCGTTATGTCCGACGCGGTCTGGAGCCCGAGCTCACATATAACCGGCAGCCGCTCACGATACGAGGAGAGAAGCCTCACTACGTCGTCCCCGAGACAGTCCGGGCGGGTGCCTATCGCGAGGGCGCAGATGCGCGGGTCGCCGATGAGCGCCGCGTCATATCTCTCCCGTAAAGTGTACACGGGTGCATAGGTATTTGTAAAATTCTGAAAATAAACTATGTAGCGGGTCGGGCGTCCTTCCGCTTTTGCGAGGGCAGATTCAACCTGCTCTCTTATGGATTTTGCGGGGTCGATATGCTCCCCCGCTCCGCGCCCGCCGCAGAATATACAGCCACCGCGTCCCGCTTTCCCGTCCCTGTTCGGGCAGGTGAAGCCGCCGTCGATACAGATTTTTCTGACCTCACAGCCAAAGCGCGACCTGAGATAAGGGCGCAGGGCGTTATATCTCTCCATGTTATTTCTCCCTCGGGGCGTACTGTGCACCGTGCTTTGATATATACCAGAAAAGTACAATCATCACCTGCACCGGTATGCCGAGGAGAAAAATATACCAGAGCGAGCTGTCAAGCGAAAACAGCGTCTGCGCATATATTGCCGCGAGCATCGTCCAGACCGCGCACGACAGCATTATATACTGTGACGGACCGTGCCACCATCTCCGCGACATGAAGAACGCGAACAGGCAGGATGGCGGGAGCGCCCATACAAACGCCGGCCAGACGGCTATCCCGGTGCGCAGAAGTCCGTACACAAATACGACGACGGCAATCGCAAACATAAAGGTCGCAAAAAGAAGTATCGTCGCGACCTTCAGCCCGGTGTCCTTATTCTGCACCCTCGGCGGAGGGGCATCATCGTGCGACCTTATGAGCCATTCAAAATCCACGCCGTAAAACTCGCATACCGACAGAAGAACGCTTATATCCGGCAGGCTCTCCCCTGTCTCCCACCTCGATATCGCCTTATCGGAATAGTTGAAATTTGCCGCGAGCTCCTGCTGCGTGAGCTTTCTTGACTTGCGGAGGAGCACAAGATTCTGTGAAATGTTACCTTTAACGTCTTCCATAGCTTAAGTATACCACTTACACGCGCAAAAATCAAGGGCAAACGTTTTCTTATAAGCAAAGTTTACATTTTCGGGCGATTTTAAGTAAAAATAAGTACAAAATATGGCAATTCTATTATGAATAGAGTCGATTTTTGCAGGACGCGGGAGTGGAATGCAGGTTGGGATTTTGTTTTTCGCCGGATTTCTTGACTTTTGCTCCCATGCGGACTATACTTCTCATGTAGCAAAAGCAAGCCATCAGGCTGTCTTTTGCGGGAGATCAATCCCGGTTATTTCAAGCTACCGGGCGAGGGAGGAGACCATGCGAGAGATATTCGGACCGCTCTTTAACGTCGTAGCGGCGTATCTTATATTTGAAGCCGTCATGCTTATAATCTATCTTCCGCGGCTCCGTTTCTGGATATACGGATTTTTCCCGCAGAAGCGTTTTACTGCGAAGAGGACGCGAAAAATCGCGGTTATCGTCCCGGCGAGAGATGAGAGCAAGTCGATTCCGCCACTGCTCCGTAGTCTGAATGAGCAGGACTACCCTGCCGACAGTTTTGACATATATATCGTAATCAAGCACCCTGACGACCCCACCGTCGGAATAGTGCAGGATATGCTCCCGCGGGCGGAGATAATCACGGTGGAGAACCAAAAAATAAAGGCAGAGGCTCTCGATTCCGGTATTCGCGAGGCACTCGGGAAAGGGATAGAATACGACGGATTTGCCGTAGTGGACGCAGACTGTATACTCGACGCCTCCTATCTCACCGAGATAAACCGCGCGGCGGAGTCAGGTGCGAAGGTAATAATCCCGGCGAAGAGAATAAAGAACCGCATGTGCCGCGACAAGCGGGTGAATAACCTGATAAGCGACTGTAGCGGAATGACCTACATCGCAATCGACCGGATGGGTAACAAGGCAAAATCAAGGCTCGGCTACACTCTCTCGCTATGCGGGCAGGGAATGTATATTGACGGCGACTTTATCCGCGAGCTTCACGGTTATCCTTTCCGGAGCATTACCGAGGACTATGAGATAGCCGGAGAGTGTATGCGCCGCGGCTACACTCAGTACTACTGCGACAGCGCGGTCGTCTACTCGGAGGAGCCTGTTGAAATCTCCGAATATGACAAGCGGCGCGTACGCTGGATACAGGGATTTTTACAGTTCGGGCACATGTACGGAAAAGAGGTGCGCCGTGCAAGCTTCGGAAAGCGCGGAATACGGCACCTTCATTTCGTCTACGGTCTTGTGCCCGTAGGAGTCATACTTGTCGGGAGCATTCTCATGTTTCTTGCAATGCTCTTCACTTCCGCATGGGCGTATGCAATGGGAGACCGCCTGCTCACAAGCTCCGCAATATGGGCGGCGGCGGTGCCGCTTATTCTCCTATATATCGAGTTTGTTGTATTTGCGCTCTTTGAGCTTCTTCTGTCGGATGACAGGAAGTGTATGACAGCCGCAGAGCGGCTGCGCTTTGTTTTCTTTTCCCCATTCGTGCAGGCAGGATACATACCCGTATTTCTCCGCGCGTTTTTCGGCAAGGGAAAGGAGTGGACGCCTGTCAAGCGCGTCGATATTCCAAAGGAGGCGGAATAGGTTAATGAAAAAGAAATATCTTGTCGAGAAAGAACGGGAAAAGGAGTCTGCGCGCGATTTCAACACTCCGCTGTTTACTCCGTCGCGTAAAAATCTGCTCCCCGTTACGCCCGATTACGATTACATGCGCTCCGGCATATTCAATTCGTTTGCAAGTACCGTGTGCGAGGGGGCGTTTCTCGCCGCCGGCGGCATACTGTCCCCCATTTTCCGCCTGAAAATTGTCGGGCGGGAGAACCTGCGCGGCGTCGGCGGCGCTATAATCACAGCGAACCACATAAATCCGATTGACTGTGCGCTTGTGAAACGTGCGGTCGGCAGGCGGAGAATGAAAATAACCGTCGCCGATTTCAACAACTGGGACACTATAGGCGGAGCTATCCTCCGCGCAAGCGGAACCATGCCGATGGGTGGCGGGATAGCCTGCCGCAAGAATCTCTCCGACGCAATAAAGGCGTCGGTAAACGACGGTCGCCTCGTGCTCTTCTATCCCGAGGGCGCGCTCTGGTGGTGTTATGAGAAGCCGCGCCCGCTCCTCGACGGGGCGTTTTACTCCGCGGCGAAAAACAGGGTCCCGGTCGTCCCCATGTTCTTTACGTTCGAGGACTACGGCAGAGAGCGCGACGGGATAAGAAAAAAGCGTTTTACCCTCCATATCGGAAAGCCGATATACCCGGACGCGGCACTCAGCGTTCATCAGAACACCGTAAGAATGAAAGAGCTTACCTACTCATTCAACACGGAGACATATATAAAGGCTTACGGACATGAGCCCGAGTATCTCCCCGAGACAGTAGCCGCGGCAGCCGACGAGGTGGTCGCGGCAAGCGCAGGGCAGACAACGGCTACCACGGACAAAAGAGCGGCAAAGCCGACGGAGAGACACCCGGAGCCCGGGGAGCGGCGCGAGCCCGTGCTCCGTCCCTCGCCGTCCTATCCGCAGTATCCGTCCTATCCCTGCGATGGGATGACGCCTGTCCCGGAATACGGCTATGAGTACCCGGACGATGAGCCTGTTCCCGGCTTTCAGACCTCCGGCGGCGGAGTAGCCGCATTTACGGTTGCGGGGAAAATATAAAACAAAAAGGCTGTTTCAACCTGCAAAAGCGGTTGGGACAGCCCCTTTGTTTTTCTCTGTATCTTTCACTTTATAGACCTGCGGGCGCCAGAGATTCTTTTTTTTCAAAACTCTGCGGACACCGGAGATTCGAGGAAGAATCGTCGAATGGGTGGCGACAGCCGTATTTACATACGGCGAGCCGCGCAGTCGGCGATAGGAGAAATTAAATTTCTCCGTTCTTACCGGATATCCGGCGTCCGTAAGCCAGAGTTAAGAATTAGAATTATGAAGTCCAGTTGCTACATATTCCGCCCACTCCCCTATGTTTACCGCGTGGTCGCCTATTCTTTCAAGATATTTTGCGATAAGGAGGAACAGAATCGCTTGATCGGCGTTCTGTGCGTCCTCGCGGATGAGGGCTACGAGGTCGTCTTTTATTCTCTCGAAAAGGAGGTCAACCGCGTCGTCACGGCGGTTAAGGCTCCTCGCGAGGTTGACATCCCTCTCAATATAGCTCTTCACCCCGTCCTTTACCATAGCACCTGCAAGACGCGCCATCTCGGCGATATGCTCCGGCTCTTTTATAAACTTTTCGTCGCCGAAGCGGAGAGATATTTCGGATATATCCGCCGCCTGATCGGCTATTCTCTCAAGGTCGGTTATCATTTTCAGTGCCGCGGAGACGTCGCGGAAGTCGCTCGCCACCGGGCGCTCCATAAGCAGAATACGGAGGCAGTCATGCTCTATCTCACGCTCTGTATCGTCGATATTCTTGTCCTCCCGCATTACCTCGCGGGCGAGCTCTTTATCCCGGGTCTGAAGTGCTCTTACCGACTTCTCTATTGCCTCCTCTGTCATAAGGCACATTTCGTTAAGCTTATCAAAGACCTCTGCAAGCTCTTTTTCGTATTTCGTTCTTACGCTCATTCTTTACCCCTCACTTTTTGTCATCCGAATCTTCCGGTTATATATCTTTCGGTGCGCTCGTCGCGCGGGTTCGAGAAAATTTTGTCCGTATCGTCATATTCCACAAGCTCGCCGAGCAGGAAAAACGCCGTCCTGTCCGCAATTCTCGTCGCCTGCTGCATATTATGCGTGACTATAACGACGGTCATGTCATTGCGCAGAGTATCTATAAGCTCCTCTATACGCCCGGTCGATATGGGGTCGAGCGCGGAGGTCGGCTCATCCATAAGGAGCACCGACGGCTCCGCCGCGAGAGCGCGGGCTATGCAGAGCCTCTGCTGCTGTCCGCCGCTTACGCCGAGGGCACTCTTATGCAGTCTGTCCTTCACCTCATCCCATATTCCCGCGCGGCGGAGCGATGACTCGACTATCTCGTCGAGGTCTTGGCGCTTTCTTATTCCGAAGGTGCGCGGGGCGAAGGCTATATTGTCGTATATGCTCATCGGAAACGGGTTCGGCTTCTGGAACACCATGCCGACGTCGCGCCGGAGAGCCGTAACATCTATATCCGGGGCGAATATATCCCTGCCGCCGACAAGGTACTCCCCCTCTATTCGACAGCCGGGGATAAGGTCGTTCATGCGGTTGAAGATCTTCAGGAATGTGGATTTTCCGCAACCGGAGGGACCTATCAGTGCGGTCACGCACTTTCCGGGTATCTCTATATTTATGTCCTTTAAGGCGTGGAAATCTCCGTACCAGAGGTTTGATCCGGTCACCGATATATCCCCGCCAAGTCTGTCATTCAGTCTGTCCATCAGTCAATGCCGCCTGCCTTTCTTTTTATGAGTTTTCCTATTCCCTCGGCGAGCGCATTTATCGCCAGGACGAATATCAGGAGCACGGCAGAGGTCGCCGCCGCCTCCTTCGGATATCCGAAGTTCGCAAAGTAGTATATATCGAGCGCAAGGCTCGTGCCGGGGGACATGAGCCCGCCGGGCAGCTTATCCACGACCATTCCTATTGTGAGAATGAGTACCGCGCTCTCGGATACTACTCTTCCGACAGCGAGTATTACAGCGGTGACTATTCCGCCGGACGCCGCGGGGAGGACTATTTTGAAAATCGTTCTCACCTTTCCGGCTCCGAGCGCGTACGCGCCCTCGCGGTAGGACGTGGGGACGGCAAGGAGGCTCTCCTCCGCGGAGCGGACTATCTGCGGAAGTATCATGACAGCGAGAGTTATTCCTCCGGCAAGGAGGCTATAACCCCAGCCGAGTACGACAACGAAAACTATATACCCGAAAAGTCCGTAAACTATACTCGGTATTCCGGCGAGGGTCTCTGTCGCCACCCTTATCATGCGGACAAATCTGCCCTTGTTATCGGCGTACTCCGTCAGGTACACCGCGCTCGCAACCCCGAGAGGAACGGCGATAAGGCAGGAGATGGCAATCAGCGAAAGGGTGCCGGCGAAGGCGGGAAGAATCGTCGGACTGCCGAGCTCACGTCCGAAGAGGAGCGAGGGGGTTATCGCCCCTATGCCGTCTATAAGGACGAACACTATCACTCCGACAAGCGCCGCAAGCGCGACGCCGCAGCAGACGTAGCCGAGGTAGCGCAGCGTCTTACACGCTGTCCTGTGAATATTGAAGGCTCTGTGTTTTCTCATTTTTTCACCTTCTTCTCTCCTCCGGCGCGCAGGCAGGAGAAACTGATATTGAGGGTGAGGGCAAAAACAAAGAGCACGACGCCGGAGGCGATGAGCGCGAGGAGCGCGTCATCCGAGAGCTCCATTGCTCCCATTGCTATATTTGCGGTAAGGCTCCGCACACTCTGGAAGAGCCCTGTCGGCAGCTCGGGGCTGTTTCCGAGGACCATTATCACTGCCATTGTCTCACCGAGGGCGCGCCCGGTGGCGAGCACCGCCCCGGCGGCAACGCCGCTCTTCGCCGCGGGAAGAACGATACGGAAAACCGACTCCTCCGGCGTCGCACCGAGGGCAAGAGCCCCCTCATAGTAGGTTGTCGGTACAGCGACAAGCGCGTCATAGCTCATGCTGACTACCGTCGGGAGTATCATTATCGCAAGGACTATCGACGCGGAGAATATTCCGTAGCCCACGCCGTCCGGCGAGATGTATCTTCTCACAAACGGAACTATAATCGTAAGACCGAAAAGTCCGTAGATGACAGACGGTATACCCGCGAGCAGATTTATAAGTCTGCGTATCGGGGAGACGAGCCGCCGCGGGAGAAACTTAAAGAGGCAGACCGCCGCGAGGAGCCCGACGCCGACACCGATTATAACCGACAGGGCTGTGAGATAGAGTGTTGTCACTATCATCGGGAAAACCCCATAGGTCGGGTTATCGCCCTGCGGGTTCCACTTCATACCGAAGAGAAAATCTCCGACGCCGTACCTTGTCATAAACGGCAGACCGCGCGAAAACAGAAAAACCGTAATAACGGCAAGAGCCGCCATTGAAAAGGCGGCGCAGGCGGCAAAGATTACCTTTGCCGCCCGCTCACTGAGCAGTTGGCGGGTCAGTTTATTCATTTGTTCTTCTTGCCGGCGTCAGTCCATGTCGTGACAGCCGCGTCGCCCGCGTCGACGTTATATATATTTTTCAGTGCGTCGAGCGAAATGTCGTCAAACGTATTCGCCTTATTGACTATCACGGCGATACCGTCCTTTGCGACCTCGTAGTGTGCACATCCGGGAGCCTTCGTCTCCTCGAACACCTCGGAGATCATGCCGAATTCCGAGACGCCGTTCTTCGCGTCATTGTATCCGGTTCCGGATCCGCCGCCGCCGACGCTGACCTCAACGTTCGGCTGGAGCTCATGAAACCTTGCGGCAAGCTTCTCCATAAGGGGCTTCAGCGAGGTGCTGCCGGTTATTCCTATATTTCCGGTAAGCGAAGCGTCCGGAGTGTATGCCACGGCACCGTCAAAGGTCGGGACATAACCGTTATCCGAGATTATCGTCTGCGCCTCGGAGCTCTTCAGGAATGCAAGATATGCGGTGTCAGCGGCTGACGCTCCCACCTTGCTCTCCTGATACACTACCTGGAGGGGACGGGAAATCTTGTAGCTTCCGTTCTTTATGTTCTCTATTGTTGCTTCAACGCCGTCGACTTTAAGCATTTTTACATCGTCGGTAACATAACCGAGGCTGTCGTATGCTATCGCGTACTCGTTGTTCTTAACCTCTGCGAGAACGGCGGCGGTTCCGGTCGCTATTATAACGCCCGAGGGGTCAGCCTTACCCTTCAGTCCGAGGAGCTCCATGAATGCGGACTTTGTTCCGCTTCCGGTCTCTCTCGCGACGACGCTTATCTTTTTCGTTTCGTCAAACGTTACTTCGCCGCAAGAGGCAAACGCCGCGCCGAGCAGGAGTATTGCGAGTGCAAGTGCTACTGATGTTAACTTCTTCATTTTCTTTTTTCCTTTCTTCTTTCCTTATTCGGTTCTGTGCCCATTATAAACCCGAATGGCAATTTTATTCTCCCGCGGAGAGGTAAGGGTTATGTAAAGAATATGTAATACACCCACGGGGGGCATATACGGCGCAGAACGAAAAAACACCGGATGTACAGCCAGAACGAAAAAACACCGGATGTTTATATGCCCACCGGCGGCACATACGGCGCAGAAAAGAAAAGGCACCCACAGGTGCTGTGCCCTGCGGGTGCCAATTATCATTTCTCTAACTATTATGTAAAAAGCAATAGTTATTGTATACTGAGTACTTTATCAAGCTTTCGCTACTATTGCGCGGACAAGCGCTGCGCTCTTATTCGCGGCGGTGGCGAGAAACTCCTGGTAGCTCATATGCGTCTCACCGTCAGCGGAGTCTGAAATCGAGCGTATAATGATACACGGGGTCGAGTTTACATAGCAGACCTGTGCTATTGCGCCACCCTCCATTTCGCAGGCTACGGCGCCGAATTTCGCGGCTATTTTCCCTTTCATTTCCACATCGGAAACGAATATATCCCCGCTCGCGACACAGCCGACATGCGCCCGGATGCCGAGGCGAGTTGCCTCACGGACGGCTATTCTCCGCGCCGCCATGTCCGTCGGAAAATGGACAAAGCCGATACCGGAAATGAGCCCGCGCGGGTCGCCGACTGCCGTGGTATTCATATCATGCTGACAAACTCTGTCGGCTATCACGACATCGGTGACCGATATATCGGGTGTGAGCGTCCCGGCGACGCCGGTATTTATTATAAGAGATGGCGAATAGCGCATTATCATGCTCTCCGCACACATGGCGGCAAAGACCTTCCCCACCCCGCAGGAGGCTATCACGGTGTCACGCCCGTCGAGGAGACCGACATTCATCTCGATACCCCCGACAGTCTCGCTCCTCCTGTCCGTGAGTGCGGCGATTAGTCCGTCTGTCTCTATTTTCATTGCGCCGATTATTCCGGTCATACATTTTCCTCCGTATACATTTTGCGGCTCCCCGGTGAGAGGAGCCGCCTTCTTTTAAGAAAAATCAAAACTCTGTCCGCTTTGCGATATAATCCCGCAGCTCGCTCACAGGGATTCTCACCTGCTCCATGCTGTCGCGCTCACGCACGGTTACGCAGTTGTCGCCGGGCTTCGTATCGTCGCCGACGGTATCAAAGTCAACGGTCACGCAGAACGGGGTTCCTATCTCGTCCTCACGGCGGTATCTCTTGCCTATTGAGCCGGCGTCGTCATAGTCGACCATAAAGTACTTTGAGAGCTCGTCGTGTATCTCTGTTGCACGTTCGGAGAGCTTCTTTGAGAGCGGGAGTATCGCCGCCTTGAACGGGGCGAGGGCGGGATGCAGGCGGAGAACCGTTCTTACATCGTTCTTTTCCGCATCTATAACCTCCTCGTCGTATGCGTCGCAGAGGACGGCAAGGACACTGCGCTCTACGCCGAGGGAGGGCTCTATTACATAAGGTATATAGTGCTCTCCGGTCTCCTGATCAAAGTAGGTCAGGTCCTTTCCGGAGGTGTTCTGATGCTGGGTCAGGTCGTAATCCGTGCGGTCGGCGACGCCCCAGAGCTCGCCCCACCCGAACGGGAAGAGAAATTCAAAGTCGGTGGTCGCCTTTGAATAGAAGCAGAGCTCCTCCGGGTCGTGGTCACGCAGACGGAGATCCTCGTCGCGCAGACCTATCGAAAGAAGCCAGTTGTGGCAGAAAGAGCGCCAATAGGAGAACCACTCAAGGTCGGTGCCCGGCTTGCAGAAGAACTCAAGCTCCATCTGCTCAAACTCGCGGACACGGAAAATAAAGTTACCGGGGGTTATCTCGTTGCGGAAGGACTTTCCTATCTGACCGATACCGAACGGGAGCTTCTTTCTTGCGGCGCGCTGTACATTCGGGAAATTGACGAATATACCCTGCGCGGTCTCCGGGCGGAGGTATACCGTATTCTTCGCGTCCTCCGTAACTCCCTGGAAGGTCTTGAACATCAGGTTGAACTGGCGTATATCGGTGAAGTTATGCTTTCCGCAGGTCGGACAGGGAATGTTATGCTCCTCTATAAAGGCTTTCATCTCCGCCTGTGAAAAGGCGTCAATGGGCTTCGGAAGTGCTACGCCCTCTTTTTCGCAATAGTCCTCTATAAGCTTATCCGCGCGGAATCTCTCGTGGCACTCGCGGCAATCCATAAGCGGGTCGGAAAATCCGGCAAGGTGCCCGGAGGCTACCCATGTCTGTGGATTCATAAGAATTGCGGCGTCAAGCCCAACGTTATATTTATTCTCCTGCACGAACTTCTTCCACCAAGCGCGCTTTACATTGTTCTTAAGCTCGACGCCGAGGGGACCATAATCCCATGTGTTCGCAAGTCCGCCGTAGATTTCACTGCCGGCGAATATAAATCCGCGCCCCTTGCAGAGTGCGACGATTTTGTCCATTGTCTTTTCCGTATTTTTCATTTTTCCGTCTCCTGAATTTATTTATATTTGTCAACTTTTGTTTGCAAAATGTGGTTTTACAGACTGAACAGTTATAAAAGCTCGCCGTAAATTATCCCGTCCTCCGCATACAGGGGACGGACCGGGAGCATCTCGCCGTGCAGGTCGCGGGAGCATCTGACACGTATTTCCGCATAGTTTGCCGCGTGTGCCGTGAAGAAGTCCCCGTCCCTGGTCTCGAATATTGCAGAGAGCGGCTCTCCCGCGGCGACGAGCCCTGCGAGCACCTCATCGCGCATACGGTTTTTCGCGGCTATAAGCCGTGCGCTCCGCTCTCTTTTCACAGGCTCGGGTATCTGATCCGGGTATTCTGCCGCCGGGGTGCCCGGACGGCGGGAATAGGCAAACACGTGCGCGTCAAGGAGCTCCGCCTCATGCACGAAAGAGAGAGTAGCGAGAAAATCCTCCTCGCTCTCACCGGGGAAGCCTACCATAAGGTCGGATGTAAACTGTGCGCCCGGGACGGCGCGGCGGAGCCCCTCAATATTGCGAAGCGCCGTCTCGCGGGTATATCTTCTCTTCATTGCCCTAAGGACGCTGTCCGACCCCGACTGCATGGATATATGAAAATGAGGGGCAAGGATACGACAGCCGGATATCCCGGCGGCGAACCTCTCTCCACATAGCTCCGGAGCCAGCGAGCCGAGACGTATTCTCTCGCAGGAGCCGCGCGCCGCAAGCTCGCATATAAGGTCTGAGAGCCCATACCGTGTATCAAAATCGGCGCCGTAGGCGGCTACCTCAATACCTGTAAGAACTATCTCCTTTGTACCCTGCTTATGCAACGCCTCCACCTCGCGTATGACATCCTCCGGCGGCTTTGAGCAGACGTGCCCGCGCGCCCCGGAGATGCGGCAGTAGGTGCATTTCGACTCACAGCCGTCCTCTATTTTCACATAGACGCGCGTCCTCGGCGCAGTGGTTATACTCATACTTTCAAACTCGCGGTTATCGACAGGGCGGCAGGACACGTATATCCCGTCCTCATCCCTCTCCGAAAACGCGCGGACGGCAAGGTCGACCGTGCGCAGCTTATCGCGCGAGCCGGTTATGACCGAGACCCCGCCGATGCTTTTTATATCCTCCGGCGAAATCTGGCTGTAACACCCCGTGACGCATATAACGGCACCGGGGTTGCGCTTCACGGCGCGGCGGATCATCTGCCGGGATTTTCTGTCCGACTCGGCGGTGACGGTGCAGGTATTTATGACGTATATATCGCACACACTGTCAAACGGGCGGACGGCGAAGCCACGGCGGATAAACTCCTCCCCTATCGCCTCCGTCTCATACTGCGAGACCTTACAGCCGAGGGTGCAGAGCCCGACGCTCCCGCGCGGGCTGTCCTCAGCTCCCATCAGCGATACATATCGGGCTTCAGAATCCCGATGTACGGAAGAGCGCGGTAATTTTCATTGAAATCGAGCCCGTAGCCGACGACAAACTCGTCCGGTATCTCGACACCGACGTAATCGGGCGTATATTCAACGGTGCGGCGCGAGGGCTTATCGAGAAGGGTCATCGTGCGCACGCTCCGCGCTCCCTTCAGCCGCAGGTATTCGGTAAGATAAGACAGAGTGTTCCCGCTGTCTATTATGTCCTCGATTATGAGAAGATCGCACCTGTCAAGGTCGGAGCGGAGGAGGTCAAGAATTATATGTATCGACCCCGAGCTGACGGTCGCCGAGCCGTACGACGAGACCTTCATACAGTCTATCTCACAGGGCACGGTGAGCTTTTTCATAAGGTCGCCCATAAAGACAAGCGAGCCCTTGAGAATACATACCATGACAAGGTGCTTGTCCTCCCCGCCGTAATCTCTGTCTATCTCCTTTGCAAGACGGGTGACTATCCTGTCAAGCTCTTTTTCGTCTATCAGTACCTTTGCGATGTCCTTGTTCATAAAACTCTCCCGAGCCCTCCTGTACACAGGACAGGTATGCCCCGTCCCTTATCATACCTGTTATTGTATCAAAACGCAACGGAAAAGTCAATATTTCGGAAAAAATCTCTTGACATTTTCGCCCGCGTCATATATAATATAATTCGGTTTGATGGTTGGGAACTGTTGTCCCGTTACTTTACCGCACTTTTAGACGCTAAAATTCAAACAAGGAGGTGCTTTATCGTGAAGAGAACATATCAGCCCAAGAAAAGGCAGAGAAATAAAGAGCACGGCTTCAGAAAAAGAATGGCTACCGCCAACGGCAGGAAAGTTCTTAAGAGAAGACGCGCAAAAGGCAGAGCCCGTCTCACCTACTGATAGCTCACGGAGCATAAGAAAACTCCCGATAAACGCATTTGATTTCGGTTCGTTTATCGGGATTTTGTTTAAGTCTTTGAAAGGCGGAGCTTCCACCACATGAAATTCAAAGCAATCTGCGAAAACCATCTGTATTCCAAAGCGTATGCAAAGGGAAAGCGGGCGGTTACACCCGTCCTCGCGGTCTACGTACTCCCCGACTATGCGGCAAAGCGCCTCGCAAAAGTGCACCCGCAGCATCGGATAATGAACAGAATAGGTCTCACCACATCAACCAAGCTCGGAGGAGCCGTCGTGCGCTCGCGCCTGCGCCGCATTATGCGTGCGGGGCTCGCGTCTCTGATAAAGAAGAAGCCACTGAAAACCGGGTTTCTCATAGTCATCGCCGCACGCGGCGCCGCCGTAAGGCTCAAAAGCACGGATATTGAGCGCGAGCTCGATACCGCATTCACAAATCTCGGTATGTTCCAGTCATGAAGCACATAATGATAGCTCTGATAAAATTCTATCAGAGGTGCATATCTCCCGTAAAACCGCCGTGCTGCAGGTTTACACCGACATGTTCAGCCTATGCAATTGAGGCATTCACGAAACGCGGGTTCTTTGTCGGACTCATATTGACCGTCTGGCGCCTTCTGCGCTGTAACCCCTTCTCAAAGGGGGGCTACGACCCGGTGCCCGAACGGGGCTTTCGCAACAGGAAGTCCGACCTGAACATTTCCGGTGGGGAGGAAGCTACCGGGGAGTCTACTAACGAAAAGGAAAACACCTGAAAGATGAAAAAGAAAAAAAGCGTATCGCGGATAGTATCCGCGGTGCTTGCACTTCTCACCCTTGCCGTCATCGTTCTGTCCGTATCCTCCTGCGGGGGCTGCGGCGGCTCGGCAAAGGTGGATTACAACATCACCGAGTCGGATAAGACCCTCTTTGACGCCGGTGCAGAGCGCGCGAGCGCGATGTATGTCGCCCGTATAGTCAACGCCGCGCCGAAGTTCGGTAACTACGGCTGGACGGCGCGCGAGCGGCTTATCGCGGCCTACCGCGGCTACAACATGGACGCCGAGGGCTTTGTCGACCGCCCGGAGTATGCCGAGGAGACGCGCGACCCGCTCGTCGACGTCGCGAAGAGCGTCATTCTCTCGGTCAAGGACCAGTATGTCACCGATGAGGTGTCGCAGAACAGAATAACCGCCTATGCAAACGAGCTCGACGAGGCCGCGCTCCGCGTCCTTGTCGAAAACTGCATGGCACATGAGGTCAACCTCAAGGCGAACAACGGCGTTATCGACACCGTTCTTCTCTGGATAGGTAAGTTCATGAACTGGCTCACCGGAATAACCGGCGGCTACTATGTAATTTCTATACTCATATTCGCAATCCTCGTAAAGCTCCTCTTCATATATCCCTCGATAAAACAGCAGAAGAGCCAGATAAAGATGGCAAAGCTCCGCCCGAAGATCTATGAAATAGAGCAGAAATACGCGGGGCGCAACGATCAGAAAACACTTCAGAAAAAGCAGCAGGAGATAATGGAGCTCCAGCAGCGCGAGGGCGCATCTCCCCTTTCGGGATGTCTCCCGCTCCTCATTCAGCTCCCAATAATCATTCTCCTCTATAACATTATAACAAACCCGCTCCGCTACGTTCTCGGTCTCTCCGGCGACATAACGACCGCCCTCACGACCTTTGTAACGACGGCGAGCGCGGCAGGCGGATTCGGGCAGGCAGTGACCTCGACGAGCACGATAGAAATCCTTTCAAAGCTCGGAGATTCCATTCCCGAGACGCTCAGGGCTTTCCCGCTCTTCTCAAACTCCGCGGAGGTCTATGACCTTGTAAAGGGCGTGTCCATTCCCGACTTCTCGTTCTTCGGGCTCGGAAATCTCGGCGTCACTCCGTCTCTTACAAACTTCTCATGGCTGGTTGTGATACCGGTGCTTACTGCCGCGTTCCAGTGGCTCTCCATGTTCTTAATGAAGAAGTGGAACGGCTCTGCCCAGACGACAGCCGGCGATGCGCAGACTGCGGCGTCCATGAAGATGATGGACCTCATATTCCCGCTTCTTACGCTGTGGATGGCATTCAACTTCCCTGCAATGCTCGGTCTTTACTGGATATACCAGTCTCTTATAGGACTGCTCCAGTCGTGGATACTCAATAAGGCTATGCCACTCCCGAAATACACCGACGAGGAGCTGCGCGCGATGCAGAAAGCCGAGAAAGCGAAGGCAAAGCAGCAGAGCAAGGTTGTAAAGCAGCAGCCGAAATACAAGTCTCTCCACTATATAGACGAGGACGACTACGACGAGCTCCCGGACGTCAAAAAGAACGACACGGGTGCAAAGGCGCCGAAGAACCTCGATGTCCCGGAGCTGAAGGACGACCGCAGGAGCTGAGTGTCCGCGGAGCAAAAAAATACCGACGACTATAATTCATTACTGATAAGGAAGAAAAATAAAATGATGAAAGAAGTTGTGGCAACAGGTAAGGATGTTGCCGAAGCAAAGGAAAACGCGAGAGCTGCGCTCGGCGCAGGTCCTCTCGACGATGTAAAATTTGAAGTACTCTACACCGGGAGCCGCGGAATATTCGGCATAATCGGCGTAAAGCCCGCGCAGGTCAGAGCCTATATTGAGCTACCCGACCGCGAGGAGACACGCAGACGCCCGGCGGAGAGAAAAGCCGACAAGCCCGCGGAGGCAGCGGCAGAGCAGACGACGGGCAAGGATACGGGCGACGCATCCGCAAAGGAGCGCACCGCAGAAAACCGCCGCAAGAAGAACGTAAGACGCAGACGCCCGGAAACCGGCAGACCGCCGCGCTTTACCCCTCCGGCAGAGCCGGCAAAGCCGAAGAGCGAGGTTATCCCGGAGTGCGAGCTCAAATTTGAGCGCCGCGAGGTCGCGGACGGGGTTGACATGTCCTATGACTTCATAAAGGGCGTGCTTAACGACACCGGCCTTGACGCCGTTGCAGAGCTCTACTCCTGCGATGACGGAACGAGGCGCATCACCATTACCGGAAAGGACGCCTCCGTGCTCATCGGACACCACGGTGACACACTCGACGCTCTCCAGTACCTCGCAAACCTTGCGAGCGCGCACAAGAACGTGAACGGCGAGCGCGACAAGTCGAGAGTCACGATAGACGTCGAGGGCTACCGTGCAAAGCGCGAGGAGACGCTCCGCGCACTCGCAAGACGGATGGCTGACAAGGCGCTCCGCAACAGGCGCAGCGTCATGCTTGAGCCCATGAGTGCATACGAGAGAAGAATAATTCACTCCGAGGTCCAGAAGATAGAGGGCGTTTCGACAAGCTCGATAGGAACCGACAACAACCGCAGGATAGTCATATATCTCACCGACAAAAAGCCGAAGGATATACCCGAGGACGATGAGGAGCGCGTAACCGACCTCAAGGAAGAGTTTGCGCCGGATGCAGACGCTCTTGACATTGAGGCGCTCGAGGTTTCCGTCCCTGTTGATGAGAGCGACTCCGAGGTTGTCGCCATTGAGCAGACGATACCCGTGGAGGATGCTCTCGAGTCGCCCGTACTCCGTGAAGAGGTGAGCGACGGGACCGATACGGAGGACGGAGCAGCCGACGCCGTAGCGGAAAGCGAAAAAACCGACGCCAAAAGCGGCGACGGCGAGTAATGTACTCCGCCGCTAAGACAGTAGCAGCAATATCGACCCCACCCGGCAAGGGTGGGGTCGCCGTTATAAGAATTTCGGGTGACGAAGCCTTTGATATTGTCGGGCGTGTGTTCTTTCCGCGCTCAGGAAGGTGCGTCAGCGGGCTTTCGCCGCGCAGAGCGGTATACGGAGATATTGTACGCTACGGTGAGAAAATAGATGACGGTATTCTGACGCTCTTCCCCGCCCCGAATTCATACACGGGTGAGGATGTAGCCGAAATATCCTGCCACGGCGGGATTCTCATAACGCGCATGGTGCTCGAGGCTGTGCTCTCGGCGGGGGCTGCTCAGGCTTCTGCCGGAGAGTTTACGCAGAGGGCGTTTATAAACGGGCGGCTGACGCTCACCGACGCGGAGGGGATAGGTATGCTCCTTGACGCGGAGACGGAGGAGCAGGTGCGCCTCTCCTCCGACAGTGCGCGCTCTGCACTGCGCACGGAGACGGAGAAGCTGCGCGCGGCGCTCACCTCCCTGCTCGGCGATATTTACGCAAGAATTGACTACCCGGACGAGGAGCTCGGCGACATGAGCGACGGGGAGATAGACGCGGCACTCACGGAGATTATCCGTCGGGCGGACGCCCTCCTTTCAACCTATCCGACGGGGCACGCCGTGTCAAGCGGAATCGAAACCGTTATATGCGGAAAGCCGAACGTCGGCAAGAGCTCGCTCTACAATCTTCTCTGCGGCGAGGACGCGGCGATAGTCACCGATATTGAGGGAACGACGCGGGACGTGCTCTCGCAGAATATTCAGGCAGGTCCGATTATCCTGCGGCTATCGGACACGGCAGGAATACACGAGGTGGACGCAGAGAGTAGCGGAGATCGGAAAATAGAGCGGATAGGCATAGAGAAAAGCCGGAAGAAGATAGACGGCGCGGAGCTGATACTCGCGCTCTTTGACACCTCCCGCCCGCTCTCGCACGAGGACAGAGAGCTTATCTCTTATCTTCGCACGGTGAGGGCAAAAAAAATCGCACTGCTCACGAAATCCGATATAAGGTCGGATGAGTTCGGAGAGAGTGCGGAATGTGAAATACGGGCGGAGTTTCCGCACGTTATCAGCATAAGCATGTCGGAAAATGCCGGAAAAAGCGTACACGCCCCCTGTGTAACCGGCGAGCCGCGCGATGCGGGCGCCGAAAATCCGGCACTCTCTGCGCTCAAAGAAGCAATTGAGAAAATGTTTCTTAACGGTGAGATACGCATAGGCGAGGACGCGGTTATATACAACGCGCGACAGCGCGCATATATGGCGGAGGCGAGAGGGCACGCTGAGTGCGCGCTCGACGCTCTCCGGCGCGGTATCCCGCAGGACGCGATTTCCTCGGACATTGAGCTCGCGCTGTCGGCTATCGGAGAGCTCGACGGAAAGGCGGTCTCCGAGGAGGTTGTGAATGACATATTCTCGCGCTTCTGCGTCGGAAAGTAACGGGAAATTGCGGAGCAATGCGGAATGAAAAGCGGCGCGAAAGCGTAGCGCAACGCAGAGTTAAAGGCGGCGCAAAGCATGAGCACCGGCGGCGCGAAAATACTGCAGAATGAGGTGCGGAGCGACGTGAAAGCACTGTCAAAAGCCGGGGCGAGAATTGAGAGCGAGGCGGCAATCGGAGCCGCGGAGGTCAATTCCGACCGCCGTTTGATAGTGTGTCCCCCTGCTCTCCCCTCTCTGCTGCCGCGCACTCACAGACGAGGGTGACCCCCTGCTCCCTGAAATGGGTGGCGGCGACGCCGAGAAAGACGCAAATGAGGCAGACAACCCCAAGAAATATTGTTCTACGCATATAATGTCCTCCCGTTTTTCCTATTTTACCCGGGAGCAGGCAATTCAATCCGAGGCGCGGAGGTTTTATGGAGACAAAGCGATTTACAAAAAACGATTCCGGATTTATATGCAAAAACTGCGGGCGGGAGGTGCTCCCCCTCGGGTACACATCGCGCAACCATTGTCCGTTCTGCCTTTGCTCTCTGCATGTTGATATAAACCCGGGAGACAGGCAGAACACCTGCGGCGGGATAATGCGCCCCATACGAGCGGAATGTGACCCGAAGCGCGGGTATGTGATAATCCACAGGTGCGAGAGGTGCGGCGCGGTGGTGCGCAACAAGACAGCGCACGAGGCAAGGGTACAGCCGGACGATATGTCACTTATTATCGACCTGACGGCGGGTATTTACAGCTATAAAGGGGAAAACAGATAGATTTTTACACGGCGGGCTCCCAAAGCGCGCTGTGCGCGCAGTGAAATACGAGTGTCGCCGTGTGAAATATTTTCCTTTCAGGAAAATGCGAAATAGCCTACGGTTTTCAAATACGGCTGTCGCCGTGTTATAGTTAGTCTTAGCACGACGGGCTCCTTTCGTCACGCTGCGCGTGCCGCCTCCCTCCAGAGGGAGGCTTGACTTACGCCGGGATTTCTCTATCGATTTCAGTACGCGAACAGGCTTTACCCTGCCAGGCGGGCGCAAGCAACCCGCCCTACCGACAGATAAATAACGAGGAGGCTTATAAAAAGCGGTTGTCCTTTGCCTTGTGGCATCGGACGACCGCTTTTTGTTAAATTAAAATTATTTACATTGTCTACAACAGCTTTATTTACTTTACCGCACATGCGGTCGCGTTATTTACTCTGCCGTTCACGCCGCTGTTGCGTTATTATTTACCCTGCTGTCCCGGATTCTTCGGTTCCTTTACATGGAGTATCGGCGAGAGATGCTTATAGAGGAGGAAGGTCACGACGGAGTCTGCCACTCCCTTTATAAGATTGAACGGTACGACGCAGAGGAACACAAGCGACCAGACATCGTGGACGGCGGGAAAAATCGCATTTCCCATTCCTATTATCGTGTCAAGCGGGAGATTATAGAGCTTTGAATAGAACGGGATAAGCACAAGCCCATTAAGCACCGCGCCGGCAAGACAAAGCGACAATGTGCCGACAGACATCCCTATGAGAGCCGTTTTGCGGCTCTTTTTTCTTTTATATATGATTGCAGCCGGGACAACGAGGAAGCATCCGGTCACAAAATTCGCGAGCTCGCCGACATAGGCGGTCGAGGTCCCGACGAAGAGAATATGCAGAAGGTTTTTTATCAGCTCGATTATAACGCCCGCCACAGGTCCGAGGGCAAAAGCACCAAGCATGGCGGCGAGGTCGGAAAAATCGAGCTTATAAAACGGGGGCGCGAGGAATGAGAGCGGAAACTCAAGGAACATGAGCACCGTGGCTATCGCCGCCAAAATTCCCGTTTTTACAGCGTATTCAAGCGTAATATGGTTGTTTTTTACCTTTTTCGGCGCGGGTGCGCCGCCGTTTTCTTTATTCATTATAATAACCTTTCTTTCCAAAAGCAATATGGGAAAGAAAAGAAAAAGCCCCGCACATTGCGGGGACGCAGGAATGCTGTCGCGCGAAAATGCACGACAGGTATTCTGTTTCTTTTCTCATCCGGACTCTACCGTCGGTCGGGGAATCTCACCCCGTCGGGAAAGCGTTGCTTTCTTCGCAGACTATACTGCCGGTATGGAATTTCACCAATCCCCAAAGTAAACTTATCTTACCTATATACATGTTATGCAGGGCTGCCGGCGGCTGGCAGAAAGCCATACCGCCAAAGGCAGCCCCGCGCGGCGGGGCAAGCCCACACCGCACTAAAAGAGTAAAATTACTCTATGATCTCAGCAACGACGCCCGAACCAACGGTTCTGCCGCCCTCACGGATAGCGAAACGAAGTCCCTTCTCGCAAGCGATAGGAGAGATAAGCTCAACAGTCATGTTGACGTTATCTCCGGGACGGCACATTTCAACACCCTCGGGAAGGTGGATAACACCGGTAACGTCGGTAGTTCTGAAATAGAACTGCGGTCTGTATCCAGAGAAGAAGGGCTTAGAACGTCCGCCTTCCTTCTCGGTAAGAACGTAGACCTGACCTACGAACTTGGTGTGGGGGTGAATCGAGCCGGGCTTCGCAAGAACCTGTCCTCTTTCGATACCCTTCTTATCGATACCACGAAGAAGAACACCGATGTTGTCTCCAGCCTCAGCGAAGTCCATGAGCTTATGGAACATCTCGATACCGGTAACAACGGTGGAAACCTTCTCGGGTCTGATACCGACTATCTCAACGGTATCAGCCATCTTTACAGTACCTCTCTCAACTCTACCGGTAGCAACAGTACCACGGCCGGAGATCGAGAATACGTCCTCGACGGGCATAAGGAACGGAAGGTCAGCCTTACGGTCGGGAGTAGGAATATAGGTGTCAACCGCATCCATGAGCTCCCAGATGCACTTGTACTCCGGAGCGTCGGGGTCCTTGGACGGGCACTCAAGAGCAACACGGGCAGAGCCGCGGATTATGGGAGTATCGTCGCCCGGGAAATCGTACTCGTTAAGGAGGTCACGGATCTCCATCTCAACGAGGTCAAGAAGCTCGGGGTCGTCAACGATATCAACCTTGTTCATGAAAACAACGATTGCGGGAACGCCAACCTGACGGGCAAGAAGAACGTGCTCTCTGGTCTGTGCGAGAGGGCCGTCAGTACCTGCAACGACGAGGATAGCACCGTCCATCTGTGCAGCACCGGTGATCATGTTTTTAACATAGTCAGCGTGGCCGGGGCAGTCGACGTGCGCATAGTGACGCTTGTCGGTTTCGTACTCAACGTGACGGGAGTTGATTGTTATACCACGAGCCTTCTCCTCAGGGCAGTTATCGATCTGGTCGTATGCCAGGAAGTCGATGTTGCTGTTCTTCAGAGAAAGAACCTTCGTGATAGCGGCTGTAAGAGTGGTCTTACCGTGGTCAACGTGACCGATAGTACCGATATTAACATGGGGTTTGGTTCTTTCGAATTTTGCCTTTGCCATTTTAATTATCCTCCTGAATTTTGTTTTTTTGTTTTTGATTGTATCTATCAGCGGCATTGCCGCAAAACAGAACATACTTTCCCGCGGGCTGTTGCCCTTATTACGGGGAAGGTGCCCTCCCCGCGGAGAGCCTCACGCGGGGGGAGCGACACAGCACATGGCGTGTCGTTTATCAAAAGCGGTCGCGACACCAGATGTCGCCGGGGGATCAGCCCTTTGCCGCTCTGTTCTTGACTATCTCGTCCTGAATGTTCTTCGGAACATCCTGGAAGCCGCAGGGCTCCATTACATAGACAGCGCGTCCCTGAGAACGGGAACGGAGCGCAGTCGCGTAACCGAACATCTGCGCGAGAGGAACCTGAGCATATATTCTCTGGGTTCCGGGTCCTATCTGCTCCATGGACTCTATCTGTCCGCGACGGGAGTTTATATCTCCGATTATATCGCCCATATAGTCATCCGGAGTAGTTACCGAGACCTTCATGATAGGCTCGGTAAGAACGGGATCTGCCTTTCTCATAGCCTCCTTGAATGCCATTGAACCGGCAATCTTGAATGCCATTTCGGAGGAGTCGACCTCGTGGTAGGA
Source organism: uncultured Eubacteriales bacterium (assembly GCA_934393265.1). Taxonomy (GTDB): domain Bacteria; phylum Bacillota; class Clostridia; order Oscillospirales; family CAG-272; genus UBA1740. Next base: position 14,478 of record CAKRQL010000011.1, on the reverse strand, counting down.
ACCGTCGTAAAGCGTTACCTTTACGTCGACGACGTTGTAGCCGGCGAGAACGCCCGCCTGCATCGCACCCTGTATACCGGCGTCAACAGCGGGGATATACTCCTTCGGAATTGCCCCTCCGGTAACCGCGTTGATGAACTCGTAGCCCTTGCCGGTCTCGTTCGGCTCGATGGTGATCTTTACATGACCGTACTGACCCTTACCACCGGACTGACGCGCATACTTGGTCTCCTGGTCGACCTTCTTTCTGATGGTCTCCTTATAGGCAACCTGCGGTGCACCTATATTAGCCTCGACCTTGAACTCACGGAGAAGACGGTCTACTATTATCTCAAGGTGAAGCTCACCCATACCTGCGATTATAGTCTGTCCGGTTTCCTCGTCGGTGTAGGTTCTGAACGTCGGGTCCTCCTCGGCGAGCTTCGCAAGAGCGATGCTCATCTTCTCCTGACCTGCCTTCGTCTTGGGCTCAATTGCCTGACGGATAACCGGCTCGGGGAATACCATGGACTCAAGAATTATAGGATGCTTTTCGTCACAGAAGGTATCTCCTGTCGTGGTGTTCTTTACACCGACGACGGCGGCGATATCTCCGGCGTAGCAGACATCGATATCGGTACGCTCATTGGCGTGCATCTGAAGAATACGACCGAAACGCTCGTCCACGTCCTTCGTCGAGTTGTAAACCGCGGTTCCCTTGGAAACCGAGCCGGAATAAACACGGAAGAAGCAGAGCTTTCCGACAAACGGGTCGGTCATTATCTTGAAGGCGAGAGCGGAGAACGGCTCGTCATCGCTCGCGTGGCGGCAATCCTCCTCATCGGTCTCGGGATTTATTCCCTTGATAGCCTCGATATCCGTGGGAGCGGGCATATAATCAACGATAGCGTCAAGAAGCTTCTGAACGCCCTTGTTCTTATATGAGGTTCCGCAGCATACGGGAACTATCTGGTTGGCTATCGTAGCCTTACGGAGAGCGGCGCGAAGCTCCGCAACCGTTATCTCCTCCTCGTTGAAGAACTTATCCATAAGGGCATCGTCCGTCTCGCAGATGGACTCAACCATCTTCGCGCGGTACTCCTCGGCAAGCGCCTTCATGTCCTCGGGGATTTCCTCAACTCTCATATCCTTACCGAGGTCGTCGTAATAAACATCCGCCTTCATCTCCATAAGGTCGATGATGCCGCGGAAGGATGCCTCGGCTCCTATCGGGAGCTGCACGGGAACGGCATTCGCATGCAGTCTCTCCTTGATCATTCTGACAACGCGGTAGAAGTCGGCGCCGGTTATGTCCATCTTGTTGACATACGCCATTCTCGGAACCTTGTACTCGTTTGCCTGATGCCAAACGGTCTCGGTCTGGGGCTCAACGCCTCCCTTCGCGCAAAGAACGGTTACAGATCCGTCAAGAACGCGCAGAGATCTCTGAACCTCAACGGTGAAGTCAACGTGTCCCGGAGTATCAATTATGTTGATACGGTACTTGTGATCCTTCGCCGCGTCCGGGTCGTCGTGATAGGCTGTCGGAATCCAGTAGCAGGTGGTAGCGGCGGAGGTGATCGTTATTCCGCGCTCCTGCTCCTGTGCCATCCAGTCCATCGTGGCTGCGCCGTCGTGAACCTCACCTATACGATGAGTCTTGCCTGTATAAAAAAGGATGCGTTCTGTCGTTGTCGTCTTACCGGCATCGATGTGAGCCATGATACCGATATTTCTTGTATGTTCAAGCGAATACTCTCTTGGCATGAACTGAAAATCTCCTTTTTAATACAATCAGAATCTGTAATGTGCAAAAGCCTTGTTTGCTTCTGCCATCTTGTGGGTGTCTTCCTTCTTCTTGAAGGCACCGCCCATGCCTGCCTTAGCGTCCATTATCTCGCCGGCAAGCCTTTCAGCCATGGTCTTTTCGCCCCTGGCTCTTGAATAAGATATTATCCAACGGAGACCGAGAGTCTGTCTGCGCTCTGCACGAACCTCAAGCGGAACCTGATAGTTCGATCCGCCGATACGGCGGGACTTAACCTCGAGCACGGGCATGACATTCTCAAGAGCAGCGGTGAAAACATCAAGCGCATTCTCTCCGCTCTTTGCCTCGATAGCCGCGAACGCATCGTAAACTATCTTCTGGGCAACGCCCTTCTTGCCGTCGTACATAACGTTATTGATAAGCTTTGTTACAAGCTTGGAATTGTACAGAGGATCCGGCAATACGTCTCTTTTGGAAATCTGACCTCTTCTAGGCACTGTACTTCCCTCCTTCATTAAAATATGATATCATAGGTACTCGGACATTACGTCCGTTAGTGCTCGTTTGCAAACGGTAGGTAAAACAATACCTCACAGCACGAGAGCACATTTTTACGCCGAAAAAGTTATACCCGATTACTTCTTCGGACGCTTTGCTCCGTACTTGGAGCGTCCCTGTTTACGGTTTGCGACACCCTGTGTATCGAGCGTACCGCGTATGATGTGGTAACGCACGCCGGGCAGGTCACGAACACGTCCGCCGCGGATAAGAACAACCGAGTGCTCCTGAAGGTTATGACCGATACCGGGGATATAGGAAGTAGCTTCCATACCGTTGGTAAGTCTAACACGGGCAATCTTACGGAGAGCCGAGTTGGGCTTCTTCGGAGTTACCGTGGTAACCTTGGTGCAAACGCCTCTCCTCTGCGGTGCGCTCTGGTCGGTCGCGGCATTCTTAAGTGCATTGAATCCACGCTGAAGAGCGGGAGTCTTGGACTTGTACGCCTTGTCCGAACGACCCTGTTTTACGAGCTGGTTAAAGGTTGGCATTGTTTTCCTCCTTTCTCGCTTACTTGATTGGTGTTTCCGCAAAAATGCGGAGCAAGCACCCGCAAACGGGCATAATTCACCCTATTGCAGGTCTTTACCGCTATATTTTAACATTGAAAGCCGGGTTTGTCAATAGATTTCTCAAAATTTACTTATAGAATAAATATGCGGGCGACAGTCGATGTCGCCCGCGTGTTTATGCATTTTTATTTTTTTCTTCCTCGTCCCTGCCGTCCGGCACCGGGCGCGGCATTGTACCTGCGGCAACAGCCCTGTACACTCTCTCCGAGTTTTTCCTGTCGCGGTAGGCAAAGAAAGAGTCGGCGCGGGCGCGATATTCGTCGCTCATCTCAAAGTCGCGTTCAATATACGCGAGAAGCCTCGCGACGGTGCCCTCATAGTCGGTCTCAACCTCGCCGAAGCCCATTGTACGGACATCGAAATATCCCTCTGTATACACCTGTCCCTCATAGAAGCTGTCCTTGTCGAACTGTGCGTAAATCACCGGGCGGCGCAGATAGGCAAAATCAAAAACCGCAGACGAATAGTCGGTCAGCACCAGTGCGCTCCTTGCATAGATTTTTCTATACGGGACGCCGGAGAGCACCTTCACGTTCTTTTTGTCGAAGTCGAAGGCGTCGAGCGCGCGGGTGATATTCGGGTGAGGAACGAACGCGAGCTTCAGACCCTTTTTGCGCAGAGCCGAGAGAATTCTCACGTCCTTTGTAAGTGCAGAGTAAAAGCGGCAGAAGTCGCTCTTCGCGAATTTCTCAAGGTCGTAATTCCAGTTTCCGCTCTCCCTGTCGTAGCCGGAGGAGAGACCGAGACGCCACGTCGGCATGAGCGTGACATACCGCGGCTTCTTTGCCCGGAGCCTGTCAAAGCGCGGGAAGCCGGTCAGCTTTGTGTTCGTCTCGTCGTACCCGCAGTTCTCGGATATGATTGCCGCGCGCTCTTCGGGCGACGCGGTGACGAGCATGGCGACGCCCGCCGTGTCGGCAGAGAGCCACGAGGCTATATTATTGCACGTCACGCCGTGCTGAAGGAACACAAACCGGTCAGGCGTGTATAAATCCCGGACATATTCATTGTCACAATGCGCCGCGCAGCGCGGGAAAATATCCGCCTGCGACGAGAGGAACCTGTCGGCAAGAAGATTGTAATATGCCGTCCTGAACGTCCCGACGGTCAGCAGGCGCGGACCGCGGACGGGAGAGTGCTTTTTGCCCTCTTTACCGGTCAAAAAGAATACACGCACCCAGGGGTGATGCCTTCTCATGTATCTGAAAAATGCCTCGCCGTTATCCCCTGCCCTGTCGAGCCTGTCGGAAACTATCCATATCGGTCTGCACTTTATCAGCCTTGCCATTCTCACCATGAAACGGAGGAGGAGCGCGCGGTGCGTCCCTATCGGGTCGCGCAGCTTTATCTCGCGGCGCAGACTCATCTCCCGCTCGAAAAAGCCCTTTTTCCCGCAGGGGAACGAGCGTATCGCGGGACCGACAACACGGAAAACCGTGTGGTCGGAATAATAGAAGTTTTTGTAAAGTGTATTTGACACCGGAGAGGTAAAGCCGTAGCGGACCAGGCGGATTATCACCGGCGTGCCGCGCATCACTATCATCACCTGCGTGACAGTCTCCCTGTGCTCGCCGTCAAGCGGCATCACGACCCTGTAATAATATCGGTTCGCGGCGAATTTTCCGAGGGAGGTGAGCCGGCGGACCGAGACGGTCTGTGCCTCCGTGAGCTCTCCGTTCACCCTGCCGTATATTCTGACAGGCTCGTCCTCGGAGATATTGAAAAGAAGTATACTTCCCTCAAGCTTGACAATTCCGTCGGAATAGTTCAGCGACCAGACCACATTATCGGTGCCGGAGACGCGGTACGGTCTCTCTGCACTGCACGGATTTTCAAGCAGCAGGTCTCCGCTCTCCCGGATAAAATCCGGAAGCTCTCCGTACTTCTCCGAAAGGACGAAGTATTTCAGATAGAGCGGAAGATTGTTCATAAGAAAGACGATGTCGTCGTCAATATAGCCGAGCACCTCGCGGCGCGCCGCAAAATAATCCTCCCTCTCCTCTTCCGTGAGAACGCCGTCGGGAATTTCGGGGGTGGCAAACTTCCACTGGATGTCGTACATAATCGCGTACTGAACGAACTTCGGAACATAGCCCCAGTGTTCAAGATAATTGTTTATCATGAACAGGTAGTGGCGGCGCATATGATCGGCATAGCAGGACTTCCGCCTCATAGAGCTGTCGACGGCGGAGCCGGAGGCGGCGCGTTTTCTGTAATAATAGGTTGCGCCGTCGGCGAGCCCGAGGGTCGGCTTTCTGAGAAATATCTTGTAGAGCTCCTTTGCGTCCTCAGAGAGGACGAGGCTCTCGTCAAAGTGCATACTCTCCGCCGCCTCACGCCGCACGAACGCTGCGCCGAGGGAGAACTGAAAGAGGTTATACTCCTCGCGCAGATCTATTATTCTCGAGCCCCTTGAAAATTTAAGGTTATGCGGAATGTTGCGCCCGGTAAGCCTCTCGAAAAACTCAAACGGAATGGAGATGACGTCGGTTCTGTCACCGTATATATCCGCGTATGTCATAGCGTTCGTGAAGGTGCAGGCGGACAGCTTATCGTCGGAGTCCATGAAATTCACATACTCGCCGCGGATATAACGGAGCCCGAGGTTGCGGGCGGAGGAAACGCCGCCGTTTTCTTTGTGGAGAACGAGTATATTATCGGGGTACTCTTCCGCATATCCGTCGCATATTTCCCCGCTCCCGTCAGGCGAACCGTCATCGACAAGAATAAGCTGAACGTTCTCTTCAAAGCCTATATCCTGTGCTATCACGCTCTCTATCGCCTCAGCCACATACGCCTCGACGTTATAGACCGCCATGACGACGGAAATCCTGTAGCTGCGCTCTGTGACATTTCCGACTATACGCATACTTCCTCCGCTCGGGGCGATACCCCGTCAAATCAACATCATTCGACTTATTTTAGCATACCGCCCGCAGAATGTCAACCCACGCGCCGGTAAACCTTGACATACCGTGCGCGATGTGTTATAATGCAGATAATTATGTCGGCATATAGGCGGTATATACACACAAAGAAACGGTTGGTACACAAGATGAACGATACCCATAGAAAAAGAAGAATTGCCCTCCTTTTCCTCATGCTGACTGTTCTTTCGCTCTTTCTTGCTTCTGCCGGAGCTTGTACCGAAAAGGAGAGCCGCGGAATACCGGTGCTCACCTACCACCGCGTGGTAAAGCACGAAGTGAAGATGTCGAACGGGCAGTACAGAAACAACAAATGGGTCAACGACCTCGACAATTTCGAGAGCAACATGAAATATCTCCATGACAACGGCTACCGCACGCTTTCGATGGACGAATTTTACGACTGGTACCGCGGGAAGCTAAAGGTTAACGAGGATAAAACAGTAGTCATAACCTTTGACGACGGAAACGCCGAGGATTACTATAATGTGCTGCCCGTCATGAAAAAATACGGGCTGCGCGGCACATGCTTTGTGATAGGAGAAAACATGCTCGGCAAAAAGAGCGGCTCCCTGACTCCGGAGCTCGTGGAGAAGCTGCGCACGGAGTACGACGGGCTCGAGATACAAAGCCACACCTACGGGTATCACAAGATACTCAAAAGCGGAAAGGGCAATTCCTATCCGATGTCGGACACGACGGCGGAGGACTTCCGAGCGGACTGCATACGAATGAGGGATGAGCTCGGTGCGAAATATCTCGCCTACCCCTTTGGGGTCAAGGCTGATTTTTGTCCCGATGTGCTCGCAGAGTGCGGCTACCGGCTCGCCTTCGGCTTCGGGCAGGAGGATCTGCCCTACGGTCGCGCGATGCGGACAGACAACCCATACTACATTCGCAGAATCAAGGTGGACGCGGAGCACGAGGGGGCAGACAAATTCCCGGAGCTCCTGAAATAAGCACCCGAAAAGGATAGAAAATGGAAGCAAAAAAACAGGAAAAAACAAACATTTTTAGGAGAATACGCAGCTCGTTCTCCGGCTTTATCGAAAAGCTGAACCGCAACAAATTTCTTTTTTCGGAGCTTGTGAAGCGCGACTTCAAGAAGAAGTACAAGCGCACGGTGCTCGGCATGCTCTGGAGCGTGCTCTCCCCTCTTCTGACCCTGCTCGTCATGTGGACGGTATTCACGAAATTCTTCGGCTCCGGGATAAGGTATTATACGACTTTCCTCTTCTGCGGAAACATTTGCTTTTCATATTTTTCGGACTCAACCAATCTCGGGATGGGCTCACTTTACTCAAACGCCGCGGTATTCACGAAGATAAACGTGCCGAAATATCTTTTCCTGCTCTCACAGAATGTATCCTCGCTCATAAACTTCGGGCTGACCTTCTGCGTGTTCCTCATTTTCTGCGGTATTGACGGCGTGCCGTTCACGCCGAAGTTCTTCATGCTGATATTTCCCATTATCGCGCTGATAATCTTCAATCTTGGTGTCGGAATGATACTCTCCGCCCTGTTTATCTTTTTCCGCGATATTCAGTACCTCTGGGGCGTATTTACGACGCTGCTCATGTATGTCTCGGCGATATTCTATGACCCGGCGAGGTTTGAAAGCATGGAGTCCCTTTTCTACCTGAACCCTGTCTATGTCTGCATAAAATATTTCAGATGGGTGACGATAGGCGCAGGGGGAATGGGCAATTACATTGAGAACGGGCAGCTCATCCAGACGGTGTGCATTCCGTCGCTCCAATATCATGTTCTCATGTTCGGCTATGCTTTCCTCGCGCTCGGAATAGGAGCTCTCATTTACAAGAAGAACAACCACAAGTTCCTCTACTATGTGTGATACGGCTCACAACACAAATTTTCTACCGCTGTACGGAGATAAAAAATGAACGACTGCGATAAACGCGACGGCACACCCCGCGAGGGCGAGCCGATACTCACCTGCGACAATGTTTCGATACGCTATATAACCGGGGATTTCAAGGAAATCGGCATAAAGGAATATGTCATGCGCAAGCTGACGCGCAACTACCATGTAAAAGAATTCTGGGCTGACAGGCACGTTACTTTCACGATAAACCGCGGCGACATGCTCGGAATAATCGGGACGAACGGCGCGGGAAAGTCCACCCTCTTAAAAGCCGTGTCCGGCATAATGGTGCCGACGGAGGGGGCGGTCGTCTGCCGCGGGAAGATAGCCGCGCTGCTTGAGCTCGGCTCAGGGTTTGACGGCGACATGACGGTAAAGGAAAATACCTATCTGCGCGGCGCGATGCTCGGCTATACGAAAAAGTTCATGGACGATACATACGACGATATAATAGCCTTTGCCGAGCTTACGGAATTTCAGGACAGACCCTTCAAGCAGTTATCCTCCGGTATGAAATCCCGTCTCGCATTCTCTATCGCCTCGCTCGTCAATCCGGATATTCTTATACTCGACGAGGTGCTCTCGGTCGGCGACGGCGCGTTCAGAAAAAAGAGCGAGGAGAAAATGCGCTCTATAATAAACGGCGGCGCAACGACTATTCTTGTCTCTCATTCGATACCGCAGGTGCGCTCGATGTGCAATAAAATTCTTTGGCTCGACCATGGGCGGCAGGTCACCTTCGGAGACGATGTAAACGGAATATGCGACCTGTATGAGAAATATCTTGCCGACAAGGTGCTACCCGAGATACCGGCGGGAGGAAGTATATGAAGCTGTCGATAGCCATACCCGTGTACAACACTCCGCGGGAATATCTTGACGAATGTCTGACGAGCATAAGCACCTCCACCCTTGACGACTATGAGATTGTCATGGTCGACGACGGGTCGGCGGAGAGTTACCGCGACCTCGCCGAAAAGTACGGCGCGCGGTATTACAGAACCGAAAATCACGGGATACTCGCCGCGCGGATTTACGCGGTGTCGCTCTGTCTCGGCGATTATGTCGCTTTCTGTGACAGCGACGACTCGGTATCCTTCAACTACCACCGCCCGATGGTCGACGACGCGATAAGAACCGGGGCGGACATAGTCATTAACGACTGGGCATTTCACACCGAGAGATGCCGGAGGGTCTGCACGGGCGACTCGACAATAAAGGACGACATCGACGTCGGCGCACCGGATATTACCGAAAAATTTCTTTCGCAGGAGGGGCGCGAGCACTCCTATTACGTTCTCTGGAACAAGATATACCGCCGCGAGGTCATTGTGGAGGCGATAGAACGGGTCGCCGCGCTGTCATGGGTCCGCGACTCTGACAGGAGGGTCTCGTTCGGCGAGGACGCGCTCATAAATTTTTTCTCATGGACGGGCGCAAGGCGTGTGCGTAATCTGCACACGGGGTACTACTTCTACCGCATCACGCCCAATCAGACGGTAGCCGTTACGAGCGAGAACAAGCTCCGCTATCAGATAGGCTGCATGGCGGCGGTCCTCGACACTATGGAGGAGGTCGCACGCACTCTGCCTATGTCGGAAAGGCTCCTTGCACACATTGACGGCTGGCGCGCGCTGATGTCGCGCACACACTATTCCTATGCGAAGAAGATGCATGCAACGGTGCTCTACCCCTACATAAAAGACGCCTACCGCGTGACGGAGCTCAGAAAATCCACCTACCGCGACGGGGCGGCGTATGCCGGGGCGCGGACGCTCCCGACTAATTTCTCCGAGCGGGAGCGCGCGCTCCGCGCTGTGTATGAAGCCGAGGGCGACAGTGTGCGCGTCCGGTATCGGAGAAACGACAGGTACGCTGAAAAGACACTCTCACTCATAAAAGAGGAGCGGGAGATAAAGATAATCCGCTCAAAGAACGCAGATCTCATCATTCCCCACCCGCATTTTTCGCTTAAAAACCGCATTTTGCTTAATCCGTTTGTATATAGGCTCGGCATGCTGCTCTTCCCCAAGGGGTCGAAGATACGCGCAATGCTGAAGCGAAAAGTCTGACAGGATTTTGTAAATAATAGTTTACGCATAGTAGTAAAATTGTGCCCCGGATGCAGATTCTGCACCCGGGGCGGTTTTGTTGTTTCGTTGTTTTGCGTCCCGCTGTTACGTTACATTACCGAAAAGTCGGGGTCTTCGTTCAGCGGGAGACCGGTTATGAGTTTTATCTGATATGCGTCGCTCACTGTATCCGGGAGAATTATCTCCCCACGTGTACTCCGCGTCTCGCCCTTATCGGCGAGGCGAAATTTTGAGCCGTCAAAAATATAGAGTTCATACCCGCACATATCCGGCGTGGAGAACGAAACGGTACTGAAAGGATATATACCGCCGAAGTTCAGCACTGCGCATTTTCTGTCGTCTGACAGTTCAACTGTTGCGGTCGACTTATTCATTATATTCTCTTTTTCCAAAAGGCGGGGTGGAACGGTACTCCCCTCGAAGAGGTGAAGAGAAAATCTGCGCAGCGTCGGCTCTGCAACGCCCTTTATATGAAGGCGGAGATTTTTATACACGCCCCGCGGGATAACCAGTGCGCGTAGGTAGCCTACGGATGCCCCGGAGCATATCTCCGCATGTGTCTCACCGTCAAGTGTCTCAAGTGAGAAAGAGGTTATCCGCTCGCCAAGGCGAACCTCCTCGCCGAGTATCAGGACATTTGCCTCCGTCGGAGCTTCAAGTGTTATATTGAGTGTCGCCTCGCGTCTTCCCTCACCAGCGGCGAAGAAAGTGTTGCCGTCTCCGTCCGTCGCAGCGGCGGCAGGAGTATCGGGCGAGAACGTGCTGTCCGACGTTACGCGGGCGCCGAGCGCGAAATCGGTCGCAAGCATGCGGCTTATCTGCCTGTGCGACTCTATCGCATTTTCTGCGTCGCGCGGGTGTATGCGTCCTGCCCTGTCCGGCGGGAAGTTCAGAAGCATTATCGAATTACGCCCGACGGACGAGAACCATATGCGGTTTATCTCCTCCGGGGTCTTTACTGCCCTGTCCTGCTCCTCATGATAGAACCAGCCCGGGCGGACAGAGGCATCGACCTCCGAGGGAATAAAGCGCTCCGCTCCTATTCTCCCGGTCACAAGGACGGTTCTGTCCTCTTTATACATGCTCTCGTTATCAATCGAAGAATAGTGCGTCGGGTCGGCAAATCCGGCTTCGTTTCCCACCCAGCGCATAGTTACGTAAGGTGTCGCTCCCATTGAGCCGAATATCACGGCGTGCGGTTGATTTTTATGTATTATATCAGCCCAGAGAGCCCAGTCGTATTTCGTTTCGCTGCTCCCCGCTCCGTCCCACCAGACCTCGTCTATTCTGCCGTACCCGGTCATGAGCTCGGTCAGCTGTTTTGCGTAAACCTCGCTGTACTCCGGCTTTCCCCAATACGGCGAGTGTCTGTCCCACGGAGAGACATATAGACCGACAGCCATGCCCTCCGCACGGCAGGCGTCCGTGAACTCGCGGACAATGTCACCCTCCCCGTTTTTATAGGGGCTGTTTTTTATCGTGTGGTCTGTATAGGCGGATCTCCAGAGGCAAAAGCCGTCATGATGCTTTGCCGTCAGGATACAGAGGCGGAAGCCCGCCGCCTTTGCCGTCCTTATCCAGCCGGGAATATCCATGCCGGTAGGTGAGAAGGCCTGCTCCGGCTCGTCCCCGTGACCCCATTCAAGATCCGTAAAGGTGTTTACTCCGAAGTGAAAGAACGCCTTCATGCCCATTTTCAGATGTTCATACTGATTTTCGTCTGGCGTCGCGCCAAAGGGTGCAGGTATATTTTTCATTTTCTGCTCCTCGTCTATGAATAGAAATATCAAATATCAGGTGTTCCGGGTATGAAAAAAGACACCGCAAAAGCCAATAAGCGGGGACGGCGGTGCCGCGCCTGACCTATGGGATTTTGCGATGCTTTTTCAGTCTTTCTTTTTTCTTCTGAATATTTTATTGAATATTCCCTTGAAGAAGCGACCGAGACCCGCAAAGAAGTTGCCGAGCAATCGGTTGGACTGTCTGCGGCGGAAGAGCGAGCGCAACTTCACATAATTGAAGATCGCGCCCTTTGAACGCTTCAGAAAATACTTGTTATGCGACATGAACTGGAGACCGGCGATAAAATCGCAGACCTCGGACGACTCAAAGTCCTCCGGCGCGCGCTCACGCCAACCGAGCTCGTCTATGTACTTGCTTTTCAGAAGGTCGTAGAAGCTGTGCTTTGACTCCATGCCGAGTAGGTTATATATTCTGTAGCACATAGATGCAGAGGCATTGAGATAAGCCGTAGAGAGCGGAGAATAGAGCCCGCGGCGGCGGAGAGCCTCGCGCACCTCGGCATACACCTCCGGCACACAGCTGTAATACTTTTTGAAGGTCTTTGCTCTTGACTGGTCGGGGTAAATTCTGTGATGTATCAGCCGCTCGTCGACATATCCTATTCTGTCGGCTATCGCCATTGCGATAAGGGTGAAATAGACGTCCTCGAACATCCGGACGTCAATGAACGAGAGCTCCTTTTCCTGGATGAATGAGCGGCGGAAGAGCTTATTCCACGCCGCGCCGGTGGTACAGCTGAAGAGCTCATCCGGACAATCGCCGCGCGATATGACGCGCCCGGTCTTAAGTATATCCTCGTGCGCCGCGTTTATCCTGCGCTCAAAGCGGGCGTCGCGGCAGTTATAATTATCGTAATCGGCTATCGTAATATCAAGATTCTCGTTTTCAGCCGCATTATAAAGCCTTTCAAGGAGAGTCAGCTCATAGAAATCGTCGGCGTCGAGGAACATGACGTATCTTCCCCTCGCGCGGGCGAGCCCGTTGTTGCGGGCGCGGGCGGGACCTGCATTCTGCTCTGTGGCTATTCTGATACGGTCATCGGCTTTCTGATATTTTTTGAGTATTTCAAGCGACGAGTCGGTCGAGCCGTCGTCAATGCAGATTATCTCAATTTCGCGGAGAGTCTGATCTATCACGCTGTCAAGCGCCGGCTCGAGATAATATGACACGTTGTAAACAGGTATTATAACCGAAACTTTTATATCAATACCGGTATCCGCCATATTCTCTCCTTTCCGGGAACGGCACCTGCCGTCCGACAGATTAAATTCATTACTGAGATATTTTATCACGCGCGAGGGTAAATGTCAATACATCGCGGCGAATTTAAGGCATAAGAAAGGGCTCGTGGGGCGTGAAATCAATACACGCCCCGGTATGTTCCGTTTTTTCGTAATCAGAACTTCGGATTTTCCATTGAGAATTTCCGCATGAAGGAGAGCAGAGCTTCTACCCCCTCGTACGGCATCGAGTTATAGAGCGACGCCCGCATACCGCCGACGGAGGGGTCGCCGGTAAGATTCATGAGCCCGCACTCCCGTGCCTCCGTGACGAATTTACGGTCAAGCGCGGCGTCTCCCGTAACGAAAACGATATTAGTCATGGAGCGGCACTTTCTGTCTATCGGTGCGGTATAATATGACATCGTATCAAAGTAGTCGTAGAGGAGACATGCCTTGCGCTCGTTTCTCCTCTTCATCTCTTCAAGCCCGCCGACGGAGGATATTGTTTCAAAAACGCGCTTTGCCATCATGAGAAGCAGTGCCGGGGGGCATCCGCCCTCACCCTCCGAGAGGAGCTTATAATTCAATTGTACGGGGGTGTCGGCTCTCGCATTTCCGAGAAGGTCCTCGCGTATTATAACGACGCTCATGCCGGGGGCACCGATGTTTGTCATTCCGTCCGCATATATTACTCCGAATTTTGAGACGTCTACCGGCTCGGAGAGCAGACACGCGGTCATATCCGCGACGAGAGGCAGATTTCCGACGTCGGGGATATAGTGAAACTTGGTTCCGTATACCGGATTATTGAAGCAGATATGGACGTAGTCCGCGTCCGGGCGGAAGTCTGCGCGCTTTGTCTCCGGGACGGTGCTGAACACCGGGTTCGCCCCGGCGGAGGAGGCGGCAATCGCTATATCGCCGTACTTCTTTGCCTCAAGGCAGGCATTCTTTGACAGTCTTCCCGAGACGACATAGTCCGCACAGCGACGCGCGGTCAGAAGGTTCATCGGGACCGCCGAATACTGTATCGGCGAGCCGCCGGGCATAAATATTATTCTGTAATTCTGCGGAATACCGACGAGCGTGCGCAGCTCGTCCGCCGTCACGGTATAGAGATCACGATAAGCGTCGCTCCCGTATTCGGTCTCCGCCCTGCCACCTGTCAGTGCATCGCATATATCGGCAACGACCCCTGGTACAAATGCCGCGGGACCTGCCGAGAAGTTATATGTCACGTTCATTGAGCATACCTCACACATAGTGAGTAAAGTATAGCACTTTTCCGCGTACTTGTCAAGCACCGCCCCTGCTCATCTGTGCTCAGCCGTTGCACCGTATATCCATGCAGCTGTGTCCTCTGCATGTGCGGAGCACCGTAATAAAAAATATGCAAGAAAAGGGTTGACTTTTACTTTTCTTCGTGATATAATATTTTGGCAAGGCAGGGGGGCGTATTTTGTCCTTTTGTTTTTTGCATGGCGGAATAGCTCAGCTGGCTAGAGCATCCGGTTCATACCCGGCAGGTCGTTGGTTCAAATCCGACTTCCGCTACCACATCCCGGCTCGTTGGTCAAGCGGCTAAGACACGGCCCTTTCACGGCTGTAACGGCGGTTCGATTCCGCCACGAGTCACCACAAAAGGCTGACGCCCGCTAATGGGCGTCAGC
>CAKRQL010000010.1 GCA_934393265.1 uncultured Eubacteriales bacterium | reverse complement strand
GAAGTAGGTCATCGCCGATCTGACATAGAGAAGCGTATCCTTTGCGGCGGCTATGCTCGCCTCATCCGCGCCGGAGGAGATAAGCCCCTTTACGGTATCGGAGAGAGAGTACGAGGCTGTCATGCTCCTTCTCTTCGTTCCGGTATCAAGGGTCACCGAGACGGTGTAGCTCTTCCATGCGTCGGCGGGGTCGAGGCTCACGGGGAGCTCATAATATTCCTTGCCGCCGAGGGTGACGGTCGTAAGAGCGTTGACGGGAGTGCTGATATCGTTTACCGCGACGTCGCGAAGGCTGCTGTTCTTTTCGAGGAGGAAGCTCCTCTCTATAAGAGAGCCCGAGCTGTGCGTCTCCTCTATTTTCATGCCGTCAAGGTCGTCGCCGGTATCAGGCTCCGAGAGTATGCGGAGAGTGGGCACAGTCGCCGTATTATCTATGACGACATCCTTGCCCGCGCGCTCTATCGCGAGGATGAACACAACCCGCTCGCCCTTATGCTCAATCACATAATCCGAAACGTCAACAGCCGTCTCACCCGGGAGAAGCGTGAAGGTGGCGAGCGCCTTTCCGGACGGGGGAACGGCGGTGCCGTACGTCAGAGACGACGGAGCCGTCACACCGGACAGCGCATAGAGAGTGACTGTCTCGCCGGTCGCCGTCTTTGCATTCAGGCGGAGCATGGCATGAACTGTTTCTTTATCTGCGGGAAGCTCGTAATAGATATACGCGCGCTTTACGTCTCCGCGCTCAGCCGGTGTGGGGTTTGCCACAGCGGTGAGATTCTCCGACACCGAGTCATAAGAGACGGCGCGGGAGGCCTCCATGGGAAGCGTCGAGCGATCGACATTCACCTTCTGGACTATCGAAAGGCCGTTTATGTATATAGCCGCGTTCTTATAGTACGAGCTCATGCCGAAACCGTTATAGAAGCGGAGCGCGAGACCGAGACAGTAGTCAATCGGCTGTGTCCCCCCCTCCGTCGTCATGAGGTTCGACGGCAGCATTTCCTCCGTAACGGTGAAGGTGTAGGTGAACTCTTTATAGTCGGACGTAAGGGCTATCGTAGAGGTCGAGCCGGGATAGGGATTAAAGAGAAGTCCGCTGCTCGCTGTAAAGCCGTCGCTTTTGCCTCCCGGATATGCGGGGTTCTGCGTTCCGAGGGCGAGGTCTACTGTGCCGTCCACGGTGGCTTTCGCACGGAAGGTCACGGTGTAGGTATTGCCGACATTCCTTGAATCGTTGAATATGGGATTGAATATTTCGTTGAGTATTATATTCTGGTTGGGGTTGCAGTTATCGGCTCTGGCAAGGTCTATTACGAGATCTCCGCTTTCCTTAAGATAGTAGTACATCTCGTTATTTGAATTTTTGAGACCGTAGCCGCGGCGCCATACCGAGGTCTCTCTTATCGAGAAATCATATTCGTCGGTATACTGTGTCACCGTCTCGCCCGTGGGGATTATCACCTTTGCATCGCTCACCGAGAGGGTGAAATCCGGGTCGTTGTAGTTCCCTGCCGTTTTGAGGCTCACGAAGTTGAAGCAGAGGCTCAGGGAGGCGCCGGAGGCTTTCGTTCCGTCCTCTGTCATAAGCTTATCCGGGTACATATCCTCGGTCACTTTGAATTCGAGGGTAAACTTCTTGTACTCATTTGTCACGGATATGTCGGCGGCAGTGCCGGGGAAGCGTGACCACATAAGAGACGCGCCGGTCGCCGCCCCGTTCTTATAGGTATAGGAATGGGCGTTTGTCGAGAGACCTATGCTCACGACGCCGGGGGCAGTCCCCTTCGCGGTGAATACGACGCGGACGGTTTTGCCTATATAGGATTTATCCCTCCACAAGGGGTCAAGAAGCTCTCTTATCTGGATATTCTGTCCGCCGTTCGCAAAGTTTCTGGCATAGCCGGGGTGCATTTCAATCGCGCCGTCGTTATACCTTCCTATCTGCTTATCCGTGGGAACATCATAGCCTGTGAAGTAGAGGGACGGCTTCTGTTTACTGAAGTCGTAGCTTGAGAGGAGAGTATCCGGAGTTTTCTCGGTTACCGAGAGGGTGACGCTCGCGCCGTCGGTCGTCACTATGGCGAGGGTCACAGCCTTTGCGCCCTTTGCACTCATAGCGCGGGCGAACGCCGTAAAGTCAATAACATGCACCGACTGAGTTTCTGTCGATGTGAACGAGTCTATCGCCTCGTTGCCGTACACCGCGGAAAGAAGAACTCCTGAGGAATAAATATCATTTGCGGGGGCATTGTTATAGTTTATATCCTCGTTTGTCCACTCCTGTCCTGCGGCGACATCGGCAATGCCGTAGACCGAAACCGTTCCTGCGCCGGCGGCGCGGAGGACAAGGGCGGCTATTGCGCCTGTGTAATCCTCAAGCGAGAATTTCAGGTAGGTTTTAACGCTTACCGTATCAAACCCGCTCTCACCTCCTCCGACGACGAGGTCGGAGCCGTCAAAGGATGTATCGGGTGTTTCGGAGGAGACATAGGTCGAGAGCACCGGGAGCGTGTCGGAGACCTCGCGCGGCTTCATAGCAAGGGTTGGCGCGCCGGCAAGGTCAACGTCCGTCTTTATCTCGGTAAACGTGAAGTCGTCGAAATAGATGGCGTAGGTGTGCTCCTCGTTTACGGTGACCTTTCCCGCCCCCTCGGCATCCGCGGCGTTCTTATAGTTCGTATATTTATCGTTCAGTCCCGCATCACCGGCATAATACGACGGGCGGGAAGCGGTGGGCTGGGTCATGCCGCCGGTATTTACAGTGGTGAATTTATCGAGGGTGGCGACAGACCTGTTCTCGCACTGGATATTTATCGCGTATCTGTCGAGGTTCAAAAGGTTATGCATGTTTACGGGCGGCAGGGTGACCTTCATTGTTATTGTGGTCCATTCGCCCGCCTTTGTAATAAAGGACGCCATACCTTCGCCGTCTATATTCGCGTGTTTGTCCTCTTTGTTGACCGCGCGCCCGACGTTAACCGAGAGGACGCGGGAGGTCTCGTCATAGACCTTGAAGGTGAATATGAAGCTGCGCCCCGCGTCTGTCTCCTTGAACGGCTTTAAGCCGAAGCCGTAGTTTACGGAGCCTATATAAGTCGGGTCGGAGCAGTTATTTCCGTTTAAGTCGCCGTTCAGATCTATATAGTTCGAGGAGCGGACACGGTATTCCCACTTCAGGGATTTATTCTCGCTGCCGTCCTCGGAGGGAATATCGGTCGAGGTCGATACTTTATTGAAGTAAGAGAACCAGACGCCGGAGGGCGTACCGTTATTCATGTTGTATTCGTTTAAGAGAATATCCTCCGACGCGGACTCTGCGATAAGTCTGAACGCGGGTCTGCCGGTTACGCTCTTCACATAATCGGAGACGTCAAATCCGTACACGCCCCTGCCGAGAACTATCACGGAGCCGAGCTTTTTACCGACTGTGGACGCCTCGGGATTTTCCTCGTTGAAGGAAGTAAGTGCATATATACCGACGGTGTTCACCGCGTCGTTCGAGACGGCGAAGCGGAGGACAAGGTCGTCGGCGGCGGAATAATCCGCCTCCGGGAATGCGACGTATGCGCCGTTTTCACTCGTTATGCTTCCGCCGGAGGAGATCTCCGCAGACTCGGTAAGTCCGCCGGTTGTACGGAAGAGGAGGCTCTTCCCCTCCTTCAGGGTATGCCCGTTCTCTGTCGTAAGGTCGGCGGGGACATTTACGCGGTAGTATCTGCCGTCCTCTATATCGTAGGGGACAAATTTCCACTGGCAGCCCGCAAATACAGAGGTCCACTCGCCCGTCAGGACCTTTCCGGTCGTGGTGTCGGTTACCGTAACGCGCTGTATTTCGTCGCGGCTCACCGATCCTGTGAACTGGAGCTTTATTGAAGAATTTTCGTTGATTTCATAGATATTATCAATCGGAACATCGGATGCGATACCTATATAGGAGGTGGTATCGACGTCTATTACAACGCACTCGGCGTTACCGGAGCCGAGCCAATAGTCGGCGTAGCGGTGGAACGCCCAATAGGTATCTATGCCGTAGTCCTTATCCGTGCCGTGCGCAAAGTCGTGTCCCGCGGAGGGGGCGACGACGCCGAAGAACGGGATGTCCGCGCTCTTTGCATAGGAGAAGATGTCACGGTAGAATGCCCAATAGGAGCAGTCGTCATACGCCGCGGTCAGCTTCTGGGTTCCGGCGCCGAACATCGGGGCACCGCCCTCGACTATGGTATGTGCGAGCGCACCGCAGTTTGCGTAAACGAGATTTATATTTGACGGAATGGGGTCGCCGTTATCGTAGGTCAGACAGGGCTGCTCCTCCGGGAGGCGGATAAGAGGGGTGGTCGTTTTCCCGTCGGAGGTCACGTAAGGGTCTTTATAACCGTAGGTCGGGTCGTTCAGAGCCTCAAACCTCGTCTCGTCTGCGTGTCCCTCAAGGATGGTCTGGTTGGAGTCAAGCTCCGGGTGCGGCATACCGAGGCGGGTTATCATACCTGCCTTTGAGTTTCCGTATGCGCCGATTTTATTGACGTTGAGGTTTAATTTCAGTCCGTTCAGTCCGTCGGTACCGACCTTACGGATCGTGCGCACCATTGCGGTATCGGATTCGACGCCGCAGTGCAGGAAGAGCGAATAGGTGTAGTTATCGCCGGAGACCGAGTTTACCTGGCTGTTTCCGCAGAAATAGCCGTAATGGTCGTCGCGGCACATGGGGACAAGGGCAAAATCCGACAGCACGCCGGCATAGCCCGAGAAAAGGAAGCCTGTAAGGAGCGGGCGGGTCGCAGAGGTCCAGCTCCCGGCACGGGTATATGTCGAGGAGGCGCAGACCATTACCGGAACGGATATCGTGTCGTCCGTCGGGTAAATAAAGTCCATGTAAAGGTTGAGGTCGATAAACGAGCCGTCCGGCTTTTTGCAGTCGGTTATATCCTGAACCTTCGTGTTTCCGATATAGGTGTATGGGTACTCCTTCTGTTTATCGGCGGAGAGCTTTGCGAGCGCGGACTGTGAAATTGCTCCGGTACCGTCCGCGTTCTTGAACCACGTGGCGTAGTCGGTATTTACGGTATCGTTAGGCGACTTTATCGTCAGAGCCTCGGTGCGGTCGAGGCGCGGAACGCCGTTATCGTCTACCCATTTGACTATCTTTCTTCTGTGAACCGACTTGAAATCGTTGTTCCATATTTCAACAATACGCTCGAATATTCCGGCGGAGCCGTACTGATCGTAGGAGAAATACGGGATTTCGTAAGCTATATCGTAGCCCGAGGGAAGAATGTAGCTTATCGCGGTGGTCTGGTTTGCGCCGCGGAGCTTACCGTCCGTAAATGTGCCGGAGGTATATCCCTTTCCGGTGTAGGAGGAGCCGCCGATAACCTGAGCACGCAGATCCTGCAGGCTCCAGTCAAGGGCGGGGCTCACCGCCTCGGGGTTATTCATATAGTCGACGACTATGACAAAGAAGTCGCGCTCGAGAAGAGATTTCACTATCTCGGCGTCGGTTTTCTTTCCGAGCCTTTCTGTATTCGTGTTCATTACATACAGAATAGTCGGCGTTCCGGGCTTGCCGAAATTTGAGACCGTGTAGGTCTTACCCGCGTCGTAGTATGTATGGACATTCGCCGTGAGACCGACGTTGTTGTCCGTCACGGTGACGCTCGCATGGAGGTAACCCGAGAGCTCTGAGAGCTCCGTCGGCGCGTCCGGCGTCGCGGCGTGTCCGGTTATAACCATTCCGAGCGGGAGCGCACACAGCATGATCGCCGCGGAAAGTACACCCGAGATGACACGCAGGAATTTTTTCTGTCTTTTCATCTGACCCATCCTTTCGTCTTTACAAAAAAATTTCAAAACAAGTTTCTCTTGCTGATTTTATGATACTACATGCTTTTTTCGTTTTCTATAAGGGTCGGTCGAAAATTATAACAAAATTCGCATCGCAATGTAGAAATTGCGGTGCGAATTTTGGCTATTTTTCCTATTGGAATTTAATTATAGATGGTGATTTTTTATTTTTCGATAAGTGCGAGGGTGGGTGCACCGGCAAGGGTGACGTCGGTCTTTATCTCGGTGAATGTGAAATCATCGAAGTAGAGACCGTAGGTGTGGTTCTCGTTTACGGTGACCTTTCCTGCCGCCTCTGCCTCTCCTACGTTTTTGCAGTCGGTACCGTCGTAGTTTTCGTTCAGCCCGGCGGAGCCCGCGTAATGCGACGGGCGGGAAGCACCCGGGAGGGTCATACCGCTCCTGTTGACGGTGGTATATTTATCAAGCGTGGCAATACTCATGTTATCCGCCATGATATTCAGAACATGCCTGTCAAATTGAAGGATATTTTCCGCACCGTTTACCGGGATAGAGACGGGCACGGCTACGGTTATCCACTCCCCTGCCCTTGTTACATAGGATTTCATGCAATTCCCGTCATGGTCAGTAAATCTGTCCTTTTTATTATGAGAGAGCCCCATACGGACGGAGAGGTTACGCGAGGTCTCGTCATAGACCTTGAAGGTGACTACGAAGCTGCGCCCTATGTCCTTCTCTGAAAAGCCGTCCTTGCCGAAGCCGAAGCCTACGGAGGCGACGTATGCAGGGTTCATTATATAGTTTCCGCAAAGGTCGCCGTTAAGGTCAATATAGTTCGAGGAGCTGACGCGGTATTCCCACTTCAGGGATTTATTCGCGCTGCCGTCCTCGGATTTTATCTCGTCGGATACGGAAGCCTTGTTCACCTGCGCAAACCAGAAGCCGGAGGGCTGCTGCCCGTTCTCCATATCGTAATGGTTAAGGACTATCTCACCGGCGGCAGAGTCTGCTATCAGGCGGAACGCCGGTCTGCCGGTTACGCTCTTCACGTAATCGGAGACGTCAAATCCGTACACGCCCCTGCCCGTTACTATAACCGAGCCGAGCTTTTCGCCGACTGTCGACGCCTCGGGATTTTCATCATTGAAGGAAGTAAGTGCATATATGCTGACGGTGT
>CAKRQL010000009.1 GCA_934393265.1 uncultured Eubacteriales bacterium | reverse complement strand
GAAGTAGGTCATCGCCGATCTGACATAGAGAAGCGTATCCTTTGCGGCGGCTATGCTCGCCTCATCCGCGCCGGAGGAGATAAGCCCCTTTACGGTATCGGAGAGAGAGTACGAGGCTGTCATGCTCTTTCTCTTCGTTCCGGTATCAAGGGTTACCGAGACGGTGTAGCTCTTCCATGCGTCGGCGGGGTCGAGGCTCACGGGGAGCTCAT
Organism: uncultured Eubacteriales bacterium; assembly: GCA_934393265.1. Classification (GTDB taxonomy): domain Bacteria; phylum Bacillota; class Clostridia; order Oscillospirales; family CAG-272; genus UBA1740. Next base: position 3,258 of record CAKRQL010000009.1, on the reverse strand, counting down.
AATATTCCTTGCCGCCGAGCGTGACGGTCGTAAGCCCGTTGACGGGAGTGCTTATATCGTTTACCGCGACGTCGCGAAGGCTACTGTTCTTTTCGAGGAGGAAGCTCCTGTCTATAAGTGAGCCCGAGATGTGCGTCTCCTCTATTTTCATGCCGTCAAGGTCGTCGCCGGTATCAGGCTCCGAATAAGTGCGCACGCGCGCCACGGTGTCGGTGTTGTCTATCGTGATGTCCTTACCCGCACGCTCTATTGCGAGGACAAATACAACCTGCTCGCCCGCGTGTGCCGTAGCGTATTCTGTGATGTCGATGCAGTTTATGCCGTTTTTCACTACGAGGGTTGCGAGCGCCTTTCCGGACGGGGCGGGAGCGTTATTGAAGGTCAGGGGATTCGGGAGGGTCGTGCCGGCCATTGCATAAAGGGTCACGGTCTCGCCGTTACAGCTTTTCACATTGAAGCGAAGCTCGGCGCGTACAACCGGGATATCCGGCAACGTGACAAGCATATATGCACGCTTTATATCGCTCTTATCCACAGGGGCAGGGTTTGCCTTTGCGGTAAGGCTCGCCGACACGGAGTCATAGGAGACCGAGCGGGACGAGGTCACCGGGATGGTGCTCTTATCGACGCTCACATTCTCGCTTATCGAAAGGTCGTCGAGGCTTATCACCGCGTTCTTATACTCGAAGCCGACGAAGAAGCCGTTATAGAAGCGGAAGGAGAGACCGAGCGAGCAGCCCGCAGGGGTCGTTCCTCCTGCTGCCGACATGAGGTTCGAGGACAGCATATCGGCGGTGACGGTGAAGGTGTAGGTAAATTCCTGATACTCGGTTGTGAGGTCAATCGTGGCAGCCGAGCCGGGGAGCACATTCCAGATGAGGTCACTGCCCGCGCCGCCGACAAATGCGCTCTTCGGACAGCCGAGACCGATGTCAACGCTGCCTGCCTCGGTGGCTTTCGCATGGAAGGTCACGGTGTAGGTCTTTCCGACGTTTAGGGGATCCGAAAGTATTGCCTCAAAGACATCGCCCATTACGAGGTTCTGATTTCTGTTTCCGTTTGTTATCGTACCGAGGTCTATGAGCATCTCTCCGGTCTCGGTATTGTAGCTGTACATCTCCTTTGTGAGCCCGTATCCGGGTCTCGCAACGGTGGGACGAACGGCGGCAAAATCATATTCCTTTGTGTACTGGGTTACGGTATCGTTCGCCGGGACAACAGCCTTTATGCTCTTTATGGTAAGGGTGAAATCCGGGTCATAGGCATTGGCGGTATTGCTCTTGAAGTTTACGAAGGTGAAGCAGAGGTTCAGCTTTCCTCCCGAGGCGGCGGTGCCCTCCGCGTTCATGAGCTTATCGGGGTACATATCCTCGGTGACGGTGAATTCAAGATAATAGGTCTTATAATCCTCTGTCACGGCAGCCGCACCGGACACACCCGGGAAGCGGTTCCATGTCAGGGTATCGCCTACTTTTACACCGTTCACAAATCTGTACGAATGAATATCCGTGGAGAGTCCCAGACCGACGGTGCCGCTCATTGTACCCTTTGCGGTGAAGCTTATGCGGACGGTCTTGCCTATATAGGATTTGTCCTCCCAGATGTGGTCAAGAAGGTTCTGTATCTGTATGTTCTGTCCGTTATTCACGGCACTCGGGCTGTTTCCGGGGGTCATCTCAATGCCGCCGCCCTCAACATACCGCCACACCTCCTTGCCTGATACTGTATAGCCGGAGCGGTATACATTCGGAACGGAGGAGACGAGGTCATAGCTCGATATTACCGTGTCGGGGGTCTTTTCGGATACGGAGAGGCTGACGGTCGCGCCGTCGGTCGTCACGACGACGAGCGTCACCGCCTTTGCACCCGACTGACGCATGGATCTCGCAAACGCAGTGAAGTCAACCGTATGGACCGACTGCGTCGCGGCGGAGGCGAAGGTCGCTATCGGCTCTCCGCCGTACACCTCGGAGAGAAGAACGCCGGAGGAATAGATATCGTTCGCGGGAGCGTTGTTATAATTTATATCCGCGTTTGTCCACTCCTGCCCCGCGGCGGCATCGGCAACGCCGTAGACTGAGACTGTCCCGGCGCCCGTGGCGCGGAGGACAAGGGCGGCTATACCGCCGGTGTAATCCTCAAGAGAGAGCTGAATGTACGTCTTGACGCTCACGGTGTCAAATCCGCTCTCGCCGCCTCCGACGACGAGGTCAGAGCCCTCATAGGACGCATCCGGAGCCGTGGAGGCGACATAGGTCGCGCGGACGGGGAGCGTGTCGGAGGTCTGCCGCGGCTTCATTGCAAGAGTGGGAGATACCGCAAGGTTTACGTCGGTTTTTATCTCGGTGAATGTGAAATCATCGAAGTAAAGACCGTAGGTGTGGTCATTATTTACGGTGACCTTCCCTGCCGCCTCTGCCGCCGCTACGGTTTTGTAGTCGGTACCGTTGTAGTTTTCATTCAGCCCGGCAGAGCCCGCGTAATGCGACGGGCGGGAAGCACCCGGGAGGGTCATACCGCTCCTGTTGACGGTGGTATATTTATCAAGCGTGGCAATACTCATATTGTCTGCCATTATATTGATTATATATCTGTTGAAGTTCAGAATATTTTCGGCGTTGTATGCCGGGATGGAGATCGCGATAGTGACGGTTATCCACTCTCCCGCCTTCGTCACGAAGGAGGCAGTGCCGTTTCCGTCCGTGTTCGCGAATTTGTTTTCCTTATTCTGCTGCAAGCCCATGCGGACGGAGAGGTTACGCGAGGTCTCGTCATAGACCTTGAAGGTGACTATGAAGCTGCGCCCTATGTCATTCTCCGTCAGACCCTTGGTACCGAAGCCGTAATTTACGGAGGCAAGATACGCGGGGTTTACGGTGTAGTTTCCATTGAGGTCGCCGTTAAGGTCGATATAGTTCGAGGAGCTGACGCGGTATTCCCACTTCAGGGATTTATTCGCGCTGCCGTCCTCGGATTTTATCTCATCGGACACGGAAGCCTTATTCACCTGCGCAAACCAGAAGCCGGAGGGCTGCTGCCCGTTCTCCATATCGTAATGGTTGAGGACTATATCACCGGCGGCAGAGTCTGCTATCAGGCGGAACGCGGGTCTGCCGGTTACGCTCTTCACATAATCGGAGACGTCAAATCCGTACACGCCCCTGCCCGTTACTATAACCGAGCCGAGCTTTTCGCCGACTGTCGACGCCTCGGGATTTTCATCATTGAAGGAAGTAAGTGCATATATGCTGACGGTGT
>CAKRQL010000008.1 GCA_934393265.1 uncultured Eubacteriales bacterium | reverse complement strand
GTCGGCGTGATAATCGTCGGCGGCGCGGTTGCCTTTGTAATCATAAAGAAGAAAAGAGCATAAGGCAAACGGCACACTGACCCAATAAAAAGACTGAGGCGGCGGAGAAATCCGCCGCCTTTTTGCGTGCCTTTTATGACCGCTTCGCAAAAAGTCCCTTGAAAAAGTTGCAGGCTAAAGCAAAAAGTCCCTTGAAAAAGTTGCGCATAACGCTAAAAAGTCGTTTGAAAAAATTTCGGATTTCCGAAAAAGTCCCTTGAAAAAGTTGCAGGCTGAAGTAAAAAGTCCCTTCAAAAAGTTATAGAAATGGTATATAACAGGTGCAGAACATATTCGGCTCTGAAGCTCTGATAGTTTTTTGTGGCAAATTTGGCATTATCTTTGAAGTTTGAAAAGCCGTTTTTCGTACTTGCCACTTTCGGGAATATTATATAAAAAAATCAAATCTTTTTGTATGCGGTTTTAGGCAATAAAGGGAAAAAATTTACAAAGAATTTTATTAAAAACATAATAATTATTATCTGAATATTGACTTCTCGATACAAAAAGAATAAAATAAAAATGCGATACGATTTAATCTATGTGGCAAGAAGTATATAAACAGAAAAATAGAAGGATTACATAATGAAAAAGGTTCATAAACCCGATTATAATAAAGAACAGATTGAAAAAATATTGTCCGAGATGAGTGTGGATGAGAAGATAGACCAAATGCTTCTCATGAGAGATCTTCACGCTGTTAAAAAGCAGTTGGATAACGGCGAGGATATTGCGCTTTACGGCAGCGCATTTATGACGGAAGACATTGATGTCGACACGTTGAACTACATTCAGAAAAAAGTTATCGAAAAATCTCCCCATAAAATTCCGATGATAGTAATGGGTGAAGCCCTTCACGGCGTGATGAACTCACACTCGACGATTTTTCCGCAAAGCATAGGTATGGCATGTTCTTTCGATGACGAACTAATGGAGGAAATTGCCGGGGTTATAGGTAGAGAGGCTCGTTCCCTCGGTATGCGTCAGGTGTATGCGCCGGACCTTGATCTTGCAAGGGAACCAAGATGGGGCAGGACTGAAGAAACTTTTGGAGAAGATCCGTATCTTGTTTCAAAAATGGGATTAAGTTACGTAAAAGGTGTGCAAAAAAACGGGGTTGCATCAACTCTGAAACACTACGTTGCCCATGGTTCTCCCGAGTGTGGATTAAACCTTTCTCCCGTGCATATGGGCGAGAGGGAGCTTCGTGAAGTGGCTCTTCCCCCGTTCGCCGAGTGTATTAAACAAGGCAACGCTTTGTCTGTGATGCCTGCATACAGCGAATTTGACGGAGTACCTGTTCACGCCAGTCGGTTTTTACTTCGCAAAGTGCTTCGTGAAGAACTCGGATTCAAAGGCACGACGATTTCCGATTATGACGGTATAACTATGCTTACATATCTTCATAATATTGCGTCCGATTCGCTGCAATGTGCAAAACTTGCTCTTGAAGCAGGAATTAACATTGAAGCTCCGACGGATTTTGCATATAATGCTCAATTCAGGCAGGCGGTTAAAAACGGAGAAATAGACGTCAAGTATATCGACGATGCTGTAAGAAACGTTTTATATGTGAAAAGCGAACTTAATTTATTTTCGCATCCGTATATTGAAAAGGAGGATATTGCCGAAGTTAACGGTGATTATGCAAAAAAGCTTGCTAAAAAGGCGGCGGATGAAAGCATAGTTCTTCTGAAAAATAAAGACGATATACTGCCTCTTTCAAAACAGTCAAAAATCGCTCTCGTCGGAGTGAATGCCGCCGTCGGACAAACAGGCGATTATTCTTACAAAAATTCCGTAGATAAAGCAATAAGTCTTTTGCAGGCGATGAATGAAAAGATCGGCGAAAGCAATATAAATTATGCAAAAGGATGCAACATTGCAACGGCAGAAGAAAAAGATATTGATTATGCAGTCGAACAGGTTAAAAAATCCGATGTTGCCGTTGTAGTTCTCGGTGATAACAGCGGATTTTTCGGGGGAATCGGATGGGGTGACGCAACCGGCAACAATGCGGTTACCTGTGGTGAAGGATTTGACGTAAACACCCTTGATTTGCCTCCTGTTCAGAAAAGGCTCTTTAATAAAGTGGCCGAAACGGGAAAGCCCGTTGTGCTGATATTATACACGGGCAGACCATACGCAATAACGGACAGCCTTGAAAAATGCGATGCGTTTATTCAGGCTTGGTATCCGGGCGAGCAAGGAGGCAATTCGCTGTGCGATATATTGTTCGGCGATGTTTGTCCGTCCGGAAAACTCAGCGTGTCTTTTCCGAGAAGTACGGGGCATATTCCGTGTTTTTACAATCATAAGCCGTCTGCGAGGGGAGCAAATTACAAGTGTCCCGGAACTTATGATAACCCGGGGCGGGATTATGTTTTCGATAATCCCAATTCATTGTTTACTTTTGGCGACGGGTTAAGTTATACGGCGTTTGATTACAGCGAGCTCGTTGTGAAAAAAACAGATCTTAAAGTAAAGGTAAGCGTCTGTGTTAAAAACGTCGGAAAATATGACGGAGCAGAAAGCGTTTTGTTGTTTTTAAGGCAAACGGTGTGTCCTGTGACGCCCATGGTTAAAAAACTTAGGCGTTTCAAAAGGATCAATCTTGATAAAGGGGAAAGCAAAATCGTTGAGTTTTACCTTGACGAAAACGATTTTACCTTTATTGATTTCGATATGAAAGAAAAAGTTTGTCATACTAAATACGTTGTTATGGTCGGTAATCTTAAATCTGAAATCGAAATATAACTTAACGGGCAGAGTCATACCCCATAATTAAAGAATAAGTATTGCCGTCAATCGACCTATACAAAGGAACTTATTTAATTAAAAAAATTATTAAAAATAAGCGAAGATCAAACATCTTCAATTCCTACCACGCATTTTTTACAACAAAAGGCTCACGGAAATTTTTCCGTGAGCCTTTTACTTTTTCGCTTTGTTGCTGTGACGTTTGATTGTAAATAATTATTTACAATTTGCAGAATGAAATAAAGCACCGCTTGGGCTTTGCATTTTTTTTGCCGCGGGAAGTCCGCCGGGGAAGCCTCCGCCTCGCCCGACTGCCTACCGCCGCTTATCAACTGCTCGCTTTTGATTGCTTATTGCTTCTCAACCGAGATCATAACCGTCTCGCCGTTGATGTTCCACTCTTTTGCAAACTTTAAGACAGCGTCGGATATTATATCGTCGGCGAGGGTGTCGTTCTTTATCTCGTCTGCGTTGCGCACGGCTATGGCGGCTATTTTTTCGTTGCCGGAGAAGGCGACGCGGATGCGGTCCATGACCTCAAAGCCGGAGTCTTTGCGCATTGTCTGTATCTTCGAGATAAGCTCGCGCACGTTCCCCTCCTCGATAAGCTCTGGGGTGAGGCGCTTGTCTATAACGACGGTGTTCGTCGCGTCGGAGACGGACTCAAAGCCGTCCTTTTGCGTCATCTCTATAAGAAGATCGTCCTTTGTGAGCTCTGCGGTCTCGCCGTCAGAGAATGTGAGCGTCAGACTGCCCTTTCCATCGAGCTCGTCCATCGCGGCGTTTCCGTCAAGCGAGGTGAGGAGGGTCCTTATCTCCCCGAGGTGCTTTCCGTACTTCGGACCGACGGTGCGGAGCTGCGGCTTGAAATTATATGTTGTGAAGTCGCGGACATTGTCGGTGAATTCCACATCCTTAACGTTCAGCTCATCGGCTATGACGCCGATAAAAGATTTATCGGGGACCTTTCCGTCCTTTTCGCGGACGTACATTTTCGCGACGGGCTGGCGGTTCTTTATCGCGGCGGCATTGCGGCAGGCTCTGCCGAGGACGACAACGTCGACAACCTCGTCCATCGCCTCCTCGAGCGACTTGTCTATAAGCGTTTCGTCCACGGTCGGATAGTCGCAGAGGTGGACGGATATAGGCGCGCTCTTGTCAACCGAGCAGACGAGATTTCTGTACATATCCTCGGTCATGAACGGAATGAACGGGGCGGCGAGCTTCGATATTGTTACAAGACAGGTATAGAGCGTCAGGTAGGCGGTTATCTTGTCGTCCGTCATATCCTTTACCCAGTATCTCTCACGGCAACGGCGGACGTACCAGTTCGAGAGGTCGTCGACAAGCTCCTCAAGCACGCGCGTAGACTCGGTTATCTTATATTCCGAGAGATTTTTATCCACGTCGCGCACGGCACTGTTGAGCTTCGAGAGAATCCACCTGTCCATGACGGTGAGCTTGCTTCTGTCAAGGGTATATTTCGTCGGATCGAAGCTGTCTATATTCGCATAGAGAACGTAGAACGCATAGGTGTTTTTAAGGGTGCCCATGAATTTGCGCTGACCCTCTATTACAGCCTCCTTGTAGAAGCGGTTCGGGAGCCACGGCGCGGAGTTCGAGTAGAAGTACCAGCGGATAGCGTCCGCGCCGAACTCGCCGAGCATCTCGAACGGGTCGACGGCATTGCCCTTTGACTTCGACATCTTCTGCCCGTCCTTGTCAAGCACGTGACCGAGCACGAGGACATTGCGGTAGGGGGCTTTATCGAATATGAGCGTCGAGATAGCCATGAGTGAGTAGAACCATCCGCGCGTCTGGTCGACGCCCTCGCTTATAAAGTCGGCGGGGAACTGCCGCTCGAAGGTCTCCTTGTTCTCAAAGGGGTAGTGCCACTGTGCAAAGGGCATGGAGCCGGAGTCAAACCAGCAGTCGATAACCTCGGGGACCCTTTTCATGACCCCGCCGCACTTCGGGCACCGGAGCGTCACTGCGTCGATATACGGGCGGTGGAGCTCTATGTTGTCGGGGCAGTTATCGGACATGCTTTTCAGCTCCTCGACAGAGCCTACCGAGTGACGGTGCCCGCAGGAGCACTCCCAGATATTGAGCGGCGTGCCCCAGTAGCGGTTACGCGAGAGACCCCAATCCTGAACGTTCGCGAGCCAGTCGCCGAATCTTCCTTTTCCGATGCTCTCGGGTATCCAGTTTACGGTATTGTTGTTGCGGATAAGATTTTCGCGCACGGCGGTCATCTTTATAAACCACGTGTCGCGGGCGTAGTAGATAAGCGGTGTGCCGCATCTCCAGCAGTGCGGATAGTCGTGCTCAAACTTCGGGGCGGAGAAGAGCTTACCCTCCTTTTCGAGGTCTGCGAGAATGAGCGGGTCGGCTTTCTTTACGAACACCCCGGCATAGGGGGTCTCGGGCGTGAGGTCACCCTTGGCGTCGACGAACTGAATAAACGGCAGGTCATTCGCCCGCCCGACGCGGGAGTCGTCCTCTCCGAATGCGGGAGCGATATGGACGATACCGGTACCGTCGCTCATGGTTACATAGCTGTCGGCGACGACGTAGTGCGCCTTTTTCCCGAGCTCGGCGGCTTTTTTTCCGGTGCACTCAAAGAGGGGCTCGTATTCCTTGCCGACAAGGTCGCTGCCCTTCATTTCGGCAAGGGGCGTGTATGCTTTTTCCCCGTCCTTTGCAAGGGATCCGAGTACGCTGTCAAGCAGTGCCTTTGCCATATAATAGGTGTTGCCGTCTGCTGCCTTTACCTTTGAGTAGGTCTCTTCGGGGTTCACGCAGAGCGCGACGTTTGAGGGCAGGGTCCACGGCGTTGTGGTCCATGCGAGAAGATAGGCGTCCTCGTTCTTACATCTGAAGCGCACGACAGCCGAGCGCTCCTTGACGGTCTTATAGCCTTGCGCCACCTCGTGAGAGGAGAGCGGGGTGCCGCAACGGGGGCAGTAGGGGACTATCTTGTAGCCCTTGTAGAGGAGCCCCTTGTCCCATATCTTGCGAAGAGCCCACCACTCCGACTCAATAAAATTGTTGTCGTATGTTACATACGGGTGCTCGTTATCCGCCCAGAAGCCGACGGTGCCGGAGAAGTCCTCCCACATCCCGCGGTACTTCCAGACCGACTCCTTACAGTGGTTTATAAACGGCTCGAGCCCGTATTTTTCTATCTGGTCCTTGCCGTCGATGCCGAGCTTTTTCTCAACCTCGAGCTCAACCGGCAGACCGTGCGTGTCCCAACCCGCCTTGCGGGGGACGCACATGCCCTTCATGGTCTTGTATCTCGGGATAAGGTCCTTTATTACGCGGGTAAGGACGTGTCCTATATGCGGCTTTCCGTTTGCGGTCGGGGGACCCTCATAGAAGGTAAATTCGCCTCCCTTTTTGCCCTCCATGCTCCGCTCGAATATTTTGTTCTCCTCCCAGAATTTGCGCACGGCGCGCTCTCTTTCGGTGAACTTCATATCGGTTTGTACTTTTTCGTAGATGTCCGCCATTTTATATTCCTCCGGAATTAGTATTCTGACAACAAAAAAATGCCCCGTCGAAACGGGACAAAGACAGCTTTGCTTACCACCCATTTTCAGCATACTGAGAATATGCCGCGCTTTTACGCCGCGCCCGCGTCGGTACTTACTTGTCAACTATGGGCGAAGCCCTGCGTATGACTTTCCGCGCCGCGGCTCGGGAGTGATTTTCGCGTCCGCATACCGTACCGGGCTCTCACCGTCCCCGGCTCTCTGTGCCGCCCTGCGGGGCTACTCTCTCCGTCATTGCCTTTACAGGTTATATTATATCTGTATTTTAACTCATTTTTCCGGCTGTGTCAAGCCCCGCGGCGCCTTTTTTAAAAAAGTACTTTCAAAATGGCTCTTGCATTATTGGATATAAATGTATTTCAAGGAAGCAATGCTGACAGTAGCGTAAGGTATATAAAGATTCTTGCAAGTCATCTATTACTCCGTTTTGATTTCTTCATATAAATTCTTTTCTTCATCTCTCAAAATGAAAATTCTTGGGTTTGCCAATTTTTGAGAAGATTCCGCAATGACTTCACAGGGGAATCCCGGTTTAACGATTTTTCCTATCGGTGTATAAATCTGAGCTTTTAATATGGTGCCATCATCGAAAGTAAGTTTTTCGGTTCCTGTTCTAAATTCGCCTGTAAATATTAGATGAAATTCGTTGTTCAAACAAGCAAAAGCAAAAGTCGGGGACCATTCAGCAAATAAGGTCGCCTTAATGGTGACAATGCATTGGCGTTCTGTTATCCATGTGATTTTTGCTCGTAAATTTTGAAACTCCTCGACTGGTTGATAAGTATTCTCGGACCTTATGATTCTTTTCATTTTTTCAACTGTATCGTCAAAACCTTCGTCATAAAGATCAAGATACTTCATATTTGAAATAATAGTTGGCACAGCACAATCATCGATTTTTACGGCGACAAATTTCAATTCTTTATTTGTAGCTCTGTTTAATGCCGTTTGCCATTCCAAAGATACCATTTTGCTCTGCAAACTGTTTGTTGATACGAAAAAGAAAAAGATTGAAAAATATGATAATCCTTCATTCATTTTTCCTACTATTGAATCACCGGGTTGTATAGACCATTTATCATAAAAAATATTGTTTTGACCAAACTCGGATTCTAATTTCTGCAAAATGTTATCAACGATCGAACTGTCATTGTGATTGTAACTTATAAAAATTTTCGGTCCCATATCTTCGCATTTTAACTCCCGCAAATCTCTCTGATGTATTCGTAAATCCATGATGTGGCGGATTTCGCCTCCCGGAGCATTGCCGCCTTTTCTTCGTCGGTCAAAAACTTGCGTAAATTTTCGATTGCGCTTTCGTCCGCATTATCTTTGCCGAGTGCCTTCAATGCCTGAATTGTGAGTGCGGTTTTATATGAAAGCTTTGATATTTCTTTGTTTGCCGTCCGCCTGAATTGAATTACGGTATTACCGAAAGCGTATTTTTTGTACATTCCGTCGCTGACATAAACCCATGCCGCCGGAACCTGCGCGGATAAACCCAACAGGTTTAATGCGGTATCTCCGCACGGAACTATTGTCCAACCGTAATTGCGGGCAATTGCGTGCGCGACATTATCCGGAACGGGCGCGATGTATTCTTTCAGAAAATCGTTATATCCGGGCTTGTCGTAAACCCCCCTTAAAACTCTTCTGACGCATCCCTCTGATGCAAGGCGGGTCAATGCGGTATTTACGACGGATTTGTCCGTTATGTCGACAAAATCGGCTGCAACAAAAGCCGCGCCGACCTTTTCGGACGCTATTCTTTTCTTTATTTCTCCAATATAGTCAGGTCTGCTCATAATTTCACCTCGTTAGAAATAGTATATACTTTTTCTAACAAAAAATCAAGAGTGCAATGCAAAAAAAGGAAAATAGGCGATAGAAAAAATCCTTTAATTAAATTCAGAAGAAATCCGTGGGATTTCAACCACAAATAATAAAAGCCGCACGAAAGTGTTACCATTCGCACGGCTCTTAAAATTATTAAAATTATTTACGGATTTTTTCGGTCTTACCAAATATCCACCGCCCGGAATTATTTACCGGCTTGCATTTCGGCTATCGCCTCCAGCACCGCGTCTGCCATATACTTCATCTGCTCGTCGTCAAGACCGTAGAGCGGCAGATGCGTGAAGCGATGATAGAACAGCTCCTCGCAGTTCGGGCAGGTTTTTGCTATCGCGTCAATGTCGTAGCCCATATCGCCGACTACCTTGAAACGGTAGAGAGGTCCGAAGTGCGGAATATTCGTGACGCCCTTTTCGGTGAGCTTTCTCTTTAAGACCTGTATATCTCCGCCCGCCTTTTTCGGGTCTATGCGGAGCAGATACATATGGAAGGTCGGCTTCGTCTTATCGTCGCCCATGAGCTGGGGAAGTATGGCGTCGCACTTTGCAAATCTTCTGTTGAGGTACTCGGCGGCGGCGCGTCGCTTTGCTATTATTTCCTCGTTGCGTCTTACCTGGAGCGAGAGCCCGAGACCCTGAATTTCGGTCGTCGAGTAGTTGGAGGCGACAAACGGGTGATGCTTACCCGGAATCGGAGTGATATTGTAGAGCCAGTCCTTTATGGGGGCTGTGAAATCAAGCCCGAGGAAGCGCGCGCGCTTCATCTCCGGACCGAAGCCGGGGATTGTGGTAGTGACAATTCCGCCCTCTCCGAACGAGGTTATGTTCTTCACCTCGTGGAACGAGAATGCCGCAAAGTCTCCTATCGTGCCTATCATGCGCCCCTTGTAGGTCGCGCCGAAGGCGTGCGCCGCATCCTCAAGCACGAGAATATCATGCTTTCTCGCTATCTCCATTATAGGGTCGAGGTCGACGGGGTAGCCGCCTATATGTACCGGGACTATCATTTTTGTTTTCGGGGTAATCTTGCGCTCGACGTCGGCGGGATCCATGTTGGCGGTTTTCGGGTCGATGTCCGCAAAAACAAGCTTACAGCCTATTGAGAGGGGATATGCCATCGTCGCGACAAAGGTTATCGCCGGGACTATTACCTCGTCTCCCGGCGTGAGGTTCGCATACTTATAGGCTATCTCAAAGCCGGCGGTTGCATTTGTTACAAACGTCGACGTATCGGTGCCGAGATATTCGTTGCAGAGCGCCTCTGCCTCCTCGACCTTTACGCCGGTGCTGAGCTTTCCGGGAGGGGCGGATATGGCGTCGAGCTTCTTCACCTGCTCCCAGACAGCGACAAGCGCGTCATCGTATTCCTTTCCCTCGCCCTGCATGAGAAAGCGTATTATCTCCATGAGGTCGTGCGCGTTGTAGTTCTCGCCGACGGCTGCCCACGGTACTCTTGCGGCGCCGGTGTTGTAGCGGAAGTCGGTTGATTTTGCCATGTCATAGCTCCTTTTTATCTGTTGATATTTTCTTTGATTTTTTTCGCAAATGTGGTGGGGCGTGTACGGTTTTTGCGTCGAAAACGGCTGTGTTAGCCTTATTAAAACTCCGGGTCGTATGACTGGGGGAAGGGCTCCCACTTTATTTTTCTTACCTCGATGTCGCGTATGCGGAGGATTGTGCAATAGGGGGAGAAGCCGACGTGCCCGCCCTTTATCGGGTGGGGGTCTATCATCTCAGAGACAAGCTCGTCGTCGACCACCATGAAGGTATGCCCGTCTATCGCTCCGGCGGTCATTCTGACCTCTTTTCCGGGGGTGTAGTGATAGAGGGTTGTCGTTGAGTTGAGATGCGAATACGGGTTTCCGGCTACGGGATTGCGCTCAAGCCCGCTCTTGTGCTCATACCAGCCGTTGAGCCCGCAGACATAGGACTCGGCAAGGTAGTCCGTGCCCTCCTTGTCCCAGTGGGCGCAGAACACCGCGTTCAGGTCGCGCGTTGCGGGGAGGACGGTGCTCACCGTGAAGCTTATCATTACATTGTCGTCAAACGACTGCCGGGAAAAGAGGATTCCGCCCTTGTTACCGCCCTCTCTGCCTATCAGCGCGCCGTCGCTGTACGACCATTCGCCCGCCATGGGCATCCAGTCGCGCTCCCAGCTCTCGTCGGGGGCGGAGCGGAGCAGCACGGGGGAGCCCGCGTAATCTATTTTTTTGCCGAGAAGGTGAATTTCATCAAGCATATTATGCCTCGTAAAAATACGTTTTCGGAGGGGTCCCCTCCGAGGTCGAGTATAACACAGGCACCGACCAAAGTCAAGGAGAGAGGGGCACCGCCGGGCAAAGTCCGTCCTATACTACAAAAAGCGGCGAAAATACTTTCCGATTATGCAAAACCTCTTATTCCCTTTATATTGTATTGCGCCCTTTTGTATGGTATACTGTAACTGTAATTTCAAAAAATCGGTTTTCAAAATTCAGATAAGGAGACAGGAAAAATGAGAGTTCTTGCAATAGGGGCGCATCCCGACGATATTGAGATAGCCTGCTCCGGCACTCTTGCAAAGTGCGTGAAGCGCGGGGACACGGTAATAGTCTGCCATGTCTCCTCCGGCGACCTCGGGCACGTCGAGATACCTCCGGAGGAGCTAAGGGTAATACGCGCAGCTGAGGCGAGGCGCGCCGGCGCGCTCGGCGGCATATCGGAGGTAATCTGGGGAGGCATGAACGACCTCGATATTTATTCCGACAACCGTGAGGCGAGAGACATGATAGTCGATGTCATACAGTATGCACAGCCGGATTTTATAATCACCCATAACCCGGACGATTATATGCCCGACCATACCGCGGTGGCAAAGCTCGTGTTCGACGCTTCCTTTGCGGCGACGCTCCCGAACAAAAAAACAAAATACAATAAGGCGGCAAGGCTCGTTCCTATTTTCTATATGGACACGCTCGCGGGGGTGAATTTCAACCCTACCGAGTACGTCGATATAACGGACGAGATAGACAGAAAGCTTGAGATGCTCGAATGCCATGAGAGCCAGCTCGTCTGGATGAGAGAGCACGACGGAATAGATTTTGCCGATATGGTGCGCACCTGCTCGCGCTATCGCGGGTATCAGTGCGGCGCGGAGTATGCCGAGGGCTTCCGCATGTGCCGGGTTTACCTCAAGGGCACAACGAAGAGATACCTTCCCTGATAATAAGGAAACGAGGATTTTTATATGACAAGATGGTGTGTTATAGGTGCGGCGGGCATAGCCGACAGGCGGACGATACCGGGGATTCTTTCCGTTCCGGGGAATAGCCTTGTCGCCGTCGCCGACAAGTCGCCGGAGGCGGCTGAAAGAGTAGGTAAGAAGTACGGAGTGCCGTATTATACCGACGCGGACGAGATGCTCCGCGACAATGAGTGCGACGCCGTGTACATCGCGACCCCGGTGTTCTGCCACAAGGAAAATGCGGAGACGGCGCTGAAATACTCACGCCCGACGCTTATTGAAAAGCCGCTCGCAAGAACCGAGCTCGAGAGCCGGGAGATATGCAGAGCCTTTATGAGGGCAAAGGTTCCGCTCTCGGTCGGGTATATGATGAGGTATCACTCGCTCCATAAAAAGGCGCGCGATTTTGTAAAGCGCGGGAAAATAGGGCAGGTGACGGACATAAGACTTCAGTTCTCCTGCTGGTACCCGGATATTCCCGGCGCGTGGAGACAGAGCCGCGCGCTCGGCGGCGGGGGCGCGATAATGGACCTCGGCGTCCACTGCATGGACCTTGCGGAGTATGTTCTCGGCGATATGATAGACGAGATAAGGGCCTTTACCGCGACGCGGACCTTCTCATACGAGGTTGAGGACAGCGCGGTTATGATATTCAGAACGGACGGCGGCGTGCTCGGTCACATCGACGTAAACTTCAATATCCCGGATAAAGCCTCGGCGTCAAAGCTCGAGATATACGGTACGGAGGGTTACATAATCTGTAACGATACCCTCGCGCAGGACGAGCTCGGAACAATGCTCTACCTCTACTCGCCGCAGGGGGATTACGACGCAATGCAGGAAAAGGCTATGCTAAAGCCGAAGAAATTCAAAGCAAGGGCGGGGAATATATACGCCGCCGAGATTGCCGACTTTGAGAAGAAGCTTAAAATGCCGGAGCCGGATTACCTGAATGCGCGCCGCGCCGTGCATATTCAGGACCTTTGCGACAGCATCTACAAAGAAAAAAACGAAGATATCTTTGAATAAGCAAACTTATATTTACATAAAGCGAGGTTTTTATCATGGATTTCAATTCTACCGTAAAAGGCAGTCTGCTCGAGGGCTTCTATCCGGAGGGGTGGGATTTTGAGAAGATAGACAAGTGCTGCTCCCATGCTCCGGAGGAGGTTTTTGACCGTCAGAGCTTCTGGAACGAGGGCTTCTCGCCCGTCATGTGCTCCGACGTTGCGGAGTTCGACGTGAAGATGGGGCACGAGATAGCGAACGAGATAAAAAAGGCAAACGAGAGACGGGAGAAGATAGCCTTTATTCTTCCGGTAGGTCCTATGGGAATGTACAAGTGGGCTGTTTATTTTCTGCGTGAGTGGAACGTCTCGTGCGAGAATGTCTGGTGCTTCAATATGGATGAATGGGCTGACGGAGAGGGGAACACTCTCAACGGAGACGCATCCTTCCAATCGGCTATGGAAAATGCGTTCTATAATCCGCTCGGAGAGCTCACCGTACCGGAGAGCCACAGAAATTTTGCAACGAAAGAAAATCTTGTGACTTATCCCGAAAAGATAGCCGCGCTGAAAGCCGGGGGTGCGAAGCTCGTGCTTGTGTACGGCATCGGGCGCATGTGCCACATAGCGTTCTGGGAGCCGCACTTCGGCTCCGAGTTTCCGAGCGATGAGGAGTGGAAAAAGCAGCCCTATCGCCTCGGCGCAAAGCTCCACCCGCTGACAATAGAGCAGAATGCGATAACCTCGTTCAGGAGCCGCACGAGCCTTGTTCCGTGCCGCGCAAATACCATGGGTCCGGGTCTGCTTTTCTCGGCTGACTATGCGATAGGCGGCGCGGACGGCGCGCTCTCCCGCGGGATGCAGTGGCAGGGAATGAGCTTCTGGATGACCCTGAGATATGGTCCTACGAGGTTCGTCACCTCGAGCTGGATACCGACAATTCCGGGAAAGCTCTTCTTCCTTCGCGAGCTTGCCGGTCCTCTCTGCCCCGATGTCAACTGATATGGACGGCATAGCGGTTGCCGGCAGTATACTTGTCGATAAGATAAATTCGATTTCCGCCTATCCGCGCGAGGGGGAGCTGACGCACATACGCGCGCTTTCCTCCGCCGTCGGCGGCTGCGTCCCGAATACGGCGATAGATATAAAAAAGCTCGATAGCACCATACCCGTGTATGCTTTCGGGCGGGTAGGGCAGGATAAGGAGGGCGACTTTGCCGTCTCCGAGATGGAGCGGGCGGGCGTTATATGCTCCGGTATCGTCCGTTCGGGCTCTCCGACGAGCTTTACCGAGGTCATGAGCGTCACCTCCGGACAGCGCACGTTCTTCACCTACCCGGGCGCGAGCGCGGAGTTCGGGCTCCCGGACATTCCGGACGCGCTCCCCGGGATGCTTCATCTCGGATATTTTCTTCTTCTTGACAGGGTAGACCGCGGCGACGGGCTGGAAATACTCCGCCGGGCGAGATCCCGCGGGGTGCGCACGTCGATTGACCTTGTGAGCGAGAACTCGGAGCGGTATTCCGCTGTTCTCCCGTGTCTTGAATACACGGATAATCTGATAATCAACGAGATCGAGGCGGGGAAGCTCGCGGGGCTCTCGCCCGCGCGGGAAAATCTTTGCGACATTGCCGCGGCTCTCATGGCGCGCGGGGTGCGCGAGAGGGTTATAATACATATGCCGAGACTTGCCGTCTGTCTCTCCCGCGACGGGTATACGGAGTCACCGTCGTATATTCTTCCCGACGGCTTTGTAAAGGGTACCACCGGGGCGGGAGACGCATTCTGCGCCGGGGCACTTATCGGAATATACCGCGGCTATTCAGACCGGGATATACTTGAGGTCGCGGCTGCGGCGGCCGTCAGCGCGCTCTCGGAGGAGAGCGGCACGGCGGGGGTTCTTCCGCTCGATGCGGCGCTCTCGGCGGTGCGAAATTTTCCGAGATATTCCGTCTGACAGAAGGGGCGGGCACATACAGGTGCCCGCAAAAAACAAAAAGCAGCACCCCGTGTATACATTTCGCGGTGCAAAATCAGTATTATCGGCGGTCACGCCGGGAGGTTTTATATGCTTGTAAATCTTGACTACGTGCTGAAAAAGGCACAGAGGGAGCACTACGCGGTAGGGCTCTTCAATACTACCGATACGGACATGCTCGAGGCGGCAATAGCCGCGGCGGAGGAGCTCCGCGCCCCGATAATCATAGGAACGGCGGAGGTTCTTCTTCCTTACGGAGAGCTGAGGCTCATCGCCCCGTCGATAATCGCCGCCGCAAAGCGCGCGAGCGTGCCGGTGGTCGTCCATTATGACCACGGTCTGACCTTTGAGAGGTGCATGGAGGCACTGCAGCTCGGATTTTCCTCGGTTATGTTCGACGGCTCCGCCGGAGACTATGAGACGAATATAAAGGAAACGCGCGAGGTCGTGAGAATAGCTCATGCCTTCGGCGCGACGGTCGAGGGCGAGATAGGTCATGTCGGAGACGCCGGGGCGGGGGACAACCTGCTGACGGATATGTACACGACGCCAAAGGAGGCTAAGGAGTACCTTGCGGCTACCGGGGTTGACGCGCTCGCCGTCGCTATCGGCTCTGCGCACGGAGTTTATAAGACAAAGCCGAAGCTCAGTATAGACAGGCTCCGCGAGATACGCGCGGCGGTCGACGCTCCGCTTGTGCTCCACGGCGGCTCCGGTCTTTCGGACGAGGATTTCAGGCACTCGATACGCGAGGGGATGGCTAAGGTCAATATCTTCACCGATCTCTGCCTTGCCGGGCAGCGCGCGATGGCGGAGGGCATTTCCGCGGGGCGCGACTATCTCACAATCCGCAATATGAAGGTCGAGGCTATAAAAGAGGCTGTAAAGACGAAAATGCGTCTCTTCGGCTGCGAGGGCAAGGCGTAAGCGTGAAGCCATGAAAAGCAGCGCCCGGTAATACCGGGCGCACAGCCGCAGCGGACAGGTATCCCGGCGAAAGTTAAAAAATATCCGAAAGGTATTGACAAAGCGGGCGGCTTTTGGTATAATTACGAGGTGCCGGGGAGAATTTCCCGGCGTAATGCAATAATGGCTTGGTAGCTCAGCTGGTTAGAGCGCTAGCCTGTCACGCTAGAGGTCGTGGGTTCGAACCCCATCCGAGTCGCCATTATTGCCATCCGCGGATTTAGCTCATTTGGTAGAGCGCCACCTTGCCAAGGTGGAGGTGGCGGGTTCGAGCCCCGTAATCCGCTCCAAAATCCTCACTCTCCGGAGTGAGGATTTTTTTAGGTTATAGGTAATAGTGAAGAGTGAATAAGTGATTGTTTTTCCACTTATTACTTATTCACTTTTCACTATTCACTATTCACTATTTCTGAAATTAATAAGTCAAGGTGAATAATAAAGAAGCGAAATTTTCATGCTTGCGGGGCAAGGCTACCCGGATTTTTCTTTTTGTGAAAATGCCGGCTTTTTGTCGGCTCACCGCGCGCTAAGTCTGAAAAGTGTGATTTCCCCCCTTAAATCACATTTTTTCGGACATAATTTTGCCCGAATATCACACTTTTTTGGACTTAAGTAACTTGCGCGTGAAAAAAACGGCTGTCTTGTGACAGCCGTTTTTCTGCTTTTTCGTGTTTGCGCCGCGGTGGATTTCCCGCGCGGGCGGGTAGATTTTCATTCCGTGACGGTGCCGCGGGCGGCACGTATTTGTTCCGGAAGAATTGAACGCTTGCTATCCGCCGGGGCGCCTTGCGAGCTGCGTGCGCATGGGGGTATGCGTCCATGTGCGCCGTGAGCGGATTATTTATAACTCGCGGAGGATATTCTGTACACGGTTGTCTCGGTGCCGTCGTCGGCAACGCGCTTTAAGGTTGCGGCAGTGACGGTGTTGTAATCATCAAAAACGCAATAGAGCCGGTAGACTTCGCCGTCCGCGGTCTTATACTTTATGCTCGCCGTATAGGAGTAAGCCTGCGTGCCCGCATCCGGATTTTTCTTCTTTAAATAGCTCTCCTCGAGTATTTCGTTATCTCCGAATACATAGAGGTCAAAGTAGCCGCGGGAGAGAATAACGAACACACGCCCGCCGCCGAAAGCTATCGAGTAGTCGTTTATCGCGAAGTCCTGCCCGGTGACGGAGCTGCCGTCCTCCGCGCTGCCGCTTATCGTAGCGACGGTGTATGAGACGCCGGAGGCGGACGCGCGGGCGAGCCCGTCGTCAAGTATCTTCATAAACTCTGTCCGGTCGACGGGACCGTCGACGAGCTCGGTCCTTGCATATATAACCGTGTCGGAATTGATGACCGTCCCGTTCTCGAACGGGCGAGTGTAGGCTCTGTCTCTGTAATAGCCGAGTATCTTCACGCCGGAGATTACCACCGTCGGGAGGGTGTAGCCCTCGCCGCCCCTGACTGTGGCGGTGTAGTCGGAGCGGTGACCCGCGAAGTTTATAGTTACGGAGTAATACACGTCCCCGCCGCCGGGCTCTTCGTCGTCGGAGCAGGAGAAGAGGAGGAGCGAGGAGACTGTCATTATAAGGGTCATGAGGACAGCCGTGAATTTTCTTTTCATTGATTCTTATTTTCCTTCTTCGGTTGGGTTTTCGTCGGGGGTAGTGTCGGTTGCGTCGGCTGCTTTTGCTGTGTCGTGGTCCGTAGCGGGGGCATCGGTGCCGTCGTCGGTTTCGGCTGTGCCTGCGTCCGCCGCGCCCGCGTTTTTCGCCGCGGCTTCCCGGGCCTCTGCCTCCGCCTCGCTCTCTCCGAGCAGGGCGTCAAGGTAGGTGTCGCCGACCTTTATATATTCCGGCAGGAGGGTGAGCCGCCGCTCACCGTTTTCCGATGCCACGGCGTCCGGGTCGGAGTAATCGCCCTCCGGGAGTATCATCTCCGTGAGCACCATTATATTCACCGGGACAGCCGCGCCGCCGAGGTCTGATAGGAGGAGGTCGTAATCGTCGGTGAGATAGCCTATCTCCTTTTCCTTTATGGCGATTATCTCCCAGCATTTTTCTTTCGGGTTATAGGCGAGGGCGTCAAAGTCCGGGAAGGTGTAAATCCCGCCCCCGTAAAATATCCGGTCTATACCGTGGACCGGGTCGACAACCATACGTATGTCGGCTCCCTCGGACCTCGCCTCGTTATAGAGGATATAGCCGGGGTCGCCCTCTATACCGTCGCGGTAGGGAAGCCCCAGCTCCTTTGCATAGTATGACGCGTGGTAGGCGCGCTTTCTTTTCGGCGATGTGACGAGCGAAATAACTATTGATACCACCCGCACGGGGAGCGTTATTAGCAGGAGAGGCAGCCACAGTGTGAACAGCAGCATTACGACGACGGTTACGGAGAGCGAAAGGCGCTCGCCCCTGTGACATTCCGCGTCGTACTCCGCGTCGCGTTGTCTTCTCTTCCGCTCCGATATAAGAAGAACGAAGCTCCCGGCAAGGGATGCGGTTATGAGGGCGGAGAGCACGCCGTAGCTCCCGGTAAAGCCGAGGAGGAGAGGGAGAAGAGAGGTCACGACGCCCGCCCCCGAGACGACGACCTCGGTCCCGAGGAGCCACGTCTGCCGCCTTGCAAAATATACTTCGATAAGCAGGAGCGACACACAGGTGAGTATCGCCGTTATGAGCGGTCCCGCGTTTCCGTAGCCGAACGGCATAAGGCTGAAATACGAGTAATACCCGGTTGAGTATACAAGTCCGCCGTCGGCACCCGGGTGGGCATAGGTCAGGGCGGTGGAGCGCGGTATTATTTCAATAATGAGGGCAATCAGGGTGAGCAGCGCCGAAAAATCGACAAATGCCGAGGCGCGCCGGGGAGTGCTTTTATTTGTCTGCATGTGGTCTCACTTTCGGGTCGTTCCGGTTTTTACTTTGCTTTTGGTTCAGATGTCCGCGCCCGCCGCGCGGGCAAGGCGGGCGAGCCCGTCGAGGAGCCTTTTCCTCGGGGTTGCGACATTGACGCGCACGAAGTCGCGCCCGCCCTCCCCGTAGTGTGAGCCGGGGCAGAGAATGAGCCCGTGCGCCTCCGCGGCGGCGGAAAGACTGTCACCGCCGCCGAGGGCGGCGACGTTGAGCCACATAAGATATGTGGCGTCGGCGGGGGTGATTTTGATACACGGTATATGTGATTTTATGAATTTTTCGGCGATTTTGCGGTTTTCCCGGAGGTATTCGCGCAGCCCGTCGAGCCACTCCGCCCCGCCGGTAAATGCCGCCGTCGGTGCTATCGCGGCGAGGACGTTCGGCTCTGCGACCTCGTCGGTATTGAGAGCGCGCCACATTTTGTGGCGGAGAATTTTATTCTCGGCATACACCGCCGCGGTCTGCAGCCCGGGTATGCTGAATGTCTTTGTCGGGGATATACAGGTGACGCTTATCTCCCGGCAGGTGTCGCTTGCCGAGGCAAAGGGAATATAGTCCTGCCCGGGGAGCGTGATGTCGCAATGTATCTCGTCGGACAGGACGGTGACGCCGTTATTTGCCGCGAGCTCTCCGATTTTCGCGAGGGTCTCCCTGTCCCATATTTTCCCGACGGGGTTATGGGGGTTGCAGAGAATCATGAGGGAGGTCTGCGGGTCGGCGAGCCCGGCTTCAAGGGCGGCGAAATCCACCGAATACGTGCAGTCCGCGTTATAGATAAGCGGACATTCGAGCACGAGCCGCCCGTTATTCAGTATCGAATTAAAGAAGATATTGTAGACCGGGGTAAGAAGAAGCACCTTTTCCGCCGGGGTCGTCAGCTTTCTGACGGCGGAGGATATAGCCGGGACAACTCCCGTTGTGAAAATGAGCCCATCGCGCTTCATTGTAAAGCCGTGGCGGCTCTGCCACCAGCCGACGTAGGAAGAGTACCACTCCTCGCCTATGTCGGTATAGCCGTATATCCCGTTCCTTATCCGCTCCTCAAGGGCACGGCGTATCGCAGGTGCACACTCAAAATCCATGTCGGCAATCGACAGGGGAATTACCCCCTCCGGGACGTCCCATTTTGATGAGCCGGTACCGCGGCGGTCGGTCATTTTATCAAAATCAAAATTCATCGGTAAGCCTCCGGAAAATATACACGGGTCACGCCTTATTGGTACTTTTGCATACGATTTTTGTCTTTTCGGGGTCTATTCTGTCGCGCTCGAGTATAAGCCTTCCGATTTTCTCGGCGCGGATAGTGCCGGCGGTGGGGTTTATCACGCTGTCGATCCCGCCGTCAATCTCGGCGTCTACGGTCGAATATTCAAAGGCAAGGGTGGTATTTATCAGCTTGCAGCTTTTCATGACGAGATTTTCAATGTAGCACATACCCTGCAGGCTCTCTATGGTGCAGTTTATCAGGGTGAGATTTTTCGCGTTCCAGCCGAGGTATTCGCCGGATATGAACGAGTCACGCACGGTGACGTTTTCGCTGTTCCAGAAGGCGTCCTTTGAGAGGAGGCGGGAGCCTGTGATTTCAACGTTTTTAACTCCGTCAAAGGAGTAGTTGCCGTAGAGGGTCAGATTATCTATCTTAAGATTTTCGGAGTTCATGGCGAAATAGTCGCCCTTTGCGACAACCGCGTGAAGCTCCGCCCCGTCGCAGGACCAGAGGGTCTCCTGCGCGTTCGGGAACGAGACGTTATCAAGGGTCAGCCCCCGGCACCGGCGGAAGTTTTTCGGAGCCTCTATCGCGCAGTCTCTCACCGAGATATTGTCGGTGTACCACACACCGGCGCGCGCCATATCGAACCACGTTGAGTCCTCGACGCGGACGTTCTTACAGTACCAGAGCGGGTATTTCCACTTGAACATAGAGCCGCGTATCTCTATATTCCGGCTCTCCTTGAGGGGCGATTCGCCGTCCTCGAATATACAGTCGGTGACAATGAGATTTCTTGACGCGAAGAGCGCCCTCTCCCCGGTCAGCACCTGCCTTTTGACTTCTTTCATTTCCATATATCTCATCTCCCCGGGGCTACCGCGCGGCGGCTCCCGTTTTTCTTATTTTTCGCCTTGATTATAGCATATATTCCGCGCGATTGCAATAAGAAGGCGGGCGTTATTATATAAATGGGGCAGGGCGCCTCTTTCCGCCGTCCTGCCCGTGATTACCGCTGTTGCCGTTTTGCTTTTCAGTCAGATTTTCCGTCCGCGTCGCAAAGAAAGTCGCGCATACATCCGAGGGTGTCCGAAAACACCTCGGAGAACGAAAATTCCATTGCCCGCGCGGAGATCTCCCGCGGATTCAGCGACAGCTCGCCTGAATGAATTTTCACGACCTTTTCCGTGAGGGCGTCAATATCGCCGAGCGGGAAAATGTAGCCGTCCCGCCCGTCGCGGATTATGTCGACGTGCCCCTTTATATCAGAGGCGAGGACGGTGCGCTCCTCTCCCATTGCTTCAACGATGTTGAACGGGAGACCCTCAATCCGGCTCGCGCTCACGTAGAGGTCGGCTGCGGCGACATAGTTCTGCGGGTCGCTCACCTGACCTGTGAATATCACGCGGTCGCAGACGCCGAGTGCCTTTGCCTGATTTTTAAGCTTTTCCTCCTCCGCGCCGGAGCCGACGAGACAGAGCTTTATCTCGGGTATGCGCTCCGCGAGCTTTGGCAGTGCGGAGATAAGCAGCTCCTCGTTTTTCCGCCCGGAGAGCTCGCCGACAAAGGCGAGAAGATAGCTGTCGGTACAGCCGAGACGAACTCGCACGTCCTCCCGCGCCTCCGTCGGGAGCTTTATTCTGACGCCGAAGCCGCGCGTGGTATAGATTTTACCGAGGCAGAGCCGGGACTCCCGGGCTATCAGCTCGTCCTCGCGGTTCATTGTAAGAACGGCGTCGGTCTTTTTTCGGCACACCCTTTCACAGAAGAGGAGAATACGGTTGCGCATTCCCTTGCCGCCACGGTAAAACAGGTACCCGTGTACGATATTCAGCACTCTCGGACGGTTTTTCTTCGGCATTGCGGCGCGGATCAGAAAGGCGGCGAGAGAGGTGTTGAGCATTACCGCGTCAAACCTTTCTTCCTTAAGAATTTTTCTGATGCGGCGGATATTAGAAAGGTTTTTCGGCGAGGT
This sequence comes from uncultured Eubacteriales bacterium, assembly GCA_934393265.1. GTDB lineage: Bacteria > Bacillota > Clostridia > Oscillospirales > CAG-272 > UBA1740. The sequence continues at coordinate 20,116 of CAKRQL010000008.1, read as the reverse complement.
CATGGACTTCTCAAACGGGATGTCGATGTCGGCGCCCGCCCCTCTCGCCATTGTGAGGACGGTATGCCCCTCCTGCCGGAGTGCTTCTATATACGGCAGGTGAAAGTTGTTTATGTGGCTTATTACCGAGGCGGCGTAGAGTATCTTCATTTCTCCGCCTCCTCATTCTCCGCGCCGAATATGTCGGGCGGGGTCTCGTATTTACCCTGTACTCCGGGGCAGGGAATTGCGGGCTTCATTTCGCCCGGCGCGGTGGTATCCGCGTTTTCCGCGTCCCCGGTGTGGTCTGCGTTATCGTCGGGCTTTGTATTTCCGGCGTTGTCTGTGTTGTCGGCGGGCTCTGCGGGGGCGGCAATTTCCTCTGTCGGGGCACTGTTCGCGGGCTCGACGGCTGCGACCGCCTCCGCGGGCTTCTCTGCGGTGCCGTCCGTGACGGCGGTGCCGGCTTCGGGCTCCTCGGGCGCGGCAATTTCCTCTGCCGGAGCACTGTCCGCGGGCCCGACGGCTGCGACCGCCTCCGCAGGCTTCTCTGCGGTGCTGTCCGTGACGGCGGTGCCGGCTTCAGACTCCTCGGGCGCGGTTTGCCCGACTTCTGCGGCTTTCGTTGCCTTTTCGGGCTCCGGTGCAATTCCGGCTTCCGCGGGGGCGGCTTTTTCGGCTTTTTTATCAGCCTGTTTTGCCTTTTTCGGCGCGGCTGCGGCGGCGAGGGCAGACTCTGCCGCTATCTCCACCTCGGGGCGTTCCTCCTCCTTGCCGTTTTCGTCCGTGCCCGCGCTCTCAACGCGCTCGCTCTTGTTGAACGCCTTGAACGGGGTCTTTAAGAGTATTGAAAGATCGAGCCAGAGCGACCAGTTCTCGATGTATTCTATATCGGCGTGTATGCGCTCCTCGATATCGGTGTCGCCGCGGAGCCCCCGCACCTGCGCGAGCCCGGTGAGCCCCGGCTTTACATAGTGCTTTACCATATAAAGGGGAATAACGGTGCGGAAGTATTCGACAAAATGGGGTATCTCCGGTCTCGGACCGACGAGCGACATGCTGCCGAGCAGGACGTTGAACAGCTGCGGCAGCTCGTCTATCGACGTCGCGCGGATAAATGAGCCGAATTTTGTTTTTCTCGGGTCACCCTCGTGGCTCCACGCGACATCGGAGTCGGTATTTACCCGCATAGAGCGGAATTTCAGCATGGTAAAAGGCTTGCCGAGCTTGCCGACCCTCTTCTGCCGGAAGAGTATGGGACCGGGGGAGGAGAGGCGGACGCCTATCGCGGCTATAAGCATTATCGGCGATGTGAGAATTATCAGAGCGAGGGAGCCTATGATGTCGACCGCGCGCTTTATGGCGGCGTTTGCCGGGTTGTCGAGCGGAGTGGTGTGTATGTTGATTATCGGCAGGTCGCCTATCTGCTCTATCTGCCTCGGCGTCTTGAAGAAGCCGTAGATGACCGGCAGGAAATAGACGCGGACGCATTTGTCGTCGCATAGGTTGACGAGGCGGATGAGGTGCCGCTTGTCGTAGGCGTTTATCGCAAAGACGGCGTCGGTCGGCTTGTACTCCTCTATAACGCGCTCGAGCTCACGGAGCTCACCGAGCTTTTCACAGCCGACGGAGGGGGAGATCTTGCTCCCGACGTAGCCGAGTATCATAAAGCCGTACTTCGAGTCGTCGGTCACGCGCTTTATAAAGTCCGCCGCGCCCTCGGTATCGTCGCCGACTATTATCACCTTGCGCAGGTGGAATTGCTTTTTCCGCAGCAGGCGGACAAAGCCGACGGTTATCTGCCGCTTGAACATGAGTATCGCGGTGCTGACAAACAGGGCTATAAGCGTCCACGTGAGGAGAAATTCGCGCCCGTCACCGCGCGCGGTTATCGAGAACATGACCGAGAGGGAGCCGTAGAATATGAAATTCGCACGGAGTATGCTTGCCGTCGCCGTCGGCATATTGGACCTTGCCGCGACGGTATAGACTCCCGCCCACTGATAGATAAACGAGGAGAGGAAAAGAAGTGCGAATATCACAACCATCGGAATAGGGTCATTGATTTTTATGACCGGGTCGTGTATCATGCACACAAACATATAGGCTATCCATGCCGAGAGAAAATTCAGGAGCATGTCCGCATATGTTTCAACCATTTTCAGCCGACTTTTTCTGTCGTCATACATGTTTTCTGCGTCCTTTCGACCGGGGTGCCCCGGCAGGATTTTCTGCGCGCGCCCGTCCCGGGCGTCGCGCGTAAATTATATAATGACACCATAATACCATACTTTGGTTATTTTGTCAACACCGCGAGGCGGACGCCCCGCGGTGGCGGCGGAGCTTTTGCGCGCCTCCCCGTGGGCATGGCGGGCAAAAAAATATTTTCTCCGGGGGGTTGACAGGGGCGCGGGAATATGTTAGAATTCAGGGGCAAGGGCGCTTTTCGGGTTTATCTCTTTCATCCGTGAGAACGGGTGAAACGGATAGGGTCGGAGAGGTCGTGCGGCGATACTTATAGCTTTTTCGTCGCAGGCTTTTTCCGTATTTTCCGAAAATTTAAGGGCGCCGGTACACCGGCGCCTTTTGCTTTGCGCCGGAGAAATTCCCGGAAACGGGAAAAGAAAAAAGAAAGGCGGACAGAAAGCATGAAAAAGGAAATCATCGGATTTGACGGGAACGAGGAGATTATTGAGAAAATCATAGGCTATCGCTTCAGGGACAGGAGCCTTCTGCGGCAGGCGTTCACACGGACGAGCTTCTGCAACGAGCAGAACGGGAGGACATCGATACCCTACCAGTCAAACGAGGTTCTGGAGTTCTTCGGCGACAGCGTTCTCTCGGCTGTGATCGTCACATATTTTGTGCAGAATTACGCGAGGAGATACCGTCACGGCATTTACACGGAGCTTCGCGAGGGGGATTTTTCAAACCTGAAATCGCATCTCTCCGACAAGACGAATCTCGCAAAAACGATACACGGGATAGGACTTCAGCAGTATCTTATCATGGGAGAGGGCGACGAAAAGCTCCGCATCTCGGAGGAGCTGTCGGTAATGGAGGACCTTTTTGAGAGCATCGTCGGAGCTATCTACATTGACAGCGGGATGGACCTGCCGACGGTGACGCGCGCGGTCTCCGGGATACTCGATCTTTCGGCATTTCTGAAGCCCGGCGGGGGTACCCCGTCGCATAGCCCGAAGAACGCATTGCAGGAGTACTGCGCCCGCCCGGGGCACCGGCGCGGAGAGCCGAAGTACGAGACGGTCGGCGAGCGGGGACCCGAGCATATGAAAACCTATTTCCGTGCCGTAAGCGTCGACGGCGTAGTGCTTGCCGTCGGGGAGGGGAAGAATATGAAGGCGGCGGACACCGCCGCGGCGGAGGCAGCCCTCAGAAAGCTGCGCGAGCTTGACGCCTGACCGTATCAGGCAAAGTAAAGCCTATCCGTGTATTAAAACGATGGAAAAAGCGCGGCGAAAGTCAAGGCTCCCTCCGAGAGGGAGCTGGCGTCGCAGACGACTGAAGGAGCCTGCGGGCGGCATGGTGCCTTGCGGCACAGTGAAATACGGCTTGCGCCGTGTGAAATATTTTCCTTTTCGGAAAATGTGAAATAGCCTGTCGGCTGTGAAATACGGCTGTCGCCGTGTTATAGTTAGTTTTGAACACGACGGGCTCACACCGTCGCTTCGCGTGCCACCTCCCTCCCGGAGGTAGGCTTAATTTAACCCGGCTCCATTCTGTCAGCTTTGCTTTCTCGTCAATCGCGGTTACGCACGGCGGGAGCAAGCCCCCCGCCCTACAGGTCAGTGGGAAGCCGGACAAAGGCAAGCTTGCCTTTTGTTTGCGCTAACCTACACACGGCGTAAGCCGTATTTCACTGCGCGCCCCGCGCGCCATGCCCCCCTGCAGATAAGTAATAATCTGCGCTACAATGTAAACTGTATTTTACAAAAGGCTGCCCTTTCGGGGCAGCCTCGTTTCTGTTTTGAGTTTATTTTTTGTTTTCGGGTTTATTCAGCGGGGATTTACGGCGCGGCTTTTGCGTGTTGTCGGCTTATGCGCCGGGTGCCTGCTGCCGCGCTATGCGGGCTCGTGTATTCCGTCAGCTTACTTCGGCGGCGGGGACTATCATTCCGTAGTCTCCGTCCTTGCGCTTATAGACAACGCAGGTCTTGCCGAGGTCTGTGTCGGTGAACACGAAGAAGGTATGCCCGAGAAGGTTCATCTGCAGGATTGCCTCCTCCGCCGTCATCGGCTTCTCGATGAAGGTTTTCATGCGGATTATAAAGCTGCCCTCTTCCTCAAATTCGTCGTTGTCCTCCGGCTCGCAGGTTCTGAACGCGCCGTCGCGCACACGCTTTTCAAGGCGGGTCTTGTTCTTTCTTATCTGACGCTCGAGGTTCTCGGTGGCACGGTCGAGGGCGGTTATGAACGTGTCGCTCTCCTCCTCGCTCCTGTACATCGTGCCGCCGTAATTTATGGTGATTTCGATTATCTTTGCGCCCTTGCGCGTGCGGCAGGTGACATATGCCTCTGTGTCACCTCCGAAAAATTTATCAAATTTCGAGAGCTTTCTGTCAATTGTCCCACGCAGACTGTCGCGGAGTGTCATCTGTCTTGCCGTAATAACTGTTTTCATAGTCTTATCCGCTCCGAAAGGAGCCCTTTCATGGTATTTACCGGTGTCCCCCGGTACTTTAAGTGTATCACATTTACAGGTAAAAATAAATAGTTTTCACGGAGATTTTATAATTTTTTTGAAGTTTTTTCATAAAACCCATCAATTTTTCACATGCGCGCACTGTTTATCTCATATTTATTGACAAGCGCGTGTGATATGTGCTATACTATATTTTGCAGTAGAATATAACTCTGCGGTTTTTACCCCTTTACATAGCTTTTTTAACCGGAGGGCGGCATGATTTCTGATGATGAGGGACTGCGCGAGGAGTACATCTCCCGCGAGGAAATATTCAAGGGAAGGATACTCCATGTCGTGCGCGACACGGTGAGGCTCCCGGACGGGAAGCCGGCGACGCGGGAATTTTGCCTGCATGTCGGGGGCGTCGCGGTCCTGCCTCTTCTCCCCGACGGGCGGGTGATAGTCGAGCGGCAGTTCCGCTACCCGCTCGGCAGGGCTACAATCGAAATCCCGGCGGGTAAGCTGAACTATGCCGGGGAGGACAGGGAGGAGGCTGCGCGGCGCGAGCTTTCAGAGGAGACCGGGGCAATTGCCGGGCGGCTCACCCATATCGGGGACATCGTGACCTCCCCGGCACTTATAAACGAGGTCATATCGATCTATCTTGCGGAGGAGATAACCCTCGGTGAGAGGCACCCAGATGACGACGAATTTCTTGATATTATGACCGTCCCGTTCGACACTCTTTTTTCGGGGGTCGTGCACGGGGAGATACAGGACGCAAAGACGGTAGCCGCCACACTCAGGGTCGGCGCGATACTCGATGAAAGGAAAAACAAAAGGCATAGCTTTTTCGGAGGATGAAAATGCAGATTACGGAAATTGTAATGATCTCACTTTATGTCCTGATAGGCGTTCTCGCGCTTATAGGTCTCATAAAAGGGCTGACGCGGGGAATCTGCCGGCAGACGGTACGGAGCATGACCGTCATCTGCGCGGCAATACTGGCATTTATTATCGCCCGCTCGCTGATACCGGCGATACGGGGCTACGTTGACGGAAAGACGGTCGGCGAGGCTGTCGGCGCGATGGGGCTTTCGGGAGTTTATGAGAGTGCCCTGCCGGAGGAGATGCGGAATATTGTCGGGTGCTTTGACTCGGAGTTCCTCGGCACGGTTGTGAGCCTGCCGATAATGACGGTTGCGGTTCCCGTGCTGTTCGTTCTTCTGTTCATTGTACTCAGCGCGGTGCTCCTTCTTGTACACGCGATACTCTGCGGCGTGCTCGGCTTCGCAAAGAGAAGAAACAACATAGCTACAAGGCTGCTCGGCGGCGTGCTCGGACTTGTGCAGGGTGTTGCCGTCGCGGCAATACTCATTCTTCCGGCGGCGGGGCTTCTCACCGTGTCGGCAGAGGCGGCGGAGCAGATACGCGCGGAGAGTGCCGTCAGCACCGGTGAGAGCACCGCGGCGGCGGTCCCCCTCGGGGGTGAGGTCACGGACGGCGGGGCAGGTGACGGAGAGACGCAGCCTACGTTCCTTGAGCTTTACGACGAAATTCTGAAGCCGATATATGACTCCCCCGTAATAACGCTGGTCAATAAATGCGGCGGTGACGCGGTGATGAGCGCGTTCTGCACAGACGGAGAGGGAGAGAAAAAGACCGATATGCGCGAGGGCATCGTTGCCATAATAGGAGTGGTGAACGATGCGTCCGGCATGAACGGCATGGATATGCAGAAGCTCACCGACGAGGACAAAGCGAAGATAGACGCTCTGATAGCGCGTATAGAGCGTTCGGATTATCTCTCCTCGGTCGTAGCGGGCTTTATCCGCGGAATTGCGGTAGCCGTCGACAGCGGCTATCTTGAGGTACAGGGAGAGGAGCCCTACAAGGGAATAATGGAATCCGGTATAGCCGTCTTTCGGGACACGAACGAGAGCACCCTTCACGCAGACCTCAAAACGATACGCGACGTCTACTTCCTTATGTCTGACGAGAACGTTATTCTCGCTCTCGCGGGGGCAGAGGGGGCCATGAGCATGGAGGACGCGCTCGCACAGACGGACGAGAACGGAGATACCGTTATCCGCCGCGTCAGCGCGATGCTGAATGAGAACGAGCATACGAGGAGCCTCACCGGGGTTCTCACGAAGGTGTCGGTCTCGATAATGGCAAAGGCGTACGGCGACGGTCTCGGCATCGACGCCGAGCAGACCTACGAGAACGTGAAGTCCGGGCTCTCAAAAATCTCGGATATAGACAAGGGTCTCACGGACGAGCAATATACAGCCGAGGTCGCCTCGACAATAAATACGACCCTCAAGGACAGCGAAATAGACCTTGAGCCTGAGGTTGTCGACGAGATGGCAAAGTACGTTACCGAAAATTACAAGGAGGAGCTGAACGGCGAGCTTACCGACGAGGAGCTTGACGACATAATCATCTCCTACTACGACGCATATCTCAAAACAAAGAACAATGCGTAAACAATAGTTTACATAAAGCAGGGCTGCCCGAATGTATTTTATTTTCCGGCAGCCCTTTTTGAAAAAGCCGCAGCTTAAAAAAATAAAACGGAGGCAGACTATGAAAAAGGTATTTTCACTTATCGTTCTTGCGTCTCTCATTCTCGGGACGCTGCTTTCCGCCGGGTGCGCGGTGCGCATTTCGGCAGAGGACATGACGGCGGGATACACGGGTCGCGCCGGCGTCGGAAAAGATATTGACGCGCGCTTTACATCCGCCGTCACCGATCTTGCCGTCCGGCTGTTCCGCGCGTCGTACAGCGCCGGGGAGTGCGGATGCATTTCACCCCTGTCGCTTATCTCCGCTCTCGCAATGTGCGAAAACGGGGCGGCGGGAAACACGCTCTCACAGTTTGAGGAGCTGTTCGGTCTCACAAGGGAGGAGCTGAACGGGTATATGTATACCTATCTTAACGGCATCACGTCCTCGGAGAAGGTAAAATTCAATACCGCAAATTCAATATGGCTCCGGGATAATTTCATACCGACACCGACGTTTTTACAGAGTAATGCGGACTACTATTCCGCGGCGGTCTACCGCTCCGACTTCGGGAGGGAGACGGTAAAGGACATAAACGAATGGGTAAGGCAGAACACCGACGGCATTATAAAAAAGACAATCGACACTATCCCCAAAACGGCTGTGTTCTATCTTATAAACGCGACGGTTTTTGACGCCGAGTGGGCAACCGTGTATGAAAAAAGCATGGTTTCGGACGGCACCTTTACCTCGTATTCGGGTGAGCGGCGCACCGCGCGCATGATGCGCTCGGAGGAGAGCAAATATATCTTTGGCGACGGGGTAACCGGATTTATGAAGTATTATTCCGGCGGCAGATACGCCCTTGCGACACTCCTGCCGGAGACGGATATTGACGGATTTATAGCCGGGCTCGACGGCGGGACCCTCCGCGCACTCATATCCGGGGCGCAGGGCGGTATAGTTCGTGCGACAATGCCGCGCTTCTCTTTTCAGTCGGATTATGAGATGTGCGACGCGCTCAGCGCGCTCGGGCTTACCGACGCCTTCTCGTGGGACGCTGACTTTTCCGCCCTCGGCGCGACGAAAAACGGCGACGCCGCATATATCGCGAGCGTTATTCACAAGACCGATATATCGGTAGACGAGCGGGGAACGCGCGCGGGCGCGGTGACCGTCATACGCGGAGATGCCACGTCGGCAGACCCCTCGCGCGCAAAGACCGTGACGCTCGACCGTCCGTTTGTCTTTGTGATAGTTGATACAGAGACCGGATTTCCGGTATTTATGGGGGCTGTTACGGACGTGTGAGCCGTGTGGCGGACCTGCTTTTCCGGTGGGACCGCACTTCCGAAAAATTTGACATTTCCGTTCAGATGTGCTACAATGCGTTCATGACGTGCTACGACCCGGTATTTTATGAACTGGTATGGCACTGTGCGCGACGTATCGCGTGGGAGGAAAATTTTAATGGAGCTTACAAGAAAGCAGTTTGATATTCTGTCGATAATGGCTACGGCGAAGGGAAAGATGAGCCAGCGGCGGCTCGAGGAGCTGTCGGGTCACTCGCTCGGCACCGTTAACCGGGTGACAAAGGAGCTTATCTCACTCGGGTATATCCGGGACGGCGTGATATGCGACAGCGGCTACGACGCACTCGAGCCCTATCGTGCGAAGAGAGCTATATTCGTTGCCGCCGGCTTTGGCAGCAGGATGGTGCCCGTGACGCTCAACACGCCGAAGCCGCTTATACGTGTCAACGGCAAGAGAATAATAGACACTCTTATCGACGCCTGCCTCGAAAACGGCATAAGCGAAATATATATCGTCCGCGGCTACCTTGCAGAGCAGTTTGACCAGCTCCTCTATAAGTACCCGATGATAAAATTTCTTGAGAACCCGTCGTATAACGAGGCGAACAACATAGGCTCGGTAATGGTCGCGCGGTATATGCTGCAGAACGCCTACGTTTTTGAGTCGGACCTTATAATTTCAAATCCGTCCGTAATAAAGAAGTATCACTACAACTCTGACGTGCTCGGAATCTGGAAGGAGAGAACCGACGACTGGTGCCTTGATGTCGACAAGGACGGCTTTGTCACCGACGAGCGGGTCGGGGGCTTCAACACCTATCAGATGGTTGGCATCTACTACTTCAACGCGGCGGACGGCGCGAAGCTCTCCGAGCATATAAAGGAGGCATATCTTGCCCCCGGCGGCAAGGAGAGGTACTGGGAGACGGTGCCTAATCTCGTCTACAAGGGGCAGTATAAGATTGAGGTGCGCCCCTGCCTTGACTCGGATATCGTCGAGATAGACACCTTCCGGGAGCTGAAAAGTATTGACAAGGCATACGACGTCTGAAACGGATAAAACTAACGGAAGAATTATCGCGAAGTGCAGACCCGTGTATCAAAATAAAGCATAGTGTGAGCCCGTCCGGCTCTGCACACCGCCCCGGCACAGATTGTGCCGGGGCGGATATTTTTCACATTCAGCGCGCTTTTGTGATATTTTTCCGGATAAAACAGACATAATTTCACGAAAATGCTTTACTTGTGCAAAAAAATATGTTATAATGAATAACTACCACGTCGAAAGATGTACAGTGTATGAAAATAACAGAGAGGAGTCGGGTATCCGGCGGTTTTATGAGTATAAACGAAGTATACGATATGCTGGGCGGGGAGTTCCGTGAGGTCTGTGCTCGCCTTGGCGGTGAGCGGATGGTGGAAAAATTTCTCCGGAGATTTCCCGAGGACCCGTCATACAGAAATCTTACAGACGCGAGGGTTGCAGGGGATGTCGACGGTGCGTTTCTCGCGGCGCATACGCTGAAGGGGATAGCCTCGACCCTCGGGCTCGCAAAGCTGTGTTCCGCGGCGTCGGAGCTTACCGAGGAGCTGCGGCCGAGAAAGAAAATGGTGGAGGAGCGGTATTTTACGGCGGTTGACGAGGCATATTACTGCGCCGTGGGAGCTATTTCCTCGCTTACCTGATATCTGATTTTTTTACATCACCGGAAATACGGAGCGATTTTGTATGGAACCGAAGAATGACGGGAACGCAAAGCCGATAATCGGGCGTAAGACACTTATCGTCGTGCTTATACTGACGGCTGTCGTCGTTGGGACGGTCGCGGCTTTTCTGCGTTTTTACACCTATCACGTGGACCGGGCAATATATACCGAACGGCAGAGGCAGATGAGCGCGGTGACGAAGGATCTCTGCTCCGGGCTTGACTATGCTGCGGGGGAGAAATGGAACCTCGTCGGTGTACAGAGCCGCCTGCTCGGAGAGCGCAGACCGGATACTCCGGAGGCGATAGGCGCATTTATCCTCGGAGAGGAGAAACTGAACGAGCTTTCGGGGAACGACGGCTTTATCGCCGTTGACAGTGACGGCGGGTATTATACGCATGACGGATATGCCGGGAAGCTCGATACGGACGCGCTTTCCTCCGCTCCGGAGGAGGTGAGCTTCGCATGGTCACCGGAGAACGGCGGAGCCTGTCTGCTTTTTCTTTCGCGCCTTGACGGGAGCCTTGCGGTCTCCGGGCGCGGAGACGATACGCATCTCACCTATTACGGGATTTATACGAGTGCCGCCGCGCTCAGTCAGCCGCTCGCTCCTGCGGCTTACGGCGAGGGCAACAGCGTGTATATCATCGGCGAAGACGGCTCCCGCGTTTATCATATCGGCGAGTGTGACCCGCTCAAGAGCACGGATCTCTATGACGCGCTCTCGGAGCTCGATTATCTTCACGGTAACTCGTTCTCGCAGGTAATGAATGATCTTGCGAGCGACGGAATAGCCTACTCGGATGCGGTGATGGGCGGAGAGGAATACTGCTATACACTCTACCGGACGGATGGGGCGCTGTGGTCGGTTCTCTTCATGCTCTCTTCATCGACGATAGCCGCCGATGTGTCGGCCCTCATACATACGCCGATAATTCTCGCGCTCGTGCTCGCCGGTATTATCTCGGCGTCCTGTGCACTCGGGATAATTTACCTCATAAAATACAAGAACCGACAGCTCCTGTCGGTCGAATATCAGAACAACCGCGCGCTCGCCGAGGTTAACCGTGAGCTGTCAGAGGCTATCGGCAGGGCAGAGCAGGCTACGGAGGAGGCGCGGGCGGCAAACCGGGCTAAGAGCAGCTTCCTTGCCAACATCTCGCACGACATAAGGACGCCCATGAACGTCATAGTCGGCTTGACACGCCTCATGGAGAATGAAAAGGATCTCACAGACAGTATGAGGGATTGCCTCGGTAAGATCCGCTCCGCGAGCACGCACCTGCTCGCGCTTATTAACGACGTTCTTGACATGAGCAAGATAGAGTCCGGCGGAGTGACCCTCAGCCGCGCGCCGCTGAATTTTGCAAGTCAGGCAGAGCAGGTCGACGCGATAATCCGCCCGCAGATCGCGGCGCGGGGACAGAGGTTTATCGTAAGGACGCATGGGATATTGCACGAATACTATATCGGAGACGGCGTGCGTCTGCGACAGATTCTTATAAATCTTCTTTCAAACGCGACAAAATATACCCCGGACGGCGGCGAGATAACGCTTGATATAACCGAGCTCAGCTCCGATATGCCCGGATATGCGCGGCTTGAATTTGTCGTAGCGGACAACGGGCGCGGTATGCCGGAGGACTTTATTCCGCATATATTCGAGCCGTTCAGCCGCTCGGAGGATGTTATTGCCGAAAGTGTGCAGGGCACGGGGCTCGGATTGGCTATCGCAAAGAACATAATTGACATAACGAACGGCAGTATAACCGTCAGCAGCAAGCCCGGGGAGGGCAGCCGATTCGACGTCATTCTGAATGTGCCGATAGACCGCGAGGGCGAGCGCGCGCCGTCGTTTAAGAGCCTTCTTCTTGTCAGTGCCGATGAGGAGCTTTCCCGGGATACTTCCGCGGCGCTCTCCGGCTACGGCGTGGAATTCATGGCAGTCGGGTCGGTGGAGGACGCCGCGGAAAAGCTTACGCAAATGCGCCCGGAGGCAGTGCTGCTTGACGCGCGGGAAGCGTGCGACGATACCGAGCGCCGCGTGCGCGGGCTGCGTGATAAGGCGGAGCCCGGGACGGTAATAATCGTACTCATCTCCTGCGACAGCGATATGCCGGAAGGCATACACGGGTATGGGGCAGACGGCGTTCTGCGTGCTCCTCTTTTTCTCTCGAGGCTATCCGACGCTGTATCACATGCGAGGGAAGAGGACGCGGGCGAGGAGATAAAATCGCCACTCGCGGGCATGCGATTCCTCTGCGCGGAGGACAACGAGCTGAACGCGGAGATACTGACCGAGCTTCTTCATATCTATTCAGCCGAGTGCCGGGTGTTCGGAAACGGGCGGGAGCTCGTCGATTTCTTCCGCGGTGTGAAGCCCGGGGAGTATGACGCCATTTTAATGGACGTGCAGATGCCGGTTATGGGAGGGCTCGAGGCTACGAAGGCTATCCGGAACGGTGATAACCCGCTCGGTAAAACGATACCTATTATAGCTATGACGGCAAACGCATTCAGCGAGGATGCACAGCGTTGCTTTGACGCCGGTATGGACGCCCATGTGTCAAAGCCTCTTGACATTTCGATGCTTGAAAGGAGTATACAGAATTTGATGATACCAGATATTGCCAACGGGGGGGGGGCGACCCCCTGCCGGAACACCGCGGGTAGCGCGACGCGCACTGCCGCTTCCCGGGGGGAACAGCGATAAGACACTCCGGGAGGACTTGCAATGAAGAGAGCAATATTTTTGACGGATAAAAAGAGAACTGTAAGAGCCGCCGCGCGGCACGGAGCCGGGATAAGCACACTTCCTGCCGGGAGGACGTGCACATGGTGACAAAGAAGATTCTGATTGCAGATGACTCGGAAATCAACCGTGAGATGATAACCGAGATACTCGGCGACGGGTACAGCTATATATATGCGTCGGACGGGGACGAGCTTATCGACATGCTCGGCAGCGGGTGTCAGGCGGATATAATCCTCCTCGACATCAACATGCCGCACATGGACGGCTTTGAGGTTCTCAGAATAATGAACGAGCGCAGGTGGATAGAAGAGATTCCGGTTGTCGTCATATCGGCGGAGAGCGATCTCGGCTTTCTTGAGAGAGCGTATAACCTCGGCGCGACAGATTACATTTCGCGCCCGTTCTCGGCTGTGACTATCCGTTTCCGGGTGGAGAACACGCTGATGCTCTATTCAAAGCAGCGTCAGCTTGTCCGCCTTGTCGGAGATCAGGTGCATGAGCGTGAGGAAATAAACGACGCCATGATAAATATCCTCGGGCATACGGTGGAGCTGCGGAACAACGAGTCCGGGAAACATACGCTGAGCGTACGGAATATCTCCGACACGCTTTTGCACCGGCTTGTCGCCCTGACCGACAGATATAATCTGACAAGGCGTGACATAGCGACGATAGTCGCGCTCTCACCGCTTCACGACATAGGGAAGATGGCGATACCGGAGGAGATACTGAATAAGCCCGGGCGCCTGACGCCGGAAGAGCGACGGGTAATGGAGACGCATACCGTCCGCGGCGATGAGATAGTGGCGGCGGTACAGGACCCGCATCTCGGAGCTGTAACGAGAGTGGCGCGGGAGATCTGCCGCTGGCACCATGAGCGCTGGGACGGGCACGGATACCCGGACGGGCTTTCGGGTGACGAGATACCGATTTCCGCACAGGTTGTCGGTGTTGCGGACGTATATGACGCCCTGACGAGCGAGCGGTGCTATAAAAAGGCAATCCCGCATGACGAGGCTTTGCGGATGATGCTCTCCGGCGAGTGCGGGGAGTTCAATCCTGTCCTTATGCAGTGTCTCGCCGATACAGCTTCGCAGCTGCGCACCATGACGGACGACTATTCGTTCGATTATGATGGAGAGGCTCAGGTGCTGACACGTGAGATGCTCCGCGAGAGGGGACTTCCGGAGGATGACCGCGAGAGACGGCTCCTTGAAAATGAGCGGGAGAAGAAGGAGTTCTTCAAGTCCTGCGCCGGCGGAATGCAGTTCGAGTATGACTGCCCGTCGAGAAAGGTTACATATACCGACTGGTACAGGGGCGGCGTCGTCGAGACTGCCTTTATATCCGAGGGGCGGCGAATAGATCTCCTTTCGGCTGAGGACTGGGATCGGCTTATCGGGCTCCTCCACGGCACAACGCGGGAGCAGCCGGAGGTCTCCATGACCGCGCTCGTTCCCGTCGGCGGCGAACATCGCTGGCACCGCATTACGGCGCGTACCGTATGGCCGCTCCGCGGGGAGAGATACATAAGCGTGCTCGGGCAGATAGCGGATATAGACGACGAGATTTCGAGGATTGGCTTTGAGCATTCCTTTGACGACCCGGTGGCTGCCGCGGGTGCTATCGGTGCACTTCGCAGTATATTTGATGTTGTAAGGCTTGTTGACTCGGAGGATTACAGTGTGCTCACCTTCGCGGAGAACGGCGAAATTATAAAAACCGGTGCGAGGTGCTATGATATATGGTGCAGGGGCGAGAGGTGCGAGAACTGCTCGTCCTGTGAGGCTATGCGGAACAAAAGCCTCATGACAAAGCTTGAGACCAGAAGCGACGGCGAGCTGTATGCGGTAATCTCAAAGTATATGAAGCTCCGGGACAGAGAGTGCGTGCTTGAGCTCGCGTTCAGGATGGCAAGGGCGCACGGAGGCGTCCGTGCCTATGCCGCGTCCGAGAGAACGAGACTACTGCTGCTTGACTTCTACAAGGACTCTCTGACGAATGCCTACTCGAGAATGTATCTTGACGACTTCGGCGGCGGGCTTGAGGGTGCGGACGCCGTGGCTCTCATAGATGTCGACGGGTTCAAGAGCATAAACGATACATACGGTCACCAGACCGGTGACGCCGCGCTCCGGCACATCGCGGGAATCCTTATCTCGGGTACGGAGGGGCAGGGCGTTACGATAAGATACGGCGGGGACGAGTTTTTGCTCATATTCCGCAGCATCGGGAAATCCGAGTTCTTCTCGCTCCTCGACAGACTGAAGCAGAGTGTGCGTGAGTCTGTGCTTGAGGGGCACCCGGATATAAGCCTCGGAATAAGCGTCGGCGGCGCGTACCGCGCCGGGACCCTTGCGGAGGCGATAGCGGTGGCAGACAGCCGTATGTACCGGAATAAACGGAAGAACACGGTGTAAAAAACAAAAAACGGGGATGCCCCGTATCGCCGCGCGGCGTTTTGCCCGCCCGAAGAGGTCGGGGTATCAGCCGAAGAAAAAATAACGAACGTGAGGTCCGGTGATGACAAAACAAGCTTTTCTTTCCTACTGCCTCAGCACGTACGGCACGTCGCCGGACTATCCGTTTGACGAGGACTTTGACACGGCGGTGCTCAGGCACGGTGACAACCGCAAATGGTACGCCCTCGTTATGGGAGTATCCCGGCGAAAGCTCGGCTTCGACTGCGACGAGGTGACAGACGTGGTAAATCTGAAGCTGCCGACAGAGATGTTCGGCTCATTCGCCGCGGCAGACGGCGTATATCCGGCGTACCACATGAACAAGCTCCACTGGATCTCGGTGCTCCTTTCCGACGCCCCCGATGACGTGGTGCAATTCCTTGTGAATGTGAGCTTTGAGGCGACAAGAAATAAAAGAAAACGACAAAAGAACAGCTGAACAATAAAGGGATGGCGCGCGCCATCCCTTTTTCATCGTATTTGATTTATGCATCAAGGCTATCCTTATCAAACAAAAATTTCTTTATACCCATCATGCCATATCCCTTTTCATCGCGCCGGGGCTTCATGCTCTTTTCAACAATGAGCAGCTTTTTGAAGGAGTCCATTGTCTTATCAAAGGATGCGGTTTCCTGTCTTCTCATAAGCCACCTAATATAATATTTTTGCCGCAAACGGCATTTTTATTAGATACATATACCCCATATTTTCAAAAAAATGCAATAGTTAATCTGATATTTTTGCCGCAAGCGTGTAGTCTCACGTCAATTGTAACACTACACCGAACGGCGTGAATTTTTGCTTTCCGCTCTTGACAAACCGGATGGAAAATAGTATAATGGTTGCGTTGTACGGAGAGGTATTTCGCCTGTGGCGAATATTCCGACGCGTATTCGCTCACCTGACGGTGACCGAGGACCGCTTCTCAACCTCTCCGGCACATAATTTGGAGAGGTATTTCGCCTGCGGCGAATGTTCCGACGCGTATTCGCTCACCTGACGGTGACCGAGGATCGCTTCTCAACCTCTCTGGCACATAATTTGGAGAGGTATCGAAGCGGTCATAACGAGGCGGTCTTGAAAACCGTTTGGGCGAAAGCCCACAAGGGTTCGAATCCCTTCCTCTCCGCCACCAAAATGCAATCCTACGCAACCCGTAGGGTCGCTTTTTTCTTTTCCACGCAACCGTGCTTGCACGAGTTTGCGGGGGAAAGAAAAAAGCGAACATGATTGGTTAAGGTTTGTTTTTTACCGAATTTAAGCGAGTTATTTGACGGGTGCTTGTATTAGTCAAGCACCCGCCACAGTGCCATTTGAAATTTATTCCGAAATTCTACGTTTGCAAACTCAATAGCGGTTGAAAAAATTAAAAATTTATGCTATAATATTAAAAAAAGCGAGGTGCATTTATGAAATCACCGAAGAATAAAACAATTGATTTTTCAGTTGAAGAGGGAAAAATTTTTCTTGATAGATGCATCACAGTTACTTCTAAGCTGTCAATCGAGGAATTGTTAGACAGAACAATTCTTGGAGATTCGCTACAAGTTTTAGAATTTCTTCCTCAACAAAGCATTGATTTACTCATTGCTGACCCTTGTTATAATTTAGATAAAAATTTTCACGGAATGAAGTTTTCAAAACTTAACGAAACTGATTATGTTAAGTATACCGAAAGTTGGATAAAAAAAGTCCTTCCATTGTTAAAACCTACCGCTTCTATTTATGTTTGTTGTGATTGGCAATCAAGTTTGCTGATAGGCAGTGTGCTAAATCAGTATTTTAATGTTGTTAATAGAATTACGTGGCAAAGAGAAAAAGGACGTGGCGCACTAACAAATTGGAAAAATGCTATGGAAGATATTTGGTTTGCTACAGTATCTAGAAAATATACTTTTAATGTAAACGATGTAATGTGTAGACGTAAAGTCATTGCACCATATAAAGTTGACGGGAAACCTAAGGATTGGGAAGAAACATTAGACGGAAACTATAGGAACACATATCCGTCAAATTTCTGGGATGACATATCAATTCCATACTGGTCTATGCCTGAAAATACTGCCCACCCGACTCAAAAACCCGAAAAATTATTAGCAAAATTGATATTGGCAAGCAGTAATGCTGACGACGTCATATTAGACCCTTTTCTCGGCTCAGGTACAACATCTGTTGTTGCAAAAAAGCTGAGGCGTCATTATATTGGTATTGAGCAGAATCCATTATATTGTGCTTGGGCTGAATATAGATTAGAACAAGCAGAACACGATAAAACCATACAAGGGTATACAAATGGCGTTTTTTGGGAGCGTAACACACTTTCCCTGCAAAATAAAGAAAAGCGAGATTAAATTATGATAAATTTTGACAGAATTAATTCGCTTGTTTCATTTGTGTTAAAAAATAATGGAATTAACGATAAACAGGCATTGTCGAATAAGGTAAAAGAAGAGTTTTGTCTTACTCAGGATAGAAAACTGTATTATTGTGAAGATTTTGCTATAAGATTTAGTAAAGCTACATCTGAGCATTTTAGTAATACAGTTCTTTCTTTATCTGCATTACAAAAATATGATGACAGACCAGTTATTGTATGTGTTGTCTTGCCTACAAAAAACTATATGCTACTTGCTAATACAACTTGTTTGAAAAAAATTAGTCATTCTTCTCAGCAATTGCGAGTTGATAATATAAAAGGCAGTTTTAATGGGTCAGATGTATTAAGAACGATAGCAGATATACCAAACAATCCTACCAACTTTGAAAAGCTATTTTCTATCCATAAGGGTTATTCTTTTAATGAAAACCTTATTAGGTTAGTTGAATCGACGAATAATATTGTTGCTCACGGACACAAATTTCAGCCTGATGACATAGAAAGAATAAACATCGAGAATGCTCCAAAGCGGTGTATGGAGTTTCTTAATTCAATATTTTATAACAAATTAGCGAGTGACTTGCAAAATAGAGTTTCAAAAGTTAGTAGAGAAATTGCAATTGCGGCATTTATAGAAAATGTCAATATAAAAGGGAATATAATTGAGTATTTAATCGCAAGTGATGACGAAGTTCTAAAAGAGGCTTTGATAGATTCTCTTGAAAATGGCACTCCTATTCCCTATATTAAAAACGATAATGACCTAGGAGATTACAATGTGGACTTTGGGACTTTTGACACTAAAACTGATATAAAAACGAAGGTTTTATTTTTAGGTTCAAATCCTAAAGCGTACAATATTGACAAGTTGTTAAAATTTTTGGCAAAAGACAATTCTGTATATTTATTATTTTTCGTTGGTGTAGGCAATGATAAAAGCATTTCTACGTTTTTATGCCCTGTATTTGACGATACATTACTTGACAGTACAGTAGTAATAAGTCATTGGGCAGGAAGAAATTCAAAAGGTGTGGCTCAATTTTATGGCGAGAATATAGGTGGTATTATTAGAAATCAATCAATTAATATTGATGAGAATAAGGCACATCAATTTATAGAAAAACTACTTGCTCTATAAAATTCGATTTACGTTACTAACGCTCCGCCAATAGGGAATAATACGAACCCTGACGTTGATCCGGAGTTCGTATTATTCTTTTCTAACGAATATTTCGGCATAAAAGTCGATTTGAACGGCAAAAAGAAGAATCAGCCGGGCGGTTAATCGCTCGGCTTTTAGTTTGTCTTTTTATCCGAGTTTAAGTGAGTTGTTTGGTGGGTGCTTGACCGCGACGCGAAGTGTCGCGCTTGTATAGTCAAGCACCCGCCAAAGAGCCCTTTGAAGTTTACAATGGCTTTTCACTTGAATTTAATAGCAAAATCGTGTATAATAGAAAAAACAATATAGCCGTTATTGTGAGGGCGTTTTATGAGAAAAAGACTTATTTTGATTATATGTTTATCTCTTTTATCTTCCTTGATAGCTTTTTCGGCGTGTAACAAAGACAAGAATTATCAAACAAAAGTATATGAGTATATTCCCTATTATAAAAGCACCACTTGCAATATATTAAAAGATAAAAACATAGAATTGCACGTTGAAAACAGTGTAAGTAATTCAAAAGACGAAATAAGCAATTTGATAAATTTAATGCAAGACGATTATTCTACACTTACAAGTGTATTCAATTTGGACACGCAAATTAAGTGCTATATTATTGCCGATGAATATATTTTAGGAAACGATAAAGCAGTATATCAAAACGAAGTTTTAATTTGCAATGAAAGTGCTGTAAAAAGTGGCGGTTACAGAAAGGCTTTTGCAGGGGCTTATATCCAATCAACCGAGTATTGGAAACAATACGGAGCATATGCCCACGCCTTTAATTGTGAATACAGCAATGAAGAAATTAAAGAACATTACGCAAACGATAAAGATTTAGAATTAACACTATTTTCGGCTTACTTTATCGACGATTTTAATGATAATACGGATGATGCAATAAAAACGGCGTATTCTTTCAGCGATTTCGTTATAAACACATACGGATACAAAAACTTTATAAATGCAAACTTAACGGATTACAGAACCGAATACCTTTCATTTTTAGGTATAAACCGCAAGTTTAATATACCTTTTGATTTGTCGTGGCTTGACGGAGCGACATACAGTCAGAAATTTTTGTCATATCCGCTTGTAATCGGCACGGCAAATCGGATTTACAATCTCAATGCGTTTTCTTCCAAACGCGAAACCGCAAGTTTTGATACACCAGAAAGAGTTTTATATCATTTGTCGGCAGGCAATGC
>CAKRQL010000007.1 GCA_934393265.1 uncultured Eubacteriales bacterium | reverse complement strand
CTACAGCTCATCATCCGGTGCGGAGGCTGCGCCGTTGCTCCCGCCTACTCCCTCGTCGTAGGTCACTACGCCGCCCCGGAGGGCGGCTCCGGTGCGCCTTGTCTTGCTCGCTTCCCCCGATGAACGGAGACTTTGACGGTATTTGATGCGCTCGCCGCTACGGGCGATATTACAGACAATACAAAAATTTTATATGAAATAAGAACAAAGCTATTGACAAAATGGGATATATCCCATATAATGTAGATGAGGATAAATCCTATATTTAAGAGGACTGTTAAGAATGCAGGAATTTGAAATTGTTTTCTATGATAAACCTGACGGAAGCGAGCCTGCGAAGGAATTTCTTTTATCCGTTGACACTAAAATGAGAGCGAGACTTTTGAGAATAATTGAATTGCTCGCTCAAAACGGAACGGATCTGAGAATGCCGTATTCAGAGCATCTTGTTGACGGAATATTTGAGATCAGAGCAAAAAGCGGTTCAAATATTTCAAGAGTACTTTATTTTTTCGTGATCGGCAGAAGAATTGTTCTCACAAACGGATTTGTCAAGAAAACGCAAAGGACTCCGAAAAAGGAAATAGAGCTTTCAAAGAAATATCGAAACGAATTTTTGAACAGGGGGGAGAAATGATATGACTGATTACAAGGATTTTTTGAATGAACAGCTTAAGAATGAAGAATTCAAGAAAGAATATGACGCACTTGAAACCGAATTTTCCATTATACAGGCTATGATTGATGCAAGAAAAGCCTCCGGACTTACTCAGAAGGATTTATCAGACCGTACCGGTATTGCACAGGCGGACATCAGTAAATTGGAAAACGGAAACTCAAACCCTTCTCTCAAAACTCTTAAAAGACTTGCCGAGGGCATGGGGATGAAACTCAAGCTCGAATTTGTCCCGATTAATCACTGAAAAGATTTACCGATTGGTTTTCCCGAAAGGGCACCGATCGGTAAATCGGTTTTTGAGGGTCGCCTCAACCGAGACGATGATAAGGGAATACGGGGAAATCCGTACCACGGAGAGACAAACGAATGAATGACAAAAACAATACACGCCCCGGTGGTATTCCGGGGCGAAGGTCGCTTTTCTGCTGTCCGAAGTGCGAAAGGGATCTGACATATTCGGACAGGCGCGCGGTGTGCCCTGCGGGGCATTCGTACGACATGGCGGCGGAGGGGTACATAAACCTTCTGACCCGTAGGGCGGGGACGCACGGCGACAACCGGGAAATGGTAGATGCACGGCGGCGTTTTCTTGACACGGGTGCCTACCTTTCGCTCTGCGATGCTGTGAGCACTATATGCCGCAATCTGACCCCTGACGGCGGCACTCTCCTTGATATAGGGTGCGGCGAGGGGTACTATACCGGGGAGGTCGCGCGGAGGCTTGCCCCGCATGGCGGGCGCGTCGCGGCGTTCGACATTTCAAGGGAGGCTGTGTGCCGCGCGGCAAGGAGACTGCGCGGGGCGGGGAGCATCGAATTTGCCGTCGCCGGGGCTTACGATATGCCGGTACCGGACGGCAGCTTTGATGTGACGCTCAATATGTTTTCCCCGCTCTGCCCGAATGAAATCCGACGCGCTCTCCGTCCGGGGGGCGGCTTTGTCATGGCTGTACCGGGGGAGGAGCACCTGTTTTCGCTGAAAGCCGTGGCGTATGACGTTCCGTACAGAAAGCCGGTGCTTGACCCGGCACTTCCGGGCTTTGAGCTGCTTTTTCGCCGTGAGCTGCGCTATACGTTTGAGCTTGACAGCGGCGAGGACATACACGCGCTCTTCATGATGACCCCGTACGCTTACCGCACTCCGCCGGAGGGCAGAGAGCGGATTGCCGCGCTTTCTCACCTCACGTCGGAGGCGCACTTTCTTGTCCTCGGATACCGGAAATCGCAGGTGCCCGCACCATAATACGTGAAATTCTTGACAATCCGGCGGAAGTGGTATATAATTATTCTGTCGCGCACGCGCAGGCAATAGCCGCGATGTGCTGCGGCGTCGCTTGCGGCACAGGACACCGACACCTGCCGCGGCAGCTCTTCTGGAGGATTTTATGGATCTCAGGCACGGAAAATATCTCGGGGTTGACTACGGAGACGTCCGCACCGGGCTCGCGGAATGTGACGCATCCGGACTTATTGCCACCGGCGTCGGCACCCTGCGAGAGGGCGGAATGCTGCACACGGCACAGCGTGTGGCGCGCGAGTGTGCGGAGCGCGGGTGCGTCCGCATAGTCGTCGGTCTGCCGAAGAATATGGACGGCACCGAGGGCGAGAGGGTAAAGACGGTAATGGCTTTTATAAATCTTCTGCGTCCGCTCACCGATGCTGATGTGGTCACCTACGACGAGCGAATGAGCACAATGACGGCTTATCGCTACCTCGACGCGACGGGTACGCACGGCAGACGCAGAAAAGAAAATATCGATACCCTATCGGCTCAGATAATTCTTCAGGATTATATAGATAAAGAGCGGAACTCGGCGGGAAAATGATACACGCCCCGCGTGTTTTGCGATAAGAAAGGATTTTTTACAATGAAAAACAGGGAAGAGACGGCATGGCAGAATAAGCCATATACCGACGGACTGACCTCAGCGCCGGGAGATAAGGCTCCCGAATGGCGGGACGGGGAGTACGCCGGGCATCTCACAGCGAGCGACGACGGGACGGCAGAGACGACCGACAAAGCGGCGAACGACAAAAAGGACGTCACGGCGGAAAGACCGGAGGAGACGGCAGAACCGGAGGAGACCTCCGCACCGGAGAAAAGTACCGGGCGCGTCCGCGCTTTTCTGAAAAAGAAAAACATAACGCTTTCACCGAAGGTCTACTTCATAGATGCTATGGGCTCCATGGCACTGGGGCTTTTTGCGACGCTCCTTATAGGAACTATCTTCGGCACTCTCTCGGAGTATACCCACTGGTCGACATTCACCCACATGGCGACCTTTGCAAAGCAGGCGACCGGGGCGGTGCTCGGAATAGCCGTTGCCTACGCGCTTAAGGCTCCGCCGCTCGTGCTCTTCTCGGCGGGTGTCGCCGGGCTTGCCGGAAACGGCTTCAGCACGGCTATAACCGCCGCAGACGCGGTACTGACGGTAACCGCCGGTCCTGCCGGAGCCTTCCTCTGTGCGCTCGTCGCGACCGAGGTCGGAAAGCTTGTTTCAAAGGAAACCAAGATAGACATACTTGTCACCCCGGTGGTGACTATCGGCGTCGGCGTCGGGCTCGCACAGCTTATATGCCCGCTTGTCGCCTATTGCATGTACTGGATAGGATATTTTGTGAATTGGTCGACGAACATGTATCCTTTCTTTATGGGAATAATAATTGCCGTCGTGGTCGGCGTCGTACTGACCCTGCCGATAAGCTCCGCGGCACTTTGCGCGATGATAGGCATAACCGGGATAGCCGGAGGCGCGGCGGCGGTCGGCTGCTGTGCACAGATGGTCGGCTTTGCCGTCATATCCTTCCGTGAGAATCGCTGGTCCGGCGTCGTTGCACAGGGGCTCGGCACCTCGATGCTCCAGATGGGCAACATAGTAAAAAAGCCGCAGATATGGATCCCCGCGACAGTCGCCGCCGCGGTGTGCGGTCCGGTCTCTACCTGCCTCTTTAAGCTCGAGTGCTCGGGAGTCAGTGCCGGAATGGGCACCTGCGGTCTTGTCGGTCCTATCGGAATATTCACCGACATGGGCTTCGGACTTATGAGCTCGCTCGGCGTCCTCGTCTGCTGTATAGTCCTCCCCGCGGCGGTCTCGCTCGGTATATCCGAGATAATGAGAAAAACGGGGGCAATAAAATACGGCGATATGAAGCTTGAGCTTTAATCAGTCCGGCAATCCCCGAAAAGCGTCGCCGCGGGCGGCAAAAATAAAAAAGAAAGGCAATTTAATAAAAATATGTCAAAGCCGAATAATACACTCCTCTGCGATTTCTACGAGCTCACTATGGCGAACGGCTATTACGAACTCGGAAAGGGAGACGAGATAGCCTACTTCGATGTGTTCTTCCGCACAATTCCGGACGGCGGCGGCTTCGCCATCGCTGCGGGGCTTGAGCAGGTTATAGAATATATCAAAACTCTGAAGTTCACCGAGCAGGATATAGAATTTCTCCGTTCAAAGAAGATGTTCTCGGAGGACTTCCTTAACTACCTGCGCAACTTCCGCTTTACGGGAGATATATACGCCGTCCCGGAGGGGACGCCGATATTCCCGGGAGAGCCGATACTCACCGTCCGCGCCCCGGCGATAGAGGCACAGTTCATTGAGACCTTTGTCCTCCTCTCGTTAAATCACCAGTCGCTGATAGCTACAAAGGCGAACCGCGTTGTAAGAGCCGCACAGGGTAGACCGGTTGCGGAGTTCGGCTCACGCCGCGCACAGGGGGCGGACGGAGCTATCCTCGGTGCCCGCGCCGCGTTCATCGGCGGCTGTGCCGCGACGGCGTGCACAATCTCGGACAGAGACTATGCAATCCCCGCGACCGGAACAATGGCACACTCGTGGGTGCAGATGTTTGACAGCGAGTATGAGGCGTTCGTCGCCTACTGCCGCACATATCCGCATAATGCAACCCTCCTTGTCGATACCTATGATGTTCTCCGCTCCGGAGTTCCGAATGCGATACGCGCGTTCCGCGAGGTGCTCGTGCCTCTCGGAATAAAGAGCTGCGGAATACGCCTTGACTCCGGCGACATCACCTACCTTACAAAGAAAGCGCGCAAAATGCTTGATGACGCGGGCTTTACCGACTGTAAGATAGTCGTTTCAAATTCACTCGACGAAAATATAATCCGCGATATAATTCTTCAGGGCGCGAAGATAGACTCCTTCGGCGTCGGCGAGCGGCTTATCACCGCGAAGTCTAACCCCGTGTTCGGCGGAGTTTATAAGCTTGTCGCAAAGGAAGAGAACGGCGAGATAGTCCCGAAGATAAAGATTTCCGAAAACCCGGAGAAGATAACCAACCCGCACTTCAAAAAGGTCTACCGCATCTACGACAAGCAGAACGGAAAGGCAACCGCAGATCTTATCTGCGTGCACGACGAGGTGATAGACGAGACGAAGCCGCTTGAAATCTTCGACCCCGCACAGACGTGGAAGCGCAAGGTATGCGAGGATTACACCCTCCGTGAGCTCCTTGTTCCCGTATTCCGTGGCGGCGAGTGCGTCTACGACTCTCCGCACATCTCGGAGATACAGCAGTACTGCCGCGCGCAGGTCGATACCCTCTGGGAGGAGGTCACAAGATTTGAGAATCCGCACAGATACTACGTCGACCTCTCGCAGAAGCTCTGGGATATAAAGCACGAGCTCCTCGAAGCCGGCGGCGCGGCTATAAGACACGCCGAGAAGAAGTAAAAAGAAACATAACAAGAAGCATAATACAGGCGAGCCCGGGGAGCACTTCACCCCGGGCTTTTAATTTTTGCCTGCCGGATTTTCGCTTGGGACTGTATTTTTTTGCTTTCTTGCGTTTGCTGCGACATTTGAATTTTTCAGACGGTGCATTTTCGCGCAAGTGTGCGGATGTGACGGATTTTGTAAATTATACTTTTCATTTTTACGCAAAATGCTGCGGATTTTGCCTCGGTAGAGTCGCCGGTAGAGAAAGTAGAGAGGCGGGGAAAATAATTCTACCGCCGGGAGACGGGTGTAGGGTGACTTTTTTTCTCCGAGTGTATATAATTTTTACAGAATACGCCGTAAAGGCGGCACAGCGGAGGAAAACGATATGAAAAACAAGATAAAGAAATTCCCCGATATACATTCGATAAAGGAAATGCTCACAATAAGCGCGACCGAGAGCCCGGACGCCATAGCCTATGAATACCGCGAGGCGGGAGAGCCGAAGAGCGTCACATTCTCCGCGTTCCGCGACGATGTCCGCTCGCTCGGTGCGGCGATAGAAAAGCTCGGGTACGGCAGGAGCCACATGGCTATCGCGGCGGGGAACTCCTACCGCTGGATAGTCACCTATCTTATGACACTCACGAGCGGTGGCGTGTTTGTCCCCCTTGATAAGGAGCTGCCGACGGATGAGCTGATATTCCTTCTCGGCGAGTCGGACAGCGAGGTCCTGTTCTGCGACCGTCGCCGCCTCGTCGCCCTTGAGGGGCGGCTCTCAGAGCTGCCGCGGCTCTCGCTCGTTGTCTGCATAGACGAAAAGGAGGACGCGGACGGCGCGCTCTCCTTTGACAGGCTTCTTGAGTCCGGGCGCGAGCTCGATAAGACGGCGTTTGATGCCCTCGGGCGCGACGAATGGGAGCTGTGCGACCTTGTGTTCACCTCCGGAACAACCGGAACGGCAAAGGGCGTCATGCTCTCGGAGCACAACCTTGTCTGTGGCGTCAAGTACGGTCTTGCCGCCTCGCAGGTCAGCGGAAAGTGTGTCTCCGTCCTGCCTTATAACCACACGTACGAGGCGGTCTGCGATATACTCGTCGGTATACACGCGAGAACGACGCTCTGCATAAACGAGTCGCTGCGCAAGGTGGCGGACGATATGAAACGCTATCACCCGGATTATATCTATCTTGTGCCCGCATTCTCGGAGCACTTCTATGACCTCATAAACCGCACCATTGACAAGGAGGGAAAGAGGGCCTCCTTTGAGCGGGCGGTGAAAATATCCGAGGCACTCCGCCGTATCGGAATAGACCTGCGCCGCGTGTTCTTCAAGTCTATACTCGCGGGCTTCGGCGGCAGGCTCCGCCGCATTGTCTGCGGCGGCGCACCGATACGCCCGGAGACAGGCGCATTCTTCGATAAGATAGGTATAACACTTACCGGCGGGTACGGAATAACCGAGTGCTCGCCGCTCGTCTCGGTGAACGACGATGTCGACGGGTCGAACAACTTCTCCTCCGCCGGGCGGCGCATCGGCTGTCTCGAGTGGAGAATATCCGAACCGGATGCCGACGGCATAGGCGAGATACAGGTATGCGGCGACGTCGTCATGATGGGATATTACAAGCACCCGGAGCTCACCGCCGAGGTCCTTGACAGCGATGGCTGGTTCTCGACCGGCGACTACGGCTATATAAACGACCGCGACGAGATAGTCATAACCGGAAGAAAGAAGAACATAATAGTTCTCACGAACGGAAAGAACATATACCCCGAGGCTATCGAGGGATATATCCTCCGCGTACCGTATATTACCGAGGCGGTTGTCCGCGGAATAAAGAACGACGCCGGGGAGGAGACCGGGCTCTCGGCTGAGATTTACATGGCGGAGGATCCCCGCCCGCGTGAGCAGGCGCTTGCCGACATCCGTGCAGAGCTCTCGGAGCTCCCGGGCTACAAGCAGATTTCCGCGCTCACAATACGCGAGACGCCGTTTGAGAAAACGACGAGCAACAAGATAAAGAGAAATGCAGCGGGTACGGGCGGCGCAATGTCCGCCTGATTGCCCGGGCATCGCAGAGTACAGAAC
>CAKRQL010000006.1 GCA_934393265.1 uncultured Eubacteriales bacterium | reverse complement strand
TACACCCCGTTCGACTTGAATGTGTTATGCACGCCGCCAGCGTTAATCCTGAGCCAGGATCAAACTCTCTAAATAATTGTATAATATCTCCAAAACAGACTTACGCCCGCCTCAGAGTCATTACCTCAGTATTCAGAGCTTTGCTTCTAGCAATTCTTCTAATTACTCGTTAAAGTTCGTACTCTTCAAAGTGTTTTCGACAGATTTCCTCGCACTTATTCAGTGCTTCTTTTCAGAAATTTCTGTTGTTCAATTTTCAAGGAACAAGCGCCGCAAAAGTAAAAGGTACTTCCGCGACAGCTTACTTATTCTATCACAAAGAAAACAGGATGTCAATAGCATTTTCAAAATAATTTGCGGATTCTGCAAAAAATATTCATGATGAGAAAGAAAAGTCGCAATCACATCTCCCGAAGCGTCTAATAATATATAAATGGAAGCCAAAACACAAAAATATATTGACAAGTAAGATTGCCCTGTGCTATACTCTATGGCGCATAAAAAAGGATAGAATTAATCAAGGCGGAGAATGTATTATGATACTTTCTGAAGAAATTTACTTTGAAATCAATCTGCACGGCAAAAAAGCCGACGTCAAGAACATGGTCAAATTCTTAAAATCCGGCGAGCTCGAGGACTTCTTTGACATAGGGAGCGAATACATCGTCTACGACGACGATTTTGCCGGAGCCGACGATACGCAGGAGACCGGATTTACATTCACAAATGATGATATGGGCATCGAAGTCGAGGAGTTTGACACCGACGCATTTCTCGAGATATTCTGCAAGGCGGCAACCCCGCTCGATGTAGACGGACACATATATGATATAGACGACGAGGAGTACAGCTTTGTGAGCCGCCCGGGCAGCGGCGACTACGAGGACGCGCAGGGCGAAAAACGCTTCAATGACGAGCTCGACGAAGAGATGTACGCCGAGGAGCGCGAGGCGGAGGACGACTGATCCCTCTCATATCTTCCTATATAATATAACAGCGCAATCCTGCGCAAAAGGCGGTTACCACCCTCCGGTGGCAGTCGCCTTTCCCTTTTATAAACCCGAGCCGGGAATGTCGCCGTGGCGGAGACAAAGGAAAAGCCGGGCCGGGGGGCGAGCCCCCGGTCCGGCGGGTTATCCGGTTGTTCCCTTACGGGTCAATCAGATATTTGTGTCGTTATAGAAGTCCACAAGGCGGGTAAGTCTCTCGTACTTAGCCTTTGCGTTCTTCTCTGCCTTCGCGAAGAGAACCTTTGCTCTCTCCGGGAACGCCTGTGCAAGTCTCGTATAACGCGCCTCACCGTTTATGAAGTCCTGATAGGAGGCAGTCGGAGCCTTGGAGTCAAGGGTGAAGGGATCCTTACCCTCTGCCTTAAGCGCCGGGTTGAAGCGGAACATGTGCCAGTAGCCGGCGTCAACAGCCTTCTTCATCTCTGCCTGGCAATTAGCCATACCACCCTTTATGGAGTGCATCTCACAGGGAGCGTAGCCTATGACGAGCGAGGGTCCGTGATAAGCCTCTGCCTCGGCTATTGCTTTCAGCGTCTGGCTCATATCCGCGCCCATTGCGACCTGTGCAACATAGACGTATCCGTAAGACATTGCTATCTCGGCGAGGTTCTTCTTGCCTATCTCCTTACCGGCGGCGGCAAACTGCGCAACCTGACCGATATTGGAGGACTTGGAAGCCTGTCCGCCGGTATTGGAATAAACCTCGGTATCGAATACCATTACGTTGACGTCCTCGCCGGATGCAAGAACATGGTCAAGACCGCCGAAGCCGATATCGTATGCCCATCCGTCTCCGCCGAAGATCCATACAGCCTTCTTGGAGAGGTACTGCTTGTCGCGGAGGATCTTATCCTTGAGCTCCGACTTGCAGTCGCAGCCCTCGAGCATAGCGACGAGAGCCTTTGTAGCCGCCTCGTTTGCCTTGCCGTCCTCGAGCGTGTTGAGGTATGCGTCGATTACCGCGAGTTTCTCCTCGTCCTTAACCTCGTCGCGAAGCTCTCTTACGTAGCCGATAAGCTTGTTTCTGAGAGTTTTTTGACCGATGTAGAGACCGAGACCGTGCTCCGCGTTATCCTCGAACAGCGAGTTGACCCATGCGGGACCTCTGCCGCTCTCGCGGTTTACGGTATAAGGAGTTGCGGGAGCGGAGCCACCCCATATAGAGGAGCATCCGGTCGCGTTGGATATATACATTCTCTCGCCGAAGAGCTGTGTAACGAGTCTCGCATAGGAGGTCTCGGCACAGCCTGCGCAGGAGCCAGAGAACTCAAGCAGCGGCTGCTTGAACTGGGAGCCCTTTATGGTTACGTTGACGAGCTCGGACTTCTCGGACACATTGTGTACCGCGTAGTCGAACGCTGCCTGCTGGTAAAGTCCCTTAGCCATGGGAACCATATTGATAGCGAGCTTCGGAGCCGCGAGCTTTGCAGCCGCCTTAGCCTTAGCCTTCGCGTCAAGCTCGGGCTGCTCCTCCGCGACCTTCTTCGCAGCGTCTGCGAGTGCCTTGTTCGACACGGGGCATGCCTTGACGCAGAGCGTGCAGCCCATACAGTCAAGGGCGGAGACCGCCATCGTGAACTTATAATTTGTCTTTATAACCGGCTTTGCGGTAAAGGCGGTCGACGCGGGAGCCGCGGCAGCCTCCTCCTCGGTCATGGCGAACGGACGGATAGCGGCGTGCGGGCAGACGAACGCACAGTTGTTGCACTGTATGCAGTTCTCGGCATGCCATTCGGGAACCGAGACGGCGACGCCGCGCTTCTCATACGCTGCCGCGCCCTGCGGATAAGTACCGTCAACATACTTCTCGAAGGCGGAGACGGAGAGCGAGTCGCCCTTCATTCCGACAACGGGAATAACTATGTCATTCACAAAGTCGACAAGGTCAGCTCTCTTGCCCGTCACCTTTGCGGCGGGGGCTGTTTTTCCGGCGTCCTTCCATGCGGCGGGGACGTCAACCTTATGGAGGGCGTCCTTACCGGCGTCTATTGCCTTATGGTTGAGGTCGACTATATCCTGTCCCTTCTTCAGGTAGGACTTCGTCGCCATGTACTTCATGTAGCCTATTGCCTCGTCGATGGGAAGAATCTTCGCGAGGGTGAAGAACGCGGACTGAAGCACCGTATTCTTGACCTTTGCGTTTCCGAGGTCTATTGCAAGCTTCGTCGCATTTATGGTATAGAAGCTTATGTTATTGTTTGCGATATAGGACTTGACCGATGCGGGAAGATTTGCGTCAAGCTCATCGTCCGACCACTGGCAGTCAAGGAGGAAGGTTCCGCCCGGCTTTACGTCCGAGATCATGTCGTACTTTTCAAGGTAGGCATGGTTATGGCAGGCGACGAAGTCAGCCTTGTTGATGTAATAGGAGGACTTTATCGGCGAATCACCGAAGCGCAGGTGGGATATCGTTATACCGCCCGTTTTCTTTGAGTCGTACTGGAAGTACGCCTGAATGTACTTGTCGGTGTGGTCGCCTATTATCTTTATGGAGTTCTTGTTTGCGCCGACGGTGCCGTCGCCGCCGAGACCCCAGAACTTGCACTGTATCATATCGTGCGGCGCGGTGTCCGGCGCGGGCTTCTCTTCAAGCGAGTGTCCGGTGAGGTCATCGACTATGCCGATTGTGAAGTGGTTCTTCGGAGCCTTCTTTGAAAGATTCTCGTATACTGCAAAGACGGATGCCGGGGGCGTGTCCTTGGAGCCGAGACCGTATCTGCCGCCGACGACGGAGATTCCGGTTCTGCCGACCTCGGAGAGGGCGGCTATTACATCGAGGTAAAGCGGCTCGCCGAGTGCGCCGGGCTCCTTCGTTCTGTCAAGAACGGCTATCTTCTTAACCGTCCCGGGAATAGCCTCGCTGAGCTTTTCCGCAACGAAAGGTCTGTAAAGTCTTACCTTAACAAGACCGACCTTCTCGCCCTTTGCAAGAAGATAATCTATAACCTCCTCCGCGACATCGCAGATAGAGCCCATCGCAATTATCACTCTGTCGGCGTCCGGAGCACCGTAGTAGTTGAAGAGCTTATAATCGGTGCCGAGCTTTTCGTTCACCTTGTTCATGTAGTCCTCTACGATAGCCGGAAGAGCGTCGTAGTAGGGGTTGCACGCCTCTCTGTGCTGGAAGAATATATCTCCGTTCTCGGCAGAGCCGTGAAGCACGGGGTGCTCGGGGTTCAGGGCGCGGTCACGGAACGCCTGCACAGCGTCCATATCGAGCATGTCCGCAAGGTCCTTGTAGTCCCATGCGGCAACCTTCTGTATCTCGTGAGAGGTGCGGAAGCCGTCAAAGAAGTTAAGGAAAGGTACTCTTCCCTTTATTGCCGAAAGGTGAGCGACGGCGCCGAGGTCCATTATCTCCTGCGGGTTCGTCTCTGCGAGCATTGCAAAGCCGGTCTGACGGCAGGCGTAAATATCCGAATGGTCGCCGAATATGTTCAGCGCATGGGTAGCCACGCATCTTGCCGATACATGTATAACGCAGGGGAGAAGCTCGCCCGCTATCTTGTACATGTTGGGTATCATCAGGAGAAGTCCCTGAGACGCCGTATAGGTGGTCGTAAGCGCACCGGCTCCGAGCGAGCCGTGAACGGCGCCGGCGGCACCTGCCTCCGACTGCATCTCAACGACCTTTACATTCTCACCGAAAAGGTTCTTTGCGGGCTCGCCGAAAATGTTCTTGTTGGATGCCGACCATGTGTCGGTCACCTCTGCCATAGGGCTCGAGGGTGTGATGGGGTAGATGGCTGCGACCTCCGTGAACGCATAGGAAACATGCGCCGCGGCGGTGTTACCATCCATGGAAATTTTCTTTCTTTCTATCATTGGTTAACCTCCATGATATAGTTTTTCATTCCACGATTAAAGATTATAACACAGCTTTCGCCGAAAGTAAACACCAATCTGTGAATTTTATATATATTATTGTTCTTTTTCACTCATGTGCCCGTGCAGGCGCGCGAGGGCGGGACGATATATCTCCTCTCCGCCGAGAAGATTTATCGCCTCAAGGAGTGACGCGGCACTCATATCCTGAGGCAGCCCGAGCTCAGCGGCGAGGGCGGCGCGCCGCGCGGAGGCGTTCTCCCCTCCCGAGAGACCGTCAAGATACATCCCGGTCTTTGTTACCGGGGTCCCGCTCCTCCGCTCCGCTCCGGAGGCAAACGGGGCGAGGGCGCGGCGGAGGGTATCGGCAGGGAGCCCCTCGACCCCGAGGACGCCCTCCTTTGACGGGTGTGCCTTCCGCCTCTCTTTACCGGCGACGCGGGGAACGTAGACATTCCGTATTTTCTCCGGCGGGAGTATGCCTCGCAGAAACCGCCTTATCTGCCCTCCCCCGGCGTCCGGGTCGGTTAAGACTATTACCCCGTCCCGCTCTGCAAGCCGACGGATAAGTGCCTGCCGCTCCCTGTTATTGAATACCGAGAAGCCCCCGGTCGCAATTACCGTCCCGTCCACTATCTGCGAGACGGTATTTTTATCGTATTTTCCCTCAACTATTATCGGGAGGTCAATTCTGATTTTCTCCATACAGCCTGTAAATGTAAATAATTATTTGCAATATGATATTATTTTGCCGTGCTGCCGCGCACTTTCCGCGCAGCGCTCTTTTGCGCGCTCCTGTTATGGGCACATATATCCGAGAGCGGGCAGGCGGCGCAGGAGGGAGAGCGCGCGGTGCACACCTCCCGTCCGAAATCAACGAGCCTGTGACAGAGGTCGGGTCCCTTTGCCGGATCAATAAGACCGCGGAGTATAGTCTCTGCCCTTGTCGCGTCGCGCATTGTCTCTTGGTACATACCGAGCCTGCCGCATATTCTTATGCAGTGCGTGTCGCAGACTATCGCGGGCTTTCCGAACACGTCGCCGAGCAGAAGATTTGCTATCTTGCGCCCGACGCCGGGGAGGGCGAGCAGCTCCTCCATATTATCGGGTATTTTTCCGCCGTATCTCTCGGCGACTATTGCGGAGGCGTCTTTTATATTTCTTGCCTTCGTGCGGAAAAGACCGCAGGGGCGGATAAGCTCCTCAATTCTCGAAATGTCCCCGTCTGCCATGTCGCGCGCCGTCGGAAACTCCCGGAAAAGCTCCCCTGACACCTCGTTTACCCGCGCGTCCGTGCACTGGGCGGACAGGCGGCTCATGACGAGCAGTCGCCACGGGTCGTCTCCGTATTTCAGCGCGCAGACCGAGTCCGGATACCTCTCGCGAAGCCTTTTTTCCGCCTCCGCAAGGGTTGCCGCGCGCTCATTCTTTTTCATTCGTTTTATCCTCTTTTATCTGTGGAAAGGGGCAGGGCGTGTACGGAATTTCCGGGAGGGACGCCCCCGGCAGAGCCTCTCGTAGCAGGCGGAGAGTGAGCTTTCGGGAAAGCCCGACAACCGTATCGAGCTCACCGTCTATGCCTCTGACAAAGCCGCGCGCGCCCGCCTGTATTCCGTAGGCACCCGCCTTGTCCATCGGGTCCCCGCTGTTTATGTAGTCCCATATCTCCCCGTCGGTCAGCTCACGGAAGTATACCGCCGTGGTGTCCGCGCCGGAGTACGTAACGCCCCCGACGGAAACGGCAACTCCGGTATGAACGAAGTGACGCCGCCCGGAGAGCGAGCGGAGCATCGAATATGCCTCCTCCCTGCTCGTCGGCTTCCCGAGCTTTCTTCCGTCGAGGTCAACGAGCGTGTCGGCGGAGATTATCACCGTCCCGGGGTCACCGCGGTACATCGCGGCGACAGCCTCGCCCTTTCGCCTTGCGAGCAGCTCCACACCGCGCACAGGCGCGGTGTCCTCCGGCAGGCTCTCATCCACCTCCCGGCTCACACACTCGTAGTCCGGGAAGAGTGCCGCCATATATTCCCTCCTCCTCGGCGATTTTGACGCAAGTATTATCTTCATTTTATTTTCTCCGTTTCAGCCTGTTTCTCTTCGGCTCGTTCTTCATTTTTCCGGGCTTTGCGAAATTCTCTGTTCTGCGGCTCGTTCTCTGCGCCGGTTCCGGCGCGCCCCCGGTGCTCACGGGCTGTGCCGCGTCCCGCCTGCCCATTCTGCGGAGCTTTATTCCGTCGGGAAGTCTCCCCGCCCTTGCCGCCTCTATGCAGTCCGAAATTTCCCGCCCGCTCTCGGTGGAGAATATGAAATGCTCCCCGGTGATGCCAGCCGAGCGCAGGTCGCCGACTTTGTCGGTCATACAGGTCGTCGCGCAGTTGAGAACGAGATTTCTGTGCTCATACTCGCGCATAAGCGGGAATTTCTCGCCCCTCCTGTCTGTGAGGGCGGAGCGGGAGCAGCCCCCGCAGCCGAAGTTTTCCTTCGTAAAGCACCGCTCGGTAAGCATGAGCGGTATTCTGCCGTATACGATAACCGAGGGTAAAAGCTCCTCCCCGGCGGTGCGTACAAGATCCCGTGCGGCGGGGAGCGTCAGCTCGGCAGACAGGACCGCAAAGCGGAGCCCGAGCCCCGCAAATGCCCGCAGTGATTCCGCGTTGTATATATTCAGTCTGAAATCGCCTATCGGGACAAGTCCCATCCTTTCGGCTATCTCAAAGTGCGAGAGATTGCCGCAGAGGGCGTACTCCGCCCCGCGCAGCTTTGCCTCTTTCACGAGGCGCATGACGTTATCCCACTCTCCGTCGGTTATGACGGGCGGCAGGCAGACGCCGTTTGCCCCGTCGGACCCCGCAGTAAACGGGAGCGGGAGAAAGCGGACATCAAAATACCGCATATCAGCCCCGCTCTCCACAGCCTCGGAGTACCTTTCCGGTGAGAGGAAGAGCGCCGTGCGCCGCGGTATCTTTCGCGGCTCTGTGAAAGCGAAGTGCCGCGGCTCCGGCGAATAAGGCATATATACTTCTTCGCCGAAGGCGCGCGAAAGGCTCTCCACGGCGTTACGCCGAAGAGAGTTCAGTGCCGCGGGCGAGAGGTTCAGCCCGTCGCCGAGCGTGACGGAGATATTCTCCGGCGGGAGCGTAAAGAGCGTCCCCCCGGTCTTTGTTATCTGCTTTATGACCGCCTCACAATCGAGCGGGCGGCTCTTTGCCGGCTCGGGTGTCTCACCCGCGACGCAGACGCTCTTTCCGGCTGCCGAGAGGGTGAGCGATGCCGTCGCGCCCGCCTCTATCTTTATTTCCGCTGCGGCGGGGGTCGGCATTTCGCCGTATTTTCCGGCGGGCGTCGTGCGGCTCTCCG
Source organism: uncultured Eubacteriales bacterium (assembly GCA_934393265.1). Classification (GTDB taxonomy): domain Bacteria; phylum Bacillota; class Clostridia; order Oscillospirales; family CAG-272; genus UBA1740. Next base: position 118,131 of record CAKRQL010000006.1, on the reverse strand, counting down.
CCTTGTCAGCCTCCGTGCGTATGCCGCACATGCCGACCGCGATTTTTCCCGTAAAATACCCGTCGGTGAAGCCGCCGCGGGAGAACAGCCGCCGGAGAATTTCGCACTCCTCCGGGGTCGCCGCGCGGTTTTCGTCTATGAGAGCACGGTATATTTTCGTGACGCCGTATACGTAATCCGCCGACTTCATCCGCCCCTCGATTTTAAGAGACGCGACGCCGGATGATATAAGAGCCGGAATATGCCCCGCGAGCGAGAGGTCGCGCAGGGAGAGCGGATAGGGATTTTTTCCGTTTCCCGTCCCGTACGGCAGACGGCAGGGCTGTGCACACTCTCCCCGGTTTCCCGACCTGCCGCCGACAAGAGAGGAGAAAAGGCACTGCCCGGAATGGGAAACGCAGAGAGCACCGTGCAAAAATACCTCGATTTCAACCGGGCACAGTTCAACGGCGGCGCGTACGTTATCTATCGAAAGCTCGCGCGCGAGCACCACGCGCTGCATGCCGAGCCGGGCTGCGAGCTCCGCCCCGGCGGTATTGTTTACCGACATCTGTGTCGACGCATGGAGGGATAATCCCGGCACCCGTGTATGAATTTTCTCCGCCGCGCCGAGGTCGGCGACAATAAGCGCGTCAACGCCGGAGGAGTACAGCTCACGGGCGTAATCCACGGCGTCGGGTATCTCACCGTCCGAAAGAAGAGTATTCAGCGTTACGTACAGGGAGGCTCCGCGCGTATGGGCGTATTCCGCCGCGCGACGTATCTCCGGCATCTCAAAATTCCCGGCGTAGGCTCTCGCGGAGAACCGCTTTCCCCCTATATAAACGGCGTTCGCGCCGCCCATGAGGGCGGCGCACAGACATTCGTAAGTCCCCGCCGGGGCAAGCAGCTCCGGCAGCCTTTCCTTTCTTCTCATCGGCTCACCGCTTGCTCCGCATTATGCGCAGGACCTTGAGCTTATACTCGGCTCTCGGGTCGCGGAAGCCGAGCGAGAACGCCTGCTCATAAAGGGCAAACGCCTTTGTCCTGTCGGTCGGGAGCCCTATTCCGAACTCAAAGTAACAGCCGAGGGTGTATATAGCCTTTGCATGTCCTCCCCTCGTCGCGAGGGCAAGGTACTTTGCGGATATTTCGTTTTTCTTCTGCCACAGAAGTGCCATTCCGGCGGAGTAATAGCTCTGTGAAAGCTTTCTTTCTCTTCTCTCGCGGAGGGCGTCGAGCTTCTCCTCTGCCCCGGGGGTCCCCATCCGCGCGGCAATCGTGAAGAGCTTTTCGGCGGCATTTCCGTTCCTCTCCGTGCCTATGCCGTTTTCATAGCACAGACCGAGATCGTATATTGCCGATCTGTCTCCGGCGCGGACAGCCTTGTCAAAGTATGTAAAGGCGCGGCGGCGGTCAACCGGAGTACCCACCCCGTCGCGGTAGCATATCGCGAGCTCGCGCATAGCGGGAACGTATCCCATAGCCACAGAAACGGCATAGAGACGGAACGCCGCCTCGCGCGGGGTCTGCGGGTCCTTTGCGCGCTCAAAGCAATTCTCGCGCTTCCCGGTTAGCTCGTCCGCCTTTTCGGAGGCGGAGCGGTTGCCGCCCTTAGCGGCGCGGCTGTAAAGCTCAATCGCCCCGGGGATGTCACGCGGGACGTAATCTCCGTCGCAGAGCAGGTCTCCGACGGTCTCGAGCGCGGACATATCTCCGCTCTCCCCTGCGCTCATGTAATATTTTATCGCCTTTTCCGGGTCGGCGGGCACTCCCCTGCCGTCAAGATAGATGTCTCCGAGATAAACGTACGCCTCCGGCGCACCGTGGGATGCGGCGGCTATGAGGGTCGTGACGGCGCGCGCGCCGTCCGGGGTGCACCCGCGCCCCTCGGCGTAGAGCCTGCCCACGGTAGCCTCGGCATGAATATCTCCGAGCTGTGCCATTATCTCATTCAGCCGAAGATATGCCGTGTCGATTTTATACTTCTCCGCGTCGCGGATAAGGCGTGAGAGAAAGCGCGGGTAATCGCGCAGGGTGTGGCGCGGCGGCTGCTTTGCCTTGACGTTCCGGAGCCTGTACGCCATTCTGATAACGGTTATCGGCGGGAGATTGAAGCGGTCAAGATACCACTTTGCGTACTCCTCCGACCGCTCGCACCCTACGCCGTTATAATATCTCTTCGCCATCGTGACTATCGAGTCAGTATCCTCGCAGTCGGCGCAGATGGCATAGTAGTAGTTTGCGGTCTCCTCGTCCCCGTGGGAGGAGAAGTATTCGGCGACCTCCGGAAATGCCTCCTTACAGCCGAGGACGGCGGAATAGAGGAGCCAGAACTCGGCTACTCCGGAATTGACCCGCCCGGCAAGATGGGAGTAACGGTATGCGGCATAGGCGTCGTTCTGCTCTGCCGCGAGACGGAAGTACTGCATGGCGAGGTCAAGATCGCGCTCTACCATATTTCCCTTTTCGAGAAATCTCCCGTACTCTCTCTGCGACTCGGCAACCCCGGCGTCCGCAAGTATGTGATGCTCCTCGAGCACCGTCTCGTAGTCCTTCGCCGAGACAGCCTCCGAGAGGGCACGCTTATGCTCCTTTATCTCTTCTTTTTCAAACGTTATAGTGGCGCCGCAGACAGGGCAATTTCTCCCAGTATAGGTTATCGGACTGCCACAGTTCTTGCAGATTATCATATAAACCCTCCCGCGCACTCAAAGTCTATAAAATATTTTATCATGCGGAGAATTTTTTGTCAACCGAGATAAATAATTTGTCACGCAGGAAGAAAAAATAATTCGGAAGAGGGTCGCCGCCGGAGCATACCGGGAAAAGGCGACCGGGAAACGAAAGGAGAAACCAATGTTCGGAAAAGCGGAAAAGAAAAAGAAGCACCCCTGTATCAAAATTGCACTCGGAGCAATAGGGGCTATCGGAGTAATCTCCGCGCTCTCCGCCGGTAAGCGCGCGGTGAGCGAGGGGATGAAAAAAATGTTCATGAAGGTGAAGGAAAAATTCATCTGCATGAAAAGCTGCGCCGGGGAAATGAAAAAGTAGCTCCCCGCTATCCACCAAAGCGGGCGGGCGGCATATACTGATGGCAGGCGGGTAACGGGCAGCATACCGGATTCTTCCGGGGCTTGCCACGCCCCGCCGCAGTACACACACTCTCTCTGGAGCAATTGACAAAAAATGAAGATAACCGTCAGGGGTCAGGACGCGCGAATGCGCCGCCTCGCCTCCCTCATTTCCGAGGGCGGGGAGACATGGGGCTTTGACGCCGTCCTGCTCCTTCCGATACCGTCCACACGCGACGGAATACACATAAACGGCACCAATGAAGCCTTTGACTCAGTCGAGCAGATACGGGGCGAGGGGCGCGCCCTCGCCGTCGGATATTCTCTTCCTGTGCATGCGGCGGACGCCCTGCGCAGGGCGGGCTACCAGGAGATACTCGACCTCGCGCGCGACGACGCCTTTGCCGACGGGAATACCGCTCTTACAACCCTCGCGGCACTCGGTCATATTCTGTCCGTCGGCGGGCGTGCGCTCCCCGACATGACGATCGGTATATGCGGGTACGGCAGGCTCGGAAAATCGCTCTGCCGTGTACTTCTCTTCCTCGGTGCCCGCGTTATCGTCTGGACCTCAGACACCGGGGTGCGCCGCTCCCTCGGCGCATACGGAATAGCTACAAGATACCGGGAATACGGCAGCCCCGTGTATGATTTATCCGGGGTAGATGTATTCATAAACACCGCCCCGTGCCCCTGCCTCACGGACGGGGCGGACACGCGCGGGGTAACCGTCATAGAGCTCGCCTCCGGGGATAATTTCCCCGGGCGGGAGGATATTATCCGACTGCCGTCCCTGCCCGCGCGGGAATATCCGGAGAGCGCGGCGCGCCTGTGCCTTCTCGCCCTGCGGCGCTATGCCGGGAGCGGGGACGGAGAGGATGCGGAGGGCGACGAATGAAAGTAGGCTACGCCCTCTGCGGCTCTCACTGCACACTCTCCCGCTCGCTCGATGTGATGCGCGCCCTGTCTGCGCTCGGCACAGACCTCGTCCCGATAGTGAGCGACAACGTCCGCGACACCGACACCCGCTTCGGAAAAGCGGCGGTGAGGCTCGAAGAAATAAAAAAGATATGCGGGCGGGACATTATAGATACGGTCAGGGAGGCGGAGCCCCTCGGACCGAAGAGCCCGCTCGACGCGCTGATAATCGCCCCCTGCACCGGCAATACCCTCGCAAAGCTCGCGTCCGGGATAACCGATACCGCCGTCACAATGGCGGCAAAGGCGCACCTGCGCACCGACCGACCGCTCATAATCGCGCTCGCGACCAATGACGCGATGTCGCAGAACCTGCAGAACCTCGGGAAACTTCTGACAAGAAAGTCCGTCTTTTTCGTACCGATGTGTCAGGACGACCCGGTAGGAAAGCCTTATTCGCTCGTCGCGGACTTTACTCTCATTCCGGACGCCCTCGCCGGGGCAATGCACGGCGCGCAGCTCCGTCCGCTGTTCAGGTAAAACGGTATATAATGCCCTGCTCTGTTAAGGCAAAAACCGTACACGCCCCCGTCTTTACCCTTTAATTCCACTGTAAAAGACATAAGAAAACGGGCAGCTCTCTCTTTACGGGAAAGCTGCCCAAAACTCTTTTATAACTAAACCGCAAAAACCTTTTCTACAAAGTTTCTTTGGTTACTTTCTTTTCAAAGAAAGTGACTTTCTTTGGTTACTTTCTTTTCAAAGAAGGCAATACGCGCTGTGCCGGTTAATTTTCATAACCCTTCTACAAAGTTTCTTTGGTTACTTTCTTTCCAAAGAAAGTGACTTTCTTTGGCTACTTTCTTCTCAAAGAAAGTAACTCACCCCTTTGCATACTTCCCTGCGGCAATCGCGAGCGCATAGAGATTTACGTCGGCGGACGCGGCATCCGACGCAAGATATGCCGCGAGATTGTACTCACCGCTCTGCACCGTACCGTCTGCGCCCGTATAGGTAAACGAAACCGTTTTTGCAAGGTCGGAAAGCGAAAACTCCGCCTCTATCCTCGCGCCGCTATCTCCTACCGCCGTGCGGCAGGTTTTTACCTCTTTTCCGTCTGCCGTCACGCGGAAGCTCTCCGCGACAGCAGCGTTATCCGAGGAAACATAGAACACAAGGGTCGGTACGCCGACTATATTGAGCGATACCCCGGTCACGGCTTTTCCGCTGTCGCGCTTTGTCGCGGCGGGGAGCCCGACGGACTCCGGCGTCAGGTCTTTTCCGTAATCCGCGCCTATTATGTCGTTTATCGCCTTTGCGCTCTCATCTGTCGCCGTGCCGAAGAAGTCCATCGCGGCTCTTACATAAAGGAGAGCGTCTTTCATGTGTGCGATCTTTTCGGCACTCACCGCCTGCAGGGTCACAACATCGTCATAGTCGCCCGCAAGAGAGAATTTTATCTCGCGTGAACGCTCCGTTCCCCCGCTCACGAGCCGGAGGCTGACGCACCGTTCCCCGAGAGGGGCGGAGGGGAGAACCTCCGATACGACGGCGTAATACGTGACGCCGCCCTCGCTCACCGTCGGGAGAGCCGGGAGATCAAGCGCGCGCCCGTCAAGGCTTATTCCGCTCACTCTCCCGTCCGCCGGGACAAGCACCGTATGGCGAAGGAGGTTGTCGGCGGACACCCTGTCAAGTGTCACTATGTCGGCAAACGGGTCATACTCGCCCACATATCTGTAATGGCAGTTTCTGCAGATGTACTCATTGCTCCCCGCGTCACTGCCCGAGGGGGCGGTTATGTTCACCCTGTAATCGTGGCTGCAGTCCGCGCCGCGGCTCTCGTAATGATAGTTATTCATAATGCCGTCGGCTACCGCATGGGAGAGGAATTCCTGCCCCGCGGTCGTCGGATGTATGCCGTCGGCTATCAGCTCTACCACATTGTTGTCCTCGGGCGAGTTGTAATAGAAACCGCTGTAAAGATTGAGGTCTATCACAGGGACGCCCGCCGCCGCGCACTCCTCGATAAGGGCTACGCAGAACTCACGCAGGGTGTGCCCCGTGTTGTTGAGCTTATCCTGGTCCCAGTTTTCCGCCGTGCCGAGCGAGTGGACGTTATACCATGAGGTCGGGAGCGGGGTCATGAATATAAAGGTCGTATTTCTGAACTGCTCCGTCTTTTTCAGCTCGTTTATCTTCTCACAATAGGCGCGTACCGAGCCGCGGTAGGTTTTTGTAGAGGTCTCACCCGGCTCGCCGAGGGTGTATATTCCCTTTGCCGCGTCCTCCACACGGCAGGCGTCCCAGTCGTTGGCACCGAGGAGAATGGTGACGACGTCAGCTCCTGCTATGTTGGTCTCGGTAAAGGTGCGGTTCGTCGTCCGGTACCCGCCCTCACAGAGGACGGTGCCGCTTATTCCGAGGTTTGTGACGTTCGCGCCGAGAAGGTTCTCAAGATACAGCCCGTAGCCCTTCAGCGCGTTATATCCGGCAGTTATGCTGTCGCCGATTGTCACTATCTTCTTTCCGTTAAAATACCCGTCCGGGAGCCTTGATGAAACAAGATACGAGCCGTCCGCGGCATAGATAACCTCGCGGTCGCGCTCCGCGCCGCAGGCGGTGCAGACGCCATGCTCCGTCCCCTTTGTACTGCAGGTCGGTGCCTTCGTAACAGACCAGCGCCATGCGTGAACATCGAGCGACGCCGCATAATTTCTTATCTCTTTTTCATACACGCCTGCCGTAATTTCGCCGATACCCTCCTCCATAAGGTAGGAGCGGAACCTCTTCATCGCGGCTTTGTGAGAGGCGACGCGGAGAGCGTCCACCCCGTCCTCAAGCTCCGGGACGGAGGCAAGGGCATTCACCATTCCGCTCTTGTCGGCGTCTCCCGCCGAGGAGGTGCAACTTATCTCATATATCGACGCCTGCGGAGTCTTTCCGTTGTCAAAGGTCTGCGTGTTCATAAATCCCACTCTTATTTTTGTTGCGACTATGCCGTACAGATAGAATACGGTAGACGAAAATTCGGTTGTGAGGCTCACACTGTCTGCAACCCTCACCCACTCGCCCGAGGTCGTCAGGACTTCAACGTATGTCTTATCGCTCCTTGTCGCCGCGACGCCTGCCACGAGGTCATCGGATGCGCGATAATCATACACGCGCAGGGTGTAGAGCGGTCTTGCCGAGCCGAGGTCTGCTTCGACCGAGTACCCGTTTTTAAGCTCTCCCGCGGGCTCAAACCGCGTCGTAAGGCTGCCGTCGGTGATATTCGCGAGAGTGTTTTCCCCGCTCGCCGCGGCGGTGGACGTGACGCTCCTGCCGGAGAGAATATTCCTCTCCGACTCGGTATTGTCGAAGTATCCGTAAGCCTCAAACTCATAGAAGGCTATCGCATTTCCTGCGGTCACGCTCTCGCGGCAGATTATCTCTATTCTCTCCGCGCGCACACCGCCGAGGGAGAAAGAGAGCCACTGGTTTTTCTCCGGGTCGCGCGTGCCCTTCGGCTGGCGGTATTCGTTCTTCACATTACCGTCAGCCCCGGAGGTGAGCTCGACGCTCATAGCCTCCGACCACTCGCCGTAGTTGAATACCCGGACGGTTATATATTTTCCGGCGTAGGCTGCCACGGCGCCCCATGTGCCGACGTCGTAGAGCCGGAGCTCCTTTATATATGCCGCGCGACCGAGGTCCATCACGGCGTCAATTGCCGAGTCATTGCCCGCGCCGCTGCCGTTCGTCTGACATCTTCTCGAGAAATCGCCGACCTCATCATACCCCGTCCCGGAGGAGTTCGACTGCATCTTTGAAAATACGCCGTCGGTCAGAACGAAGTAATCGGATGTGCCGCCCTGTATCTTCGTTGCGAGCGGTCCGTGAGTGAACTGCTTTCCCTCAAAGATATTAACCGCCTCTACGGCATTTCCGGTCTCGCGGAAGCGCGCGCCCGAGCACTCGAATTCATAGTATCCCGTCTGCGTCTCGACAGGACGCTCACAGATTATCTCAATCTTTTCGGCTGTAACGCCGCCAAGCGAAAATTCAAGCCACTGATTCTTTACGGGGTCCCGGCTCGCGCCGTGGAGCGGGCGGCGGTAGGTCGAGTAGATATTTCCGTCATCCCCGCTCGTCAGTGTGACGCTCATAGCGTCGCTCCACTCACCGTCGCGGCAGACGCGGACGGTTATATCCTGTCCCGCGTAAAAGGCTATCTTCGCATACGTCCAGACATCGTAAAGCCTCAGAGTATCGAGCCGGACGGTCTCGCCGAAATCAAGGCAGGCGTCTATAACTCCGTTCTCACCGTTTGTCTGACAGCGGAGGTCAAAGTGCCCGGAGAGCTCGCTCCCGTTCTGCATCGGTGCATATACGCCGTCGGTCAGAGCCTTGTACCCGCCGGCGGAGGCAAGAGGCGTCGCGCGGGTGCCCGCGGTAAAGGTGAGCCCGGAGAAGAGGTTGTCACACTCGTCCCATTCGCCTCTCTCAGACGTCGGGAGCTTCACGCCGGATACGGTTATCTCATGTATGCTTATCGACATATCGGGAACGGGGGACGGGGCGGAGATGCGTATCGCGTCGCCCTTTATGAGCCCCGCGAAGAATGAAAGCGACCAGCCGCGCACCGCGTCCTTTTCACCTACTCTGTGGGTGAGAATATCCGCATTCGTACCCTCGAACACTACCGTCGACACACCGCCGCGGAGCACCTCTATTTTAAGAGACGAGCCCACGTATTCGCAGTTTGTCAGCGCGTTCTTCTGCCAGTCGGTAAAGTCCCATATCTTTATATCGGATATAAGAAATTCGCCGCCGAGCTCCACCGTCGCGTCAAAGTTCGCGGAGGCACTTACCTTTGTCGAAAATCTGCCCTCGGCGGTCTTATAGAATATACCGTCGGTCAGCTTGTCGTAGCCGTAATTTGCCGAGTGTACCCACGAGAGTGCCGCAGACGTCGGTACGAAGCTCTTTCCCTCGAGAATATTTGCCGCGTTGTACTCCTCCGCGGTCCCGGTCGAGAATCTGGTAACCTCGACAAGCTCCGTCCACTTCTCGCCGCCACCCGTAGAGACCGCATAGCGGAGAGCGGGGTCATAGCTTTCGGCGAAGAGCACCGGGTATTCGGACGATGTGAGCAACTCCCACTCCCCGTCCCCGGATTTCGTATAAAGCCGGAAGGCCAGCGCGCCGTCACCGGCGTTCACAGTCACCTGCAGTCTCCCATTGGAGAGAACCGAGGCGGAGACGGCATGTATCTCCGGCTCCGGCGTCGCCTCATCCGCCGCCTGCGGGAACGCAAAGGCAGCCCCGAAGGGAACGGACATAACGAGTATCAATGCCGCGAGAACGGCGGATATGATCTTTCTCTTCATTTTTACCTCCAAAAAACACTTTTTTACAATAGTTCATGAAAATCTTATTTTTCTGTCTTGATTTTACTGCCCATACATGCTATAATCAAAGTAAAAATGTGCATTTTGATTGTAAAAACCGTATCTGATTAAAATGTTGAACAAATCTGTACAGTCTTTTTTGTAAATATAGCTACAACAGTGCACCGACAGGAGACGTTAAATGATAGAAATCAAACCGCAGAACAGCATAGGGCTGAACCGCATAGCCCTCTATGAGACCAACAACATATTCGGCCCGTCGCACACGATATCGCGCACCTACATAGAGTACTCTCACAATATAGGCTATCACGCGCACACGTTCTACGAAATGAATATAGTTCTTACCGGCGAGGGCGTGCACTACATAGAGGACAAGGCGTATCAGGTCAGCAAGGGCGATGTTTTCGTCATACCTCCGAATCACAGACACGCCTACCGCAGCTCCGGAAATTTCAATGTCTACAACTTTATATTCAACCCGAAATTCTTTGAGAAATATCTCCCGGAGCTCGAGCCCCTGCCGTATTTTTCGACCCTGTTTGAGCTCGAGCCGCTTATGCGTGCGCGCGGCGGGAGCTTCCGCCACCTTGTACTTGACGACAGGATGATAGCGAAGGTCTCCTCACAGCTCGACGATCTGTCGAGAATCGACCAGAGCCGCCCGGAGACCGAGCTGCTCGCGGCTTGCTACACTATGATTGTAATATCCGAGATGTGTATGGAGTACGGGAAGGCGGCAGATCTGCTGCAGGACGACGAGACCGAGAACGACAGATACTTTGCCGACAGCGTCGCCATGATTTACGAGCGCTACCGCACGAAGCTCCCGACCGATGAATTAGCCGCCGTTGCCCACCTCTCCCGCTCGGCTTATATCCGCAAGTTCACCGATATAATAGGCATGCCCCCGCGACGCTTTATAATGAATGAGCGCATAAAGGCGGCAAAGAACCTCCTCGCAACAACCGATATGCCGATAACCTCGATCTCCGACGAGCTCGGGTTTTATGACAACTCGCACTTTACAAAATCCTTTGCCACGGCGACCGGAATGACCCCCGCGGCATACCGCGACAGCGAGCGGATGTCAAAAAGGAGACTGTAAAGACAAGCTTACACCCGAAAAGCACAGGGAGCCCCCAAAAAACCGGGGAACCACTCCGAAAAACCCGGAAAGCCCGCGTGGCGTGTATCAATTCCGGCATAAGCTTCGGTACAGCTTCAATATGAAAAGCACGGTATAACGAGCCCGGACAGCCGGGGCGCCTTACCGTGCTTTCCTTTTTTGTTTTGCTTTTTTCCGGATTGTTATCCGTTAGCCAAGGTATACGCCGTCACCGTACTGTCGGCGCCTGCCGGGAGCCTGAAGGTGCGGCTCTCCCCGGGGAGGAGCGGCGCGTACTGCGGTGCCACAGGGAGCCTTGCCGTCCCGGACTCTGCCGGGGAGAGCTCCGAGGACGGGACCTCAAGCGCGTGGATATACTTTTTCGCCGTGACGGTAAGCTCCTGCCACCCGTCCGTCTCCCGCGACAGAGCGGTGTATTCGTCGGTCACGCGAAGAGTCGGTGTCCCGGCTGTCAGATATGTAAACGTGCTGCCGCCGTCCCACTCAGCCTCGGCGTAAAGCGTTCTGTATTTTTCCGTGCCCGGCACTCGGAGCTCCTCCGTACCGTGCGGGAGAGCGCACACCGACTCGTAAATCGGCTCTGCCCGGCTCATGTCCCCCGAGATGCCGAAGACGCGGACACGCACGCTTATTCCATGCGGGCGGCTGTTGGAAATGACAAGCGGCGCGCCGGAGCCGATTCCGAACGAAATCACTATATCTCCGGACAGGTTACGCATTGCATACAGCCCTGCCTTTGCCCTCAGAGAGTGGTCTATCATCGCCCATCCGCCGGTCGCCTGCCAGCAGTCGTTCAGCATCCATATTATATCGCCGTAGCAATATCCGAGGTGGCGGCGCATGGTTTCAATCGAGACACGCGTCCACTCATATCCTATATATCTCATTTTGAAGGCGCGGTCGTCAGGGTCCGTAAAATCGCCTAAGAGCCCCTTTGCAAAATCCTCCGTGTAGTCAAGAAGCTCGCGGCTGAGATCGGGATTTCCCTTCGTGTGATAGAGAAGCGAGTCCCTGTCGCGTATCTTATCCGGCGGGAGAATATCGAATAGCGTTCTGTCCGAGACGTCTCCCATCACGGCCTCCTCCGCCATGAAGCGGGCGGCGAGACCCTCATACTCCGCGCGATAGTCTGAAAATTTGCCGGCCTCTATATACGGGAGTATATGACACGCGAGATAGTGAGTATTGTGCGTCGTGCCTACGGTCTTTCCGGAATATTTGTCGCCGCCGTAGGGAGAGGACGGGAGGAAGCGGCGATTCGGGTCAAGGCGCTCGAGCACCGGGGCGATAGCCCGGCGGGCAGAAATTCTGCCGGGATATGCTTCGTCGTTATCCGAGCCGTTAACCGCGTTTTCGTTGTCTCCGGTCCACCAGATGAGCGACGGGTGATTACGGAGGCGGATCGCCGCATCCTCGGCCTCCTGCGAAAGGTGATCCGTAAAAGCTTTATCCTCCTCAGGATAGCTGCCGCACGCCATAAGGAAGTCCTGCGTCACGAGTATACCGAGCCTGTCGCACTCGGAATAGAAGAAGTCGCGCTCAAAAAGCCCGCCGCCCCACACTCTTACCATGTTCACCCCGGCGTCTGCCGCGCGCTCGAGTATCAGGCGGATTTTCTCGTCGGTCTCCGCACTCGGAAACGCCTCGCACGGGACCCAGTTCGCGCCTGTGCAGAACACGGGCACGCCGTTTACAGTCGGTATAAATCCGCGCGACGTCTTGTTTTTGTCATACAGCCTTCCGCTGGTGCTTTCACGCAGAAATTCGCTGAATTTTTCATACACGCCCCCTGCCTCGTCCGGCAGCTCAAGTATCTCCGCGCTCCGTATTCCGAAGCTCTCCGTATATCTCTCGCCCCCGTCGGTCAGTATCTCAATGGTGTAGAGCGGATGCGCACCGTATCCGTTCGGATACCAGAGCTCGGCATCCGGCAGGGTTGTCTCCGCAAAATACGTCTCCTCTGCCGAGAAGAACTCCGAGGAGAAAACGCAGACGCCCGCCGGAGAAATTATTCTGAATGTAAAATGCCCGCCGGAGCCGACCCGCCCGAAGTTTATATTTACCTTTATCTGTGCCGCAGCCCGTACAGGACAGCCGGAGGCGGAAAGCTCTGCGCCTGCAAACGGCGAGAGCACCGGGCGGGCATTTATATAAGTGTTTTTCACATACATCCGGTCGCGGTATTCGAGCCGCACCGGGCGATATATTCCCTCGGTCACGTAGCGGGCAACCCAGTCCCAGCCGTACGTGCACTGCATACGCCGTGTATAGAGTCTCTCCGTCGTAAAGGCTCCGGGACGGGGAGGCAGCCCGGCGACGCGGCGCGTCGGTGATGAGAATTTCACGGTAAGGGTGTTCTCCCCCGGGAGGAGCAGTCCGTCGACGGGAAACTCGTACTTTATGAACATGTCATCGGTAAAGCCGAGCCGCTTTCCGTTCAGAATTATCTCCGCATAGGTATCGAGACCCTCGAAAACAAGCACCGGCTCTGCCCCGGCGGGATATTTTTCGGCGGTGAAGTGCCTCTCATACGTCCAGTCTCCGTCCTCTATAAAGGCGCATTTGTCCGCCCCGCGGTCAAAATACAGCTCGCGAAGAGAAAACAGGTCGGTATGTACGCACCCGGGCACATGTCCGGGGAGCTTTTTTCCGTCGGGAGATATCAAGGTCCATTCGCCGCAAAGATCCGTTTTCAACATGGTAGCATCGTCCTTTTTTATTTTATTTTATTGTATTTTGTCCGGTTACCGTCTCAGTGGTTGCTTTCCCCGTCGCCGCTGACGGGGCGGGAGCCGCGGGAGGCGAGCCAGATAAGCAGAACGCTTATATCCGCGGGGTTCACCCCGCTTATCCTTGACGCCTGTCCGACGCTCCTCGGGCGGATTTTCGAGAGCTTCTCCGCCGACTCGAGCCTGAGCCCGCCTATCGCCGTATAGTCAAGGTCCGGCGGCAGAAGCTTCATCTCGAGCTTTTTCTGTCTCTCCGCCTCCGAAAGCTCACGCTTTATATACCCCGCGTATTTCAGCTGTATCTCCACCGTCTCGCGCACCTCCGGCGGGAGTGCGGGACGGGCGGGGTCGAGCGCCGCGAGGTCCGGATAGGTGAGCTCCGGGCGGCAGATAAGCTCTGCGAGGCGCGCGCCGGTCTGTATTTTCGCCGAGCCGTGCGAGACGAGAAACCCGTTTACCTCCTCCGACGGGGGGAGTATCACATCGTGCAGCCTCTGCTTTTCCGCCTCGATAAGCTCCTTTTTATGAAGAAAAGCGGCATAGCGTGTATCATTTATCAGCCCCACACGGCGTCCGATCTCCGTAAGGCGCAGGTCTGCGTTATCCTGCCGGAGAAGCAGGCGATACTCGCTGCGCGAGGTCATTATCCTGTACGGCTCGCTTGTCCCCTTAGTCACGAGGTCGTCAATCAGAGTGCCGATATAGGACGAGGAGCGCGGGAGTATCATAGGCTCGCGCCCGAGGTATGAGAGCGCCGCGTTTATCCCGGCGACGAGCCCCTGCGCCGCCGCCTCCTCGTACCCCGACGTGCCGTTGAACTGCCCCGCCCCGAACAGACCGGGGACAGACTTGAATTCAAGGGTCGGGTACATCTGCGTCGGCTCTGCGGCGTCGTACTCTATCGCATAGGCATAGCGCATTATATGAGCGTCGGAAAAGCCGTCAAGAGATGCGAGCATATCATGCTGTACGTCCGTGGGCATGGAGGTCGAAAAGCCCTGAATGTACATCTCACAGGTCTCCCTGCCGCAGGGCTCTATAAAGAGCTGATGCCGCGGCTTGTCGGCAAATCTCACGAGCTTCGTCTCAATTGACGGGCAATACCTCGGTCCCGTTCCGGTTATGTTGCCGGAATACATCGCCGAGCGCGGGAGATTTTCCCGGATTATCCTGTGGGTGTTTTCGTTCGTGTAAGCTATGTGGCAGGGCACCTGCCGTATACCGTTCAGTGCCGCGCGGTCGGTGCGCACCGAGTAGGGGGTTATCTCCTCCTCTCCCGGCTGCTCGTCGAGAATATCGAGCTTTATACTCTTTTTGTGGACGCGCGCGGGCGTCCCGGTCTTGAACCTCTGCAGCTCTATTCCGAGCGAGCGCAGGGAGGACGAGAGCCCGCATGACGGGAGCATACCGTCAGGACCCGCGGGGTAGTCTACCCCGCCGACGAACACGCGGCTGTCAAGATATGTCCCGGTCGCTATAACGACGCGGGAGGCGCGCCACACCTCGCCGAGCGATGTTGTCAGCCCCGAGACTCTGCCATCCTCTGTCAGAACGGAGGTTATCTCCGCCTGCACGATGCGCAGATTTTCCTGCTCCTCGAGAGTTTTCTTCATTATCTCGCGGTAGAGCTGTCTGTCTGCCTGCACTCTCTTTGAATGTACAGCCGCGCCCTTGCCGAGATTGAGCGTCCGGGACTGGATTGTCGCTCTGTCCGCGGCATAGCCCATCTCGCCTCCGAGGGCGTCTATCTCAAAGACGAGGTGCCCCTTTGCGCTCCCGCCTATCGACGGGTTACATGGCATGTTGCCGACAGCGTCAAGGTTCATCGTAAATATCACGGTATCACAGCCGAGACGCGCCGCGGCGAGCGCCGCCTCTATCCCTGCGTGCCCCGCGCCGATGACCGCTATATCACATGCGAGTTTTTCCATACTCCACCTCGAAAAAATCCGCGCCGCACAGCTATGAGGTTAAAACGCGGATATGTGACAATAATGACAATAATTGTTTGCATTTTATGGGGATTTCTCTTTTTATCTGCTATCGTGTGCAAAGACGTCTCCACCCGGCGCCACCCGCACTTCACAGCCCGGCAGACGGTTATTACTTTATCAGCACGCGCTGCAAATCCGTGACGCGCCCGTTTGCCTCCGAGAGGGTGAATATAACCCCGTCGGCATAGCACTCCCCCTCGGCAGGCATAAACGGCTCCGGCACCTTTGTGACTATCCGCCGGATAACCGTGTCCCGCCGCATACCGAGTATCCCGCCGGAGGCACCGCACATACCGACGTCGGTGACGTAGCCCGTACCGCCGGGGAGTATCGTCAGGTCTGCTGTCGGAACGTGGGTATGCGTCCCGAATATTATATTTATCCGCCCGTCGTAGTAGCTTGCCGTCGCTATCTTCTCACCCGTTGCCTCGGCGTGAAAATCGAGAACGGAAAAGTCGTACCTCCCCGCCTCACGCGAGAGCACGGAGTCTATATATCTGTACGGCGCGTCGAGCACCGGGTCTATCCCCACCGTGCCCATAGCCGACATAACGAGGACGCGATAGCCGTTTTTCGCCTCGGCTATCGTATACCCCGCCCCGGGAGCCGCCGCAGGGAAATTCAGAGGGCGGAGCACCGTCGGCGTGTCGTCAAAAAAGCGCGCGTCGGTATGCAGGTTCAGGCTGTGATTTCCGCCGGTTATCACGTCGGCTCCGCCGGAGAGCAGTGCCTTTGCCAGAGGGGGAGTGACCCCGTTTATAAAAGCGGCGTTCTCGCCGTTCACAACGCAGAGATCTATTCTTTTCTCCTCACGGTATGACCAGAGGCGCGAGGAGAGAAACTCCGCCGAATGCGGACTTGTCACGTCGCCTATTGCAAGTATTCTCATAAAAATGCCTCATTAAGGGAGCCGGACGGGTTGCCGGTTACAGGTCTGCTGCGGGTAGCCGCTCCGTAAAACCGAGCCCCGGGCAGTGCCGTCCGTTAAAACAAATCTGCGGGGCTCCTCCGTAAAAGCAGCCCGGGAACAGTAAATTTGACACCCCCGGGCTGCTTTTCCGCAGAATATGCGGATTATTTTGCGTAATCTACACAGCGCGACTCTCTTATCACGCTGACCTTTATCTGTCCGGGATAGTCGAGCTCTCCCTCTATCTTCTTCGCAATGTCGCGGGCGAGAAGCTTCATCTTGTCGTCGTCTATCATATCCGGCTTGACCATTATGCGCACCTCGCGCCCCGCCTGAATGGCGAAGGTCTTTTCGACGCCCTCGAAATCTCCTGCGACCTCCTCGAGCTTCTGAAGTCTCTTGATGTAGTTCTCGACATCCTCGCGACGGGCACCGGGCCTCGCGGCACTTATAGCGTCTGCCGCCTGGATAATGTAATCGAGAACCGACGTCGGCTCTGTATCGTTGTGGTGTGCGGCTATCGCGTGGATTATATCCTTGTTCTCGCGATACTTTGTCGCTATCTCGACGCCGAGCTGAACGTGAGAGCCCTCAGCCTCTGCGGTTACAGCCTTTCCTATATCGTGAAGAAGTCCCGCGCGGCGCGCCATAGTCACATCCGCGCCGAGCTCGTCCGCGATAACGCCGGCAAGAAGAGAAACCTCTATCGAGTGGCGCAGGGCGTTCTGCCCGTAGGAGGTACGGTACTTCATGCGTCCGAGGAGCTTTATAAGCTCGGGGTGCAGACCGTGTACGCCCGCCTCAAAGACTGCCTTGTCGCCTGCCTGCTTTATGGCATTGTCGACCTCGCGCTTTGCTTTTTCGACCATTTCCTCAATTCTTGCGGGGTGTATGCGCCCGTCGGCTATGAGCTTCTCAAGTGCTATTCTCGCTATCTCACGGCGGACGGGGTCAAAACCGGAGACGGTTATGACGTCCGGAGTGTCGTCTATTATGAGCTCAACTCCGGTGAGGTTCTCTATCGTGCGTATGTTACGCCCCTCTCTGCCTATTATTCTTCCCTTCATCTCGTCGCCGGGGATCTGCACGACCGAAATCGCGACCTCCGACACGAGGTCAGCGGCGCAGCGCTGAATGGCGAGCGAGAGAATATCCCGCGCCCTGACATCCGCCTCGTCGCGGAACTGCTCCTCATATTCGGAAATTTTCAGCGCGGTCTCGTGTGCGAGCTCGCTGTCGAGCTTGTTTATAAGCTCTGCCTTCGCCTGCTCTGCGGTGAGCCCGGCAATGCGCTCAAGCATTGCGGTCTGGTTCTTTAAGGTGTCGTCTATCTGCTCCTTCAGCTTGTCTGCCTGTGCATGCTTTTCGGCAAGGGCAGCCTCCTTCTTTTCAATCCCCTCGAGCTTTGCGTCAAGGGTCTCCTCCTTCTGCGTCACGCGGCGTTCGAGTCTCGATACCTCCTTGCGGCGCTCCTTGACGTCAAAGTCGGCGTCCTTTTTCATCTGGAAGATTTCTTCCTTTGCCGAAATCAGGGCTTCCTTCTTGGAATTCTCGGCGTCCTTTATGGCGTCCTCGAGAATCCGCTTCGACTGCTCTTCCGCCGAGCCTATCTTCTTCTCCGCTATTGACTTGCGGACGAAGAAGCCGACCACGAGCCCGGCAAGGGCGGCGGCACAGCCGATAAGTATAACAAATACCGGTTCCATTTTTTCCTCCGTAAATATTCGGCGCAATGAGTTTTATAAAAAGCGACAAATGCAATATATGAATGTCCGTCCGGGCGCGCCGTCTCTCCGGTCGGTATGGCAAATCATACAGACATATTATATATTTTTTTATACAGCTTGTCAAGATATATTTTCATGCGGTGCTGCCCCGTGCACAAAAAATCCCGGCGGTACAGGCTTTTTGCACCGTCGGGATTTGCATTTTTGTAAGGTTTTGTTTACTTGTTTTCGTTGCTTTCTTCTTCCGGAGCCTCGTTTTGTCCGTCGCCAGCCGGGTACCCGGATGGGACCGACGCGCGGTAAAGCCTCCCGCCGACGGCGGAGGATATACAGAGTAAGACCACCGTAACGAGCGCGCCGATAAAGCCGACAAGCAGGTCGTTCAGCGTGTCAAGGAGCCCTATATCAAGGTATCCGTGTATCACCTTCGTCTGTCCGTCGCCGTAATATATAACGGTTTTCGTTATGTTTTCGAGGTTTTCCGTGTACTCGTGCGTCCCGGCGAGGAGGTAGGAGCGGATCTCATAAATTATACTGTCCTCCTGCATGTCAAAGCCGAATATTCTCATTCCCCCGTATTCAAACAGCTCCCACACCATAAGGCAGGCGAGCGAGAAGAGCGCACCCCATACGACTGGCGCATATCCCCTGCCCCGTGTATTGTTTACGAGCGTCTTTTTCGCAAGACATGCGCCGAGCAGCGTCAGCGCCGCGCCGGATACGGTGTGCAGCGCGTCGTCCCAGTGCGGAAGAATTATATAGAGGTTATACCCGTTCCCGAGGAGCATTCCCCCGGCGATAACGAAAAGAAACAGCACCTCGGCGACAAGCGGTATTCTCACCGAAAAGACCCGCTCAAAAAGCAGAAAGAGCGGCGCGGTCAGAAGAAGGCAGCCGAGGGATGACGGCAGATACATCCACTTCCCCTGCAGCGGGAGCCACACCGCGGAGAACGCGCAGAAGAGCATGTAAAGGAGCATTACGGCAGCGGATACGGGAGTCTCCTTTATCCGTCCGGCAAGTTGTTTTGCGAAGGTCATCTTGTTTTCCTCATTTCATTTTTTCCGTCCTGCGGAGCAGCTCTCCGCAGAGGAGCCCGGTCAGCACCCCGGCGACCGTCCCGGATATTATAAGCACCGGGAGGTAGTAAAGCACCCCCGTCCCCATTACAAGGCACGCCGCGGCAAGCTGCCCGACGTTATGCATAACGCCGCCTGCGACCGACACGCCGACAGTGCCGAGCGCGCGGCAGAAGCGAAGCAGAAGATACATTGAAAGAAGCGAGAGGGTGGCACCGGAGAGCCCGTAAATAAGTGCCGCGACGTTTCCGAAAAGGAGCGCGGAGATAAGAACCCGCACAAGGCTCACCGCCGCGGCGGACGGCAGCCCGAGCCGGCGGAGGGCGAGGAGCACCGCGATATTCGCGAGCCCGATACGCACGCCGGGCACCGGAATAAAGGTCGGTATTCTGCTCTCGACAAAGGAGAGGAGCATGGCTGCGGCGACGCACATGGCGAGCAGCGCGACACTGTGGGAGCGACCGTTTCTCATCCACCGACAACCTCCACGCAGACGCGGTTCGGCAGGCAGACTATCCGCTCGCCGAGCCTTGATATTTTCCCCTGTCTCTCGCAGAGCTTATCCGGGCAGTCCGCGTCCTCGATTCTCGCGCACCCGCTCTCAATTATAAGGGTGTTCGTCCCGCCGTTCAGCGGGTATCTGCCGTCTGTCATAAGGGAATACTCCCCCGTGAGCTTGCCGTCAACGCTCACCGTGACGGCACTCCCCCGCCCGCCGGAGCGGAGGATAATAAGAAGCGCCGCGCCTATTGCAAGAAGTGCAAATATCAGAATTATATCCGGCAGATGACGCCGCATTTTCGATACACGGGTGTCGTTTCCCGGGGTTTTCGTCTCCTCTTCCGGCGACGGGAGCCCGTTTATATTTTCTCTTTCCATTCAGCCTATCTTCACGCCGCAGGAGAAATTCTCCTCCTCTATCGCCCCGACGGGGCAGACCTCGCAGCACTTACCGCACGAGGTACAGAGAGAATAATCTATGACGGCGAGATTGTCTGTCAGCTTTATCGCGCCATGCTCGCACGTGCGGACGCATTTTCCGCAGGCGATACAGCCGTGTGTGCAGGCGCGGCGTACAGCCGCACCCTTGTCTCTGTTCGAGCACCGGACGCTCATGTGCACGGTGACCGGCACGACGTGTATTATCCCGTTCGGGCACTCTGCCGCGCAGACGCCGCAGCCGATACACACGGTTGGGTCTATGTGCGCCGTCCCGTCCGAGAGGGTTATTGCCCCGCGGGGGCAGACCCGCGCGCAGTCGCCGTAGCCGAGGCAGGCGTACGTGCACCTCTTGTCTCCGTTATAGAGCAGATTTGCCCCCCGGCAGCTCGCCGTCCCCTCATAGCGGTATTTTCTCTCCTCCGGGGAGCAGGAGCCTCCGCAGGCAACGTATGCGACCCGCGGCACGGGTGCCTCGCCCTCGATACCGAGAATAGCCGAAATCTTCCCGGCGGCGTCAGCCCCGCCGGGGGTACACAGGTTTGTCTTGTCACACTTCCCCTCCGAGAGTGCCTTTGCGTACCCGTCACAGCCGGAAAAGCCGCAGGAGCCGCAGTTTGCCCCCGGGAGGCACTCGCGTATCTCGGCGGCGCGCTCGTCCTCCGGCACCGCAAATTTTGCGGAGGCAACCGTCAGGAGCAGGGCGGCGAGCAGCCCTATTGCGAGAAGAACGATTACAGGTATTATGATTTCCATACACGCCCCTCCATTAACCGAATATTTTCTCTATCACATTAGTGACGATTCCGGTGAAGCCGAAGAACGCAAGCGAGACTATCGACGCGGCGACCAGCGTCACCGGGAGCCCCTGAAAGCTCTTCGGCGCGGGGCAATTCTCTATCCGCGAGCGCACCCCGGCAAAGAGAACCATTGCGAGAAGAAATCCGAGACCGACGCCGAGGGAGGACACCATCGACTCAAGGAAGCCGTAGCCGTCGGTTATATTGTTTATCGTGACGCCGAGAACCGCGCAGTTAGTCGTTATCAGCGGCAGATATATGCCGAGGGAACGGTGGAGCGCGGGAATGAATTTCTTCATCACTATCTCAACGAACTGGACAAGAGCCGCTATTATCAGAATAAAGGCTATTGTCTGAAGGTATCCGAGCCCCATCGGCTCGAGAATATAGGTCTGCACCGGCCATGTCGCCGCCGTGGCGCAGAGCATGACGAACGTGACTGCGACGCCCATTCCGCTCGCCTGCCGGAGCTTTTTCGATACGCCGAGAAAGGGGCATATTCCGAGGAAGCGCTGCAGAACGTAGTTGTTTATGAGCACGCCGCCCATGAGGATAAGTATAAGCGATTTAAGCATTTTCCCTCTCCTCCGTTATCTCCGTCGCTGCCGACGCCGCCTCAGCGGTATCGGACGAGCAGGTCTTTTTGCACATTCCCGCAACCGGGCATCCCGCGCAGTCAAAGTCGCGCCGCGCGCCGCCGCGCAGGGACGAAAGCTTATTCACGACGGCAATCATTATACCGAACACGAGAAAGCCCCCGGGTGCCTGTGTGAGTATCGGGAAATTATATTTTGAGAATAGCGGCACCGGGTGCCCCGCAAAGGTCCCGGAGCCGAGCACCTCGCGCACCGTAGCCATTATCACGAGCGTCAGGAGAAAGCCGAGCCCCATTCCTACACCGTCGATAAGCGAATCGAGCACCGTATTCTTCCGGGCGAACATCTCCGCGCGCCCGAGGATTATGCAGTTGACGACTATCAGCGCAAGGTATACGCCCATCATGTCGTAGAGCGACGGGAGATAGGCATGCATAAGCATCTGGACGACCGACACGAACCCGGCAATTATGACTATGTAGCAGGGGATACGCACCGTGTCGGGTATTACCTTACGCAGTGCGGATATAACCGTGTTCGAGCAGGCGAGCACCGCAGTGGCGGCGAGCCCCATGCTGAGAGCCGATATGACGCTCCCGGTCTGGGCGAGGGTCGGGCAGGTGCCGAGGACGAGGACGAGAACCGGGTTTTCGAGTATTATGCCGCGCAGGAGTATCATCAGCCTTGAATTTTTCTTCATTTCCCCTGCCCTCCGTCATTATAAAATCCGCTCTCCGAGAGCACCGCGAACGCATGCTCCACGGCAGTCCGGAACGCGGAGGACGAATAGGTCGCCCCGCTGACAAGCTCCACGCCGGAGATGTCGTCTCTTCCCTTTCCGACAAAGGAGTCGGTAAATACGCCGCGTATGTTCCGCGTCTCGCTGTATGCCGTCACCGACACTCCGGTTATCCTCCCGTCAGCTCCTATCCCGAGAGTGAACGTCATAGGGTCGCCGGAGGTGTAGGAGGACGAGGTCGCGACTATAACGGCATAACCCGTGCCTCCCGTATCGCGGTAAACCGCCTTTATCTCCGAGCGGTCGGAGCTCCACGGGTCGGAGAACTCAACAGTCTCGAAATCGGATGCGCCGGGGAGCACCTCCATGACTGATTTTCTCTCGGCATCCCGGGCGTTTTTATCTATTACATCCTTTGTCACGAGGTTGACGACGGCGAGCGCCGCCGCGACAATCAGACATATTACGGCGAGGGTCAGGACCGGCGCCACATGCTTTTTCTCTATCTTCATTTCTTCACCTCCCGGCGTCTGCCCATAGGTCGCGGCAGAGTAGCCTTTTCGATATAGGGTGAAAGTATATTCATAAGAAGAATCGCAAAGGAGACGCCCTCCGGGTACGCGCCGAAGAAGCGTATTAGGGAGGTTATGAGCCCGCAGCCGACGGCAAATATCACCCTGCCGGAGCGGGTTATCGGCGTTGTCACATAGTCGGTGGCCATGAACACCGCCCCGAGAATAAGTCCGCCGGAGAGCACCTGCCGGAGGGCGAGCGCCGCGTCAAATCCCCCGAAGAGGAGCGAGCAGACAAACACCGTGCCGACAAACGCAACCGGAACATACCAGCTTATGACCCGCCGCACGACAAGATATATAAAGCCCGCAAGAAGTGCTATAACGCAGGTCTCGCCTATCGCCCCGGCGTGATTTCCGAGGAAAAGATCAAGAAAGGAGGTCGGCTGTGCGGAGCTGAGCAGCCCGCCCGCCGTGACAAGCGGGGTCGCCGACGTTGTCAGAAGCTCTCCGCCGGTCATGGCAAGCGGGAGCGCGCCGCCGGCGACAGCCGGAAAGGCAATCAGAAGAAAGACGCGCGCGGTTATCGCCGGGTTCGCAAAATTGCACCCGAGACCGCCGAAAATGCACTTCACGACAAATATCGCGAGCACACCGCCGAGCACGCACTGCCATATCGGGACGGCGGCGTGCATATTGAGCCCGAGCAGCAGCCCGGTCACGGCGGCAGACAGGTCGCCTATCGTCTGCTTTTTCTTACATATAAGATTGAATACAAATTCCGTTGCCACAGACGAAGCGACGCAGGCGGCAATCACAGCGAGCGAGCGCATTCCGAATATAACGCACCCGGCAATGCACGCGGGCAGGAGAGCTATCAGCACATCCGCCATTATTCCGCGCGTCCTTCGCCCGGAGCTTATGTGCGGAGACGAGGAGACCGTGAGGAGTGCGCCGTTATCCTTGTTTTCGGTTTTTCCTGCCGGGGCTGCTTTCGGTGCGGCGTCGCCCCGCCCTACCGTTTCGCCCTTTTCCACAGGGGCTGCTTTCGGGCTCATGCCCTGTGCCGCCGGCTTCTCCGGGGTGTCCTTTTCCGCCGTGGCTACCCCGCCGGAGGCTACAGCCGGAGAGGTGTTTTTCATATTTTCGTCCATTCCGACCTCCTTATTTCAGTCCCGCGGTGCGGGAGGAGTATTCGCGCAGATATGCCTTTGCCAGCCGGTTCGTCTGTACGAGCGGGCGCGAGGACGGGCAGACATAGGAGCAACAGCCGCACTCTATGCAAAGCCCCACAGACAGCGAGGCAAGGGCGGCGGCACGCTCCGCCGGGTCGCCTATCTCCATTGATGTATTTATCGCCGTCGGAGTGAGCCCCATAGGGCAGTGCGCAGCGCAGCTACCACAGCGTATACAGGGGAGCATTTCGCGCTCGGGCTCCCTTGTGAGGACGGTTATTCCGTTGGTTGTTTTCGTGACCGGGTAGCTCATATCATATATCGCCGTGCCCATCATAGGTCCGCCGAGGAGCACCTTTCCGGCGGGCTCACGCAGTCCGCCCGCGAACTCTATAAGCTCGTTTATCGGGGTTCCTATCGGGGCGATTATATTCTTCGGCTCGCGTACCGCAGTGCCGTCAACGGTGATACATTTCTCGATAAGGGGCATACCCGTGTGCAGATATCGCCCGATGTGAGCAAGCGACGTTATGTTCAGAACTATCACCCCGACATCTGCGGGGAGCCCGCCCTCCGGCACCGTTCTGCCTATCGTATTGTATATAAGGATTTTCTCGCCGCCCTGCGGGTAGCTCGACGGCAGACGGCAGACCGAGACGCCGGGAATATCCGCTATATCCGCCTCAAGTCTGTCCGCCGCCGCACCGTTGCTCCGCTCAAGCCCGAATACGATTCTCCCGGGCTCGATGAATTTCTGCACCGCCAGGATTCCGGCTATAAGCTCGTCGCGCCTCTCATAGACCGTGCGCGTGTCGGAGGTTATGTAGGGCTCACATTCCGCGGCGTTTATTATCACGGCGTCGACGGGTCCTTTTTTCTTCGCCTCGAGCTTTACGTGCGCGGGGAAGCCCGCGCCCCCGAGACCGACGAGCCCGCTGTCGCGTACCGCGGAAATAAATTCGTCAAGAGTTTTGACGACAGGCGGCTTTACCTCGTCCGATATTTCATATTTTCCGTCGTTCTTTATTATGAGCGCGGTGCAGGCTCTCCCGCTCGGGAGCATTACCTGCTCGGTTTTTGCGACGGTGCCGGACACGGGCGAGAACACGGGGGACGAAACGTATCCCGCACATTCTCCGATCCGCTGACCGACGCATACCCTGTCTCCGACGCCGACGAGCGGCGTCGCGGGCGCGCCTATATGCTGTGACATAAGGAGCGTTAAGGTCTCGGGCGCCGGCATACGGACGCTCGCCTTTCCCGCCGTCCCTTTCAGGTGGGGCAGATGCACCGCCCCCGGTCTTTTTCCGAACATCAAATTTCTCCTTTCCGGATTTCCCCGGGGTCGCCCCGGTACGAATTTTTCCCGGACAGGGGTAGCCGCGCCCGGCAAAGGGCAGAAAAACGCCCGATACCCGCCGTGACACCCTATAAAAATATCCGATCACAAGAAACCCGCGGCTTTGTTAAATATATAACAGTTCGCGTGTTTTTTTTAATCGGACAGATCATGGAAAATTATAAACCATTTTGTGCTGTTTGTCAAGCAATGCTTTTGCCCGCGGCTTGTTTTAGGCAATACATACAAATTGCGTGCTTGCCTTTTGGTCAAATCACTTCCGATACCAAGCAACAAAAGGCGGTTGCCCATTCCGTTACGGCATCCGCCTTTTCCTTTTATAAGCCCGAGCCGGGAGCTCCCGGCTCGGGCGGTGTTTCTTATTCCCGATATGCGTCCGGGTTTTCCATCCATGCGCCGCTTGCGACAATGCCACCGTCACCGGAATTTTTAACCTCAAGCAGTTCGGTGGGCAGACTGTAAGACTTACCGCCGGGGGGCGTGAAGTGTGTCATTATCTTCGGCGATACTATTCCCAAAATATCCAAATCCCGATAATGCGTATTATTCAGAAACTGAATACGACATGCTCCGGCGCAAAGCTCAACATCTCCGCACTTTGCAACGCGGATGCTTTTAATTTTCCTGCCGCGGATGTGCTTCAGAGTGCGCGCTATATTATCAGCCGCCAATGTAAATTCGATGTCTTTCTGTGCCCTGTACTTTCTTGTCGTAATCTCATTAAGATTTTTATCGAGGAAAAGGTCCTCAAAGCACACAATGATTTCGCCCCTGTACAGTACTCTGAAATCGACCTCTGCACTCAGAATGTAAACATCATCTCCGCGGCTGACCTCGACCTCAAATCTCGTCGGAATTATTCCAAGCCCCCGTATTAACCGCAGATCATTTACAGTGTAATTTTCCAATTGATGTATATAATCTGTATACTTTTTCATTTTCTAAACATTTCAAATATTATTTCTTCTATTTCATGATACGAATAATTTTGTTTTCCGTTGATTTCACCCGGACTATAATTGAAGTAAAGTCAAGCGCGGTGCTATCCTTTTCAGCTACCACATAATCATACAGCACTCCGGTTATATCTTCCCCGTCGCATGTCAGCACCGTGAAGTCCTCCGCTTTTTCGGCACAGCATGTATCAATGAGAATGTCAAACTCTTTTATGCCGTTTTCTTTAAGATAGTGCGCTATGCGATCGAGCACCGCAAACTTTCTTCTGAAAAGCTTTTCTCCGTCCCGGGTTTCGATTTTTTCTATATCAGAGGTTGTCAGAAATTCGGAATTCAACTCAAAGAAATCATCAGATACGGAAAAATAAGATTTGTAACCCAAGCTTTTAATCAATTCCTCCGCATATCCGAGAAAGTTGAATATGACGCCCTTATCATTCTTCAGCGCCAACCGAACAATCCCGTCTGTAATTCTTTTATATTGCTTGTATTCGCAGGTCGGGTGAAATGAGAACAAGAGAATATTACTCATAATATGTAAGGTAAAACCTCCGCATTTATTTGTGCGTCTGATACAATCGGTTAAACCCGAGCCGGGAGCCCCCGGCTCGGCAAGGGTATCATAGATAACTCTGATTGCACTTAATCCGGAGTCGCCAATATTTCATTTATACGCTCATCTGTTACTCCGTAATTGATATGTCCAATCAGATTTATCTCAACTTTCTTTACATAGAAACCGTCCGGCGTATCGTCAAAAATCCTGTTTCCGTCATCTCTGTACCGCGGTTCGTTGCAAATTTTCTGCTTATATTCCAAGCATTTTTTGGGGTTGCTCATCGGTTCAAATCTGTAATAATAATCGGTATATTCTTCATTTTCCTTTGTGGAATACTCATACATCAACACATAAATATACTTTTGGTTGTAATTCATATCAAGTGTATATTTGGTGATGACTATCTCCTCCCCCTCTTCTTTAAGAGCTTTACAAAGTTTGATTGCATCATTTTGAATTTTTTCGTCGGTGAAATACCCGATGCCGTTTCTATCTTCTACATCCTCATCGTCGCTTTCGTCATGGTAATAGAATTTAACAAGCTCTACATAATACAAGTCGCGTTTCATGTTTTCAACCTCCGATAAAACCGAAAACGAGTTATAAACCCGAGCCGGGAGCCGCCCCGGCTCTGGCGAGTCTATGCTTTTAGTATTGCTTTATGTCAAATCTTGCTTCGTTCTTTACTTTCCGTAGTCGGCTTTTCAGCATTTCTGCGAAACCGAAGAAATTCACCATGAAGATGTTAACCTTGATTTTTTGCCTTCCAACAAATACAGTATACTCATCCACCCGAGGTGAACCCTTACTGCGTCGGCACTTCACCCTGTATATGTCCTCATATCTGTATCTTCTGGTTATTCCCCACATGTTCCTGTATATCAGTTGCTCTTCGCCGAGTATTACTCTGAAGTTAAAACACATGAGTGCGTACAATCCAAAGACAAGGACGAATATACCACCTACACACAAAAGTAATATCTTACCCCAAAGCGGAGGATCATTGCCGTTCTTCTGAAAGCACGCAAAAATTCCTATTGTCAAAAATAATATCACTCCACCAACTCCCATCCATCCAAGCACATCTACATATTTGTAAATAGTACCGCCGCGAGAGGATTTGTCGGATGCCCGGAGCATAATACCGAGAAGTGAAAGCGGAACAGCAAGACCTATCAAAGGTGCAGCAATCACATAAGCCGGCAAACCTTTACTTGAAGAAATAAGCATGTTAAGTGCAATCATACATGGTACCATTAAGAATTTTTTTGATTTTTGAGTAAAGCATATCTTTAGAATCCATTACGACAAAATCTCCGTCATTGTCATTTATACATACCACAATGGATTTGTAGCGTATATCCGCATTAATCTCATGCTTTTCTGCTATCCGAAGAAATCCTACAATATCGTCATAAGAAATGGACAATTCTATATCCAGATATTCTTTTCCGGTTAACGATTTTCTGACGGCTTTTTTCTGCACAACAACGGATTTTAGATTTTCGTCAATTTCACTCCATGCGGTCATGTCGTTTCCATGCAGGCGAAAGCTGCAAATAACCCGAGCCTCCGCCGGAATAAGCACTTCCAAATACCTCAGAATGTCGTTAATTATTGCATCCATATCATCGGATGAGTGTTTAATGATAATTTGCTTTGTCATAGCTATTGCTCCATCAAAGTAATTTAAGAACCTATCAAACCAGCGATAAACACACCAAGAGGGATGTGACCTGAGCCCAATATGTGTATATGCAATCCCCACATTGCACCTACATCGACTCTAAAGCTATTACCGAATTTTATAATCGTACCACCTGCTTTAGCCCAATTGTTTTTATCTGGAGACAAAATTTTTACACTTGAATTTCCAATGTTTATACCGCCTTTTCTTCCGGTTGGAACTCCTTTATTGGCAGCAACTCTAAAGGCGCCACCAAGAATTTGCGCACCACCAGCAAAAATACCACCCCACATATACGAAGAGGCAATTGTATTTCCAACATTATCAAAAAAGTTATCTCCATTCGCCAAGTTGACTAATCCATTCACTCCAATACCAACAGCCATACTTGCGCCAACTTGAATTGTCGAGCTTAACAATGCCGAACCAAATGCAGCCCAGGCTGCCGTACCCGCTCCACATGTGATTGCGGAAACAATTGCACCACCAACTATAAACGCAGTACCTATAGTTAGTTCGACCCAATGTTCTTTAAACCAATCTCCTACGCCTTTCCAAAAAGACTCCAAAGATCTCCCGCTCGGATCACTATGGCTCACCGGGTCATTACCGCAATAGGCATAGAGGTTCAGCCCCTGTGGGCTCCCGGTATCAAGATATGCGCTGTTATCAGGAGAGATAAACCTGCGTAATTTCGGGTTGTAATACCTCGCATTGAGGTAATAGAGCCCTGTGTCTTCGGAGCTGACACGAATATCCACAGAAAGACTGTCATTTTCTTGTGGAAAACAGGAAATAGAGTTTCCCGATTATTCCCACACAAAAATCAACTTCGTTGCATTTTTCTTATCCTGCCATAAAATTCATAGTTTTACAGCAATCCTTTGTGGCAAAGATTTGAAGTCAGCAGGCATGATAAGGAGATTGCTATAACTGGCAATCTCGCTTATCTTACAAACGGGAAACCTACTTTACTACATATTATAGTACTTTTTAAATAAGTCCATCAGTTTTACCATAATCTTAAAATGTTCTTTAGCATATTCATCAAATATCGAGATATCAGTCTGACTTAAATATCTTTTGTACTCGTCCAAAATATAACTATATTGTTCACTATCTATTTGCCTTTGCCCTAAAAGATATGGACAAACATCAAATTCCACAAGCTCAACAAACAAGATACGATCAGTTTTGTCTGTTTTATATATAGGAGGATATTTCATACTTATAAACTTTGTAACAAATTCTCTATCTTCATAAGTCAAACTATTTCTATCCTTCATAACTATTCTCCTAACATTTACAAAAGGACATACCAAAACGATCTTATCAAACCGTTTGTATTGAATATACCGCCTGGGGCGCCAGCGATTTTTATTACTCCTTCACGTAGCAAATATCCAGAAGCATTGTTGTTTGCAAAGAACATTTTTGCCTGTTTAGTATAATTTACTATATTTTTTGCAACGGATTTTTGTCCTTCATTAATAACATGTTTTGTATAATGCTGAGTCATCTGTTTAAATCCGCTTTTTCCACCGGTTGTAGCCCATGACTTTGCCGCGTTAGCCACTTGCACGGAACTACTAATTGCACCAGTTATACCACCAATAATCGCTCCAGACATAAAACCAGAAGCTGCCCCATCGGCAAATCCACGCCAAAAGCTTTCCTCTGAAACAACCGAAGAAATACCTCCAATCGTTCCCGACACCAATGCTCCGGAAATTGCCCCAATAACAGCACCTTTAAATGCTCCTGCAACAATAAATCCAGCAACTCCAGCAGCTCCGCCGGTTGCAAGTGTAGCAATCCCAAGACCTACGATAACAACTCCACCAATAACCCATTTCAACCAATTCGGCATTGTCCAATGACCGTCAGGGTCATAACAGCTTATCGGATCATTCATACAATAAGCATAAAGGTTCAGCCCCTGCGGGCTCCCGATATCAAGATATGCGCTGTTATCCGGAGAGATAAACCTGCGTAATTTCGGGTTATAATACCTCGCATTGAGGTAATAGAGCCCTGTGTCCTCGTCGTAATAATAGCTCCTGTAACGGAACGGGTTACAGCTCGCAACCTCGTCATTCGAGCCGCTCACCGAGAGGCAATTTCCGTATGCGTCATACCTGTACTCCGCCACGGTTGTCCCGACATTGTTGAGTATAGCTATGACATCTCCGAGCGGGTTTTTCAGATAGTGATAGCTCTCGGATTTACCGTTGCTCGTAAGAGTAAAGCCGGAGACCTCTGCCCCCTCGTAGATATATCTCATTTTCCGGACGAATGTAGTATCGTCATTATACTTATAAGTCCGGGTTTCGTTCATAAGTCGCCCGTTCAGGTCGTATTCATAATCCGAAGTACACATTATCAATACACCCTGGGCAACTCCGGCTTTCGGGAAGTATATATACTTCTTTTGGGTTCTCTGCCCTACGCCGTTGTACGTGAAGTAATATGCTTTCAGAGGAAGCTTTATAATAGCTCTGCCGAGTGACGGTGCCGCATCCATGTATATTGATGACAGCTGCCCCTTACTCCATGAGTATTTCCACCCGTCATACTCGGAAAGACAACCGTAATTGTCATACTTCAGCGTCTTTCCGTTGTAATTTGTCAGTCTTCCTAAAACCGAATATCCGAATGTCTCCTCCGACTGCACAGCCCCGGTTATCGCGCCGTCCGAGTCATCAAACGCATAGGTTTTTACCTTCAGAAGTCCTCCGGTGCTGTTATACTCATATGTAAAGGTCTTTTCGGCGCGGTTATTATTCTCGCGCGTGAGCTGACCGAGCTTGTCATACTCATAGGAATTTGCATATCTACCGTCACCGGTTTTGAGGTCCATCTCCGTGATTATTCTCCCCGCCTCGTCGGTGCCCAAAGTAAAATCATGCAATATCCCGCCGCCCCAGCCGGTATGCGTTACCCCGAAAAGTCTGGTGTTGTTATACTTGTAATTCATACACGCATCATATCTTCCGGAGTGTACGGTTCTTTTTTTGATACGCTTACAGACATCGTACTCATAGCTCGCTGTAAGGTAGCTCGAGTCGCCGATCTCAAACGAATAGAAATTAACGCGGTTATCCGAATTTACATCCGTCGTCGCTGTCTCGTAAGTGTACACATCCCTGACGGTCTTGCCGCCGGATACATACTCATCCTTATAAACCCGCCCGATGTCGTCGTATGTAATAATTTCCTCGGCTGTTTTACTGCCGCTCGAATTGAACACGCCTTTCCTTGACAGTCTGCCGTCGCTGTACGCATATTTTGTGACATTCCCGGTTTTCAGGTCATTGCTTGTCGCGAGCTTTCCGTTCCCGTTGTCATGCCCCGCGACAGAGTATGCGCCGGCGGTGAGGGTTATCGGGTCTATATCATAGGTGTTCTCAATATCCCCGATAACAGCCGTTACTCTGCCGTATTTATCATATGTCACGGACTCGGAGTAAAGCGGGCTCGCCTTTGTCGGATAATAGCTGTCGGTTCTCGTGTCGGTCACATCGTATTCCTCAAATACATTTCCGCCGATAGTGAAAGCCGACAGATTTCCTCCGGAATAGAGAAAGCCGAGCGGAAGACCGCTGCCCTGAACCCTTGACAGCTTGCCCGCAGAGTATCCGTAGGTCAACGAGCTGCCTGACACGGTGAAGCTCTTCTTCTCAACGGCACAGCCGTCGGTGTCGGCTTCATAAGTCTCCGTCTCTCCCCACGGTCTCACGACAGATTTGAGATGTCCCCACACGCTGTCGTACGTATATATGGTTTTCCTCGAAAACTCATCCTCAAATGTGACGCGCGGATTTCCGCCGCTGTCCTTGTCATAGCTGTAAAAATGGTTGCCCCTGCTGTAGTCGACGCAAAGAGTAAGAAGCCCGCTACTGTTCCACCGATATACGGTTTCGAGCCCTTTGTCGTCCGTGCTTGTCTTTATGTTCAGGCTATTGTCATAGGTTGCCGAGGCTATGATATTTCCGTCCGGGTCAAGCGTCTCACATACGAGAAACTCATTTTCCACATCGTCCTTAAATACCGTTGTTACGACGCCGGAGGGGTGTACCGCCTGTTTGCTGGATAAAACTGGCTCGGTGATTTCGCTTTTCCGTCCTTATAGATTATGAAATTCTCCGGTCTGACATTATATGCATTTTTGCAATTATTGAAATATACCTCAACATTAGTGAGAGAGGAATTTTTCTTTTCGTTCAACATATACCGGACAAAATCCGCAAAATGGATTATTCCGCGCCTCGGATTATACGGCGTTTCGTATGAAACCTCAAGCTCACTGAGCGGAATGTATTCATTCTTGTCGTCACCGTGGTAAATAAGCACATCCTCGGAGAGCGCGAGATAGTCAGACTTATTGTCCGCAAGTATTCTGTCCGGCTTGAAGGTCAGGCGTATATCCTGTAGCTCTACGGCATCCCAGTCATCCGGGAATACGGTTATTAAGTTCGCGCCGAAATAAAATTTGTAGGCAAAGAATACCCACCCGCCGGTCACTGTATATCCCGGCGTAAACGAACATAATGCCGCCGAGCCGCTCGAAATATACAATTTGTCGCGCCCCGCTTGCCCCATTCCGCCCTTTAATTTTATCCATCCGGTGAGAACATAGTATCCTTTGACATTCAGATACATCTGAGAAACATCCGCGCTCCACCGCTGTCTGTCCGCGTCCGCAAGATATACATTTATATCCGAGTCGTTAGGATATGCGCAGAGCATCTTGACATTCTCGTCACTGTCAAGCGTACCGAAAATGTCGACCGTTCCGGTAAATTTTCCGTCCATGAATCCGGCGTCTGCCGCATCCTCATGAGAATAGAGTAGCCTTTTATCGGCATTGTAATAAAGTACCGTGCGCGCACCCTTTTTATCGGTTACAATTATCCGCGCACTGCTCCGCCCGGCGTAAAGCCCGTTGCAGAAGTCGTATGTAACTGCATCTGTGACGGTGCCCCTGTCGATATATGAGCACTTCAGGCTGCTTGACGACGCCACCCTCTCAATTTTCGTGACATAAGAGATATTATCCTCGCCCTCGGTAGAGGACGCCGTACAGCTGTAATTCCACCCGGATGAGGACATCACAAATGCAACGCCGTTTGAATCCGTCGCCCGGACCCCGTCGGAGGTATATGTAAAGCTTACCGTTTTACCGCCGTAGGAAACCGAGGAAAGTGTGCCACCTGAGCCGTACGAAACCGTTATGCGCTGCCCGCCGATATACGAAACGGCGGCTATACGTTCGCTGTCGTCGCGAATAACTTCTATCATTTGCGCGATATTTTTGTTGAAAACATAACGCAGACATCCTGTTGATGTGTATTGCTCCTTGCTGAAATCCGGATATTCGATATCATATCCGCCCGCCACAAACGGACGCAATATCCGCCCGCTGTTATCCTCGAAGCCGTAGAGACCGTCGGAGCCGTTCAGCAATATCAGGTCTCCGTTTTCATCCCGGAATTTTGCCGGAGCCCCGTTCTCGAAAATTATCCTTTTATCCACATTCAGCTTGAAGCCCGCGGCAATGCCGAATGTGTTCGTGCCCTCGTTTTTCATGACGTAGTTAAAGCACAGCGAGAGCGTGAAGCCGCCGTGTATATCCCCAAAGGATATGAGCGGCAGTCTGTGAATATAATTGCAGGTCGGGAGAGTGACATTTATCTCTCCCACGTCATACTTTTTTATAATGCTCATTATTTTTCTCCGTTTTTTATCATAGTCCCGTTCGTTCATTGTCAAAATCCGGCAAGGTGAACCATGTCAATCTCCCCCTTTCGTCTGTTTTTATTTTTCGGCGCCGCCCCCGAAATTACAGCTCCGCCCCGAAAAAAGCAAAAGCCGGGGCATAGGAAGGGCGCATTAAAATCACGCTCTCTGCCCCGGCGGGCGGCAATGCCGCCTTTTGCCCGGTATATATTTCTCTGCCCGTCCCGGCTGACGCCCGGGCGGGCTCACCTCGCGTGCGCGGGGCAGGTATTCTTAATTTCCGGAGGGTCTCCCTCCGTCAATATTATTGTACCTTTTTTCTGTTATGCTTGTCAAGAAGTAAAAACAATTTTTCCGCGGGGCAGTTATATTTGCCCTGCCCGCAGGCGCACCACGACCGCTGTCATATCGTCGCGGCTGCCGCCGTTCTTCTTCGCCGCCGCTATTATCCTCTTCGCGTACTCCGAGGGGTCGGTTACCGGGGCTGCCCCGAGGAGACCGAGGAGCCACGGGCTCTCGTCCGGCGACTGGCTCACCCCGTCGGAAATCATTATCACGTAGTCCTCCGGGCGGACATCAACCCTGACGCGCTCTGCGTCCACGTTGTCGAGAAGTCCTATCGGCAGGGTGCGGCTTTTTATCCTGAAAAGCGAATCTCCGCGCTTCACAAACGAGGGTGCCGCCCCGCTCTTCCAGAATGAGGCGGAGCCGGTCACAAGGTCGAACTCAAAGAGGTCGACGGTAGCGGAGCACTCCCCTGTCCTCTG
Source organism: uncultured Eubacteriales bacterium (assembly GCA_934393265.1). Taxonomy (GTDB): domain Bacteria; phylum Bacillota; class Clostridia; order Oscillospirales; family CAG-272; genus UBA1740. The sequence continues at coordinate 83,370 of CAKRQL010000006.1, read as the reverse complement.
ACGGATAAGCGAATTGAGTATCTCGAGCGCGGTATTCTTCCCGCATCCGGCGGACAGTAGCCTTGAAAGGCAGGAGATACAGAACCCCGAGGTGTCGTGCGCGACGCTCCCACGCCCCATTCCGTCGGAGACAATGGCAAAAAATCGTCCGTCCGCGGTCTCAAAGCAGGAGACGCTGTCACCGGAGATTTCACCCCCCTCTCCCGCAGCTGTCGCATATGCCGACTCCGCCGTAAAGATACTCTCCGAGGAGCACTCCATAAGCACCGTACCGCCGCGGCGGTAGTATTCACGCGCGCCGAGGCGTATGCCCGCGGTCTCCTCCATATCCTTTATAAATTCCACGGAGGACATAATCGAGCCGTCCGCATCCTCCCCTGCCGCGATAAGGTGCGGCGCCCTGTCGCCGAATGCGCGTATAACTCCGCCCCGTATTCCGTGGCGCGTCATCACATCGCCGAGCTTCTCCGAGAGTGCGGAGTCTACCTCCCTTTCCGAGGCGTCCGCCGCGCGCGCCTCCGACAGAGCCTTTGCAAACAGGCGATATTCCTCTGCCGCCGTTATGAGCGCGGGGTGTGCCTTGCTCTGCCGTAGCGCGCGGACAGCCGCATTTATCTCATCCGCGAGCGTCGCAGCAGAGGCGGGATCCGGGATAACGCACAAAAGCTCGCCCGCGTCGACACATGCCCCGGCACAGAGCCTTGTAAAGGCGGGCGAAAGGAGCTTCTCAAGAACCCCATCGTCGGCGCCCCGCCCGCTCGCACGGGCGGCGGAGGTGAGAAGAATATCCATGTATTCGTCATCGGTCGGCTTTGCGTCCCGCTCGCCCGCCTCATGCATTTCCGAGGAGAGAGAGGAAAGCGCGCATTCAAGACCGTCGAGCCGCCTTTCACACCGGTTCCTGTACGAGAGCGCCATAGTGCCGACCATGTCGGCGGCGCCGGAGACAGGCTCATCATTTTCCTGCGTCTGCGGCATGGCACCGAGCCGGCGAAGTAGCGGAAAGCAGACTATCGAGGCAAGACAATACTCCGGGAAAACCCCGAGAAAACCGTACACGCCCCCGGTATAAGCGCACCAGAGGCTGACCACCACGCCGCCGCCGATAAGCGCATAGGCTATGCCGAGGGAATAGAGCACCCCGGCACTTACGCCGAGGAGAGCATACGCCGCGGAATACAGTGCCGAGTGCGGAAGAGCGGCGACAAAGCCTATCGCCCCGCCGCGCAGCGCACCGTACCGACGGGCGACAAACAGCGCCGCAGCCGACGCGAATATGTAGCCCGAAGATATCCCGAAAAGCTCATACTCCCGAAGAGAAAGCGATATAAAGAACGTAAACACCAGCGCGGCGAACTGAAAGAATACCGCGGCATATTTCTTTTTTGCTTCAAGCCCGGAAAGCGAAAGAGTACCCTTTCCGCGGAAAAATTCGCGGAAGTCTATCCCGCCGTCAAACAGCCCTGCGAACGCGAGCGTAAGTGCCGGGGGAATAAGTATCATTGACATTCCGAACGCAACCGACGTGAGCGTCAGCCCCGATAGGAGGACCTCATAAACCGCGGCGATAAATCCGCCTATCACCGAGCAGGACATTCGCAGGGTCAGCCTGTCCGAAAATACCGGGCGCGGGCTCTCCTCCTCTCCCCGCTTTTCTGCCACGCCGCCGGAAATGACTATCCGGAGGAAAACCACGATGACGGCTATCATGGCGTAGACTATCCCCGGGGTCCCGAGCGTCAGCGCGCCGATGCACGCCCCGGCGAGTGCCACCCAGACGCGCGACGGCAGAACCGCGAGAAACGCCGGGGCGAGCGGGTACGAGCCGAACACGAGGTGACACCTCGAAAATATAAGTCCTGTCATAAATACGGTTATATCCGCAAGGACGGACGTGCCGTCCTCTCTTCTCTTCCGTGCTCCGTTCCGCACGGCTTCTGCGACCCTCCCGAAAAAGCCGCTCTTTTTTCTAAGCCTCTTTTCAGCTTCCATATACTTTACCATCCTCCCCTGTGCTCCGCTGCCGTGGCTGCCGCCCCGGCATGACACATTCCGAATTGACAATTATATAATAATTCGGGAGAGAAACGAAAAATGTCACATTGCGCGCCTGTCTTCGCGGCAAGCACGCCCGCATCACTACGAAAAACAGAAAATACCGTCACTTTTTATACACGGGTGACGGTATTTCGGGAAGCCTGCGATATTTAGATGTTAAAATTTGGAATAAATTCTGTCATGAAAGAATAAAATTTCCGTTTTTACCTCTTATCGTTTTTGAAGAACTGGTAGAGATAGCAGGGTATCATACCGTTATAGAGCTTTCTCACCTTGTCCGCGCGCTTACCGTACAGGCGCTCAAACCCCGGGTGCGACGTGATAATATAGACCTGCCACGGGGCGAGCGAGCGGAAGTGGACGCCCATCTCGCGGTAGAGCCGCTCTACCTCCTCCGTGCTCCCGCCTATTCTCTCGCCGTACGGCGGATTTGTGACGATAGTCCCGCGTACGCCCTCCTCTCGTATCCTCCGGCAGTCGGCGACGAAGGGGTTCACAATGTCACCGACGCCCGCTATTTCTGCGTTATGCGCCGTGAGCTCTACCGCCGCGCGGTCAATATCCGAGGCATAGACCCGGAAGCGTGTATCGGTTTCGCGCTCCTTTGCCTCCTCGCGCGCGGCTTTCCAGAGCCCGCGGGAGATAAAAGGAAAGTCCTCTGCCGCAAAGCTCCTTCGCGCGCCCGGAGCTATCCCGCGCATCATCATAGCCGCCTCTATCGCGATAGTTCCGGAGCCGCACATCGGGTCCCAGAAAAGCACCTCCTCGCGCGGGCGGGAGAGCTTTGCTATCGCGGCGGCGAGCGTCTCACGCATCGGCGCGGCATTTGACTCCCTGCGATAGCCGCGCTTATGAAGCGGGATGCCGGAGGTGTCTATCATAAGGGTCACCTCGTCATTCAGTATGAAAAATTCTATCTGATATTTTGTGCCGGCTTCCGAAAAGCGGGTAATTCCGTATCTTCCGGAAAGTGAGTCGACAACCGCCTTTTTGACTATTGACTGACAGTCGGGAATCGAGTGGAGCCCGGATTTTATCGAATGTCCCTTTACCGGGAAAGCGTCTGCCGCGCCTATAAAATCCGCCCACGGGAGTGCCTTTGTGCCCTCAAAGAGCTCGTCAAAGGTCTCCGCATGAAAGCCGCCGACCCTTATGTATACCCTCTCCGCAAACCGGAGAAATACATTTGAGAGTGCCACCGCCTCCTCGTCACCGAGAAAGGTCACGCGCCCGTCTATCGTCGATATTCGCTCATATCCTAATTCCTCTATTTCCTCCCCGAGAAGCTTTTCGAGCCCGAAAAGGCAGGTCGCGACAAGCTGCAGCTTCATATATTCTCCTCGCTTTCCCCGTCCGGCTGACACATATCGCGCTCCGGCAGGTAATTTTCAAATATAATTCCGTCAAAATCCGTGCGGCACGCCGCCTCTTCCTCCGGGGAGCGCACCGTCCATGCAAACGCGGGTGCGCGCCAGAAGCTGCGCATAAACGAAAACGGCGCGTAGGGAACGGCGGCACGGTCAAAGGCTATAAATGCCGGGCGGGCTATAAAATTCAGAAGAAAATGCTCTATAAGAAGGTATTTTGCCGTGCGGTAGCCCGGATTTGCCGTGAAATGGTCGCAGAGATACCCGCTCGCCGAGCCGGGGAGTGCGCGCCGCATACGCCGCACGGTCATGGGATTAAAGGACTCGGTTATAAACTCGCCCTTGTATTCCGAGAGTATTTTTGCCGCGGCATCCGACACCGCGCGGCATCCGGGGTCCTCCTTGACCTCAACAAGCAGGGGCACCCTGCCCCCGACGAGCGAGAGCACCTCGTGAAACGTCGGTATCGTCTCCTCCGTGCCCGAAAGACGCAGGGCACGGAGCTCCGCGAGCGTACATTCGTCGACCCGGCGGGGGTCTCCCGTCACCCGTCCGAGCGTGTCGTCATGAAACACGACCACCTCGCCGTCCTTCGTAAGCCTGACGTCGAGCTCTATCCCGAAGCCCTGCTCAACCGCCGCCGAGAAAGCGGAGAGCGAATTTTCCGCCCTGCCCTCGCCGTGCAGTCCCCGGTGCGCAAATTTTGCCCCGCGGTATTTCTTTATCCCGGGGTGTCTCCCCGGAGCCGTGAGAAAGAGAACAAGAAGAAGTATCAGCAGGGCGAATGTAAGCACCGCCCCTGAAATGATAAGAAAAATGTACATTATTATTTACCTTTTATTAGTCTGCCTTTTGTAAATATTTGTTGACAATATATCCTCCCGGCATCGGGTAGCCGTGCTCTTACGAGTGCTTTGTCTGCCGGAGGTCTCCGAGGTATCCGTCAATCGAAAATTCACACGGGGTAATGCTTCCGTCTCCCTGCCCGTCAGATTTCCATAGCATAGTGGAAAAAGAGGCATTGCCCGGGAACGGCACCTCCTCCGCAATTCTCCCGAACGGCACACCCGAGGCGAGCCCCCAGAAGCTCCGTATCGCGGCGGCGTGAGAAGTGAACATTATGGTTTTACCGAGGTTTTCCTTTGCGCGTGACACGACAAAATCATATATCCGCCGCGCCGCATGAGGTACGCTCTCCCCCTCCGGGAGCACGCAGGTGCCGAAATGCTGTCGCCAGCCTATGCCAAACTCCTCGGGGTACTCGGCGTCGAGCTCTGCGACGACGCGCCCCTCCCATTTTCCCATGTAAACCTCGCGTAGCTCCTTTGTGGTCGAAAGGAGCAGTCCGCGACGGCGCGCCGACGGAAGAGCGGTGTGGAAAGCGCGCATCAGGTCGCTCGAATATATTTTGTCGATATGTATGTGCGTAGCGTCAAGAAAATCCGCCGCCATCTCCGCCTGAATAAAGCCCTGCTCCGTCAGATCGAGGTCGGTGTGCCCGAGGAATGAGCCCTTCGCATTGCCGAGGCTCTGTGCATGCCGCAGAACAATTATCCTGCACTCGTCCGGCGCCACGGGCTCGTCCGCGCTCGCCTGCGGAAATCCGAGGGTTGAAAAGTCCACCGGAACCGCGAGCGGAGGTATCTCCCTACCGCCCGGGGCACCGTTATCCGCGCGCCCGGCAGTATTGCTTTTGCCGGCACTTACGTGCGTGCTTGTGCCCGCGCCTGCGCCCCCGATTACACCCGTGCCTGCGCCAGCACTTATGCCTATGCCGGTGTGCGCGCTTGCAGGTACGCTTGTGCCCGCGATTGTGCGTGCCTTTATATGCGCGCCCGCGTCGGTTCCAGTGTGCGCGCTTGTGTGCGCACCGACAGAATCACTCGTGTGAGCGCATGTGTCTGCGTTTACATCCGCGCTTATGCCTGCGTTTGTATCACCGGAGCGTGTTGGCTGCATTTTTCTATATGCCGGGTTGCCCCGCACGCCGTCCTGCATACAGTTCGCCATATTTCCCGGAGCGTTTCCGTTCACAACGTCCGGAGCGCTTCCGTTTGCAATGCCCGGAGCGTTCAGACGCACGTTCTCTGATGTGCTTTTTGCGGAATTCTCCGGCACCTCAACCGCCGTATCAATCAGACCGCCGTCCAAAGCACCGTCGGCTGCGCCTTGCTGTGCCGTTTCACAGTACCCCTCCCGAAAGCTCTCCGCCGAATAGCTCCGCTTGTCCTGCGGTATATAACGCTCGGTCAAAAATTCCGCAGCCGAGCGGATATGCAGAATACTGTCCGCCATTTTTTCCGCTCGCATAGCGGGCTCCGACGCCTGTCGGAGTATCTCTTCCCTGTCAATTTTTCTTTTATTCTGACTCGCACGTCCGGGCGTGCTTACCGTTGCTTTTCCGCCATTCCCGATTGTATAGTCGTCGGGTGCTTTGCAGATCTCTCCGGCAGAATCGGCGGTCGTTTCGTCAATCGTTTTGCCAGCTGTATTCGCGGTCGCTTCGCCAGCCGCGTTTGCGGTCGCTTCTGCAATTATCAATCCGCTCGCCCCGATGTCCGCCTTCGCATACACATTATTTTCCTTATCACGGACAGCCGTGTCCCCAGCGGTTGTGTTCCCCGCGCCTGCATCCGGAATGCTTGTCCGGCTATTCCGCTCGTCGGGTTCGGCGGCTGTTCTCTTTTCGTTGTACTCCATTTTCTTCGGTCTTCCCTGCTTTTTTGTTTGTTTTTACCTGTTTATTTTTACTTTATATCAAAGCCCGATTTTATGTAACTTTTACTCTATATAGAAGTCCGGCTTTATGTAACTTTTACTCTATATGGAAGTCCGGCTTTATGTAACGGGCGAAAATTACAGAATGGTTGCGGTATTCATGCAATACCCGTCCGCCTCATACTCCATCGCGCCTCATAAAGCAGTTTTGGCGAAAATCAAAATATTTGCAGTATTTTTTTGTGTTGCGGTATTGCATTTATTGACCTTTCAGCGTGCTCATAGAATAAGCTATACACTTTCGGGCAAAGCACGGCAGCTTTCCGGGCGATAACCTGGAACCGCCGCGCAAAGTCAAGTGTCGAAGCCTGTCAGAACGGCAGAACGGGAAAACGTCATAATATCAGAACGCCAGAACGTCGGCATATCAGAGCGTCGGAACATCAGAACGTCGGAACGCCGGAATGTCAAAATGCCGAAACGCCGAAAAAACGTCTCTTCTCTTAATGCGCTTAATCAACTATGCCTCCGGCAGGCCCGGCAAGTCCCGCAAGCACAAGCACGAGAGTCCCAACAAGCACGACACAAATAGAGCAGGGAGGCGCGGCAACTTGCGATAAGTGCGGCGGAGAGTCCCAACAAGTATAGTATAAATATGGCGGGAGGCGTGGCAACTGCGATAAGTGCGGCGGGTGGGGGCAACTACGACAATCCGTGTCCCCCGTTTTATAAGCATTTGTCGGTGCCGTTTCCCGATATATCCGATCATACAAGTATGCAGTTTCTTCGACCGTTTGCCGGGTTGTCAGTCTTTTATGATATATTTTATCACACTTCAGGGTAGTTTTCCACAGAAAAATGGCGTTTTAATAAAAATACTTCCTCGCACAAGAAATAACGGCAGAATTATTGAAATTGATAGCGCGCGCAAAGCGCGAAAAAGCATATATCCGTCAAGGGTCAAAGCTTAACTTCACAGCAATTTTTGCAATGTAAATATTTCGTATTTATTACGAACATATCACGAAATGTCGCAAAAATATCGCGGCTTTTGAGCTGCTTATCATTGATTTTTCGGGTTTACAAATTTTCAATTCGTATAAATTACACGTAAATTTTACAAAAACCGGCTGCATAAAACGCATAAATAGCCCGAGAGAAACGCAGCAGCAATAATTATGCAATATTCAATAAAAAAGAGAGCTTTTAATGAAAAACGGCAACTTTTTAAGAAAGGGGCAAAAACGCAAAAAACAAAAACGCGATAAAACGCATAAATAAAAAAACACGGCAAAATACGCAAAACGACGCAATTAAACCGCAAAAACGCGAAGAAAAAGCTTCAAAAAGCAAATATCCAGGCTCGAAACACCGGATTTTGCCGCAATATCCTCAAAAAACAGAGCTGAATCCCAAAAAAATCTCAGGGAAAAAGCTGTACGAGGTTAAAACTTGTAAAAGCGGGCAAAAAAAGCTCTCGAATATGCGCAAAAGTGCCTTATAAAGTCGCAAAGTGGCTTAATCTCTGTAAAAAAGCGCTAAAAATCAGCCGTAAATTACCATGAAAGTCACTTAAAAGTACGTTTACGAGGTAAACACGAGTCCAAAATGCTTTACTTTGCTTCTGAAAAAACAAAAAAATCGTTCTTTTGAGGCTCAAAACAGTCTCGTAGCATAGCCTTATTATAGTTCAAAACGCCTTTGCACCAGCAAATTCTGCCTCTTTATAGCTTATTTATGGCTTAAAACTATCCTGTGACAGCGAAATTCCATTTTTTCATGGCTCAAAATCGCCCTGCGACAGCAAAATCACGCCTTTTTATGGTTCAAAATCACCCCGGGGCAACAAAATCCCGCATTGTTGGGGTTCAAAGCAACTTCATTGCAGTAAGAATTGGCTTATAACAGCCCAAAAAGCGCTCTTGCCACAGCAAAACTGCTTTGAACACGTCTCTGATTGTCTCTAATACTCTTGCTTGTACGCGGATTTGGGGCGCTTCGAGGGCGTTTTGAGGGCATTTCGCTTTGTATAGACCCGTTTTTGCACCTTGCAAACCATTAATTTCACTCTCCCGCGCCTTTTTACTTTTATTTTGGCTTATATAAGCGTTTTTTGACCTATTTCTCCTTGTTTTTGATTGAAGCTTCGTTCGTTCTTCCATTCACCTGGCGCATTAATAACTTTTTATGCTTGGTTTTCCCGCTTTTTTAGTGAATTGCTGTTGTTTCATGTGAAACAGCGCAGTTTTGACGGCATTTTTTTGTGTTTCACGTGAAACATTGCAAGTTTTAAGCCGGGGCAGGAGGCGTTCCGGTTATTTTGCGACAAACATTCTTTTTGTCGCCGAGGTAGTGGCTTATTATAATTGTTTCACATGAAACATTCGCTGTTTTGACGATAATCGACGCACCTTGGCTATTACAGCAGGTTCACAGCGTCCACTTCCACGTATTTTCTTTCTCTTCGCTTGTTTTTTTCACTTTCCGCCGCCTTTTCTTCCGGTTTTATTGTTTTTTGCTTATCTTTCTACCAGACATTTTCCTTGTTTTGCCTGTTATTTTGTTTTTTCATTCATTCTCCCTCAATATATGCAGAGTAAGTGCACGTTGCGCCGGTTTAGAGTAGTGTTTCATGTGAAACATTGTTTTTTTGGATGTTTTCGCCGAAAAAGTAATGCACATTCAGTCTGCATCTCCACTTTGCGCGGGTTTTGGACCCTAAAATGGTTTATAGGCTCCACTCAAAGCAACTTTTAAGCTCGTCGGAGTGGCCTATTGGCTCCATTCAAAGCGACTTGCGTGCTGCTCAGACAGCTTTCAGGCGTCCAAAGCGACTTATAGGTGCTATTCAAAGCGACTTACTAAGCACTCAAGCGACTTGTAGGCTCTTAAACGACCTCGGAACTGTTTCGCAGTGTTTTTGCTGGCTTTTAAGCGAGCCACGGGTTATTCAAAGCAGCTTATAAGCTCACCGGGGTGGCTTGCAGGCTATAAAAAGCGGTTTGTGGGCTCTTAAGCAAACTGCGGGTTACTCAAATCCGCTTGTAAGCTATCCGGGCGGTTTGTAAACTCTTGATGTGCCTTGTGGTCTTTAAGTGCTTGCGGCTCTGTAATGTCGATTATCTGCGTTTTGGCAGTTATATCGGCCTTTTATGACTTACTTGCCGCACTCCGGGTGCCGTTCGGAGCTTTTGACGCCTCTTGGAACGCATTTGACACCGTTTTGGGCCTCCGGCGTCTCTTAGAACGCAATTGGCGGGCAAATCTGACGCCGTTCAAGTCTTTTGGCGAAAATCGGGACGAATTTGATCGGGGTGTTGTTTGATACCATTCAGTAGTTTCGACGTCCATTCAAACACATTCGATCGGAGCAAATCCGACACCGCGCAGAGTTTTTGCTCAGCTTGGAACGTATTTGAGATTGTTTTGAACGCAATTGGACGCCGCCCGCGCTTTTAACGCCGTTCATCAGAGCTTTCAGCATCTTTCGCAACGCACCTGGACGTCGTTTGGAGCTTTTGACATATTTCGTAACGCATTTGGGCGCTGTTCAGGGCTTTTGGCATATTTCGCAACGCATTTAGACGCTGCTCGGGGCTTTTGGCATATTTCGCAACGCATTTAGACGCTGCTCGGGGCTTTTGGCATTTTCGTGACGCATTTGACGTTGTTTGAGAGACATTTGACGCCGTTTAGACGTATTTAACACTGTTTGAGACGTATTTAACATTATTTGAGTGATTATAAATACCATTTGGGGCACTTGGCGTCTTTTGAGCAGATTTATGGTCTGCAAAGCCATGTTTTTCACCTGATACGAGTTTTTTCGGCGGCAGGACGTCATAACGGCGTTTATGATGTCTGTTTCACATGAAACATTTGTTTGTGTCACGTGCGTTTTGGCAGATCACCGTGGCGTGCTTTGGTTTTTTTACATTCGTCATTGCGCAATCCTATAACTTTTACATTCTCCTTATGGCGAGCTTTCACCTATGTATGCGCCTACGGCGGGTCTATGGCATTCTCCCGCGGCGCCTGTATATGTTGCTTTTTTTACATTTATTCGTCAGATTGCGCTCGTGACGCGGTTTTCGGGGTAAAATGTGCCTTTTGCGGTGCTTTTAACGATATTTTTTTACGTCCCGCACAGCTTTGGTGGGGCAGGAACGGGTACTACACGGCGGAGAAATATTTTTTATATCTTTTTCGCCGATTTATTGACAAACAAAAGGGTTAACTGATATAATATAGGTGATAAATCTCAAAAAGGACACCAACAATGGCTAAAATCGTATCTTTTTCCAATCAGAAAGGCGGGGTCGGAAAGACAACCTCCTGCGTAAATATATCCGCCGCCGTAGCTAATAAGGGCGAAAAGGTGCTTCTTATCGACATGGACCCGCAGGGAAATGCTACAACCGGCTTAGGCTTGCCGAAATCAAAGATAAAAAAGACAGTTTACGATGTAATAATCGGCGAATGTGACATTTCCGACGCCATAATCAAAACTCAATTCAAGAATTTGTGGGTTGTTCCGGCTAATATTGACCTCGCCGGGGCGGAGCTCGAGCTCTATGACATGGAGGAAGAGGGGCAGAACTTTACAAAACCGGCTATTGAGTCGATAAAAGATCGCTTTGACTACATATTTATTGACTGTCCGCCGTCTCTCGGCATGCTTACGATCAAGGCACTGTCCATTTCGGACGGCATTGTCGTGCCTATGCAGTGTGAATTTTACTCTATGGAGGGCATGTCACAGCTCCTGAACACGGTAAAACGCATAAAATCCGCCTATAATCCCGGACTTCAGATCACCGGAATACTTCTTACAATGTATAACGGGCGGCTCACTCTGACAAATCAGGTCGTCGCAGAGCTGAAAAAGTATTACGCGGACAAGCTTTTCCGCGTTCCGATATCGAGAACCGTCCGTATAGCCGAGGCTCCGAGCTACGGCGAGCCGATATGCTATCATGATCCTTACGGCAAGGGCTCGCTTGAATATGCCGCTGTTGCGAAAGAATTAATGCTTCGTATATAAAAGAGGCGTTGCCTGCGCCAAAATCGCCGAATTTCTGAAAAAACGTACTTTTTCGGGTGAAAAACGTCACAAAAAACTCAAAATGCACTTCTCAAAAGCTTGAACAGGCGGTGAGGTTTTCCACATTCCCACACGAAGGGTGTGGAAAACCGAGTGCTTTTTCGGTGCTCTCCCGGTTTTTTCCCGGTGTTTTTGCGTGCTCGGGTGTTTTCTGGGCACTGTACGGCGTGTTTTTGGCGATTATTCTTTTGATTTTCGTGATTTTTCGGCGTTTTCTTATTTTTCTGAAAATGTGTCTTTTATGTGATTTTTTGAATTTTCGGATTTTTTGAAATTTTCCGCCAAAAAGTATATTATTATTATACATTATTCAATATAGAATATAGATTTAATCCTTAAAATCACCGCACGAATTTTGCATTTATGCTTACTTTTTTCTTACACATTCTTACACTTTTTTCATTCTTACACTTACGCATACTTAATCTTACGCATACTTGATATTACTCACATTTAATCTTACGCATACTTACACTTAATTACACTTACACATACTTACACTTACATATAGAGGAGGATGTCTATCATGGCAAAGAAGCAAAGCGGGCTCGGCAGGGGGCTTGACGCTCTTTTTCTCGACAATGCCATAGAGTCGCGCAGCGGGAACGGAGAGCACACAATAACAAATATAAAGGTCTCAATAATAGATCCGAAATCCGATCAGCCGAGAAAAAGCTTTGATAAAGAGGCACTTGAGCAGCTCGCACAGTCGATAAAGGAGAATGGGCTTCTTCAGCCCATTCTGGTACGCGAGCGCAAGGAGGGAAGATACCAGATAATCGCGGGTGAGCGTCGTTTTCGCGCGTCAAAGCTCGCGGGACTTGCCGAAATCCCTTGTATTATACTTGACAAGGACGACAAATCCACCGCCGAAATAGCACTGATAGAGAACATCCAGCGCGAGGACCTTAACCCGGTCGAGGAGGCGTCTGCCTATCGCTCACTCGCCGACGATTTCCACATGACGCAGGAGGAGATAGCGCAGAAGGTAGGGAAGAGTCGCAGTGCCGTAGCGAACGCGACGCGACTTCTTGACCTCCCCGGCGAGCTCCTTACAAAGGTCGCGGACGGCACACTCTCCGCAGGACATGCACGCACGCTCCTCGGGCTCAAATACCCGGACGACATGTTTATCCTCGCCCGCAAGGTGACAGACAACGGGCTCACCGTCCGTCAGCTTGAGGAGGAGGTAAAGCGCGCCAACAAGACAAAGAAAAAAATCGGTCAGCCGACCGATACGGAGGAAGAGGACGAGAGTTCCGCTCCGAAAATAGATTACTTCCGCGAGCTTGAGCTTAAAATGCAGTCCGAGCTCGGCAGGCAGGTGCGCATACACGGCAAGGGTAGAAAGAAGTTCATTACCCTGTTCTATGAGGATAATGAGGACCTCGACGATATAATCGCCGGTCTTTGCGGGAAAGATTTTCTTGATAACCTTTAATTTGACGCGGACGGTTAATTCACGTAAGCTTTTATTTGCATATTCTCCACGAGCTTTTTGTAAATAATTATTTACATATTTTCAGAACAAGTGCCCCGTTGTGCGGATATTCCGCATCCGGGGTGCTTTTTTTGCGCCGCAACAGTTTGTCCGGACTACCCGTTTATTAAAATCGAGGGCATGGCGCGCGGGGCGCGCCGTGGGGCGCGGGGCGCGGGGCGCGCAGTTATATTCGCCTTACGGCGAGTTCTATTGCTCCGCAGTGATATTCGGCTATCGCCGAGTGGTATTCGCTTCGCGAGTGTTAAAAGGCGAATATAATATCACTGTGAGCGGAGCGAACAATATCACATTGCCGCATGGTAATTATTTGCCACGCGGCATATTTTTTTGCATCAAGCGGCAATATACCACGCCGAGCAGAGCGAGGCATATCACTATGCCGCAAAGCGGCAGTTATATTCGCCTTACGGCGAGTTCTATTGCTCCGCAGTGATATTCGCGAGATGTGCGAGCGTTATTCGCACATCTTGCGAGTGTTATTCGCTTCGCGAGTGTTAAGGGGCGAATATATCTTCACCGTCACCAAGGCGTAAGCCGAAAAAATCCCAAAAAGTCTGCTCGCTTTGTAAAATATAGTTCACAACATCAGCAAAAATACCCGGTATTCTGCCGTTTTCACGCGGCGGGCGCCGGGTATATTTTTTTATTCTTGAGGTACAATAGAGATAAAATGCGGCGGGGCGCGCTCAGACGGCGCAGGGCAGGGCGCGGTCAGACGGCGCAAAACAGTGCGCGGGCGCGAAGCGAAGCGATTCGAGCGTGTGGCGTGCGGTGTGTGGTATGGTGCGGTGCGGCAGAGCGCGGGCGCGAAGCGAAGCAATTCGAGCGTGCGGTGTGCGGCGTGCGGTGTGCGGTGTGTGGTGTGTGGTGTGTGGTATGGTGCGGCGCAAAACAGTGCGCGGGCGCGGTAGCGGAAAACTAAAGCAATGGGGTGCTTAATATGGAAAACAAAAAGGAATACAGCGAGAGGGTAGCGAGACATTCGCCGGCGTCCCCGGTGATAAAAAACTGCGTCTTTGCCTTCCTTATCGGCGGTGGGATATGCGCCGTCGGGCAGTCGCTTTTCTTTCTTTACAATATGCTCTCGGCGAGCACGGAGGACGCCTACACGCTCGTTACCGTGTCGCTTATATTCATAGCGGTGCTCCTCACGGGCTTCGGCGTCTTTGATACCATTGCCGGGATAGCCGGTGCGGGGACGCTCGTCCCCGTTACGGGGTTTGCAAACGCGGTTGTCTCCCCGGCTATCGATACAAAGGCAGAGGGGCTTGTAGTCGGTGTCGGCGCGAATATATTCAAAGTTGCGGGTCCCGTAATTCTCTTTACCACCCTTGCCGGTACGCTGTACGGCATAGTGGAATATGTGGTAAGCTTGTTTGTGTGAATGGTGTGGCCCCGGCGTGCCCACGTGGTGTATTGCTGCCGCGCAATTCTGTAGGGCGGGTGGCTTGCTCCCGCCCTACAGGTCAGCGGTAAGCCGGGCAAAGGTAATCTTTCCTTTTGTCTGCGCTAACCTACACACGGCGTAAGCCGTATTTCACTGTGCGCCCCGCGCGTCTTGCTCTCGCCGGGCAGTGTAAAGCCTACCCGTGTACTAAAATTGATAGGAAAAAGCACGGCGTAAGCCGCATTTCACTGCGCGCCCCGCGCGCCATGCTCCCGCCGCGCAGGGCAAAGCCTACCCGTGTATCAAAATCAGCAGTGAAAGCTCTGTATAATCTATATTTTACGTGAGGTTTTATTTACATGAGAAAGATATTCACCCCGCAATATCCGATATATATTTCCTCGTTTGCGGCTGTCGGGGGATATGAGGAGCGGCGCGGCCCGCTCGGAGACCTCTTCGACCTTGCGAGCGACGACGACCGCTTCGGCGAGAGGACGTGGGAGCGGGCAGAGGGCGAGATGGGGCGCGTATGTCTCAATCTCGCCATGAAAAAGGCGGATATTTCCCCCACGGAGGTTGACCTGCTTTTAGCCGGGGACCTGCAGAATCAGTGCGTCGCGACGAGCGGAGGACTTCTCACCTTCGGAATCCCCTTTATAGGGCTCTACGGCGCGTGTTCGACGCTCACGGAGGGGCTGTGCACCGCGGCGGCGTATCTCTCGGCAGACAGCACGCTTTCCCGATGTGCTGTAGTCACCTCCTCTCACAACTGCGCGGCGGAGCGCCAGTTCAGAACGCCCCTCGAATACGGGGCACAGAGAGCCCCGAGCGCGCAATGGACGGCAACCGCCGCCGGCGCGTTTATACTCGGAAGATACGGCAGGGCGGGTATACGCGGCTTTCTCCCCGGCGTGATGACCGACGGCTACGTGCGCGACGGGGCGAATATGGGGGCTGCAATGGCTCCCGCGGCACTCGATACGATACTCCGCTACTTTTCGCTCTCGGGAAAGCGTCCGTCGGACTTTGACCTCATTGTTACGGGCGACCTCGGCGCGGTGGGCTCGGAAATTCTCCGTGAAATGCTCGGTGAGCGGCTCCCGGGGGCAGAACGCCTGCACACCGACTGTGGGCTGCTGCTCTATGACCGCGACAGGCGCGACTTTCACTCGGGGGGCTCCGGCTGCGGCTGCTCCGCCTCCGTGCTCGCGGCAAAGCTGCTGCCGGAGATTTGCCGCGGTGAGCTCCATGACGTGCTCTTTCTATCGACAGGCGCACTCATGAGCCCCTCGAGCATACAGCAGGGGCAGAATATCACCGGCATTGCGCACGCGGTGCATATCTCAGCTGTGTAAGCCCCGGACGGCAGACGGCACGGTATCCGAAGATGTGAGCCGTCACCGGGGGCTGAAAGAATATCCCCCGGAAATACGCTCCGGAGTCAAACCGCCGCAAGCCGTCACAAAAAAAACGAAAGGATATGAAGCATGGAAGTATGGGATTATATCGGAGGTCTGCTGCTCGCCTTTTCCTTCGGCGGCGCGCTCTGCTCGGTGGCACAGCTGCTGATAGACAAAACAAAGCTCACCCCGGCGAGAATACTCGTTATCTACGCCGTCACCGGGGTGCTCCTCGGCGCACTCGGGCTCTACGACCCGCTTATACGCATATTCGGCTGCGGTGCTACCGTCCCTCTCACCGGCTTCGGAGCGGTGGTGGCAAGGGGGGTGCGCCGCGCGATAGCGGAGCGGGGAGCCATGGGCATTCTCACGGGTGCGCTCTCCGCTGCCGCGGCGGGGACGGGCGCGGCACTCTGCCTCGGTTACCTTGCGGCACTTATCTTCTCCGGGAAGCCCAAACGCTCCCGCCGTTCGGGTGGGGAAAGACAGGGCAGCTCTTCCGGAAATCCGTAAAAAATCCGCGAAAAAAACTCACTCCGGCGGTTGCATTTGCGCGCGCGTTATGTTATAATGTATCTGATATAACCAAATCAGTAATGAAGAAACGCAAATGCAAGAATGCTTCAAGGAGTTTTATATACCAGATGGAAGAAAACGGTATGCCGACCCGGCACCCGGGCGAGGAGCTGAACGAGCTCCACTGCTTTGTCAATGCGATGAAGCCGATAATGACAGCAAAGCTCGACGCGCAGGGCTACAGCGGGGAGCCGATAGTCTCAATGTGGTTTCACGACCTGCGGCTTGAGGAGCTGTCAGAGTCCGAGGCTGTGTTCTCCACCACAACCGACCTAAGGAAGCGCATAATCGACAACCGCTATATCGACCTGCTCGGCGAGTCTCTGCGCGAGGTGATAGGCTTTCCGGTGGCTGTCCGCGTCGTCGTCAATTCCGTGACCCCGCGTGAGGTGCGCGAGGCGCGGGAGGCGGAGGAGCGCCGCGCAAAGGACGAGGAAAAGCGCGAGCGTGAGCGGCAGGCCATCCTCGCCGGAGATTACGACTACAAGGAGGAAGAGGAGGAGGTAGACGTCGAGAAGATCCTCGAGACCGAGGCGACGCAGAGGAGCGTGCTTGACGACTACACCTTTGAAAACTTCATAGAGGGCGCGTCCAACAGATTTGCCCGCGCCGCCTGCTTTGCGGTGGCAAAGGAGCCGACGACCTATAATCCGCTCTTTATATGGGGCGAGTCGGGGCTCGGAAAAACCCACCTCCTCTACGCCGTAATAAATTACATAAGGAAAAAGCACCCCGGAATGAAGATAGTCTACAAGAAGAGCGAGGAGTTCATAAACGAGCTTATCGCGGCTATCTCGAACGGTACGACAGCCGAGTTCAAGGACAGCTACCGCACCGCCGATATTCTTCTTATAGACGATATTCAGTTCATAGCCGGTAAGGAATCGACGCAGGAGGAGTTCTTCCACACCTTCTCCGCGCTCTATGAGTCGGACAAGCAGATAATCCTGACCTCCGACCGTCCGCCGAAGGATATAAAGCCGCTTGAGGACAGGCTGCGTACCCGCTTTGAGGGCGGGCTGATAGCCGATATACAGCCCCCGAGCTTTGAGCTCCGGCTGGCTATCATAGCGAGCAAGGCAAAATACCTCGGCTTTGAAATAGACCCGCAGCTTGTCAGCTACATGGCAGAGCGGCTGCATGACAATGTCCGGCAGATCGAGGGCGTCGTCAAAAAGCTCTATGCCATTCACTCCCTCTCGGGGGTTGAGATAACGCGGGAGCACGTCGATCAGGCTATCTCGTTTGTCGATCCGGGGAACGTCCCCGCCTCGGTCATAATAGACCGTGTGCTGCGCGAGGTGAGCGAGCAGTACGGAATAAGCGTCGAGGACCTCACGTCAAAGCGCAAGACCGACACGATAGCAAATGCGCGGCATACGGCGATATACTTAATACGCACCCTTACGGATGTCTCCTTAAAGAAAATAGGCGAGATATTCAACCGCGACCACTCCACCGTGCTCTCCTCTCTTCAGAAGAGCGAGCTCAATATAAAGACCGTCAACGGCTACGACGAGACGGTACAGAGGCTCATAAAGAAGATACGCGAGGGCTGATATGTGGAAAAGCTGTTGAAAAGCCGGTTGAAATGTATGTTGTTTCAACCTTGAAAACTCTGTGGAAAACTTTTCCCGAAGATACCGTGGACTTTTCCACACCAAAAAAGGAAAACCGACCACCGAAAAAGTGAGGCGGGGCAAGGCTCCGCCGACTTTTCCACACAATCCACAGCCCCTACTACTGTTTCTCCTACCGTATAATACCTTTCGTTCTTTTCTTATCCGCTGTCGCGGATGGGAGCCGACAGGTAAAGGAATACGGGGCGGCGTGCCGCGCCGGGAGAAAAAGCCGGGAGAAAAAAGCGAAGAAAAACAAACGCGAACAGCGAAAGGATAAGGAAAACGAGATGAAGATAACACTCAAAAAATCACTCTTTCTCGAAAAGCTGCAACCCGCTATGGGCACAGTCTCGAACAAGAATACGATAACCTCGATAGAGGGCGTGCTTATTGAGACCCTGCCGAACGGAAGAATACAGATATCCACCTACGACATGAACAAGGGCGTGCGTGCGACGCTTGACGCCGTGTCGATAGAGAGAGAGGGAAAATATATAATAAATGCGCAGAGGCTCTATCAGACCGTGCGCGTCATGCCCGAGGACGAGATAACCATTGAGATAAACGATAAGCTCAACTGCACGATATACAGCGGAAAGGCGTCCTTCTCGCTCTACGCTATGAACGGCGCGGACTTTCCGAATTTCCCGGAGCTTGTTACCGACCGCGGGTTTACCATATCCCCCGCGCTGCTCCGTAAAATGATAGGCAAGGTCATTCATTCGGTCTCGGACCAGGACTCCCGCCCCATGCTCTGCGGCGCGTACTTTGAGATAAGCGACGATATGCTTGAGGTCGTGTCCTGCGACAGCTACACGCTCTCGAGGTGCACGTATAAGTGCGAGCTCGGCAAATTCGGTTCAAAGGACGATAAACTCTCCTTTATAATTCCCGGCGCGGCTCTTCTTGAGATAATGAAGATATTCCCGGACGACGATGAGAAAACCGTAAAGGTCTACCTTTCGAGAAAGCACGCGATAGTGAGCGGAGAGGATATAATCTTCTTTACCCGTATGATAGACAGCGAGTATATAGATTACAACCGTGTTATCCCGAAGGACAACGACGTCTCCGTGACCGTCGACCGCGAGAGCTTCCTCGGGAGCCTTGAGCGCGCGAACATAATCGCGGAGGAGAAGATACAGGGCTCCGGAAGAAGCTACGTAAAGCTTTCGATAGAGGGGCAGTTCTTCGATATAACCTCCGCGTCGGTAAACGGAAGGGTCTATGAGGAGCTCGACTGCGTCCACGAGGGTCCGGATCTTAAAATAGGCTTCAACTGCCGTTACCTTATAAATTCCGTAAAGGCGGCGGAGGGAGAGAATATCCATATAACCATGAAGGGACCGACGCAGGCAATGCTTATAGAGCCCTGCGAGCGGGACGAGCGGTTTGACTATCTCTACATGATACTGCCGGTGCGCATGAACGAGGGATGATAATCCGGCGCTTTGCGGCGGAGAATTTCCGCAACATAAAAAAATGCGATATAGAGCTTTCCGACGGGGTGAACGTCCTGCTCGGCGACAACGCGCAGGGGAAAACGAACGCGGTGGAGGGAATGTATCTCTTCGCCCGCGGGCGGTCCTTCCGCACCTCGTCGGACGCCGACCTTATAAAATTCGGAGAGACGGGCTTCCGTCTCTCGCTTGAGTACTCCGACAAAACGGGGAAGCAGTCGCTTGAATACGCCTACATAGACGGAAAGCGGCTGCGGAAAAAGAACGGCTACAAGGTGACGCGGGTTTCGGAGATGATAGGCGGCTTTCGCGCCGTGATATTCTACCCCGACAATTTAGGGCTCATAAAGGGCGGACCCGAGGAGCGGCGCGCATTCCTCGACGTCGCGATAGCACAGTGCCACCCGGAGTACCTCGGGTATTACGGCTACTGGCGGCGCGCACAGACGGAGCGCAACTGTCTTCTGAAATTCATGCAGAGCGGTATGCCGGTTGACCGCCGGGAGCTCGACTCCTGGTCGGCGTCTCTTGCCGAGTACTCGTCGTTTATACAGATGTACAGGCGGGAGTACATTGAGAGGCTCTCCGTCCCGGCGGCGGACTTCATGGCTGACATATCCTCCGGACACGAGAATATGACCCTTACCTATTCCTCGGATATAGGAGAGGAATTTGAAACGAGGGAAGCCGTGAGAGACGAATACTACCGCATATTCCGCTCGGATACCGAGCACGAGGCTGCGGCGGGGACTACGCTCTGCGGAATAGGGCGGGACGACCTTATCGTGTCGGTTGACGGGGTGCGTATGCGCTCCTTCTCATCACAAGGGCAGCAGCGGTCTGCCGTCCTCTCGCTGAAGCTTGCGGAGGGGGAGGTCTGCCGGATGCTCTCCGGAGAGTACCCGGTGTTCCTCTTTGACGACGTGCTGTCGGAGCTCGATTCCGAAAGACGGGACTTTGTCATGCGCAGAACGGCGGGAAAGCAGGTTATAATAACCTCCTGCTCCGGGGTTTGCGGGCTGCCTGCCGACGCGCGCGTTATACGCACACACGGGGGAGAGTTCACCGAATGATGTACTTACATATAGGAAACGGAAAAAGCGTAAAAAAGACGGACGTTATAGGCATATTCGACCTTGACTCCGCGACGGTCTCAAAGATAACGCGAAATTTTATCGGCGAGAGGTCCGCGGCGGGGAGGGTTGAATACCGGGATGACGATCTTCCGCGCGCCGTAATTCTCCTTAGGGACGAGCGGGGGGAGGACGCGCTGAAGCTCTCGAGGCTCTCGAGCGGCGTTCTGCGTGCGCGCGCGGAATCGGACGATTTTATATCACCTGCGGGTGAGGGCGATACACAGGGATACTGAAAAGCGAGGTTAATATCAGAATGGAAAACGAAAAGCTCCACGGAGAATACGGCGACAGTCAGATACAGGTACTGGAGGGTCTCGAGGCGGTGCGTAAGCGCCCCGGAATGTACATAGGCACGACCTCCATACGCGGACTCCACCATCTTGTCTACGAGATTGTGGATAACTCGATAGACGAGGCTCTTGCCGGAGAGTGCGATAAGATACAGGTGACAATAGAGGAGGACGGGACGGTATCCGTACTTGACGACGGGCGCGGAATACCCACGGGTATGAATGAAAAGCTCGGGCTCCCGACCCTTGAGGTCGTCTATACCGTCCTTCACGCGGGCGGAAAATTCGGCGGCTCGGGCTATAAGATAGCCGGAGGTCTGCACGGCGTCGGCGCCTCGGTCGTAAACGCTCTGTCCGAGTGGATGGAGGTTGAGGACTGCCGCGACGGAAAAAGGTTTACCGAGAGATTCGAGAGGGGACACGTTGCGCGCCCGTTCGCCTGCGTCGGCGAGACGGACAGACACGGTATGTACGTGCGCTTCAAGCCCGACCCGACGATATTCGAGGAGACGGTGTTCGACTACGACATGCTCCTTGTCAGAATGAGAGAACAGGCATTTCTTAACGCCGGGGTAAAGATAATCCTCACCGATAAGCGCGAGGGCAGGGAACGCGAGGAGACGCTCTGCTACGAGGGCGGTATCAGCTCCTTTGTCGAATACCTGAATAACGAGAAGCGCGGTACGCCGATACACCAAGAGGTCATATACATGAAAGGGGAGAAGAACGGCTCGGTCGCCGAGGTCGCTATGCAGTATAACGACAGCTACAACGAGACGATAATCTCCTTTGCCAACAATATGGCGACGATAGAGGGCGGAACGCACGAGACCGGCTTCAAATCCGCGCTCACCCGTGCGATAAACGACTACGGCAAGAAGATAGGCGTTATAAAGGATTCGGATAAGCTCCTCTCCGGCGACGACGTGCGCGAGGGACTTGTGGCTGTCATTTCGGTAAAGCTCACCGACGCGCAGTTCGAGAGCCAGACAAAGGCAAAGCTCGGTAACTCCGAGATAAGAACGCTTGTCGACGGTATAGTCTATGCAAAGCTCGAGGAATACCTTGAGGAGCACCCGGCATCAGGCAAGCTCATCCTTGAGAAGGCTATGGCGGCGAACCGCGCGAGAGAGGCGGCGAGAAAGGCAAGGGAGCTGACGAGGCGCAAAAACGTTCTCGAGGTTTCGACCCTCCCCGGAAAGCTTGCCGACTGTCAGGAGAAAGAGACGCGGCTTACCGAGGTCTATCTTGTCGAGGGAGACTCTGCGGGGGGCTCTGCAAAGGACGGGCGCGACAGCCGCTATCAGGCGATACTCCCCCTGCGCGGTAAGGTTCTCAACGTCGAGAAGTCAAGGCTTGACAAGGTCTATTCAAACCAGTCGCTTATTCCCATAATACAGGCGCTCGGCTGCGGTATCGGCGACGATTTCGATATAACGAAGCTCCGCTACGGAAAGATAATAATAATGGCGGATGCCGACGTCGACGGCGCGCATATAAGAATACTTCTTCTGACCTTCTTCTTCCGCCACATGAGAAAGCTCATAGAGGACGGGCACGTATTCCTTGCACAGCCACCGCTCTATAAGGTCCATAAGGGAAAGAACATAAGATATGCGTTCTCGGACGCACAGAGGGATAAATTCATAGAGGAGCTCGGCGGCGTGGGCGTCGACGCGGAGAGATACAAGGGTCTCGGTGAGATGGACCCGGAGCAGCTCTGGGAGACGACGATGGACCCCGAAACGAGAACACTTCTCAAGGTGGATATATCCGATGCGATAGCCTGTGACGAGGCGTTCTCGGTCCTCATGGGCGATATGGTTGAGCCGCGGCGCGAGTTCATAGCCCAGAACGCAAAGTTCGTGCAGAACCTCGATATATAAAGAAAAACACTGTTTCTGACAACATTTGTTTACAATAAAGTCCAAAAAGCGCGCATGGGCAAACGGCGCGTGATAAGGACTCCCGATAAAGACCCTGCCTCGCCCGGAGGCGAAAAAGGAAGGAAAACAGAAAATGGAGCATACATACAAATCAAACGACATAGAATTTCCCAATCAGAGAATTGAAGAGCGGGATATGGAGCGCGAGCTGAAATCCGCCTTCATCGAGTATTCTATGAGCGTTATCACCTCCCGCGCGCTCCCCGACGTGCGCGACGGTATGAAGCCGGGACAGCGGCGTATACTCTACGCGATGTACGAGGATCATCTGACGTACGATAAGCCGTTCCGCAAATCCGCGACTACGGTCGGTAACGTTCTCGGTCGGTACCACCCGCACGGAGACTCGGCTGTCTATCAGACGATGGTAAGAATGGTACAGCCGTTCTCGCTCCGCTATCCGCTTGTCGAGGGACACGGAAACTTCGGTAATGTGGACGGAGACGGCGCGGCGGCATACCGTTATACCGAGGCGAGAATGGCGAAGATAGCCGACTATATGATGCGCGATATAGAGAAGCGCGTCGTACCCATGACGAGAAACTTCGACAATACGAGAGACGAGCCGGTGGTGCTCCCCTCCCGTTTCCCGAACCTGCTTGTGAACGGCACCGTCGGTATCGCCGTCGGTATGGCGACGAATATCCCTCCGCACAATATGTCAGAGGTAATAGACGGCACGATTTACAGAATTGATAACCCGCAGTGTCCGGTTGAAGAGCTCATGGAGTACATAAAGGGACCTGATTTCCCGACCGGGGCGATAATATACGGCTCAAAGGGAATACGCGACGCATACTCTACCGGAAGAGGAAAGGTCTACGTCCGCGCGCGCGGCAGCGTCGACGAGGAGCACAGACGGATAGTATTCACCGAGATTCCCTACATGGTCAATAAGTCCATGCTGATAGAGAGCATGGCAAACCTTGTAAAGGACAAGAAGATCGAGGGTATAAGTGCCCTGCGTGACGAGTCCGGAAGAGGCGGAATGAGAATAGTCGTCGAATACAAAAAGGATGCAAACGGCGAGGTAATTCTCAATCAGCTCTACAAATATACCCAGCTCCAGGACACCTGCTCTGTCAACATGCTCGTTATAGTGAACGGGGAGCCGAAAACCCTGAATCTCTCCGAGGTGCTCGACGAGTATATAAGGTTCCAGGAGAGCGTGATTGTAAACAGGACGAAGTTCGACCTTGACAAGGCTCTCAAGGAAATGCATATTCTGGAGGGCTACAAGATAGCGATAGACAATATCGACGAGGTTATAGCGATAATCAAGTCGAGCGAGTCGATACCCAATGCAAAGGAGAGGCTTATCGCCCGCTTCGGTCTCTCGGACGAGCAGGCACAGGCGATTGTCGAGATGACACTCGGTAAGCTCTCCGGGCTTGAAAGACAGAAGGTGGAGGACAGACTTGCAAAGCTCGCGCTCCTTGTCGCCGACTACCGCGCTATCCTTGCCGACGAGGGCAGAATACGCGAGATACTGAAAACCGAGCTCCTTGAGATAAAGGCAAGATTCGGCGACAAGCGCCGCACCGAGATAATAGAGTCCTCCGAGGAGATAGACCTTGAGGACCTTATAGAAAAGCACACCTGCGTTATCACGATGAGCCATACGGGGTACATAAAGCGTCAGCGCGCCGATGTCTACACCGCGCAGAACCGCGGAGGAAAGGGCATCATAGGCATGACGACAAAGGAGGACGACTACGTTGAGACCGTCCTTGTCGCGCACAGCCACTCCGTGATAATGTTCTTCACCGACAAGGGGCGCGTCTACACGAAGAAGGCGTACAGGATTCCCGAGGTGTCAAGGACGGCAAAGGGCTCGAATCTTGTAAATATAATTCAGCTTGAAAACGACGAGAAGGTCACGGCGATGATCTCGGTCACCTCTTTCCCGGAGGACGAGTACCTTACCATGGTGACCCGCCGCGGAGTTATAAAGAGAACCCCGCTCGCAAGATTTGCATATCAGCGCAAGGGCGGAAAAATAGCGATAAAGCTTGACGAGGGCGACTCGCTGATATTCGTCCGCCACACCCGCGGTGACGAGAGCCTCCTGATAGCAACCCGCGACGGTCTTGCGACGAGATTTGACGAGACTAACGTCCGCGTCATGGGTCGCGTCTCCCGCGGTGTCCGCGGAATAAGACTCTCTGACGATGACTCCGTCGCCGGCGTCGCGGTTGTCGATGAGACGAAGAAGCTGCTTACCATAACCGAGGGCGGTATGGGTAAGCGTACCGAGTTCTCCGAGTTCCGCCAGATGAAGAACCGCGGCGGCAGCGGCGTTATATGCCACAAAATTACCGAAAAATCCGGAAAGCTCGCCTCTGTTGCGACGGTTGCCGACGACGATGACGTAATGCTCATAACCAACGAGGGTACGGTAATAAGAATTGCCGTCGGAGACATAAACGTCTATTCGAGAGGTGCCGCCGGCGTTATAGTAATGAGACTTTCCGAGGGCTGCTTTATCAATACCTTTGCGAGAATAGAGAAGCAGGAGGAGATAGACTCCGCCGAGGCTGAAATAGAGGCGCAGAATATTGAGGAGATCCCCGAGGACGGCGAGGGCGCACCGACCGATGAAGCAGAGGATGCCGCGGGCAGCGACTCGGACGACGCAGAGGATACGGATTCCGACGATACGGAGACCGACGACTCCGACGACGGAGAAGTGTAAAGGGCTATGGCGTGTATTAAAAAACGCCGCATTGCGGTAGTGCTTCTTCTCTCTCTTGCGGCGGTGCTTGCGCTCCCGCTCATCTCCTGCTCGCGCGGGATTGAGTACGACGAGGGCGAGCTTCTCGCCGCGGCGGAGGAGCTGATAAAGAGGAGCGAGAGCTTAAACTCCATTCTTTACGGCACCGGAATAAGGGCGAGCGCGGCGGAGAACGCGAAAAAATATGGCGCGTACGTAGAGGCGGCGCAGGGGGACCTCACCGCCTACGGCATAAAATCCGTCTCGGACATTGAGAGAATGATAGGTGAGACCTACACAAAGGACTATTCCGCGCTGCTCATTAAAACCAAGCTTTCGGGCGCGTCGTCCGACGGTACAGGGAGCTTCGCAAGATACATAAACGTGACGCTGTCGGGAGATACGGATGCGACCTTCATGGTCTACGACGGCTATCCGGTGATGCTCCGCGGCACCGCCGTATATGATTACGGGACCCTGCATATAACCGGAACGGAACGCTCGCGCGTGATTGTCGGGATATACGTTCTTGTGAGCGACGGGGAGAGGAGCCAGACAAAGGAGATAAGCGTCGGGCTCCGGCGCGAGGATAAAGGATGGCGGCTTGACGACGCGACCTACGCCTCCTACACCGCAGACTATCAGCTGTCAGATTGATTTAGATTAATACCGGCGGAAAGCCGGAAAATAAAATCCGAACAAAAATTAAAGCGAGGATAAAAAGAATGACCTTCAGCGAAAAACTCGTAAGACTCAGAAAAATAAGAGGGCTCACGCAGGATGAGCTCGCCTCCGCCGTCGGCGTTTCGAGACAGGCGGTCTATAAGTGGGAGTGCGGGCAGTCCTATCCCGAGGTGTCGAAGCTTCTTGAAATAAAGATACTCTTCGGCATAAGCATTGACGACCTGCTCGACGACTCTTATGAAATCCCGCTCCCCGAGAAGAAAAAGAGAAAGCGGAGCACAAAGGCGAGGGATGTCGCGCCAGAGGCGAAAAGCGTACACGCCCCCGTCGATATGGCAAATATTCCCGTAACCATCCCCGACCTCTCGGAGTCCCGCCCCGTATATTCGGAGCCGGAGGAGCCCGCAGCCGTTGAAAAGACGGAGCCGGCGCAGGAGAGCACGTATGCGGAGCATTCACATGAGAGTGTGTCCGAAGAGAAGCCCGAAGAGAAGCCCGCAGAGGTGCCTGCAAGCGAGCCTTACGTGAGCGAGCCCGCGGCAGAAGCAAAGACCGAAAAGGCAGAGGAGCACACCGAAAAGAAGCGCGGCTTCTTCGGCAGGCTTTTCGGAAGAAGATAAAAGAGCGGCTATCGCGAATAAACGGCAGAAATGCCGTCAACAATCTCACCGTAAAAAAGAATTGATGAGCCGGTTTTTGGCGGCGGAGGTTTTGCGGTGAGAGGTTATCAGAGAAAAGTGATATACTTAAAGAACCCCGGCGGAGAGTATTTTGACGAGGCGTATTTTGTCGTGCGCGAAAATCTGCCGGAGGGCTCCGCCCAAGAGGGCGATATGGTTTTTGAAGCAAACAGAATAATAAGCGAGAACCTCGGTGTGAGGAAACCCATGCGCCCGCGCAGACTGTTTTTCGGAATAGCGATATTCCTCTCGGGCGTTCTTTTGTCATGGGGCGCGGCACTCGCATTGCTTCTCATAAGATGATTTTCACAATAGGGCGTGTATTGAAATCGCGCCCTTCGATATAAAAAGGAATATGCAATGGCAGAAAATAACAGCACAGAAACAAAGAAGAAAAAGACGACGTTTTATAAGAATTACAGAAGGCCTGCGGCAAAGGCGGGGGAAATCTCCCGTCCGGCACAGCGGGTGGATATAGTGGCGGCGGCACTCGCACAGACTGCCCCGTCGAAGAAAAAGCCGCAGAAAAAGACGGCACAGCCGGGAGGCGTACATATACCGGCTGAAAGGGACGGCGAAAAACAGCGTGGCGCACACCGCCGCGAGGCACAGCCGACGGTGAGCGGAGAAAAGAAAAGAAAGAATACGCAGCCGCACCGCGGGGCGAGAGGCGCGAGGAGCACACTGACGCTGACGAAATACGAGGGCGCGGGAGAGAGAAAGACGGTGAGCAACGCGGCAAAGGCGCGTGGGAAGCTCCGTGTCATATCCCTCGGCGGACTGCAGGAGATAGGAAAGAACATAACCCTGCTTGAATGGGGCGACGATATTATAGTTATAGATTGCGGCATGGGCTTTCCGGATGACGATATGCTCGGTGTCGATCTCGTTATACCGGATATGACCTACCTTGTGAAGAACCGCGAAAAGGTGCGCGGCGTCCTTATCACCCACGGGCATGAGGACCATATAGGCGGCGTGCCGTATCTTTTAAAGCAGCTTGACGTCCCGGTGTACGGCACGCGCCTGACCCTCGGTATTCTCCGCGGAAAGCTCGAGGAGAACAAGCCGGAGCATGAGCCGCGGCTCTTTACGGTTGAGGCGGGCGACGTCGTGAACCTCGGGGTTTTCTCCGCGGAGTTTATACACGTCAACCACTCGATAGCCGACGCCTGCGCGATAGCGATAAGAACACCCGTCGGTATTGTTTACCATTCCGGAGACTTCAAGATAGACGTCTCCCCGATAGACGGGCAGATAATGGACCTCGCAAGAATAGGCGAGCTCGGCAAGGAGGGCGTGGAGCTGCTCCTCTGCGAGTCCACGAATGCGGAGCGTCACGGCTACACCCCCTCGGAGCGCACGGTAGGCTCCTCCCTTGAGCGTATATTCATGAAATATACCGGGAACCGTCTGATAATCGCGACATTCTCCTCGAACGTCCACAGGGTACAGCAGATAATAGACGCCTCCGCGGCGCACGGGCGCAAGGTGGCAATACTCGGCCGCTCTATGGTAAACGTTATAGGAGCGGCGCGGGAGCTCGGATATATGGACTGCCCGGATAACCTTATAATAGACGTTGCAGATATAAAGAGATATAAGCCCGAGGAGGTTACTCTCATAACGACGGGCAGCCAGGGTGAGCCTATGTCAGCCCTTTACAGGATAGCCTTCTCCGAGCATGATAAGGTAAAGCTCACCTCCTCCGACGTCGTCGTCCTGTCCGCGAGCGCGATTCCCGGAAATGAAAAGCTCGTCGGAAAGATAGTGAATGCCCTTGTAAGAAACGGCGTACAGGTAGTCAACGACTCGGTTGAGGAGGTGCATGTTTCGGGGCACGCCTGCTCCGAGGAGATAAAGCTCCTTATGGCACTCCTGAAGCCGAAGTATTTTATGCCGATACACGGCGAGGACAGACACCTTTATGCAAATAAGGGAATAGCCGAGTTCATGGGCATACCGCAGAATCATATATTCATATCCGAGATAGGCAAGGTCCTTGAGATAAGTGCCTCGGGTGCTAAATTTGCGGGCAGTGTCCCGGCGGGCAAGGTGCTTGTTGACGGCGCGGACATCGGCGGCATCGGCGCGGTGGTCCTCCGCGACAGAAAGCATCTGGCAGAGGACGGCCTTGTGGTCGTCGTCGCCTCCGTGGATACGGAGGCACATTCGCTCGTTTCCGGTCCAGATATAATATCCCGCGGGTTCGTTTATGTGAAGGAATCCGAGGAGCTTATGGACAACGCGAGACGGGTTGCCGCCGCGGCGATAGATAAGGCTATCGGTTCGAGATACGTCGATTTCACCGAGATAAAGGCACAGATAAAGGACGCTCTCTCCCGCTTTATATTCAAGGAGACGAAGCGCAACCCGATGATTCTTCCGGTCATAATGGACGTCTGAAAGAATGATTAAATGCGCGGTTTTAATACACGGGTCACAGCTTTACGGCGAAAAATGCGATATTCCGGTCTCTGTCCGCGCCCTCGCGGAGGAGGCAGACCCGCAGCTTTTTTCCGACCCTGAGATTTTGCCCGGCTCGACGCTCCCCCCCGCTCCGGCGGCCTTGCCTGCCCCGGAAAAAGAGACGGGGAGCATATACGCCCGCGCGACTCTTGCGTGGCTGTGGCGCATGACCTACGGGACGCCTTGCCCTGCGATTTATAAGGACGCGGGCGGAAAGCCGCATTTTTGCGACAGCCGCGTATCGCTCTCCCTGTCGCACAGCGGGGCGGCTTCCGTCGCGGCAATAAGCGACGGCGGGGAGATGGGAGTCGATATACAGTGCGTGCGACAGCTTCCGCGCCTCCGGCGCGATGCGGCATTCCGCCGATTCTTCCGGATGACCCCGGATGAGATACTATCCGCGGCGGCATACGGCGCGCAGAGCGGGGCAGGGCGCGCCGCAGAGATAATATTTATCGGTACGGAAAGCCTGCTCTCGGCGGGCACGGCAGGAGCCGCCGATATAAAAAACGCTCCTCCGGTAAAACGACTGCCTCCACCGCCCGGTGAGGAGAGGTATCTTGCCGCATTCTCGGTGGCAGAGGCTGTTATGAAGGCGGACGGCGCGGGGCTATGCGGCGGGAAGAGACTGCCGGAAATAATCAAGAAGTGCCATAGCGTGTATGATTTTTACGAAATCTCCGGCGCGAGATACTTCCTTTCCGCAGCACATATCCCGGAAAAATAATTTTCCGAAAGCCTCCGGAGCGACCCCGCGAACGGTACTCGGAGCGGTGCTCCAAAGCAGTATCTGCGAAAAACAAGCGCGGGGCAGTAACCACAGAGCAGTAACCACAGAGCAGCAATATAAAAAACAAAAGCACGGTCAGCGCGCACCCCTTACCCGGGGCTTTGCACGACCGTGCTTTTTTATTTATAAACGTTCATGCGCATGTATCAGATCTTCATTTTCCCCTCCGCGAGGTCCCTTGCCACGAACGGTATAAAGTAAAACGGGACGGTTAGCAGCTTTTGCTCCGGGCTGTAACCGTAATTGTTTTTCGATACCTTAAGCGCAAATTCAAATTTGTTGTGGTTTGCAAATTTCTGGAGCGAATTAAGCGTACCCTTGCCCTTTTTAACGTCGATGGGGTAGAGCTTATTGTCTGACTCGATAATAAACTCAAGTTCAGAGGACGACTTTCCCTTCCAGTAGAAAAGGTTGTGTCCCTTTGCTGTAAGCTCGTTGGCTACAAAGTTTTCAAAGAATATGCCGGAAAGCGTATTTTCTCTCTCGTTCGATACGAATGAGGCGGCATTTATCCCGCTCTGATAAGAGAACATCCCGATATCGCCGAGAAACAGGCGGAACGAGCTTTCGCTGTCGGGCATGAGCGGCATTGTTATATGTTCTTTGAGCTGAAAGGACTGATTGACTATGTGCGCCATTGTGAGCCACTGGACAGAGGTGGCATAATCCCGCGTTTTGCTTTTTTCCTCGATAAGTCCGGGGGAGAAATTTTTTGATTCCTTGTTAAGCTCCCGGTAAATATTCCGGAACAGCGCGCGGGAGCGTAGTACAGACTCCTGACTTGCCTGATAAAGCTCCATATCGGCAAGATAGTTATCGTATAGAGCTCCGAGAATTTCCCTTGCCTCAACAAGATTTTCTCCGTCTGCATAGCTCTCCACCGCCTCCGGCATTCCTCCGACAAGCAGATATTTATATATCTGCTCCATTGCGAGCTCGTGAACCTGAGCGTCGGGAGGTTGCCTGTTTTCATAGGCTTTTTTTACCGCATTATAGAGTATCCTGTTGGTGTTTAAGAGATATTCGTCAAAGGTCATCGGGTAGACCGTTATCTGATTTATCTTTCCGACGGGGAAGAGAAATTTGTCGCTCTCCGTCGCTCCTCTTTTCCGCGTCTCTCTCTGAAGCTTTATCCGCACCATTGAGCCTGTCGCTATTACCGGGATATTCCTTAGATCCTGACAAAAATATTTGAGAGAGGAGACAATGTTGGGACATTCCTGTACCTCGTCAAAGATAAGGAGCGTCTTTTCGTTTATAACCCTTCCGCGTCGCAGGGAAATGTACTCGACAATCTTCTCCGCGTTCGCCGTCCGGGAGCAGAACTCCCGGATTTCGTCCTCTTTTTTGCAGTCAATATAGACGTAGTTGTCTTTATAGCAGCTCTCTGCGAAAATGTCCTTGACGAGATAGGTTTTGCCGACCTGTCTTGCGCCCCAGACGATAAGTGGCTTTCTTCGTTTGCTTTTATTCCATTCGATGAGGCTTTGAAGTGCGAGCCGCTCCATAACGAGACCTCCTGTAATTGGTATTCCGGGCACCCTTGCGGTGTTTTCGCGGTTCTCATTGATTGAATTATAGCATGTTTTTTTTCGCTTTTCAAGTGGCAAAATGAGTTATTTGCACCTACAACACCTTTTTTGGGGGCATTATTTGCACCTACAAGGCATTTTTTATGGGCGTTATTTGCACCAATAGCAGAACGTTGATAAAAATAATAGGTGAAAAAACGGTGCTCGGACATACTCGCTTTTGCCACGCCGGTGCGCCCTGACATGCCCTCGGCGCAGTGAGAAAAGAAAAAAGCCCCGGTGTCGGAGCTTTTTACAAGAGCTTTTTTGAGAGCTTTTATGAGATTTACAAGAGCTTTTTATGAGATTTAAGAGAGCTCTTTATGAGAGCTTTTACGGCACGGCTGTCCGGGGTGGGTGATAAGCTTCGTTTCCCGACTTACGCGCCTTTGCCGGATATAAAGCCGAGTATCTCCGGCAGACAGAAAATTATAAGCCCGAATACCGCAAGAATAAGAATTATCATAAAGACGGTTTTTAGGGGGGACGCGCCGCCGGCGTCGTATATCTTGCGCACGGCGTCGAGCTTCTCCGGCTTTATATAGAAGCTTTCGCTGTCTATATCACGCTTCCCGGCGTTTTTCTTTTCTTCCTTAGTCATATCCATGTATTCGTCATAGCCGGGGAGGGTACTGCCGCCCGCGCGACCTATAATAGCCGAGAGGCGGGATGTGGAGGAGCGGAGCAGCGACCGCGCGCTGCGCTTACCCTCAAGACCGAGCTGTGAGAGCGTCATGGCTTTTTCCTCGCCGGTCGCACCATGGCGGAGGAGCGCCTTTGCAAGACTGAACATGCCCGCCCTGTAATAATCATACACAATCAGCGCGACGCAGAGCCCGATTGCGAGACCCGCTATGATTTCCGGCAGGGGGAAATCAAATCCGAAATGCTCCGCGAGGTTGAGCTTCCGGTAATAATCATAATAATATTTTAGCATAGTGCTCCCTGAAAAAAACAACGGGATTATTGCAGCCCTATTGCACAGTTGTACCTTTCAAGGTTAGTATAAGGTTTTTGACCCATAATTTCAACAAAGAGAAGCCAAAGTTTATAGATTGTTTATAAAAGATTTTATGTATTGTCGTAATTTTCGGAAAATTTTTCCGCTTGGCGCCGAAAAAAGACCGCCGCATAAAGCAAGCGGTTTTCTCCGCTCTGCGGCTCACGGTTTATCTGCCGGGCTGATATACGATCTCCTTTTACAGCATTTTGCCGAGCTTATTCATCATCTCCCGCTTATGCTCTGTCATTGAGTGGGCGTAGCGGTTGAGTGTAATAGTCGGGCTCTTGTGCCCGAGTATTTCGGAGAGCTCCTCGTCACCGAGCCGGGCTTTAATGTGCTGCTCCGCAATCAGGGAATAGCTTTCGTAGGTCCTCCTTTTTGCCGTCGGCTTGATATAATTTTCAAGCCAGATGTTAAGCCGGTCCTTATATTTCATTGAAGGCTCCTTTCGGTTTTTGTGATATAATTATAAATGCTCTTACCGTAAATACGTAACCGCTCTCCGGAAAACGGCATAAAAAAGAGAGAACATTTTTCTGTTCTCTCTTATTAAAGGATATATTTTGCTGTCAATTTTAATACACGGGTAGGCGCATTGCCCTCGCGGGGCTTATTTTGTAAACCTTTCAAAGAAATCGGGGAAGAATGCGGTGGCTATCAGCATGAAGGTGCCGATGACCGTGCCGAAGATTCCGGTCACCATACCGATTATCGTGAGGTTGTCAAAATAACCGAGCCGCAGGCGCGAGACCGCGGCGAATATTATCGCAAGGAGTCCGACTATCAGCGCGGGGATGCCGAAAAACAGACAGAGCCCGAGCGACACTATCCCGCAGGTGAGAGAGAGAATGGAGAAGAGGCGCGTCCTCGTCCCGGGTGTCGCGGTTTCGTTTTCTCCGCTGTCCCCGTTCTCGCGCCCGCTCTCATCGTCGGCGGCTTCTTCCTCCGGGTCGGGTTCGCTGTTGTCGTTGTAAAAATATGCGGTGTGCTCTCCGCGCACCGGGGCGCGCTCCTCGTCCGGAGAGGTGAGGAGACGGCTCTCGTCGTCGCTGTAGTTTTCGTTTCTGTCTGTCATATCACACCTCCCGCCGAGACGGCGTTTACCGCAATAACGATAAATGTTACTATCATGGCAATCGTCACGAGCACCGACGCTATGCCGAGCCCGAGACCGATAGCCGACCACCAGTCAAACGCGCGCTTGCGCGCCGCCTGTATGCCCGAGGCGATTATCGCAAATATGCCGAGCCCTGGTAAAAAGGGCAGTATAGTGAGCTTCAGCGCGGCGCAGATTACCGCCGCTATGCCGAGACCGTTTGAATAGCCTACGCCGCTACGGTATATCTCCGCCCCGGAAATCGTGGTGCCCGAGGCTGCGGATTTTGCGGCTGCTCCCCCGGCGTTGCCCTCAGGCGTCTGTGCGGCTGCTCCCGGTGCGCCGTCGGCGGAGGCGCCGCCAAAAAATCCGGCTTCGCTTCCGTCTCTTCTGCCGTCGGCTGTCGCATTGTCGCCTGCCGCTCCGGTCGCGCCTGTCAGACCCGCGCCCGCGTCAGATGCGGGGCATGCGGTCTTGTCGCCGTCCGTCGCCTTGTCCGTCCGCTCCTCTGCCGTCGCTTCGTAGTTTACGAAGCTGTCCGCGGCAAAGCTGTCGGCGCGGTTCTTCTCTCCGTTATCCGTCATGGCGTCCTCCTGTCCTCGTTTTTCTTAATTTTATCACATGTCGCAGATATAATCAATAGAAATTTTCACTCCCGGCTGTCGGTCGCGAGAATATCCGCCCCTGTGCCGCACACATTTTTTATGAGAACGTCCTCTATATGCACGGGTAGCGGGGCGATGGCGGACTTTATCGCGGTCATTACTGCGGCGATGTCCTCTTTCGGCACCGGGGCGGAGGTTTTTACGGGGACTACTCCGCCGTCCGATGTCACAACGGTGCTTGTGACGGTGCGCATCGGGTGAGTGCACTCGCTTTTTGCATATTCGAGCCCGCGTGGGCAGGAATACCCGCTTATCTCCTCCGGCGCGCCGGAGGTGCCGAGCCGGACGCTTATCCGACAGCCGCGCGGACAGACGATACATGTAAGCTCCCGTGTATTCATTCCTCTGCCTCCAGCGTTATTTTTATCTCTCCGCCGTGAATCCCGGCGAGGTCTTTTCCTTTTATAATGAGGGTTTCCATTTCCCCGGGGGCAAGGCGGGCTGCCTTTTTCCTTGCTATCACACGCCCGTCAGAGAGTGCGGCAAGAACGGTAGCCCCGCGGAACACGTCGGAGACCCTGAAATAGAGCCGCACGTCCTCCGCGCGGCGCAGTCTCTGCGGC
Organism: uncultured Eubacteriales bacterium; assembly: GCA_934393265.1. Classification (GTDB taxonomy): domain Bacteria; phylum Bacillota; class Clostridia; order Oscillospirales; family CAG-272; genus UBA1740. The sequence goes on along the minus strand of CAKRQL010000006.1, from coordinate 48,568 downwards.
ACGGTGTAGCGCACACGCCCGTCGGTGGTTATCCTTATATCGAGGTCCGGGGCGTTTTCGGTGGCCCCCCTCCGCCCGCTCTTTATAAATTCCGCGGCGGAGGCTCCGGCAAGTGCCGCTTCCTCGGACACATAGTCGACGAGGTCGTGAACATGCAGAACGTTGCCGCAGGCGAATATGCCCGGCGCGTCACACTGCCGCCCGCCGTCAACCACGGCACCCCCTGTCACGCGGTCGAGCGTTATTCCTGCGCCCTTTGTCAGCTCGTTCTCCGACAGGAGCCCGCAGGAGAGGAGCAGCGTGTCGCAGGGGATAAATTCCTCCGTACCCGGTATCGGGCGGCGGCTTTTGTCAACCTCGGATATTGTGACCCCGCAAAGCCGCTCGCACCCGTGGATTCCGGTCACCGTGTGCGAGAGCTTCAGGGGGATTGAAAAGTCGTTCAGACACTGCTCTATATTCCGCGCAAGCCCGCCGGAGTAGGGGAGCAGCTCACATACCGCCTTGACGTGCGCGCCCTCGAGCGTCATGCGCCGCGCCATAATAAGCCCTATATCGCCGGAGCCGAGAATAACGACCTCCCGCCCGGGCATTATGCCCATTATGTTGACGAGCTTTTGTGCTGTGCCCGCGGTGTAGACCCCGGAGGGGCGAAAGCCCGGGATGTTCAGAGCGCCGCGCGGTCTCTCGCGACAGCCCATAGCGAGTATCACAGCTCCGCACTCAAGGGTCATATATCCCTCCGTGCGGCTCACCGCCGTGACGCGCCTGTCGCGGGTTACGGATATTACCGTCGTTTCGGTCAGAACCTTTATGCCGCGCTCTCTTACCATGTCGGCGTACCTCGCCGCATATTCCGGTCCTGTAAGCTCCTCGCCGAAGCGGTGGAGCCCAAAGCCGTTGTGTATGCACTGGAGGAGTATTCCGCCCTCGCGCTCTCCGCGCTCAAGGAGGAGTATATCCCGTATTCCGGCGTCATACGCCGAGACAGCCGCCGCCATTCCGGCAGGTCCCGCGCCAACTATGACAAGATCACATTTCATTTTTCCGTCCCCCGCAGATCATCCGCCGCAATGCGCGAGCTTCCGCCGGATTTAGTCACCTGCTCCTCCGGTATACCGAGCTCGCGGGCGAGGATTTCAATTATATAAGGGGTACAGAAGCCGCCCTGACATCTGCCCATCGTAGAGCGCGTCCGCCGCTTTATTCCGTCGACGTCCGAGGGACGGGGATTGCGGCGTATAGCCTCGAGGATCTCGCCCTCCGTCACCGTCTCGCACCGGCAGATAATCCGTGCGAATGCCGGGTCGCGCGCGATAGCCTCGCGCCGCTCCTCCTCCGTCATATCGCGAAAGTGCGGCATCGGGGCGCGGACCGGATTATAGTCCGGCTTTTCGGTGAGGTCTGCGCCCATATCGCGGAGCTTTTCTGCGACGTATTTTGCGATAGCGGGAGCCGAGGTGAGCCCGGGGCTCTCTATTCCGGCGACGTTTATGAAATTCTCCGCCGGGGAATTTATTATGAAGTCTCCGGTGTCGCCCTTTGCGCGGAGCCCGGCAAACGAGGTTATAACCTTTGAAAAATCTATTCCGGATACCTGCCCGGTTGCCGAGCGGCGCACCGTAGCGAGCCCCTCTGCCGTTGTGGAGGTGTCCTCCTTATCCTTTATATCCTCCGCGGTGGGTCCGAGGAGAAGATTTCCGTCGACCGTCGGGGAGACGAGTATGCCCTTTCCCATTTTGGAGGGACAGCGGAATATCGTATGTGAGACGAGTCCGCCGCACTCGCGGTCAAGGAGCATATACTCTCCGCGGCGCGGAGTTATATGAAAGCTCCTGTCGCCCACCATTGCGGCAATATCGTCGGAGTAGACCCCGGCGCAGTTTATAACGTACCTTGCCGAAACGCTGCCGCCCCTGCCGGATAATTCATACACGCCCCCGCGCCTTTCTATTCTTTCGACCGGGAAAGAGAGCCGCAGGGTCACCCCGTTGTCCATCGCACAGCCGACGGCGGAGATGCAGAGCTCGTACGGGCAGAGTATCGCGCCGCCGGGGGCGAGGAGCGCGCATTTTACCCCGTCGCCGAGGTTCGGCTCAAGCTCCTGCGCCTCTTTTTCGGTGAGCAGGCGCATACCGGGGACGCCGTTTTTCTCCCCACGGGCGAGGAGCTCGCGGAGCGTTTCAAGGTCGTCATCCGAGAAGCCGACAACAAGGGAGCCGTTTCTCTGGTACTTGACCCCGAGGTCGCGGCAGACCCCCTCCATCATGCGGGAGCCCTCGACGTTGAAGCGCGCTTTGAGGGTTCCCGGCAGTGCGTCAAACCCAGCGTGCACTATCGCGCTGTTCGCCTTCGTCGCCCCTACGGCGACGTCCTCCGCCCGCTCGAGCAGGACGGTTTTCAAGGTATATCGCGAGAGCTCGCGGGCGAGCATGCCGCCGACTACGCCGGCGCCGATTATTGCTATGTCGTACAAATCCGTAAATTCCTTTCCTGAGTTATCCTTATGCCGGGAGCAGTCCTTACAGGTTCCCGGGGTCGTCGTTGCCCGGGTTCCCCGGGGTGAGTGTAAAGTCAAAATCAATATGCTTTTCGCTTATAGCCACGTCGGGCGACAGGTCGGGTCCGCAGGAGTTCGAGCCTATCGGAGAGGTGCGGTAGTCGACGGTTACGGTAGTCTCGTCCTCCGCCCTGAGCGCGAAGTCGTGACCTATAGAGGTCATCTGCTCCTTTGTGTAATGCGACGCGCGGAATGAGAAGCTGTCCGCGCTTATCGAGAGACCGAGCCCGGAGACGTCGCTGACCGACGCATAGGAGCACCCGGTGTGTGACGAGTTTTCCTGCGGGCGGATATAGTGGACAAATTCGTCCTTTACAGTGCTCTCAAAGCGGGAGAGGCGGCAGGAGAGGAGCTTATCCTCGTATGACTCGCCGGGACCGTAGCCGAAGTAGACTATATCCTCACAGCCCGCGGGCATCTTAAATTCAAAACCGAAGCGCGGGAGTATCGGCGCGCCCCTGTCTATATTCGCGCTTACCGATACGCGGAGCCCTGCCGCGCTCAGAGAATAGGTGAGCGACATTACGGCGGCACATGCTCCGCCGGGGGTTATGAGCGACAGCCCCGCGCTCACCGAGTACGGATTTACCTTCACCTTCCCGGTGAAAAGGGTCAGCTCGTCGAGCCCGTACTTCTCCCACGCCTTTCGTATATACATGTCGTTGTCCGTCGGCGCGCGCCAGAGCGAGGGGATAACGGGGGAGACGAGGTTTTCAAAGCCGTCTTTTGAGATACCTGTTATAAGCCCGCTGCCCCGGTCTATTGTGACGACCGTCTCGCCGCGCGAGAGGATTATTTCGTCGCCGGACTCGCGGATTTGCGCGCCCTCGTCAGCCCGGAGCGGGGAATAGCCGCTCTCACGGCGGAGAATAATCTGCGAGAATCCGACTTCATATCCGCCCTCTGCCCACTCGGTCGCTCTGTTCGTATGCGCCGTGACATTGAGGGTCAGCACCTGCCCGCCGGAGGGCGGCGCGGGAATATCGTAGCTCCGGCTCTCCCCCGGGGCGATGTCCGGGGAGGAGATCTGCCCGCCCTCGCCGCGCCGTCCGTCGGTCTCATAGTACCATACGAAGTCAAGGTCGGAGAGGGGAGTGAAAAATCTGCGGCTCTTTATCGTAAGGCGGTTTTTGTCAAGGGATATTTCAAAGGGCTTTATCGCCTCCTTAAGCTCTGCCATGCCGCTGCTCTCCCGCCTGTCTGGGAAGAGGAGCCCGTCGACGCAGAAGTTGCCGTCGTTCGGCGTGTCGCCGAAGTCTCCGCCGTAGAGATACCGGGGCTCGGTATACTTCTTCACGCCTGCGGCTACCGCGTGGTCAAAGAGCTCCCATACGCACCCGCCGAGCAGACGGTCGTCAGAGTAAACGAGCCGCCAGTAGTCGGCGAGCCCGCCGGGGCCGTTGCCCATCGCGTGCGCATATTCGCACATGAAGAACGGCTTTTTTCTGTCCGCCGCAAGGTAGCGCTTCTTTATTTTGTCGACCGGGAGATACATCCGGCTGTATATGTCAAGATACGAGTCGTAATAATCGACCGGAACAGGCGGCGTCTCCCCGCGCGCCGCGATGTCAAGGAGTGCGTCCGTCCTCCTCGATTCGTCCTCACAGTGGGTGAGACGGGAGGGATCGCGGCGGCGGAAATATTCGAGCTCGGCGCGGTGATTTATTCCGGAGCCGGACTCGTTTCCGACCGACCACATGATAACCGACGGGCGGTTCTTATCCCGCTCGAGCAGGAGAGCGGCGCGCTCGAGGTACTGAGATTGCCACGCAGGGTCGTTTGTCAGCGGGGTCTCGTCGATATTTATTCCGAGACCGTGGGTCTCAAGGTCACATTCGTCGATTACGTAGAGCCCGTAGCGGTCGGTGAGCTCGTAAAATCTCGGGTCGTTCGGATAGTGTGAGGTGCGGACGGCGTTTACGTTGTTACGCTTCATTATCATTATGTCGCGTTTTATGTGCGCTATCGGGGTAGCCGAGCCGAGGAGCGGGTGGCTGTCATGCCGGTTCACGCCCTTCAGCTTTATCGGCTTACGGTTCAGATAAACCACGCCGTTCTTTATCTCGATTCTTCTGACGCCGACGCGCTGGCAGATAACCTCGCCGCCGCAGCGGAGCATCAGGGTATAGAGAGCGGGCTCCTCGTCCGACCAGAGGTGGGGCTTCTTTATTCTGCCTATCGGCGCGCCCGTGACCTCTCCGTTGACGGTCAGCGTCCCCGAGGAGATTTTTTCCTCCCCAAAGAGAAGAGTATAGTCGATTTTACATTCTCCGCTTGTCGTAAGGTCCACCGCTACAAGCGCCTCGGAGAGATCCTCGGACGGGGTGGCGTGTATGAAAATATCGTCTATTCTCGCCCTGTCGCGGGAGAGAATATACACCTCGCGGAATATTCCGGAGGAGCGGAATTTGTCCTGGTCCTCGAGATACGAGCCGTCGCACCACTTCATGACGGCGACTTCAATAGTGTTCTCCCCGTCACGGAGGAGCGCGGTTATATCAAATTCGGAGGTCGAGTGAGAGACCTGCGAGTATCCGGCAAACTTTCCGTTTACGAACACGTACATGCAGGAGTCGACGCCCTCAAAGGTAAGTATCGCGTCCTTACCCTCCGTAGGCACCCAGAAAAATTTCCGGCGGTAAACGCCGCAGGGGTTCTTCTCCGGGATATGCGGCGGGTCGGCGGGAAACGGGTAGGTTATATTGGTGTAGTGCGGCGGGTCGTAGTCCCGCTCAAGCTCATACTGCCAGCACATCGGGACGCGGAGCCTGTCCGGGAAAACCATGTCGGAGAGCTTCTTTGGCAGGTCGTGCTCATCGTCAAAATAGTGAAAATCCCACACCCCGCAGAGCGACTTTAAGTAAACCGAGCGGGAGCGGAGGGCGGACGCGGCGGACAGGCCGTCTCCGTAGGGTATAAAATATGCGTGCGGGGGCAGAGTGCCGACGCGCGTTGTGTTCATGTCTCTGTGGTAATCCGGTAATCCGAACGGCATTTGAAGGTACCTCTCGTTTTCTGTGTTTTTGTTACGCATATTATGTCATTTCCGGTGCCGGAAGAGTCTGTGCTGATATTTGTTATGTCGTTTTTTGTATACTTTTGTTTACATATTCACCGCAGACGCACGGTTATCTCCCCGGTGGAGAGGGTCTCTTGTGAGCCGTCCTCTCTCACTATCGAGAGGGCGCCCGCGTCGGTTATCCCGGTCGCACGGGCGGGGTATTCGGTGCCCCCGTGTATTACGCGGATGTCCTGCCCTATGACTAAAGAACGGCTGCGGTATTCCATGAGAGAGCCCGGAGTGAAAAAATCCTCCGACCTCCCGATAAGGAGCGGCAGGAGCCGGCTTGTAAGCCTTGCGGCGAGCCTGTCGCGGGAGACGGCTTTTCCGCCCTCCCCCTCAATGCTCGTCGCAATGTCGAGGAGCTCCTCCGGTATGCCCTCCGGCTTTATGTTTATCCCTATGCCGAGGACGACGGCGGAAAGTCTGCCGTCCTCGGTGGTCACCCCCTCGGCAAGTATCCCCGAGAGCTTACGCCCCGAGACGTATATATCGTTTACCCACTTTACCTTGCAATCGAGCGGGGAGACGTCCTCCACGGAGAGACAGACCGCGACGGCGGCGTGCGTCGTGATTTTCAGGGCATCAGCCGCTTTTCTTACCGGTATGGCGTAGGAAATATAAAGCCCCGCGCCTGCGGCAGAGACGAACGAGCGACCGAGCCGCCCGCGCCCGGCGGTCTGCCCGCCGGAGAGAAATATCGCGGGGAGCGTGCCACCGTTTCTTATATATTCCGCGGCGCGCCGGTTTGTGGAGTCGGTTATCTCATAGACAAAAATTGGAATTTTTTTCGCCGCCCCCGGGAGATACCGCCGTATCCGCCGCCGCGCGGCGGCACACCGGAGAGCGGAGAGCGGCTTTGGCTTTATGCGCGCGCCGCTTTCGTCTCCTTTTCTCTCCCTCCGTGTTTCTTTCACGGGCGTTTTCATGGGTGCATTATTCATTTTTCCGACCGCTCCGGCGGGAAGATGTCACAGGCGACGGGACGGTAAAACATCTCGCGGCGTGAGTCGTTGTCCCACGCGCGCGGAAGCAGCCACATGAGCTTTACAATACACGCCTCCGGCGTCATGTCAAAAGCCTCGATAACCCCGATGTCGGATAGACCGGAGCCGACGTTGTAGACCGACATATCCGTTCCCTCGGACTCAACCTGCGTCGTCAGAACGACGGTCTTTCCCGCCTCTATCGCGCGCTTTACCTCTTTTTTGAAAGTCCCGTCCCGGTGTGGCAGCCCCCCGACGCCGAACGCCTCGATAACGAGCGCGCTGTAGCGTGAGAGCATGAACGAGAGGAGCTCAAGGTCGGTAGCGGGGGTGAGCTTCAGCAACCCCACCGACGACTCAAGGAGAGAATAAAAGCGGTGCCCGTCGGTGACGGGGCAGAAGAAAACCGTGAGCCGCCCGTTCTTCACCGTGCCTATCGCCGGGTAGTTCGGGCTCTCAAAGGCGGAGAAGCTCTTGGAGCGGGTTTTCCGTACACGGGTGCCGAGCAAAACCTCGCCGCCGAATACGACGAGCACCCCGTGGAGAAGCCCGGAGCACGCACAGATAAAGCTGTCGCGCAGGTTCTGCTTCGAGTCGGTGGAGTCAAAGCCTATCGGTCGCTGCGCCCCGGTTATGATTATCGGCTTTTCGCTGTCCTGTATGAGGTATGAGAGTGCCGCGGCGGTGTAGGCAAGCGTGTCCGTGCCGTGCGCGACGACAAAGCCGTCAAAATCATTGTAGCTGTCCTCTATCTCGCGGGCTATCATGAGCCAGTGCCAGGTCGTTATGTCGGTGCTGTCGAGGGTAAAGGGCTGGCGCGCCTCTATCTCGCACATATCGCCGAGCCCGGGGACAAGGCGTATTAACTGCTCCGCTCCGATAGTGGGGGAGAGCGAGCCACCGGAGAGCTCGGAGGCTATCGTGCCGCCCGTGCCGATAAAGAGTATTTTTTTCATTTCAGAAGATTTCCGTCCTCAAAATAGTCTATTTTCATGGCGCGGCGCACGTCGCGGAGGGTTTCCGCCGCGGCGCATCTCGCCCGCTCGCTCCCCGCGCGGAGTATCTCACAGACCTCCGGGAGGCGTCCCTCCCACAGCTGTCGTCTCTCGCGTATCGGTCGGAGCTCCGACTGAATGACGTTGTTTAAGAATTTTTTGACCGTCACGTCGCCGAGCCCGCCGCGGCGGTAGTGTTCTTTCAGCTCGTCGAGGTTTTTGTACTCGGGGAGAAATTCAGAGAAGTGCTCGTCCCGGCAGAATGCGTCAAGGTAGATAAAAACCGGGTTCCCCTCGGTGTGTCCGGGATCCTCCCGGCGGAGGTGCGTCGGGTCGGTGAACATCGACATGACCTTTTTCTTTATATCCTCCTCTGTGTCGGAGAGATATATGCAGTTGCCGAGGGATTTGCTCATTTTCGCCTTTCCGTCAATACCGGGGAGGCGGAGGCAGGCGGCGTTCCCGGGGAGGACCATCTCCGGGTCGGTGAGCGTCTCTCCGTATACCGCGTTGAATTTTTTCACTATCTCCTTGCACTGCTCAATCATCGGCGCCTGATCCTCCCCTACGGGGACGGTCGTCGCGCGGAATGCCGTGATGTCCGCCGCCTGGCTTATCGGGTAGCAGAAGAAGCCGACCGGGATGCTCTGGGCAAAGTTTCTCATCTGTATCTCGGCTTTCACCGTCGGGTTGCGCTGGACGCGCGCAACGGTGACGAGGTTCATGTAATAAAAGGTCAGCTCGGTGAGCTCCGGCACCATCGACTGGATGAATATCGTCGATTTCTCCGGGTCTATTCCGCATGCGAGATAGTCGAGGGCGACCTGCATTATATTGCTTCTGACCTTTTCGGGGTGCTCCGCATTATCTGTGAGTGCCTGCGCGTCGGCAATCATTATATATATTTTGTCGTAGAGCCCCGAGTTCTGGAGCCTGACGCGCTCCTTGAGCGAGCCCACATAGTGTCCGACGTGGAGCCTGCCTGTCGGGCGGTCTCCGGTGAGTATTATCTTTTCCATATTGTCTGCCTCACATGATGTTTTTTGTTATATTATATAACACGCGGGGGCGATTGTCAACACGCGCACGGAAATTCGCGCCCGCGACCCGGGCGGGCAAAAAAGTATGCGTGCGGGTATTGAAATGTCCGGGCGGATATGTTAAAATACACTTGACCGGGGTATACCGGAGAAAGGATAAGAAATATGAAAAACCATACAAAAGCCAGAACGACCCTGCGCATAGCGGGCGCCGCCATAATAATACCTGCGCTCGTTTTGATAGTTATCGGAATGACCGACTTCTTTTCGTCGGCAGCAAGCGGAGAGGCGCCGCGTCTCTTCTTCCTCCTCTTTATCGGCATGCCGCTCCTTTTTGCCGGAGCCGTCTGTCTGCTTTTCGGATTTATGGGGGCTCTCCAGTCCTATGCCGTATCGCAGACCGTGCCCGCACAACGCGACGCGGCAAATTATATGCTTGACGGCACGAGAGAGGAAGTTGTAAAGACCGTCCGCGCCGCGAAAGACGACGCCGCGAAGATGACCTGCCCGCGCTGTGGCGGGAAATACTCCGACGGAGATAAATTCTGCCCGGAGTGCGGTGCCCCGGTGGGCTCTGCCTGCCCCTCCTGCGGTGCGGCGGTACCCGAGGGCGCGAAATTCTGCCCGGACTGCGGCGCGCGGCTCGGAGAAAACGAGGACAGAAAATGAGAGAGCTTGAGAATATAACCGACGATATTTTTTACGTCGGTGTCAGCGACGGGGACTGCCGGCTTTTTGAGGGGCAGTACAGCGTTCACGGAATGTGCTACAATTCCTATGTTATCATGGACGAAAAAACGGCGGTTATGGACACCGTGGACGCTCACTTCGTCGGAGAGTGGCTTGAGAATGTCGCCGCCGCGCTCGGCGGCGGGCAGCCGGACTATCTCATAGTACAGCACATGGAGCCCGACCATTCCGCGGGGATTGCGGAGTTTCTTCATGCCTACCCGGACACAACCGTCGTCGGAAATGCAAAGACCTTCGCGATGATGGAGCAGTTCTTCGGCGGTGAGATAGCTCCGCGCCGCCTTGTCGTAAAGGACGGGGAGACGCTTTCCCTCGGCAGACACACCCTGACGTTCGTATTTGCCCCGATGGTCCACTGGCCGGAGGTCATGGTGACCTATGACGCCTGCGACAGGGCGCTCTTTTCGGCGGACGGCTTCGGTCGCTTCGGCACCTATTCGCACGAGGGGGACTGGGCAGACGAGGCGAGGAGATATTATATCGGCATAGTCGGAAAGTACGGCGCGCAGGTTCAGTCGCTCCTTAAAAAGGCGTCCGCGCTCGATATAAAAATGATACTCCCCCTGCACGGAAATCCGCTTACCGAAAACCTCGGCTATTACATACATCTCTATGACCTTTGGTCGTCCTATACCCCGGAGGAGCCGGGCGTCGCTATCGTCTGTGCGTCGGTCTACGGCAATACGAGGGAGGCGGCGGATGTGCTCGCGCATGAGCTCGGAGAGCGGGGTGTGACGGCGGTTATTCACGACCTATCGACGTGCGATATGGCGATGGCGGTTGCGGATGCGTTCCGCTTTGACCGTCTCGTCCTCGCGACCCCGACCTACAACGGCGGCGTGTTCCCCTTTATGCGGACGTTCATTGACGCGCTCACTGAGCGCTCCTATCGCTCCCGCCGCGTAGCTCTTATCGAAAACGGTAGCTGGGCTCCTGTTGCCTGTCGCGTTATGCGCGGTATGCTCGAGGGGGCAAAGGATATAACCTACGCCGCAAATCAGCTTACAATCCGCTCCGCTCTGACGGAGGAAAACCGGGAGACTCTGCGCTGTATGGCAGACGAGCTCGCGGCACCGGCAAAAGCGGAATAAGCCACTGAAAAACAGAAAAAGCCTGACCCGTGTACGGTTTTTCCGTGGGTCAGGCTATGCTTTTTATTCTGTTATCCTGTCTTTTTCTGTAATGTAATGCCGAAGATTTTCGCGAGTATCGGGGAGAGCAGCTTCGGCGAGCGGATTATAACTATTTTCATGACTTCTCCTTATGTGTCGGGTTCGCCCATTGACAGTATATGTGAAGCCGCGCCCGCCTGTGCCGTCAGCTGTATGAGAATATCGCGCGGAGGGTGTCCTCGCTCGCCCGATAGTAGCTCTCGGCGGTCTTTTTGTTGCCCCCGAACGGAGATTCGCTCCGACGGCGGAGGCAGATCACGGTGCCCTCCGGCATAGAGGAAAGCCCGGGCAGCCGCCCGAACGCAGTGGAGGAAAGGTAGACTGCGGAGGAGTCAAGATAGGTGACCTCCGCCCCGCCGACATATTCCCGGAGGTCGGCAAAAAGCGGGCTCCCGCCCTGCTCCCGGTTCTCGAGATACAGGCTCTCGGACATGAACCACAGATAATAGTCGCCGAGGAGGATACTGTTCTGATATACCTCCGAATTTTCGCGGAGCAGGGTATAGTTTATTTCCTCGCCTTTCCCCTCCTCGCGGAGCTTTTCCGCGAGAGCAGTCTGCTCTGCCTGAGTCAGTAGCCAGAGTGTACGCAGAGAGACGGAGGTCCTGCAGTCTCCGTTTTCGTCCGGCGCGACGGCGCGCAGGGAGGTGAGCAGCTCCTCGTATTCGGACTTGTCGCCGTCCGCCGCCGTCATTTTCACCTCGCGGCTCCCCGCGTAGGCGATGTATATATCGTATTTTTCCTTTGTTCCGCACTGGATGGAGCAGATTATTATGACCGCAATGAGAAACAGCGCGACGACGGTATGCCATTTGTAGTGGTACCAGAAGTTTTCTATACGCTGCGTCGGGGTCATTTTTATTTTTATTCCGCGGTCGCGGTCTCGCTCCGCGTCGTTTTCGGACATATTTTTACCTCGTCTTTCAGGGGGGCATCTCCCATTTATCAGCTTTATTTTATCATGAGAATATGAATTTGTAAAGCACGGAAGATTAAAAATCCGTTTTGCATTATATTCCTTCCGCCGCCCTCCCGGGATTGACAAGGGGCGGGGCGGGGTGATATACTACCCGTGTAAAATAAAATCCGGGGCGGATAACCCCGGTGCTTAATCCGGAGAAATTATGAAAAATTGCAATATCATATACGAAGGCAAAAAAGCAATGAAAAAAAGATTTCCGGCGTTTCTTCTTTTTGCTGTGCTGCTGCTTGCTTCGGTGCTGCCGCTCTTCTCCTGCGGCGGGGGGCGTGTACTGAAAAAGGAGGTCTACGGGAGGTTTGACACCGTATGCACGCTGTACGACTACTCCGGGGATGGAGACTTTGACAAAAAGGCTGCTCTTTTCGTCTCGCTCCTCGCGGAGTATGACGCGCATTTTGATATATACGGCGAGGGTTCGCCGGGTACGATAGCCTACCTAAATCACATGGCGGGGCAGGGGCGTGTATCGGTTCTGCCGGACGTTGAGGGACTCCTGCGCTTCGGCACGGAGGTTTTTGATATGACGCGCGGCGCGGTGAATATTGCGCTGGGTGCCGTGACCTCCCTCTGGCATGACGCGCGGTATGCTGACACACCGTATCTCCCGTCGGAGACGGATATTTCGGAGGCTATGCGCCACTGCAGTATGGATAATTTATCCCTGCCCGGCGACGGCACGGCGGCGATACTTGACGCGGCAATGTCGCTTGACGTCGGCGCGATAGCAAAGGGCTATGCCGCGGAGCTGATAGCCGGGAAAATGGAAAGCGCGGGGTATACCTCGCTTGTTATCGACCTCGGGGGGAATCTCCGCGCAATAGGGACAAAGCCGGGCGGCGCCGGCTTTGAGACAGGGATAAAAAATCCCCTCGGGAGCGGGTATTCCGCGCGTCTCACCCTCTCGGATGACGCCGTCGCGACCTCCGGGGCATACGAGCGTAAGCTGACGGTGGACGGCAGGGAATACGGGCATATAACCGACCCCGTGACGGGGTACCCGGCGGATAATTTTGCCTCGGTAAGCGTCACGTCGCCAGACGCGGGGATGGCAGACGCGCTGTCGACTGCGCTGTTTATACTTTCGTATGATGACGGTGTGGCACTCCTCTCATCTCTCGCCCGCCACGGCGTCTCTGGTGCCCCGACTTATGCCGTCTGGGTTATGAAGGACGGGAGCGTCAGAAAAATTGCGCCTCCGGCGCAGTGATATTGTTCGCTCCGCTCACAGTGATATACGGCTGTCGCCGTGTGCTATTTGCCTGTCGGCAAGTGGTATTCGGCTGTCGCCGAGTGCAGGTTAGCGTGGGGGCATGGCGCGCGGGCGCGCAGTGAAATACGGCTTTGCCGTGTGTAGGTTAGCGCAGACAAATGCTATACGCGCCTTTGCACGTAAAAATCAAGCAAACAAATAAATCAACGCATTTTATGAGAGGAGACCTCTGTATGAGTGATTTACAGAAATACAAAGCAAAGCAAATGGAAGATCCGGAGTTCCGGAAAGAATACGAAGCCATGCGCCACGAGATTGAAATTGGCGCACAGAATGTGCGGCACATGACGCAGCTTGAAAGCAACGAGCTTGCCTCCGTCAAAAAAGTGCGGATTGTGTAAATAAATATTAACATTTTCTGCAAAAGCTTAATAAAAAATCCGCGCCCCGGCGCGGATTTTTCTTTTGACATTTTGCTTTTTTGTTGACTGCGCCGTTACTCGGGTTGACTGCGCCGTTACTCGGTTCTGAGTGCCACGACCGGGTCTTTCTTTGCCGCGGAGGACGCGGGGATGAGACCGGATATGAGCGTAAGCGCAACGCTTATCGCAATCATGAGAAGTGCCTGCGGCACGGGCAGCATCGCTATCTGCGGCACCCCGGTGAGCGGGTAGAGTATCGCATTTGCCACACCGCAGAGGATATAGGTAACGGCTACGCCGAACACCCCGGCGAGGAGCCCTATTATGAAGGTCTCCGCATTGAAGAGGTGCCTTACGTCGCGTTTTCTGCCTCCGAGGGCGCGGATAACTCCTATCTCCTTTATCCGCTCGACCACCGAAACGTAGGTGATTATTCCTATCATGACCGTCGATACCACAAGGGATATTGACGTAAAGGCTATCAGCGCGTAGGAGACGACGTTTATCATTGTGTTGATTATATTTATGACGAGCGAAAGAGAGTCGGTATACGTGACGCGTGAGCGTTCGGCTTTCTCTATCTCCTTGCCGTCTATTGTCAGGCTCTCGTCATTGTTCCACCTGTCAAGATACCCGGTCACAAGGTCCTTGTCGTCAAAGCTTATCGGGAAAACGGATATTTTCGACGCCACCGTGTTGCCGCCGAGCCCCTTCATCGTAAGGTACTTGACGGAGGATACGTCCATTCCCCCGGCGCCGCCTGCGCCGCCCATTCCCGCGCCACCGCCTACAAAGGAGGAGAGCATATCGGACATATCCGCGACCGTGCCGCAGAATGCGGTGTCGGTGTACTCGGTGCCCTCATAGGTGTAGGTGTAGGTGTAGCTTATGCCCACGGAGACGTCGTTTACCTTCATCGAAACGTATGAGTCCTTGCCGTTCTCGCGAAGCTCGTTCACTATTTCGGAGGAGCGGTTGCTTTGGAGGACAAAATCCGAGAGAGCCGCGGTGTAGTAGATGCCCGACTCCATACAGCCGAACGAAACGTCCTCGCGCGGGGTGAGTATGCCGACGACCTCGAGCTCGAGCCCGTCCTCCGCGGCGAAGCCGTCGCTGCCGGCGGTGTAGAAGTAGGGCTGTGTTTTACTTGTCAGAAGCCCGTTGTTCTTTCTGAACACGGTATCGTTCGGGTACCAGGTAAACTTCTTTGAAAGGAGCTCTTCATTTGAGAACTCATACTTGAAGTCGTATCTGCCCTCGTCTCGCCCGGTGTTGTGGACTATCTCCATAAACTCGTCCTGCGTGTAGTAGCCGAGACGGGCGAGGAGCACGTCGGCGAGCTCGTCGTTTTTGTTGAGGACGAGCATTATCTCGTTTTTCCCGGTGGCTATCCTGCCGTAAACCTCATACTGGCTCGCTATATAGTCCGCGTTGTTCGGCGCCTGTCTGAATGAGGGGGCAAGGGTCGGAATGTAGCCCGCGTAATTCTTGAACTCGGTTTTCTCGAGAATGGAGGAATATATTGAGGTTATCGCGCTTATCGAGAGCTTTTGTTTTCCTCCGCCCTCGGTTGCAAACTCGGTATAGATATTGTTCGTTAAATCTATCCCGTAATCAAGTATCATTGCCGCGTAATACTCTTTCGGCATTGAGAGGACGTATTTCATATAGTCCTCGGTTATCTCGTTGTTGATTATCATGGACGCGACGTTGCTGTTCATCTTCGCGAGATATTCGACTATCGAGTTTACGTATACATATCCGTTCCGCTTATCGGTTATCTGCACCTTTTCGTCGGTGCTCATCATCTTCTGCAGTGCCTCGAGGTCTATTGCCGTCTCGGATATGAGTATCGGGTTGCCGGAGAGCATATCGTCCTGCATGGAGACTATGTAGCCCTTTATTCCCGCCGAGAATGCGAGAACGAGCGCGACGCCGATAATTCCTATCGACCCGGCAATCCCGACCATGGACGTGCGCCCCTTTTTGGATATGAGGTTCCGGGCGGAGAGGCGGAATGCGGCAAAGAAGGACATCTTCGCCTTTTCTTTTCTGCGCTTTTGCGCGCGCTCTGCCTTTTTCCTTGCTTTCTTGTCGGCTATCGCCTCTATATCGGCTCTCGCGGCGCGCTCTGCCCGCTCTTCCTCCTCGCGCTCCGCGCGGCACTCGGCTTCCTCGTCCTCGGGAGAGTAGGGGTTCGTGTCCTCCGTGACCTCTCCGTCGAGCAGGCGGACGATACGGGTGGAATACCGCTCTGCGAGCTCGGGGTTATGGGTGACCATTATGACGAGCCGCTCGCCGGATATTTCTCGTATAAGCTCCATTATCTGTACGGAGGTCTGTGTGTCGAGGGCTCCGGTCGGCTCGTCGGCGAGGAGTATCTCCGGGTCGTTGACGAGGGCGCGCGCTATCGCGACGCGCTGACACTGTCCGCCGGAGAGCTGGTTCGGTCGCTTATAGTACTGACCCGAGAGACCGACGCGGTCGAGCACCCGCTTTGCCCGCTCCGTCCTCTCCTCGCGGGATATTCCCGCGATAGTGAGCGCGAGCTCGACGTTCCCGAGTATCGTCTGGTGGGGAATGAGATTGTAGCTCTGGAATATGAAGCCTATTCTGTGGTTGCGGTAGACGTCCCAGTCGCGGTCGGTGAAGGAGGTTGTGCTCCTGCCGTTTATCACGAGGTCGCCGGTTGTGTAGTGGTCGAGCCCGCCGATAATGTTGAGCAGCGTCGTCTTTCCGCAGCCGGAGGGACCGAGTATTGACACAAACTCGCTCTTTCTGAAGGCGAGGCTCACGCCGCGGAGCGCGTGCACCGTCTCGGACGAGGTGATATATTCCTTTCTTATTTCTTTGAGATTGAGCATTCTCCTAAAAAAACCTTTCTTTTTCTGGCATTATAATTTTCTTGCTTATGATTATACAGCAGAATTATGAATTAATCAACATCTTGCCGACTGCTCATTGCCAATCGCCCTTACTTCGTCGCCGGGGCGTTCTTAAGCATTACGTCGTGATAGCCGCCCTCGACGATGCTTGTTGCCGAGACGAGGGTTATCTTCGCCCTTTCCTGCAGCTCCGGTATGCTCGTGACGCCGCAATTGCACATCGTGGACTTCACCTTATAGAGCGATTTTTCCACATTGTCATGCAGCGCGCCGGCGTAGGTGACATAGGAGTCTACGCCCTCCTCAAACGAGAGCTTCGCCTTTCCGCCGAGGTCGTAGCGCTGCCAGTTGCGCGCGCGGTTCGACCCCTCGCCCCAGTACTCCTTGACATACTGTCCGTTTATCATTATTTTCTGCGTCGGGCTCTCCTCGAACCTCGCGAAATAGCGACCGAGCATTATGAAGTCCGCCCCCATCGCGAGCGCGAGCGTCATGTGGTAGTCGTGGACTATTCCGCCGTCGGAGCAGATCGGAATATAGATTCCGGTCTTTTTATAATACTCGTCGCGCGCTGCGGCAACCTCTATCACCGCGCTCGCCTGTCCTCTGCCTATTCCTTTCTGCTCGCGGGTTATGCATATCGAGCCGCCGCCGATGCCGATCTTGACAAAGTCCGCACCGCACTCCGCAAGGAAGAGAAAGCCCTCGCGGTCGACGACGTTCCCGGCTCCGACCTTCACGCGGTCACCGTAATTCTTCCGTATGAATTCAAGCGTTTTCTTCTGCCAGACGGTATACCCCTCCGAGGAGTCGATGCAGAGGACGTCTGCCCCTGCCTCAATAAGCGCGGGGACGCGCCGCTCGTAATCAAGGGTGTTTATTCCCGCGCCGACGATATAGCTCTTGTTGCTGTCGAGCAGCTCGTTCGGGTTCTCCTTATGCTGCGCATAGTCCTTTCTGAAAACGAAGTGACGTAGCCTGCCCTCCTTGTCCACTATCGGCAGGGAATTGAGCTTGTGCTCCCATATTATATCGTTCGCCTCTTTTAAGGAGGTGCCCTCCGGGGCTGTGACAAGCCGCCCGAGCGGGGTCATGAATGAAGCTACCTTTTCGTCCCCGGACATACGGCTGACGCGGTAGTCGCGCCCGGTAACAATGCCGAGCAGCCTTCCGGTTCCGGTTCCGTCGTCGGTCACCGCCATTGTGGAATGACCGTTCCGCTCTGCGAGCGCGAGTACGTCCGCAAGCGTGTTATCGGGGGTGAGATTAGAGTCGCTCACCACAAAGCCCGCCTTATAATTCTTTACTCTCGCGACCATCGCCGCCTCGTCCTCTATGCTCTGCGAGCCGTATATAAAGGAAATTCCGCCCTCCTTTGCAAGGGCTATCGCCATTCTGTCGTCCGAGACGGACTGCATGATAGCCGACACAAGCGGGATATTCATTGTGAGCGGGCACTCCTCGCTCCCGCGGCGGTATTTTACAAGCGGGGTTTTGAGCGTTACGTTTTTTGGTATGCACCTCTCGTCCGTATAGCCGGGGACGAGAAGATACTCGCTGAAAGTGTGTGACGGTTCGGAAAAATAGGTTGCCATTTTTGTCTCCTTAGTTTTTTATCTGAGGCGGGTTGGTTGATATTTTATATGTTTTTGTAAACCTTTATTGTCAAAATCGGTGCATTATCCCGGATAGGTGTCGTATATTCTCACCGACTCCATAACCGGCTGATTCTCTTTATCAAGGGCGTATGCCGCGCCGGGGAGGTCTCCCACGTCCGCCATCATCCGGTCCACGAGCTCCATGCCGGAGACCACCTCGCCGAAGGCGGCATACTTCCCGTCAAGGGAGTAGGACACACCGTCGCTTGTCGCGACGCAGATAAAGAACTGTGAGGACGCGGAATTATAGCTCATGGAGCGCGCCATTGAGATTGTCCCGCGCTTATGCTTTAGGGGGTTGTTCACTCCGTTCTCGGAGAACTCGCCCTTTATCGTATCGGGAGAGCTGCCGGTGCCGTCACCCCTCGGGTCTCCGCCCTGAATGACGAAATCCTTGACGAAGCGGTGGAACGTCAGCCCGTCGTAGAAGCCCTCTTTTGCGAGCTTTACGAAATTATCAACGGTTATAGGAGCTGCGGAGCGGTCGAGCTTTACTATTATGCTTCCGTAGTCGCGTACCTTTATCTCCGCATATTTCACATCCTCCCCGCCGCCGGAGCAGGCAGTGAGCGCGATGGGGAGCACCAGTGCGGTGCAGAGTATGAGAACAAACACAAGCGTTTTTTTCATAGCTTCTCCGTTATTTCTTTATATATTTTCAGCAATGAACATCTCGACGGCAGAGTAGCCGGAGGCACCGCCGGACTTTGACGCGGCGTCCACCTCGACGAGCCGGGTCAGCACCCGCGCTATCTCCTCGGGCGGGCGACCCTTCGCCGCCTTTGCATAAAGCTTTACCTTGTACGGGTTTATTTTAAGGATTGCCGCGACGTCGTTTGCGTCCTTTCCGTCGGTCATCATGCCGACGACGGCGAGGAACTCCGAAAACGTGCGCGCCATCATCCCTATTATCACCGACGGGTCGGTTCTCCGGGCCCTCAGGTCCGCGAGCGCGCGGAACGCCGCCGCGCCGTCCCTGTCGGTCAGCGCGTTTGACAGAGTGAAGGTGTCACATTCCACGGTGCCGGAGGCGACGTGCTCAACGTCTGCGACGGTAAGCTCCCGCCGCCCGTTTTCTTTAATGTAAGCCGCGAGCTTTTCCACCTCGCCGTTCAGCACCTGCATAGAGTGCCCGGAGCGGAGGAGGAGAGCGGAGAGCGAGTCTGCCGTCACGCCTATCCCCTCCGCGTCAAAATGCTTTTTCAGCCATGCCATGAGCTGTCGGTCGGTCGATTTCGGGAAATTCAGAATATCAAAGATTTTGCCGAAGCGGACAGCCTGCTTTCCCGGTCGCTTTGCGCTCCCGGCGTCGAAGCCCTCCGCAGCGCACAGGAATGCCACCGTCGTATACGGGTACTCCTCTCGCAGGGGAGCTAATTCCTCTATTGCGCGGCGGGTGCCCTCCCTCATTTTTTCAAAGTCGGCATACCGCCATTCGACGAGCTTTCGCTCCGCCATCATGGGCGGCGACTTTATAGCGTCGGTCAGCGCGGCGCAGTCCGGCTCCGCCCCGTCGAAAACTATATGATTGAATGCGGCGAGACCTTCGTCCGGCACCACTGCCGCGGCGAGCTCACGGAGGTAATATTTTTTAAGGTAATCCTCCTCGCCCGAGAAGAGATACCACCCCGCAACTTTCCCGTCACGGAGCCGCCCTGTAAATTCGCTTACTTCCATTTGTCCCTCCCCGGCGGCAGCAGCTCGACGGAGTATTCCATTCTCCGTGCCTGCCCGCCTATGTCAAGGAGATATTCTATATCCGCGCGGAAGCCCCCCTCGTCCGAAAGCGACAGCGACCTTGTGCGCACCTCCATGTCGATTGAATAGGGCGGTGCGGAGAACAGGTCACGATGGGTGTGCCCCTCCTCGAATACGAGGCGGCGCGCGCCGTTTCCCGTCCGCTGTACGGTAAGGCGGCCGGCGCCGTCATATATCATCTCGCATATATCCCCGGCGTCCGCGTCCCGGTAGCGGACGATAACCCGCCCGCCGTCGCGCTCTATCGTCCCTTTGTGGGTTTTATCATATTCCTCGGCCATCCGCTCTCCGCCGTCCTCAAGGTCATACGCGCGGGAGCGGATGCGGACGCCCGCCTTTTCCGGTTTTGCCATAATCTTATCTCCAAAAAATTATAAAAAAGCCGACTGTCCCGCGCGGCATGAGCCGCGCTGTCAGAGCGTCTCTGAATGACAGTCGCTTTTTATTCATCTCTTCTTCTTTGAGAGGTTGTAATCGCTGTGGGGGTTCAGGAGGTTTCGCCAGTCGAGGCTCCCTGCGCCGAGCGCCGTAACGAGCACCTCCGCCGTCGCTATATTGGTAGCAAGGGGAATATTGTAGGTGTCGCACATGCGGAGCAGGTCGAGCTGTGCCGCTGATGGCACTTTCTCCGAATCCGTGCTCCGGAAATAGAACACGAGGTCAATCTCGTTGTAGGCTATTCTTGCGGCTATCTGCTCGGTTCCTCCCGCGCTGCCCGCAAGAAATGACTCTATCTCCAGCCCTGTGACGTCGGCGATGTATTTACCGGTTATATGCGTTGCGCAAAGCTTGTGACGCGCGAGTATACCGCAATAGGCAATGCAGAACTGCGCCATGAGTTCTTTTTTGTTGTCGTCCGCAATAAGCGCTATATACATTTTCAGCTCATCCTTCCGCTAAAGGTTATGAGTGCCGTGGAAAAAGCATATCCCACTGTACTTATATGATAATTATATCACCGTTTTTTTCTTTTGTCAATCGGCTTATTATCATTTTCGCCGGCGCGCGTGAGTTTTTTTAAGTTTTTGAAAAGATTTTGCCATACCCTGTTGTAAACCGAAAAAAATTGGTGTATAATCAAGATTGCTTTAAGAATATTGCAATTTTTCCGCTATGAGAGAGCGCGAAAGAAGGAGACCTTTATGATGAAATTCAAGAGAATAGGCGTTCTTACCTCCGGAGGAGACGCCCCCGGAATGAATGACGCGGTGCGTGCGGTTGTCCGCTCCGCTATCGCGAACGGGGTCGAGGTCATGGGTATCTACCGCGGATACTCGGGGCTTATCGACGGAGATATACATCAGCTCGACGTGCACAGCGTGTGTAACGTTATAAACAGGGGCGGCACGATACTCTATTCCGACCGTTGCCCGGCGTTCATGACCGAGGAGGGCAGGCTTGAGGCTGTCGAGACCTGTCGTCGCTTCGGCATTGACGGAATAATAGCGATAGGCGGAGACGGGACCTTCCGCGGCGCGACTGCGCTCACAGCCCTCGGCATACCCTGCATAGGTCTGCCCGGCACGATAGATAACGATATAACATCGACCGACAGCACGATAGGCTATGACACCGCGATGAACACGGTTGTCGAGCTCGTTGACAAGCTCCGCGACACCTGCGAGTCACACGCGCGCTGCAACGTCGTCGAGGTCATGGGTAGAGGTGCCTGTGACATCGCGCTCAATACCGGTATCGCGACCGGAGCCACCGCAATAGTAATATCCGAGATACCGTTCTCGGAGGAGGAGCTTTTCGAGAAGATGAAGCGCTCCCGCAAGTTAGGTAAGCGCAATTTCATAATAATAGTCTCCGAGGCTATGGGCAAGGAGTACGGACCCGCACTCACAAAGAGGATAGAGGCGGCGACGGGTATCGAGACCCGCTTTGCAAGGCTCGCCCACATAGTGAGAGGCGGAAACCCGACGCTTGCAGACCGCGTTATGGCTACCGAGATGGGCGTTTTCGCCGTCGATGAGCTCCTGCGCGGAAATTCAAACCTCGTTATATGCTTCCGCCGCGGAAAGGTAGTCGCGACCGAGATAAGATACGCCCTCGCGCTCGACGACCTCTACAAGGGCTTCAAGACCCGTGAGGACCTGCAGGCGGAATTCTCCGAATGGGAGATAGAGCGCATGGAGATAGAGGTAGAGGCAAGGCATATCTACGTAAAGAACCTCTATAATATCGCAGAGACGGTTAATATCTGATATCTGATGACCGTGCCGGTTACCGGCAAACCAAAAACGGCATAAGCAAAGGCGGGGGCGCGAGCCTCCGCCTTTTTGTGTGAAAAAAATGGTATAAGCAATTAGCAATCGGGCGAAAACGCAAAATCAGAATAGAAAAGTGGCAGAAACGGCAAAAATCTATTCTGAAATCAATTGATTTGAAAAGCGGCTATACAATATATAATTAAAATAGTGAAAATGAATGGTGGCGAGGGCGGTTCGGATTGAAATAACGGGCTTGATTTTGACGCTTTGTTTCAGAAAATGCGGATTTTTTGAAATAAGAGCACGGAAAAAGGCGGGCTTGTTTCAAAAAACAGCCGATTTCTGAAATAACGGAACCCAAAACCAAATAAAATGGCATAAAAAATGGAGAGGCACGAGTCTCTCCATTTTCCCTTTAATTCTCTTTCTTTCGTTCCTCAAAATATTGCACCATATTTATCATGGGGATTATAATCTTCCCGTGTGCGTAGGTGAGGGCGGATATTGTTTCGAGCTTTGCCCGCGCGACGGAAAGCAGCAGTGCCCCGCCGTTTATGTTGAGCATTTCCATAAATCTCTCGTCCGGTATGTCTGCTGACGACTTGAACGCCCCTTCGAGAACTATCTTGAATGTATCTCTGTCATCATCGCTACGGAGGACATGAACCTCAACCTGCATGAGAAGATTTCCGCATTTACAACCGTCAATAACGGTAGGGGAGGTGCACTTTATATCCATTCCGAAGCCCTTTTGCGCATTATCCGGGAGGTCGGGAAGCTTTGCATTCACCTCAATGTTATGTATATACGATGAAATAAAATCAATATCGGCTGTTATTTTGTCAAAATCCATTATGCGACATATCCTCCCTTGAATTTATCATTGATTACCCAATTGTCAAAGTTTTTGATACCACCGATGTTTACCGCAACCACCTCTACGAATCCCCGGGAGCCATCCGTTAGCGCGGGTTCCTTTGGCATTATGCCCGGGTCAAATGACAGCCCGGTTTTTTCACATATTCCAACGAGGGTTGCAATGGTGAAATTGTATTCACCGCTCTCCCACCGTGAAACCATTCCCTGCGAAACGCCCATGTATTCCGCAAACTGCTTCTGATCCATCTTCATCTCGAGCCTTTTCATCTGGAGCTCGGTGGATATTTTTGCGAGTGCCTTTTCGGTTTTCAGTTCGGTTTCCGAAATGTCTTTTATCAGCCAGTTGCTTGATTTTGTTGCCTTTTTCATATCATTCTCTCCTCAGTTCGTCGGCGTGTTTTTTAATCCAGTACATATTGTAACCTTGCGCGCGCCCTGCTAATCGCATGTTCATAGTCGCTTGAGCGGTTTTTACTGCTTTCCTTGAAGGCAGTGAGCAGACAAACACCGTCCTGGTCGACATATATGTATAACACCCGCGGGTTTAACTTTGAATGGGGATATCTTATTGAATAGATCTTCGGATTGTCCTTTGAGACCACTTCAAAATTCTCGAGCTTCAGTGCCTCCATGCCCATTGACTCGAGCGTTTCGAGACTCCGTATCAGCCACTTTTTATATCTTGTTATATCGCCGTCTGCGATGTCTGTAAACTCTTTTTCAAATCGGTCAATCTGATAAATGTGTTCAAACCCCTCGACCTTTACAAGCTCCAAAAAATTCACTTCCTTCCCCGGGTGTCTGTTATCATTATATTACTTATAATTAATATTGTCAAGATGAATGTGCGAAATACTGCAAAAAAATGCGTGATTTCGGGGTAGGGTACCTTCGGCGCAGTGAAATACGGCTTTGCCGTGTGAAATATTTTAGTCCCTGATTGTGTCACGTTCGGGATATGCGACAATATAGCGATGTAACATAGAAAGTTTGATAATGAAGAAACAGAAAAAGGGAGAGGCGAGCCTCTCCCTTAAAATTTTGAGTTGTTACGGCTGATTATGCTCCGTAGTTTAAGTCTATCTCCGTGGTGTCTGTGCCGTTTTTGCCAAGCGACGAGGTTGCTATTATATCCTCGTCGGAGAAAGATATAATGCTTGCCTCGGGAGCGGAATACTTGATTTTCTGATTATTCATTTTGATCCTCCTCTTGGATTATGCTCCGACGGCGGTCTTTGCAGCCTTGCCGTAATTGTAGATAGCTATTGCGAGCTCTCTCATAGCCGCCTGTGCGTTTGTAAGCGTGCCGTCAGCCGGGAAAGCTTTCAGAACCATGAAAACATAGGTATTGACCGAGAGAGAGACTGTTCCGACGGTCTCGCCGCCAGCATTCTTAGCAATGATTGTATATTCAGTGTCATAAGCACTCGGTGCTATGAGGTCGGTATATACGTAACCATTTGAAAGGATAGCCTCGGTCTCTTCGCCGTCGCCGACCTTTACGAAGAACTTAAGCTCTGCGCCGCTCGTATTCACAAACGAAACACGGATTCTTATGTTGTTCTCCATACGGACAGCTACGCCCTTGAATCTGAAGCCCTCGAGCGTGGTGCCTATCGTGGGCTTGCTCTCTGTCATATCGGCGGGATCTGCGGTTGCTGTTCCGGTGAATGTCGTACTGTCGGAGATCTTATTGTTATAGTCTGCTGCTTTGTCGCCGTATGCCGCTATGCTTTCGATAAGAGCCTTCGTGCTGTCGCTAAGCGTTGTGTCTTTCTTCTGATTGTCAAGATAGGTATTTATCGAATAAGCAAGTGATGCAATCACGGTGTCGCCGTTCTTGAGCGTCGCCGTAATATTCTCGCCCATAAGGTGCGGCGCAACATCCTTGAGAGTGAAACGATACAGTAGTCCGTTTTCGGTATTTACAGGCTCGCCTACAACCGAGGTATCGGCGCGATGGAAGTTGAAGAACGTTTTAAGGTTCGCCACATCGTACCCGTTCGGTACAGATACATAGAAGTTTACATCTATGTTCTCCTTGACGTCAAGGGTGGCGTACTCAAATTTGGGGGCTTCAGCCTTGGGCTTTGCATAAAACTCTATGGTGTTTATCATGCATCTTTTTCCAGATGTGGTGGTGCTAAATGTTACGGTTCTTGTAACACTCGTGTCAATCTTAATTTCGTCATACTCTCCGTCGTCAGATGCTTTCGTAATCGTATAGTTAGTGCCATTGATTGTTACCGTAGTGGCAGTGGCTTTGTATTTTGCTACATAGATAACAACCGACATTACATCATTCGGAACTGTGAATGTAAACGATCCGGTCTTAGAGCCGGTACCAAGTTTCAGACAACCATTTCCTTTTGCGTCGCGCGAGTTGACATATACATTCGACAGAGAGGAAAACTCGAGAGTGTAGCCCCCAGAAGTTTCTTTATACGATGATGCTGCTTTGGTAGTTTCGCTATGAGATGCAGCTCCGTCCTCTCCCAGTTTGAATGTTGCAGCTACATCCCCGGCTGCGGCACTTCTTCCGCATATTTCACAGTCACTCTTCGGATCGTGAGCTGCTTTTTCAAGCTGCGCTCCACACTCGCTACATTCATGCCAGTGATTATCAGCGTCATACTCCCACTTAGTGGTATCAACAACATGAGCCTTGGTTACAGGATTTTTGCAATCTTCACATGTACCGGAATGGTTAGCCCCGTCGGTGGTATCTGTCCACGCCGTTACATGGTGTTCACCTTTGTTGAACTCGGCATTGCAGACATCACATACCTGATAATGCTGCGATTTGTCTTGTGTCAGGTGGTATGTGTCAGACGAGTGCGCGACACTGTACTCTTCACCACATGTTGCACATTTGAAGTAGTGATTTGCTGTGTCTGTGCCCTTTGTGTAAACAGATACGGCTGTGTCGGGAGTGTGATTGCAAGTGCTTTCAAGCTTGTAAAGCTGAATTGCCTGCTGACCGCTTGCAAAGTAGCGGAATCTCATCTGATCACTTGAGTTATTGAACTTCAATGTCGAAGGAGCAGTTCCGGACTTGATTTCTACTTTTCCACCAGTCATAGTTATATTGTTTTGAATGGCGGTAGGGCTAAAATTCATTCCGTTTTTCTTGGCGGTGTACCCCATATATTTGCCGTCATTGGTGTTGCCGGAAATCAAAATCGAATAATCATCGCCAAACTTTGCAATTGTGATTGTTGCTGTTGCGGCGATGGTTATTTTCCCATCAGCGATTGTCGCTGTTTCATAGCCGTTAACAGCATCCACGCCAGTGAATACATATCCTTCTGTTGCACTCTTTTCATACACGATGATATAAGTACCCGACCAATCGGTGGGTGCTGTTGTCACCTTTGTGTATGTTTTGGTTTCTCCCGCTGCCGCTGCTTTGACTCCTGTTACGGGGAGGAGCACTGCGAGGCTCGAGAGAACCATGAGAAGAACAAGCGCGAAGGATGTTATTCTCTTCTTCATTGTCATTGTTTTTTCTCCTTTTTTATGTATTTTGTATTTTTAATTTTTTGGGGCTCAATAAAAAACGGCAACACCCAGAGAAATATAAAAGATACTACACAAACTCCAAGAAGCCGGGGACCGTTCGGCGCAGCCCGGAGAACGAAATCTCCGAATCGGACCGTTGCAATTCCTCTTTTATCTCTTGTCCTCCGCGGGCTCCGCCCGCGGCGAAAGGGTCTCCCTTTCGCGTTTTTCTTTTTACCTTTTCTGTATGTCACCGGATCTCCCCCGGTCGCGCCCGGGAAAAAATTATTACCTGTCTACCTATTAAATAATATATGCGAAAAACTGTTCTATTAATATAGTAGCATACTTTACCCGACAAATCAATACACAAAAACAGAAAAGCAGACAAAAATTTAATCAATGAGATAGTGCAACATTCACAAAGCGTTCATTTTTTTATACAGGGATTTTTTTGCATTTTAATCGCCCGTTACAGATAAATTACATGGGGTTTACAGGAAATAGGGCTCCTGAGCACTCATATCCAAGGTGAGCGGGGCATGATTTTGTTCACTGCTACTGAAAGATTTTTCGGTATTCTGCATTTTTGTTCAGTATCATAAAAAAGTGTGAACAGAGGGGGGGCCTTATAAATCTTTACTTTTTCGGCTTTTTTATCGCTGAAATCTTTACTTTTTGCCCTGATTGTGATATAATAAGTAAAGATAACAGGAGGTGGGCATGTATTCTTACAATCAATTAGAAAATAAACTTAAAAGTGCCGGATTAACAAAATCCGACCTGTCAGCCGAACTCGGTATTTCGTCAAGAACTATTGCCAAGATTTCAAAAGGGGAGAAAATCGCGGATAATGTGCTTGCCAAAATCGCGGATTTTCTGCATTGCAGACCTTGCGATTTGTTCCGGGAGGTTTGCGACAATCGCATTTTACAGATTCTGCGCGAGGAAAAGAACGCGAAGATTTCCGGCGGGCTTTATCATGAATTGCAGGTCAGAATGACCTATAATTCCAACCACATTGAGGGGTCAAGACTTACGGAGGATCAGACAAGACTGATATTTGAAACAAGAACGATTGATGCCGGAGACGGTATTCCCGTTGACGATATTATCGAAGCAAGCAATCACTTCCGCGCCATTGATTATGTAATCGACGAGGCGACAGAGCCCCTGAGCGAGGATATTATAAAGCACATTCACCTGCTGTTGAAGCAGGGGACTAAAGACTCTTCTCTTGAATGGTTTGCCGTCGGAGATTATAAAAGGCGGGCAAATACTGTCGGCGGAAAAGAAACCTGCAAGCCGGGCGAGGTTCCGAAAGCCATGGATAAGCTCGTTACAGAGTTCAATTCCAAAAGCAATATTACCATCGATGATATTATTGAGCTCCATGCCGATTTTGAATATATTCACCCGTTTCAGGACGGGAACGGCAGAGTAGGCAGACTTATTGCCCTGAAAGAATGTCTCCGCTTCAATATAATTCCTTTTATCATTGAGGATTCCAAAAAGGCTTTCTATTACCGCGGGCTCGCGAATTGGAAGCAAGAGAAAGGGTGGCTCACAGACACTTGCCTTGACGGGCAGGACACATTCAAAATGCTTCTCCGGCTTCTTGATATTCAGGAATAAAGACGCGCTTAAATCGGAACCTATTACCCCCGCTCTGCGGGGGCTTTTTTTATTTTTCTGCGGCTTGGAGCGGTAAAAATGATTTTTTTGTTTTATCCATGTTTGTTTTCCGGCAAGTCCGGGAAAGATAAGGTGCGAAGAAGCGTTTTTGCGGCACTTTATTTATTTTCCCGGGAGGCGATTATATGAATGACGTAATCATGCGCGTCGTCGGAATGACAAAGACATTTGGTCCGGTGACTGCGCTCGACCGGGTTGACCTCGAGGTGCGGAGCGGGGAGATACGCGGGCTTATAGGCGAGAACGGCTCCGGCAAATCGACGATAACCTCCATTTTCTCCGGGATGCAGGACTGTGACAGCGGGGAGATGTACTACCTCGGCGAGAGGTGGGAGCCCGAGAGCATGTATGATGCGCTGAGACGCGGGGTCGGAATGATAGTGCAGGAGAGCGGGACGGTCGCCGGAATTACGGTTGCCGAGAATATCTTCCTCTGCGACACGGCGAAATTTTCCCACGGCGGGTTCATAAGCCAGAGGGAGATGATGGCAGCGGCACAGGCGGCACTCGACGAAATCGGCGCGTCGCACATCCGGGCGGGTATGCTTACCGGGAGCCTTGACATGATGGACAGAAAGCTCATAGAGGTGGCAAAGGTATGGCAGATGGAGCCGCGGATAATAGTGGTAGACGAGACGACGACCGCACTCTCCCAGCGTGGCAGAGAGATAATATACGATCTTATGCGCAGAATGCGTGAGCGCGGGGGCGCGGTTGTGTTCATATCCCACGACCTCGAGGAGATAACCGGGGTGTGCGACACACTGACGGTGCTGCGCGACGGGCGGATAATCCGCACCTTTGAGAGGGACGAATTTGACCCCGAGGCGATAAAGACCTCCATGATAGGCAGAGAGCTGCGTGGGGATTACTACCGCTCGGACTACGGCGGCGGGA
Source organism: uncultured Eubacteriales bacterium (assembly GCA_934393265.1). Classification (GTDB taxonomy): domain Bacteria; phylum Bacillota; class Clostridia; order Oscillospirales; family CAG-272; genus UBA1740. The sequence continues at coordinate 19,901 of CAKRQL010000006.1, read as the reverse complement.
TTTCCCCGGAGGTAGCACTTTTGGCGGAGGGGCTGACCTTCCGCTCCCGGGTGACCGAACTTACCCTCATGGCGCACCGCGGGGAGATAGTCGGCATCGGGGGGCTCTCGCACTGCGGAATGCACACGCTCGGAAAACTGCTTTACGGCGCGATTTCTCCGGAGCGGGGCGCGGTCTATGTGCGCGGGGAGCGCATACACGGGACGGCGGATGCAATCCGGCGCGGGGTCGGCTATGCGGCTAAGGACAGAGACCTCGAGTCGCTTTGTACCGAGGCGTCGATAAGGGACAATATCGCGATAGCGGGGCTTACGCAGATTGCGCGCGGCGGCTTTTTCATAACCTCGCGCCGTGAGCGGGAATATGTCGGGCGGCAGATAGAGCGGATGCGGATAAAATGCTATTCACAGGAGCAACCGGTCTGGCAGCTCTCGGGCGGAAACAAGCAAAAGGTGGTTTTCGGAAAGCTCATAGGCTCCGGCGCGGATATTCTGATACTCGACTGTCCGACAAGGGGCATTGACATAGGGGTAAAACAGGCTATGTATCAGCTCATGTACAGAATGAAATGCGAGGGAAAGACGGTCATAATGATCTCCGAGGAGCTGACGGAGCTCATGGGAATGGCAGACCGCCTCATTATAATGAAGGACGGGCGGATAAGCCGGGAATTTCTCCGCTCGCCGTCGCTTACCGACGCGGATATAATCGGATATATGATATAGGGAGGGGGGAATAAAATGCCGGAGGGCAACGTTATGCCGGCTCGGGAGGATGCCCTGCGCCGGAGGGTACTCATAATACAGCGCGTTGTCGGCGCGATACCCGCGATGGCTGCCGCCGCGCTCGGGCTCCTTTATGTGGTTTGCGCGCTCGCAAACGGGATAAATCTGCGGATAGGCTTTGAGGTGATAGTCTCGAATGTGACGCTCGTCGCCCTTGTCGCGACCGGCGCGAGCTTTATATTCACCTGCGGCTCCTTTGACCTCTCTCTCGGCGCAAGCATGCTGCTGAGCGCGGTTATCGGCGGCTATGCCGGGATACGGACGGGGAGCGTTTTGATTATCGTTATCGTCTGCATTATCTCGGCGGTACTTTTAAGCGTTACGAACTCGGTGCTCGCGTCGTTTTTCAATCTGCCGGTGTTCATTATGACTATCGTCATGATGAACGTTTACGGCTCGGTTTCAAATCTGCTTTTCACGACCCTCGGGGAGAATGCGAAGCTCTCGGTCCCGTTTTCGCTCGTCACAGGGCTCAATACCACGGGCTTCCGCATAGCTATCCTCGCGGCTTACGAGATATTCTGCTGTTTTCTGTTTTACTTTACGAAGCTCGGGCGGCAGGAGAAATTCCTCGGCGGAAATCCGGTCTGCGCCGCGCTCTCGGGCATAAAGCCGAAGAGCCTTACCATTCTTTCCTTCGCCCTCGCCGGTATCGGAATAGGGCTCGCGGCATTTTCATTGATAGTCGAGACGCCGACGCTCTCGTCCTCCTCCGGCTCCTCTGTCGGAATGAATATGCTGATAGCTCTCGTGTTCGGCGGTATGAACATGAACGGGGGACCCGGCTTAAAGATGTATGCCGCGCTGCTCGGCTCGCTCTCGATGGCTTTTCTTGACTCGTTTATGAATATATTCGTCACCGGAAGCTGGTATCTTGAGATAGTAAAGGGCGTTCTGTTCGTGCTCGTGGTGTTCCTCTTCACGATAGGGAAAAGACCGCGCCTGCTCCCGAGATAGTGCACCCCGTGTATTGATTTTAAGAATTTAATCGCGGCGATATGTAAATAATAATTTACAAAACAGATAAAAAGGAGAAACGGACATGAAAAGAAGAACAGCATTTATTCTTGTTCTTGCGGTGGCGCTCCTCTCGGTGCTCCCGCTTGCCTCCTGCTCCGGCGGGAACAGAAATTATAAGATAGGAATACTCCGGGAGGACGACTCCTCCGGTGAGGCGGCGGCATGGGAGGAATACCTTAACGGGCTCGGCAGCGAGATGGGGATAACCTTTGATTTCACCACGACCACGTCCTCGGAGGCGGAGGTCTCGGCGATAAACACCTATGCGTCAAAGGGCTACAATGCGATACTGCTTTTCTCGGACGACGATATAATAGCCTCGGTAAATGCCGCGGCTGCGAAAAAGATGTATGTTGCGCTCCCGACCGGGCACCCGACCGGGGAGCAGTATAAGCAGATAAAGGATATACCCTATTATCTCGGCTCGGTGGCTCCGCTTCCGGAGACGGAATACAATGCGGGATATAATATGGCTAAGTATTTCGTCGAGGAAAAGGGACAGAGGAATTTCACCGTTTTCGGCGGCGCGACCTCCTATGCCGTCTCGATGCACGTCGAGCGGCTCGCCGGTATTCTCGCCTACCTGTGTGAGGACGCGGGGACGAGCTACGACGGGGCAAAGGGACGGGAGGAACTGAAAGCGAGGATCTCCGGAAAGGGAATAGACACCGCAAAATTCAAAAGCGGGAAGTACTCGATAAAGGGATATATGGACGGCTTTGCATTTGACGACGCATTTTCAACCAAGCTCACACAGAGCCTTGTAGCCGGGGGAACGTGTATATTGAGCGTAGGTGCCAGCGACACGGTGACAAATATCGCATACGGGATTGCGAGCGGCTCGAAGATAGAGGGGGTGACGGTCGGAGGGGTCGATGCGATAACCTCCTCCTATGAAAAATCCTTTGAAATCGGCTATTCTTATGACTGCGGAAAATATGCCTCCGCGATGGCTCCGGGGCTTGTGCTCGTGCTCTCGGCTCTTGACGGAAAGCGAATAGTTGACTCTGACGGGAATGCTCCGCGCGTCGGTATGACCTACTGGGTCGCGACGAGTAAGGACATGCTCGCAAAAATGCTGAAATCCGACAACAGGACCGACGGCTTCTGTTACAACAAGCCGGTTATAGAGCATTTTGTCGGCGGGAGCTATGACGAATTTCTGCGGCTCTGCGGCGCGGATTATGACGGGGCTATGAAAATTCACAGGGAATATAACAAATAAGTGTCTGCCGGAGGGCGCGGCTCCGCGCCTCTTCTGCGGTTTTTTGGGGGAGAGCATTTATGGAAAAAGAAAAGGGAGGTATGCGGCACTCTGCCGTGGCGGAGCTCATAAAGCGGGCAGCCGGAATGGCGGTGATACCGTTTATATGCTATGCGGTAATGGCGGTCGCCTGCCTTGCCGTCGGCGGGCGGCTGTTCCCGGACGACAACACGTGGTTTATATTCTTCCGCGGGCTCACCTACGTTCTTCTCCTCTCGTTCGGCGTTTCGATAAATCTTCACACCGGGCGATTTGACTTTTCGACCGGGGCGGTGATGCTCATATCCGGGGTTATAGGGGCAAAGGTTGCCGTGGCGACGGGCGCGGGACCGCTTCTTATGCTCTTTGTCGCCGTCGCCTGCGGGTGCATTTTCGCCGGAATATCCGGTATTCTCTATATCACCCTCCGCCTCCCGCCCATGATAACAGGGCTCGGAATGACGCTTGTTTTAGAGGGTGTGACGGCTATTATAACCGGTGGGCTGAAGCCCGTGGGCTTCGGGACCGACCCGTCGTTTTACCGATTTGTGACAACCCCCGCCGCGATGATACCGATAATTATCGTGTCGCTTATAATAATGGTTGTCCTCTTTCATTATACCCGCTTCGGCTACGACTACCGCGCGCTCGCCGCGGGGCAGAGGATAGCCGCGGCGGCAGGGGTGCGCGAGAGGGTAAACGCGCTTGTGTGCTATCTTGTCTCCGGTGCGTTTCTCGGCGCGGCGGGTGCTCTCTCCGTCTGCTCGACAAACGGGGTGACCCCGACTATCAGCTTTTCGACAATCGGCTCGATGTTCGCCTGCTTTCTCCCGCTCTTCTTCTCCGGGTTCATTATGAAGTTCTGCAATAAGCAGGTGGCGATATTCCTCGGGTGCACAGGCTATGAGTTTATTCAGATAGGCTTCGGGCAGATAAGCTTTATGCGCGCTTACTTCACCTCCGATATATATAAGGTGGTGGAGGCGGCGATACTCGTGCTCTTCTTAATCTACCTCAACAACGAGGAAAAAATAATAGAATTTGTGACATTAAAGAAGTGGCTCCGGCGTGAAAGACCGGTTGAAAATTCTTGAATTTGTAAATAATTATTGTCATATTCCGGGGAAAGCGGGCAAAATGTGTCCTCCCGGGGAATACGGAGGCGTGGTATGATTTCCGATAATGAGCTTTCCGGTATGCCGTTCTGTCTTTCAGACGAAGAAGTGGCGTGGGTACGCCGCACGCTTTGCGGCATGAGCACGGAGGACAGGCTCCGACAGCTCTTCTGCCTTGTGGTCTACGAAGACGATGAGGAATACTGCCGCTACATCGGGCAGCATGTTCGCCCCGGGGGATATATGAGCCGCCCGATGAGCCTTGAGAGCTCGCTCGCCGCGGCGCGGCGTATGCAGAAATATTCAAAAATTCCGCTCCTCGTCGCCGCGAATCTTGAGGCGGGAGGAAACGGTGCTGTGAGCGAGGGGACCCGGCTCGGGAGCCCTATGGAGATTGCCGCGACGGGGGATATTGAGTTTGCCCGCCGTCTCGGTGAGGTCTGCGGGGTCGAGGGCGGAGCCGCCGGGATAAGCTGGGCGTTTGCGCCGATTGCTGACATAGACTATAACTGGAGAAATCCGATAACCAACACGCGCACCTTCGGCTCAGACCCGCATCGGGTCGCGGAGCTTTGCACGGAGTATATAAAGGAGGTGCAGCGGCGCGGGCTCGCAGCCTCGGCAAAGCATTTTCCGGGGGACGGACGGGACGAGCGGGATCAGCATGTGGCTGTGTCGGTAAACGATATGTCGTGTGAAGAGTGGGACGGGAGCTACGGGCGGGTCTATTCCGCATGTATTGCCGCAGGGGTGAAAACTATTATGGTCGGGCATATTCTGCAGCCGGCGTACACCCGCCGCCTGTGCCCGGGGATAAAGGACGGCGAGATCCTGCCTGCGAGCGTTTCTTACCCGCTCGTTACGGGGCTTTTGCGTGAGAGGCTCGACTTTCGCGGGCTCGTTGTCACCGATTCGAGCACTATGGCGGGGGTCGCGGTCTTCCTCCCGCGCGAGCGGCTCGTGCCCATGGCGATTGCCGCGGGGTGTGACATGTTCCTTTTCACAAGGTCGCTCGAGGAGGACCTTGAATATATGCGCCGGGGGTACGAGGACGGGATTATAACGCCGGAGAGACTCTCCGACGCCGTGACGAGAATACTCGCGCTGAAGGCATCGCTCGGGCTGCCGGAGAGGGCGGCGGCGGGGCGGCTCGTCCCGGATATAAACGAGGCGCGGGAGAGGGTCGGAAAGGCGCAGTTTTGCGAGTGGGCGCGCGAGTGTGCGGAGAGGGCGATAACCCTTGTAAAGGAGGAGCCCGGGGTACTGCCGCTTACCCCCGAGAGGTACCCCCGTGTGCTGTTTTACCCGCTTGAAAACAAGTCCTCCGGGGCGACGGTGTTCAACGTTGACGCATCGGAGAACAGGCGGTTTTCGGAGGCTCTCCGGCGGGAGGGCTTTCGTGTCACGGTGTTTGAGCCGTCTCGGGGATTTGAGGGCATGATGACCCCGGTGCGGGAGTTTACCGAAAAGTACGACCTTATAATTTACTCCGCGGCGATACAGACGCGGTCAAATCAGACGACGGTGCGGATAGAGTGGGCGCCGCCTATGGGGGTGGACGTTCCGACTCTCACGCACACGATACCGACGGTTTTTGTCTCGCTTGAAAACCCGTATCACATGATTGACGTTCCGCATGTAAGGACCTTTATAAACTGCTACTCCGGCTCGGAGGAGGTTATCGGGGCACTTATGGAAAAGCTCACCGGGCGGGACGGATTTTTGGGCGTCTCTCCGTCGGACGTATTTGTCGGCAGGTGGTCGGGAAAAGAATAAATTGCAAATTCTTTAATGGGAGGGCGTGTATGGAAAACGGGCGCATACGCGGGATAATTTTTGACCTTGACGGGGTTCTCGTCTCGACCGACAGGCTTCATTTTCTTGCGTGGAAGAGGATTGCCGACAGGCTCGGCTGTCCGTTTGACGAGAGGCTGAATGACAGTCTGCGCGGCGTTAGCCGAACGGAGAGCCTCAGGATAATTCTCCGCGCCGGCGGTGTGACGCTCACGGAGGGGGAGCTGTACGAGCTCGCGGAGGAGAAGAACCGGATTTACCGGGAGTATCTTTCCGGCATGACGCCGTCGGATGTCGCTGCTGACGTGCGTGCGACGCTCGCGAAGCTTCGGGGGCGGGGCTATCGCCTCGCCGTCGGGTCGTCAAGTAAAAATGCGGGATACATTCTTGAGAGGACGGAGCTTCGGTCGGCGTTTGACGCGGTGGTCGACGGGTGGGATATTTCGGAGACAAAGCCCGACCCGGAGGTTTTTCTTCTGGCGGCGGAGCGGCTTGCACTTCCTCCCGCGGAGTGCGCGGTTATAGAGGATGCCGCGGCGGGTATTCTTGCGGCACGGCGCGCGGGTATGTTCCCGGTCGGTATCGGTCCCGCCGCGGCGGACCCCGGATGCGGGGGAAGAATAGGGAATATTACGGAGCTTTTGAATTTTTTCAATTAGCAATCAGCAATCAGCGATCAGCAATCAGCAATGAGGGGCGGGATATGAAAATTTACGGGTTATCGGTAAATCACGGGGCGGAGCCCCTCGGGGTGCCCCCGGGGGAGCTGCTTTTTTCTTTTTTTGCGGACTGTGAGGGGGAGTTTTTATGTGAGGTGTGCGACGGCACGGGCATATCTCTCGCCTCGCGCACGGTTCCGCTGTCTTCCGCGCCGGGGGTGGATTTTCCCGGCTTTTCGGCGTGCCCGGCGCGCCGATACGTCTTTCGGGTGAGCTCGGGCGGTGCGTTCTCGGAGTTGCCGTTTGAGACGGCGGCAGAGCCGGATTTTATATTTATTTCACCGGACGACGACAGCCTTAGCTCGCCGGAGATAGTCCGCCGCTTTACGCTTTCGGCGGAGGACTGCCGCGGTCTGCGCCTCGCCGTAACCGGGCTCGGGCTCTATCGGGCGTACATCGGCTCGCGCCGTGTCGGTGACTGTTATCTGACCCCGGGCTTCAACGATTACGGCGGGTACCTCCGGTATGATACCTATGACATCTCGGGGCTTGTCGCGCCCGGTGAAAATATCCTTTCGGTACACCTCGGTAACGGGTGGTACAGCGGGCGGTTCGGGATAGACAAGCCGCCGGAGCGGGGCGGCGGGGTGTTCGGCACGGGCTACCTCTGCGCCTATAAAATTTACCGGACAGACACGGGGCGTGTATTGTTTTCCCCGGACGGAAGCGAGTACGCGCGGGAGTGCGGCTGCCTTGAAAATTCGATATACGACGGGGAGGTATGGGACTTTACAGCAGAGCGCAGGTCATCCCCCTGCCACGTCGTTTCCCCGGGGTATAACACCGTTCCGTTTTTCGGCGCGCACATACGGGAGGTCGCGACCCTCCGGGCGACGGAGATAATTTCCCCTGCGGGGGAGAGAATACTTGACTTCGGGCAGAACACGGCGGGGATAGTCCGCTTCCGCGCGCACCTCCCGCGCGGGCGACGGGTGACAATATCTCACGGTGAGATACTTCAGGACGGCTGCTTTTACCGCGACAATCTGCGCACCGCCCGCGCACAGGCGATCTATATCTCCGACGGGGAGGAGAGGGTGTACGAGCCGGAGTTTTCATATTCCGGCTTCCGGTATATAAAGATTGAGGGGGCGGACGAGGTGCCCGCGTCGGCATTTTCGCTCGCCGTTCTTTCGTCCGACATACCCCGTGTATCATTTATCCGCACATCGTCTGCGGATATAAATCGCCTTTGCGAAAACGTTTTGTGGGGTCAGAGGTCAAATTTCCTTGATGTACCGACAGACTGTCCGCAGAGGGACGAACGCCTCGGCTGGACGGCGGATGCGCAGGTTTTCGCCGCGACGGCGTGTTATAATTCGGACACCTTCAGGTTCTATGACAAATATCTCCGGGATTTGCGGTACGACCAGACGGAGTACTATTCCGGGGATTTTCCGATGTACTCGCCCTCCCTGCGCGGCGAGGCGGGTGCGGGCGGTGCCGTCTGGGCAGACTGCGGGGTCATTCTCCCCGACGTGCTTTACCGCTTTTACGGCGACAAGGCTGCGCTCCGGCGGCATTATCCCATGATGCGCGAATATGCGGAGCTGCTGCTCTCCCGCGATAGGTCTGAGGGCGGGCGCGGGCTCATAACGGCGCATTTCACCTTTGGTGACTGGCTCGCGGGGGACGGCGTCTCGCCACAGGCTATGGCGGGTGGGACGGACACCGGATTTATAAGCAGCGTGTACTATTATAACGCGCTTGCCACCGTCGCGCGGTGCGCCGCGATTCTTTCGGAGACCGACGACGCCGAAAGGTACTCTCGGGAGGCGGGGCGGGTTCGCGCCGCGATTCTTTCGGAGTATTTCACCGCGTCCGGCAGGCTGTCGGCAGACACGCAGACGGCGTATGCGATAGCCCTGCGGTACGGCGTTTACCGTGACAGAGAGGCGGCGGTCTCGGGGCTGCGCTCGCGCCTGCGCCGCGACTTGTATAAAATAAAAACCGGCTTCTGCGGGACACCGCATATTCTGCCGGTTCTCTATGAGGTCGGGCTGTCGCGTGACGCCTTTCGCATGCTTTTTTCGGAGGAGTGCCCGGGGTGGCTCTATGCTCTGCGCCTCGGTGCTACGACGGTGTGGGAGAGGTGGAATTCGGTGCTCCCGGACGGTAAAATAAGCGGTACGGCAATGAATTCTCTTAATCACTATGCCTACGGCTCGGTCTGTGAGGCGATATACGGGTACGTTGTCGGGCTCCGCCCGCTGTCCCCCGGCTGGCGTCGCGCGGTACTGGAGCCGCACCCGGATTACAGGCTTCTTTCGGCTACCTTTTCATATCGCTCGCCCCTCGGGGTGTATTCGGCGGAGTGGAAAATCTCGGGCGGGGTTATGTCGGTTTCGGTTACGGTGCCGCCATGTGGCTCGCTGCTTCTCCGACTGCCGGGGGTGGCGGATGAGGAACTGCCCGCCGGGGAGCACGGTCGGAGCGTACCGGCGCCCGCCGATGTTCTTCGTCCGTTCTCGCTCGATACGCCGAATATCGATATTCTCGCCGACCCTCGCGCCCGTGAGTGCATGAAAACCATTCTGCCGCGGGCATACGGGATAGTGAGCGGGGATAACCCGGAGTTTCTTTCGGAGGACGGGCATTTTCTTCTGTCTCTCCCGATGTTTGGCGTCAGCCGCTATGACGGTGAGAAATACGGGCGCGCGCTCCGGGATATAACTTTCGGAATGTGAAAAAATCAATTTCCGTGGCGGGCGCATTGTGCGGCACGACCACCGGACGCACTTTATTTTGCCGAATGAGCCCTTGCCCGCTGTGCCATTTTCCGCCTCGCCCTTGCGAGGTGACGCTCGAAATTCCCGGAGGCAATGAACTCGGCGAGAAAATACTGGTCTGCAACCGGGACGGGGCAGGACGAGCAGCCGGGACACGCGCGGTACTTTTCCATGAGCCCGTCCGGGAGTATCATATAGCCGATACGCATAGCGGGCGAGAGGCTCTTTGAAAAGGTATTTATGTAGATAACCCTGCCGCTCGGGTCAAGGGTGCGGAGCGGCTCGGTCATGTGTCCCGGGGCGAAAAATTCGCTGTCAAAGTCGTCCTCTATTATGTACCCTCCGGTGCGCGCCGCCCATTCGGCGTACCGCCGCTTTCCGGCGGGCGAGACGGTTATTCCGGTGGGGAAGCTGTGATACGGCGTGACATGGAGGACGTCTATACCGCGAAGCTCCCGCTCCGGTATTCCGTCGTCCCCGAGGGCGAGACGGCGGGGAATTATACCGAGCGAGCGGTAGGAGCACTCGATAGGCGGGTAGGAGGGATATTCGATTCCGTAGACGAGGTCTCTTCCGAGGAGCTTTGCCGCGCTCTCGTATAGCTGCTCCGCGCCGGAGCCGATTATTATATTTTCCGGCTGTGCGCGCATGTCGCGGTAGCGGTAAAGGTAGTCCGAGATCGCATTGCGGAGAACCGCACACCCCTCCGCAGGTGCGCGGCGAAAGAGCAGGGAGCCGCGCTCCGACATCACCTTTCTTACAGTGGAAAACCACACGCTGTATTCAAAATCACATTCGTCCGGATTTTCCTCCGGCTCCGGAAGATATATCGGACGGTATGGGGCGTGTATCGATTTTCCGGGAGTTGCGGGCTGGATATCCGAGACGAAATAGCCGCTCCGCACCCTCGCCGTTATATAGCCCTCGTCGCAGAGGGCAGAGTACGCGCGCTCGACAGTTATGACGCTGACTCCGAGGCTGTCGGCACAGCTGCGCTTTGATTTCAGCCTCTCCCCCGCGCGGAGTCTCCCGTCCTCTATTTTTTCGCGTATGTCGCGGTATAAGGCATAATATTTTTTCATTTTCCTCTTCACAATCTGGTATTATAAAAAACCTTTGATTTGACTATTTACATAATACCACATACGGAATATAATAGCAAGCGTAAAATATAAAACGGCTCCGGAGGAATTATATGAAAACAAAAACAAATCTGCGTGAGAGCCTGGTACGGCTCTGCGTCTCGGCGATGCTCATGGCAATGAATGTGGTGTGCTCCTCGTCATTCATGAGTATACCCGTGCCGGGCGGGCATCTTTACATAAATGACGCGGTTATATGCACCGCCGCGATAATTCTTGACCCTGTGTCGGCGTTTTTCGTCGGCGGCTTCGGCGCGTTTCTCGGGGATCTTCTCTTTTACCCGGCGCCGATGTTCGTTTCTCTTGTGACTCACGGGGTACAGGCGATCGTTATCTCCTTAATAGCGCATTACACGCTGAAAAAGCATCCGGTCGTCGCCTCGTCTCTCGGCGTCGCGCTCGGCGCGGTTATAATGGTTGTGGGATATTCGCTCGGCAGGGCGTTCATTTACAGCACGCCGGAGTACGCGATAATGAAGCTCCCGTTCCAGATTTTACAGGCGGTCGTCGGTGCGGTCCTCGGCGTCGTCCTCTGTTGGGGTCTCGGCGTCGTGAAGCTTGCGAAAAAGACCGGAGCGTATTATGTCCCGCATGTCGCGAAAATGACGGAAAGCGCCGTGCCGGAGCCGGATAACAGTCCGAACGAAGAGAAAACAGTAAAAACGGACAAAAAATAAAAACGGGGTTGACAATCAACGCCGCGCCGTGTATAATAAAAACAGAGGAGCACCGGCGACGGTTGCCCTCCCCTTAAAGACGATAACCGCCTTGCTTTTGGATGGGGCAGGCGGTTATCTTTTTATTTTTTTCGCCGATTGCTGAAATCGGCGAAAGCGATAAGAAATGTAAAGAGCATCAACAATTCAGTCAATGTAATATACATACCATCACCTCCCCTCGTAATGCCGAGGGGAGACAAAAGACCTCCCCTCTTTGCGAAAAGAGGGAAAGGCAACCGCCACCGTTGTGGTGTTCCTCCGGGACTCTTGCGAGTCCTTTTTCATTTTATCACACAATACGCGCTTTGTCAACTTTTTCCGGTGGCATCTCAGAACACCCCATAGCGTGGGGCAGGGCAACATTAAATCTTATACCCTCATAAAAAACCAAAGCCCCGAGGAAAATCCCCGGGGACAGAGTGCCTTGAGGCACAGTGAAATACGGCTTACACCGTGTGAAATATTTTCCTGACGGAAAATGTGAAATAGCCTGTCTGCTGTGAAATACGGCTTTCGCCGTGATGTAGTTTGCTGTTAATTGTATCTTTATCTCTCCCGGATTCGGACTGTCAGGAGCCCGGTGGGCTCCTGAAGGCTAAGCGTTTTTCGCGTGGCGAAAAACCAAGGCGGCGAAAAGCCGCCGCGCGTGCCGATCCCCGGTCCGACTGGGTAACAACTCCGAAACACCCCATAGCGTGGGGCAGGGCAACAGTAAATCTTATAACCTCATAAAAAACCAAAGCCCCGAGGAAAATCCCCGGGGGTGTTTGGAGCTGCTACCCGGATTCGGACCGGGGACCTCATGCTTACCAAGCATGTGCTCTACCAACTGAGCCATAGCAGCATTTTTGCTCCGGCATACCGGAACAGCCAATATTATATCAAACCCGGGAGCCGATGTCAAGGGTTTTTGATAAATTTCCGTTTTTTCCTTTTATCCCTTGCTAATTCCGGGCGCGTGTGTTAAAATAAATCAAAAAGCACTCACGAAAGGAAGTAGTATGAAAACAGGAGAAGCTTATTACGGCTTTGAGATAACCTCCGCCCGCTATTCCGCGGAGCTCGGCGGCACTCTCTACGAGGGCACCTTCAAAAAGAACGGCGCGCGCCTCGCTTATCTTGACCGGGAGGACACCAACAAGACCTTCGCCATAGCCTTCAAGACAATTCCGGAGGACAGCACCGGAGTTTTTCACATAATCGAGCACTCTGTGCTCTGCGGCTCGGACAAGTACCCGGTAAAGGAGCCGTTTGTCGAGCTCCTCAAAGGCTCTCTCAACACCTTCCTTAACGCCATGACCTATCCGGACAAGACGGTTTACCCCGTCTCATCGAGAAACGACAAGGACTTTCAGAATCTCGTCTCCATTTACATGGACGCGGTCTTCCGTCCGCGCGCTGTAACCGACCCCAACATATTCCGCCAGGAGGGCTGGCATTACGAGATAAATTCCGAGGACGAGGAGCCGATCTTCAAGGGCGTCGTTTTCAATGAAATGAAGGGCGCATATTCCTCCGCTGACCGTCTCGCCGCCGAGCATATGGACGCTCTCCTCTATCCCGACGTCTGCTACGGCAAGGACTCCGGCGGCGATCCGGAGGTAATCCCCGAGCTTACCTACAAGCAGTTCTGCGACAGCCACGCAAGATACTATCACCCCTCAAATTCCCGTATCTTCCTTGACGGTAAGGTAAACCTCGACGAGATACTCCCGATAATTGCCTCGTATCTTGACGGCTATGACCGCCTTGACGTGCGCTCGGATATTCCGATACAGCCGGCGGTAGGGCACGTCGAGAGAACGGTGGAGTTCGAGATAGGCGAGAGCGAGGACGAGGAGGGCAAGTGCCGCCTCTATCTCGGCTACCTCTTCGGAAAATTCGACGAAGCGGAGAGAATAAGCGCAGCGAGCATTATCTCAACCGTCCTCACCGGGACAAACGAGTCTCCCCTCAAAAAGGCTCTCCTTTCAAAGGGGCTCTGCGAGGATGTGGATATGTACGTGAACGACGGCATACAGGAGCCCTCGCTCATAATCGGCATAAAGAATATAAAGCGCGAGCGCATTGACGAGGCAAAGGAAACCGTCCTTTCCGTCCTCCGCGAGCAGGCGGAGCGGGGCATGGACCGCGAAAACCTCACCGCCGCGCTCAATCGCGCGGAGTTCAAAGCCCGCGAAAAGGACTTTGGCTACCCGACGGGTCTTGTTTACGGTCTCTCCTCTCTCACTACATGGCTCTACGGCGGAGACCCGATGGACTCAATGACGATGGAGCCGGTGTTTGCCGCCCTCCGCGAGAAGCTTGGCACCCGGTATTATGAAGAGCTTCTTACCGATATAGTTGAAAACTCCAAAAACTCCGCCGGGCTCGTAATGCTCCCCTCAAAGACGATAGGCGAGCGCAGACGGAAAAAGGAGAGCGACAGGCTCGCGGCGGCAAAGGCGTCCTGGTCGCATGACGAGCTCTCCGACATACTGAAAATGAACCGCGGACTCGCAGAGTGGCAGAAGAGCGGGGATACGGAAGCCGCCCTCGCCACAATCCCCGCCCTCACGCTATCTGACATAGCCGATAAGCCGGAGCCGATTGACTGTACGGTAGGGAACACCGACGGGGTGAGGGTCATAAGCCATAAGCTCCGCACCGACGGTATAACCTATCTCTCGCTCCTCTTCGATATATCCGGGCTTGACGGCGAGGAAATTACCGCGGCATCCTTCCTTTGCGCTGTACTCTCGAACGTCAGGACCGGAAAGCACAGCGTTACGTCTCTTCAGAACGAGGTGAAGAAGAACCTCGGCTCGCTCACATTCTCGACAACCGGATATACAAACGATAAGGGCTTTACCCCCTATATCCGCGTGTCCGCCTCGGCTCTCGATATAAAGCGTGACTTTATGAACGAGATAATCCCGGAGGTGCTCTATACCTCGGATTTCGGCGATTACGAGACGCTGCGCAATCTCCTCCGTCAGACCAAGATAATGCTCTCGGAGTCGTTTACCGACGCGGGTCACCTCGCCGCGCTCACAAGATGCGCCGCAATGATAACCGCAGAGGGCGCGTTCTGCGAGCGGACGGATGGCTACGAGGCTTATTCCGTTCTTAAAGATTGGGACAAGAATTTTGATAAATGTAAAGAAAAGTTGTCAAAAACACTCGCCGATATTGCAAAGCGCGTCTTTACAAGGGAGAGACTTACGGTCTCGCTTACGAGCGACGACGGCAAAGAATTTGAACGTGAAATCATATCCCGTGTATCAATAAGCGGGGAAAAAGTGCCCGCCTGCGATATAGTGCCCCTCAGAAAAGAGCGCGTCGGAATAGCTATCCCCGCGCAGATTGCCTTTGCGCTCGAGGGCTCGAATCTCCGTACCCTCGGCGTACCGTTCGACGGGGCGGGTCAGGTAGCGCGCAATATCCTGAATTACGAGTATCTCTGGAATGTCGTCCGCGTCCAGGGCGGGGCCTACGGCGTAGGGCTCATTCTCCGTGCCGGCAGCCGTGACGCGATGCTCTATTCCTACCGCGACCCGTCCCCGGCGCGCACCCTCGGCTGTTATGCAAAGGGCGCGGACTTCTTACGCGAGTTCGCCGCCTCCGGCAGGGCACTGACAAAGTATATTATCGGCGCCGTCGGCGCGACAGACCCGCTGCTTTCTCCTCGCGCGGCGGGCGAGCTCTCGACCACAAAGGAGCTGACCGGGCGCACGTATGAGGATGATTGCCGCCTCCGCCGCGAGCTCATAGAGTGCAGGCCGGAGGACATTTTGAGCTTTGCCGATACGCTTGACAGAATGATAAAAGACGGCGCGGTCTGCGTCGTCGGCGCAAAGGAAAAGCTCGTGACCTGCGAGCTTGACAGAATACTTGAGCTGTAAGCAAAATTAACGACACCGCGCTGTGTGCCATATCACGGTACACAGCGCGGCTTTTTGCCGTTCTCGCGGACAAAATTACAGATTTTGCATTTTTTCTTTCCTATATTGTAAAAGGCGCACAAAGCGGCAGGTTGCAATTCGTTGAAAATGTGAATAGACAACAAGAGAAAGATAGTATATAATAATTATGGTCGTGCATGAACGGCGGGTTGCCCCGCCAAAAGACATGACCGCCACCCGAAAAATAATAATACAGAAAGGGCAGAAAAAATGAAAAAAGCTTTCAAAATTCTTATCCCGCTTTTTGTCTTTGCACTTATTGTGGGATGCCTGTTTGCCTTCGGCGCGTCGGCTGACGCTACCACCGGGGCAGAGAGCACCGACGAGTGCTGGGGCGTCTACGGTGCCGATGGCGCAGAGCGCGGAAAGGCAAATTCCCTAAAGGATGCGCTTACGCTCGCCGAGGACGGCGACACCGTAAAGCCTCTGTTTGACAATATCACAACAGACACTGTGGACATTGCCGAGCTGAAGGATCTCAAAACCGTAACGCTCGCGCTGAAGAACAACAAAATCACCGCGACCGGCGCGGAGCTGCTTTTCAAGATCGAGGCAGGCTCCAAGCTCATAATCAACGCCGAGAACAGCACGATGGATTTTGCCGCGAACAAGGGACTTGCCTTTGTCGGCGAAAACAATGCCGACCTCAAGGCAGGACTTGAGATAAACGGTCTTAACATAACCACGAGCGTCGGCGGAGCACAGCTTATAAAGCTCTACGGCGGCGATATAAAGATCAATAATACGAACGTATTAACCGAGAGCAACTTCCTTATAATTCTCAACAATGAGTCCGTGGTCAATCTTGAGATGACGAACACGACCATGACTCAGAGGGCGGCGACACCCGGCGTGTATTGCCTGAAGTTCGGAGAGGGCGGAGCACAGAAGCTCGCCGCCGGTTCGAGCGTAAACTTCACCGGCTGTACCTTCATATCCGCATATCGTCTCTTCTCTTTTACGGACAATGACGGACAGGTGCCGGTAACCTTTGATAACTGTGTACTCGATACGACAAACGATACATGTATCCGCACCGTCGGAACGAAAATAGAGATCAAGGGCGCAAGCGTTGTAAAGGCGAAGAAATTCGTTTGGTGCGCGGGTGATGTGGTTGCTACCGTTAAGATAGGCGACGGCGTCAGATCGGCGACCAAGGCCTTCTATGACGGAAAAGCAGGCGGCGACAGCTCACCTCTCAGCGGCTTCGGCGCATCGCTTAAGTATGCGGACAAAGACATGCCGTACGTTTACGGCGGTGGTGGAGCTGATGACGGCTCCGTTATGACGAGTGACCCTAAGGAATTCAACAACAAATCAAAGGGCGGCGTAACTGCGGTAAGCTCCGAAAAGAAGAATGTTCCGAACCCCGCGGACGGAACGAAAATGTGGGAGCTCCTTGTTAATAAAGGAAAGTTCACCTTTAACCCGTATCTCGGACTGCAGAACAGCGTTATAAAGGTTAAGAATAACGAATCCTTCTACCTCACGCTTGAGTTTGACGTCTCGACCTATGATACCATACCCGAGAGGACGCAGCTCTACATACTCGGCAGGGAGACAGAATCCGGCGGCGGCGCATTCATGAACAACGCCGTTGTAAGAATGAACAACGCGGGAGACGGCAAGTTCAACGTAGGCTTCTACGTTGCGGAAAAGCCTGTAGGCGATCCCGTCATCATTGACGCCGGTGACTGGGCACATGTAAGCTATGTTGTCCGCGTTACGAATCAGGTGATCGACGGCGTCAACCAGTCCGAGGGCGTGGTTTACGTAAACGGACAGTTTGTCGGCTCGTCTAAAGGAATTTTCACTACCAATGCGAACCTCGCCTCCATAAGTGACACGAGACTTGAGGTAGCCTCCTACATAGAGAGAGAGACAGAATCCTCGCTCCTTCTCGCAAACACCAGATTGGTCATGATAAAGAGCGGCGGAGACTTTGAAGAGACCGTATTTGCCGCGGGCAATCCGTTCAACTCCGAGTACCTGACCTCCGATAGGCCGGCGCGTATTCCCGCGGCACAGGTCGGAGATACATTGTATAACAGCATTGACGAGGCTCTCAAAAATGCGAACGGCGGAACTGTAAAGCTCCTTAAAAGCATCGCAACAAGACTTGTTATAAACGAGCCCGTAACCATTGACAAAAACGGTTACGTCTGCGACCTCTACGATTCCGACGTATGCAGAATAATTACGGACGACGAGAAGGGAACAATCCAGTTCGTCGCGGCGACCGAGGCTACCACGGTAACCTATGAGGTATACGGCGACCCGAATGCGGAGGGCGACGTCCTCACAACCTTCACCCGTCCGGTCGGCACCCTCGCAAGAATTGCGGAGCACATGCCGCTTATACCCAAAGTCATTACCTCCGACGACGGTAAGGTGATGATGTTCTCCGGCTGGGTGAGAAACGACAATGTGGCTATCACCGATACCGCGAGAGCAACACAGAGCGAGGCGGAGAACGGCGTCCTTATCACACCGACCTATACCGAGCTCACCGGCGCTGAAGGTGCCACCGGCGTCAAGGTAAATGCCGACGGTACTACCGAGCTTATAGCAGATGACGCGGCGTTTATCTCCGCGATATCCAAGGCAACCCCGAGCGCAACCTACGTTCTTCTTAAGGATGTCACCTACAACACGACATCGGAAGCATGGGCGTTTACCGTGGAATCCGAGCTCCATCTTGACCTTGCAGGTCACTCCCTTATACTGACCGGAAGCACGTTGAGCGTAAACGGAATAAGAATTAATTCTGTGGCGTATGTATATTCCAGCCTTCCCGGCGGAAAGCTGATAAGCCACTATCCCGTAGCACAGGAGAATTTCCACGCTGCTGCCGACAGCACTGCGATGTTCACACTCTATAATTATGTCGGAGCAAAGCTCTATCTCGGTACTCCGGATAAAAATCATCTTGAGGACGAGAACGCTTACAACGGCAACCTCTCGGTCTATGCCGCAACCGTCGTAAACTTCAACGGAGACCCGAACCTCGGTGTAACCGGGTTTGCAGCCTATATAAACGGCGTAAACCTTGTAAGAAACGGCTATAATAACCCCGGCTTCTTCCAGTCTCAGAATTCGCCGGTGTCCTCCGAGCTCCATATAGCGAACTCCAATATCATAGCCACCTCCGATATAGTTAACGGAACGAAGCCGCAGATATTCGCGTTCTCAAAGGGCTCGCAGATGACCGTAACCCTGAAGAACTGCCTTGTGGCTTCCGGAAATAATTTAATTCATAACGACGAAAGCAGAACCGACTCCGAGGCGACCATCACGTTTGAGGACTGCCGCATAGTCGGAAGCCTTGCGACTACCGACGAGACCATGCGCGTTATTCTCAAGGGCAAGAACCTTCTTGCCGAGGCTCCTGCTGCGAATGTGGAGTTTGAGGGCGTCTGCGGCGTGACCACCGATGTTGCGGATGCGGATAAGAGCCTGACTCTTACTCTCTGCTACAATACCTACAGCGAGTGGACCGAGAACGTAGACTTTACTCAGCCCGAGCAGGAAAAGACCTTCGCATTTACCCACGCTACCGGTCATACATACGGTGAGTGGACAGTGACAACCCCCGCCACCTGTACCGAGAACGGCGAGGAGACCCGCGAGTGCTCTGTCTGCCACGAAAAGGAGACGAGACCCATCGAGGCTCCCGGACATACATGGGGCGAGTGGACGATGACAGCTCCCGCCACCTGTACCGAAAACGGCGAGGAGACCCGCGAGTGCTCTGTCTGCCACGAAAAGGAGACGAGACCCGTTGAGGCTCCCGGACATACATGGGGCGAGTGGACGCAGACAAAGGCTCCGACCTGCTCCGAGGAGGGTACAAAGACCCGCGAGTGCTCTGTATGCCATGAGACAGAGACGGAAAACATCGCTAAGATAGCTCACACAGAGAGCGAATGGACCGTCAAGACCCCCGCAACCTGCGAGGAGGACGGAGAAGAGCACAAGCTCTGCACGGTCTGCAATGAAGAGCTCGATACGAGAGTGCTTCCCAAGCTCGGACACGATATGACCGACTGGGTAGTTACAAAGGAAGCTACGTGCACGGAGACGGGTATAAAGACCAAGACCTGTAAGCACGAGGGCTGCACTCACAAGGAGACCGAAGAGATCCCGATGAAGGCGCATACCGAGAGCGGCTGGATAATCGACAAGAAAGCAACCGAGAGCGAGGAGGGCTCAAAGCACAAGGAGTGCACAGTCTGCCATACCAAGCTCGGCGACAGCGTAGCTATCGCAAAGATAGTTGCTTCTATCGATGAGGACGCCAAGGAATGGAGCAAGAAGAGCGAGACTCTTCCGACGATAAAGTTCAATGGCTCCGTCTCCGACATCACCGAGGTAAAGGTGAACGGCGAAACGGTAGACCCGAAGAACTATACCGTAAAGAGCGGCGAGCTTACCTTTACGAAGGAATACCTTGAGACCCTCAAGGCGGGCGAATATACCGTTGAGGCAGTGTCCGCAACCGGTAATGCAAACGCATCCTTCACCGTAAAGGGCGGCGCGAACGTTGCTCTGATAGTCGTGCTTATCGTAGTCGGCGTGATAATCGTCGGCGGCGCGGTTGCCTTTGTAATCATAAAGAAGAAAAGAGCATAAGGCAAACGGCACACTGACCCAATAAAAAGACTGAGGCGGCGGAGAAATCCGCCGCCTTT
>CAKRQL010000005.1 GCA_934393265.1 uncultured Eubacteriales bacterium | reverse complement strand
CATCCGACACTTGACCACATTCGTCCGCTTTCAAACGGCGGGTGCGACGTGCCGGAGAACATAGTTATTTGCCATCGTGATACCAACGAAGAAAAAGCGGATTTATTTCCACACTGGATGGCAAACGGAAAACGCTTTCATGCGCATCGCGTGAGAGGCTCAAGAGTTGAATACGAAATCGTTGAAGATTGAGGGGAAACGCTTATGTTCGATTGGCTGAAAAAAGCCCCTGCAATTGATCCGGAAGTCGAGAAAGCGCGTCTCATGGAACTAAGCGAAAAAGAACTCTTGACTGAAATGATTCTAGAATTGAAAAGAATCAGCGAGAAGTGCGACGAGATCGGCAGGAAGATCGTTATATGGAATAACTAAAAACTGATACGCAGTAAACAAAGAAAAAGGTTCTCGAGGGAATATCTCCGGGAACCTTTTGAATTTCGTTTTTCGTGAGCAGAGCGTACCGGAGCAGAAGCAACCAAACGATACGCACCTGTTCCAACCGTGGTCGAACATTTGGTCAAAAATATTTAGTAAATTCAGGTAAATCGGAACGCAGAAACTCTGCAATCAGAAGCGATGGGACTACATTTCATGTGTGTTTTTATGTGTCTTTCCCTTTGAACGAGCAATGAATTATGTCCCCATAATTCGAAGATGGGGTATCCCCATACCCCGACAGCAGAAATTTGTTCATTTTATTATTCACTAATTTGTTCACTTGCCTTGACGCGATGAACAAAATGTGGTATACTATACACTGAAAAGAAAGACTTTTTGCTCGGAGGTTGCTATGCTGTTTGCCGAAAGTGAAACGGTGGAACTGAAGTCCGTCTATGTAGAGGACATCAAGAAAGAGATTATCGCCTTTGCCAATACGCGCGGAGGCACGATTTATATCGGTGTAGAAGACAATGGGAATGTTTGCGGCGTGGAAAATGCCGATGCCGTGATGCAACAGGTGATGAATGCGACAAGAGACGCCATAAAGCCCGATGTCACGGTGTTTATGCACATCGGGGCGTTGCCTGCGGATGAGGGGAAAAGCATTGTTGCAGTGCAGGTGCAATGCGGGGCGCATCGCCCGTATTACCTCGCCGCCAAAGGACTTCGTCCGGAAGGTGTATTTGTCCGCCAGGGGACTTCCTCTGTCCCTGCATCCGATACCGCCATCCGCCAGATGATTAAGGAAACCGATGGCGATAATTACGAGGATATGCGTTCGCTGGAACAGGAATTGACTTTTGAAAAGGTGACGGCGGAGTTTGCCAAGCGGAATCTCTCCATCGGCGAAACGCAGATGAAAACGCTGGGACTTATCGACCGCGACGGGTTGTATTCCAACCTTGCCTTGCTCCTTTCGGATCAGTGCCCGCATATCATCAAAGCTGCTACCTTTGCCGGCGTCAATCAGGACAACTTCCAGGACCGTCGGGAGTTCACCGGTTCGCTCTTAAAGCAGTTGGAGGATGCGTATGCCTACCTCGATATGCGCAACCGGAATGCGGCGACCTTTGAGGGGTTACAGCGCATTGACCACAGAGATTATCCCGATACCGCCATTCGCGAGGCGCTCCTCAACGCCATTGTTCACCGGGACTATGCCGTTTCGGCAAGTACGCTTCTCAGCGTGTATTCGGACCGTATTGAACTGATTTCCATCGGCGGTCTTGCCGGGGGCATTTCCTATGACGATATGATGCTCGGCATTTCCTATTGCCGTAACAAAAAACTTGCCGACATTTTCTATCGCATGGGACTAATTGAGGCGTACGGAACCGGCATGAACAAGATCATGTCCTCCTATCAGAATTCTCCGAGGAAACCGGAAGTGACCGTAACCTCCGGGGCATTCAAATTCGTCTTGCCGAATCAGAGTATGCCTCCTAAAATGCCTACAAATATAGTCAAAACGCCGCCTGTTTTCACCGAACGGGAACAGATCGTCCTTTCTGTTCTCGCCGATCATGCGCCACATCCCCGCACGGAAATCGAGAAAGCACTCGGCGTTTCCACCTCCACCACACGCAGAATTCTGCAAAAAATGATAGAGGAGGGAAAGATTACGGCGAGCGGGACGAGAAAGAATGTTTCTTATAGTCTGTGTCCTGGGGTATCAGCGAACAAAAACGGTTGAAGCGTGAGATGAAAATGGAACAAAAAATTGATATAAAAGAAAATTATATTTATCAGCTGGATGCGAATCTGCTTGCAGTTTTGCTTCTCGATAAAAGCTCCGGCAAAAATATTATTTGGGCGACCGATAACTATGCCGAGCGCGGGTTTGGGTACCAAAGCAGCGATCAGATCATGGTAGATAGCATTACGCACCGTAACGGAAGCGTTATCAAACCACGAACGACAAAATCAAAAAAGGAACAGGCAATTCGCGTTCGTGACAAGGCGGAGGTTTTCACTCCGTCATGGGTATGTAACAACCAAAACAACCTTGTGGACAACGCATGGTTCGGCAGAGAAGATGTGTTTAACACAGAAAACGGTCAGACATGGATCACATCGGCAGAAAAAATTACTTTTCCCGAGGGTAGGACATGGCAGGACTATGTAAAAGCCAATCGCATGGAGATTTCCTGCGGTGAAGCGCCATATCTTGCGAGCCGTTATGACACCGTGACCGGAAAATGGATTGAGGTGCGCGACAGGATCGGCATCCTGGATCGCAAAATACGCATTGTCAATGAAAACACAGAGACCGAACAGGATTGGATGAAGTGGGTAACCAAAGCCTTTCAATCGGTGTATGGCTTTGAATGGCAAGGCGACAGCCTGTTGATTGCCCGCGAGAATCTGCTGTTTTCCTTCATCGACTACTATACGGATCGGTTCACTGCACCGCCGATTAAGGAATATCTGACAAAAATCGCAAAAATCCTTTCATGGAACCTTTGGCAGATGGACGGGTTAAAATATGTGATTCCGAATTCGTGCAAACCGGTTGAAAACCTGCAGTTGACTCTGTTTGACGACGAAACAAGGACAGAGCCGTGTCCCGGTTGTATGAAAAATGATAATTCTCTCCATACCGGCACCTACTGCCAGATCATGGATTGGAGCCGCGAACATTCCGTAAGGTTTATTGACTTGTTTGAGAGGAGCGAAAAACATGGAAAAGTTTGATTGCACCTATAAAT
The DNA here is from genome assembly GCA_934393265.1 of uncultured Eubacteriales bacterium. GTDB lineage: Bacteria > Bacillota > Clostridia > Oscillospirales > CAG-272 > UBA1740. The sequence goes on along the minus strand of CAKRQL010000005.1, from coordinate 66,070 downwards.
ACAAACTCATATATGTTTTCAGCATGCCCTACGATACCCATAAGGGGCTTCTGAAAATCGGTGAGGCGACACTGACCACGGATACGAAACCCGAATACCTGACACCGAATTGCCGCGAACTGAATCAGGCGGCTATTGCCCGTATCAAAGGCTACACAGCAACCGCAAGTGTGAACTTTAAGTTGGAATATACCGAGCTGGCTGTCCTGAAAAAGGACGGATATTTATTCACTTTCAAGGACAAGGATGTCCACAAGGTTCTGATGAATTCCGGCATCAATAAGGTACAGCCAAACGGTGCAACGGGCGAGGAATGGTTTGCTACGACGGTAGATGTGGCAATTCGCGCGATCCTTGCCGTAAAGCAGGGCAAGTCCGCGCTTTCCGCAACCGAGAAAACCTCTGACGGGCAGACGGTTGCAAGAATAGATTTCCGTGATGAGCAGAAGGCGGCAATCGAACAGACCATCAAAGCGTTCAAAAAAGAGAACGAAATGCTGTGGTATGCCAAAATGCGTTTTGGCAAAACGCTGACAGCCCTTGAAGTCGTGCGCCGTTCGCAGTATCGCCGCGTGATCATTGTCACGCATCGTCCGGTCGTCAGCGACGGATGGAGCACGGACTTTGCAAAAATCTTTTATCCGGGCTCGTCCGAGCATGATTATTCCTTTGAACTGAAAACCAACGACTCCGCCTATACCTACGATGAGAAGATCGACCTTGAAAATGATCTGAAAATCAAACGGCTTGATAAAGACGGCGCCTATTTCCTCTATTTTGCATCGATTCAGGATCTGCGCGGCTCCAAACGTGTCGGCGGAAAATTCAATAAAAACAACGCGGTATTTGACCTGAACTGGGATCTTATCATCGTTGACGAAGCCCACGAAGGCACACAGACCGAACTGGGCGATCATGTCATAAAACAACTGCGCAAAGCGGACACCAAAGTGCTGGCTTTGTCCGGCACGCCGTTCAATCTGCTTGATAAGTTCGGCGAAGACAATGTCTATACCTGGGACTATGTCATGGAGCAGAAGAAAAAGGCAGAGTGGGACGCGGAGCATTACGGTGACCACAACCCTTATGCCGATCTACCGCAGATGCATATTTATACCTACGATCTCGGCGAAAAACTGAAAAAATATGTCTCGGACGAATACGATACAAAAGCATTCAACTTCCGCGAATTCTTCCGTGTATGGTCAAGAGGACCGCATGGCAAGCGTGAGATTCCGCAAGGTGCTGTTGAGGGCAATTTCGTACACGAGGCGGATGTCCGTTCTTTCCTGGATCTGATGGCAAAAGAGGACAAGAACAGCATCTATCCCTTCTCTACCGATGCCTACCGCAATATGTTCCGCCATACGCTGTGGATGGTGCCCGGTGTCAAAGAGGCAAAGGCACTCAGCGAAATGCTCCGCCATCACCCGGTGTTTATGCATTTCGGCATTGCCAATGTCGCCGGAGAGGGCGATACTTACGAGGAAGACCACGCAAAGGACGCGCTGGAGCTTGTCCGCAAAACCATCCGTGAAAATAAGTATTCCATCACGCTTTCCTGTGGGAAACTGACCACGGGCGTGACCGTTCCGGAGTGGACGGCGGTACTGATGCTTTCCGGCTCCTATTCCACAGCTGCTTCTCAGTATATGCAGACCATTTTCCGTGTGCAGTCTGCCGGATGTATTGACGGCAAGCAGAAAACCGATTGCTATGTTTTCGACTTTGCACCCGACAGAACCCTGAAAGTGCTGACTGAGACCGTACATCTCTCCCGTAAACCCGGCAAGAATCAGAAAAAGCGCCGTGAGGTAATGACAGAATTCCTGAACTATTGCCCTGTGATTGCGATTGCCGGATCGAGAATGACCAAATACAGCGTCAATTCCATGATGGAGCAGGTCAAGCAGATTTACGCCGAGAGAGCCGTCAACAGCGGATTTGAAGACGAATCCATTTATAACGATGAGCTTCTGAAGCTTGACGATATCGATGCCTCCAAATTCAATGCGTTGAAAGATATTATCGGCGCCTCCAAAGCGCAGAAGAAAAAAGACAGCGTCGTTGTCAACGGTCAGGGACTTACCGACGAGCAGATCGCCCATATTGACGACGGTGATGATGAGCCCGTCACACCTCCAACACCGCTGACACCGGAAGAAATCGCGGATCGCCTGAAAAAGAAACAGGCAAAGGAAGCGCGCAAAAAGGCCATTGATATTCTCCGAGGCATTTCTATCCGTATGCCGCTGATGATTTACGGTGCCAATGTGCCGATTGATGAAGATATCGACATTGACCGCTTTGTGGAACTGGTGGACGATACATCATGGGCGGAATTTATGCCCAAAGACGTGACCAAGCAGCTGTTTGCGGATTTCACAAAATATTACGACCGCGATGTGTTTATTGCGGCAGGCAAGCGCATTCGTAAACTGGCGGCAGCGGCGGACAAAGAAACGCCTACAAGACGCGTGAAACTGATTGCCGAGATCTTCCGCCATTTCAAAAATCCCGATAAGGAAACTGTCCTGACACCGTGGCGTGTAGTCAATATGCATATGAGCGATACGCTGGGCGGTTGGTGCTTCTTCAATGAACAGTTTGAGGACGACACGCAGGAAGAAAAACGCCGTCTGGACGAGCCACGCTTTGTGGATCAGGGGGATGTGACAAAAGAAGTGTTCCGCGAGGATACGCATATTCTGGAGATCAACTCCAAGACCGGCTTGTATCCGCTCTATGTCGCCTACAGTGTTTACCGTCAGAAGCTGGAGGACACCACCGATGACGACTGGGAACCCGCCGAACTGCAAGCCATGTGGGAAGAAGTTCTCCGCGACAATATTTATGTCATCTGCAAAACCCCGATGGCAAAATATATCACAAAACGCACGCTGACCGGTTATCACGATAAGGTCGTCAATGCCCACTATTTTGACGACCTTGTCAATATGCTGAAAAGCAAACCGGAGCAGTTCAAAAAGAAGATCCTCAAAGGCAGCTATTGGGGAAAAGAGGTGAAAGAAATGAAGTTCGATGCAATCGTCGGGAATCCGCCGTATCAAGAAATCACGGCTAATAATTCAAGTTCAAACAAGGCAGCAGCACAAGCAAAACCAATTTTTAATCTTTTTGTAGATGTGGCAAAGAAAGTAAATGTGCAATACATTTCTATGATAATTCCGTCGCGATGGTTTTCAGGGGGAATCGGATTAGATGATTTCAGATTTACAATGCTTAACGACGAAAAGATAAAAAAACTCGTTGATTATCCAAACTCTAGAGAGTGTTTTCCAACAGTGGATATAGCCGGGGGTGTATGTTATTTTTTGCGAACTCCTAACAGTAACGCTTCTTGCGAAGTCGTAAATAGAATAGGTGGTACTGTTACAAGAATGTCGAGAACTCTGAATGAATTTGATAACATATTTGTAAGGTCGAATGCCGCAATTAGCATTATCCATAAGGTAAAAACTATGTCCATTAGAATGTTATCAGATGTGGTGTATCCGTTAGACCCATTTGGATTTTCGACAAAAGATAAGGGATTTGATGTTAAGACGGAACATCGTTGCATAGAACTGATTCACAGTAAGGGAATTGGATATGTAAGCAAAGATGCCATCGTAAAAAACAAGGATATTGTTGGTTTGTGGAAAGTATATATTGCTCGTGTAGTTCCATCTAATGGCGAAGTGGGAATCGACCCTGCAAAAGGTTATAATGCGATAACAAAACCTCGTATTTTAAGACCAAATCAGATTTGTAACTTTACTTATATGATTTTGGGAGTTTTCAACACCGAGAATGAAGCGAATGATTTTGTACGATATATTTCTCTAAAGTTTCCGCGGTTTTTGCTTCGGCAAACGCTATCGTCAATGAACATTTCACAAAAAAACTTCATGTTTGTGCCAATAGAGGATTATGCGGCGATTCACTGTGACGAGGATTTATACAAAAAATATGGCTTAGATTCGCAGGAAATTGATCTAATAGAGCATACCATGCGTCCAATGGTTGGTCAATCTCATATAGAAGAAATGTTGAGCTATGGATATGAAATGCTTGTTGATCTTCTTCTAAAAAAATACGGTGCCGCAAAGCACGATTATTTCACCGACAGAGAATGCACTATCAAGAACAAATTGGTTTCCCGTACCGCCGAAGGCCTCTTCTGCCATCATATCGATGAAGATAAGGCAATCATGCTCAGCAATGACGAGTATGCCGCGCGGAATCCGTTTGAGTATCAGAAAAAGAATCGGCTTGTCTATTGCAATCTGCTCGAACATCTGTTGCTCCATGTAAAGATTGCGGAAGAACCGAGAAATCCGGACGCCAACGAAAGCGAATTTCCCGGTATCGGCGGTGCCATCAATTATCTCTGCAAGCAGCTCAACGACATTTACGCCGGCAAAGAACCCGCCGAGGAGTGGCGCAAAACCGTGGCTGCCAAAGTGCAGGATAGCTTTGATGACTATATCCACATCCTACGCCATCTCTGGAGCGTCATCGAGCAAAACCCGCTCTATAAAACCATCATCACCAAGCAAATGCTCTGCACCGGCTGGGACGGCAAGACCGTGGATCGGGTGCTGGAGGCGATAAAAGGGTAATTTTAGTCCGCTGGGACGAGCTTTTTCGCAAGATATTCTCATAAAAATAGGTGCAAAATAGATCAAGTTGACTAAAAGATTTCTCGTTTTAGTATGTTGTATAAAAATGAGGTACATTGATGGATAAAATAGAACAATATTTCGATGAAAACAAAGCTATTTTGACAATGGGCTTGATGAAATATCGCACAAAGGCAGTATCAATGCCTCGGAACATAGAAGATGCCATAAATTTTCTCAAAGGTCGCTTTAGTTTTATATATCAGCCGAATTTATATCAGCCATGTCCCTTTTCACCGATGATGGTGTTGAAAGAAAAAAGAAGTATTCAACCTTCTGATCTTTCCGAAGAAGACTTAGCTACTGCTTTGTCTTTATTGGACTTAACAGAATCTCATGCATTAAGAGCCAAAATACTTGATGTTGTCGGATTTTTGAAAGAAGATAAGGAATTAAAGCTTCAGGCAGCCGAGGAATATTACAAGAATTTCAGTGAACTTGTCGATTGCGGAAAAACGCATGAATTCATTCCGCCACTACAACGGTGTTTGTATTTGCTTAACCAAAACGGGAAAAAGCAAAATATGAAAAGTATTGTCATAGATTTGCTTGAGCAAAAAGACTATTCCGATGAGGTTGAGTTTTCGTTGGTGTTTTATTTGTCTAAGTTCATTCCCAAATTCGCGCCTTCCTTGATACAAAAAGGAATTTCGGCGGCAAACATGACTATTGATAAACACCTTGATGAGCCAATTTCTCTTGATATTATTGATAACTTGTTCCATCATATAAAGGATTCGAACGAAAAAGAAAAATGGAAATTGCGTTATGCTGATATAGCGAAAAAAGTTGCAAACCGAACTTCTCCTCATGGCTATCGTTATCTTGAACGGGCAGCTTCTTACTTTAGCGAATCATCACCCCAATTTTCAGACCTGAAGTTTATGAGCGAGGAGGAACAGAAGAAATTATATAGTTCTTTGGACATGAAGTCAATGACCTTTGAGTTGGATGATGATCTGTCAAATAAGGCAGAATCTTACCAGAAAAAGATGATTGAAACCATGCAAGCTCTGCCTGATGGGACAATGCAATTTCTGGCTTTTTTGGAATACTTCAAGCCATATGAAGTTGCTAACGCCGAAAAAGAGTACCAGAAACGAAAAGGCTCTCCTCGATACGAGATGAATAATATCAGTTTTAATAATAACGGAACGATTGACTACGAATCTGCTGTTGCGACAGATGAAGATACCAAAGAACGGATTATATCCGACATTTATAATTTTCACACCGTCGTCTCCTGTCAGCTGACTTTGGGACCATTTATTGATAATCTGAAAATTGATCAAGACTTTACTGATTTTATTAGTGATCTGCTATCTCACAATTTGTTTGTTCCCAAAGACAGATATGCAGTAGTATTCGAGAAGATTCTTTCTGGACTCCGAAAAAATATTAGCGATGCATTATACTATCTGATTCCTCAGCTTGAAAACGGTTTCTTATCTTACATAAAAGATCGAAAACATATTTATCCAATCCACAACGGCAACACTATAAACATAAATAACATGTTAGTGCAGAAAGGGAATCGTCAAAACTATTTTCGAAATGCACTTCTTGAAGTGTTGGATCCCTCTTTGGTGCAACAATTGGAATACCGTTTATGCAGAAAATTAGGCGGGAATTTTCGAAATCGTAGTTTTCATAGCGGCCTTTCGTCAACCACACAATTCAGCATTCAAGAAGCAGAAGCATTTTTTCTGATATTACTTGTTTATTGTCAAGGGTATGATCCGGAAATCTAATGCTTAAAGATGTCGTATTGTATCTGGTTTTCATTCCCAAATATCTCCATCGCCGTAGGCAAAGAAAAAGTCCCGGTAGTGGAAAATGATTTTCAAGGCTTCGCACAGAGCCGATATGGGCACCTTCTTGAGCGAAAAGTCTGCATATAGTGTCGTTTTTGATTCAGAGTTCAATTTCGTTTCATATCATAAAGGAGCAAATACCTAATAAAAGAGCAGAGGGCAGAATATCCGCCCTCTGCTTTTGTCATTATTTCAGGTAATCATGCAATACAGTTTCTTCTGCATCATGCTTTGCGGTATTCATTTCCTGCGCCCAACGAAGCGGGTTCGCGGCTTTCAGAGTTTCTGTGATGCCTCGTTCATCTATAAGCCGGGCAAGTATGAGGTCAACTTCATTTCGCACTTCTGCGTCAAATTTGGAGAGTTCTTCACCAAGATTGCCACTTGTCAGCAGAGAAGTATATGTACCTCGCCGATATTTCTTTAGATAGTCAAGATACATCCACCCGTATTTGCCGATCGGCGCTTCTTCTGTTTCGGAAAGTGCCAGCAGGGGATAAAGGTAACCGTTCCTGTTTTTGTATGTGATAGCATTTTTCATATTCATATCCTTTCGTTCTCTTGTTTTTGTGTGACAACTGAAAAAGGATCAACGGTGGGGCGCGGGAGCAATGCCGACGCAGAATTATCTTCACACCTCGCCACCGCCCGTCTTTATATCATCGGGTAGTATGCTTTCGCCGGACATCGGTTCAGTATATTCTTTGTCGGAGTGCTCATTTGCACTCTCACCCCGCTTATTCCGAACATAACGCTCCGTGCTGTCGAAGAATACAAAAAATCCGAACCCATCTCCTATGGAGAATAAGTTCGGATTTCTCAATTTTGGTCTGAGTGACAAGACTTGAACTTGCGGCCTCTACCACCCCAAGGTAGCGCGCTACCAACTGCGCCACACCCAGATACAACATTTCGGGAAGCTACAGGAAGTCAGTTGAACATGTTGAAGCGAAAAAATAACCCCGCTCTCAACTCACTGCATAATTATATCACCGCGGTAGAAAAAAGTCAAGGGCTTTTTTCAGAAAAAGGACACAAAAATGGCACACATTTGATTTAGTATGCACATAAGGTGGATTTTCGGCGTTTTGTCGGGTGGTGATACCGCTCCGCCGCAGGTGCTCACGCGAAATTTCGCATAAAACCCAAAAGAAACGCAATTTATCCGAAAAGAGGGCACAAAAACTTGAAAAACACCCTATTATACGCACGGGACAGACAAAGAGGTTCTGATCACGATTCAGAAAGCCGTTGATGCCAGCCCCGAGCTGCGCAGTAAAAAGGCATTGATTGAGACCTTCATTTCCGGCATCAACGACGTGGAAGACGTGCTGACCGAATGGCACGGCTATGTGGCAGAGGAAAAGGAAAAAGAGCTGTCCGCCATCATTGCCGACGAAAAGCTTAACGAGAGCGAGACACGTAAATTTATCGATAACGCCTTCCGCGACGGGGAGATTAAGACGACCGGCACCGATATTGACAAACTGATGCCGCCCACATCCCGCTTCGGCGGCGGGAACCGCGCGGAGAAAAAGCGCGGAATCATAGAAAAACTAAAGGGCTTCTTTGAGCGGTTCTTTGGGATTTGATTTACATTGCAAAAACGAAAAAAACGGCATTTTGATAAAAACGCAATAATTTTTCTCTCGAGAATACCGAAAAACCGCTATTTTTGCGGGTTTTATCTTTGATAATTCCCGGAAAGCGAAAAAGAGCCCCTGGTGCGCCGTTCAGCGCGCCGGGGCTCTTTCTGTATTGATTTGTGTTCGCATAAGCAAGCGGCGCGGGGCTGCTTTGCTTTATGGTGCAATTATTTGCTTGCTTTTTACTTCTGCGGCTTTGCGGGCTTTTGGGCGAGCACCTTTGCCGACTCGGTATAGAGGTTTATCGTGCTCTCGAGAGTCTCGCGGAGCGCCGCGCGCAGTGGCTTCGGGATAGTTCTTGACTTGCGGTATAGGTGGACGAGGTGCATTTCGTCCTCCGAGAGCTCGGAGGAGTCTCTGCCGACGGGCATCGAGAGCAGCTCACTTATTCCCGTGCCGAACAGGTGCGACAGCTCCGGGAGCATACGCATAAAGGAAGCAGAACGACCGCGCCGCCAGTTATTTACCGTTTTATCCGGTATCTTTGCGGCGCGCTCAAACGCCGCGTCACTGTCATACGTCGAGGCGATAAGCGCGAGAACCTTCTCCCGCACAGCCTCCGTACATGCGTCACTCACTTCCGTTTCTTCCTTTCGCTTGTATTTTCACGGCTCCTTGCGGCTCCGGTAATCTTGCCGTCACTGCCGCCATTCTGCGCCTTGCCGCCATTCTGCGCTTTACCGCCATTCTGTGCTTTACCACCGTTCTGCGCCTTGCCGCCCGGCTTCTTTTTCGTCGCCGAGAAGCCGAATTTGCCTATCTTTTTTCCGAGCTCAAAGTATTCGCCGTGGCAGTATGCCATGAGCCCTGCGCGGTCAAGACAGATTCTGCCGTCCGCGTCCAGTATTTCCGGGGAGACCGAGATATTGACAATGTCCGCGACGAACATGTCGTGCGTGCCGAGGGGGATAATATCCGTCACCCGACATTCGAGCGAGAGGGGACACTCGGCAATCGTCGGCGGTGCGACGATTGCGCTCTTTTGCTCGGTAAAATGGCACTTTTCAAACTTATTGACCTTTTTACCCGTGAAAATCCCGCAATAATCCACTTCGCGCACCATACGAGATGTCGGGAGATTTATTACAAATTCACGCCCCGCCGCGAGAATATCGTGCGAATGGCGGGTAGGGCGCACCGAAACATAGGTTTTCGGCGGGTTCGTATTGAGAATACCCGTCCATGCGACGGTTATTATGTTGGCTTTCCCCGGCTCTCCGACCGTTACGAGCACTGCGGGGAGGGGCGCCGTCATGGCTCCGGGCTTGAAATTCTGTCTTTCCATGTCTTTTTCTGCGCTTTTGTCTTTATTTCGCTTGCTTTGGTTGCTTTTGGGCTTGCTTTACCGCTTTTTGCCGGCTGTTTTATCCGTCAGCCGCGGTCGCTCTCCTTATCGGGGTTCTTCTTTAACATTTTCATCCAAGCGTTCGTAAGCACCTTATCCGGCAGGAGCTTGAAGAGCACGTGCTGAAGCTTCGTATACCAGTTCGTGACGCACATTGTTTTGCCCTTGACGCTCGCCTTTATGCATCGGCGGACGACATCGCTGACCTTAAGCAGCGGCTCGGTTTTCTTCGGCACGTATGCGCCGGGGACCGCCGTCGCGAGCGGGAGAAACTCGGTCTCCACCCACCCGGGGCAGAAGCAGGTAGCCCGCAGTCCGTAGGGCTTTATTTCATAGTTCAGTGCCTTGGTATAATGGAGCACGAACGCCTTGGACGAGGCATAAATATTGAAGCTCGGGAGCGGGGTAAAGCAGGAGCCGCTGCCCATCTCTATTATCCTGCCGCCCCTCGCCATATAGGGGATACACATGTGGGTTATTAAGACAAGAGCCTTGACGTTGAGGTCTATCATCTTGCGCACCTCGCTCTCGTCGAGAACCTCGAATGAGCCGAATTTGCCGAACCCTGCGGCGTTTATAAGGTAGCTTACAACCGGCTTTTCGCTCTCGAGCGTGGCGCGTACCTTTTCTATCCCCGCGTCTGTCGTGAGATCCGCTGATATTATTTTAGCCTTTACGGATAGGTCACGTGCGAGCTCCTCCATGCGCTCTGCCCGCCGGGCAATGAACCAGAATTCATCTATTCCGAGAGTTTCATGGAGCTGCTTTGCAAATTCGCGTCCTATCCCGCTGGACGCACCGGTGATTATTGCAAGTGACATAATTAATTCTCCTTTTTTGTAAAGCTTTATTTACAAAATTGCGATATACAGAAGCTGCTTCAATTTTCTGTTTTCCGCTGTTCTTTCTTTTCCTGCTTTTCTTTCCTGCGCTCGGCTTTTCTCTCCGCCGCCTTTTCTGCGGCATGTGCCCGGAGCTGTGCGAGCCTCTGCCTTGCGGCAATAAGCGCCTCACCGTGCCGCTTTGAGTTCATGGTAGGGAACGCATCGAGCAGTCGGCGCATCGCGCGTCTGCTCCGCTTTGAGAGATTTTCGAGACCGTCGTACATCGTGAGTGTGCCGGAGGAGATCTTTTCGCCTATGGCATCGCTCCCGCGGTGGAGCCCGTCGCCGAGCTTCTGTATAGCGTCGAGCCGCTTTGAAAATCCGAACGCGGCAGAGACCGACACAACCGTGTCGACAAGGTGAATGGCGAGAAATATGCCGAGCACGGTATATCCGACAGGGCGCGGCAGCTTCGCTATCAGATTATCTATCGGGTTGAATGTGAGCTTTACAACCGCGGTGCAGAGCACGCCCCATATCAGTGAAAACAGGAGACAGACATACCCGCCTATGTTGAATTTTTGCTTTGAATAGTCCCACCATTTGTTATGGAAAACCTTATCAAGCACAAACCCGGTCACAAGCTCAATTCCGGTTGTCAGCGCGGCGGAGGCTAAAAACAGCGTCAGCCATTTGTCGCGCAGGGGACCGACGACGAGATAAACGAGCACGACGCCGTAGCCGTATATAGGGCAGACCGGACCGTTGTCGAAGCCGCGGTTTACAAACCGCCCGCTCTTAACCGCGGCGTAGGCGACCTCCATGCACCACCCGAGAAAGGCAAAAATAAAGAAATACCATAAACAGTAATAGAGCTTTTCCATAAAAAGCCTGACCGCCCCGGCGGGGCTCCTTTCGACCTTTAATATATAGTTTTTCGGCATACGCACCGCCCGACAGCGGCGAAAAAGCATACACGGGTATGGGCTTTTCAGAATATCCCGCGGAGTATCAGCATACCGGCTATCCCGGAGATGAGCCCTATCAGAGCCCCCGCCAGAACGTCGCGCACAAAGTGAATACCGAGTATGACGCGGCAGACGCAGAGAAGTATTCCGAGCGCGAAGAGAAGAGCTCCGAACCACACCGAATGGAATATGACGACCGCCGCGATAACGAATGCGGACGCCGCATGACGGGAGGGGAAGGAATGACCTTTTTTGCTTTTCGGCTTGACCTCATAGAAGTCAAGGATTTCGTACGGGCGCGGAGCGTTGATAAGCGCGCGAACCACCGTCACGATAACGAACGGCACAGCCATAACCGCCGCGAGCGCCGCCGCATATACTGCGCTGACCGAAAGCTCGGTAAGCAGCAGCCACACGACAGCATAAGCCGCGACACAGGCGGAGAATACCGAGCCTGTGTGCAGCGCGTCGGAGAGGCGACGGTCGTTATATGCCGCGCGGCGCAGTGCATTGAGCTTTTCTTCCATGTCACGTTCCTTTCGTACTTTTTGCGCCGTATCGGCGTCCTTTTCTTACATTCTACTACATCCGGGAGAAATTTTCAAGGAAATTCCGGAAAAATGTATTTTCCGCTTTATTTTGCGCGCACGCCTTGAAATTACGCGCGGGATATGATAGACTTTTAATGTAGTGAATTTTTACGGGAATGCTTTCCCGCATGACCCTTGCCCGGGAGGAAAATATGGAATACAGATATGAGACACATCTTCATACGAGCCCTGTGAGCCGATGCGCCACGGCGACGGTGGCAGACTCGCTCCGGTTTTATAAGAGCTCCGGCTACGACGGGGTCTTTATAACAAACCATTTCCTTGACGGAAACATAAATTTCGATAAGAGCCGCCCCTACCGCGATAAGATAGAATTCTATTTTTCGGACGCCGAGGAGGGCGAGAGAATAGGAAAGCAGATAGGGCTTAAGGTCTTTACCGGGGTAGAAATGTCGGACCGCGGCACCGACTTTCTTGTCTACGGGCTCTCTAAGCTCTGGTACCTCTCGCACCCCGGTATAATGGACATGCCGTACAGAGAAAAGCTTGATTTTCTGCGCAAAAGCGGGGCGTTCGTCGTTCAGGCGCATCCGTACCGGGAGGCAAGTTATATAGACCATATCCGCCTCTTCCCCCGGAGCGTTGACGCCGTCGAGGTTCTTAACGGCATGAACGGAAAAGAGACGTATGACCTGACCGCACTGTATGCAGAGCATTACGGGCTCCCCGGCGTCGCGGGCTCGGATAACCACAACGGCAGTAAATTCCCCGTGGCGAGCCTTGCGGGGATAGTGACTGATGAGCCGATTCTCTCCGTCGCCGACTACCGGCGGATAGTGAAGTCGGGAAAATACCGCATATTCGGCTGAGCCGGAGGTATCTGGAGGAGAGTATGAACAGAAAATCAAAATGGATAATGCCGCCTGAGGACACCGGCTCCGCCGCTGTTGAATTCCGCGGAAGTGCGGACGTTGCGGGAGGGCTTAAAAGGGCTTCCGCCTGCGTCAGTGCCATGGGCGTGTATAAATTCCGCGTGAACGGCAGGGAGGTATCCTCCGCTGTCCTCGCCCCCGGCTGGACCTCATATAAAAACCGCGTGCTCTATCAGAGATACGATATAACCGATATGCTGAGCGAGGGGAAGAACACCCTGTCGGTTAGCGTCGGAAAGGGCTGGGCGCGGAGCCCGCTTTCGCTTATGCGTGAGGGCAGGCTCTACGCAGACCACCCGTCGGCAATCTTCTATCTGAAGCTCGAATACGAGGGCGGAAAGACAAAGGAGGTGTTCAGCGACGGAAAATGGGAGGTTCTGACCACCCCGGTTACAGATTCCGAGATATACGACGGCGAGACGGTCGACTTAACGGTGACACCGCGTCTGATAGGTACGGCACTGCCGGATAAGGGGATAGATGTGCGCCTGGCACCGCAGTATTCCGGGCTCGTTACCGAGCACGAGAGGGTAGCCGCGCGCCGGCTTGTCATTTCGCCAAGCGGTGAGAGAATCATCGACTTCGGGCAGAACCTCGCCGGGTATGTTGAAATAAAAATTACCGGGAAAGCCGGGGAGCGTGTATCAATATCGCACGCCGAGGTGCTTGATAAAGACGGCAATTTCTATACGGGAAACCTCCGCGAGGCAAAGCAGAGAGACACATACGTCCTCTCGGGCGGGCGCGATATCTTAAAGCCGTCGTATACCTACCACGGCTTCCGTTACATAAGAATAGACGAATTCCCCGGTGAGCCCGACCCGTCGGCGTTCACCGCCGTTGCGCTTTACAGCGATATGAAGAGAACGGGGTACTTCACATCGGCAAATCAGGATGTTGACAGGCTCTTTCAGAACGTCGTGTGGGGCGAGCGCAGTAATTTTGTGGATATACCGACCGACTGCCCGCAGAGGGACGAGCGCCTCGGCTGGACGGGAGACGCGCAGATTTTCTGCCGCACGGCGTCAATGATATACGACACCTCGCGCTTCTTTGATAAGTGGCTCGCCGACCTCGCGGCAGAGCAGAGGGCCGACGGCTCCGTACCGAGGTTCTGCCCTATGGTACCGGGTATGGACGAGGAGGGAACCTCCGCCGGGTGGGGAGACGCTGCGGTGATCTGCCCGTGGGAGCTCTACCGCGCGTACGGCGACCCGGAGGTGATACGCAGAAATTTCCCGCTTATGCGCGGCTGGATAGAATATATGCGCTCCGCCGGAGATGAGGAGTATCTCTGGACAGGCGGGAAGCATTTCGGCGACTGGCTGGCTACCGACGCCGGAGAGGGTGCCTTCGTCGGCGCAACACAGACCGATTTTATAGCCTCGGCGTACTATTCCTACTCGCTTTCCCTCTTTGTGAAAATGGGGCAGGTGATAGGCGAGGATACGACTGAGTATGAAAAGCTCTGTACCTCCGTGCGCCGCGCCTTCCGCGAGACCTTTATGTCCTCCGGTATGCCGGCAGTATACAAAAAAGGCGACGGCGCGGGCAGAGCGCGCCGCGCAAAAGCCGTAACGCAGACGAGCCTCGCAATTCTCCTTGCCTTCGACCTTGCCGACCCCGGCGAGCGCGGGGCGATAGCAAAGAAGCTCGTCGCACTCATAAAGGATAACGGCGGAAAAATGAGCACCGGATTTATCGGTACTCCGCTTCTCCTCCCGGTCCTGTCCTCGGAGGGCTATGTTACGGAGGCATATAATCTCCTCCTGCAGACAAAGGCTCCTTCATGGCTCTATCCCGTCCGCCACGGAGCTACTACGATGTGGGAGCACTGGGACAGCCTCCGCGCGGACGGTACATTCTGGTCTGACGATATGAATTCCTTTAACCACTATGCCTACGGTGCCGTCGCCGCATGGCTCTTTGAGACGACGCTCGGAATACGGCAGACGGAGGACAGCGCCGGGTATTCACAGCCGGTGATAGCTCCGCGCCCGGACAGGCGTCTCGGCTCCGCGTCCGGCTCTCTTGACACCCCGCACGGTAAAATAGGAGTTTCATGGCAGTATACCGACGAGTCGGTGAGATATGAAATAAGTATTCCGGACGGCATGTGCGCGCGGGTCGAGATACCCGGCAAGCCCCCGGTGAACGTCACCGGCGGCGAATATATCTACACAACCTGAGGTTAATATGATAAAGCATTTGTTTTTTGACCTTGACAACACGCTGTTTGATTTTTCGGCTGCGGAGCGGATAGCTCTCGACGGCGCGCTCCGCGATGTCGGCGTCACTCCGACAGAGGAAATGGTTGCCGACTATGTGAGGATAAACGGTGAGCATTGGCGCGCGCTTGAACGCGGGGAGGTGACGCGGGAGTACGTGATGTACCACCGCTTCCGCGAGCTGTTTGATAAGTACTCTCCCGCCGCCTCGGAGCTCGCGGCAGAGGACGGCTACGCCCGCCGTCTCGGAGACAGGCATTACTATATCGACGGCGCGGAGGAGCTTATCCGCTCACTGTTCGGCAGGTATCACCTCTATATAATCTCCAACGGCACAAAATCGATACAGGACAGGAGAATCGACTCTGCAGGAATACGCAGTCTTTTCGACGGGATATTCATCTCGCAGGAGATAGGATACGAGAAGCCGGGCGCACAGTTTTTCGCCGCGGCGTTTCGCACGGTTCCGGATTTTCACCGCGAGGAGGCTCTGGTGATAGGCGACAGCCTGACGTCGGATATAAAGGGCGGGATGAACGCCGGTGTGCGCACCGTGTGGTATAACCCGTCGGGAGCTGCCGCTCCCCCGGATATTACCCCGGACTACGAGATAAAGGAGCTCGGCACGCTCCCGGAGCTGATAGCAAGAATACCGTGAAAATCATACACGGGTACGGCAGTTTTGAAGAAAAATACTTGATTTTGAGGTTTGAAAAAAGGTAAATGTATTACGGATACGATATAAGCGACAAAACGGTAAAGCTCGCCGGGATGGCAGAGGCTGACCTTACCGGGATATTTAAGAAAATAGACGAGAACGCCCTTATCTGCTCGGCAAAGGTGCTCCGTGCCTTTCAGGAATGTAAGCTCTCGAGCTCGGATTTTATAGAGGTTACGGGATATGGGTATACCGACGCGGGAAGAGAAAAACTTGAGGAAATATACGCGAAAATCTTTAATGCGGAGGACGCGCTTGTTCGCCCGCAGCTGATGTCCGGCACCCATGCCCTCTACGTCACGATGAGCGCGCTGCTCCGCGCGGGCGAGACGCTGGTCTATATATCCGGCACACCGTATGACACCCTCCAGAGCGTAATAGGAACATCGGGGGACAGCCGTAATTCCCTTATAAAATGGGGAGTAAAATATGACGAGGTAGCCCTCCGCGGCGACGATTTTGACCTTGACGCGATAAGAGAGCGGCTCTCCCGCGGGGATGTCCGCGTCGCCGCCATACAGCGCAGCCGCGGCTACGCCCACAGAAGAAGTCTCACGATAGATAAAATAGCCGAGGCTATAAAGGTCTGCCGCGAGGCGTCGCCGGATACTATTATCATGGTCGATAACTGCTACGGCGAGTTTACCGAGGACAGGGAGCCGACCGATGTCGGCGCGGACGTCTTTGTCGGCTCGATGATGAAGAATCTCGGCGCCGGACACGCCGTCAGCGGGGCGTATTGTGTCGGTCGCAGGGATGTTATAGAGGATATAGCCGAGCGGCTGACAGCCCCATGCGTTGGAAAGAGCCTCGGCGCAAACTTCAATCAGCTTGCCTCGTTCTACAAGGGACTGTTCATGGCGCCCTCTGCCGTCGCTGCGACGCTCAAATCAATGGCGTTCGCCGCCCGTATGCTTGCTCTCTCGGGGTATACCGACGTCTCGCCGAGCTACGACGAGAAACGAACCGATATAGTCCAGACGGTAGATCTGCACTCGGCGGAGAAGCTCATAAAATTCTGTATAGGGGTTCAGAAGGGCTCGCCGGTAGAGGCGTACTGCACGCCGGTCCCGTCGGACATGCCCGGCTACCCGCACCCGGAGATTTCCTCTGCCGGCACCTTTGTCACCGGTGCGACAAACGAGCTCTCCTGTGACGGACCGCTGACAGAGCCGTATACCGCCTACCTTCAGGGCGGTCTCACGTATGAATACGGGAAGCTCGGCGTAATGCGGGCTATTGACGAGATGGCGGGCTGCTGATATGGGGAAATGCTATATTGTCGGCGCCGGGGACTTCGGCGGCGTGATACACCCGGGGGATGGCGATATTGTAATAGCCGCCGACGGCGGATACGACAGTCTCATATCCCGCGGCATAACCCCGGATGTCCTTATCGGCGACCTCGATTCGATACACGGGGTGCCGCATGGGGTTGAAACTCACCGCTTCCCGGTGAGAAAAGACGAGACCGATATGTTCATAGCCTACAGGGAGGGCAGGGCGCGCGGCTACCGTGACTTTGAGCTCCACGGCGGCACGGGAGGACGAGAGGACCATACCTTTGCAAACTACGCACTCCTCCTTACGATGCGCCGCGCGGGGGACAGAGGCGTCCTCGTCTCGGACAAGTCGCATACCTATGTTCTTCTGAACGAGGAGCACACCTTCCGCGGCAGAGCGGGGACGCATATCTCGGTCTTTGCCTTCGGCGGTGCGGCACACGGGGTGACCGTCCGCGGCGCTGAGTACGGGGCGGAGAATATCGACATGACCCCGGATTACCCCCTCGGCGTCTCAAATGTAATGAAAAACTCTGACATGACCGTCTCCGTTTCCGACGGGGCACTCCTGATAATACAGCGGCTCTTTGATTAGTGTATACCCGTGTACGGTTTTTGTAGGGTTTCTGCCGAAAATTCGGCAGACCGCTTGACAAAGCGGGCACTTTGTGCTACAATTCTCCTTGCCAAACAGAATAGTCAGGGGTGCTTCTTTTGAGGCTGAGACGGGGAGACCCGAACCCTTTAACCTGATACGGATAATGCCGTCGTAGGAAGATAGTTCGATTTCGATATAGTTATTATCTTACCGGTGAGACGATTTTGTCTTGGCGGTAATTTTTTTGTTCCGGGACATATCCCGGGGAAAGTGTACTATATGAGAAACACAAAGGTCCGCACACTCTGTGAGTGTGCAATGATGGTCGCGCTCGCGTTTGCACTGAGCTATGCGAAGATTTTCGAGATGCCGCTCGGCGGCTCGGTAACAATCTGCAGTATGCTCCCGATAATGCTGATAGGCATAAAATACGGTCCCGTAATCGGATTGGGAACGGGTTTTGTATACTCGATTACACAGCTTCTTCAGGGGCTCGCCGCGGGTAACGTCTTTCCGTATCTCTATACATGGCAGGCGGTTGTCATGTGCATACTCTTTGACTACATACTTCCGTTTACAATAATAGGTCTTGCCGGAGTTTTCGGCAAGAAGGGAATAATGCCCTATGTCGGTATGTTTTTCTCGGCGGCTGCGCGCCTCCTTTGCCACCTTGTTTCCGGCGCTACCATATGGACGGCGTGGCAGGACTATATGCCCGAGGGCTTCAATAATGTTTGGGTATATTCTATTTCCTATAACGGCAGCTTCCTCCTCCCCGACTTTGCGATCTGCCTTGCCGCGGCGATAGTGCTTCTGAACGTCCCGCAGATGAGAAAGCTCGTCGGTCTCCCGCCGAGAGGCACAATGGCGGTAGAACAGCCCGCAAGCGACGCACAGCGTGACAGCGACGACGAGGACAACTGAAATCCCCCCCTGAAAACGCGGATAATGAAAACGCTCTTCATGCTTGAGGAGCGTTTTATCTTTCTTTTCTGCAAATTTACTTTCCGTTAATCAAAGTTATGTCGACAATACTTGATTTTTTATGCGCGCGGGAGTATAATGTAATAAAGAAGATAAAATCGGTCAACGCATGATTTTTCCGGAGGTGAATATGAAAAAACTCATATCGGCACTGCTCACGCTCGCCCTTGTAATCGCCGTGGCTCTTTCCGCGGCTTCGTGTATTCTGAAGATCGGCGGCGGAAATAACGGCGGTAATAACGGCGGCAACAACGGCGGCAACAACGGCGGAAACGGTGGCGGCGGAAATAATGGCGGGAGTACCGAGCCGCCGGATACCGAAAACTACATATATCTTGTAAAGGACGGCACGGCGGAATTTCAGTTCATAACCGGCGGAAACCTTGACCCGCTCGTGTATTCCGCATTTACTACGATGAAAGAGTACTTCTCGGAGCTCGGGATAGAGACGACCCGCGCGGAGGATTACAAGAGCGGCAGCGTCTCCGACTGTGAGATTCTCCTCGGCGATAATCTCATGTTCCGCGAGGACTGTGCCGTCGATGTTCACACCGTCGGCGACCTCGGATATGTCATAAAAACGGTTGGAGACCGCGTGGTGATAGTCCCCGGCTCGCCGGATATTGCCGCGACTGCGGTTAATAAGCTTCTCTCCGCACTTGAGGTGCGCGACGACGGAAAGACCGTCCGTGTCCCGCGTTCGCTTTCCGAGACAGTGCATACGGAGTATGAGCTGAAAAGCATAGCTCTCTCCGGCTATGATATTTCTCTCTGGTCTCTGTATGCCGCCCCGTCGGATAATGATGTGCGCGCACTTGCGACCGCCTTCCGCGACACTCTCTATAAATCCGCCGGCGCGTGGCTTGAATTTGCCGATAAGCCGGGAGACTATGTTATATCTTTCACTGCTGCGACAGAGGAGGAGACCGGAGGATACGGCTTCCTCGTCAGTATATCGGGGAAGAAAATAACGATAGGCTGCTCCGTTCCCTCGCTTTTCGCCGAGACCTATTCCGAATTTATGAATGAGGTCTTTCTCTCCGGCGCGGAGAGCGTTTCGCTCCCGGACGGCTACAGCTGGAGCCGTGATGTGACGAAATTGTATTATTCGGACTTCGGTGCTGTCGGAGACGGCGTGACCGACGATTTCCTCGCTATAAAGGCGGCACATGCAAGGGCAAATCAAACGGGACAGCGCGTATATGCCACCCCGGGCGCAACCTACTATATAGGCGCGCACCCCGATTCGATAAGCGTAAAGACCGACACTGTCTGGACCGGTGCTTCGTTCATATTCGACGACAGGGGCATAGACTCTGCAAACAGCTCGAGAAGCTATGAGGTCTTTATGATAGAGTCGGATTACGCCCCCGCTACGATAAGCGACATCGGCTCTCTGCGTGCCGGACAGACGAATATAGGCGTCAGCCTCGGTTACCCGGCACTCGTCTACCTCCGTTGGAGCGGGGCGAAAAAGTATATAAGATACGGCGCAAATCAGGATAACGGGCAGGATACGCAGGAGATAATACTTGTCGACGCGGACGGAAACGTAGACCCCTCGACCCCGATACTCTGGGATTACGACGAGATAACCCAGGCGGTGGCATACCGTGCGGACGTAAAGGGCATAACTCTCACCGGCGGCACGGTCACAACGAGGGCAAATGCCGCTGATGTCGCCTACTATTACCGCCGCGGAATAGCGGTTTACCGCAGTAACACGGTGATAACCGGCGTAAAGCATTATATAACCGACGAGGGGAATACCGGCGCGCCTTATATGGGCTTCTTCGGAGTATACAACTCGACGAATGTCGAGATTAATTCCTGCGTCATGACAGGACATAAGGTGTACAGCTCGGGAACATACGATACATATTCCTCGCTTTCAAACGACGTCCGTTGGGTCGACTGTGTTCAGTCGCAGAGCACGGCTTCGCAGGCGTTCAGAAATCAGCGCGTCGCATGGGGTGTCCATGCCTCGAATTACAGTAAAAACCTCTCGATGACGGGCTGCACCCTCTCCCGCTTTGACGCGCATAAGGGCTGCTGGAACGCGACGATAAAGGACAGCACTATCGGAATAGGCATAACGATTATCGGCGGCGGAGACCTTGTGATAGAAAATGTGACCCGTTACGGCTCGGTTTTCCTGACCCTGCGCGAGGATTACGGCGCGACGTGGGACGGCGACATCAACATAAAGGACTGCCGGCTTGAGGGCGCAGGCTCGACCGCCTATGTGATACAGGCAAATTATGTTCTGAGTAACGGCACAGGGCACTGGTTCGGATATAAGTGCACGCTTGCAAAGAGCATAAGCGTAGACGGCTTCACGGTTGTCTCTACCTCATCATCTCCGAAGATATATGTTCTCTCGCCCGTCGTGCGCGGCGCCGCGAGCACCTATGACCCGAGCACGGATACGGTGAACCCGTACACCCTCCCGACGAGCGTCACGGTGAGGAACGTGACGGGCGGCACCGTCTCGCTTACAAATTCAAGCTGCAATGCAATAAAGAATATTCCCTATATAAAGGAACAGTAATCAACACGGCAAAAAACCGAAACCGAAAAGAGAACCGCACGGCGCAATGCGCCGTGCGGCTCAATTATTAAAAGCAAATGAGGCAGAGAACGAAAACGGCGGCAGGGAAAGTATTTTCAACTTTCCCGTTCTGCGCTGAACCAAAAAGAATGGTTGGCTGACATAGACAGATGCAGAGTCGTCGTTCTTCGGTCTCGTCGCCGTATTTACATACGGCAGAGTGCGGAGCGATTGGCTGGCACAGTCGGAGGCAGAGTCGTCGTTCTTCGGTCTCGTAGCCGTATTTCATACGGCAGAGAACGAAAACGGCGGAAGAAAGAACACAAGTTCTTTTGTGTTCTTTCGGTCTGCCCCGAATGTGTCAGTCAAGAAGAAAAATGAGGGCAAGCCGATTGGATAGCCGCCCTCATTTCGCCCGGTCAAAGTCTTACCCGAATCAGTAGTTAGTAGGATCACTATTCGGCATATCGATGATACTCATATCACCGAAACTTGCCGTAAGTACATCTACATTGTCGAGCTTTATGACTTCGCATACAGGAACTTCGTATGTCATAATATTCCTCCCATGTGAAACGGGAGAAGCATAATTGATTGTAGCTTGATTATAGCATAACTGTTTACGGATTGCAATAGCTTTGACGAATTTTTTTTGATTTTTGCGAAAATATGAGAAAATCAATCCGTCCCGCCGTCGCCGGAGCCGTTTTTGTACTGCCTGCGCCGCGGACGGCGATATGCCTTGCGGTTCTTCAGGTCCTGCTGTACGGCGGCTTTGTATTCGGCTATTTCCTCCTCCGTCGCGGGGGAGAGTGCCGCGCGGGCGCGCCACGTCTCGTTGAAATTCTTGTGGAGCCTGAGCGTTAAGAACATCGTCCCGTCCTGCTTACAGCTGACGAGGCTTGTGTACTTCTGTCCCTTTGTGTGCCGTGCGCGTGTGAGCTGCTGCATCTTCTCGCGGCATATAGGGCAGGGCGGCATGCGCACCGCCTCGTCGGCGAGCAGCTCCGCCGTCGTGACATATCCGTCGTCTCCCGCGTCCGCGTCGCCTATAACCCATTCGGAGAGGTTTTGCGCCGACGGGTCGGAGAGCTTTTTAATTCCCTCCTTCACGTTTATCCTCGCGGCGACGAGAGCCGTGAAATATGCGTCGTTCAGCGCGTCGTGCGCGGGGAGCGTCTGCGGTATTCCGTAGTACTCCATAGCATATTCGAGCGAACGCTGCTTTTTCGGCTCGCCACATTCCATGCCGAATATGTGCTGGAGGTCGTATGTGCGGCGCAGCCACTCATACGGCAGCTTATGTATTCTGAAATTGTCCTCAAGCATGGGAATATCGTCCGGACCCCATGTGAGAAACGCGAAATCCTCGCCGCACCATTTGCGGAATGACTCTGCCGCCTCGGGCAGCGAGACACCGAGGTCCATCTGCTCCTGCGTAATCCCGGTGAGCACCGAGACGTGACGGTGCATTTTCTTAAAGTATTTCGGGCGGACGATTATCTGATATGAGCCGCAGGGGTTGAGCTCCTCGTCGAGCTTTACCGCCCCTATTTGTATCACCTCGCCGCGCAGCCGACAGCACAGCTGCTTCTGGACGGCTATCGCTTTCTGCGCATACGCCTGATTCCATTCAAGATCCAGTGTTATATAGTACATCAGGTTTCCTTTGCTGAAATTTAATATTGTACTTAAACAGTATAACACCCGAAAAGTATAAAGTCAATGGTTTTGAAACGGTTTTACTTCGCGGTGTAGAATTTTGCGAGCCCGCCGGCACTCGTCTCCCGGTAATCCGAGCTCATGTCGAGCCCTGTACGGTACATTACCTCGACTATACTGTCGAAGGATACCTTCTGCTTCTTTGCGAGCGAGCGCGCGAGCATGACCGCGCTCATAGCCTTTATGCTCGCCATCGCGTTTCTTTCGATACAGGGTATCTGCACGAGCCCGCAGACAGGGTCGCAGGTGAGTCCGAGATTGTGCTCGAGCGCTATCTCCGCCGCACATTCAATAACCTCGGTGCCGAGCCCGTAAATCTGCGCGAGCGCAGCCGCAGCCATAGAGCACGCGACGCCGACCTCCGCCTGACATCCGCATTCAGCCCCGCTTATTGAGGCGTTCTGCTTCACCGTGTTTCCGATAACCCCAGCGACGGCGAGGGCGTCGAGTATCTCCCCCTCCCGTACTCCGTAGTCGCGGTACATATAGTAGAGGACGGCAGGGAGTATCCCCGCAGAGCCGCAGGTAGGCGCCGTGACAACAATGCCGTTGTCGGCGTTCTCCTCCGCGACGGCAAGGGCGTAGGCAGAGAGCCGACGGCTCTCATGCATGAGCGAGGGCTCATATTTTGAATTTTCGGATATCAGCGAGTGCGCCTTTCGTTCAAGGGACAGCCCCCCGGGGAGCACCCCGTCACGGGTGAGCCCCCGCTCGACCGACTCACGCATAGCGTTCCATATATCAAGAAGATAGGAGCATATTCCCGGCTCGCGGAGCCTTACGTATTCCGGGAGGGTTATTCCGAGGTCAATAAGGCTTTTGCGCACTTCAGAGAAATTCTGCTCCGGGTACACCTCACCGCCCGATATGTCCGGGTCCTGCCCGTCGATAAGAATTGCCCCTCCTCCGGGGGAGACGGCGGTGAAGAGAAGTCTCTCTCCGTCCCCCGTCACCTCGTATATCTCCATGTAGTTCGGATGCGGGAGGTCCTGCCGCTCCGTGTCGAAGATTATCTCCGTCCTGTCGCCGAGCACCTCGCGGATCACTCTGTCGGTTCCGTGCCCCTGTCCCGTGAGGGCGAGAGAGCCGAATAACCGTACACGGTATGGCACATGCCCGTATTTTGCGAGGGCATAGGCGGCTATTCTTCCGGGTGCTATCGTGTGAGAACTTGACGGACCTCTGCCGACGCGGTAAAGCTCTCTTAGCGATTTCATAGGTCTGCCGCCTCCTTTACGGTCTTGTATTCAAGGGGTATACCGTAAACCGTTTCGTATATATTCTTCCAGACCCCGAAGTTTTCATCGAGCATCCGGCGCGTGTTCTCGCGCACATTCTGCTCGGGGTCTGGGTATATCGGCTTGCTTATGTGTATCGTGTATTCCTGGACAGGAAAGCCGGAGGAGTCCGTCCTGTCGCTGTCGCTCATGGTTATAAAGCAGGGCACGACCGGGAGCCCGTTGCGCGCCGCGAAGTAGTAGGCACCGCTCTTCAGGGGCTTCGGCTTTCTGTAATTCCACCACATGCTCTGCTCCGGGTACACGAGGACGAAATCCCCGCGGCGCAGCAGGGTGTCAACCGCGTGGATAAACTCCTTCTGCGTCCCGATATTCGAGGAGAGAGGGAGAGTGTAGAAATGCCGCATGAGAAATCCGAAAAAACCGGGGAAAGAGGTATAGTTTCCCTCGCGTATAACGCGGAAGAGCTTTCTGCGGCGCTGTGTCGGCGCGCTCATGTAGGCCATTTGCATGGCAAAGCTGTCCATCGCATTGAAGTGGTTGCAGGTCAGGACGGCGCCGGAGCGCACGGAGTCGAGGTGCTCGGAGCCTATAATCTCCTTTACAACGAGATCCCCGTTTTTTACTATGTGGTTAAGATACCGCTTCGCAACGAAGTGAGAGAGCTTAGCCATGACCCGTGTACGGATTTTCTCCTGTGTGTAGTCCACCTCGGAGGGCATTATGGTTCTTCCGGGAGGGTCGTCCTCCACATCCTCGTCAAACCGTCCCTCGAGCTCAAAGCGGTCTATCTTGTCGAGGATTTTCTGTCTGTCCGGCGAACAGTTATTCTTTTTTTGCGTGTTCAGATAGTTGTCCTCGCGCAGGGTCTCGCTCCGGGCGAGCGCGGCGAGGCGGTCGCAGGAGTCGAAGTCGGATTTTCTCTGCTCGTCGGTGTAATCCTCCGCAATTTTCAGTATATCGCGGTAGACCTCGGTCTTTGCGGCATATTCCCAGAAGTACTCTCCATACCTGCAGTCCGGGAAGTGCCACGGCTTCGACACCATGATATAGTGGAGCACGCATATTTCATCCTCCGGAATGGGAATAACGCCGAACACCTCGGTGTTGAAGCCCTGGTGCAGGAATTTCACGTGCCCGTGACATATAACATTCAGATAATCCTCGTCCTGCGTCACGACGAAGTTGTAGACACGGAGCATGGCGGCAAATTTTCCGAGTATGTTCTGCCTCCTGAACTGCTCGCAGTTTATGAGGAGCACCCCGGCGTTGAAGTAGCTGTTTCTGTCTATTCCGAGACAGCGCTCGACGTATGTGCCGTAGACATCCTCCTGCACCATTGCCTGTTCGTGGCAGGCACCGAGCCAGTCGTTCTCTGTAAGCTCGGTCTCGTACATCTTTGATATGTCGCCGATAACGACAGTGTCGCTGTCGATATATACAGCCTTCTTTATCCCGGGAAACATCTCGGCGATAAAGAGACGGAAATAGGTTGTTTTCGTGTAGTAGTCGCGTATCGGGAGTATATCGGATATCGAGCGCAGATATGCGCTCACATTGTCAAATCTTATTTCCACGCCGGGGCGCTGCATGCGGTAGACCGCGTTCATTGTCTCGGGCTGTATATCGGTATGGAGTATGTGTATCTCGTAACGGTATTCGTCGGACGCATTTTCGAGCATCGAGGCTATCGACACCATCGTGAATTTCACAAAATTATCGTCACAGGCATAGAATACCGGAATTATCGGTTTAGCGTTCATCCTGTTTTATCTCCTTGTTATAGGTCTTGCGAAGATATATGTATTCGTAGAGAATATCGTCGAAGCAATAGTAGCCGAACACACGGTGAACTCTGCTGACGTCCCACTGCTTTATGTTGTCCGTGTGGGGGTAGGGGAGCCAGAAGAGACGCTTTGAAAAGTGGCGCACCACCGTATGCTTATGAAGAAACTTCTGATCGTTGAATTTCTGCGGAAGCAGCAGCCTTGAGGTAGTGGAGCGTATGAGCGCGGACTGGTCGGCAAAGGGCAGCTTCTTTTCGCGCAGCAGCGCGCGCGCCCTCGTGAGTATTCCGGTTTCGCGCATTTTCTGAAGATTCATGAGTATGACGCCCGCGTTTATGTAATTCGGGTTGACGAGATATTTTCCGTAGTGGTCTCTCGCCGCGGCGTATTCGACAGCCGATACGTCGACGGAATAGAGCAAATCAATGTCGCGGTTGAACATTATATCGGCGTCGAGGTAGAGTATCTTATCGGGGAGCGGGAGCCTGTCCGCAAACAGGCGTATGAGAGTATAGGGGGAGCAGTAGGCGTCCTCGTTCGGGCACGCGGCAAACTCCTCGCGGTAGAGGTCGGTTACGTCGATTTTCGTAAAGCAGTTGTCGGGGTGATATTCCTTTGCCACCCTGTCGAGAAAGGCAATGGCAGAGTCGTCTATCGCCGTATACTCCGGCTTTATGTGGCTTACATCCATTGTGAGAACATAGAAATGTATGCCGCACCTCTGCTCGGAGCGGCGGAATATCGACAGCGCGCAGGTGAGTATTCCGTCAAAAACGCGGCTGTTTCCCGCGAACATGACATTCATCATTCTTAAATTTTCCTTTCGTCCGCTACGGGTAGGTAACGGATGTATTCGCAGTCGGAGAGCGCGGCGCGCTCTCTCATGGCGGAGAGCACACGGCACCGGAGAGCCTCCCGCGCCTTGTCACGCGGGAGTGCCTTGTCCGGGAAAAACGGACCGTCAATATATGTGACTATCGTCGGGGATTTTCCGTGCTTCCTTTTTTTGTAGACGTTAGTGAAGCAGAATACCGGCGCACCGTATTTTACCGGGTACATGAATGACCTGTCGGCGAACGGGCGTATGCCGGTATAGTAGGGCCATATATGTGCCTCCGGATAGATATAGACCGGAGAGCCGGAGGAAACAAGTGTGTCAAGCGCAGAGTTGAAATTTTTCACCGCGGCGAGCCCGTCCGGAAGAGGGAGCGCGCCGATATAGGGCGTCACCCGACCGAGCACAGGCATCGAGACATTCGCGGGGTGGACTATTACGTAGGCGTTTTCGGGGTGGGTTATAAATGTGGGAATAAGCGCGTCCGCCGTCGGCTGTGTGTGATTTCCGTAGATAAAGCGCGCCGTCTTTTTATAGGGGCGGAGCTTTTCTTTTCCTTCTATCCGGTGCCAAAATTTCAGCTTCAGGTAGCAGAGGGCAAGCGGAATTGCTATGACGCGGTAGAAGAATATGTGCGCGAGCCGGGCGAAAAATCCGCGCCGCAGATACCGGTAGCTCCCGTCTATTTTCTTTGGAGTTATCACCGCCTCGGAGAACTCGTCGGAGAGCTCATCACGATAGTAAACCGTCTTTATCGGGGTCCCTCGGGACTTCATTTTCCGCCTCTCCTCCCGGCATCCGCCGCAGAATTTGCTGCCGCAGGTGCGGCAACATCCAAAAATTATAGCACAAATGCTCCCTTTTGTCAACCTTTCACCCGTCCGGCGGCTCGGAATATGGAGAATAATGTAAAATAACAGGCGCGAAAAAAGCCGTAGCTTATCCATTCCGGGGCTTGCAAAAAGAGAAAATATATGCTATTATATTGGGTGAATTATTTTTATTGTTTCACCTGCACGGCAACTCATGCTACCGCGCGGGAGAGGGAGAGCTTTGTGACAACAGAAGAAACCGTAAATACCGCGCTGCCCGGGGGTCTGACGACAGATGAGGCGGTGCGCCTCGCCGCAGAGGGAAAGCGAAATATATCCAAGGACAGAAACGGGAAGAGCTATCTTCGCATCATAACCGATAATCTGTTTACATTTTTCAATATGGTCTGGGCTATTGTGGCGGTGCTCCTCGTCATATTCAAGAGCTTCGGAAACCTGACCTTTCTTTTCATAATAATTCCGAATGTCCTTATCTCTACCTTTCTTGAGATGCGGGCAAAATATACGGTGGGGAAGCTCTCGATGACGACCGACCCGCATGCGAGGGTCGTGCGCGACGGTGCCCTTGTGACAATCCCGTCCTCCGATGTCGTCCTCGGCGACGTCATGCGGCTCGAGACCGGGAATCAGGTGCTCGCAGACGCGGTGGTTATCTCCGGATACGCGGAGGCAAACGAGAGTATGCTGACAGGAGAGTCGGACGCCGTGAAGAAAGGAGAGGGCGCGCGCGTCCTCGCCGGGAGCTTTATTGTGAGCGGCGCGGTATTCGTCCGCGTTCTCGCCGTCGGAAACGATAACTATATACATAAGCTCGAGCATGCGGCGAAGAATTTCAAAAAGCCGCAGTCAGACCTTTTCCGTGATCTCGGGAGCCTCCTCAAATATATAGGAATATTCATGGTGCCGATGACGGTGCTCCTCTTCTTCTGTAACCGGCAGGCACTGATACGGGCGGGCGTCCCCGCCGGGGATATTCTTAAAAACACCGTTGAAAACACCAGCGGCTCGGTAATCGGCATGATCCCCGCAGGTATATATCTCCTCGTCACCCTGACCCTGACGCTGAGCGTGCTGAAGCTCGCGAGGAAGAGAACGCTTGTGCAGGACATGTATTCGATAGAAATGCTCGCCCGCGCGGACGTGCTCTGCCTTGATAAGACCGGAACGATAACCGACGGCACAATGTGCGTTGACGGTGTGATACCGGCAGAGGGCTTTGACGAAGAATATATAGCTACCGTTATGGCGGCTCTCGAGGGCGCGGAGGAGAGCCTCAATAATACGTCCCGCGCCCTGATAGAAAAATTCGGCGCGGACAGGAGCTGTAATATCCTCTCCCGCATCCCGTTCTCCTCCGAAAGAAAATACTCCGCCGCAGAGATAGAGGGGCTCGGCTCATTTACCGTCGGCGCGCCGCACTTCGTGCCCTGCACCCTTACGGAGGAGCAGGAGGCGGAGATCTCCGCCCTCGCAAGGGACGGAAAGCGCGTCCTCGTCCTCGCAAGGCATGACACCCTTGATACGGAGGGCACCTCCGTCGGGCTCATAGCGATAAGCGACAGGATAAGACCTAATGCCGCCGATACGATAGCCGCGTTCCAGTCGCAGGATGTGCGCATAAAGATAATCTCCGGAGATAATGCCGAGACCGTCTCGACCATTGCCGGGCGCGTCGGCGTTATAGGATATGAAAAATATGTCTCCTGTGACGGTGTCGACGACGGGACCCTTGCGGGAATGGCGGAGGAGTATACCGTATTCGGGCGCGTCACCCCGGAGCAGAAGGTGCTCCTTGTAAAGACCTTAAAGGAGCGGGGACATACCGTCGCCATGACGGGAGACGGAGTAAACGACACCCTCGCCCTTAAAGAGAGCAACTGCTCGATAGCGATGGCGGACGGCTCGGACGTCGCGAGAAAAATATCGCAGATAGTCCTCCAGAACTCCGACTTCTCAACCCTGCCGGATATAGTGAACGAGGGGCGCAGGTGCATAAACAACGTGCGACAGTCGGCGTCGCTGTTCCTTATGAAAACGTTCTTCACAATATTCCTCTCGCTCTTCACGGCGGCGACCCTCTCGCTTTATCCTCTCCAGCCAAAGAGTCTGTTCCTGCTTGAAACCTTTATAATAGGCATAGCCGCGTTTCTCCTCGCCCTCGAGCCGAATAACAAGCGTATCGAGGGGTCGTTCCTCTCGAGCGTCATGTGTAAGGCTATTCCTAATGCGATTGCGCTGTTTGTCCCGGTGCTTGTTCTTCTGATACTTGCAAAGCTCGGGGTAATATCCGCTACGGAGTGCTCTGCCGTCGCGACAATATCCATAACGCTCACAGGATTTATAAATCTCACCTTCCTCTGCCGCCCGTATACAAGGTGGCGCGCCGCGGTAGTGGGGCTCACCGCACTTATGGTGGTCGGCGTCTCCTGCTTCCTCTTCTGCTGCTGGAACGCCATCGGTCTTGAGCTCACAGCGGCGTTTGAGCGTCCGCTGATACTCACCGTGACGCTCCTTGCCGGCTCTGCCGTGTGTCTTTTCATTCAGTTCTTCCGCCGACCGCTAGAGCATGTGATAGACCGTTTCTTCTCATGGCTCACGGAGCTCGGAAATAAGAGAAAGGCAAAAAAGACGGCAAAATAATACTCAAAAAGTAAAGAGGTGCCCCGCCGCGGTGAAATATCCGCGGCGGGGCTTTAAGCTTATTTACCGTATACCCGTGTTCAGCTTTCCGCCTCTTTCGGCTCTTCCTTTTTCTCCGTACCGTCCCCGCCCTTGCCGGATTTTCCGAGCGAGAGGGCGAGAATGAATTTGTCGAGCACAAAGAGCACCGAGGGCAGAACGAGGGTTATCATAAGCACCGAGACGAGCGCCCCCTTGCCGATAAGGAGCCCGACGGTGGAGATAGAGCCCTGTGAGGATATGGCGGCTATTACAAAGCCGCAGACGGTGAGTATAAGACCTGATGAGAACACCGTCGGCATGGCCGCGGCGAGCGAGCAGGTGAGTGCCTCGCTCCGTCCCATGCTCTGTCGATTTGCAACATAGCTTGACGACATCAGAATACCGTAGTCTATCGTCGCGCCCATCAGTATGCAGGTCGCGACAATGTAGCTCATGAAGAATATCGGCGACCCGGTGAAAAGCCCGCTTGCCACCGATACCCAGATAGCCCCCTGTATCATCGCGACAAGGACGAGGGGCAGGGAGAGCGAGCGGAATACCAGCGCAACAATGAGGAATACCGAGATTATCGTAAAGACGTTAATGAGCCGCAGGTCATGACCGAAGGATGAGCGCATGTCGGAGACCGTGCAGATTTCCCCGGCAGTGCAGGCGTCGTCGCCAAATATCTCACGGACGGCGGCTTTCAGCTCGGTCAGGAATTTTTCCGTGTCGTCGCCGTCAGCCGGGAGGTCGACGGTTAGGAGCATACGGGAGTACTTATCGCCGATAAGGAGCCTCTTTGCACGCTCGACGTCCTCCTGCCCGTCGCGCACCTTCTCCCGCCGCTCGTCGGTCATGCGCTTTTTGAGAAGTGAGTTCTCGTCCATGTTGCCGAGCATGAAATTCAGCAGGTCCTCCGCCGTTATCGGGGCGGGGGAGTAGCAGTCGGCGCCTACCATGGATTTTATATAAACTCCGGACACCGTGTCGGCGTCGGTCGCCGTGCCGCGGCTGAAAGTTACGAGAGACGAGGTGAGTGCCGCGATGTCCTCCGCGGTCTCCTTATACGTGCGCTCCGCGTCGTCGGTCATAAAGCCGTCGACCGACTTCATGTCACGGAGCCTTGCTTTCGTTGCCTCCGTCAGCTGCGAGGCGATTGTGTCGCTCACCTTGGAGAGGAGCAGGAGGCTGCCCACAAAGGCGCGACCGGTGAGCCTTCCCTTGAGCTCGCCCTGTCCCCTGAAATACATGATGTATACCTGTTGGACCGTCTCGGAGGATATGTCGGCTGTGACAGCCTCGCCGCTTATTTTCTCTGCGGCAGCTGTGAGTGCCGTCATTACCCTGCCGTAGGCATACGAGCCGTCGAGCGCGGCGGTAAGTGCCGTCCGCTCCTCTTCCGTGAGAACTGTGCCCGCCGTCCCACTGTCAAAGGCGTCTGTCGCCGCCTTTATTTTCCGGAGCGCGGCGAGGTTTTCCGCGCTTATGAGCCCCTCGCCATCCGTCCCGCCGAGCGAGAGCATGAGGTTGAGTGCCGTGCGCGCCGGGATTTTATCGTCACCCAGCGTATAGTAGAGGAGATAGCCGTACATCTGCTGTACGGAGAAAAGAGATATTCCGCCCTCCCCGTCGGTTATCTCCGACACGGCATTGTAAAATTCCTCCGCTGTGTTCTCCCGCGCCATAAGGCTTGCGACCGAGAGGAGGAGAGAGAGCGTCCGCACGGTCTCCGCGTCGGCAATCTTTTTGCCGTCCTCGTCCTCCGTCACGAGGTAGCAGGCGGAATTTATGAAGTCGGAGTGCGTCATTTTAAGAAAATCCGGGTTTTCGTAGAGGTGATACATCGCATAGAGGAGGTCTGCCTCGCTCTCCGATATGCCGAGCTTTCGTACCGCCGTTTCGGTGTCGTATTCCTCGAGCACCGTTCCGGCATAGGAGGTCGAGTCGGCGAGGGCGGGGGAGCCGTCTGACCTTACGAGAGCCGAGGCAATCGCCGTGAGCCTGCGCTCGCGCTCCGTGTTCCCGTCCCGCGTCGGGTAGAGGATTATTACCGGGTTCGTCTCGCCGAAGGTCTTGCGGATAACGGTGCCGGAGCCCTTGTTGTCTGTGAAGCTGTAACTTATCAGCGGCTGCAGACACCCCGCGGCGATAATGACTATAAGCATCACCGGGACGATTATCCGCCCCGCCCTTGTCGCTATTCTGACAAACGCCGCGCCCCTCGGTACAAACTCGTGCTTTTTCGTCTTTTCAAGCGCCCGCTCGAGGAGCAGTATAAGAGCAGGAAACAGGGTCATCGAGCAGACAGCCGATATGACAATTCCCTTGATAAGCACGACGCCGATGTCAAAGCCTATTCTGAAGCTCATGAACAGCAGAGCCGCGAGCCCCGCAATGGTGGTGAGCCCGCTCGCCGACACCGGCTTTATACACTCGAGGATAGCCGACGCCATCGGTCGCCCGCACCCGTCCTCACGCTTTTTTCTGAAGGTGTGGAGGAGAATTATGCTGTAATCTATCGACAGCGCGAGCTGCAGGATAGCCGCTATCGAATTTGTGATATAGGAGATTTCGCCGAAGATTATATTCGTTCCCCGGTTTATCAGCACCGCGACGCCGGAGGCGGCGAGGAGTATAAGCGGCTCGAGCCATGAGCGCGAGGTGATGAGGAGTATCACGACGACGAGTGAGAGAGATATTGCGAGTATGAGTGCCATCTCCCGGGTTATCGACTCCTGCATGTCGCGCTTTTCATTTGCCGTACCGCCGAAGTATATCCGCCCGGCATACCGCTCCGAGAGGAGCCCGCGCGTCCTGTCCATCACGGCGCGCGCCGTGTCAGAGTAGTCGTCGCCGTCTGTCATTATTACGAGAAGTGCGTCACCGTTTTTATAATAACGCTCGCTGTCCTTGTCAAAGGAGACGTTGAGGACGCCGGGGATGCCCATTATCTCCCCCTTTACAGCCTTTGCCTCCTCCGCGCTTATGTCCTCTATCATTATCGAGAGGCTTCCGCTCATTCCGAACTCCTCTTCGATTTTGTCTATTGCTATGCGCGTCTCACTCTTCCGGTCGAGGTAGTCGGCGTTATCGTAGTTTATCCCGACTCCGCGCATAAGAAAGAACGACAGGACCGAAAGAATCAGAAATGCCGCAATGACGATACAGGAGGCTGTCCTGTCCGTAAGCTGTTTTTTCATACACGCCCCCCTTCCGTTTTATCTTTCCTTGAACTGATATGCGTAGAGTCTGCTGTATTCGCCGCCGAGAGCCATGAGCTCCTCGTGCGTTCCCTCCTCGCATATTCCGTGGTCATCTATAACGAATATCCTGTCCGCGTTCTTGACTGTCGAGAGCCTGTGGGCGACGACTATAACCGTGCGCCCAGAGGCGAGCTCCTCAAGAGACGACTGTATCATCATCTCCGTCGCATTGTCGAGCGCGCTTGTCGCCTCGTCAAGTATGAGGAGCGACGGGTTTTTCAGAAACACCCTCGCTATCGCGACGCGCTGCCGCTGCCCGCCCGAGAGCTTGACGCCGCGCTCGCCGACCCTTGTGTCATACCCGCGGTCGAGCGTCATTATATAATCATGGATATTAGCCCTCTTCGCCGCCTCGACTATCTGCTTCTCCGTAGCGTCCGGCGCGCCGTAGGCTATATTTTCGCGTATCGTACCGTCAAAGAGAAAAATGCTCTGTGAAACCGAGCCTATCGCCCGGCGCAGAGAGGGAAGAGTGATATCGCGTATGTCCGTCCCGTCGATTGTTATTTTGCCGCCGGAGAGATTATAGAAGCGGGGGATAAGGTTGCAGAGCGTGCTTTTTCCTCCGCCCGACGGACCGACGAGCGCGACGGTCTCTCCCGCGCGCACCGACATATTGAGGTGGTTTATGACCATTCGCTGTCTGTCCTCGGTGTCCGTGGTGTCATAGCCGAACGAGACGTCAGAGAACTCTATATCCCCGCGTATCGCGTCTATCTCCTTCGTCCCGCCGTCGACCTCCTCCGGCTCCGCCATTATCTCGCAGAAGCGGGAGAACCCGCTCGCCCCCTCCTGCAGCTGCTGGAAGAGCGCGGTGAACTTCTGTATCGGGATAAGGAACATCCCGGTGTAGAGCACGAACGCCGCAAATTCTCCGGAGTTTATCCGTCCGTAGTAGAGATAGAGCCCGCCGACAAGGATTATCACAAGGTATAGTACGTCCTGCATTATCGCCATGACGGCGTCAAATCTGCCGAGGCACTTCATGGTAGCCCGCCTGTATTTTGCAAACAGCGAGTTGTAGGTCTCAAACTTCTCCTCCTCGAGGTGCTCCGCAACGTAGGATTTTGTCTCCCGTATCCCGGCTATCGAATTTTCGACGCTGACGTTCACCTCGGCTATCTGCCGCCGTGACGCACTCATAGAGCGGCTCATGTCCCGCCGGGAGAGCACCGCGCAGAGGATTATCAGAGGCACGAGAGAGAAGAGTATAAGCGTTAAGGAGAGGTTTATCCGCACGAGCATTATAAACGACCCCGTGAGCATGAGCACGGCAAGAAAGATGTTCTCGGGTCCGTGATGCGCGAGCTCGGATACGTCGAACAGGTCTCCGACAAGGCGGGAGAGGAGGTCTCCGGTCTTGTGCTCGTCAAAATATGAGAAGGGCAGAGACTCGTATTTTCTGAAAAGGTCGCGCCGCATATCCTTCTGTATCCGTATGCCGACTATATGCCCGTAGTAGCCGACGATATAGGTGCAGACCGATTTCAGAATATATATCCCGAGAAGCACCCCCGCCCAGATAAAGAGCATTTTCGGCGTGTCGCGCAGGGCGTAGTCGTTCATTATATTCTTTACTATCGTCGGATAGAAGAGGTTGCAGAGCGAGATTATGACCGCCGCTGTCATATCGAGGGTGAAGAGCGGCAGATGCGGTCGGTAATAGGATATAAACTTCTTAATCATAGTCGGAATAATTCTCCCTGTAGCCGTATTTGCGGAGCAGGGCACAGACCTCGTCACGCCCGCCCCCGTCCGGCAGATGCCGCGAGATGAGCTCGCGGGCATTCCCCCGCTCGTCTATCTCCCCTTTGTTCACAAGGGCAGAGTAAACACGCGAGACATCCGCCGCGCGGTAACCCTTCGCCGCGAGGCGCGGTATTATTTTATATTTCCCGAGGAGCTTTCGGTTCGCGAGGTTGAGTACGGCGATTTCTATCTGCCGCCCCTCGTCAAGGTACCCGCGCCCGACAACCTCGCGCACGGCGTAGGCGACAGCCTCGCGGCTGTAGCCCTTTGATATGAGCTTTGTGCATAGCCGGCTCTCGCTGTTGTCGGAGTAGCCGATTATGCGGAGTGCCGCGCGCAGTGCCTCACAGTGACCGTTCTCCCGGGAGAGGAGCGATATGACATCGTCGTCCGCCTCCGCCCCGGCCGGGAGGTCACACCCCTCGCGATACGCCCGCTCGCTTATCCGGTAGCGTTCTCTTTTTCCGTCCCCGTCGCGCGTCGTTATTACGAGCATACCGCCGTTTTCTTTCTTAATGCTAACTATTGTTGACATATTCACCTGTTACACGAAAAATCAAAAAGCCGGGACTGCCGCTGCTTTTACTCCGGCAGTCCCGTGTCATGGAGATCAGGTCTCCTCGTCGTCAAAATCCTTTATATCAAATTCGTCGTCGAACATATCCTCGTCGTCCGGGTCGCGGTTTGCCATTTTCTCGCGGACGAGCCCTTCGATTTTCGCCATCAGCTCCTTGTCGGACTCGACGAACTTTCTTACGTTGTCCTTGCCCTGACCGAGACGCTGACCGTCAAAGGAGAACCACGCGCCGCTCTTTTCGAGGACGCCGAGCTGTATTCCGAGGTCGATTATCTCGGTTGACTTCGATATTCCGGAGCCATAGAGTATGTCAAACTCCGCAACCTTAAAAGGAGGGGCAACCTTGTTCTTCACTACCTTGCACTTCGTGCGTGAGCCGTAGACCTCGTCGCCGTTTTTCAGCGTCTCGACCCTGCGCACGTCAATTCTTACGGATGCGTAGAATTTCAGCGCGCGTCCTCCGGTTGTGACCTCCGGGTTACCGTACATGACGCCGACCTTCTCGCGCAGCTGGTTTGTGAATATAACTATCGCGTTGGACTTTGCGATGGCTCCGGAGAGCTTTCTCATCGCCTGTGACATGAGGCGTGCCTGTGCCCCGACGTGAGAGGAGCCCATGTCGCCCTCTATCTCCTGTCTCGGTACGAGCGCGGCGACCGAGTCAATGACAACTATATCGATAGCCCCGGAATTGACGAGCGTCTCCGCGATTTCGAGTGCCTGCTCGCCGCAGTCGGGCTGCGATACGAGGAGCTCGTTTATATCAACGCCTATTTTCTTTGCGTAAACCGGGTCGAGCGCGTGCTCCGCGTCGATAAACGCTGCCTCGCCCCCCTGTCTTTGCACCTCCGCGATGACAGACAGGGCTATCGTGGTCTTACCTGAGGACTCCGGACCGTATATTTCGGTTATTCTTCCTCTCGGTATGCCTCCTATGCCGAGCGCCATGTCGAGTGTCAGAGAGCCGGTGGAGACCGCAGAGACATTCATGTCCGCGTTTTCTCCGAGCCGCATGATAGAGCCCTTGCCGCATTCGCGCTCTATGCGGGATATTACAGACTGCAGGGCAGCCTTCTTGTCTGCGACCGGTGCCTTCTCCGCCGCCTGTGCCGCTTTCTTTGTTGCCATTTATATATCCTCCGAAATTTTTATTACCTTGTTTTGTGCCGTCGTGGTCTTTCGCTTTGTCGCTTTGCCCGCGGGCTCACCCCGGCGCGTTTTTTATTTGTCTTTTCGTATCGGTTCGTCAGACTTGCCTTACGTCAGAGAGCCGCCATGCTCATAATCAGAACAGCCGCCTTGCCCCGTCGCGAACGCGCAGGCGGAGCGTAGCCTCCTCGCCGAACACCGCGTCCATAAGGCGCGCGTACTCCGTAGCGTCCTCGTCGGGTATATATGCCTGTATCGTCCCGGCAAAGCCCCCGCCGTGGACGCGGCAGGCACCGCGCCGCCCGGAGAGGAAGCTCTCGGTCAGCGCGAGAGCGAGGGGGAGCCCCTGCTCGTCGGGATTTTTCGGTGAATAGAGGTTCTGAAGATACTTGAAGGACGAATTGCCGGACTCCGTAACCACTGTGAGAAATCCGTCGGTGTCATGAGCCTTCAGGCAGGCACGCATACGCTCCACCCGCTCGTTCTCGTGAATGAAATGCAGGGCACGGAGCACCGCGCGGTCGCCGCCCATACCGCTCCGCAGGGCGGGGAGGTGGGCTGTCACCGTTTTCTCGTCAATTCCGCGCAGCACCACGGCGCCGAGGTCTTGCGCCACCCGCTTCATTTCCGCGGGCACGGCGGCGTAGTCGTCGTTAAGGTCGGCGTGTGAGCCGCCGGTGTTCACTATGCAGAGCGTCAGCCCGTCGTCAGTGGGGGCAAAGCCGGTGGGCTCCACCTCCGGGTGCTCCGGGTCGCGAAAATCCATCCATACAAAGCCGCCGAGCGCACATGCCATCTGGTCCATGAGTCCGCTGGGCTTTCCGAAATAGACATTCTCGGCATACTGTGCTATCTTCGCTATCTCCTCCCGCGGAATCTTACCGTCCCCGGCAAGGTGTGAGAGAATACTGCCGACAGTGACCTCGTATGCCGCCGAGGAGGAGAGCCCGCTGCCCTTCGGTACATCCGAAATAATAACCGCGTCAAACGCGCATACGGGGTAGCCGCGGAGCGTAAAGCCGTTCACCATTCCGGCTATCAGTGCGTCGGAGGTGAATTTGCGGAACTTTTCGCCGGATTTTATATCGGCGAGCCTTATGACGCTCTCGCGGTAGCCCTGTGAGGAGGTCTTTATAAGTCCGTCGTCTCTTATTCCCGCGACGGCTATTATGTCACGGTCGACCCCCGCGGCGATGACCTCGCCGTGATTGTGGTCGGTGTGATTTCCGCATATCTCGCTCCGCCCCGGGACGGATATGACGGTGACCTCCCGTCCCGCACCGTATGTTTTTTCATACTCCTCTACGGCTGAAAGTATGCGCTTCATCGCCGCGGCTGTGTCTCCGTAAAGCCCGGAGAGACCCTCTGCCTCCCCGCCCGTGAGCAGCTTTTTTATCTCGTGTGTCTTCATTATGTCACCTTTTCAAGTTTTGTATATTTCCGTCGGTCACCGATGTGCCGCGGTTCATATTTTCTCCGCCGGGGAAAAGCCCTCGGTGCGGAGTGCCGCGTCAATATCCCGGAAAAGCTCATCCGGTGCGCGGAGTGTGCCGTCCTCGCGGTCGGCATATATTCTGTGTGCGCGCTCCACATGGCGAAACCAGGTGAGCTGTCTTTTTGCATATCTGCGGCTTGACTGCTTTATGAGTGCCACGGCGTAGGACAGCTCCTCCTCGCCGCGAAGAACGGGCAGCAGCTCTTTATATCCTATCGCCTGTGCCGCCGTGCTCTCCGGCGAAAGATACCCGTGCGCGAGAAGCCACTTCGCCTCATCGACGAGCCCCGCGCGGAGCATTTCGTCTACGCGCTCGTCAACTCTTTTATAGAGCGTATCGCGGCTGTGGAAATCGAGCGTCAGAACGGCAATATCTATCCGCGGGTCGGGCGCGCGGTTCTCCGCGTCCCACTCGCTTTTTGTCTTTCCGGTCTCCCGGTATATTTCGAGCGCGCGGAGCACCCTCCGCGCGTTGTTTTTATGTATTTTCGCGGCAGAGACGGGGTCAACTCTCATGAGTTCATCCCACATCGCCTGCGGGTCGCACACCGCGACATTTGTAAGCGCGCACTTTCCGGTGCGGCTCTCCGGCACGCGCTCGGAGTAGCTGTACATGAGCGTGTCGAGGTAGAGCCCCGTCCCGCCGACGAACAGCGGAATTTTTTTTCGGCAGGAGATTTCCTCCGCACAGCGGAGTGCCGCCTCCTTATACGCGACGGCAGAGCAGGGGACATCCGGGTCGAGAAAACCGAAGAGGTGATGCGGCACCACGGCGCGCTCCTCCTTTGTCGGCTTCGCCGTACCGATGTCCATGTACTTATATATCTGCATCGAGTCGAGGCAGATTATCTCACAGCCACAGAGGGATGCGAGCCGGAGCGAGAGCGCCGTCTTGCCGGACGCCGTAGGACCCGTGAGGGCTATTGCGTGTATCACTTTCAGCCGTTTCCGTTCTCCGCGGGTCTTATCTCGTCATACACTCTGTCAAGAAAGGACTGAATGTCGTCAAAGACCTCCTCACGGTTCGTCTCGTTGAAGAGCTCGTGCCGCGCGCCGGGGTAGAGCTTTAATGAAACGTCGGTGCAACCGGCTTTCAGGAGCCTGTTATAGACCTCCTCCGGACCCTTGCCGTAGTTTCCGACCGGGTCCATGTCGCCGCTGATAATCAGCGTCGGGAGCGACTTCGGATAGTCCCTGTACCACCTTTTGCAGTTTGACATGCCGACAAAGCGGAACAGGTCACGGTATGCGGACACCGTAAAGCAGTAGCTCGTATACGGGTCGTCGCCTCTTCCGGCTACTCTTGCGCCGTCCCGCGTCAGCCATGCGTTCTCGCCCTCCTCGGGGTCAAAGCGCTTGTTGTATGCGCCGAATGCAAGCGAGTTCAGAAGCTTTGAGCGATGGTGTCCGCCGCGGAAGAGCTCGGTCACGGCGGTTATGAATTTTCCGAACGGGAGGAGCGGGTTTGTGCCGCCTGTCCCGTGGATAATGAGCGCGTCTGCCGCGTCGGGGTACCTCGCGATAAAGCAGCGCGCGATAAATGAGCCCATGCTGTGTCCTATCACAAAGAGCGGGAGTCCCGGGTACTTCTCGCGGAGAATTTCGTTCATCCGCTTTACGTCGCGGATTACAAAGTCCGCGCCGCCCCCATCGGCAAAGAATCCGAGCTCGTCGCGCCCTCCCGCGCTCCCCCCGTGTCCGAGGTGGTCGTTTCCGGCGAATACATAGCCGTATTTCGTAAGTCTTTCGGCTATACCCTCATATCTTGAGACGTAGTCTATCATTCCGTGTGAGAGCTGTACGACGGCGCGTATCTCCCCCTCGGGAATGTATTCCTCCGCATGTATATTGTGCTTTCCGTCGCTCGACGGGAAAAAGAAGTCCTCCTTGCGGTAGCTCATTTGCGGCTCCTTTCGGTTTTTGGTTTGTGTCGTTTTTACCGGGCTATGTATATACCCGTGTCAGTGCTTTGCAAAGATATGCGTGTCGGCACCTTTCAAAAATGTGCGTGTCAGTGCTTTGCAAGATATGCGCGCACCTCGTCGTCGGTCGGCAGGCTCTCAATGGCACCCGCGCGGGAAATTGTGACAGCGGCGGCGGCAGAGGCATAGACAGCCGCGGTTTTTATGTCACCCGTGCGCAGATATTCGAGGGTGAGTGCCGCGGTAAAGGCGTCACCGACACCGTCTGTGTCGACGGTCTTATCCGGTCTTGCCGGGGCTATCAGCATATAGTGCTTGCGGTCGTAGATGTACGAGCCGCGCGCACCGAGCTTTATGACGACATATCTGCATTTTACTATTCTCGAGAGTGCGAGTGCCGCCCGCAGGCAGGACTCAGCCCCCGCAGGGCGTATTCCGGTGAGTATCTCCGCCTCGGTCTCGTTCGGGGAGAATATCTCGACTCCCGAGAGGGTGGAGAGGTCCATCTCCTTTGTAGCCGGTGCCGCGTCGATTACGACGGGGATTCCGCGCCCGCTCGCCTCCGCTGCCGCGGCGCGCACGGTCTCAAAGGGAATTTCAAGACAGGTGTAGAGAGCGTCCGGCTGTGTGGCAATCGCGGGGGAGAGGTTCTCCGGGCGGAAGTTTGCGTTCGCACCGCGGAAGATGACCCGCCGGGTGCTCCCGTCCGCCTCGCGCATTATCGCTCTGACCCCGGTCTTTGCCTCCTTGTCCGCGTAGATCTGACTTGTGTTCAGCCCGCATTCGCGGTAGTATTCATAGAGCTTGTGTCCGTGCGCGTCCGCGCCGAGCTTCGTGCAGAATATGCTCTCCGCTCCGAGGCGGGAGAAGGCTATCGCCGCCCCCGCGCCGAACCCGCCGGGCGTATAATATATCCCCTCGCCGCCGACCGATGTCTCGCCGGGGGCGGGCATTTTGTCCATGCACATGGTTATGTCCATGTCGGAGGAGCCGGCAATGAGTATCCGTTTTGCTTTTTCCATTGATGCTGTTTCTCCTTGTTATCGGTCGGGGCTGCTCAGGCTTTCTTCTTTGCGGCTGAGAGCTTGAACACGGCTGCCGACTTGTCTGCCTCCCGTGCGAGGTTTGCCTCGCGCTGACGGCAGGTGAATATGAAGCTCTGCATACCCTCGTCGTCCGCGAGCTTTTTCATCGCACGCATCATTGCCGCGGCGCGCACGTTGTCCTGGTATGCGAAGCTCTCGTCAAAGCAGACCGGCGGCTTCTCCGTGCAGAGCATGTCGATGAGTGCCATGCGCACGGCGATATATGCCATGTCCTGCGTTCCTCCGGAGAGAAAGTCGACGGGGCGACGCTCTCCGTCCGTCGCGGTGAAGGAAATCTTCATGCCCGCGCTGACGCCGAAGTCGGAGTACTTCTTATCGGTCATTATCTCCATAAGCCGCGTTGCAAAATCGCCGAGGCGCGGGGAGATCTCCGCGCGCAGGTTCTCGGATGCGCTCTGCAGCGCGCGCAGCGCGATGTAGTAGGACTTGTGACGGAGCTTCAGCTCCTCGATCTGCGCCTTGAGCGCGCCTATCTTCGCGTGTATCTCTGCGGGGTCGCGCGCGCGGAGCTTAAGCGCGGCGAGGTCGTTCTCGACATTGAATGCAAGTCTGTCCTGCTCGGCTATCTTCTCTCTGCAATCTGCGATACCGCTGATTATTTCATCGTGATTTACACCGGTGAGAGACTTTCTTCTCATCGGGGAGACAAGGGCGCGCACATCGACCTCGCTCTTGTCGGCGAGTGTTCTGCGTATCTCCTTGACGGTTATCTCAAGGCTGCTCTTCTCGTCGAGCAGCTCGTCGCGCTTTTTGAGAAACGCGCGCACTCTCTCGTCGAGCTGGTCGAGAAACTCGGAGAGCCCGCTTGCCGGCTTCTCGTCCGCCCATTTGAGGACGGTGTCGGCGAGCTCCTTTTTCGCACTCTCATAGCTGCTCTTCGCATTTTCGACTGCAA
Source organism: uncultured Eubacteriales bacterium (assembly GCA_934393265.1). Classification (GTDB taxonomy): domain Bacteria; phylum Bacillota; class Clostridia; order Oscillospirales; family CAG-272; genus UBA1740. Next base: position 23,708 of record CAKRQL010000005.1, on the reverse strand, counting down.
CGAGCGCAGAGTGGGTGGAGGCTATCATGGTGTCTCTCTTGGCTCTCGCCTCGGCTATGACGGCGATCTTTCCGCGCAGGTCGCGCAGGGTCTGCGTGTCAAACCTGTCGGCGAGCTGTGTCAGGCGCTTTGAGCTGCTGACGAAGAGGAGAGAGAGTATCACTGCGCCGACGCCGCCCGCAGTGCCGAGCAGGGCAAAGGCAATACGCGGCAGCGGGGCGGCAAGTGCTCCCTTCGCGACTATTTCATAGACTATGACAGCGAGCGCGACGAGCGCGGAGCAGACTCCCCCGGCGACAGAGCGTATGCGGTTTTTCTGATGCGCCGACGCCTCCTTGAGGATTTCCTCCTCGCCGCCGAGCGAGTCGGCGAGCTCGATTGAGCCTTCTATCTCCCGGGTAATTCCTATCGCGTTTTTTTCGTTTGCGTAATTCTCCTGTGCGTCGGAGACAGCGCGGTAGGCGTCGTTCACCCTCGCCCTCGCGACGGCGAGATCGGTAAGATACTGGTTCGTCGGGACAAAGCCGTCGACGGTGTTTGCCTCGATGAATTTGTTGTAGGCTTCGGTTTTCAGCTCGCACTCGTGCTCGAGCTCATGGAGCTTGTCGAAGGTCTGAATAACCATTATGTTCTTGTAGCACTCGTCGAAGCTTATGAGGCGCTCCATCGTTTCCTCTGCCGTTGCCTTGCGCTTCTTTATCTCGTAGAGCTCCGCTTCCTTGGCGAGTATCTGGCTGTTGTCCTCGCTCGAGCGCTTCAGCTGCTCCTCCGCCTCGCCGAGGCGGGTCATGAGGTCGTATATCGTTCCGCCCGCGCCGTTCTCGTGGAGGAGAATGTGCAGCTTTTCGCCTATCTTGTTCATGGCGCGCTCGGTGTTCAGCTTCTCGTTTCCGGAGAAGAGTATATTTTCAATCGACTGACGGACAGAGCCCTCGTCAATTCCCACCTCGCCTATCTGACCGACGAACGCGGTGTTCTCGAAGAGCTCGCGGTCTATCTCGAAGAATACTTCTCCTGCCGGGAGCTTTCCGAAGGCAGGGGTGCCCGTTTCGAGGTCGATTATCGAGGAGTCCTCTTTATAGGTCGGGCGTCCGTTTCCCTCGGACATGACGGTGGAGCGGTTGATGAGATACCTCTTGCCGCGCACCTTTACGTACATCGCGCCCTGCGCCGTCCCCGTCGTCCAGTTTATGCGCTTATGCCTCTCGCTTACTCCGTCCGTTCCGTCCGCGACATCGAAGCCGTAGAGCATGTACTTTATAAAGGCGGCTATCGTGCTTTTTCCCGCCTCGTTCTGTCCCTCGATGACATTGATACCGTCCGCGAACTCAAGCGTCGTATCGCGGAGCTGTCCGAAGCTGTTGATGATTATTTTCTCGATTATCATTTTGTCCCTCCTGTCTCATCGCCGACGGGGTCGGATGTAAGGAATTTCACCGTCCGTTCGACCGAATCCTTTGAATTGTACCACGGCTCCTCGTCATATCTGTAATCGAATTTTTTCGCGAACCATGAAACGTCGTTTGTCAGTGTGTCGATATATTTTTCTTCGATACCGTGCGCCGCATCGTAGAAATCGCGGAACAGCTTTTTGCTCATCTTTTTCTGCGCATAAGCCGTCATCCTCCGGTAGTGGGGGAGGCAGAAAAAGGGCTGTGCCGCGAATTTTTTCGGAAAATCCGGGTCGCTCTCCCAGAGATAGACCGCCGTGCGCATCATGGCTTCAAAATTTTTGTCTATCCGCGAGCATATGTAGCATGAATTTTCAAGCGTATCAAGCGACGTGAGTGCCTTTGACGCCCTCCCGCCGGGGAGCGCGCCGTCGCCGTTCAGCGACCGCCGCACGAGTGCGAGATGGCTCTCGAGTATCAGAGCCATGCCGAGCTTGCGCTTTTTTCGCAGCATGAGCGAGTAGTGCGTCCGGCAGAAGCCCTGCTCGTTCGTCTTAATTCTTATGTCCGGCTCCATCATAGACGCGCCGAGTATTATGTCGACCTCGTCCTCCTCGAGCTTCCGGTAGAGCGCGCAGAAGGGACAGCCCGCGGCGGGATTTTCCGCCGACCTGTCAAACGCCTCGTTGACGGGAATTGTGTAAATCTGCTCCATGTGTTCTCCGCATCGTAATTTTCTGTTTTGCTTGCAAAATGTGTCGAAGTGTGCTAAAATAAATATGCGCGATTTCAGAGTATAGTTAACAAACTACATTATACAACACAATCTTTCTTTTTTCAAGGGGTATCGGGAAAATGTTGACTTTTGAAAATATAAATTTCTCGGGTCGCCGCGCCCTCGCCGCCCGCGGGATAGGGGAGTACGACCTCAGAGACACAATGGAGTGCGGGCAGTGCTTCCGGTATGAGCGGCTGCCGGGCACGGAGGGGCTCTGCGAATACGTGACCGTCGTGCGCGGGAAAATCTTCGACGTTGGACAGCGCGAGAGGGGCGAGCTTCTGTTCTTCATGGAGGACACGCCGGAAATAAGGGCGGCACTGACCGATTATTTCGCCCTTGACGTTGACTTTGAGGCGATACGCAAAAATGTCATAGAGCATACCGACTCCGCGTGGCTCCGCCGCGCGGCGGATGAGGCGCGGGGGATAGCCATCCTCCGGCAGGAGCCGTGGGAGGCACTCTTCTCATTCATAATCTCCCAGAACAACAATATACCGAGGATAAGGAAAATAATCCGTATGCTCTCCGCCACATATGGGCGGCGCGTCGCCATCCCCGGCGGCTCATGTCCTCTCGGCAGGGACTGCGCGGCACAATGTGCCACCCCGTGTACGGAAAACGACCCTGTAAAATGCGGGGCAGAGCAGGGGGACACCGCCTGCCGTGCCTGCGGAATATGCTATACATTCCCGACGGCAGAGCAGATTGTCGCGTCGCCGGAGCTTATGGAGCCCGCGCACACCGGCTTTCGCTATGCCTATCTTCTTGACGCGGCGAAAAGGGTCGCGTCCGGAGAGTGCAACCTCGCAGGGATAGCCGCCGCCGGGTCGTATGAGACCACCCTGACCGAGCTCAAAAGGATAAAGGGCGTCGGCGATAAGGTCGCCTCCTGTGTCGCTCTTTTCGGAATGGGGAACTATGACGCATTTCCGATAGATGTATGGATGAAGCGCGCGATAGACGAATACTTCGGCGGTCACCTCGACCCGCACACCCTCGGACCGTACGCCGGCGTCGCCCAGCAGTACATATTCCACTATATCAGAAACCTCGAAAGGGAAAAAACCTGAAACCTCAAAACAACGAAAAATACCCCGGATATGCAAACAAATATTTGCATATCCGGGGTTGATTTATAGCTTTTCCGTTTGGCGGAGCAAGGGGCGCCCCATGCTCCGCCGTGCGTCGCCTCTGCATCAGCGGGCGACCTCCTCCATGATATAAGCCTCGAGAATATCGCCTACCTTTATGTCGTTGAACTTCTCGAGCCCGACGCCGCACTCAAATCCGGTAGCGACCTCGCGCGCGTCGTCCTTGAAGCGCTTGAGCGAGGAGACCTTATCCTCGGAGATAACGACACCGTCGCGGATTATGCGTATCAGCGACTGGCGGGTTATCTTGCCGTCCTGGATATAGCATCCGGCAATCGTGCCGACGTTCGGTACATGGATTGTCTGGCGGACATCCGCATGTCCGAGGAGCACCTCGCGATAGGTGGGATCGAGCATGCCCTTCATTGCGGCGGAAATCTCGTCTATTATTTCATAGATTATTCTGTGGGTTCTTATGTCGACGCCGTTGCGCTCCGCAGAGTCGAGGGCGTTCTTGTCCGGGCGGACGTTGAAGCCGACTATAACCGCGTTTGAAGCGGTGGCAAGCATAACGTCCGACTCGGTTATTCCGCCGACGGCGGAGTGTATCACGTTGATCTTGACCTCGTCTCCGGAGAGCTTGAGGAGCGACGCCTTGACCGCCTCGGCAGAGCCCGCGACATCAGCCTTGACAATTATATTGAGCGTCTTTACACCCTCGCTTATCTGGCTGAACAGCTCGTCGAGATTGACTCTCGCATTCGCGGCGAGAATATCCGCGCGCTGCTTTTCGCGGCGCTGATCGGCGAGGCTCTTTGCCATTCTCTCATCCTCGACGGCGTTCATCTCGTCGCCCGCCTGCGGGACATCGTCAAGACCGATTATCTCAACGGGAACGGACGGACCCGCGCTCTTTATGGTTCTTCCGTTGTCGTCAACCATGGCGCGCACACGACCGACAGCGTTTCCGACTATCACATAGTCGCCCTGGTGCAGGGTACCGTTCTGTACAAGCACGGTAGCGACCGGACCTCTTCCGCGATCGAGCTTCGACTCAATGACAATGCCCTTCGCGCGCTTTTTCGGATTGGCGCGGAGCTCCTTGACCTCTGCGACAAGAAGCACGCTCTCGAGCAGCTCTTTAATGCCCTGACCGGTTATGGCAGAGACGGGGACGCATATCGCGTCGCCTCCCCATGCCTCGGGGACTATATCGTACTGGGTGAGCTGATTCATTACGTTATCGGGGTTCGCGTGCGGCTTATCCATCTTGTTGATGGCGACTATTATGTCTATTCCCGCCGCCTTTGCGTGGTTTATCGCCTCTATCGTCTGGGGCATGACGCCGTCGTCTGCGGCTACGACGAGAATTGCTATATCCGTGGACTTCGCGCCTCTCATACGCATGGCTGTGAATGCCTCGTGTCCCGGGGTGTCGAGGAAGGTTATATCCTTGCCGTTGACCTTGACGCGGTACGCGCCGATAGCCTGCGTAATTCCGCCCGCCTCGCCGCGCGTCACGTTCGTGTGCCGTATAGCGTCAAGTATCGAGGTCTTACCGTGGTCGACGTGTCCCATGACGCATACGACGGGTGCGCGCTCGACAAGGTCCTCCTCGTTGTCCTCCGCCTCGGTGAAGAGCTTTTCCTCAATTGTGACGACGACCTCCTTTGTCACCTTCGCGCCGAACGCATCGGCAACAAGCTCTGCCGTAGCATAATCGACAACGTCGTTGACGCCCTTCATCTCGCCCATAAGCATGAGCTTCTTTATAACCTCGGCTGAGGTCTTTTTGAGCCTTGACGCAAGCTCCGTGACGGTTATCTCGTCCGGCACGGTTATCTCGAGCTGCTTCTTTCTCGCTTTCTCGGCTTCAAGTCGCTTTATCTTCTCCTGCGCCGCGCGCTCCTTGTCCTTTGCGCTCTTCTGGAACTGTCCCTTGTTGTCCTGCTTTTTCAGCTTCTGCTTTGCCGCCTTGCCGTCGGTGCCGCGCGCTATCGCGAGGTACTGCTCGTTAAAGCGGTCATCGTATTTAGAGAGGTTGACGTCCGAGGTTCTCATGTCCACGACACGGGTTTTCGCCTTTACCTCGGTGGACTCTCCGCCTATGTTGACTCCGCCCTTTGCCGTCGGGTTGACCGACGGGGTAATAGTGCGCATGCTCTGACGCTGTGCTTTCTTTTCTTCCTTCTTTTCAGCGGGCTTCTGTGCCGCCTGCGCGTCGGCGAGCCGCTTCTGCATTGCCGCCGCCTTTTCCGCCGCCGCTTTTGCGCGCTCGAGTGCCGCGCGCTGTGCCGGGAGCTCCTGCTGTGCCTGCGGCTTTGCGGGCTGTGCCGGGGTCGCGGGCTTCTGTGCCTCGGGCTTTGCCGCCGGCTTCGGCGTCTGCAGCTGCCAGGGCTTGGGCTTCGGGGCGTTCGGATTTTTGTAGCCCTCCGCCCGCTTTGCAAACGGGTTCTCCTGCGGGCGTCCGGTATATCTGTCGCGGTCAAAGCGCGGTCTGCCGTCCTGCCTGCTTCCGCCGTTCTGCTGCCCGTAGCCGCCCTGCGGTCTGCGGTCTGCTTGCCTGTTGTCGGCGGGTCTGCCGTTCTGGTCGCGTCTGCCGTCGCGCGCGGGCTGTCCCTGCGGCGCGGGTCTCTGAGTCTGTCCTGCCGAGGGTCTTGCCCCCTCTCTCTGCGCGTCGCTTCTGCCTGCGTTTGCCGTCGGTGCATTTGCCGCCGGAGCTTTCGTCTCCGCTGCCTTTGCGGGGGCAGGGGATGGCACAGCCGCCTGTTCTGCGACCTTTTCAGCCACGGGGGGCTTTGTCTCCACAGGTGCCTTTGCAGCCTCCTTTTCGGGAGCCTTTGCCTCCGCGGGAGCAGCCTTCTTCTCGCGCTTTACCTTTATCGTGACCTTTCCTGAGCGATAGCCGTCAAGATCGCCTATCTGCTTTGACGTCGTGAGCCTGTTTATGAAGATCTCGAGCTCACCCGCCTCGAGCGAGCCGCCGCTCTTCTTATCTATACCCATCTCGCGCAGAGCGTCAAGGACATCCTTTGACTTCATCTCAAAGTCCTTTGAAATCTGTGTTATCTTCGTCGTTCCCTGAGCCATATTCACATTCCTTTCAATTCGTTTTGTTCAGGCGATATAAGGCTTGCAAAGCCCTCGTCGTAAACTCCTATCACCGCGACCGGCGCCGCCCGCCCGGTGATGTGTCCCGCCTCCTCCGATGTAAGGGGAAGGGCGGAGAAGCGCACTCCCGCGCTCCCGCATTTGTCATGTACCCGTTTTTTCGTGTTTTCCGATGCGTCCGCGGTCGTGAGCACGAGACATGGCGCGTCTCTGCCGCGAAGATTACCGAGCACGGTGTCCGCCCCGAAGCGGAGCTTTCCCGCCTTCGTCGCAAACCCGAGCATCCCGCGCACGCGCTGTATGCCGTCAGCCATTCGCAATCTCGCCCTCCAACCGTGTGTATATATCGTCTGATATCTGCGAGCCGAGAGAGGACTCGAGCCGGCGGGCGCGCCTTGCCTTTCTGAGGCACTCTGCGCTCTTGCATATATAGGCTCCCCTGCCGGGCTTTTTGCCCGTGAGGTCGAGGACTATCCCGCCCTCCGGGGTGCGGAGCACCCTGACGAGCTCGCTTTTCGGAAAGTGCCCGCCGCACCCGGCGCAGCGTCTCTCCGGAATTTTCCGTACCGTAGCGCTCATCTCTGTTTCCTCCCTTGACCTGATTTTTATATTATGCCTTTATGTCTATCTTACAGCCGGTGAGCCTTGCCGCGAGCTTCGCGTTCTGACCCTCCTTGCCTATCGCGAGCGAGAGGTGCTCCTTCGGTACCGTGACGCGACAGGTGCGCTCATCCTCCATATAGACGTCGAGCACTCTCGCAGGGGAGAGCGCGGCGGCTACGTATTCCGCCGGATCCTCCGAGTACTTGATTACGTCGACCTTCTCGCCGCCGAGCTCTGAGAGTATCGCATCGATACGCATACCGTTGCGACCTATGCAGGAGCCGACCGCGTCAACGTTCTCGTCCGTGGACTCTACGGCAATCTTCGTGCGGCTCCCCGCCTCGCGGGAAATGCCCTTTATCACTACCGTGCCGTCCTGTATCTCGGGGATTTCAAGCTCAAAGAGACGCTTCACAAAGTTCGGATGTACGCGGGAGAGGGTAACGATGGGACCTCTCGTCTCCCCGGCTCTGACTTCGCAGACATAGACCTTGAGTCTGTCGCCGACATCGTAGCTCTCGCCGGGTATCTGCTCGGACTTGAGGAGCGTTGCATATCCGGTTCCGGTGTCGAGGATAAGGTTTCCGTTGAGAGTGTCCACCTTGTCGACCGTCGCCGTGATTATCTCCTCCTTCTTGTCCTCGTATTCTCTTGTCTGCCTCTCTCTTTCGGCAACTCTTATGGCTTGAATGATTATAGACTTTCCCGCCTGTGCGGAGAGACGGCGGAAGTTCTTCGTTTTGAGCTCCGTCTCGACAAATCCGCCGAGCTTATTCCGCCTCGAGAGTGCCTTTGCGTCGGAGAGGGATATCTGGCAGTTCGGGTCGAGGACCTCGCCGTCCGGCACAACCTCTCTCTGCTGATAGACCTTCATATCCTGCTTTACAGGGTCGAGCGACACGCGGATGAGTGCCGTCTGTCCGACCTCCTTGCGGCAGGCGTTGGCGAGGGCGGTCTCTATCTCGCCTATCATGTATTCCTTTTGTATCCCTTTTTCCTTTTCGAGAAGGTCAAGGGCTGTGAAAAGCTCTGCGTTCATTTTTTCTTTTTACCCCGTTTTTAACGGTCCTTTCATAGGTGATTGTATGTTTTTTTATTTTTCTTCGTCATCAAAGTATACGGTGGACAGCTTCGACACGGCCTGACGGGGCAGAGTAACGCTCCCGCCATCCTCGTCTATCGTTATGCTGTCTGCGTCAAAGGATGAGAGCCGCCCGGTCACGGATTTTCTTCCGTCAACAGGGGAGAACAGCTTTGCCTCCACACGCTCGCCTACCGAGCGCGCGAGGTGGTCGTCCGTTCTGAGTTCGCGCTCTATCCCGGGGGAGGATACCTGCAGGTAATAGAAGCCCTCAACAGGGTCACACTCGTCGATTATCGGGTCTATCGCGCGGTGCACCGCCTCACAGTCGTCTATGGTTATTCCGCCCGCCTTGTCAATAGTTATCTCGAGCGTATAGTCGGCTCCGACCTTTGAATACTGGATGTCCCAGATGTCATAGCCCATGCCGGTGACGGTCGGCTCAATAGCCTCTCTTACGGTTTCTCTGACGCTTTTTTTCATTCCGTCTCCTTACAATAAATTGAGAGTGACCCGTTAAAGTCACTCTCCTTTTATCAAATTCTGAATTAATTATAGCATACATTTTAATAAATGCAATAGCTTTTGAGAAAAAACTTCGATTATTTTCTGTAACCGTAGTCGTTCGGCGACATTCCGACGGGGAATCTCCGCTTTCCGAGCTTTCTGTTGCCGGATTCGCGGGCGTACGAGCGGGTGAGCGACTCGAGCTCCGCGGTTATCTGGAGTCTCCTGCGCTCGAGTGCCTCGCGCCCGGTAGCTCCGGTGCTCCCGCCTCCGACGGAGAAGCTGTCCTCAATGTTTTTTCTCTTTCCGAAAAGTCCCATATTATTTTCCTCCTTTTCAGACCGATCCGCCTGGGATGAGCCCGGTTATAAAGCCCCATATCTCGGCGCGGAATACTACGCAAACGGTGACGAGCCCGACCAGGACGAGAAGCAGCAGGAGCCAGAGAAGCTGACTCTTCGGCGACACCTCGCGCCGCGCGCTCTTTCGCACCGCCTTTATCCTCTGTGCGAGGGTCTCGCGGTTGCGCTTTATTATGCCGAGCTTCATTTTTCTCTGCATTTTCAGCTCTCTTGCCACGCCCCGCGACGGATGCGTCTTTTTCAGAGTGTAATCGATTTCCGCGATGTCCGCGCGACAGTCGGTGATGTCGTCCATGAGCTCGAATATCGCCTGCTTTTTATCAATCGTGATGTGCGTTCTGCGCACCAGCGCGGCGTCGTCCCGCATATCGCGGCAGGAGCGCTTTGCGGCGCGGAGCCTCGCGCTCTGCCTCTTCGATACGGTCTTTGACTGTGCGTTCTTGTCCTCCCGGAGAACGTAAATATCCGAGAGCTGACGGTTTATCCTGTCACGCTCTGCGAGGAGCGTCTCCATTTTCTGCCGTATGCGCTCAAGCTCCGCGCGGTCGACCCTGCGCTTTGCCGGCGTCGTCGCGGAGTGGGAGCGGACTATCGCATAATAACGCGCGTTGTCCTCGCTCTCGCATTTCAGTGCCGCTTTTTCCGCTTTGCGGAGTGCCTTTTTGCCGTTCGCGACGGGCGCGCCGTCGCCCTTTGAGTAGTGATAATGGTTTATCTGCGTGTCGTATTCGGCATTTTCAGCCGAGCTGCGGTAGCGGCGGCGGAGCATTTCACAGTCGCGCTCCGACTGCTCGCGCGCGAGTTTATCCCGGGCTGCGAGCTCTTTTTTATCCTCCGGCGTGAGCTTTGCGCCCGCGCGGTTCGCGTCCTGGAGCTTCTGTTGCTTTTTCTCCTCTGCAACGAGGCGCAGCTGCTCGCGCCGCTGCTCCCTTTTGTCCGCTTCGGACATCCTTGTCCCGACGGGTATGTCCGTGTCCTTCGGGAGCACGAGCGCCGGGATTTTCGTGTAGTCCGCACCGCCGGCAAGCTCCTCCGGGAGCCAGAGCGGGAGCTGCTCTATTTCATGAGAGGTGAGGGAAGAGTAGTTGCTCGCCGCCGCGTTGTAGCCGACTATCGCGGCACCGAGCTTTTTCTTCTCCTGCTTTGTTATCGCCTTTTTTCCGACCTGCGCACAGGCGCAGACAACCTCTGCCCGCGCGTCCACCTGCTCCTTGCGGAGCCCCACGACGCTGACAGCGAGAAGAATGGCGGGGTTGCCGACCGCTTTCGCGAGCTTTTTCTCCGTGCGCTTCGCTTCTTTTTCGGTCTTTAAGTAGCTTTTGTCGGTTTTCTCTATCAGCTTTTTGAGGGCGTCAAGGTCGTAGATGCTTCTCGCGTCACTGTATTCGACGCGCTCTGCCTCCCGGCTTATCTCCTCGTCCTTGTCATGCTCGCTGTCCGTGCCCTCGAAGTCCGGGACGGTGTCTGCACCGGGTACGGCGGCAGGCGTGTATTGATTTCCCGTTATACTTTTGCCGACCGCTACCGTCGCGGCGGTCTGATTTCCGCGCTCCCTCGCAGGGTGATATATCAGGAGCGGGAGCATGGAGAATGCGCGCCCCTCGCATATTGCGTCCGGGATCCCGGCGTCCGCGTGTGTGAGCGGCTTGCCTGTGAAACCGGTATACTCGTCGGCAAACGAATTGTACTGTAAGAGCGCGTCCGTGAGACGTGATTTTCCGCTTTTCAGCTCCTTTTTACCGGCGTCCCCCGCGCGGCATATCGTGCGGAGCACGGAGATGCGACCCTCGATTATGTCTCTCTGCAGGGTCAGACGCTCGACCTGGGTCTTGATCCTGTCCTCGCGCGTCCCGTCCGTAATCCTTGCAGTCAGCGCGTCGCGCTCGCGTATCAACCGCTTCTCGTCATATTCATTGTTCCGTATGTACTCCCGAAGCTCCCGCTTTGAATAGACCGGTGCGCTCGCCACGGCGTTCGCTCCGAGCGGCTCGGACGCCTCTGCGCCGTCCTCTGCACCATAGTCTATAAACCGTGCGGTCACGGTGCCTGAGATCTCCTTTTCCGTGACCTCATCCCCGCCCGACGCAATGTCGCGCTCGGGCCCATCTTCCCGGCGGTTTTCATACACGGGTGCCGACGTTATCGCCTCGTTCGCCGCCTCTGCGTAGCCGACGGTCTCAAAGTCAGGATAATCGGCTCTCCCGGAGGGGAGATCGTATGCGGCGGGCTCTGTCGCACACCTTTCTGCCGCCTGATTTTTGCTCTTTGCCACGTCCTCGGCGCCTATGCCCTCCGGCTCCATAACGAGGCTCGCCCGGGGCGCGGCGGGGTAGGGAACGGGTATTTCCCGCACCGTGGGCTCCGCAGGCTTTTCCGCCGTGCTCTTAACAGTGCCTGCCATGATTGCGGCTGTCTCCGCCGCGGCGGGCTTCGTTGCACTCCTGGCGGTATCCGACACGGCAGGACGCGCCGCCGTCCCGGTCGGCTCCGCCGCCCGCTGTGCCGGAGTACCCGGCGACGCGCTCGCATAGCCGGCCTGTGCATTTCCGGGGAGCGGTCCGCCCCCGGGGACAAACGCGGGCACAAATCCCATGAGCGGGACCTGATACGCTGTGTCGTTGCTCCCGGACATGTAGACTGCGTCCTCGCCGACGACTATTCTTCCGTCTGCCTTGCCGTCGCCGATAACTATCCGCCCGTCCTCCGGCTCCTCACCTATAACTATCCGTCCGCCGTCGTCGCCGTCCGCCTTGTCCGCGGTGTCCGCATTTGCCGGAGCCTCCGGCACGTGGCTGCCTGCGGAGTATTCCGCGGCTCCTCCGGCTGCGTCCTCCGCACCTTCGGCGACCTGCTCTTTTATATCGGAGAGCAGTCGCTCGTTTTCGCGCTCCCGCGCGGCGAGCTCCTCTGCCTCGGCGCGGAGCCTTTCCGCTTCCGCGGCACGCTCTGCCTCTCTCGCCTTTTCGTCTGCTGCCGCCTGCCGCCGGAGCGCGCGCTCTTTCGCCGCGGCGCGTGCACGCGCACGCTCCTCTTCAAGGCGCTTTCTGTAATTTTCGGTGTAAGTAAGCTGTGCGCGGCGCTCCTCGGCAACCCTTGCGACGGCGCGCTCGGTTTCCGCTTTCTCCTTTGCGGCTTTTGCCGCGCGCTCTGCGGCTTCGCGCTCGGCTTCCCGCTCTGCGCGCTTTTCCTCCGCGCGGCGCTGATTTGCGGTTGCGTTCGCCCTCGCTATATTTGCCTTTGCTATGCCGAGCTTCTCGTGAATTTCATCAAGTCCGGTGCCGCCGGCGGCACCCGCCGCGTCAGCCTTTTCCGCACCCGCGGAGCCAGTCTGCGGCGTTGTGACGGCAGAGTATTCCTCCGTCTCCTCCGACTTTACCTCCGCTGTCATTCCGTCTGCTTTTATATCGGTCATTTTCTGTCTCCTTTCGGCGAAATGAAAATATGTCAGACCCGCCATGCGGCGGAGCTTTTATTGCTGTTTTTTTGCCTGAGCCCGTGTCATGCTCTTTTCGTAGCAGCCGAAAAGAAAATTCAGAACGTCCCGGCGCAGTACTATTCCGACAAAGCAGCCTCTGTCATCTACTATCGCGACAAAGTTGTGCTCGCGCACGGCGTCTATCAGCTCCGCCATCGTCGCGTTGTGGTAGAGCGGCTTGGAATAGGCTCTGTCAAGTATGTATGTCAAGGGAGTGTTCTCCGCCTCCCGCGTGTCGGAGGTGCCGCCCTCCATAAAGTATGCAAAGAGGTCGTCGTTACGGAGCGTACCGACATATTTGCCCTCCCCGTCAATGACCGGCACCGCGGTGTACCTGTGGTAGCGCATCTTCTCGTAAGCCTGGCGTACCGTGCTGTCCTCGCCTATGAACACGACCTGACTTTTCGGAATCAGGAACTTCATAACATTCATAAGGGTCTCCCTTTTTTCTTTTTGTTTGCCGGTCGTCCGCTTCCGGCTCCGGCAGGTGCCTTTGCCGCTTGCGTTACACCGTGAGTCCTGCGAGGGCGGTGCCTATAACGGTGGAGAACTGTGCCATCGGCGGTATCAGAAAGCGCACGCCGTAGCCCATTCTGTTGAAGTCGTCAAACTTCGTGCGGCAGGCGTCTATCTGTGTGAGATTTCCGGTCAGAACAATATCGCCGACGTTCTTTGAGCGGGCGGCAAATACGGAAACCATACCGACCGTCTCAAATACGAGATTGAGTATGCCCTTTGCTATATCGGGCTTGTCGGCAAGCTCGGAGACGTTTCCGAAGTTTGCCGCCGTCACATCATCCGCGAGCCCGCCGGACGAGCCGGCGGCGGAGATGTCCCCGATACGCAGGTCAATTTTTCCGAGGTCTCCCTCGCGCGCCATGTCGGAGATGTGGCTGACGCTCTCCGCTCCGAGGAGCAGACGCGACAGACCGATGAGCGTCCCGCCTCCGACCCCGGTTCCGCCGAGGTATTCGGTGTCGCTCTCGGTCGCCCGGACTATCGCCGTCCCGGTGCCGAGGCTGACTATCACAGCCTCCCGCATCCCGGAGAGGTAGAGCCCCCCGCGACCTATGCTTTCAAACTCCGGAACGCGCAGACACCGGAGCCCGTATATTCCTTTTTCAACATATCCGGAGCCTACCCCGGTCATCATAACCCGGTCAATGTCAGAGAGTGACAGCGAGTTCTGCGATGTGAATTTTCCGAACGCACCGTAGACCGAGGTCAGGGGGTCGTCGGAGGTTACGAACAGCGGGTCGATGAGCTCCCGCTTTCCTTCGGTGTCCCGGAAGCCGACGATCTTTGTCGTGCTGCCGCCGACGTCAATTCCGATAACAATGCTCATTGTTTACCTTCTGCGGGTCCTGCCCGCCTTTTCTTGATTTTATTCCGTTCATTATGCCATCAAACGAGAGACCGTATCTGTCTGCAATATCACGGGCATAGGATTTTCCGTCCGGCTTTGCGCGGGTGATGACGAATGAGCGCTTGCCCTCGCCCTCTATCCCCGCGACGAGCGTGTCTACGGGTACACCCCCGCACTCAGAGGAGCGGCGGTTTATCTCCGGCACCCGGGCGGCGAGCTCGTGCAGGTGGGTTGAGAATATCCCCCGACAGCCGACAGCCGCAAATCCGGACAGCACCTCCGCCGCAATGTACGACGCCTCGTACGCTCCGGTTGAGGAGAGCGATTCGTCAAGAAGAATAAGGCTGTATTCGGTCACGTTGTCGAAAATTTCGCGGAGCCTTGCGCACTCCTCGCCGAGCCGACCCTTGTCTATCGTGTCGTCCGCCCCCTCCGGGAAGTGGGTGAATATTCCGTCGACGGGGGAGAGGGTGAGCTCGTCTGCCGGGACGGGGAGCCCCAGCTGGGCGAGTGCCTGCGCCGCACCGAGCGCGACGGTGATAACCGATTTTCCGCCCCGGTTCGGTCCGGTCAGAACGTATATACCTGCGTTATCGTCGAACGAGAGGTCGTTTTTCACTATTCCGTCGTCAATCATGAGGGCGACGCGCGGGTTGTAAAGCCCCTTTGCCGAAAATGCCTTCTCGCTCATCGGTCGCAGGGCGGGGAATACCATCCCGCAGCCCTTTGCCCGTATCCTTTCGACGAGCGCGACAGCCCGCGTCACAAATTCTATCTCGGGCAGGAGCCGGAGAAGAAAGTTGGTGCTGTCAAGCACATACTCCCCGGCAATCTCCCGCCACCCCTTGACAGATGAGCGGAACACATCCTCGAGCGCGGAGTTGAACGCCGCGCTGAGTGCCTCGCGCCGGTTGTCGCTCTGCCCCTTTCCGACAGGGGAGAGCGGAGCTATGCAGGTAAAGGCGTCGTTGCGGAAGGAGAGGCGGAGTATCTTGTCGAGCACCCGCCCGGACTTGAATGTCTCGGAATTCACCGAGATGACCCCGGCGTCCGTCGGGCGGAGCTGATTGTCGAGATTTACCCCGATGGTTACGCTTTTCACCTCGCGGACACGGGAGGAGAGCGCGTTCAGCTTCTTGTTTAGCTCGCGGTAATATTCCGAGTCGACAAGCTCGGAGACGAGAGAGTACAGCTCCGCAATCGCCGGGCTCTTTATTCTGTCGCGCACCGGGGTGAGCCCCTCGGCTATCGCGTCGATGCAGCTGACGTACAGCTCTATTTCGGTTATGCTGTAAAGGTAAGAGTCGGCTGTCCCCGTCTGCTCGCTGTCGAGACGGCGTAATTCCTCAATGTCGTTAAGCACCGGCTGAACACGGCAGAGCGTATCCCGTATTCCTGGCACCGAGAGCATGTCGGCAATGGTCGATTGGCGGTATTCTATGACGCGCGTGTCGGAGGTGAAAAAATCGGAGAGGTCGGATGTCCGCAGGTCGAAAAGCTCGCTGAGACCGAGCTCGTCGCAGACCTCCGGCGTGATATTCGGCAGATTGCCGCGCGATGAATGACGGACGAGAGACTCCTCGTCCGGGTACAAAAGACTTAAAAATCGGTTTTCCAAAAGCAGTACTCCCGTATACAGTATTACAGAACCATTATATCACACGGGCGCGCCGTGCGCAAGGGCAAAAACGAAAAAAGCCGTGTTTCTTTCCGCCGACGGGCAAAAAGAGGCGGGAGGCACGACCATAAGTACATACCCGTGTATCGTTTTTACACTCACTGTCGCGCATCGCCGATGCACTTTCACACCGCCCAGAGCACGTGAAAACCCAAACAAAATGTCAAGAAATATTTACATATTACAAAATCCCGCAAAATCCCTTGCAAATACTGTCGCATTATGTTATACTAATACGGATAATTCGTTAAATATTTATCATTAGGAGGAACGGCATGAACCTGATATATCTCAGATACGCCGTAGAGGTCGCGTCTGCCGGGTCGATAAACCGCGCGGCAGAGAAGCTGTGTGTCGACCAGCCGAACCTCTCCCGCGCAATACGGGAGCTTGAATCATCTCTCGGCGTCTCCGTTTTCTCCCGCTCGCCGAAGGGAATGAAGCTGACGCCGGAGGGCGAGAAATTTATAGTGGCGGCAAAGTCGATACTCCGCGAGGTAGACGCCGCGGAGAAGATGTTCAAAAAGGGAAGCGGGAAAAAGCAGTACTTCTCCCTTTCCTCGCCCCGCGCCTCCTACATCTGCCGCGCCTTTGCGGACTTTTCCGCGCGCTTTTCCTCCGCCTCCGAGGTGGAGGCGGTGTACAGGGAGACAAACTCCATGCGCACGGTGAAGAACGTCCTGCAGGGGGAGTCAAAGCTCGGTATTATAAGATATGCCGACGGATACGACAGATACTACAAGGAGATGTGCGGGGAGCGCGGGCTTGTGTGCGAGCTCGTCGCGGAGTTCTCTCCGGTGCTTATAATGCGCGCCGACTCCCCCGTCGCGACGGGGGATATAAGCGAAGCTGCGCTCGCCTCGCTTATCGAGGTCGCCCATGCCGACCCCTACGTGCCGACCCTCCCGTTTGACGAGGTCCGGCGGGAGGAGCTGCCGGAGGCACCGCGCCGCATCTTCATTTACGAGCGGGCGACGCAGTTTGAGCTCCTCGCAGCTCACCCCGATATGTATATGCGCGTCTCTCCGGTTCCCGCCGATATCCTCGCAAGGTACGGTCTTATATCCCGCCCGGACCCAAAGGAGCGCGTGTACCGCGACGTCATGATATACCGCAAGGACTATCAGCTGTCGGCGCTTGACAAGGCGTTTATATCCGAGCTCTGCCGCGTCCGGCGCGAGACCATTCCGGGACGGTGAAGAGCATGAATCTTGACAGAATAATAGCCGTCAGAAACGAAAAGACGATTTACCGGGACGGCGACGCCTGCCTGAAGGTGTTCTCGCCCCGCACTCCGTTCTCCGGTGTCCTTGCCGAGGCTCTCAGGCAGGAGCGCGCGCTTGAGTGCGGGCTCCGGGTCCCGCCCGTCCGCTCGGTCGGGAGGCTTGACGGGCGCCCGGTCATAGTGACCGATTACATAAAGGGAGAGAGCCTCTCGCGGAAAATCGAGACAGGGGAGATGACCCGGCATGACGCCGTCATGATGCTCGCGAAAATCGCGAACGAAATACATACGAAAAAGCTCCCGCCGCTCATGCGTTTTTCAGAAAAGGCGGAGAGAAAAATAGAGTCGGCGGGCTTTCCGGCTTCCGTCTGCCGCGCGCTTCTTTCAACCCTTGCCTCGCTCCCGGACGGAGACAGCCTCTGCCACGGGGACACCGTCCCGGCAAATATACTTATAACCCCGGGCGGCGTGCCGTATATTCTTGACTGGTCGCATGCGACGGAGGGAGACCCCGCCGCGGACATAGCCGCCACCTGCCTGCATTTTTCGGTGACGGCTCACCCGGATCTTTCGGAGGAATACGCCGATGCGGCATGCCGTGACAGTGAGGAGCGGCGCCGCGTTACGCTGTGGCTTCCGGTTGTCGCGGCTTCGAGATATACCCACGCTATGGCAGAGGAGCGACCTGCGCTCCTGTCGCTGATAAGCTCCGCGCTCCGCTGACCCCGGCGCGAGAAGCTTTCCGAAAACAATCAAAGCAATCACACAAATAAAAGGGCAGGCAATGCCGCCCTCAAAAAGGAGATTTTGAAAATGAAAGTAACTGTCTGTATCGGTTCGTCCTGCCACATCAAGGGCTCGCGCCAGGTTGTCGAGTCGCTCCAGGAACTCATAGCGAAGAACGGGCTCGGAGACCGGGTAGAGCTCGGCGGCACATTCTGCATGGGCAGATGTAAGGACGGCGTGTCCGTCACTGTTGACGGAGTGTTCCACTCCGTTTCGCCCGAGACCGTCGAGGAGTTCTTCAACGACGAGATAAAGGCGAAGCTCTGATATGATTTACGTTGAGGTCTGCGTCGGCTCCTCCTGCCATATCAAGGGCTCACCGCAGATAGTCGAAATGCTCCGGAAAAAGATAGAGGACGGAGGGCTCGGGGACGATATAATCCTCATGGGCAGCTTCTGTACCGGCAGGTGCAACCGCGTCGGCGTCACGATAAAGGTTGGGGACGAGGTCTACACCGGGATAACCCCGGAGACTTTCGGCGACTTCTGGACCGGGACGGTTCTTCCGGCACTTGAAAAGAGCAGGGAGGGGTAAAATGGCTAACTGTCTTACTCTCAAAAAATCAAATTGCAAGAACTGCTACAAATGTATACGCCACTGCCCGGTGAAGTCGATACGCTTTTCGGGAAATCAGGCGCATATAATAGGCAACGAATGTATTCTGTGCGGTCAGTGCTTTGTCGTCTGCCCGCAGAACGCAAAGGAAATCGTCGACGAGACCGAAAAGGTGCGCGTGCTTATCCAGTCGGGCGCCCCGGTTTACGTCAGCCTCGCGCCCTCCTTTGCCGCGAACTACCGCGGTATCGGGATAAACGGTATGAGGGCGGCTCTTAAGGCGCTCGGCTTTGCCGATGCGGAGGAGACCGCGATAGGCGCGACGATAGTAAAGAACGAATACCAGAAGATACTCAATGAGGGGCGGCGGGATATTCTCATATCCTCCTGCTGTCACTCCGTGAACCTCCTTATACAGAAATATTTTCCCGACGTCCTCCCGTGCCTTGCCGACGTCATGTCACCAATGCAGGCGCATTGTACGGATATAAAGAGACGTTACCCGGGCGCAAAGACCGTCTTTATCGGTCCCTGCGTCGCAAAGAAGGACGAGGCGGAGCATTACGCCGGAATTGTCGACGGCGTCCTCACATTCGAGGAGCTGACCGAGTGGCTGAAAAAGGAGGGCGTCGCCCTCGTGCCGGATATGGATACGACCGAGGAGAGCCGCGCGCGCTTTTTCCCGACCACCGGGGGAATACTCAAAACGATGGCACAGGACGCGCCGGGATATACCTATATGGCGATAGACGGTGTGGATAACTGCATTGCCGCGCTCCGCGATATCGAGAGCGGAAACGTGCACAGGTGCTTTATCGAGATGTCCGCCTGCGTCGGCAGCTGCGTCGGCGGTCCGGTAATGGAGAAATACCATCGCTCGCCGGTTGCGGATTACAGTGCCGTTGCCTCCTACGTCGGAAACAAAGATTTCCCGGTGAAACAGCCGGAGGAGGTCGAGATACACAAGTCGTTTGACCCGATAGAGCTCCGCAACACCCCTCCCGGAGAGGACGAGATACGTGAGATACTCAAAAAAATGGGTAAGACCCGACCGGAGGATGAGCTGAACTGCGGCTCCTGCGGATACGATACCTGCCGTGAAAAGGCGATAGCGATCTATCACGGCAAGGCGGAGATTTCAATGTGTCTGCCGTACCTTAAGGAAAAGGCGGAGAGCTTCTCCGATTGCATAGTCAACAATACCCCGAACGGGCTGATAGTCGTAAACGACGCTCTTGAGGTACAGCAGATAAACGCCGCGGCGAGAAAGATAATGAACATCCGCTATCAGTCGGATGTCCTCGGCGAGCAGGTTGTCCGTATCCTTGACCCGCAGCCGTTCATAAAGGTCCTTGAAACCAAGCGGAGCCTTCGCGACAAGCGCACATACCTTGCCGAGTACGGAAAGTATGTCGAGCAGACGATAGTTTACGATACCGTATATCAGATGCTTGTCTGTATAATGCGCGATGTCACAGACGAGGAGTCGGAGAGGGAAAAGAAGGAGAATATCAGCCGTCAGACCGTCGAGATAGCCGATAAGGTCGTCGATAAGCAGATGCGCATAGTTCAGGAGATAGCCTCCCTGCTCGGAGAGACCGCGGCGGAGACAAAGATAGCCCTCACAAAGCTTAAGGAGAGCATATCCGATGAATGACCTTTGCGCAGATATAGGCTACAGGAGTATAAATCACGACGGAGAGCAGCTCTGCGGGGACCATGTCGACGTCGTCGACAGGGGAGAAAATTCCACGGTTATCGTGCTTGCCGACGGGCTCGGCAGCGGGGTAAAGGCGAGTATTCTCTCAACCCTGACGAGCAAGATAATATCCACTATGATGTCAGAGGGGCTGACCCTCTCCGACTGCGTTGAGACGATAGCGCAGACCCTGCCGATATGCTCGGTGCGCGGCGTCGCATATTCGACCTTTACGATAATGCACCTTGTCGACAACCGGGAAATGGAGCTTATCCAGTACGATAACCCGATGACCGTGCTTATCCGCGACGGGAAGAATTACGACTACCCGAAAACCGAGATGAATATCTGCGGCAAAAAGATATACCAGTCGGTTATAAAGCTGTGCGAGGACGATGTTTTCATCTCCATGAGCGACGGCTGCCCCCATGCCGGCATAGGTCTTGCCTATAACTTCGGGTGGAAGCGTGAGGATATAATAGCCTTCATGGAGGCAAACTGCGCCGGAGGCTACACCGCAAAGACGCTCTCAACCATATTGATAGACGAGGTGAACAGGCTCTACGGCGGAAAGCCGGGAGACGATGCCACCGCCTGCGTCGTGAAGATACGGCGCCGGGTCCCCATGAACCTGCTCTTCGGTCCGCCGAGAAACCCCGACGACTGCGACCGCATGATGTCCCTCTTCTTCTCAAAGGAGGGTAAGCACATAATATGCGGCGGTACAACCTCGTCCATAGCGGCAAAATACCTCGGCAAGCCGCTTCGCGCATCGCTGAATTTCGTGCGCTCGGATGTTCCGCCGATAGCCGAGATAGAGGGCGTCGACCTTGTGACGGAGGGTGTTATAACCGTTAATAAGGTGGTCGAGTACGCGCACGACGCGCTCGGCGAGAACAAATTCTACGAAAAATGGAGCTTCGGCAGAGACGGCGCGTCTCTTATATGCCGCATGCTCTTTGAAGAGGCGACGGATATAAACTTCTATGTCGGGCGGGCGATAAACCCCGCGCACCAGAACCCGGATCTGCCTATAAACTTCAATATAAAAATGAATCTTGTCGAGGAGCTTTCAGCATGCCTTCGGCAGATGGGTAAAAAAATTAAGGTCAGTTATTTCTGACGGAGGATAGAAAAAAGAAAATGGACGCAAAGCTCAGAAAATTCGACACAAAGGTACAGCATCTTAAATATAAGGTGCTCCGCGAGGTCGCGCGCGAGGCGTGGGCGGGCAGGCTTGCCGAGACGGCGATAGACATCCCGAAGATGATAGTCCCCGGCAAGGTCCCGACAATGCGCTGCTGTGTCTATAAGGAGCGCGCAATACTGGCAGAGCGCGTGAAGATTGCCATGGGCGGCATGAGGGATAACCCGAATGTCATAGAGGTTATCGATATAGCCTGCGACGAGTGTCCTATGGGCGGCTATGAGGTGACCTCCTCCTGTCGCGGCTGTCTTGCCCACAGGTGCGAGGACGTCTGTCGCTTCGGCGCAATAACCTTTGACGAGCAGCACGTCGCTCATATCGATAAATCGAAGTGCAAGGAGTGCGGCGCGTGCTCCAAGGTCTGCCCGTACACTGCGATAAGAAATTACCGCCGCCCCTGCGAGTCGGCGTGTAAGGTTAAGGCTATCTACATGGGCGAAGATAAGCAGGCGTGTATCGATAACGACAAGTGCATATCCTGCGGTGCCTGCGTTTATCAGTGTCCGTTCGGTGCGATAACCGACAAATCGTTTATACTTGACGTCATAAAATACCTCAAAGAGAGCGGGGAAAAGGGAACGAAGGTCTATGCAATAGTAGCCCCGTCGATTTCCAGCCAGTTCAATTATGCGAAGCTCGGACAGGTGGTAACCGGACTTAAAAAGCTCGGGTTCCATACGGTGGTAGAGGCTGCGCTCGGTGCCGACATGGTCGCACAGTCGGAGGCGCGCGAGCTCGCCGAAAAGGGATTTCTGACCTCCTCCTGTTGCCCGGCGTTCGTCTCGTTCATAGAGAAGAACTTCCCGGCGCTTAAGCCGCTCGTGTCGCATAACCTCTCGCCTATGGGCGCGATATGTAAGTACATAAAGGACCATGAGCCGGGCGCAAAGACGGTGTTCATAGGACCCTGCACGGCAAAGAAAATGGAGATAGCCCGCCCGGAGGTAAAGCCGTATGTCGATGTCGCCATGACGTTTGAGGAGCTTCAGGCGCTCTTTGACTCCCGCGACATTGATATAACCACCCTTGAGGAGGGCGTGCTTGATAATGCCTCCTACTTCGGAAGAATATTCGCGCGTTGCGGCGGACTTTCGGACGCCGTGGCAGAGGCACTTAAGGAGCAGGATGTGGACTTTATAGTTAAACCGTGCTCCTGCGACGGCATTGAGGAGTGCAAGATTGCCCTGCTTCAGAAAAAAATGGGTAAGCTTGACGCAAACTTCATTGAGGGCATGGCGTGTGTCGGCGGCTGTATCGGCGGCGCGGGATGCCTGACCCATGGTGAGAAGAATAAGGCAGAGGTCGATAAATACGGAAAGGAAGCTTTGGAAAAGACCATAGCAGACGCCGTCTCCGTTCTGAAATGACAGAAAAAACAAAAAGCAATATATGAAAAAGAGCCCCCGCAGAAGCCTGTCTCCTGCGGGGGCGAATTGTTTTTTGTATAAGTAATCCGTTGTATACGGCAAATGAGCGTCAGCGGCTCCCCCGCTCGACCTCGCACTTTATATATCTCGCCGTCTTTGCGGCGAGCGCGGCGAGCGCGGGCAACAGCTCGCGCGGGTAGTTTTTTGACGCGGCGTCCGCCTCGAGCGTTATGTCGCCTTTGTATCCGACAGCGGCGAGCGCGTCGGTCACCGCTCCGAAATCTATCGCCATGGTGTAGGGCAGGGCGTGGCTGTCGCCTATTTTGTCGTTGTCATGGATATGCAGACAGGAGAGCTTTGACCCGAGGGCGTGTATCATTTCCGGGGCAGAGGTGTTGAGCCCGCCCATCTCCGAGTGTCCTATGTCGAGGCATGCGCCGAAGTATTGCGGGTCGAGGACGGCAAGGTGAGAAAGGAAGCTTTCGGGGTCAGAGCACGCCGCGGGTATCACCCGCCCGTCCGCCGCGCGGAGCCACATGTTCTCGAGCGCGACCTTAACATGCTTTCCGCGCAGAGCGGGAAGCAGCTCGTTATATAGCTTTGCGTTCTTCTCGGCATCGTAGTAGTTGCATGGGTGAACGACGCAATAATTTGCCCCGAGTATATCGCTTACTTCGATCGCCCGTATCAGATATTTTTTCATTTTGTCGAAAAATCCGGGCTTGTCGGGCAGATCTGTGGGAAACGGAGCGTGAGACTGGTTGCAGACTATGCCGATGCTGTCGGCAAACGCGCGCAGATGCTCCGCCTGCGCAATATAGTCGTCGCTGACTATTATCGACTCCGGGTCGTTTATCTTTAACATCGAGAAGTCGTAGGCAGAGAACCCCGCGTCACGGAGCATCCCGATAACCTCGCAGTTGTTTCCGTACCTGCGGTACGAGCCGATTTCGGTTGATATAAGCATGGTGAACTCCTTTGGATTTTTATAATACGGCGAAAGCCGTATTTCACAGCCGACAGGCTATTTCACATTTCCCGCAAGGGAAATATTTCACACGGCGCCAGCCGTATTTCACTGCGCGCTCTGCGCCTGCCTCCCTCCGGGAGGGAGGTGGCACGCGGAGCGTGACGAAGGGAGCCCGTCGTGCTAAAATCTAACTATTCAGATAACTCGAGGTATCGCATGGAAAAGATAGAGGCTCGTGGCGGAATTTGCCGTCGCTTTAATTGTCTCCGGAGGAGACGTGCCGGCAAGGATTCGCCCCGCCAACCCGCACAGCTTGTGCGGGTGCGGCTCGATTCGGGAGCCACGAAGTCACAAAAGGCTGACGCCCATTAGCGGGCGTATGCAGTTCAGCGCGGAGCAGGTGCGATAGATAAAGTGGCGGAATTTGCCGTCGCTTTAATTGTCTCCGGAGG
>CAKRQL010000004.1 GCA_934393265.1 uncultured Eubacteriales bacterium | reverse complement strand
GCAATTATATAATTTTTGCAAAGAACGTTCGATTGATGTCGCAAAACTCATTGTTGACACCAAGGCATACGCCGATACAGATAACAAGCTGATCCTCTATCACGGATCAAAAAAAGGAATTACCGGTGATGTTGCACCAATCAGTCGAGAGGAATGTGATTTTGGTCGCGGTTTCTATATGGGAACCAGCACGCTTCAACCGCTGACGCTGATCTGCAATGAGGACAAACCCAAGTTCTATGCGGTCGAGCTTGATTTGACAGGACTGAAAGTGCTGACTGTCGATGTCGGCATGGACTGGGCGATGCTGATTGCCTACCATCGCAAGGAGATGGAAAGTGCCAAAGGAACCGCTGTTTATGAGAAATATGCGCACATGGCAGACGGTTATGACGTGATTATCGGTTACATTGCAAACGACCGTATGTATACCGAGCTTTTCCGCTTTTTTAATAAAACGCTCACCGACGCGGCGTTGATACACTGCCTATCCGCACTTGATCTCGGCAAACAGTATGTTGCGATTTCCGAAAAAGCGTGCAGGCAGATCAGAATATTGAAAGAAGAACCGCTTTCACCGTTGGAACTTGCACTGCTCAAGGATATGAGTGCAGAAAGAAGAAAAGAAGGCGTGGCTCTGGCGGAAGAAATCGAAGTAAAGTATCGTCGTGAAGGAAAATTCTTCGACGAGATTTTAAGGGGCGAATAATATGTTGGATTCCTTACAAATGGCTCTGTGCGATACGCAAGGGCAACTGTTTGAACTTGCCGCCGAGCGGGGATACGCAAGTGAAGCCTTCGTCAAGGCGTATATGACTTCGGCTGTGGCTGCTGATATGGATAAAGAGTTTCATCATATTCAATGGGCAGGCAAAGCTTATATCCTCTCCCGTATGGAGGACGAGCTTTCCGATCAGCTTGTCAAAGACGGCGTGATTTACGATAGAGAAGTGCTGTATTGGATGGGCTATATCTACCGTTATTGGCACTTCTACACCGGTGAGAGTAGCCGCGAGATCTATAAACAAGCCCCGGCAAAAACAATGAATGTGGTCTATCTTATGTACCACACCATGAGTCCCGAAATGGCAATTGATAGGCTGAAAGAAGCATATGGAAAAGAACAAAATTGATATAAAATATCTTTCCACAAGATTCGTTAGATATTTGATATTGCAATCCGTATCCTCTATCCATCTTACTAAGGAAAAATTTAAGTTTGTCCCAATTCAAGACTTCTCAAGAGCATGGACGGATGCAGATTTGTATGCGAAATACGAACTGACTGAGGAAGAAATCGCATTTATCGAATCTATGATTAAGCCGATGGAGTGAAAATATGACACTACAATATGTAAAACAACTTGATTTATACCTAAAAAGAGCAAATCAACTTAGAACCAATCCAACTGTGGATACTGTTTGTAATTTTGATAAAGAGCTGCGTGCTTTTTGCGGTGATCAATATATTCCATCTGGATTATTATCGTGCACACAGACAAGGTTTTATGGGAATAGGCGAAGTTTAGAAGATATGCAAGCAGATGTGGACACGATGATAGCTGCACTAAAAAGTAAACTTTCCGAAATTCCCAAGTGTGTTGAAATTTTGAGAATAATAAGTGATGTAGAACGGATCGAAACTAAGATACCTCTCGGAGAAAATGATAGGTTTTTGTGCGTTTCAGAAATATATCACTCTTATTGTTCAGTAATAAATTTTGATGATGGAATTAAAAATGCTTCTCGTTATGCGGATGGTTCAGGACTGTCGGTAGGCGAATACTCGAAAGCTACGCCAAGTATGCTCAAGGGATTAAAGTCGCAGTTAGAAAGATATGCTGAGATCTTGTGTGAAAACAAACCGAATAGAGAATCAGAAGTTCCTCTTGTTCAAGTCACAAACAACCCCATAATGACAGCAACAGCAACATCTAATGTGAATATTGACATTGAAATTGAAAATGCTATAAAGCAAGTCGAAGATGCCTGCCTTCCCGATGCTCAAGAAAAAGAAGTCCTTGCAAAAATACAAGAACTCAAAGACATCATAGAGTCAAAGGAAGCAAGGGGGAAGCGTTGGGCTAAAATAAAAGAATTTTTCAAGTGGGTCGCAGAGCAAGGAATACAGGTGGCAAGTGTCATTGTTCCTTTACTTGCGAATGCAGTCAAATGATTAAGTCGTTGGAGAGAGGTTAGTAAAGAGTGAAAAATAACGGTGATATCGTCGCTTTTGTAAAACAAAAGGACTATGTAATTGTGAATAACAACCTCGGATCGGGCTCTTTTGGTCAAACAGTTTTGCTCAAAGATCCATTCATCGATGAACTCTTCGTAGCAAAGAAATATGAACCTTATCATGAAAGAGACCGCAAGGAGTTCTTTGATTCATTCTTGCAAGAAATCAAGATTATGTATAAACTTAATCACAGAAATGTGGTTAGGGTTTTTAACTATTATCCCTTTGAGTCGCTATATACAGGATATATCTTAATGGAGTATATAGACGGAAAAAGGATAAATGAATATCTGGGTGATCAATCGTTATGGGCAAAAGGTGTTGATCCCAACACTATCTTTTCACAACTTATAGATGGATTTGCCTACATAGAGGAACGAGGAGTTGTTCATCGTGATATACGAGAAGGAAATATTCTAATCACATGTGATGGAGTAGTGAAAATCATTGATTTCGGGTTGGGGAAGTCATTCTCACCAATCGATACATCAGAAGATAGCATGGCAGAGATTATCAACCGTTCCGGACTGGATAAGCTTCCAAACGAGTATTTCGAAGGCAAGTATGATTCTCAAACAGATATGTTCTACTTGGCAGAACTATACAACAGACTTTTGCGAGAAACTCAGGTGGATTTTCTGTTCTCGTATGATTTTGTTTTGCAAAAAATGATGGAACCAAAGAAAGAAAATCGGTATGCCTCTTTTGCTGAAATCAAGGAAGCAATGGCAAAAAAAGATTTTGGAAATCTTGAAATAAGACAACAAGACAAAAGCATATATCAAGAGTTTTCAAATGCGATTATGGCGTGTCTGTCATGTTTTAAGGAAAGTAGAAGTTTTGTTACCGAAATCAAGGAATTTAAGGATAATATACACACTGTTATTCAACGCAATTGCTTTGAAAATATCATTCAGAATCCAAACGATCTTGTGTCTGTCGTAGTCAAAGGTAATTATAAATATTATCCACAGAGAGAAATCTCGTGTGAGGTAGTCACGGCATTTGGAAAATGGTACGATTCGCTTTCAGATGATTGGCAACGATTGGTGTTAAACAATATTATCGCTAAACTATCGGTTGCCAAGATTGAGTATGCGGATGATGAATTACCATTTTAACAGTGCAACCAAATAGAAAGTGTATGGTTGATAATCATAACAATGATGTATATTCTTTGCTAAACGAATTTCGGAACAGTGCTCGTGAAGAATTGGGGTTAAGAAAAATAGAATTGAACAGGAAAAGAGTGTTTACTATCAGAGTGAGTACGGAGGAGTTGAACAAAAAGGAGGAAGAACAATTATAGGATAAGTAGAAACTAAACATGAAAAAGTAATACAACATAAAAAATGCCGAAAGCGGGGAATAACTCCTGCTTTCGGTCAAAATTTTGGTCGGAATGACAGGATTCGAACCTGCGACATCGTGGTCCCAAACCACGCGCGCTACCAACTGCGCTACATCCCGATGTCCCGCCGGAGACCGGCGGGTATTTTCATATTCCGCATTTATATTTCAAGAGACATTGTAGCAGAAAGACGGGGAAAAGTCAATACTTGCCTGAATTTTCAGCCCGCCGCACCCGCAATCTTATTTAGGTGTGATAGAGCTTCTTCGTCTGATATTTCGGCTCGCAGGTAACATTCATTCCGAGCTTTCGGAGAGTATTCGTATCAACCTGCGAGAGCATTACCGTCGAGTGAAATTCGGTATAGCGAAGATTTTCGAGCTGCGCCATCGCCCGCTTTGAGTCCTTGTTTGAGACCGCGGAAATCGCGAGTGCTATCAGCACCTCGTCAGTGTGCAGTCTCGGATTGTTGTTTCCGAGATTTTCGATTTTCAGTGCCTGAATGGGGCGCAGCGTCTTGTCGGATATAACATCCACAGAGTCGTCAATCCCCGCGAGCAGCTTCAGCGCGTTCAGCAGCGCGGCGCTCGCCGCGCCGAGGAGGGAAGTGGTCTTTCCGGTGACTATCCGCCCGTCGTTCAGCTCTATCGCGGCGGCGGGCGCATCGGTAGCCTCCGCCTTTGCAAGAGCCGGAGCGACACACGGACGCTCATTTTCAATCGTGCACCCCGCCTGCCGGAGCAGCAGCTCTAACTTGTGTACCTCGACATCCCCGCCACAGCCCTTGCGCCTGTCGCACAGCGCACCGTAATATCTGCGCACCATCTCGCGCCTTGACGCCTCGCATACCGCCTCGTCATCAAATATGCAGAAGCCCGCCATGTTGACCCCCATGTCGGTAGGAGACTTGTACGGCGACTCACCGAGTATGCCCTTGAGCATAGAACTCAAAACAGGAAAAACCTCAACATCACGGTTATAATTCACGGCAGAAATGCCGTATGCCTCAAGGTGAAAAGGATCTATCATATTGACGTCCGCGAGGTCTGCGGTAGCCGCCTCATAGGCGAGATTGACCGGATGAGAGAGCGGGAGGTTCCATACCGGGAAGGTCTCGAACTTCGCATACCCGGACTTCTGCCCGCGGCGGCTCTCATGATATATCTGTGAGAGGCAGGTAGCCATTTTCCCGGAGCCGGGACCTGGCGCGGTAACCACCACGAGCTGTCGCTCCGTCTCGGCATATTCGTTCTTTCCGAAGCCGTTATCCGAGAGAATATCCGGGATATTGTACGGGTAGCCGTCTATCCGGTAGTGCTTGTACACCCGGATACCGAGCCCCTCGAGCTTATTCCGGAACCCCTCGGCCACAGGATTTTCATTGTATCTCGTCATAACGACGGAGCCGACAAGGAGCCCGTACCCGCGGAACGCATCGATAAGGCGAAGCACCTCTGTGTCATATGTAATCCCGAGATCTCCGCGCACCTTATTTTTTTCTATGTCCTCGGTGTTTATCGCGATTATTATCTCCGCAACCTCGCGCAGCTCAATCAGCATCCGTATCTTGCTGTCGGGGGCAAATCCGGGGAGTACCCGTGCCGCGTGATAGTCATCAAACAGCTTGCCGCCGAACTCAAGATACAGCCTGCCGCCGAACTGTCCGATCCGCTCTTTTATCTTTTCAGACTGAAGCTTCAGATATTTGTCGTTGTCGAATCCCGCCCTGAACATAAAACTCCCCCGTACGATAGCATCAATACAATTATTCTACCATACGACGGGAGCTTTTTCAAGGAAAAGATGCCCGCATGCCTAACGGAATTATACGGGCACATATGTGGCTTTTTTGTGAATGTTTTATGAAACGGATATATCAGCGGTTCAGAATAACCACTCCGAGATTGAGATACCCGGCGAAGAGGAGCCATATAATGTACGGAATCTGCAAATATTCCGCCGCCTTCGATATTCTACCGTATTCAATAGCCGTCCGGCAGACGGTGAAGAGCAGAAACAGCAGCCATATAAAAGCGAAAAGGAACGAGCCGAACCGGAAAAAGAATATGCTCCATGAGAAGTTGACAACAAGGGATATGGCATAGGAATAGAGCGCGTCGCTGACCTTTTTCGGCATTTCCCGCCGCTTTCCGTATATCATAGCAGCCGTTATTCCCATGAGAACGTACAGAATAGACCACATAACCGGGAAGAGCCACGACGGGGGAGCGAGCGGCGGGAGCAGCAGCTCTCCGTAAATCTTTGTGCTGTCCCCGACAATAAGGGCTGACAGCCCGCCGACGCCGAGGGCGATAATAACCGATACAACATAACGAAGTAGCTTTTTCATAATTTTTTCCGCCTTCCTTTTTGTATATTTATATGAATGTCCGGCGCGGATTATTCGCCTGTCACTTCTTTCGTATTCTCGCGTGTATACACGCGCAAATGTTGACATTTGCAAACTTGTATGTTATAATCTCTCGTACAGCCCGCAGGGCTTATATGACCGGAAAATACTATTACATGGGAGGACAGCCTTTAATGCTGCAAATCAGATCATTTACGAAAAAGTACGGCGAAAAATGCGCCGTCGATAACCTCTCGCTCTCAATAGCACCGGGAGAAATATGTGCCTTCATAGGGCATAACGGCGCGGGAAAAACAACGACGCTGAAAGCATGTGTCGGGCTTATAGATTTCGACGGGGGAGATATACTTATTGACGGTATGTCGATAAAGGAGCGACCGCTCGAATGTAAGCGCATCCTTGCCTATCTTCCCGATAACCCGGACCTCTACGACTTTCTGACCGGTGAAAAATTCCTGAATTTAATTGCCGACGTCTACGGCGTCGGTACGGAGGAGCGCCGCGCGCGGATAGCCGACCTTGCAGAGAGGTTTTCGCTTACAAAGGACCTTTCACAGCCGATAGGCTCCTATTCCCACGGAATGAAGCAAAAGCTCGCTATAATCTCCGCATGGCTCCACAGCCCCCGCCTTATCCTCATGGACGAACCGTTTGTGGGTCTCGACCCGAAGGCGTCCTTTACGTTAAAGGAAATGATGCGTGAGCATTGCGCCGGCGGCGGTGCAATACTGTTTTCGACGCATGTTCTTGACGTCGCGGAAAAGATATGCGATAAGGTGGCAATAATAAAGAACGGAAGGCTCGTAATCACCGGAGCTATGGATGAGGTCCGCGGCAACGAGTCGCTCGAAGAGGTGTTTCTCGAGCTTGAGGAGGACGGAGAATGATAAAGAGCCTTATCTCCGTATACTTCCGCTCCTGCCTTTCCGGAATTGCAAACGGAAAGCGTGGGAAGAACGGGACCTACGAAAAGAGCCCCGGAAGGGTGGCGCTTGTCGCTGTGCTTTACGCCTTTCTGATACTCATGTTCTTAATGCTCTCGGCGACCACCGCACTCTCCCTCGGCACGGTGTTCATAGGGAGGAGCGACTGGCTCTATTTCGGTATATTCATGCTTGCCGCATTTTCGATAGTCTTTATTTTCGGTACTATTGAGACAAAGGGCGTCCTCTTTGAGTGTAAGGATAATGAGCTCCTGCTCTCCATGCCGATAAAGGCGCGGGATATAATCATCGCGCGCGCTTCGGTCGTCTTTATATTCAATTATGTTGAGACCGCGGTGATAGCTCTCCCGGCTCTGATTATCTATGCCGTCCTCGGCGGCGCGCCGCTCTCGCTTCTCTCTGCGTTCGTCACATTTCTGATACTCCCCCTGCCGGCAACGGCGCTCTCGGCGATTGTCGGATTTGTGATAGCAAAAATCGCCGCAAAGCTGAAGAACCGTTCGATTGTAACCGCAATAATCTGGATGATTTTCCTCGCACTCTACTTTGTCGTCTACTATAAATTCATAAGCTCTGACGGCATACTCGGAGGGGCAGAGGAGAACCCGGACGCGGTGGAGTCGTCGTTCTCGTTCCTGCGTCAGATAGGGCTTGCCGCCACTGGCAGACCGCTGAATTTCGTTATATTTGTCCTCGGTGCGCTCCTCGTTACCGCCGCGGTCTTTGCGATAATATCGAAGAATTACTTCCGCATGATACAGTCTCCCGGCGCGGCAACCCGGAAAAGGAGAGCGGAAAAGCAGACGGCAGCGCGTGAAAAGCCGGTCCTCGCGGCGCTCGTCTCAAAGGAAATATCCCGTTTCTTCGGCTCCGCCGCATATATTGTCAACTGCGGCGTGGGGCTTGTATTCTCCGTCGTCGTTGCAATTATCGCCCTCATAAAGGCGGATATTCTCCGCGGGGTTATTGCCGAAATGACAGAGAATATGGGGCTCCCGTCCTCCCCGGAGGGCATATTGGGCGTCCTCGGCATCGCGATCGTACTAGTCCTTTCCTCGATGTGCGACATATCCTCCTGCGCCCTCTCGCTCGAGGGGCGGAGCCTCTGGATACTGAAAACACTGCCAATCGAAGATACGACGGTCGTCCTGTCGAAAACTCTGCCGCATATTATAATATCGCTCCCTCCGCTCCTTGTCTCGTACGTTATCATTATGATAGCCTCCGGCGCGGGCGTCATATACTGGATAACCGGTTTTCTTACCGTGATATTTGCGACGGTGACCTTTGCCGCCCTCGGCTCGGTAATGAATATACTTCTCCCGAAGCTCGACTTCACAAACGAAACACAGGTGATAAAGCAGTCCGCGTCTGTCACCCTGACTATCCTGCCGGGCATGCTCTTTACAACCGTCGCGCTCATCGGCGCCGCGGCACTCTCGCTTCTCGTCTCGCCGCTTGTCGCCGCGATAGCTATGATGGCTCTCTTCGCCGCGCTCGCCGCGGTGATGTGCGTTATACTCCTCGGACCTATGACGAGAAAGTATGCGTCCCTTTAATCGATAAAAAATGTTGGCTGCCCCTCTCGTGCGCGACATAACCGTCTCCCGCCGACGGTGGCAGCCAAAATCCCCAAAAAACAGTCCGGAGGTATTATGAAAAGATTTCGGGAATTTATCAGAAAATACATCCCGACATACTCCGTCGTCTGCTTCGTTATTCTTATAGCTTGCGCTCTGCTTCATATTATCTCCGGAATAAGCCCGTCTGCGGCTGATTTTCTGAATATCCGCGTTGGACAGTCCGTCCGGCTTGTCTTAGCGAAGATAACCTCGCTCCTCCCGTTCTCGCTTGCGGAGCTGCTGCTTTATCTTCTCCTGCCCGGGGCGGTTATCATTGTCATTGCGTTCGTCCGCGCATCGCATGAGCGGGGACGGACAGTCCGCCTCCTCGCCGTCCTGCTTGCCACCGTGTCGCTCCTGTATTCGTCATTTGTCCTGACGCTCGGGCTCTCGTTCGGCACACCTACGCTTGATGAGAAGCTCGGCTTCTCTGAAAGGGATGTGAGTGCAGAGGAACTGCGCGACACCCTGACCGTTATCCGCGATAATATAAACGAATGTGCCGGGGAGATAGAGTACCGGGACGGCGAGGCACGCACCCCGCATACAAACGCTGAGCTGTCGGAGCTCTTATGTAAAGCATACCGCACCGCCGCAGAAGCTTATCCGGCGATAAATACCTTTGACAGCCGCTTTAAGCCCGCGCTCTCCGGCGAGATAATGACCGCCTGCGGCACCCTCGGAATATACTCCTATTTCACCGGAGAGTCAAACCTCAATATGACCTATCCGGATTTCAGCCTGCCGTTCACCGTCGCGCACGAGTTCGCGCACCAGCGCGGATTTGCGAGGGAGAATGAAGCAAACTTCGTCGCCTTCCTTGTCTGTATCGGCTCGGAGGACCCGTTTATCCGTTACAGCGGGTATATGACGATGTACCAGTACGTCTCCTCTGCGCTTTCGCGCGCGGACAGCGACGCATATACGGAGGTCGCGTCGGAGCTTTCCGCCACCGCGCGGGATGACCTGCGCGCCTATTATGCCCGTGCGCGCAAATATGACGGTACGGTAATTGATAAGGTCTCGAGCGCGATGAACGACACCTACCTCAAAATAAACGGCACCGTCGGCGTCCGTAGCTACGGGCTCGTCGTCGACCTCGCGGTAGCCTATTATCGCGACGCCTGACAGGGCGGGAACTGAATTTTTCACATGGGAATATGCTGTAATGTACAATACCTTGTACGGAGTGTGTTCCTATGGAAAAATATTTTGTAAGGGGCGGTCGCCCGCTCTCCGGCGATATAGAGTGCGGCGGCTCGAAAAATGCGTCTCTCCCCGTAATATTCGCGACGCTGATATGCCCGGGCGTTACGTACCTCCGCGGGCTTCCCGATATACGGGATGTTCGCGTCGCTCTTGAAATTCTCAGCGTGTTCGGCGCGGAGGTAGAGCGCGAGGGAGACACCTGCCGCATAGATACCGGCGATCTGCACTATTCCACCCCTCCGCCGGAGCTTCTTTCATCCTTCCGCGCCTCTACATATCTGATAGGCTCCGCCGTCCCGCGCTTCGGCAGGTGCCCGATAAGGAACTTCGGCGGCTGTAATTTTTCCGCCCGCCCGATAGATATGCATATCGCGGCGGCGCGCGCCTTTGGCGCTAAGATGTGCGGAGATGCCCTTGTCACATCGGGGCTTCACCCGGCGACCGTGACCTTTGCGAATAAATCTGTCGGTGCAACCGTAAATGCGCTGCTCCTCGCCGCGGCGACAGAGGGGGAGAGCAGAATAGAGAACCCGGCGACAGAGCCGCATATAATCTTCCTTGTTTCATTCCTCCGCTCGGCGGGCGCGGATATAGAAATTTCCGAAAATTCATTCACCGTCCGCGGCGGGCAGCTTCACGGCACCTGTGCCCGCGTCATTCCCGATATGATAGAGGCGGGGACATATATTATCGCCGGACTTGTCACGGGCGGGCGCGTCCGCGTCCGTGGCGTCCCCCCGCGGGAGCTCTCGGCGCTGACGTCCTTTCTTTCTTCAATGGGGGCTTCGGTCTCCTCCTCCGATGCCGCCGTCTCCGCCGTGGCAGCTTCACGCCTTGATTATGCCGAGGTCACGACCGCGCCGTATCCAGGCTATCCCACGGATATGCAGCCGCAGACGGCGGTCCTCCTCGCAAAAAACTCCGGAGGAAAAATAACCGATACCGTATTTCCGGAGCGTTTCGGCTACCTTTCCGAGCTTGCGAAGTTCGGCATAGCCTCCGCCCGCTTTTCCGACGGCGCGGTGATATATCCCTCGGAAATAAAAAATTCCGGGGCAAAGGTCTGTGACCTTCGCGCCGGCGCGGCTTGTCTGCTTGCCGCTCTTGCGGCAGAGGGGGAGAGCGTAATATCCGATGACGGTATGCTCACACGCGGATATTCCTCTCTTGTTTCAAAGCTCCGTTCCCTCGGCGCGGATATAGATCTCCTCGCCTGACGGTAAACATATCCCGATATAAAACAAAAAGGAAAACAAAATGAAAAGAATTCTTACAGTGCAGGACATCTCCTGCGTCGGAAAATGCTCTCTCACCGTTGCCCTCCCGGTAATATCGGCTTCGGGGGTGGAGTGCTCCGTCCTCCCGACCGCCGTTCTCTCAACCCATACCGCGTTCCCGGAGTTCACTTTCCGGGACCTGACAGATGAGATAGAGCCGATAGGCGCGGTCTTTTCCCGCCTCGGTATAGACTTTGACGCCGTATATACGGGCTACCTCGGCTCGAAAAGGCAGGTCGCCCTCGTCGCGGAACTCATAAGACGGCAAAAGGAAAGGGGAGCATACATCCTTATAGACCCCGCAATGGCTGATAACGGGAGCCTCTATCCGGGCTTTACGGCGGAGTTTCCTCCCCTGATGGCGGATATGTGCCGCATGGCTGACCTCGTCGTGCCCAATGTGACGGAGGCTGCTCTCATGCTCGGCATGCCGTACAGAGAAAAATACGACGAGAAGTATATAAGAGAGCTCCTTTCCGGGCTCGTCTCCCTCGGGGCAAGGAGCGCGGCGATAAGCGGCGTCAGCTTCTCCGACGACAAGATAGGCTTCATGCACCTTGACGGCGAGAGCGGGGAGTATACCCTGTATCTTAACGAAAAGCTTCCGAAATCCTATCACGGCACGGGCGACCTCTTCGCCTCCGTCACCCTCGGAGGCGTCATGCGCTCCCTCGGTGAGGTGCGCGCGCTTGAGCTCGCCACCGATGTGACCCTTGACGCAATGAAGCATACCGCGAGGGATAAGAGCGCCCGCTTCTACGGCGTCAATTTTGAGGAGGCGCTCCCGCTCCTTATATCCCGCTTATCTGAATGAGCGGTGCCGTCTCCCGCGGCGGAGCCCGCCGAGGTAGGCGAACAGTGCCGAGAGCGGCAGATAGCAGAGATAATTTACAAATACCGCCCCGGCGAGCTTTCCGCCGCCCGCGATTATCCCGACGGTAAAGAGAATTATCACAAAGGCAAGGGAAGAGAGAAACGCGGATATGAATCCGCCCTCCCGCCGCGTCGCCGATATTATAAGGGCGGAGAGCGCCCCGGTTATGAGAAATGCGGCGAGCGAGTATGCCCCCGCCCTCGGCACGGGGTCCCCGCCGCCTATTGCAATGAGCGCGCCGACGGCACACAGTATGACGAGCAGCACGGCTTGCAGAACTATTCCTATAACTATCCCTCCGCCTCGCCCGGTGGCAAAGCCGGAGGAGGTGTGCCTTTTTTTCATAAAGAAACCTCCGAACAGTCTTTCTGTTAAAAGACATATTCGGAGGCTTGCTTTTTTATTCCGGGGAGGGGGAGAATTACTTATTCTCGTCCTTCTTTTCGTCGGCTGTCGGCTCGGACGCGGCTTCTGCGTTCTCCGCCGCGTTCTCTGCGCCCTCTGCTTTCTGCTCCATGACGCTTGCGGCGATGTCCTCTGCCTTTACGTCAATGGTGCGTATAGCTCCCTTGAGGAAGCGTATCTTCGTGCGGTCCTTTGTCGTCTCGAGGACAAAGGTTTCGTCCTTTATGGAGACGACCTTGCCGATTATTCCGCCTATCGTCGTGACCTCGTCACCGACAGCGAGCGAGGAGCGCATCTCGTCGTCCTTCTTCTGCTGCTTCTTCTGCGGGCGGATCATGAGAAAATAGAGAGCGGCAATCATGACGAGTATCATGATTATCGAGATCCAGTTAAAGCTGCTTGTCGATGTGCCGCTGCCTGAGCCGGTTTCAAGTAGAAAATTCAACATACACTATACCTTTCAAAAAATATTTTCCATTACATTATACATCATAATAATTAACAATTCAAGAATAAAGCGAAAAAATTTCCCATTTCGCGCCGTGATGTGAAAAATACTCAAATTCTAAGAGCCGTCGCACTGTATTTTCTGTGAAAAACGGAAAAAACGACAAAACTTCGGAAAAGCTATTTACATTTGCGTCTCCCCGTGATATAATACTCCGTGAAAATCAGGTCTTTAAGTTCGGTACAGAGATGCCGACAAGATTTGCGATAGTCCGCGCGCCGGGGGAGTTTACGGTGCGGGGGCGGGTTAGGTCTTGCCGACAGGCAGGATTTTTTTTTGCCCGGCAACATGGCTTGGTTTCCGAAAAAAGCAAAAAAAGGAGAAAAAACATGAAACTCATCTACAATGTAAGCGACAGACCCGCACCCCACAAGGTCATCGTCTTCGCCCTGCAGCAGCTCCTCGCCATCCTCGCCGCCACGATAGCCGTCCCGTCGGCAATAGGGCACGGGATGTCACAGTCCGCCGCGCTCTTCGGCGCAGGCGTCGGTACCATAGTCTATCTTCTCTTCACGAAATTCAGGAGCCCCGTGTTCCTCGGCTCGTCCTTTGCCTTCCTCGGCTCCATGGCGGCGGCGTTTGCCGGCGCGGCGACCCTTGCAGTCGGCTACCTCGGTCTTATAATCGGCGCGTTTTTCGCCGGGCTCGTCTATGTTGTCATAGCTCTCCTTGTAAAGAAGTTCGGCTCCGGCTGGGTCGGTAAGCTCATGCCCGCCGTCGTAATCGGACCCACCGTCGCGATAATCGGTCTCTCGCTTGCAAAGAACGCAATAGGCGACCTCTTCCGCGGCAGCGTGCTTGAAAACGGCGCCCCGGTCGCAAATCAGTATGTCGCCCTTATATGCGGTCTCGTAACTCTCTTTGTGACCGTCCTTTGCTCGGTATACGGTAAGCGTATATCAAAGACTCTCCAGATGATCCCCTTTATCGTCGGTATCGTAGCCGGCTACCTCGTCGCTACCGTCTTTACGGTAATCGGAAATGTCGCGTCGGTAGACGCGCTGAAGCTCATAGACTTCGGTAAGTTTGCATCCATGCAGTGGTATCCGGACTTCACCTTTGTCGAGGCGTTCCGTGCATTCGGCAATCTCTCCGAGGCCGGTATCGGCTCTTATATAGGCACAATAGCGGTTGCGTATGTTCCCGTCGCGTTCGTCGTGTTCGCAGAGCATATAGCAGACCATAAGAACATCTCCTCCATAATAGAGAAGGACCTGCTCGAGGATCCCGGACTTGACCGCACCCTCCTCGGTGACGGTGTCGGCTCCATGGTCGGCGCGTTCTTTGGCGGCTGCCCGAACACAACCTACGGTGAGTCGGTCGGTTGCGTCGCAATATCCGGAAACGCCTCCGTGGTTACAATCCTCGCCACCGCAATAATGGCGATAGTCGCTTCCTTCTTCGCCCCGTTCGTAACCTTCCTCGCTACTATCCCGTCCTGCGTAATGGGCGGCGTCTGCGTCACCCTCTACGGCTTCATCGCGGTCTCGGGTCTCAAGATGATTCAGACCGTTGACCTCGGCGACAACAGGAACCTCTTCGTGGTCTCGGTAATCCTTATCGCCGGCGTCGGCGGCATGGCTCTGAGCTTCGGAAAGGTCACTATCACC
The DNA here is from genome assembly GCA_934393265.1 of uncultured Eubacteriales bacterium. Lineage (GTDB taxonomy): Bacteria > Bacillota > Clostridia > Oscillospirales > CAG-272 > UBA1740. The sequence continues at coordinate 380,758 of CAKRQL010000004.1, read as the reverse complement.
TCGGTTGCCTGCGCGCTCATTCTCGGTATAATCACGAATGTACTTGTAAATCTCGGAAAGCATGACGACGAGCAGACCCCCGCCATAGCGGAGGAAACCGCGACCGTTGACGCTACCGCAGAGGACGCGGCAGAGACCGACACTACAAAATAAGATAATAACTCATACTCGGGCGCCGCGGCAGGGGGACAATTGTCGCGGCGCATTTTTTTGCATATCTTCGGCTGACTGGCAAAATCGGAGAAAAAGTGTATCATGTATAAAGAGGGGCGGTGCTGTCGCAGCAAACAGAGCTCGGCACCCGCCGCCCCTCATAGTAAAAGCAAACGGAGCTTACAATGGAAACCTTTTACGGTATAATGATACCTTTTCTCGGTACCTCCCTCGGAGCCGCGTGGGTGTTTCTCATGCGTCGCGGAATGGGAGCGCGGGTGGGACACGCGCTCGTCGGCTTTGCCGCCGGGGTCATGGTCGCCGCCTCGGTCTGGAGCCTCATAATTCCTGCGGTAGAGGAATCTCTGTGGATGGGCACGTGGTCGTTTGTTCCCGCCGCCACAGGCTTTCTCGCCGGGATTGCCTTTCTGATGCTCCTCAACCGGCTGATACCGATTATAAACAAACGGGCAGAGGAGGACGGATCCCGCCGCGGCATGGGACATACATTCATGACCGTCCTCGCCGTGACCCTCCATAACATACCGGAGGGCATGGCAGTGGGAGCAGTGTACGCGGGCTATCTCGCCGGAGGAGGGGAGATAAGCGCGGCTGGCGCACTCGCGCTCTCCGCCGGGATAGCGATACAGAATTTCCCGGAGGGGGCGATAGTCTCAATGCCGTTGCACGCCTCGGGAAAGAGCAGGGGGCGCGCATTCCTCGGCGGCGTCCTCTCCGGTGTCGTCGAGCCGGTCGCCGCGGTGCTGACGCTGCTTCTTTCGTCGGTAATCATTCCTGCCCTCCCGTATCTTCTTGCCTTCGCCGCCGGAGCCATGCTATATGTCGTCGTCCGCGAGCTGATACCGGAGATGTACGGAGAGGATTGCCCCGAGACAGGGACTGTCCTCTTCGCCGTCGGATTTACGCTCATGATGATACTTGATATAGTCTTTTCCTGAAAAATATGATATTTCCCGCGAGTTTTTGCAAAAAAATACGAGTTAGCTATTGCAAACTCCGGGAGTATATGATATAATACACGATGAAAATCTGCCTTTGGGCAGATTTTCAAAAGCCAAAGAGTTAGCATACGGTAACCTTGAAGCAATTCTGAAAATACAGGGCTTCGCCACCCACTTGATAATAAGAATACAAAAAGGGAAAGCAATTTCCCTTTTTGAGAGGCACGATGTTAGCATATGCTAACTACGCGTGCGCCGAAAAAAGACTATAAAAAATTATCATATACAAACGGAGGAAAAAATGGCAATCGTAGAATTTCAGAATGTGAGCCGCGTGTACACGAGCGGCGAGCACGAGCTCCACGCTCTTGACGGCGTGGACCTCTCGCTCGATGAGGGGAGGTTTGTGGTGATACTCGGTCCGTCAGGAGCGGGGAAAAGCACTCTTCTTAACCTGCTCGGCGGTCTTGACAGCCCGACGTCCGGGAAGATAGTAGTGTGCGGAAAGGATATTTCCACCCTCTCAAATAATGAGCTCGCGGATTACCGCGCGGAGACCGTCGGATTTGTATTCCAGTTCTATAACCTTATCCCGACGCTCACGGTGCATGAGAATGTCGCGCTTGTAAAGGAAATAACAAGGGAGCCGCTCTCGGCAACTAAAATGCTCTCCGAGGTCGGTCTTGCCGACCATGCAAAGAACTTCCCGTCAGAGCTCTCGGGAGGAGAGCAGCAGCGCGTATCGATAGCCCGTGCCCTCGCGAAAAATCCGAAAATTCTCCTCTGCGATGAGCCGACCGGCGCGCTCGACTCCGCGACCGGCGTCCTTGTTCTGAAGCTCCTGCTCAGAATGGCGCGCGAATACGGAAAAACGATAGTGATAGTCACGCATAACCAGAACATCGCGAAAATGGCTGATACCGTTATCCGCGTGAAAAACGGCAAGGTAATATCTGTAACGGAGCAGGAGAATCCCGCGTCCGCCGATGACATCGACTGGTAAAGGAGCACGGTATGCTGATAAGAAAAATGCTCCGCACGGCGTGGAGCTATAAGGCGCAGTTCATCTCAATGATTCTTATGGTTATGCTCGGCGTCGGGATGTTTCTCGGCTTCAATATGGAGTGGGCGAGCATAGAGCACAATATGTTTTCGTTCTTCGATGATTGCAATTTCGCCGATTACCGGCTTGTGAGCGAGAGCGGCTTTGCCGATGGCGACCTCGGAAAAATAAAGAATATCGACGGCGTCACCGCCGCCGCCCGCTTCCTCTCCGTCAATGTCGATGTGAAGGACAGCGGAGGGGACAGCGTCGCCCTCGCCGTGACCACAGACTTCTCGGTCTCCTCATTCGTTCTGATTGACGGAGCTGCATACGACGGCGAGAGCGCGGACGGAATATGGCTCTCTGACCGTTACGCCGCGGAAAATAATATAAGCCTCGGCGACACGCTCACCTTTACCTACCGCGGTATTGAAATATCCGGCAAGGTAGCAGGGCTTATAAAAGCCGCAGAGCAGATGATATGCGTCCGCGACAACACCCAGCTTATGCCGGATTTCAAGACCCACGGCTTCGCCTATATATCGCCTGCCCTTTATGAGAGTGCCGTAGGCTTCGGCTACTACCCGCAGATAAATGTTATCTCAGAGCTTGATAAGGACGCCTTCTCGGAGGAGGTGAACAAGGCTCTCGGAAGTACTACCGTAATCCTTACAAAGGAGGAGAGTCTTGCATATTCGCAGGCAGAGGGAGAGGTCGACGAGGGAAAGGCTATGGGAAGTATACTCCCCGCGCTATTCCTCCTTATAGGGCTCCTCACCATGGTTACCACCATGCACCGTCTGACGGCTAAGGAGAAAACGCAGATAGGAACCTTAAAGGCACTCGGCTTTCACGACAGTCGCATAATCCGCCATTACACCTCCTTCGCGTTTTTCGTCGCCGTCGTCGGCACCGCGCTCGGCATTGGGGTCGGCTACGCCGTCGCGTGGTTTATAATGAACCCGGACGGCATGATGGGCACATACATGGACCTGCCGGAGTGGCGGCTCGTGCTCCCGGGCTTCTGCATTGCCGTCGTGGCGGTTATTATCCTTCTCCTGACGCAGATAGGCTTCCTTTCGACAAGACAGATGCTCGCCGGCACTGCGGCAGACGCCCTCCGTCCCTATACTCCGAAGAAAATGAAGCCCATGCTCATAGAGCGTACAAAACTCTTTCACCGTATCCCGTTCGGGACGAGGTGGAACATGCGCGATATAGTCCGGCATAAGGCGCGGACGGCGATGAGCATGGTCGGAATAGTGGGGTGCACAATTCTTATCCTTGCCGCGTTCGGTATGAAAGATACCATGAACGCATTTCTCGATATGTACTATGAAAACGGACTGAATTATTCCTCGCGCATATTCCTTTCCGAGGGCGTGACGGATGAGGAGCGCCGGGAGGTCATAGAGAAATACGACGGCGACTGCAGCGGCTCGGTCAGCGTGCAGATAGAGGGGAAGACGGTGTCTCTTGACATCTACAACATCACCCATGATAGAATCCGCATAATGGACGAGAGCACGAGGAAGATTGATATAGGCGATGACGGCGCGTATGTGTGTATGCGCCTTGCAGAGCGGTTTTCCCTCCGTCCGGGAGACACGCTGACGGTGAGCCCGTTCGGCACGGACGATACATACACCCTGCGCGTCGCCGGCATCTTCCGGAGCGTGACGGAGAATATCGTCGTTTCGGGGAAGTATGCAGACCTGCTGAAAATCCCATATACGATCGACTCGATTTATACCGATACGGAGAAAGGAGAGATCACATCGTCCTCCTCCATAAAATCCGTCCAGTCAAAGCAGATGATAATGGACTCCTTCGAGGTTTTCCTCTCCATTATGGATACCATGATTTACATGCTTGTCGGTGGCGCGCTCCTCCTCGGCATAATCGTTCTCTACAACCTCGGCGCGATGAGCTATACAGAACGCTATCGCGAGATGGCGACGCTCAAGGTCGTCGGTTTCAGGGATAAAAAGATTGGCAGACTTCTCGCAGGGCAGAACCTATCCCTTTCGATAGTCGGAATAATTATAGGAATACCGCTCGGCGTGCTGACGCTCCTGTATATGCTGAAAACCCTCGCGTCGGAGTATGAGATGAAAATGTCGATAGGCGCGATGTCCTATATTATGACGGTTCTTCTGACCGTCGGAATGTCCCTCCTCGTCAGTCTTATGGTAGCCGGAAAGAACAGAAGGATTGATATGGTTGAGGCACTTAAAGGGCAGGAGTAAAATTACGCCCTTACACCGCGCCGTGGCTTCCCCGGCGCATCAGCTCCCGGAGCATATTGATAATACATAGAAAAATATAATAAAAAAGGCGCGCCGTGTGGCGCGCCTTAGCTTTGTTTATTGCAGATTATACTCCGGAATAAGCGGAGAATCCGCCGTCAATCGGGAGAACAACTCCGGTTATAAAGCCGGATGCCTTGTCGTTGACAAGGAAGAGCAGACCGCCGAGCAGCTCCTCCGCCTCGCCAAAGCGACCCATAGGAGTACCGCGGAGGATCTTCTCCGTGCGCGCCGTGGGCTTTCCGTCCTCGGTGAAGAGGAGGGCACGGTTCTGATTTGTGACGAAGAACCCGGGGGCGAGCGCGTTGACGCGGATTCCGGTTCCCGCAAAATGCACGGCGAGCCACTGTGTGAAGTTAGAGACCGCCGCCTTAGCCGCAGAGTAGGCGGGTATCTTCGTGAGAGGGCGATAGGCGTTCATCGAGGATATGTTGATTATGCTCCCGCCCTTTTTCGACTCTGCCATTTCGCGCGCGAATACCTGTGTTGTGAGGAATGCCGCGACGACATTGAGATCAAAGACGAAGCGGAACCCGTCGGGGTCGAGATTGAAGAAATTCTGCTTGTCGGATGTGAGCGATGCGGGGTCGAAATATTCGTCCGCAGTCGTTGCGCGCGGGTTGTTTCCGCCCGCACCGTTTATAAGTATGTCGCATGAGCCGAGCTTTTCCGTGACGACAGCCTTTGCCTCCTCGAGGCTCCGGCGGTCGAGGCAGTTTGCCGCGACGGCAATTGCGGTGCCACCCTCGGCACGGATCTGCTCCGCCACCTTTTCCGCCGCCGCTCCGTTGAGGTCAAGGAGCGCGACCTTAGCCCCGCATTTTGCAAGAGCGCGGGAAAAAACGGAGCAGAGAACACCGCCCGCGCCTGTTACAACGGCGACTCTGCCGTTAAGATCAACGTTAAAAGGGAGTTCCATATCAAAAAATCCTTTCTGTTTTCTCATAAATCCGGCGAACCGGAATGTCAGTTTTTCGTGGCTCGCTCTGTCTTGTCAATAGCTTCCCAGAGCCCGTAGAGGTAGGTTGCACCGAGCGCGCGGTCGTAGAGACCGTACCCCGGCTTTCCGTCCTCGCCCCAGATGTTGCGTCCGTGGTCGGGGCGGGTATAGCCCTCAAATCCGTTGTCATGAAGTGCCTTCATTATGCCGTATATGTCGAGGGAGCCGCAAGAGGTCGGGTGTCCCGTCTCGTTGAAGAAGAGCTTGCCGTCCTCCCGGTCGGTGAACTTTATATTCCGCGCGTGAAAGAAGTGGACGCGCCCCGCCCTTGCATACTTTGCCGCCATCGCGACAAGGTCGTTGCGCCTGTCCGCACCGAGCGACCCGGTGCAGAGCGTCAGACCGTTGTACGGCGTGTCGACCGCCGCAAACAGCCTGTCAATGTTCGCTTCTGAGGTGATAATACGCGGCAGACCGAAGAGCGACCACGGCGGATCATCCGGGTGCACAGCCATTCTGACGCCGTATTCCTCGCAGGTCGGCATTATCCGACCGAGGAAGTAAACCATATTTCCGAAGAGCTTTTCCTCGTCAACCGACTTGTAGCGGCGGAGCAACTCTGCAAGACCGTCCTTCGTATAGCTCTCGTCCCATCCGGGGAGGGAGAGCGACTCCTTCTCCGGGTTGAGCCTGTCTATCGTCCTCTGGTCGTAGGCGAGGCAGTTTGAGCCGTCCGCAGTCCTGTAATGGAGCTCGCTCCGCACCCAGTCGAATACCGGCATGAAGTTGTAGCATATGACCTTGACGCCCGCCTTGCCGAGATTTTTTATAGTCTCTATGTAGTTGTCGATATAGTGCTCGCGCTCAGGAGAGCCGAGCTTTATCTCCTCGTGCACGGGTACGCTCTCGATAACCTCCATCTCAAGCCCTGCGGCATTGACAGCCGCCTTCTGCGCGAGTATGGATTTCTCGTCCCACACCTCGCCGACGGGAATAGAGTAGAGAGCCGTGACAACCCCGGTCATCCCCGGTATCTGCCGGATTCTCTCGAGGGTGACCGGGTCGCTCTGCCCGTACCATCTGAACGTCATTTTCATTATGCTTCATCTCCTTTCGCATGCTGCACCGGTATTTTTTCTCCCCGTGAGGCGTAAGCCGCTTTCAAGAGCTCGAGGGCCCACGCGCTGTCCCCGGTCCCGACCGGAAGCGCGTCTCCGTTTTTCAGTGCAGTGTAGAATTTTTCAATAAGAACCGTATGACCCGCGCCGTAGCAGGGCTTGCCTATATAGTGCTCCGTAGTCGCGTCCGTCAATACCTCGCCGTCGAGGGTGAGGCGGCTTGTCGTCAGCACCATACAGTGATTTTTTGTCTTTATTGTGACCTCGGTAAGGTCCCCGCCGGGGAAGGTCGTGGTGGCGAAGAACTGCCCCTGTCGCCCGCCCGGAAAGTCGATAATTCCGTTCGCTGTGTCCTCGACGTCGATTATGCCGCGGTGTCGCCTGTTTGCAATGTCCGCCTGCACATACTCGGGTCTGCCGAGGAACTGCGAGAGCATGTCGAGCGTGTGAATGGCCTGATTTATAAGGACTCCGCCACCCTCGGTTTCCATGCGCCCGCGCCATTCGCTGTGGGCATAGTAGGCATCGCTGCGATACCAGAAAACGGTGCCGCAGGCTGTTATGGCGCCGCCGTCCTCGTCGGCTATCGCCTTTGCCGTGAGGGTAGTATTGTTGAAGCGGTTCTGAAAGCAGACACAGACCCGCCCGCGGCTCGCCCTCTCCGCCTCCCGTATCTCCTCTATCTCACGAACAGAGGTCGCCATCGGCTTTTCGAGAAAGACGTTTATCCCGCGGCGCAGTGCCGCGCAGGTCATAGGCGCATGCAGAAAATGCGGCGTGCAGATGTGCACGGCGTCCGGGCGCTCCGCGTCGAGCATAGCTTCGTAGTCGGTGTAGATTGCGGCTCCGGGGGCATAGGTCTTTGCCGCAGCCTCAGCCCGGGAGCGGTACTTGTCACAGAGCGCGACGACGGTGACGGCGGGCAGGGCAGAGAGTGCCGTAAGGTGATTTTCGGATATCACCCCGCACCCGACAAGGCAGACTCTGAATTTCTTTTCGTTCATAATTACTTCCATGTGAGAACGGTGGTGCTATCGCCGTTCACCGGGCGGTGCGGCTTCGATACCGCTATCCGTTTTTTCAGTTCCTCGTAGAAGAAGTCGTCGTCAATGGGGAGTGTGACATCTTTGCCGAGCCATGTGGAGAGGAGCATAGCATTTGCGAGCTCGACGCCGTTTATTCCGTCGGCAGCAGGCGCATACACAGGCTCGAGCCCGAGTATCGCGTTTGCAATGTTGTTGCAGATGCCGACATGCTGTGAATTCTCGCCCTCGAGCGGGACTTCCGTGACGCTTTCGACCTCCGGCACGCCGAATGCGGTATTTGTCGAGAAGCAGACATCGCGCTCGTCGACGACGAGCTTTTTGAAAGTCAGCTTGTTGTTCTCGAATATAAGCGTGCCCTTCGTGCCCGTAACCTCAAAGCGGTTGGTGCCCGGGGCGTCTGCCGTGCAGGTGATAAAGACTCCGGTTGCGCCGTTCGGATATTCGCAGTAGCAGGTCACATCATCCTCGACCTCTATATCGTGCCACTTTCCGAAGTGGCAGAATGCGCGGAGCCGCTCCGGCATCATTCCGACAATCCATTGGAAGAGGTCGAGCTGGTGCGGGGCCTGATTGTAGAGGACGCCGCCGCCCTCGCCCGCCCATGTCGCGCGCCATGAGCCGCTGTCATAGTAATACTGCGAGCGATACCAGTCGGTGATTATCCAGTTTGTGCGCTTTATCTCGCCTATTTCGCCGTTTCTTATCATTTCCCGCATCTTGCGGAATGCGGGGTTCGTTCTCTGGTTGAACATTATGCCGAGTATCTTGTCGGATTTCTTCGCGTGCTCGAGCATTTCCTTGACCTGCTTTGTGTAGACGCCCGCGGGCTTCTCGACAATGCAGTTGAGCCCGTGGTCGAGCGCGCTCATCGCGAGCTCCGGGTGAGAGTAGTGCGGTGTGCAGATCTGCACGACATCGCAGAGCCCGGAGGAGTAGAGAGCCTCCGCATTGTCAAAGCACTTCACATCGGCGTCCGGGTGCTCGGCTCTGAAAGCCTCAAGCTTCTTCGGATTAATGTCACAGACAGCCGTGAGCACTCCGTTCGTTACCTTCCCGGCAAGAATATTTCTCGCGTGTGCCGTACCCATATTGCCGACGCCGACTATTCCGAATCTTACTTTTTCCATATTCCGTTACCGTCCTTTCTGTATCCGCGGGAGGTCATGAGGGCTTCGAGTGACCTGACAGCACAGTCGAATGCCTCCCGGTTGTTGTTAAATACGTGGTTGCCGCGCAGCTCCGTGTGCGCGTCTATGCTTTTGAACGCCGCAAAGAGCGCAAGGTGCGGCTCAAGAGTGAGCATGACCCGTCCGTCCGTGTGTCCGTTGACGATGTCGATGATGTCACCTATCGCGCCCTCTCCCTCTCCGGCGGGGACTATCGTCTGCGTTTTGTATATTGCGTCCTTTATGTGGAGATATCCGGGGCGGATGAGCGTCGCGCCTATCCCCTCATAGGGATTTGCGCCGTTCATTATGTAGTTCGCCGGGTCGAATATGCCGTAGAGCCCCGGGACCTCGGTGAGCAGCTCGCGTACCTCGCCGGGCATCTGACCGTAAATTGCTGTCTCGTTTTCGTGGCAGAGCATTATTCCGCACTCCGCCGCGACCCTCACCATTTTATTCATTCTCCGCATGACCTCGTCGCGATGTGCGGCGAACGTGTCCTGCGGTACAAAAAAACTGAAAATCCGCATCCTCTTCGTGCCGAGGATTTCCGCGGCGCGGAGTGCCCTACGGAAGGTCGTGTTCATGTATTCGTCAAAGTCGCCGTCTATCGCATACTTTCCGACAGGCGAACCGAGCGAGCCGACGGTTATCCCCCCGGCGTCGAGCTTGCGTCTGACCTCCGTGAGCTCCTCTTCCGTGAGGTCGAGGACGCCGCGCTTGTCGAAGAAACGGGGCTCGATAAGATGTATTCCGTTTTCGCGGAGCGCGGCTATTTGCTCTTCGACAGAGTCGCCCGCCTCGTCGGCGAAAGCGGAAAATATAAATTCAGCCATGCTTTTCTCCTTTGGCTTTCAGTGCTTTGTTGCTATGCCGACGCTATCAGAGAAGGGGACGGAGGAAGTCGTGGCTCGACTTCATCTGGAGGAATTCATCGCCGAGGTCGGGCGCGTTGTCCTGCTCGACGAGTGCATTTGGGATACCGAGCTCGTCGCAGAGCGCGATAACCGGGCGGAAGTCTATAACACCGTCACCGCAGGGGCAGATGTCGCCCTTCGGCTCGGACCTCATGTCCTTGAAGTGCACGTTCTGCATGCGCGCGGCGCCTATCTTTCTTATATAGGAGAGCGTGTCGCGCCCGGCATACTTTATCCAGTAGGTATCAAGTATGAAATTCAGCTCCGGTGCCTCCTCGATAAGTATATCAAAGACCGGCTTGCCGTCGTTTGCAAACTCGAACGAGTGGTTGTGATAGGCAAATTTCAGCCCGGCGTCGTTTATCTTCTTCATGGGCTCCGAAATTCTTCTGAGAAATTCTCTCGCGCCCTCGACGCTTCCGCGGAGCTCTCCGGGCATGCCTCCTATTCCTATTACGGGACAGCCGTAGATTTTGTGCTCCCGTATCAGGGCGTCGGTGTCCCCGGTTATCCTGTCAAAGGATGAGTGTGTGCAGACAATGGGAAGAGAAAACTCCTCCGAGAGTCCGCGCAGATACTCCGGCTCCACCTTGCATATTGCGGACATCTGTGCGTTGTCGTAGCCTATATCGTGTATGACCTTAAAGCATTCGCGCAGTCCCTCCGGCGTTGCCGCCCGGTTGCGCAGGGTATAGAACTGTGCTCCTAATTTCATGGATTGTTCCTCCGTTATTTTTTTCTGCTACCCCGATTTTACCACACCGGTACACGACTTGCAATATATTATATTGAAAAAGATATTGAATACCTTGCCAAAACTATTGCAAAAATTGACCGGGTGTGATAGAATATAAGTTGTCTTAATATCGAAGGTAAGACCGGAGGTGCGGTATGGATAAAACAGTGCGCGTTCTCGACGGCGATATAACAGCCTTTTATCGTTTTGAGTCACCGGTGGAGGAGGACTATTCCGCCCGCCATTGTCACGACGGATACGAGATGCTTTATATCACCGAGGGACAGTCGAGGTTTATAATAGAGGGGGACGAGTATTCCATGCGCCCAGGAACCATCGTGCTGATACCTCCGTTCACATATCATTATCTTGAGCTTGAGGACAGAACGGTTTACAGCCGTTACGTCGCGCACTTCCCGGCATCTGAGCTGCCGAGTGCCGTCGGCGATATATTCGCGTCAAAGTTCGGCGCGCGACAGCCCGTGCTCTATTTTCCGCCGTCATGTATACCGCAGCACGTCGCAGGAATAATGGAACGGATAGGGCAGGCGGGCGTCCTCCCGCAGGACGAGCGTTACGCAATGGTGCATCTCCTTATCGGTGAGCTTATGCTAATTCTTGCGACTGCCGGAACATCGGTACAGCCACGGGATAACGGGGAGCTCGGCGGCAGGGTCATAAGGTATCTGAACGACAACATCGACCGCAACATAAGCCTTGACGAGCTTTCAAAACGCTTTTTTATAAGCAAATACTACCTCTGCCGCGCCTTCAAGCGGTATAACGGTATATCCGTCCACGGCTATATAAATCAGAAACGTGTGATGTATGCAAAACAGCTTATAGAGTCGGGGGAGACCGCCTCCGGCGCGGCGTACCGCGTCGGCTTCGGCGATTATTCCGCCTTTTACCGCGCGTATGTGAAGCTGCTCGGCTGTGCGCCGACGGATACTGCGACAAAGCAGCGTGGTGCCGTATTGACGTCCGTAAAGGAGGGTGACGCAGAGAATGAAAGAATATAAATACCTCCCGCGCGTCAATTCTCCTAAGGAGTTGAAGAGCCTTACCGGGCGGGAGCTCCCCGCATATTGCGCCGAGGCGCGGGATTTTATGGTGGAGGAGGTCACGCGCCACGGCGGGCACCTCGCCTCAAACCTCGGGATAACCGAGCTCACCGTGGCGATACACCGGGTCTTTGACGCTCCGCATGACCACATAATATTCGATGTGGGACATCAGGCGTATGTCCACAAAATGATAACCGGGCGAAGGGACGCATTCGATACTCTCCGTACCCCGGGCGGGCTCTCGGGCTTCACACTCCGCCGCGAGAGCGAATACGACCCGTTCGGTGCAGGTCATTCCTCGACCTCTCTTTCCGCCGCGCTCGGATTTGCCGAGGCTGATAAGCTTTCGGGGAGCGACGCATACACCGTCTGCGTGATGGGTGACGGCGCGTTCACCGGCGGCATGATACATGAGGCGATGAATAACTGCAAGCCGGATATGCGCCTCATAATAATTCTGAACGAGAACCGCATGTCAATATCAAGGACCCGCGGTGCCTTCGCCTCCTATCTCTCGCGTATCCGCGTCTCCCGCGGCTATGCCCGCTTCAAAAAGACGACGAAGTCCGCGCTCGCGCACGTGCCCCTGATAGGGAAGCCGCTGACACGCTTTCTCGAAAAAGTACGCGATCTGTTAAAGAAGATATTCTATCGTGAGAACCTTTTTGAACAGCTCGGCTTTTCTTATGTCGGACCCGTGAACGGCAACGACTGCAAAAAGGTGGAGGAGAAGCTCCGCCTTGCAAAGGATACCGGCAAAACCTGCGTCGTCCACGTCTGTACAAAGAAAGGCAAGGGCTACGCCCCGGCAGAGAAATCGCCGGATAAATATCACAGTGTCCACCCCGGGAAAACGGAGGGCGAGACTTTTAACCGCGTGTTCTGCGACGAGCTGATAAAGTGTGCGGAGAGGGATAAAAAAATAGTTGCCGTAACCGCCGCAATGGGGCTCGGCACCGGGCTCCGCCCGTTTGAGGAGCGTTTTCCGGAGAGATATTTCGACGTCGGGATAGCGGAGGAGCACGCCGTTACCTTCTCGGCGGGGCTCGCCGCCGACGGTATAAAGCCGTTTGTCGCCATATATTCGACATTTCTTCAGCGCGCTTACGACAACATAATCCATGACGTCGCCCTGCAGGGGCTCCCGGTCAGATTTATAATCGACCGCGCCGGGCTCGCCTCTGAGGACGGCGCGACCCACCACGGTATATTCGATGTGGCATTTCTCTCGGAAATCCCAGGCATGCACATAGCCGCCCCCGCGACCTTTGGTTCGCTCCGCGCTGCCGTAAATGAGGCGGCTGTGGCGGATTTCCCGCTTGCGATCAGGTATACCAACACAGAAGAGTCATCCCGCATAGTCCGTGAGTTTTACCCCGATGGAGACTATGAGGGCTTCGGCGTCCGCGCGAATTATTCCGCCTCTGCCGTCCCGGAAAATGTGATAATAACCTACGGCAGGATAACCGACAGCGCGCTTTCAGCCGCAGATATCCTTGCGACCTCCGGGCGACCGTGTGGTGTCCTGCTTCTCGAGCGGCTTGCCCCGTATGACAGGCTCGCGGAGAGCGTGATACCATTGATATGCGGCGCGCGACATGTCCGCTTTGTCGAGGAGGGGATAAAGAACGGCGGTGCCGGAATGATACTCGGCTCCGTTCTGACAGAGCGGAGTGCTCTTATCGGCGTGGATTACCGCATACTTGCGATAGACGGCACCTTTGTATCACCGACAGAGCCGACGGATATATACGACTTCGCCGGGCTCTCTCCGCGCCGTATCGTTGCATCCTTTGAGGAATAAAATGTTTTTCTTTGACTGAAACGGATATAATATGATAGTAAACCTTCGTGATACCGGCGTCATGAAATACACCGGACTTGTAAGAGAAATGAATACTCCCGCCGCCCGCTCGGCATACGTTATAACCTTCGGCTGTCAGCAGAACGAAGCGGACAGTGAGAAGCTGCGCGGTATGCTCACGGATATGGGCTATACGACCGCCCCGTCGCCGGAGGAGGCGGATGTGATTATAATGAACACCTGCGCCGTCCGTGCGCACGCGGAGAACAAGGTGCTCTCCATGCTCGGAAAGCTCCGGGGTAAAAAGGAGGCTGACCCCTCCGTGATAATCGGCGTCGTCGGCTGCATGGCGGCAGAACAGGGGACCGTTGATCTTCTCCGCCGCGCTTTCAAGTATGTCTCATTCACAATAGAGCCGAATATGATATCCCGCCTGCCGGAGGTCATGTGGCGCGTCGCAAATTCAGAGCGCGTTTTCGTCATAGGCACCGATAAGGGCGACGTCGTAGAGGGTATACCTACCGAGCGCGCCGGGGAACACCGCGCGTGGGTCTCCGTAATGTACGGCTGTAACAACTTCTGCTCATACTGCATTGTCCCGTATGTCCGCGGCAGGGAGAGGAGCCGCAACAGCGCAGATGTAATAGCCGAGTGCCGCGGGCTTATCGACGGCGGCTGCCGCGAGATAACCCTCCTCGGGCAGAATGTGAATTCCTATTCGTCGGACACCGATTTTGCCGGGCTCCTCCGGAGGATAACCGACATTCCGGGAGACTACCGCGTCCGCTTTATGACGAGTCACCCGAAGGATGTCTCCGATGCACTGATAGATATAATGGCAGAGCGCGGCGACAAAATCCCCCCGTACTTTCATCTCCCGCTCCAGTCGGGCTCCGACCGGATACTCCATGAGATGAACAGAACCTACAACTGCGAGAAATATCTTAATACGGTAGAAAAGCTTCGGCAGAAAATACCCGGTATAGTAATAAGCACCGATATAATCGTAGGCTTTCCCGGGGAGACCGAGGAGGAATTTTCAGAGACTCTTGACATGCTCCGCACCGTAAGGTATGATATGGTCTACGCATTTATATACTCTCCGAGAGAGGGGACGCGCGCCGCGAAAATGGACTGTCAGATACCGGCGGATGTGAAGAGCGAGCGTATAGGCAGACTCCTCCGCATGCAGGATGAAATATCTCTTGCGAAGAATACGGAATATGTCGGGACGGTACAGTGCGTCCTCACCGACAGCGAAAAGGTGGACGGAGACGGGCGGCTGCTCTCGGGGAGAACACCGGGGAATAAGCTCGTTCACTTCCGCTCCGATACGGCGGCTCCGGGAGATTTCATTAAGATAAAAATTACCCGTGCCGCACCCTTTAACCTGTTCGGCGAGCCCGCGGAAAATTAAAATGCTACATAATGAATAACGAAAGTGAGATAAAAAAATGGATGAAATAATTGCAAAAGCACACGAGCTCGGAGAGAAAATAGCCGCCTCCGACGCTATGCGCCGTCTCGTCGCCGCAAAGGACGCATACGACGCGGATACGGACCTCGGCGCGCTGCTCCGCGAATACGAGACAGACCGTCAGCTCCTCGGCGAGCAGTTTTCAAAGGAAGAGCAGGACGCCGCCGTGGTAACGAGCCTCAGAGAGAAGCTCGAGGAGTTAACCGGAAAGATATTTGCGAATAAGCATTACACCGACTTCACCTCCGCACAGAAGAACGTAAATGATATAATGGCAAAGGTAAATGCGGAGATAAAATTCTGCATAACCGGAGAGCGCCCGTCGGAGTGCACGCATGACTGCTCCACCTGCGGCGGTTGTTCACACTGAAAAACATATAAAAGCAATTAAACCGAGGGCAGAAATGCCATACGGAAGGACAAAAGGCAATGGCAGATATCGTAAACAAGCTTGATTACAACGAAACATTTTCCCCGATGATGCAGCAGTACATCGCCGTAAAGCGTGAGTATGAGGGGTATATCTTAATGTACCGCCTCGGCGACTTTTACGAGTGCTTTTTTGACGACGCGCTGACCGCCTCGCGTGAGCTGGAGCTGACGCTTACCTCCCGCGACTGCGGAGAGGGGCGGAGGGCGGCAATGTGCGGCGTCCCGTTTCATAAGGCGGACGTCTACATCGGAAAGCTCGTGGAGCGCGGGTATAAGGTCGCGGTCTGCGAGCAGGTCGAGGACCCAAAGACCGCGGTAGGACTTGTAAAGCGGGAGGTTGTCCGGGTTGTGACCCCGGGTACGGTGACGGATGGCGAGCTTCTCAACGAGGGGCAGAATAACTTTCTCGCCGCCCTCTGCCGCGGGAGCTCCGGGGTCGCGCTCGCTTTCGGCGATATATCGACGGGAGATGTGTTCGCCACGTATATCGACGGGGACGGAGCCGCTGCCGCCGTGCAGAACGAGCTGTCCGGCTATCGCCCAAAAGAGATACTGACGAATGTTCCTGCCGCCGATTTCCCGGAAATAAAGGACTATCTTTCCGCTCACCGCGATGTGCTTCTGACAGATGGGGCAAAGCGGCTCTTCTCATACGATATATGCCGCGACCTGACGAAAAAGACCTATTCGGACGAGGCGGACAGGCTCACAAATCCGGAGACGGTGATGGCGGTCGGTGCTCTGCTCCTCTACATACGCGAGACGCAGAAAACCGATGTCTCTTTCGTAAGAGGACTGAACGTCTATTCAAAGGGACAGTATCTCGAGCTTGACCCGAACACGAGGAGGAATCTCGAGCTTACCGAGTCCATGAGAACAAAGGAAAAGCGCGGCTCGCTCCTCTGGGTGCTTGATAAAACGGAAACCGCAATGGGGA
Source organism: uncultured Eubacteriales bacterium (assembly GCA_934393265.1). Classification (GTDB taxonomy): domain Bacteria; phylum Bacillota; class Clostridia; order Oscillospirales; family CAG-272; genus UBA1740. The sequence goes on along the minus strand of CAKRQL010000004.1, from coordinate 364,649 downwards.
AGCGGCTTATCCGCACGTGGATAACAAAGCCGCTCCTTGACCCTGCCGCCGTCATAAGACGACAGCGCGCCGTAACGGCGTTCGTAAAGGACCGCGCCGCGGCGGAAAAGCTCACCGCGCTCCTTGCCGATACCCTCGATATAGAGCGTCTGACGGCGAAGACGGTGTACGGCACCGCGAATGCAAAGGACCTTCGCGCAATATGTCAGAGCATTGCGACCCTACCGGAAATAAAGAAGCTGATGTCAACCCTCGATTCGGACGCGATACGCGAAATATCCGGGGAGCTCGACACGCTTGACGATGTGCGGGACATGCTCTCCCGCGCGATAGTCGATACCCCGCCGTTCACCGTGCGTGAGGGGGGGATGATACGCGACGGCTTCAACGCCGATGTTGATTACTACCGCTCCGTCATGGGACACGGGAGCGATATTATGGCGTCCATAGAACAGCGGGAGCGCGAGGAGACGGGCATAAAGTCGCTGAAGGTCTCGTATAACAAGGTTTTCGGCTATTATATCGAGGTCACAAAATCCCTGACCTCGGAGGTCCCGGACAGATACATAAGAAAGCAGACGCTCACAAACTGCGAAAGATATATAACGCAGGAGCTGAAAGAAATGGAGAGCACGATACTCGGCGCGGGCGAGAAGCTTGTCGCTCTTGAGTTCGATATATTCACAACCCTCCGTGGCTTCGTCTCCGAGAACAGCGAGCGCTTGCGCGCTGCAGCGGCTATGATAGCCGAGCTTGATGTGTACCGCTCGCTTGCCGATGTCGCCGTTGCAAACTCCTATGTCTGCCCGGAGATAGATATATCCGACAGCATAGTTATAAAGGACGGACGCCACCCGGTAGTCGAGAAGTTTGTCTCGGGCTCCTACTTCGTCCCGAATGATACCACTCTTGATTGTACAGGCAATAAGGTAATGATAATAACCGGTCCCAATATGGCGGGTAAATCCACCTATATGAGGCAGGTTGCGATAATCGTTATTATGGCGCAGATAGGCTCCTTCGTCCCGGCGCGCGAGGCGAGGATAGGAATAGTCGATAAGCTCTTTACCCGCGTCGGCGCGTCGGACGACCTTGCCTCCGGGCAGTCTACCTTCATGCTCGAGATGAACGAGGTGTCGAATATACTGAAAAACGCCACGAAACGCTCACTGATAATATACGACGAGGTCGGGCGGGGAACGAGCACCTTTGACGGCATGGCGATAGCCCGTGCGGTCGTGGAGTATACATATTCTCAGAAAATCGGGGCAAAGACCCTCTTCGCGACCCACTACCATGAGCTCACGGATATGGAGGAGCTTTTCCCGGGTATCGTCAATTACAATATAGCCGCGAAAAAGCGCGGAGACAGCCTTATATTCCTGCGTAAAATACTCCGCGGAGGAACGGACGACTCCTACGGCATCGAGGTTGCGAAGCTCGCGGGCGTCCCGCGCGAGGTGGTGAAACGCGCGCGGGAAATTCTCTCCGAGATAGAGAGCGGCGCAAGGCAGAGTGCCCCGGTGAAACCGCAAAAGGAGCGTGAGCCGGATCTCTTTACGGCGATAGCAGCCACAAAATCGGATGATGTCGCGGAAAAGCTCCGTAAGACAGATCTTAACACCTTAACACCCATTGAGGCAATGAATCTCCTGTTTGAGCTCAAAAAAGAGCTTGACTAATTCTGCCCCGTATTAATAATCAGTTTTTCTCTTTTCCGTCAGATGAAAGGATATACAAATGGGAAAGATAAATGTCCTGAGCTTCGAGATAGCGAATCTGATAGCCGCCGGCGAGGTGGTGGAGAGACCGTCGTCTGTCATGAAAGAGCTCATAGAAAATTCGATAGACTCCGGTGCTAGCAGCATAGTCGCCGAGATAAAGCACGGCGGCGTCGCCTTAATCCGCGTGAGCGATGACGGTTGCGGCATGACGGCAGAGGACCTGCCGGTCTCCCTCCGTCGCCACGCGACAAGTAAAATACATACGCGGGAGGATCTCTCCGGGATAACCACTCTCGGCTTCCGCGGAGAGGCGCTTGCCGCTATCTCCTCGGTGTCAAAGGTGACCATGATATCCAAGACCCGGGACGAGGAGACCGCGCATATGCTGTCCTCCGAGGGCGGGAATATTCTTGACATCTCCGAGGTCGGCGCCGCGGACGGTACTACCGTAGTTGTCGAGAACCTCTTCTTTAATGTACCCGCAAGGCGGAAATTCTTAAAAAAGGACGCGACAGAGGCGCTGAATGTAGCGGCTATTGTAGAGCGCGTCGCGCTCTCGCGCCCGGATATATCGGTCTCCTTTTCGGTTGACGGTGCTCTCCGCTTCCGCACACAGGGAGACGGGGAGCTGCTATCCGCTATACGTGCGGTCTACGGTGCGGACTTCGCCGCAAAAATGCTCCCCGCCGACGGCAGGGCAAACGGCGTGCACGTCACGGGCTTCATAGGCAGGAGCGATAACCTCAAAAAGAACCGCAACGGCGAAAACGTATTTATAAACGGAAGATATGTGAAGAGCCTGACGGCGCAGGCGGCGCTTGAAAAGGCTTATACCTCCTATATAGAGACCGAGAGCTTCCCGGTCTGCGTCCTCTCCCTTGAGCTTGACCCCATGCTCGTCGATGTGAATGTCCACCCGTCAAAGCTCGAGGTGAAATTCTCTGACGAGCGCGCGGTGTTTGAGGCGGTATATTATACAGTGAAGAGCACGCTTGAAAAGGCAGAGTACCGCCCGGATATAGCCCTGAAGCCGCGGCGAGACCCGCTGGCGCGCTTCGTGCCGATAGGCGCGGATACAAAGGGAGAGCAGGTGAAAATGCCCGCCACGGCGACCGCGTCACAGCCCGCCCCGGATAGTACCCCGTGGCAGGACGAGCCCCGCGTCTCCGTCCCACCCCGCAAGCCGTCCGGCATAGACGCGCCGCATACCGCAGGAACACAGGGCGGAGATTTTCAGCTCCGCTCTCCTGCCGGCGGCAGTGCGGCGCAGACATCCGCGCGTCCGAGAGGTGAGGAGATGACCCCCTCCGCGTCGCTTGAGCTTCTCCGCAAATATGACAGCGCGAGGGCGGAGTACCCGGCGGCACACCCCGCCACACAGCCTCCCGCCGCGGAAAATACAGACGCAACCGGGACAGCCGCCTCCGCAGAGACAGCCGCCTCCGCAGAGACAGCCGCTCCTGCACAGACCGGTGGGGAACAACATGTAGCCGCGGGAGAGTCCGCGCCGCCGGAATACCGCTACGTCGGCGAGGCGTTTGACTGCTATGTTATAGTTGAGTATCAGGGGGATCTTCTTCTGATAGACAAGCACGCCGCGCATGAAAGGATAATATTCGAGGAGCTGAAGGCCTCCCGCGCGCGTGACCACCGCGTAGCCTCACAGGCACTGCTCATTCCGTCCGAGGCTCAGCTGACGGCGGAGGAGATGTCTGCGGCTGTCGACTTCGGCGACGATCTTCGGAGCGTGGGCTTTGAGTTCTCGCTCTCCGACCGCAGCGCGAAAATAACCGCTATCCCGGACGCAATATCGACCCGGGATGCCGAGGGGCTGTTTGTCACGATGTGTGACGAAATGGCGGGCGGACGCGGCACCGCCGAATCTACCGAGAGCCTCCGGCGTGAGCGCGCGCTCTATCAGGTAGCCTGCAAGGCGGCGATAAAGGGCGGCAGACACTATGACATATCGGTGATACAGTGGCTTATCGCTAAGCTTCTGTCTATACCGGATATAACCGTATGTCCGCACGGCCGCCCCGTGGCGTACAGGATAAGAAAAAATGAACTTGACCGTTGGTTTGACAGGTTGAGATAAACGGAGAAGAAAATGCAGAACAGCAAATTCACACTTATAAAAAAAGAGGGATGTGCCCGCCGCGGCAGATTTGAGACGCCGCACGGAGTTATAGAAACTCCGGTATTTATGAATGTCGGCACCTCCGCCGCGATAAAGGGCGGCGTGTCGACCGAGGACCTTAGGGAGGTGAAATGTCAGGTTGAGCTTTCAAATACCTATCATCTTCATGTCCGCCCCGGCGACGATGTAATATATAAGCTCGGCGGTCTCCATAAATTCTTCAACTGGGACAAACCGATACTTACCGACTCCGGCGGATTTCAGGTGTTCTCGCTTGCAAAGCTCAGAAAGATTTCCGAGCGCGGGGTGGAGTTCAATTCTCACGTTGACGGAAAGCGTATATTCATGGGACCTGAGGAGTCGATGCGTATTCAGTCTCACCTCGGCTCGACAATCGCCATGGCGTTTGATGAGTGTATAGAGAACCCCTCGCCGTATAATTACGTAAAGGCGTCCGAGGAGCGGACGGTCCGCTGGCTTCGCCGCTGTCGCGAGGAGCTCGACCGTCTGAACGGGGAGGAGGGAACGGTGAACCCCCGTCAGCTCCTCTTCGGTATAAATCAGGGCGGAACCTATGAGGAGCTCCGCATAGAGAATATGAAAGCCATATCGGAGATAGAGTGCGACGGTTATGCAATAGGCGGTCTCGCCGTCGGCGAGGACGCGGAGACGATGTATCATATAATAGAGACGGTAGAGCCGTATATGCCCGCCGATAAGCCGAGATACTTAATGGGCGTCGGCACCCCGCAGAATATTGTCGAGGCGGTTTACCGCGGAGTCGATTTCTTTGACTGCGTAATGCCGAGCCGTAATGCAAGACACGGCAATCTCTTCACATGGGAGGGGAAGATAAACCTCTTGAACGAGAAGTACACCCTTGATTCCCGCCCCATATCAAAAAGCTGTGCTTGCCCCGCCTGCCGGAATTATTCGAGGGCGTATATCCGCCACCTCTTCAAGGCAAAGGAGGCGCTCGGCATGCGGCTTGCGGTTCTGCATAATCTCTATTTCTATAACGAGCTTATGCAGAAGATACGCGACGCACTCGACGAGGGAAGATACGGCGAGTTCTACGAAAGCTATCATAATCTTTTGGCAGACCGCTGTGCGGACTGACGAAGCTATAAAAAAACGGCGCGGGCACTGCATTTTGCGGTGTCCGCGCTGCTTTTATATTTAATTAAAAGGGAAAAGAATTTACGGATAGCCTTACCGACCGACAGCACTTTTCCCTCCGCAGTGTCCCGAGAACATTCCGGACATGTCGCAGATGTAGGAATCTCCCGCGTCCGAAAAACCCGCGGAGCGCAGCAGTGCGCCGTCTCCGGCAGAGTAGGGCGCGCGGCAGATGTGCGCGCCGGACATGTCAATAAAATTCATGGTGGAGCGGAGCAGTATGAACATTGCCTCCCTGTCGTCACGGTACCTATGCTCCGGGAGGACTGTCAGAATTATTCCGGTCTCATCAATATCAAACTGTGTGACGCCCATAAGCGCGCCGCTCCCGCTGTCTCTCATTTCGTAGACAAACGCTCCGGGGGCGAAGTCTCCGCCACAGGCGGTGACGGCATCCCGTGCCGCCTCTTCATTCTGTACCGGCTTTATTGTGAACATGGCGAACTCCTTAACCCTCGGTAGCCTTGTAGAGGTATTCGACCTCCCGCTCGTCGAGATACCGCCACTTTCCGCTCGGCAGACCGTCGAGCCGCAGGTCGCCTATTGACACGCGGGAGAGCCTCCGTACCGTGAGCCCCGCCTGTTCGCACATCTTGCGTATCTGTCGGTTTCTCCCTTCGCGCAGCGTCATTTTGAGCACCGTGCCGCTCTCGTCCTCGGATGTCACCGTGACCTGCACCGGCTTTATCTTGTAGCCGTCTATTGTAAGAGGTGAGGTGAGTATTTCGTACTGCTCCGGCGAAACGCTCCCACCGACCTTGACGCGGTAGACCTTCGGGACCGAGTGGCTCGGGTGGGTGAGCCTGTTTTTAAGCTCGCCGTCATTGGTGAGCAGGAGCATACCCTCGGATATGAGGTCGAGCCTGCCGACAGGGTAGACCCTCGCCGCAACACCGGTTAGCAGGTCTGTGACGCACTTGCGCCCCCTGTCGTCGGTTGTCGAGGAGAGATAGCCGCGCGGCTTGTTCATCATTATGTAGGTGTGCTCCCGCCTTGCGTAGGCTATCCGCCGCCCGCGCAGGGTCACGGTATCCGCCGCAGGGTCGACCTTTGTGCCGAGGGCGGCTACGTGACCGTTGACTGCCACGTTACCGCTCTCTATCTCCGCCTCTGCCGCTCTTCTTGACATTATTCCTGAGTCGGATATGAATTTCTGAAGTCTTATTTTTTCCATAGTCTGAAATTTCCTCTGCTGCCTCACGGCATATTATTTTTTATCTTCCGAACCAATGCTTTCGCTCCTCCGCCGCCACATCCTCCGCGGCGCGGAGCTTTACCGAGCCTATAACCCTCTCCCCGCTTGTGAATATCGCCTCGCCGAGGACATCGCCGCACCGTACGGGCGCCGCGGTATAGCGTGTGAGCCTTATGTGCTTTTCCGTATCCGCGCCGTCTCCCTTTTTGCAAACGGCGGAGAGGGCTTCCGTGTTCCGGACGGTGATGCTCACCACCTCGCCGCCCCGAATTACGGGGAGGGTATAGGATATATCGCCCGCCTCGGCGACCGTCCGCTTTTCATAGAGCGAGAAGCCGTAGTCGAGCATTTTTGTGTGATCGTCCCAATCGTCCGGGGCAGAGAGCGTGACGCCAATGAGTGTGAGCCCGTCGCGCTCCGCCGCCGTCACAAGACATCTCCCGCTCTTTTTGGTGAACCCGGTCTTGACACCCGTACAGCCGTCATACAAGCGGAGCATTTTGTTGTGGTTTGTGAGCGTCCTGCGACCTTCTCCCTCGCCGATTACCGCGCTTTTCTCTCTGAATATCCTGCGGAGCAGGTCGTTTTCCATCGCCTCGGCGGAAATCAGCGCGAGCTCCCGCGCCGTAGTCCTGTGGCTCTCACCGTCAAGGCCGTGCGGATTTTCAAAATGCGTCGCAGAGAGACCTATCTCCCGCGCGCGCCCGTTCATCATTTCAGCAAAGGCAGGGATGTCCCCGGCGACAGCTATTGCGAGTGCTGCCGCCGCGTCGTTTGCGCTTGCGAGGAGCATCCCCTCTATCAGTTCTTTTGCCGTATAGCTGTCGCCTGCCGTAAGATAGAGGGAAGAGCCCTCAATACCGACAGCGCGGGCGTCTATTTCTATTTTTTCGTCGGGTGTTAGTCTCTCCGCCGCGACGAGCGCGGTCATTATTTTCGTCGTGCTCGCCATAGGCAGAACATCGTCCGCCCGTTTTTCATATATAAAATCCCCGGTCTCGGGAATATACAGGACAGCCGCTCTTGCGCTGACCGACGGAATCGCGGCACCACCGGCAGAAAGAGCGATACCGACCGTTTTACCGGTGCATGTCGCCGCCACCGTTCCAAACGTCGCAGCTGTCGTGCTGTAATTTGCGCCGTAAAATGTATTTTCATCGGCAGAGCAGGGCGGTGCCACCGCCGTAAATCTGCCGACTTCGCCCGCGCGCGTGTGTGCCGAAGAGCCGCCTGAATAAACCGCCGTCGCTGTGAGTGCGGATATCAGCATTATAATAAATAATACGAAAGCCGCTATCCTCCACCTGTTATCGTAAAACATCAATAATCCCCCTTTTCTCTATTTTGCGTCGGGGGAGCAGTTTTATTCCGGAATGGGGTCGGGTGCCGGATGCTTTTTCAGAACAGCGACTTTATTTTTCCGATTATTTCCGGCGATTTTTCGATAAGCTGTGTAACGCTCTCGACCGCGCCGGCTCTCGGCTCGCTTATATTTATCAGGTTGATGTTTCCGTTCATGTCAATTGTGAGAAATGCAACAGGCGTTACGGTGACTCCGGTGCCACCGCCGCCGAGATCCCGCGGACTGCTTTTCCTGTCCCCGAGGTCAAAGCCGCCGCTCGCCGTGCCGAATGAAACCTTCGACACCGGGATTACCGTGACCCCGGAGGGCGTTATTACCGTCCGTCCGACCGAGGTGTCCGCCCCGGCGAGCGAGCGCACACCGTCGAGTGCCGCGCGCACCGTGTCGCCGTATCTGTCCGCATCCGTAATATCCATAGACTTCACCCTCCACGCATGAAAAAATGCGGCAATAACCGTATTCCCTCAATAACGATAAATATAAGAGACGTCGTAAAGGCTATGTCGGTGATATCGCCCCCCGCGGCTCCGTCCTCCGCGCTCACATTGCCGAAAACGAGGGCAGAGAATGGCAGGGTCGCCATGACCCGTCCGTGCCGCAAAGCTGCCGCGGCGTCGTTTTCCCGCGGGGCGGGCAGCTCCGCGACGGTAAGCTCTCCGCGCCGGGCTATCCGTCCGAGTGCGCGGAGCATAGCCGCGAGCGGCAGCCTCGGGAGCTTTTTGCTTTTTTGTTTTTTTGCCCGTTTCGCCATTGCTCCGCTCCGCCGCTTTCCCGCCCGGGCGGGCGAGAGTGTGAGCGAGAACGCGAAAAACACGAGCGACAGCGTGACCCTCGGGTATTCACGGGTATCAAACCGAACCGTCACCGGCTCAAGGAGCAGTACCGCGAGCGCGGAGAGCGAGAGGAGAATAAACAGTGCCACAGCCATATACAAGTCTCTTTTTTCGATATGATTTGCATACCTGCGTGTTTTTATTCGCTTCCCGCGTTTTTTCGGTGCTTTTCGGTGCTTTTTGGTTATGTATTTTCGCCGTCAGCGGTGTCGGAATTGCTGTCGGCTCTGTCGTCGGTGTCCTCACCGTCGGCATCGTCGTTTTCGCCTTCGGAAAGTTCTGCGTCGTCGTGCTCATACTGGAACATTCCGGCGTCGTCCGCATTCTCCTCCGGGCTCTCGTCCGCCGGGGCTCTGCTTGCGACTTCGCCGTCCGCGACTTCACCGTCGGCAGGCTCTTCGCCCGCCTCCTTGGATTTTTCAAAATCTATTGCGAGCTGTCCGTCGCCGCCGGTTATCTCGTTCAGCTCCTCGTCCCCTTCGCCCCCTTCGGCTTCGGCGTCGTTCTTCGCCTTTGAGAATGCAGAGTTCATCTCCTCGGTGGTGGAGGGGAGCTCGTCGAGGCTCTTCAGACCGAACGCACGCAGAAAGTCGTTCGTCGTTCCGAAGAGCATGGGGCGCCCCGGAACATCGAGCCTGCCCTTGCACTCTATGAGTCCGCGGTCGATAAGGTTGTTCATTGCATAAGACGAATCCGCGCGGCGCAGCGTGTCGACAAAGACGCGCGTTACCGGCTGATTGTACGCAACTATCGCGAGCACCTCCATAGAGGAGGTAGACAGGGTACCGTTTTTCTTGAGCCCCAGCACCTCGCGTATCTCGTGCAGATAATATTCCTTTGTGCATAGCTGGCAGGAGTCCGCAAACGTCAGGAGCATGACCCCGCGCGGGATTCCCGGGTCGTTGTATTTCAGCGCGTACTCAAATACCTTGTCCTTGACAAGTCCGGGCGTCATTTCCATGACGCGCGCGAGCGTTGCATAGGATATCGGATGTCCCGCGGCGAAGAGCACCGCCTCAAGAGCCTCCTCAAAGACTATCTCGCGCTTTTCCTCGCCCTCCTCGCCGTCCGATATGACGGGAGGGACCTCTTCGTGAGGCTTTTCCGGGGCTTCGGCTTCCTTTTTGTCAGCCTTGCCGGATTTCGTCTTTCCGCTCCTTTTTGCGCCCTTTCCGGGCTTTGCCTTTTCTTCGCCCTCCGCCGCAATTTTTGCGTTTGCTATATCTTCGCCTGCATTTTCGGCGTCAGCTGTCTTGTTTCTTGCCATCTGCCTTCTCCTCTCCGTCCTTTTCGTTGTCCTCCTCGCCGGAGGCGTCAAATTCGCTTGCCTCGCCCTCGGCGGGTATGTAATAGGGGTTCAGCCGGAGCATCATTTCGAGCCCGTTCTCGTAATATTCCACCTGGTCGTCAATAACCGTCGCGGTGGTTATGAGCACCCGCCCGGTTTTTATAAGCTCCAGAACACCCATAAAGCGGGCGACGAGCTCCGCACGGTCGGGCGCGTCCTTCAGAAGAAAGAACAGCGATGCCTGCGGTCTGTCCTCGAGCAGGGCACATATCTCTATTATCTTCTCCTCGACGGAGACAACCTTGTGCTTTATAAGGGGATTGACGAGCTCCGTCGCGTTTCTCTCGGACTGTGCGACCTTGAGCCGCCGTACCACGGCGCCCAGCGCGCGCATGAGCATGTCGGTCGACAGATTCATAGGCAGACCCTTCTCCGGCGGCACGTCGTCCGTGCCCTTCGTGTATCTGTCGGAGTATTTTTCGTAAAGGGGGCGCAGCTCCTTTGCCGCGAGCTTCGCCTGCTGATAGAGCAGGAGCGCGTCGGCTATCTCGCGGCGCGGGTCGTTCTCCGTCCCCTCCTCATGCGGGAGGATCATCCGGCTTTTTATCAGCATGAGCTCGCTCGCCATAACGATGAACTCGCTCGCGACATCCATATCCATCTTCTGCGCCTCGTTGATGTACTCCATGTACTGGTCGCAGATTATGGCAATCGGTATATCGGTTATGCTGACCTTGTTTTTGCTTATCAGGGTCAGAAGAAGGTCGAGCGGACCCTCAAACTGATCGAGACGGTATGTCAGTTCGGTCATGTGGTCTCCCTTGCTATGTCAGATATTGAGATAGGGAATAAGGCGCCAGAAGGACATCATCAGTCCGGATACCCATTTCACCGCATATCCGATAAGATCGGAGAGCGAGAGAATACGCGCTATCACGGTGAGGACGGGATTTCCCGCCACGACGGGGAGAGAGAGAAGAACGGAGGAGAGCCACGAGCCTATAAGCAGCCAGCCGAGAAGGCAGTAATATATAACTCTCTCGTACTTCATTATTCCGAAATACCACTTCGGCGGGAGCACGACGTTCAGTATTCGTGAGCCGTCGAGCGGCGGTACCGGAATCAGATTGAAAATGCCGAGCCCGGTGTTTATTACCTGGAAAAGATAAAGCAACTGTAAGCTGTAAAGTGCAAAGTAGTAGAGCACATTGCTTGTGAATTCAACCCCTCTGAGCGTCGCGGCGAGGAGCAGATACAGCCCGGAAAACACAAACGCCATTATGAGGTTTGAAACAGGACCCGCGAGTGCGGTTATCGCGAAATCCCGCTTCGGATGCCTGAAATTCCGTGCGTTTATCGGCACCGGCTTTGCCCAGCCCACATGGAAGAAGAGCAGGCACAGCGCGCCTATCGGGTCTATATGCTTTATCGGATTGAGCGTGAGCCGCCCCATGTCATGTGCCGTCGTGTCCCCGAGCTTATAAGCCGCGAGCCCGTGGCTGTATTCATGCACGGTGAGCGATATAAGAACGGCGATTGCCGTCAGAATGTAGTATGGTATGCTTTGCGTCATGTCGGTTTACCTTTCCGCGCCGACAGCGTCGCAGACCGCGCGCCACACCTCCGCCCGCCCGTCTCTTGTGACGGAGGAGAAGGGGATTATTTCAATTCCGGTATCCTTGAGATAGTCTCTCCGTACACCCTCGAGCGCAGATGCGAGCTGTGATTTTGACAGTTTGTCGCACTTTGTTGCGACAAGAAGAAAATCTATCCGGTTTTCTATCAGAAAGTTCAGCATGAGAATGTCGTCCTCGGTGGGGCCCGTCCGTATGTCGATAAGCTGTATTACGAGCTTTATCATGTCGGAGGACGGGTTGTGAAGAAAATAATCCTCCGTGAGTGCCGACCACGCGCGCTTTGAATCGGATGAACGCCTGGCATAGCCATAGCCCGGCAGGTCGACAAGATACATCTTTCCGTCAATATCGTAATAGTTCAGCGTTATCGTCTTTCCCGGAGAGGAGGAGACGCGCGCGAGCGACTTGCGCCCGAGGAGCGTGTTTATCAGCGAGCTTTTCCCGACATTTGACCGACCGGAGAGCGCGACCTGCGGCTTCGCCTCCGCACGCAGCTGTGCGCGATTTCCGACAGATATCTTCAGGCTTGCATTATTGACATTTATCTTCATTATTTTTCTTCTCCGGCGTTTTATGCGTCAGCGTACGAGCGCCGCGGCGAGCACATCCTCCGCCGTGCGGCAGGGAATAAATTTCAGATGTGCGCGTGCCTCGCTGTCAATGTCGTCGAGATCGCGCAGGTTGTCCTTCGGTATCAGCACCGTACTGACCCCGGCGCGATAAGCCGCGAGGGTCTTTTCCTTCAGCCCGCCGATAGGCAGGACGTTACCGCGGAGCGTCACCTCTCCGGTCATCGCGACGTCATGCCGCACGGGGATGAGACCGAGGGCGGAAACCATAGCCGTTACCATTGTCACTCCGGCGGACGGACCGTCCTTTGGAACAGCTCCCTCCGGAAAATGTATATGTATGTCCTTTGTCTTGTAAAAATCGGGGGAAATGCCGTATTTTCCGGCTACCGAGCGGACATAGGAGTGCGCTATCTTTGCCGACTCCTTCATAACGTCGCCGAGCGAGCCTGTAAGCTCTATTTTGCCGCTCCCCTCCATAACCGCAACCTCGACCTTGAGCAGGTCGCCTCCGGTCGCCGTGTAGGCGAGCCCGTTGACGGCTCCTGTCTGGTCGGCGTCGTCTATCCTTTCGGGGAGTGCCTTCTCCTTGCCGAGGAAGCTCTCGAGATTCTTCTCGGTCACGCGGACGGACTTCGCCTCGCCCTCCGCTATTCTTTTCGCGCCTTTTCTTATAAGGGACGCGATTTCGCGTTCGAGATTCCGTACTCCAGCCTCGCGCGTGTAGCCCTTTATAAGAGCGAGTATTCCGATGTCGGTTATCGAAAAGGCGGACTTCCTTATTCCGGCTTTTTTCAGCTGCTTCGGAACAAGGTGGTGCTTCGCTATCGCGAGTTTTTCGGTGTCTGTGTAGGTCGAGAGCTCTATTACCTCCATACGGTCGAGCAGGGGAGTGGGTATGCCGTCATAGCTGTTCGCCGTCGCGATAAACAGACAGTCTGAGAGGTCAACCGTCACCTCCATGAAGTTATCACGGAAGAAACGGTTCTGCTCCGGGTCGAGCACCTCGAGCAGGGCAGAGGTGGGGTCTCCGTGAAAGCTGCTTGCCATCTTGTCTATCTCGTCGAGCACTATAACCGGGTTTTCGACCTTTGCGTTTATGAGTGCCGAGATTATCCGCCCGGGCATTGCGCCGACATAGGTCTTTCTGTGTCCGCGTATCTCCGCCTCGTCGTGCATACCGCCGAGTGATATTCTCGCATACCTCCTGCCGAGCGCGCGGGAAATGGACGCCGCCACCGATGTCTTTCCGACGCCGGGAGGACCGATAAGGCAGAGTATCTGATTCTTCGCCTCCGCGCCTATCTGCTTCACGGCGACAAATTCAAGTATGCGCTCCTTAACCTTTTCGAGCCCGTCGTGGTCCTCGTCGAGGATCTTTCTCGCCCCCTCGACCGTGACCGTCTCGTCCGTCCTCTTGCCGAACGGGTATTCGAGACAGGTGTCGAGATAGGCGCGGAGCACCGTGCTCTCCGCCGCGCCGAACGGCGTTTTCGCGAGCTTTCCGAGCTCCTTGAAGAGCTTTTCCTTTACCTCCGCCGGCATGTCCGCGGCTTCTATCCTTGCGTTGTATTCGGCTATCTCGTCGTCCTCATCCTCGCCGAGCTCCGCCTGTATCGCTTTCAGCTGCTCGCGCAGGAAATAGTCCTTCTGATTCTTATCTATTTTTTCCCGGACCTGATTCTGAATGTCGGCTTCACAGCTGAGGAGCGTCTCCTCCTCCTCAAGCGAGACAAGCAGGTGCTCGAGCCGTCGCGCCGGGGTGAGAGATTCGAGTATTTTCTGCTTGTTTTTGTAATCTATGACCGCGGACGAAGCGGCAAAGTCCGCAAAATACCCGGGGTCGGTTATCGCTATGGCGGCGAGCCGCATCTCCTCTGTAAATGTCGGGTGAATGTTTACAAGAGTTTTCAGATGGCGCGAGACCTCGAGCATAAGTGCCTCTGTCCTCGGGGGTATGCTCGTCACCTTGCGCGGTTGTATCACCACGGCGTCCGCACGCAGGTACTCGGAGTCGTCAATGTTTGTCATACGTACGCGCGCGATGCCCTCGAAAACGACGGAGAGGGTGCCCTGCGTGTTCTTGACGACATGCTTTATCTCGGCGAGCACGCCGATGCCGTAAATGTCGCCGGGCTTCGGCTCCTCCTCTGCCACATCCTCCTGCGCCGCGAGTATTACCCTTGCGTCGTGCTTTGTCGCCGCTACCGTAAATGCCTTGAGCGACGATGGGCGGGCAATTTCTATGTTCATCTGTATCCCGGGAAAAGCCACCGTCCCGCGCAGGGGAATGAGCGGGAGAGTCACGCTCTCCGGGAGAACCGTGCTATCATTGTATTCTGACATGTCTTTTACGAATATTCCTTACATACATTTATATAAATTTATATTTATTGATATAAATCCAAATTATTATAACACACCCGCGCGGAAAAATCCACATCTTTTTGATATTTTCCTCCGGAAAGTAAAAAAAATTGTCTCCGTCGGGCATAAGTCCGGCAAAGACAACTTGTTTTGGGGATAAATCCCGACCGTCTTTAGTCGCGGCGACCGTCTTTTGTCCGGCGTCATGAGATTGGCGCTCCGGTCACACCGTTTCTTCTTGCGTGATGTCAATTATACACTAATCCCGTCGTTTTGTAAAGAGGGAAAAATACACAATAATTCTCCCGCAGTTTTGTATGAAAGGGAGGAAACCGACAGAAAATCAAAAACTTTGCGAAAGCTATTGACAAACCGCCGCTACCGTGATATAATAACGGCTGTGTGAGGGTACAGCCCTCAAAAACAAGCAGAATTTCCGTTCTCACCGTGCCGCATGGGCGCGTACGGTTAATATTCCCGCTTTCTTTGCGGGCGATGTTATGCGTACGGAATTTTCTGCACGCATTTTTTATTGTCAAAACAAAACGGAGGTGCCTGACAATTAGCGCTAACAACAAGAACGAACTTCCAATCAACGACGAGATAAAGGCGGCAGAGGTGCGTCTTATCGGCGTCAACAACGAACAGCTCGGCGTCATGAAGACTCAGGACGCGAGGGCGTATGCCTATAATCACAGTGTTGACCTCGTGATGATAGTGCCGAACGCCGCGCCGCCGGTCTGCCGCGCGATAGAGTACGGCAAGTTCTGCTTTGAGCGTGACAAGAGAGCTAAGGAAGCGAAAAAGAAGCAGGTTATAGTCAAGGTCAAGGAGGTTCAGCTCTCCTGCCGTATAGATACTCATGACTTTGAGACCCGCGTGAACCACGCGAAGAGATTTCTCTCAGAGGGGAATAAGGTCAAGGCTGTCGTCCGCTTCAAGGGGCGCGAGATGTCGCATATGGAGCTCGGACGCGATGTTATTGCGAAATTTCAGGAGGCTTGCGCCGGATACGGCGTCTCCGAGAAGAAGCCTGTGCTCGACGGCAGATATATGTCTGTTATTCTCTCACCCGTAAAGCTGGATAAGACCGCGCCAAAGGCGGGGAAGACCGAGACACAGCCGGACGGGAATAATCCCGACTGACCGCATTTCAAATCAAGATTATAGATTCACTGTGAATTTCTATGATAAATGTCATATCCAAAACAAAAAGGAGTACTCAAAATGGGAAAGATCAAAACACATAGAGCGTCTGCCAAGAGATTTTCTCTGACCGGTTCCGGTAAGGTAAAGATGTCTCACAACAACCACCGTCATAACCTCGGCATCAAGACTCAGAAGAGGAAGAGAGGTCTGCGCAAGGGAGCGATACTCAGCGAGTCCTTTGCACCTACCTACAGAAGCCTTATCGGTAAGTGATAAGACGGTTTAAGAAGAGAATTTTGGAGGATTAAATAAAATGGCAAGAGTTAAGGGCGCGATGATGACGCGCAAGAGAAGAAAGAGCACCCTCAAGGCTGCGAAGGGCTACTGGGGCGCAAAATCCAAGCATTTCAAGATGGCGAAGCAGGCTGTTCTCAAGAGCGGCAATTACGCTTTCGCCGGCAGAAAGATGAAGAAGAGAGACTTCCGTCGTCTCTGGATAGCAAGAATAAACGCACAGGCAAAGGTTTGCGGAATGAATTATTCCACTCTTATGCACGGTCTTAAGGTTGCCGGCATAGACCTTAACCGCAAGATGCTCGCAGAGCTCGCGGTTTCGGATAAGGATGCCTTCGCCGCTGTTTGCGAGCGCGCAAAGGCTGCTCTTTAAGAGCCTCTCCCGGTCGGTCTCCCGACCGGGAACTTTTTATATTCTAAGCATTTTAATTTGCATTTCTGCCATAGATTTTATGCGGAAAATACAAAAAACGCAATTTTTATGCGACCTCGTAACAAGAATAAGCAGAGGAGAAAAAACACATGAAAATAACGTCCGGTATCATATCGTCAAGACAGAATCAGCTCGTGAAAATGGCGGCGTCCTTAGCCGATAAAAAGGGGCGGGAGGCGGCGCGCTCCTTCGCTGTCGAGGGGTTCAAGCTGTGTCGCGAGGCGGCGCTCGCCCGCCTGCCGGTGACGCATGTATTCCTGTCGGCAGAGCATGAGGAGGATTACCTTGACGATATTCTCGAGCTGTTTTCCGCAAAGATATATAAGGATACCGTCCTTACCGTCCTTACCGAAGAGGCGTTTGAGAAAATATCTACCGAAAAATCGCCACAGGGCGTTACATGTGTAATAAAATATCTTGACTTTTTCATAAAGAAAGATATAATATATAAGGTAGACTTTTTTCTCTCGCCGGAGGAGAGGACGCTTTTCCTCTGGTCGGTCGGAGATCCCGGGAATCTCGGGGCGGTGATCCGCTCCGCCGCGGCGTTCGGGATACGGCATATTGTTCTCGGCGGTGACTGTGCGGATATATACAATCCGCGTACGCTCCGCGGGGCTATGGGCGCCGCCTTCCGCGTTAAGGTTACTGCGGTGTCGGACTCGATTTCCTTTGTCCGCGCCGCGCGTGCAAACGGGCGCCGGGTGTTCGCCGCAGAGCTCAGAGACGGGGCGCTCCCGCTCCCGTCGGTCTCTGTCGGTGCGGGGGATATATTCATTATCGGAAATGAGGGACACGGCATCCCGCCGGAGCTGTCCGCAGCCTGCGATGCCAGCGTATATATCCCCATTTCACAGAACACCGAGTCGCTGAACGCAGCTGTTGCGGCGGCAATATTCATCTGGGAGATGTCGAAGAGCTGATCCTGTCTTTACCCGGAGGTGCGGCATGGACGAATGTATTTTATGGATATGGCTGTCTCTTGCCTTTCCGGGCGGTGGCGGCGCATATTCACGCCTGCTGTCTGAATTCGGCACTGCCGGCGCGGTATTCCGTGCCGACGACGAGGCGCTGCACCGCTGTATAGGCAGGGCAAGCGTTGCCGATAATGACTTTTGGAAGCGAGATCTTACCGGTGCCGGCGAGGTCTACGACTTCTGCCGACGTCATGCCGTCGGACTTACGTATATCGGCGCGCCGGATTACCCGGCTCCTCTTCGCGACCTGCAGTCGCCTCCCGCTGTAATCTACTACCGCGGGACTCTGCCTGATTTTTCGTCCGGAAGATTTGTTTCCGTCGTTGGCACCCGCCACACGACAGAGTACGGGTGCGGCGCGGCGTTTTCTCTCGCGCGCGACCTCGCACATGCGGGCGTCATGATAGTTTCCGGAATGGCGAGGGGAATAGACGGCGTCGCGATGGCGGGTGCCCTTTCGTCAGGCGGGCGCGCGGTTGCGGTGCTCGGCTCGGGTATCGACGTCTGCTACCCGCCGGAGCACCTGACCCTTGCCCGTGCTACGGTAAAGACCGGGTGCATAATGACCGAGCTTCCGCCCGGAACTGAGCCGACGAGATTTACCTTCCCGCAGCGGAACAGGATAATCGCCGCTCTCTCCGCGGCGACCGCCGTGATAGAGGGCAGAAACCGTAGCGGAGCGCTCATAACCGCATCTGCGGCAAAGAAGCTCGGAAGAAAAGTATACGCTCTCCCCGGCAATGTAAACAGCGAGACTTCCGCCGCGGCAAATTCCCTGATAAGGGACGGCGCCGTGCTTCTGACTTCCGCCGCCGACATCTTGCGCGATTTCGGCATGACGCCCATTAGCGCTGAGGGCGACACGGCAGAGAAAATGCGTGAGTGGTGCGACGCGCTCTCGGTCTGCACGGGAACCGAAAAAACCGACCTTCCGGCAGGGCAGAGCACAAAAAGGCAGAGTGCGGAGAGCACGGAAAGAAAAAGAAATACGAAAAAGCGCGCACCGCGCACCGGAAACGGCATTACAGCGGCATCGGTTGCGGCTCCCGCCGGGTTTACGGAAGAGCGCGGTACACGACAAATAAAAAATCCGTCGGCAGAGTGCGATTTTACCGCAGAGAGGAAGAGGGCGGAGTCTCTCGGCGCGGGTCCCCTCTACGTTTACGACCGTATACCGGAGCACGGCGACTGTGTCGTCGATGAGCTCGCGGGCGGCGGATACTCAATCGCCGAAATCATGAAATTCGTACTGAAGCTTGAATTATCCGGTCTCTGTGAGGAGGTGCCGGGCGGGAGAATTGCCCGCATATCCCACTGACATGGCATGGGAAATTCAGAATTTATAAAGGACACAGAATGGCTAATCTCGTTATAGTGGAATCCCCGGCAAAGGCAAATACGATAAAGGGCTATCTCGGCGCGAATTATCGTGTCGTGGCGTCAAAGGGTCATATACGCGACCTGCCGAAGAGCACCCTCGGAATAGATGTCGATAACGGCTTCAAGCCGCATTATATAAATATCCGTGGCAAGGGCGATGTCATAAAGGAGCTGAAAAAGGAGGCAAAGTCAGCCTCCAGAATATTCCTCGCGACCGACCCTGACCGTGAGGGTGAGGCTATCTCGTGGCATATAGCGACCGAGCTCGGTATCCCGGGCGACCGCGCCTGCCGCGTTACCTTCAATGAAATAACCAAAAACGCCGTAAAATCGGCAATAAAGTCCCCGCGTAAAATAGATATTGACCTTGTTAATTCACAGCAGGCGCGCCGCATACTTGACCGTATGGTGGGCTTCAGCCTCTCGGAAATTCTCTGGAAGAATGTAAAGAGCGGGCTCTCCGGCGGGCGTGTGCAGTCTGTCGCCGCGCGCATAGTCACAGAGCGGGAGCGCGAGATACGAGACTTCGTCCCGCAGGAATACTGGACCGTCGACGCGGTGCTGACAGACGGTAAAGAAAAAATTGAGACCCGCCTCGCCGCGGACGGCGCAGGGAAGATAAAGCTCTCGGACGAAAATGAGGCAGAGCGCGTGCTTGAGAAGCTCCGCTCCGGGACCTTCCGCGTCCTCTCGGTGAAAAGACAGGCGCGTGAGCGCGTGCCCGCCCCCCCGTTTACGACCTCGACAATGCAGCAGGAGGCGTCAAAGCGCCTCGGCTTCCAGACCCAGAGAATAATGAAGGTAGCGCAGGAGCTCTATGACGGACTTAACCTCGGCGAGGAGTTCGGCGGCGTCCAGGGTCTTATCACATACATGCGTACAGACTCGCTCCGCGTCTCCGATGAGGCAAAGGCGGCGGCGACCGATTTCATACGCGAAAATTACGGTGAGAAATTCCTCCCGAAAAACGAGCATGTCTATAAGACAAATGCCAATGCGCAGGACGCGCACGAGGCGATACGTCCCTCGAATGTCGCGATAACTCCGAAGCTTGTCCGTAAGCTCCTGACCCCCGACCAGTATAAGCTCTATAAGCTCATATGGGAGCGCTTCGTGGCTTCCGGAATGGCGTCCGCCGTCCTCGATACCGTGACGCTCGAAATAGAAAACTCAGGTTATATATTCCGCGCCGGAGGCTACACCGTCCGCTTCCGCGGATATATGTCCGTCATGGATGAGGAGGAGCCGCGGGACGGCGACGCGGATGTGGAGAAAAATCTCTCCCGCATACCCGATATAGCCGAGGGAGCCGTTCTTGAGCCGCTCTCGCTTAACGGAAATCAGCACTTTACAGAGCCCCCCGCGAGGTATACAGAGGCGTCGCTTATCCGCTTCCTTGAGGAAAACGGGATAGGCAGACCGTCGACATACGCACCGATAATTTCAATCCTCCTCTCGCGCAATTACGTGAGACGGGACGGAAAGTCACTTGTCGCAACCCCCCTCGGAGAGGTGACGACGCAGTTTATGCGTGAGAATTTCCCGGAGATAACCGACTATGAGTTCACGGCTACAATGGAAAATCAGCTCGACTCGATAGCGAGAGCCGAGAATACCGTTGAGGGCGTAATATCCGGCTTCTGGGGCAAGTTCACAGAGGAGCTTTCGGCAGTAAACGCCGACAGCGAAAAGAACAGCCGCCTTGTCGTCCCCCCGGAGGAGAGCAACGTGGTCTGTGAGTACTGCGGCAGAAAAATGGTATACAGAAACGGCAGATTCGGAAAGTTCCTCGCCTGCCCGGGCTACCCCGAGTGCAGAAACACAAAGGCTGTTGACAAGGACGGCAACCCTGTTGAAAAGCAGGAGAGCTCCCCTCGGCTTGCGGGCTTCAGGTGTGAGCTCTGCGGTGCCGAGATGGTCGAGCGCACGGGCAGATACGGAGTTTTCTATGCCTGCTCAAACTACCCTCAGTGCAAAAATACAAAGCAGAAAACCACCGATACGGGCGTTCTGTGCCCGCGCTGCGGCTCGCATGTCGTCGCCCGGCACGGAAGAGGGAGGTCTCTGTTTTACAGCTGTGAAAAATATCCGGAGTGCGATTTCTCCTCGTGGGATATGCCTCTCCCCGAAAAGTGCCCGCAATGCGGCGGTATGCTGTACTACCGGAAAAGCCGGAAAAGTATAATCTGTAAGGAGCCCGGCTGCGGATATAAGCGTGAGGCGGAGATTCCCGAAGCTCCCGAGGCTCCCGAGGCTGAATGATATGTCGGATAAGCGTGTAAATGTAATAGGCGCGGGTCTCGCAGGGTGTGAGGCGGCGTGGCAGATAGCCCGTCTCGGCGTTCCCGTCCGCCTTTTTGAAATGAAGCCGAAGAAGTTTTCTCCGGCGCACCACAGCGAAAAATTTGCCGAGCTCGTCTGCTCGAACTCCCTGCGCTCAAACGACACATCGAACGCCGTTGGTCTTCTGAAAGAGGAGATGCGCCGCATGGGTTCTTTGATTATTGAAGCGGCATATTCTACCGAGGTGCCCGCCGGCTCCGCTCTCGCCGTAAACCGTGAGGACTTCTCGGAGTATATCACGGAAAAGATCAAAACAAATCCTCTCATTGAGGTTATCGGTGAAGAGATAACCTCCGTGCCCTGCGACGGGGAGATAACTGTCATAGCGACGGGACCCCTGACGTCGGAGCCGATGGCGAAGAGCATAGCCGCACTTACCGGCGGAACAGAGCTTCATTTCTTTGACGCCGCCGCCCCGATAGTCGATTTTTCGACAGTCGATACGGATATTGCTTTCTTTGCGTCGAGATACGGAAAGGGAGAACCCACCGATTATCTCAACTGCCCGATGACAAAAGAGGAGTACGACGCCTTCTATCATGCGCTGATCGGCGCCGAGACCGCACCGCTCAAGGAATTTGACCGCGAGCTCCAGGCGGATCTCACCGTGTTTGAGGGCTGTATGCCGGTAGAGGTCATGGTGGCGAGAGGGTATGACACTCTCCGTTTCGGACCCATGAAGCCGGTCGGGCTCCCCGTCCCGTCGACAGGGCGTGATGCGTATGCCACCGTCCAGCTCCGAAGAGAGAATAAAGAGGGGAGCATGTACAATATCGTAGGCTTCCAGACTCATCTGACCTTCGGAGAGCAAAAGCGCGTTTTCCGTATGATACCCGGTCTTGCGTCTGCGGAGTTCTTCCGCTACGGCGTAATGCACAGAAACACATATCTCCATTCTCCCGGCTTTCTTTCACCCGTCTATTCCGTCCTCTCGCGCCCGGAGCTATTCTTTGCCGGGCAGATGACCGGGGTGGAGGGGTATGTAGAGTCCGCGTCCTCCGGATTTGTCGCCGGGGTAAACGCCGCGCGGCTCGGGGTGGGACTGCCGCAGTATGTTTTCCCGCGTGAGACGGTCATCGGCGCGCTCGCCGATTATGTGAGCCGTGGGGGAATATCAAAGACCTTCCAACCGATGAACGCGAATTTCGGGGTGATAGCCCCGCTTGACAAAAAGATAAAAGGAGGTAAGAAAAACCGTAACGCCGCATACGCCGATCGTTCGCTTTCGCTTGTGGACGCGGCAGGCTCCGATTTTTCCGTACTTTCACAATGAGAATTATAATAGATGCGATGAGCGGTGATAACGCCCCGCTCGCCGTAGTACAGGGCGTGGCAGACGCCGCGCGCGAATTTGATGCACAGCTCGTTCTCTGCGGAGACGAGAACGTAATATCCGATATAGCCGTGAAGAACCATATAGACCTTGACGGCGTGGAAATTGTAAACGCAAAAGATGTAATCACGATGGAGGATAAGCCGCTTTCGGCAGTCCGGGAAAAAAAGGACTCCTCCATGAGTGTCGGTCTCCGTATGCTCTCACAGGGTGAGGCAGACGCATTTGTGAGCGCGGGAAATACAGGCGCGCTCATAACCGGCGCAACCCTTATAACCAAGCGTATCAGCGGAATAAACCGCGCCGGAATAGCGACGCTCCTCCCGTTTGAAAAGCCGGTTCTGCTTATGGACTCCGGCGCAAACCTTACAGTTACGTCTGATAATATATGTCAGTTCGCTTTCATGGGGGCAAAGTACATGGAAAAAATATACGGTATCGACCGCCCGAGGATAGGGCAGCTCAACAACGGTACCGAATATAATAAGGGCAACTCCCTTCAGGTCGAGTCCTATCAGCTTCTCAGCGAGAGCGGGCTTAACTTTGTCGGAAACGTAGAATCAAAGGAAGTGCCGAATTGTGTGTGCGACGTTCTTGTCTGCGACGGCTTCAGCGGTAATATTCTTCTGAAAAGCATAGAGGGAATGAGCAAATTCTTTATGACTATGCTTAAGGACGTCCTCTATACCAACTTTGCAACGAAGGTCTCCGCGCTCACAATGAAGGATAAGCTCCGTGATATAAAAAAACGCTTTGATGCGTCGGAGCACGGCGGCGCACCGATACTCGGCATATCCCGCCCGGTCATAAAGGCGCACGGCTCCTCGGATGCAAAGGCGATAAAGAGCGCTGTGAGACAGGCGATTTCGTTCGTGAACACGGGTATCAACAACGATATAACGCTCTTTGCCGCGGCTTATGACGAGAAGAAGCTCATCGCCGATGCAGAGAGGGCATACAGCCAGAGCTGATAAATTACCGGTATGACCGGAATTTTACGGAAAGGAGAGGGAGCATGGCAATAGGAAAGGATGTACTCCTGCTCGAGGAGCCGCTCGGATATAAATTTTCCGATATATCTTATCTTGAAAACGCGATGACCCACTCATCCTTTTCAAACGAAAAGCGGTCGAGGGGAATATATCTCCCGTCGAACGAAAGGCTTGAGTTCCTCGGCGACGCGGTGCTGCAGCTTACGATATCCGAGCATATCTATACAGGAAACCGCGCATACAGCGAGGGGACGCTGACAAAAATGCGGCAGTATATAGTCTGTGAGAAAACCCTTGCAAAGACCGCATTGAAAATAGGTCTCGGCGACTACCTGAACCTCGGGAAAAGCGAGGAAAACAACGACTGCCGGCATAAGCCGAAAATCCTTGCAAACGCGCTTGAGGCGGTTTTTGCCGCCGTATATCTTGATTCCTCCACACACGGAAGATCTGGGGCACACCGCGATGTGATACTCCGCCTCCTGTCGGATGAAATAACCAATTCATACGCCATGCAGCACGGCGATTTCAAGACGATGCTCCAGCAGATAACCGAAAAAGAGGGAACCTCCATTCTCGAATACGAGGTCGAGAGCCTCGAGGGACCGGAGCATGACCCGGTTTTTACCGTGGTTGCGAGGCTGGATAACAACATCGTCGGCAGAGGTCGTGCGCATAAAAAGGTTGAGGCGGAGATGGCAGCCGCGCGTGAGGCACTGCGGCTCCTGGGGGTGATAAGCTGATGAGGCATGTTAATATCCCCGTCTTTATCCCGCATCTCGGCTGCCCTAATCAATGCGTTTTCTGTAATCAGAGAACTATATCCGGCGTCCGTGAGTTTGACCCGTCGTCGGTCGACGGTTTTATAGAAAATGCGCTTTCCACGGTTTCCGGAGACTGCGAAACACAGCTTGCATTTTTCGGCGGCTCGTTTACGGGCATAGACCGCGGGCTCATGATAAGCCTGCTTGAAACGGCAAATAAGTATATAAAACAGGGCAGAGTGAAATCTATAAGGATTTCCACCCGCCCGGATTATATAAACGAAGAAATACTTGATATACTTGTGCAGTACAACGTCACCTGTGTTGAGTTAGGGCTCCAGTCAGCCTCTGACCGTGTGCTCCTCGCCTGTCGGCGCGGGCATACATATGCGGATGAGGTGCGCGCCTGCTCGCTGATAAAGGCGATGGGGTTGACCCTCGGCGGGCAGATGATGATAGGGCTCCCGGGCTCGACAGAGGAGGACGAGATTGAAACCGCGCGCTTCATCGTCCGCTCCGGCGCGCGTGAGGCGCGCATATACCCGACCGTGGTTTTCCGGGATACGGAGCTCTGTTCTATGGCAGAGCACGGGGACTATAAGCCGCTGACGGTTGACGAGGCTGTACGCCGCTCGACCTCCGCGCTGAAAATACTCCGCGACGGCGGTGTCCGCGTCCTCCGTATCGGGCTCTGCTCCTCGGACAACCTCTCATCTGACGAAACCTATTTTGCGGGACCGAATGCCCCGGCGATAGGCGAGATGTGCGAGGGTGAGCTCATATACCGGAGAATACTCGGAGAGACGGAGACGGCAGATAAGGGCGGCAGGCTCAATATCCGCGTTCCCGCGGGCTCCATGTCCCGTGCTGTCGGCTATAAAAGAGGAAACTATCTCCGCCTTAAAGAAATTTTCCGGGGCGGGGTGAATATAAAAGAAGACACCGATTTATGCGCGGGCGACCTGCGCGTAACAGTCACACCCATTACTTTGAGTGAAAGGACAGAGAGAATATGTACCTGAAGTCACTTGAGCTTCACGGCTTCAAATCCTTCCCGAACCGCACGGTCCTGACCTTTGAGAGAGGCGCAACCGTCATAGTCGGACCGAACGGAAGCGGAAAGTCCAATATATCCGACGCCATGCGTTGGGTTCTCGGCGAGCTCTCGAGCCGTAATCTCCGCGGTACGAAAATGGAGGATGTCATATTCGGAGGAACCGATTCCCGCCGTCCCATGGGCTTTGCGGAGGTTTCGGTCACCTTTGATAACTCCGACCCGGAGAACCGTCTTGACTCCGAATTTGACGAGGTCACGGTAACCCGCCGTTATTACAGGACGGGAGAGAGTGAATATCTCATAAACCGCCAGCCGAAGCGACTGCGCGATATATACGAGCTATTCATGAATACCGGTGTCGGCCGTGAGGGATATTCGATAATCGGTCAGGGTAAGATAGCCGAGATTATATCGAAAAAGAGCGACGAGCGGAGAAACATCTTTGAGGAGGCGGCGGGAATATCAAAGTACCGTCACCGCAAAGAAGAGACCGAGCGAAAGCTTGCGAACACACAGCTGAATATCGACCGCGTAAAGGATATTTTGACAGAGCTTGAGTCCCGCGTCATACCTCTTGAAAAAGAGGCGGAGCGCGCGAGAAAGGGTCTCGCTATTTACGAGGAGAAGAAGCGCGCGGATGTCTCCCTCTGGCTCTACGATACAAAAAAGATACATGAGGACATAGAAAAGGCGGACAACGCGCGTAAGCTCGCACAGCGTGAGCTCGAAATAGTCGAGCAGGCGATAGCCGACCTCGACGCGCAGAACGATAACCTCTATGCAAAAATGCAGGAGAACAAGCTCCTCTCCGCAAACCTCTATGATAAGATAAATTCCGCAACTGAGAGACTTCATCAGATAGATAACGAGATGCGCTCTGCGGAGTCGGATTTTGCGCACTCTCTTGAGAGAATAAACGAGGCGAAGAACCGCATCCGCGAGATAGACGGCTCTGAGGAGAGCCTCAGAAAATCCCGCGCGGAATACGACACAAAGGCAGAGGGCTTCAGAAAGACCCTGAAGGAGCTGCTTGACAAGCGTCTTGAATACCTCGCGGAGCAGCAGCGTCTCATCGGAGAGATTTCAAAGGCAAAGCATGACCTTGAGGAAACGCTTGACGAGCTGACGGTGGAGGAAAACTCCGCCACAGACCTGAAGGTCAGAATAGATGTCCTCCGCTCGTCGAGCCGATCAGATACCTCGAAGTCTCACGACATCGAGAGCGAGATAGAGAAGTACGAGGAGGAGGGAAGAGAGCTTAAAGCCGAGGCTGACAGGTGCGAGGAAAACGCCTCCGAGTTCAAGGAGAAGATAGCCGCAAAGGAAAAAATCGTCTCCGAGAGCTCCGAAAAAATCGAGTCCTTAACCGAAGAAAAGAACGAGATAACCGATAACCTGAACGCCCTTATCCTTGAACGCGACAGCTTGAATCAGCGTGCCGAGGTCCTCCGCCGCATGGCAGAGCACTTTGAGGGATACGCAGAGAGCGTCAAGTACGTAATGCGCGAATATCAGGCGGGGAAGATAGACGGCGCCGGGACTATCTACGGTCCGCTCTCCTCCCTTGTCAACGTCAATAAGGATTACATAACCGCGATAGAGACCGCCCTCGGCAGCTCGCTCCAGAACATAGTAGCCGATAACGAGCGCACGGTAAAGGCGGCGATAAACCTCTTGAAGCGTGACAGAGCCGGGCGCGCCACATTCTATCCTTTGAGCGAAATGCGCCCGACGACCGAGACGCCGGAGATGGCAGAGGCAAAGAAGCTCCCGGGCTTTGTCGGCAGGGCAGATACGCTCGT
This sequence comes from uncultured Eubacteriales bacterium, assembly GCA_934393265.1. Classification (GTDB taxonomy): domain Bacteria; phylum Bacillota; class Clostridia; order Oscillospirales; family CAG-272; genus UBA1740. The sequence continues at coordinate 337,833 of CAKRQL010000004.1, read as the reverse complement.
TGACTCGGAGCCGCAGTTCCGCGTTATCGTGGAGTGGCTGCTCCTCCGTACACTGGTCTTTGACAACATAGATAATGCGACCGTAGCCGCAAAGAAAATGCGTTACCGCGTCCGTATCGTCACCCTCGACGGACAGATAATAAACGTCGGCGCGTCCTTCACGGGAGGCAGTGCAAAGCGTGACAGCGGTATGCTCTCCCGCATGAGCCAGATAACCGAGCTCGGAGAAAAGGCAGAGAAGCTCTCGAAAACCATAAAGGATAACGAGGACGCATTGGCGGAAATAAACGGCGAGCTCTCCGAGGCGCAGAATACAATGCGCGCGGCAGAGGAGGAGAGGGATATACTCCTGACCCTCTCTCGCACACAGTTTGCCGCCCTCGATAATGCAAACGCCCGCTACGGCGCGAACCGCAACATAGTTGAAAAACTTCGCGCGGATTTCGATAATCTCACAAATTCGTCCACCGCCGCAGGCGAGGAGATAGTCTCCCTCACAGCGGAATATAAGGCGAACTGCGAAAGGATAGAAGCCCTGAAATCATACAGACAGCGCCGCTCCGAGGAAATGGGCGTCATAGACGAGAAGAGCGACGAGATGGGCAACCTCGCAAACGACATCTTTATAAAAGCGACGGAGGCGAGAAAGGATGTCGAGCTTGTTGAGAGTACGATGGGAACGATAGACGCAAGACTTACCGAGCTCTCCGAGGAGCGCGACGCGCAGAATGCGAGAATAAAAGAGCTCGAGGATAAGCGCATGGGTCTTGACTCCTCAAAGCAGGAAAGGTACGAGGAGTACAAGAAGCTTGAGGAAGAGCTTGATAAGCTGACGTCGGAGCGCAAGGAGGTCGAATCCGGAAACGACGAATACGACCGCGAGATAAACAACATAAGAATACGCCTCCGCGAAAAGCAGTCGAGCCGCGAGGCGTCGTATGAGGCAAACCTCAAAGCCGAGAATAAATTCAATCAGCTTGAAGAGCGCCGCGATAAGCTGTCGTCACAGCTCTGGGATGACTATGAGATAACCTATGACGACGCCGTAGCACTTCAGTACCCCCCGGTAACCGAGGAAAACCGCGAAGAGATAGCCGCGATACAGACCTCCTGCCGCGGAAAGCTCCGCGCCCTCGGCGGCTACAACCCAGGCGCGATAGAGGAGTACGCAGAGGTCAAGATAAGATACGACGACCTCAATACTCAGTACACCGACCTGACGAACTCGCATAAGGAGCTGATAGATATTATAGCGAGGCTCGAGGACGAAATGCGCATAAGCTTCGTCACCGCGTTTGAGGCTATAAACAAGAACTTCGGAATAACCTTCCGCGAGCTCTTCGGAGGAGGAAGTGCAGAGCTCTCGCTGACAGAGCCCGAGGATGTCCTTACCTCCGGAATAGAGATAAAGGCGGCGCCTCCCGGAAAGATAATAAAGAGCATGTCGCTCCTCTCGGGAGGAGAGCAGTCCTTCGTCGCGATAGCACTTCTGTTCGCTATTCTTAAGGTTAACCCGACGCCGTTCTGTATTCTTGACGAGATAGAGGCGGCGCTCGACGAGGTGAACGTTTACCGCTTCGGCGAGTATGTCAGAAGCTTTGACAAAAATACGCAGTTCATTCTCATAACGCACAGAAGAGGTACTATGGAAATAGGAGATCGCCTATACGGAGTAACGATGCCGCAGCGCGGTATCTCGCAGGCAATAGAAATCAATGTCGATGAGATAGAAGGCAGACAGGAGGAGCTTCTTGATGGGGTTCTTTGAGAAACTGAAAAACGGACTTATAAAGACAAAAAATGCGATAGTCGGCAAGATAGACAGCATCTTCAAGGCGTTTCATAAGGTCGACGAGGAGCTGTTTTGTGAGCTTGAGGAGGCTCTTATCTCGGCTGACCTCGGTGTTGAGACAACGGAGGAGATACTTGATACCCTGCGCGACACCGTAAAGGAAAAACGGATAACCGACCCGGCTGATGTCAAGCGTGAGCTCCTTTCGATACTCCGCTCCATGATAGGAGAGGAGGAGACGCTGCACCTTGATACCACCCCGTCCGTCATACTTGTAATAGGCGTCAACGGCGTCGGAAAGACAACGTCAATAGGAAAAATATCATACGAGCTGAAAAGGCAGGGCAAAAAGGTTGTCGTCGCCGCCGCCGATACCTTCCGCGCCGCCGCGGCAGAGCAGCTCGCCGTCTGGTGCACCCGCGCGGGCGTCGACCTGATACGGCAGAATGCCGGGGCAGACCCGGCATCGGTGGTTTACGACGCTATAAACGCCGTGAAAAGCCGACGCGCCGATGTCCTGATAATCGATACCGCAGGCAGACTCCATAATAAGAAAAATCTTATGGATGAGCTCTCGAAGATAGACCGTGTAATAACAAAAGAGCTTCCGGACGCCTCTCGCGAGACGCTCCTTGTCCTCGACGCGACGACAGGGCAGAACGCGGTAATTCAGGCAAAGGAATTCCGTGACGCGGCGCATATAACCGGTCTCGTCTTAACGAAGCTTGACGGAACCGCAAAGGGCGGTATAATAATATCTATAAAGCGCGAGCTCGGCGTCCCGGTTAAATTTGTCGGGGTCGGAGAGCAGATAGAGGATATGAAGCCGTTCCGCGCGGACGAGTTCTCTGCGGCGCTGTTTGAGGAGTAAATACAATGCTTAACAGTAAACAACGTGCGTACCTGCGCTCGATGGCGCAGAGCCTCGACCCGATATTCCAGATAGGTAAGGGCGGCGTCGGAGACGAGATATGCACCCAGCTCGGAAACGCGCTTGAGGCGCGCGAGCTTATAAAGGTCACCGTCCTCCCCTCGAGCGGGTATACCGCGCGTGAGGCGGCGGAGGAGACAGCCGGGGCTCTCGGCGCGGATGTAGTCTGCACCGTCGGAAACCGGTTTGTCCTCTACCGTGAGTCGGAAAATAAGAAGAGGATAGAGCTGCCGTGAGCACGGTGCGCCTCGGTATCTACGGCGGGACGTTCGACCCGCCGCATATAGGGCATGTCGGCGCGGCGCGGGATTTCATCCGCGAAATGCGACTTGACAGGCTTCTGATAATTCCGACCTGCATCCCGCCGCATAAGGCGTGTGACGCCGATGTCACACCGGGGGAGCGACTGAATATGTGCAGCCTCGCCTTCGGCGATATACCGGGCGTCACGGTCTCGGATATGGAGCTGTCCCGCGGAGGAAAAAGCTATACATCGGATACTCTGACAGAGCTTTCCGTGGGAGGCACAGGGCGGATATTCATGCTGATAGGCACGGATATGTTCCTGACCCTCGAGAGCTGGCATTGCCCGGAGGTGATATTCCGTCTCTCGCATATCTGTCTTGCCCGCCGGGAAAACGACGAGGCACTCCGACAGGCTGTTGAGGAAAAAACACGCCTTTACACCGAAAAATACGGCGCCGAAATAACCGTCCTCGACAGGGAGGCGACAGAGCTGTCGTCGAGCGATATACGCGCCGCAATATCAAGAGGAGATGTGCCGCGCGGGCTTGTTCCGGGGCGCGTCCTCGATTATATCAATAAGCAGGGGCTTTACAAATGAAATATTCCGAAAACGAGCTTACGGCTCTCTCGGCTGATGTGAGCCTGCGCATGAGTGAAAAGCGGTATTCGCATACTCTCGGCGTCATGCGTATGACCGGGCGGCTGGCTCAGTTCTTCCCGTGGACAGACCCGTCGGAGCTTTCTGCCGCGGCTCTCCTCCACGATGTGACAAAGGAACTGCCGCAGGCAGAGCAGAGAGATATAATGCGCCGCTCGGGTGTAAGCTTCACCGAGAACGATTACGCGACCCCGTCGGTCTTTCATTCCTTCACCGCGCCGTTTGTGATAGCGCGTGACTTTCCCGCTTTCGCAACGGATAATATTCTGTCCGCTGTGTTCAAGCACACGGTGGGAGATGCGGTGATGTCCACCTTTGACAAAATAATATTCGTGTCCGACTATGTGGAGGAGACAAGAGTCTACCTTTCCTGTACGGATATGAGAAATTTTCTTATCATGCGTCTGACGACGCCGGGCTACCCGCCGGAGCGCGCGCTTGACGAGACGCTCATGCGGATAATCCGCCTGACCGAGGATAACCTTTCCCGCCGAGGCATAACGGTAAACGACCGTATGATTGCGATGCGGGACGCGCTCCGCCTGCGGCTTGAAGAGAATACATGACTTGCGCCGTACCGCGATGAAGAATTTAACAGGTTTTATTTGCCGGCTTTTCTGAAACAATAAAAGAAAAAAGCCGGGGGATCTGTTATGAAAAAGCTGATAGCGATACTTGCCGCCGTACTTATAATAAATATTGCATTTCCATCCTGCGCCGCCACCGCCGCAGAGCGCGTCGGTGCATATATCCCGGGTGGTGACCCGCTCGTTCTCGTTATCGGGCTTGATGACGTGGCGGATAACTCGGATGTCATTATGGCAGTACGTTACTCGGGGGAGAACAACCGCGTATCGGTTGTTCAGATTCCGCGCGACACCTACTTCTCCGCCGGGACGGCGCAGAATAAGATAAATCAGCTGACCGCCTCCGCCCGCGCCCGCGGGATAGGAAGAGAAGAGGCACTCTCCCGTCTGACGGGCGAGATGTCGTCTGTCCTCGGCGCGGAGCTTGACGGATATGTGGCGTTCACGCCGGAGGGCTTCGTCCATATTGTAGACAGCGTCGGCGGAGTGGATATGACGCTCCCGGAGGATTATTCGGCTCCAAGCGATATGGGGCTCTCGCTGTGCGCTGGGGAAAATCACCTTGACGGCGAGTCTGCCGCGCGCTTTATACGCTACCGCGCGGGCTACAGTAGCGGGGATATAGGGCGGCTCGACGCGCAGAAGCTCTTTATGGAGGCTTTCAGAAAAAAGCTCACCTCGCTCTCTCTGCCGGAGCTTGTCTCGCTCCTGCGAACAGCAAGAGAGCACCTGATAACGAATATCCCGCTCGGCGAGACCGTGGCGTTTGCAACGCGTAGTTTCCGAAAGCTGAAGAGTGCCGCGGCGACCTATCTGACCCTCCCCGGCGAGCCCGCGATGTCAGACACGGGCGCCTCATATTACGTCGTCTGCCGCGCGGCGGCAGAGCGTGCTGTGAGAGATTATCTTCTTGTGTCCGGCGGCTTCGACCCGCAGAGACGGCTGCTGAACCCGGATATACCGGAATTTGCCGAAATATATAAAAGAGAAAAAACAGAGTAGGGGACACCCCTGCCATTTACCCGGAGGTATAAATATGGAAAACGGAAAACACATGTCGTCGCTCGACCTCGCGCGCGAGGCGGTGAAGATTTTAATTGAGAGCAAGGCTCAGGATGTCGCTCTCTTTGATGTGACGCTCTCGTCCTCGGTCACCGATTACTACATCAATGTGACCGCCCGCTCGGCTACGCATGTTCTTGCACTCTCGGACGAGTTAACGGAGAAAATATCCGAAAATTTTGGGATAAACGAGAGCAGAACAGAGGGCAGATACGGCAGGTCATGGATTCTCGTAGACTATATAGATGTCGTCGTCAATATCTTTGACCGCCAGTCGCGTGAGTTCTACAATTTCGACCGGCTCCTGCCGGACGGGCACGCGGTGGATATATCCGATCTCTATGACGAGGTGGATAAGAAGCTCGGTATAGCGGGCGAGTGACCTACATACCGACCGATAAAATTGTAAGCAATTCAAGTTCAAAAAGGAACATAAAAATATGAATTACGACTACAAAAGCATTGAAGCAAAATGGCAGGCAAGGTGGGATGAGGCACATGCCTTTGAGGCAAAGCAGGATTTCACAATCCCGAAGTATTACGCGCTTGTCGAGTTCCCGTACCCGTCGGGGCAGGGGCTCCATGTCGGGCATCCGAGACCGTATACGGCGCTCGATATAGTTTCGAGAAAAAAGCGTATGCAGGGCTATAATGTCCTCTTTCCGATGGGGTGGGATGCGTTCGGGCTCCCGACGGAAAACTACGCCATAAAGAATAAAATCCACCCGAAGATAGTGACAGAGCGCAATGTCGCCCGTTTCAGGTCACAGCTTCATTCGCTCGGGCTCTCCTTTGACTGGTCCCGCGAGATAAATACCACATCCCCGGATTACTATAAGTGGACGCAGTGGATATTCTTAAAGCTCTATGAGCACGGTCTCGCTTACAAAAAGGAAATGGCTGTCAACTTCTGTACCTCATGTAAGGTCGTCCTTGCAAACGAGGAGGTCGTGAACGGTGTATGCGAGCGGTGCGGCGCGCCGGTAATCCGCAAGGTGAAGAGCCAGTGGATGCTGAAAATAACCGAGTACGCCGACAGGCTTATATCCGACCTCGACGGGCTTGAATACATAGAAAAGGTCAAGACCCAGCAGAAGAACTGGATAGGCAAGTCCGAGGGCGCGGAGATAGACTTCGATACCACGGCGGGAGAGAGCCTCCGCGTCTATACAACGAGGTGCGACACTCTCTTCGGCGCTACCTATATGGTAATAGCTCCGGAGCACGCCTTTATAGAGAACAATAAAAAGAAAATCGAAAACTATGAGGAAATATCCGCATACCGCGACGCCGCGGCGAGAAAATCCGACTTCGAGCGCACGGAGCTTGTAAAGGAAAAGACCGGCGTCCGTATCTCGGGTATAACGGCGATAAACCCTGCGACGGGTAAGGAAATACCGATTTTCGTATCCGATTATGTCCTTGCCGCCTACGGCACGGGGGCGATAATGGCGGTCCCCGCGCATGACGAGCGCGACTGGGCGTTTGCGAAAAAATTCAACCTCCCGATAGTCGAGGTTGTCGCCGGCGGAAATGTCGACGAGGCGGCATATACCGACACTGCGACAGGTAAGCTTGTCAATTCCGGCTTCCTTGACGGAATGGAGGTGCAGGATGCAAAGCGCGCAATGATAGCCTACCTTGAAAAGCGCGGCGTCGGAGTGGCGAAAACGAATTTCAAGCTCCGCGACTGGGTTTTCTCCCGCCAGAGATACTGGGGAGAGCCCATTCCCATGGTAAATTGTCCGCATTGCGGCTGGGTCCCGCTCCCGGAGTCGGCATTGCCGCTGACCCTCCCGGAGGTTGAGTCATACGAACCCACCGATTCGGGAGAATCGCCGCTGTCGCTTATCACCGACTGGGTGAATTGCAAGTGCCCGAGGTGCGGTGCTGACGCAAAGCGTGAGACCGACACAATGCCCCAGTGGGCAGGCTCGTCATGGTACTTTCTCCGCTATTGTGACCCGCATAACGATAAGGAGCTCGCCTCGCCCGAGGCGCTCCGGTACTGGATGCCGGTAGACTGGTATAACGGCGGAATGGAGCACACAACGCTCCACCTGCTTTACTCCCGTTTCTGGGCAAAGTTTCTCTACGATATAGATATACTCCCGTATAAGGAGCCCTATCTCAAACGCACGAGCCACGGTATGATCCTCGGCGAGAACGGCGAAAAGATGTCAAAGTCGCGCGGTAACGTGGTAAATCCCGACGATATAGTCCGCGACTACGGCGCGGATACTCTCCGTCTCTATGAGATGTTTATCGGAGATTTTGAGCAGTCAGCCCCGTGGAATACGCAGTCTATAAAGGGCTGTAAGCGGTTCCTTGAGCGTTTCTTCGGGCTCCTTGATATGGTGACGGACGAGCCCGCCACGCAGGAAATCGAGCGTCTTGTTCATAAGACCGTGAAAAAGGTTACCCTTGATATCGACTCCATGAAGTTCAACACCGCGATAGCCGCGATGATGACCCTCATAAACGAGATGTACGCCGCAGGGCGGGTAAACAGGGGAGACCTCGCCGTGTTCACACGCCTTATCTCACCATTTGCCCCGCATATTGCGGAGGAGGTCTGGGAGCGCATAGGGGGCGCGGGGCTTGTGTCCCTTGCTCCGTGGCCGGAGTTTGACGAGGAAAAGACCGTAGACGACACCGTCAAAGTCCCCGTACAGATAAACGGCAAGGTAAAGAGCGTTATCGACCTCTCAAAGGACTCAGATAAGGACGCGGCGCTCGCCGCCGCCCGCTCCGACCCGAAGGTCTCTGAGGCAATTGACGGTAAGACGGTAGTCAAGGAAATCGTCGTCCCCGGAAAGATAATCAATATCGTCGTTAAGTAATATTCAAAAAAAGAATACTTATATATGGAGAAAAGGTATGATAGACATTAAATTCCTTCGTGAAAATCCGGATGCTGTAAAGCAGAACATCAGAAACAAGTTCCAGGAGCAGAAGCTCCCGCTTGTAGACGAGGTGATAGCCCTTGACGAGGAGCTCCGTCAGAACAAGCGCCGTGCAGACGAGCTCCGCGCAGACCGCAACCGTATCTCAAAAAGCATAGGCGCGCTCATGGCGCAGAAGAAGCTCGAGGAGGCAGAGGCTGCAAAGGCAGAGGTCGCGCGCGAGGCGGCAGAGCTCGCCGAATGTGAAGCAAAGGAAGCGGAACTCAGCGAGCGCGTAACAAAGATAATGATGGTCATTCCGAATATAATCGACCCCACCGTTCCGATAGGAAAGGACGACTCCGAGAATGTGGAGCGTGAGCGGTTCGGTGAGCCCGTGGTTCCGGACTTCGAGATACCGTATCATACCGATATAATGGAGTCCTTTGACGGAATAGACCTTGACAGCGCACGTCGCGTCGCCGGAAACGGCTTCTATTACCTCATGGGCGATATAGCCCGTCTGCATTCCGCCGTAATCTCCTACGCCCGCGACTTCATGATAAACCGCGGATTTACCTACTGCGTGCCGCCCTTTATGATAAGGTCCGGCGTCGTAACCGGCGTTATGTCCTTTGCGGAGATGGACGCCATGATGTATAAGATAGAAGGCGAGGACCTCTATCTTATAGGAACCTCCGAGCACTCCATGATAGGTAAGTTCATAGACCAGATAATCCCGGAGTCAAAGCTCCCGCAGACCCTCACCTCCTATTCGCCCTGCTTCAGAAAGGAAAAGGGCGCGCACGGACTTGAGGAGCGCGGCGTCTACCGTATCCACCAGTTTGAAAAGCAGGAGATGATAGTGGTATGTAAGCCCGAGGATTCAAAGATGTGGTTTGATAAGCTCTGGCAGAATACCGTAGACCTGTTCCGCTCTATGGACATCCCGGTCCGCACTCTTGAGTGCTGCTCCGGCGACCTCGCAGACCTTAAGGTGCGCTCGCTCGATGTCGAGGCATGGTCGCCGAGGCAGAAAAAGTACTTTGAGGTAGGCTCCTGCTCCAATCTCGGAGATGCACAGGCACGCCGCCTGAAAATACGCATAAAGGGCGAGGACGGCAAGAACTATCTTGCGCATACCCTGAACAACACCGTCGTCGCGCCTCCGCGTATGCTTATCGCGTTCCTTGAAAACAATCTCTGTGCCGACGGCACGGTGAAAATACCCGAGGTTCTCCGTCCCTATATGGGTGGCGCCGTGAAGCTCGTGCCGAAAAGATGACGGGGGACAGATACGCCCTTGTCATAGCGGGTCCGTCCGCGGTAGGGAAGACAACCGTAATGGATGCGATATTCGCGTCCGACAGCAGGTTTTCCTATGTCCGCTCGACGCGGACCCGCCCGCCGAGGGTCGGCAGCGCGGACGACGGATATATCCATATAGACGACAGCGGGTTTATGAAGATAGTCGCATCCGGCGGCATGCTCGAGTATATGGAGTACGCCGGTTACCGCTACGGGACACAGCAGGCAGAGCTTGACCGCATATTTAAGAGCGGAAAATATCCTTTTCTGATACTTGATAAGAACGGTATACTCTCCTTAAAATCAAAAAAGCGGGATTTTACACCCGTTGTAGTCTATATCTACGATTTCCTTGATACCCTTGAAGCCCGCCTTGCGGAACGCCTCATGACCGGCGAGCCGGACGAGCAGAAGAAAAATGATTATATCTATCGGACAAACCGTAATGCCGAGGATTATGCGGCACTCTCGGGAGATTTCGGAGGATGTATCGACTTCTTCGTCCGGAATGTCACCGTGGACGGCACCGTCCGTGAGATTATTTCCGCCTTTGACGGAGTAAGAGAGGGAACCCCGCCGCCGGACGGCAGGGAGGCTCTTCCGCGCCTTGCGGAGGAGGGAAGAAAAAAACTCGCGGACGGCTGACGGCTCCGCACGATAAGCAAAGAATAGGAAAAATAACTTTATATGTTCACTGTTTTTGATGCGTTGAGCCTCCTGTGCGGTCTCGCGCTCTTCCTCTACGGTATGCAGGTGATGAGCGACGGACTGAAGAAAAGCGCAGGTACGAAGCTCAAATCATTCCTCGATAAAATGACATCGAGCCCCGTGCGCGGCTTCTTCCTCGGTCTCGCTGTCACCGCGGTTGTCCAGTCCTCGTCCGCCACCACCGTTATGGTGGTCGGATTTGTGAATTCCGGGACAATGACCCTTGCCCAGTCTGTGGGCGTGATAATAGGCGCGAATGTCGGCGCCACCGTCACATATTGGCTGACGGCATTATCCTCCCTCGGCGAGGGGGCGGAAATATCCTCGGCTGTCCAGTGGCTGAAGCCCGGGTCGTGGGTTCCGATTTTGGCAATAGTCGGCGTCGGAATACTGATGTTCATAAAGCGCGGTAAAAAGCGCGATATAGCCGCGATACTTATCGGCTTTGCCGTCCTTATGTGCGGCATGGATATGATGAGCGGTGCGGTAGGCGGTCTCGCCGAGAACGAGAGCTTCGCCGAGATGATGACCCTTTTCAGAAATCCGCTGTTCGGCATCCTTGCCGGAACTCTTATAACCGCGGTGGTTCAGTCGTCCGCCGCCTCCGTCGGTATATTGCAGTCGCTCTGTACCACCGGAGTTATAACCTATAATCTCGCCATCCCTATTATACTCGGTCAGAATATAGGAACCTGTATAACGGCTATTCTCTCCTCGATAGGAGCGAATAAAAACGGCAAGCGCGCCGCGCTTATCCATCTGTATTACAATATTATATGCTCCTCGATATGTCTCGCTCTGTACTGCCTTGTGACCGCAATTGTCGATATACCGTTCCTTGACGGAGCGATAAGCGCATGGGGCGTCGCCGCCGTGCACACCGCGTTCAAGATAGTCCAGATAGGCTTAGGTGCCCTGATAGCAAAGCCCCTTGTGAAGCTCGCGACGCTGAGCGTCCCGGATAAGGACAAGGGCACGACCGAGAATGTCAATCTCCTTGATGAGCGCCTTTTCAATACTCCTACCCTTGCGGTACAGCGCGCGACCGATGTAACCGTCGATATGGCAAAGACCGCATATTCCGCTATGACAAAGGCAATGTCGGTGTTCAATTCCTATGATATGAAGTTGGCAGACGAGGTGCGCGACCTTGAGGAGCGCGCGGATATCTACGAGGATAACCTCGGCACATATCTTGTAAAGCTCTCGAGCTGCAGCGTCGATGAGGCAGACCACCGTCAGATAACAAAGCTCCTGCATATAATAGGAGACCTCGAGCGTATATCAGACCATTCGGTCAATATCGTAGAGTCTGCGGAGGAGATGCGTGAGAAGAAGATAACCTTCTCGGGAGACGCGAACCGCGAGATGACGGTTATTCAGGCGGCTGTCGCCGAGATACTGAATATGGCGATCCGCTCATTCATCGAGAACAACGTACAGCTTGCAGGACAGGTAGAGCCGCTCGAGGAGGTAGTCGACGAGCTGCGGGACAGGATAAAATTAAATCACGTCCTCCGGCTCCAGAAATCCGAATGTACGATAGAGCACGGATTTGTCCTCTCCGATATGCTTACAAACTACGAGAGAGTGGCAGACCACTGCTCGAACATCGCCGGGTGCGTTATAGAAATATCGGAGTTCTCGTCGCTCAATATGCATGAGTACCTCGACTCTGTAAAGCGCGGCGGTGACCACTTCAAGGAGAGATTTGAGGAGTACCGCAAAAAGTACAGCCTTTGATTTTCCGAAGCCTTACGGTACACCGGATACCTCCGGTGTACCCGCGCCGGGCATAATCCAAAGACATAGCAAAAAGCCGACCGCAAAACGGTCGGCTTTTCGTGTAGGATTAAGTAGCTTATGCCTTTTTAACTATGTTGGTAACCTCGTTCATGTTGAGCGGGTTGATAGAGAAGACAAAGCAGTTACCGTTAACATAACCGGCGTTAACAAGTGCGTCATAGACAGCATTGACATCTTCATTGCTGGTGACATCCTTGACAAAGCCCTTTATGGTCTCGCTCTCTTTGAAAGCCTTCTTCAGGTCATCGGTAGCGTTGAACTCGTATACAACAACGATATCGGAAGAAAGTCCGCTCTTCTTTGTAAAAGCGTGGATAGTAACGGCGAGATTCTCCTTCTCAGCCTCTTCCTTATACTTCTTGGCAGCGTCCTCAAGCGTCGTGCTCTCGGTGTAGCCTTCCTTTTCAAAAGCCTTCTTTACATTGCCGTAAGTCGAGCAGGAAACGAGTGTAAACGCGAGAGTAGCGAGCACAAGCACGAGTGCGAGTACCTTTGTAAGCTTTTTCATGGTAGTTCTCCTTTATAGATTTTGTTTTTTCGTACACGGGTAGGGGTTATCCGCTCCTTTGTACGGTTTAATTATATCATATTTCAGCCATGTTGTGGTAATACAACTAATATATAATTAGTATATTATTTTTCAAATTAAAATCTTAAAATAGTTTTGTTTTGAAAATTAACAATACATCAGTATACTTATTGACTTTTTCACCGTTATATGTTATCATAAAACAAAAAAATAATGGAAACGGAGATACTATATGCCGAAGAAAGAAGATGCGCGCATAACGAGGAGTAAGCGGGATCTGCGCTCTGCGCTGCTTTTGCTCCTGCGCGATAATGCGTTTGATAAAATAACCGTCACCGAAATATGCAGGACGGCGACAATAAATAAAATGACCTTTTATAAGTACTATCAGGACAAGTATATGCTCCTTGACGACTGTATACGTGTCATGGCTGCCGATGTCACGGATAAGAATTTAGGGGAGGACAGGCGTGATGCTTTCCGCCGCGACCCGGTAGGCTGCCTTGAAAGGGTCTTAATATCCGCATATACAAGCTGCTATGAGCAGAAAGAAATAATCCGCTCTATGATATACGGGGAGAATATGGCGATCTCCACGATAGTGAGAAAGTGCGTCGAGCGCTCTGTGAATGAGCTTGTCGAATGTCTCGGCGAGGTTTACACCCTCGCGGCGAATCCGCAGGATATAACCGCATTTCTTGTCGGCGGGCTCTCCGGCGTGTTTGCGAAGGACCTTTTTTCACAGGACGTGACGCCGAGGGTGCTTGAAAAGCGATGCCGCCGCTTTCTTGAGAACCTCGCGGACAGCAATCTTCTTGTCGTCGGCGGCTTTCATAAAGAACAGCCGGCGTCCGCAAACGACAGACAGCCGACTGTATCATGATATTCAGACGGTATATTTTATGTCAGCCTCGTTCGAGATTTTCATGAATGTGAAAATGGCGACAAGGATAAACAGCGCAGATACCGCAGATACAATAACCGTAAACCACGGCGCGGGATTCGATACGGTGAGGAGCCCCGTGTCGCTCACCTCGCGCACGGTCGTTCGTAAGAAGAAGTCCGTGACCTCGCAGAGTCGCATTATACCGTAGAGCCCGAATGTCGCCGCACACCGAAACGTCAGCGAGCGGTGATATTCCGCGTCCCGCGCATTATATCGCTCCGACTCCGGAGGGATGCCGGTATGTCGTCGCACAATAGACGAAAACGCCCGTATGGCGAAAACAAGGAATACCGCCGTTACCGCGAGCTCAAGGATTAGGGATATCCTCGCCGCACGGCACATCGCGGCGGCGTCCGTGCTGTCGGCTACCATTGAGTATGAGTAGCTGTCCAGAAAACGGAACCGGAGAATATAAGAAACAACCGAAACCCCCGCCGCCGCGCAGCCGAGCGCGGCGGCGCTTTTTGCGCCCCGGCACAGTCCGCACATTCTGAAAAAAGCGAGTGTAAATATCATGAGGGACACGAAGTGCGGCAGGAGATTTATATTTTTCATGTCGGAAAAGGCAATTTCTATCGAGAGAAGAGCCCCGAGTGTAAAGGCGGTCATCCGTTTCTTTATATACCGCTTTGTGTACGCCGCGTTCAGCTCACATTCCGGATAGCGCGAAATCCGGAGGATGGCGTCCTCATATTTTCCCTCCCTACGTACTGTCGCGGCATAGTGTATAACGGAGATAAGCCAGAGAATACCGAGAACGGCCCCGATGGCGGTACATATTATAACGGCTTTGGGATAGAGCGCCGAGAGGTCGCCGCTCTCCGTGCCGTCCGTCCCGCGCGTCAGCCGCAACAGGTCGGGCAGGGCATATAGCACGGATTTCGTTATTGCAAACACAATAGACAGCATCTCGACGAGAGCCGGCGGTATCGCGAGCCTTCCCCGCGGCTCAATCAGTGCCGCGGCGTCCGTCCTCTGCCCGAGGTAAAATAGCGCGGTGAATGAGTCGCTTATAGCCTTTACTGCGAATATTGCCTCCGCCACGGCGAATGTAAAGGAGCAGAGCGCAATTACATCTCTGTCTGCCGCGTTCTTTGAGCGGACGGCAATTATGAGAAATACCGCAAATATTTTGAGAAGATTCACGAGCGCAAGCCGGGTGAGCGAGCGGCGCGCTTCCTCGAAATACGGCACGGCATCCGCCGCCCGCTCAAAGAGCTTTGCGAGAATTATAAGACCTATGAAATCCGGCAGAGGGTCAAAAACCGACACGTTCGGATTGAAGAGCGTTATCAGGGCGAGAATTATCCAGCCAAAGGCGATGGTCATTCTGCCTTTTTTTATTATATCATTTTTCATTTTCTTTGCTTTCCACGTCGGTTTTACTTTCTTCTTCACTGTGGATATATCGCGGTGGCTGTTTCTCGAGCCGCGGCTTCGCCCGCTTCAGCCTGTATTCCGCATATTCGCGGCTCCGCTCGGTCTGTCGCATCTCGAATTTCCCGGGTGCGCGCCGCGCCTCCGCATCCTCATCCCCCGGCATGCATATACGCATGTAGCAGGAGTAGATTGTCACGAGGTTCAGAAACACTACGATGGCGATAAGACAGAGAATTACAAGCGCAACTATCTTTTGCGCCAGCTGCGGCATAGTGCCGAAGAGCGCGGGTATCTCGCAGATTATTGCCGCGCCGTAAACCACGGGAGGGAATACCCGCGTTACACGGCACCGCGCCGCGAGAGGCGCGAGCCCGACCTCCGAAGAAACCGAGCCGAGACCACGGAGCATCAGATACGTCAGAGCACCGACAAATGCGTATCGCACCGCGCCGCACACCGGATTTTGCACAATCCCGGAGAGCGAGGGGAAGATTAGCGGGAGCACCGACATTATTAACTCAAAAAACGCGAAGAGACAGAATGGGAGCGAGAGGTAAAACGCCGCTCTCATCGGGCGGTTCAGCTCCCGGAGCTTATAGAATGCGAGCAGGAGTATCAGTGCGCCTATTACGTCAGTGTAGGCGTAGTAGGTCAGATTTATAAAGAAGAAGTAGCCGATAAAGAGAATACCGAAGCCCATTATTCCGAGCCTCCGAGAGACTCAAGACCGTTTGCCGCCCTGCCGCAGCAATTCTTGTACTTCTTGCCGCTTCCGCACGGACAGGGGTCATTGCGCCCCGGCTTTTTCGCCGTGTTTCTCTTAGGCACGTTTCCACCCGACGGAGGAGGAGACTGTATCTCCCGCCCGACCTGGTGACGCCTGCCTATCGTGACCTGCGGACGATAGCAGAGTATATCCCGGACGGTGGAGTCCTTGATGGTCTCTATCATGTCATCGAACATGTCGGCAGACTCTATACGGTACATAGCGACCGGGTCGCGCTGTGCATAGGAGTTGAGTCCTATATATTCGCGGAGCTCATCCATAGCGTCAAGGTGATCCATCCAGTTGCGGTCTACATTGCGGAGGAGTATCTGCTTTTCGACCTCGCGCATCGCATCCTTTGAGATCGGCACCTTTTTGGCGATCTCGGCAAATGCCGCATCCTTTGCCGCATAATTGTCGAGAGCCTGCTGTATCAGCGCCTGCTTTATGCTCTCCGTATCCGCGTGGCTGCCTAGGGCATCGGGGAGAAGAGCTTTTACATCAAGTGCCCCGCCGAAGTGAGCGGTGAACTCCTCGACC
Organism: uncultured Eubacteriales bacterium; assembly: GCA_934393265.1. Classification (GTDB taxonomy): domain Bacteria; phylum Bacillota; class Clostridia; order Oscillospirales; family CAG-272; genus UBA1740. The sequence continues at coordinate 321,689 of CAKRQL010000004.1, read as the reverse complement.
TTCCAGCTTTCGGGGTCGTCTTTTGGGAAGCATTTATTGAAGTTTTCGTCTATCGCGGAGTGTATCATCCCGATAATGGTTTCCTGTATATTGTCGTTCAGCAGGACCTCGCTTCTTTGCTTATATATGACTGTCCTCTGTTGATTCATTACATCGTCGTAGGTGAGCACGCTCTTTCTGCGTTCAAAGTTGTTTTCCTCTATGCGCTTCTGCGCGCGCTCGACGGCGGAGGATATCATCTTCATTTCGATAGGCGTGGTTTCGTCGATGCCGAGAGAGTTTGCAAGGGAGAGTATTCTGTCCCCGCCGAAGAGCCTTACAAGGTCGTCCTGCATGGAGAGGAAGAACTTTGATTCTCCGGGGTCGCCCTGTCTGCCGCTTCGTCCTCGCAGCTGGTTGTCTATTCTGCGGCTCTCATGCCTCTCTGTGCCGAGTATGAAGAGACCGCCCGCCTCGCGTACCTTCTGTGCCTCCGGACGTATCTCGTCGGCGTATCTGTCATAGAGCTCACGATAGACGCGCCGCGCCTCGAGTATCTCCTCATTGTCCGTGTCGGCGACGGAGGATGCGTAGGAGATCATATCCTCGGTGAACTCCCGCTTTCTCATTTCCGCTTTCGCCATATATTCCGGGTTGCCGCCGAGCATTATATCGGTACCGCGTCCCGCCATGTTGGTGGATATCGTGACTGCACCGTATTTTCCGGCCTGTGCGACTATCTCCGCCTCGCGCTCATGGTGCTTTGCGTTCAGCACCTTGTGCTGTATGCCCACTTTTTTGAGGATGGCGGATAGCTCCTCGGATTTGTCTATCGAGACCGTACCGACGAGCACGGGCTGTCCCTTTGCCTGACATTCCTTTATCTGCTCCACTACGGCGAGGAGCTTTCCGCGCCGGGTCTTGTAGATAGCGTCGTTCCTGTCAATTCTTATCATCGGCTTGTTAGTCGGGACAACAACGACGTCGAGCGCGTATATCTGGTTAAACTCGTTCTCCTCGGTGAGTGCGGTACCCGTCATGCCGGAGAGCTTTTTATACATTCTGAAGAAGTTCTGGAAGGTGATTGTCGCAAGTGTACGCGACTCCTTTTGTATCTCTATTCCTTCCTTCGCCTCTATCGCCTGATGCAGTCCGTCGCTGTACCGCCGCCCGGGCATGAGTCGCCCGGTGAAGGAGTCGACGATTATGACCTCGCCGTCCTTGACGATATACTCAACCTCGTTTTTCATGACACCGTGCGCGCGCAGGGCGTTGGATATGAAATGGTTGAGGTCGCTGTTCTCGCCGTCTCCGTCCGCGGGGTTGAGGTCTGTGACGCCGAAGTAGCGCTCCGCCTTTTCGACACCGTACTTTGTGAGCACCGCGGTGCGCGCCTTCTCGTCTACTATATAATCATAGGTGACTGTGCGCTCCTTGCCGCTCTTTTCGTCGGTTATGACCTCCTCGTCATAGTTCGACTCGTCGAGCTTCGTGTCCACCTCGCGTATAATGCGGGGGCGGAGAGTTCTGACGAAGCTGTCGGCTTTCTTGTAGAGCTCCGAGCTCTCCTCGCCGACACCGGAAATTATGAGCGGAGTTCTTGCCTCGTCTATGAGGATCGAGTCGACCTCGTCGACAATCGCATAGTTCAGCCCGCGCTGTACCATGTCGCTTTTGTACACCGCGCGGTTGTCGCGCAGATAGTCAAACCCGAGCTCGTTGTTCGTCGCGTAGGTTATATCGGCATTGTACGCCTCGCGCTTCTCGTCCGGCGTCTGTCCGTGAACTATAAGCCCGGTGCGGAGCCCGAGAAACGCATGTATCTTTCCCATCTCCTCGTTGTCGCGGCGGGCGAGGTAGTCATTGACCGTGACAATGTGCACGCCGTTTCCGGTGAGGGCGTTCAGGTATGCCGGCATCGTGGCGACGAGGGTTTTTCCCTCACCGGTTTTCATCTCGGCGATGCGCCCCTGGTGGAGGAGTATTCCGCCGATTAGCTGTACCTTGAACGGTCGCTTGCCGAGGACGCGGTCTGCCGCCTCGCGAACGAGGGCAAAAGCCTCGGGCAGGATGTCGTCGAGCGTCTTGCCGCACTTGAGATCGTCGCGCAGCTTGTCTGTATAAGCGCGCATCTCATCGTCGCTCATCGCGGCAAATGTGTCGGCGAGGCTCTCGATTTTCTCGACCGTCGGCATTATCTTCTTTATCTGCTTTTCGCTGTAATCACCGAATATCTTTTTAAGAATCCCCATTTCAGTACTCCGCTATCAAAAATATTTTAACAGTATAATTATAACACGGCACGCGCGCAAAGAAAAGGGCTTTTTGTAAATTTTTCCGCCACGCTGATAAAAAATGGCTTGACAATCCGTCCCCGTCGTATAAAATATTCACTGTAAGTTGTTATGCGCTCCGTGAGCCGCATAAAAATCAGAAGTGAAGGAACACTAACCGTGAAAGAAATAAATATTGTACTCTGCCACCCGGAAATAGCGGGAAATACGGGGAATATATCGCGTACCTGCGCCGTCACGGGTGCGGCGCTCCACATCATCCGCCCGTGCGGATTTGAAATATCGGACAGAACTCTTAAGCGCGCGGGGCTGGATTACTGGGATAAGCTTGATGTCACATATTACGACAGCACGGAGGAGTTTTTTGAGAATAACCCCGGCGAGACGGTGTATTACTTTTCGGCAAAGGGGGGTATACCGTATACCGAGCCGGATTATAGCGGGCGGGTCTTTCTGATGTTCGGGTGCGAGTCGGTCGGGCTACCGGAGGAGCTTCTCCGCGCGGCGCCGGAGCGGTGCCTGAAAATCCCCATGCTGCCTGCTCTTCGGTGCCTGAATCTCTCAAACTCCGTTGCGGTAGCCGTCTACGAGGTTCTCCGTAAGCGTGGCTTCCCGGGCTTCGATATGTCGCCGAGAATATAGCGGCGGCGCCGGAGGGCGGATTTTCGGCGGCAGAGCGGGGGATATATGAAAAAATACAGTTCGCTCACACAGAAAACTCTGCCCGTGCTCCTCGGTGCAGACCTTAACGCCTATTCGGTGGCACAGGCATTTCACCGCGCCACGTGGCTCCGCTCCTTAACGATAGGAAAGACACGGCTCGCACTGTCTGCGGGCGCGCCTTATATTGATTTTATCGCCGTTCCCGATATATGCGAGGGCGGCGTTTTTCCGCGCCTTGCGGAGGAAATAAGAGAGGCGAGCCCGGGTGCTGAGAGGATTATCGTCCCGTGCTCTGACTGGTATGCGGAGCTGCTTGACCGCGCTCGTGCTGACCTCCCGGGCTACTTTTTCGCATTTCCGTCGCATGAGGTGTACCGTGAGGTCAGCAAAAAGGCGGAGCTTTACGCGCTTCTGTCGCGGCACGGAATACCGTACCCGCCGACGGCGGTTATAGACGGCGGCTTTGATTTCCGCGCTCTCCCGGACTTCGGGTTCCCGGCGGTTCTGAAGCCGTCGGACAGCAGCGAGTACTGGAGGCACCCGTTTTCCGGTATGCGTAAAGTATATTTTCCCCGCTCGGCGGATGAGGTGCGCGATATATGCGACACGGTTTTTTTCTCCGGCTACCGCGGTGATATGATATTTCAGAAGCTGATAGGCGGCGGGCGGGACATGCTCTCCGTCCTGACGACCTATTCGACAAGGGATGGGAGAGCGGTTCGCGCCGTCCTCTCGGACGTTCTGACGGAGGAAAACGGCAGAACCGCAAAGGGAAACCATGCAGCGCTTATCACAAGACCTCTGAACGCTCTTGCAATGTCCGTTGTCAATATGCTTGACGCCGTGGGGTATACCGGTATCGCGAATTTCGATATCATATCCGACGGTGAGGAGCAGTATGTGCTTGAGCTCAATCCGAGGCAGGGGAGAAGCTGTGACAGTCTGCGCGCAGCGGGGGTAAATCTCGCCGAGCTTCTTCTCGCCGATATGCGCGGCGAGAGTATAGAGCCGGATTTTTCCTGCCGTCGCATACTCTGGCGCTCGGTTTCCCGGTCGGCGGCTTTCCTGTCAACGGGGCGCGATGAGCTTATAGGTGAGGCGGAGTCGCTTATCAGCCGCGGTGAGGAGCATACGCCGTTTTCCTACCCGCCGGAGCTCCGGAATCCTCTTCGCCGGCTGTATCTTCGCGTGCATGAGAGACGTGCGTCCCGGGCTGTCGTCCGCGATTTCAGGACTGCGGAGGCGGGCGGGGAATTATGAAGCTGCGAAAACTCCTCCGGGCACTTGACGGTGGCTTACTGTCTTATAATGGTCGGAAAATGTCGGAAATTCCGGATATTGATATAAAATCCGTGGCAGATAATTCACGTGACTGTATTCCCGGGGCTCTGTTCGCCCCGCTTCGCGGAGCCGTGAGCGACGGTGCAGACTATATAGACGATGCATGGCGGCGCGGCGCAACGCTCTTCCTTACAGACAGAGAGTTGCCGATACCGGACGGCGCATATACTCTCCGTGTCACGGACGCACACGCGGCATATACCCGCCTGCTCCTGCGTTTTCTCGGCGACCCGCTCGACGGTATGACGGTTATAGCCGTGACCGGTACAAAGGGGAAGAGCACGGTGTGCTCGCTCCTGTCCTTTCTTCTTGAGTATCGCGGTATAAAGAATGTAGCCGTCGGAACCCTCGGTGCGCACGGTGCGGGAATATCCGAGAAAACGGTGAATACTACTCCCACCGCCTCATATCTCTGTCGCCTTGCCGCGCGTGCCCGCCGCCGCGGTGCCTCTGCACTGATTGTCGAGATGTCCAGTCAGGCATTGAAATACCGCCGCCTCGCGGGTCTGCCGGTCAATATAGCTGTATTGACGGGGATAGGCTGTGACCATACCGACCCGCTCGAGCACCCGGATTTCGCGGATTATATTGCCTCAAAGCGTAGGCTTTTCACCGATTACGGTGCCGCTGTCGCCTTCGCTCCGTCCGATGACCCGTTCACACCGTATATAACGTTCGGAATGGATAAAATTGTAACATACGGAATTAAAAGCAGGGCAGATTACAGAGTTAAACAAATTGCTCTCCGACCCGACGGCTCGGAATTTTCCCTGCGCGGGAGTCGCTTCTTTCTCCCTATACCCGGTGAATTCAATGCTGCGGACGCTGCGGCGGCGCTCGCCGTCGCTTCCCGCGTCTGCGCCTGCCCGCCGGGCGAGTTTGCCCCGGCTCTCCGCACCGCTGCCGTGCCCGGCAGATTTGAGGTGCGGCAGCGGCAGGGCAGGCGGGTGATAGTCGACTACGCGCATAATTATATGAGTGTGTCATCTGTCTGCTCTCTCGTCCGCAGCCTTTTTCCGGGGCGGATAACCGCGCTCTTCGGCTCCGTTGGCGGGAGGGCACACGGTAGGCGCAGGGAGCTCGCCGCCGCGGCAGAGCGCTTTGCCGACTTCTCGGTCATAACCTCCGATACCCCGGGAGCGGAGGAACCGCTCGCGATATGTGCGGAGATATACGCCGCATACCGGGATAAGACCCGCGCCGCGATAGTTGTATCCCGCCCCTCCGCCGTGGCATATGCCCTCCGTGCCACGCCTCCCGGAGGGACGGTGCTGCTCCTCGGCAAGGGAGACGAGACATACACCCCCGGCGAGGGTGGAGACGGTATAATGACCGACAAAAATATTCTCTATATGCTTGACAACGCGGGCGCGCTGTGCTAAAATCTTTTACAAATGAATTGTGAAAGGACATCGCAGATGGTAACGAAAGTAAAGGATTTGGTTTATAAGCGCTATACCATAGAAGAGGGCAGGCTTGCTTTCTCGGATTTTGAGCGCAGGGCAAGGGCGGCAAAAACGGCGGAGGAGTTCCTCGCCGCCCGTGCGGATTTTCTTGCAGCCGTAAGACATTATCAGACCGCGGCATCTCTCTCAAACTGCCGATTTACACTCAATACGAAAGACAGCTTCTATGCCGGAGAGGTGGAGTATTACGACGAGGTGGGACCCGAGTTTTCGGATCTTCTCACAAAGTACGCCGATATAATGCTCGATTCACCCCTGCGCGCCGAGGTTGCAAAATCGCTAAATCCCCTTGTTTACAAGTCTCTCGAGGTTCAGCGCAAGGCTTTCTCTCCCGATACGATAGAGGAGTGCAAGCGTGAGAACTCCCTTGTCACCGAGTACTCCAAGTTCATGGCGGAGATGAAGTTTACATTTGACGGCGAGCAGATGCCGCTCTCAAAGCTCCGCGGATATCTTGAGCACAGCGACCGCGAGGTCAGGGCGAGAGCCGCAAAGGCGATAGGCGAGGGGCTCCGCGCAAACGCAAAAGAGCTCGACCGCATATATGACGAGCTCGTAAGGATACGCACCGAGATAGCCCGTAAAATGGGCTACCGCGATTTTGTCGAGCTCGGATATTACAGAATGGGCAGGACAGGCTATAACCGCGAAATGGTTGAGCACTTCAGAAAGAATGTTGAGCACGATCTTGTTCCCGTCGTCGCCGAGATGAAACGGAGAATTGCAAAGAAGCTCGGTATCGAGAAGATAATGTTCTATGATAACGACACCTACACACTCGGCGCCGCGCCGGACCCGGTGCTGGACGCAGACGGAATATTCAAAGAGGCTCAGGCGATGTACGACAGAATGAGCCCCGTTACCTCCGCTTACATGCGTGAGATGCAGGAGGCAGAGGCGTTTGATGTCGAGTCCCGCGACGGAAAGTGGGGCGGCGGCTACTGCACGAGCTTTGACGACTACAAGCAGTCCTTCATACTTGCAAACTTCAACGGCACCTCCGCCGATATAGATGTAATAACCCACGAGTTCGGGCACTCTCTCGCAAACCACTTCTACTTTGAGAGCGGGGATCAGGAGCTCGGCGTCGGAGGCATGGAGACCGCGGAGTGTCACTCCATGTCTATGGAGTTCCTCGCATGGCCCTATCTTGACAAATTCTTCGGAGATAAGGTCGAGGCTTATAAGCTCAAGCACATGCTCTCCGCCCTGACCTTTATCCCGTACGGCGTTATTGTTGACGAGTTCCAGCACATAGTCTACGAGAATCCGGATATGACGCCGGAGGAGCGTAAGGCGGCGTACAGAGGGCTTGAAAAGAAGTATCGCCCCTACATTTCCTACGAGGGAATTCCGTATCTCGACGAGGGCACGAGATGGCAGTATCAGATGCACATCTACGAGTCTCCGTTCTACTATATCGACTATTGCCTTGCCCAGACGGTAGCCTTTGGCTTCCTCCTCAAATCGAGGAAGGATTATCCCGCGGCTCTCGCGGCTTATCTGAAATTTGTCAGCTACGGAGGACAGAAGCCGTTTGAGAAGCTCGTCGAGGAGGCGGGCATAGCTTCTCCGTTCAAGGACGGCTCGCTGCGCGAGCTTGCCGCAGGTGCGCTTGCTCTTGAAGAAGAGCTCGAGAGCCACATAAAATAAAATTCATCCAGGGAGCCGCGCGAAATGCACGGCTCCCAAAGGGCGTTTTAAGGAAAGAGTGATATAAATGACAAAGATTGATATCTTCTCCGGCTTCCTCGGAGCCGGAAAAACCACACTTATCAAAAAGCTGATAAAGGAAGCCTATGCCGGAGAGCGCGTCGTGCTGATAGAGAACGAGTTCGGCGAGATAGGCATTGACGGCGGCTTCCTCCGTGACGCGGGTATACAGATAACCGAAATGAACTCCGGCTGTATCTGCTGCTCGCTCGTCGGCGATTTCCGTGAGGCACTGCATAAGGTGCTTGACGAGTTCTCGCCCGACAGAATAATAATCGAGCCATCGGGAGTGGGTAAGCTTTCGGATGTCATACGCGCCGTGCGCGGGGTTCAGGACCCGAGTGCCTCCCTCAATTGCTTTACAACGGTTGTTGACGCGAAGAAGTGCAAAATGTACATGAAAAACTTCGGCGAGTTCTTCAACGACCAGGTGGAGCATGCCTCTGCCATAGTCCTCTCGCACACCGACGGTCTGCCGGAGAGCAAGGTGGAGGAGGCTGTCGCGCTTCTTCGTGAGCATAATCCGAACGCCGCGATAGTCACCACTCCGTGGTCGCTTCTTGACGGCAAGGCAATCCTTGCGGCAATGGAGAAGAAAAATACGCTTGACGACGTTCTTGCACTCCTCGAAAAGGAAAACGAGGAGGAGCATCACCATCACCACCATGACCACGACGGGGAGTGCTCCTGCGGGCATCATCACGACGATGACGACGACGATGACGACGAGGACGGGCATGAGCACGAGCACCACCATCATGACCACGACGGGGAATGCTCCTGTGGGCATCATCACGACGACGATGACGACGAGGACGACGAGGACGGGCATGAACATCACCATCACCATGACGGCGAGTGCTGCTGCGGACATCATCACCACGGACATGACGCGGACGAGGTGTTCACGAGCTGGGGCGTAGAAACCGTGAAAAAATTCACGGTTGAGGGGCTCAATGAGGCTCTTGAAAAATTCTCCGAGGATCCGGAGTACGGCATGATCCTCCGTGCAAAGGGAATAGTTGCCGGCGAGGACGGTCGCTGGATACATTTCGATTATGTGCCGGGTGAGCCCGATGTCCGCTACGGCTCCGCCGATGTGACCGGCAGACTCTGTGTCATAGGCTCGAGCCTTGACAAAGAGAAAATAAAGGCACTTTTCGGGGTGTAAGCTGATATGGAAAATGTACCTGTATATCTTTTCACGGGCTTTCTCGAGGCAGGCAAAACAAAATTCATTGAGGAAACCATGCAGGACCCGAATTTCAACGACGGGAAGCGTCGGTATCTCATAATATCCTGCGAGGAGGGCGAGGAGGAGATAGACCCGTCGACCATCTCCGACAACGTTTCGTTCGCGTCCTTTGACGACGAGGGTGCCCTGACCCCGGACAGGCTTTCCGCCATGAAAAAACGTGCAAAGGCTGACGTCATAGTTGTCGAGTACAACGGAATGTGGATGCTCGACAAATTTTATAACGCTCTCCCGGACGACTGGATGGTCTATCAGGAGATACTTATAGTCGACTCCACGACAATTGAAATGTACAACGCCAATATGCGTCAGCTCGTTGTGGATAAGCTCACATCCTGCGAAATGGTGGTTTTCAACCGCACGACAAAGGAGACCGATCGTATGCCGCTCCATAAGCTTGTGCGCGCCGTGTCGAGAAAGGCGAACATCTGCTACGAGGATGTGTCCGGAGAAATAGAGTTTGACGACATAGAAGATCCGCTTCCGTTTGATATAAACGCCCCGGTTATTGAGATAAAGGATACCGACTTTGCGCTGTTTTATCGCGATATGTCGGAGGAGTTTGAAAAATACGACGGAAAGACCGTAAAATTTAAGGGTATAGTGGCGCTCGACCGTTCGCTCCCCGCCGGGCAGTACGCGATAGGCAGACATATCATGACCTGCTGTGAGGCTGATATAGCCTATCGAGGAGTCGTCGCAAAAGGAATGGGGCAGCTGAAGCTGAAAACCCGTGACTGGGTTACCGTTACCGGTATTCTCCGCAATGAATACTCAAAAATCTATCAGGGAGAGGGACCTGTCCTTACTGTAACAAATATAACCCCGGCGGAAAAGCCGGAGCAGGAGGTCGCGACATTTTATTGATGCCGCCGCACCGCAATGGCATATAACACCATACTAACCGAAATAAATGAAAGGCTCCGCGCTGCGGCAGACCCTGTTTACCGCGAGTTTCAGTGTAAGCTTATGCCGACCGTTGCGCCGGAGCGCGTTATAGGTGTCAGAATGCCCGTGATACGGAGCCTTGCAAAGGAATTCGCGACGAGAGAGAACATAGCGGAATATCTCGACGCCCTCCCGCACGGGAGCTACGACGCCGATAATCTTCATTCAGCGATAATATCGCGTATCGGAGATTTTGACGCCTCTGTCGCCCGTCTGACGGCTTTTCTGCCGTATGTCGACAATTGGGCGACCTGCGATATGCTCTCGCCGCGTGCCTTTCGCAAGGGGGATTTACGGCTTCTCCCGATTGCAGAGCGGTATATGTCGTCCGGCGATACGTATACCGTCCGCTTCGGGGTAGGGATGCTCATGTCGTATTTTCTTGACGGAGATGATTTCAGAACGGAGTATGCGGAGCGCGTCGTCGCCGTCTCGTCGGAGGAGTACTACGTCCGCATGATGTGCGCATGGTACTTCGCCACGGCTCTTGCAAAGCAGTACGACGCCGTAATCCCGTACCTTGAGCGTGGGCTACCGGACCCGTGGGTTCAGAAGAAAGCGATAAGAAAGGCTCTCGAGAGCTGCCGCGTCACCCCGGAGCACAAAGCATATCTTCGTACCCTCGGGCGCGGATAAACGGCAGAGCGGGGGAGAGGGAAATGCTTTCCTCCGCGCCACATCCCCCTTCTTTTTTCCCGGCTCTCAAAAAAATCCGGATTAACACTTGATTTTTCCGGCACAGTGTGCTACAATACCACATGTAGCGTCACGGAGGCGTAGCTCAGTTGGTCAGAGCGTTCGGTTCACATCCGAGAGGTCAAGGGTTCGAGCCCCCTCGTCTCCACCATGACATGATATATCCGCGCGCCGTCGGTGCGCCGGGACCCGGTCGGAATACGACCGGGTCCTTTTTGCGTTTTATGCAATACTGCCAAAACGACACGTCGATTTTTATTATATTTGTGCCCAATACCCGCGTAAAATTTATGTAAAAGTCTTTATAAGTAGAAAAGCGGTTGACATTTTACCGAAAGTGTGCTACACTCTATGTCGAGGGTGGCTGATTGCCGCCGGAGTTTCGGATACGGAGATGCGGTATGGGAGCAACATTACAGAAAGCGGGATTGTGGAAACGCTTTGCGGCGTTCCTTTTGGACTTTATCCTTATCTCGATACTTTCTGTCGGTGTCGGGTCTCTCGTTTCCGTCATGACAGGGTATGACGCCCTTTACGACGAGATGACGGGGTACTATACGAAGTATTCCGAGGAATACGGTCTGCCGGAAAATCTCCATGATATAACCGAGTCGCAGTATGAGGAATTTTCCGACGAGCTGAAAGAAAAGTACGACGCGGCGACAAAGGCACTCTCGGAGGACCCCGGTGCAAACAAGTGCTGGACCTCTATCATAAATTCAACTCTTCTTATAATTTCGATAGGTTCGTTTATATCCGTCCTTATCCTTGAGTTTCTCGTTCCGCTCCTTTTCGGTAACGGGCAGACAGTGGGAAAGAAGATATTCAGCCTCGGTGTCATTTTTCCGAATGGGGTAAAGGTGACGACTGCGGCGCTTTTTGTGCGTTCAATGCTCGGTAAGTATACACTTGAACTGATGGTCCCCGCGCTTGTTTTGATACTGATCTGCTTTGGTGGTATAGGTGTCTTGGGCATTGCCGTGCTGGGGCTTATTTTACTGCTTGAGGGCGTGCTCATCGTCGCAACTAAGAACAACTCCATGATACATGACCTTATATCCTATACAGCGGTGGCGGATATGACGACACAGCGCGTTTTCAGGAACGAGGACGAACTTATAGCCTACATAAAGGCGCTCGAGCTTGACCGCGCAAGGACCGCGTCCGACAGATATAACGGGTAGCGACCGACAGCCGCCGACCGATGAAAAAAGTAACCTGAATAAGTATATAAAAAGGAAAGCTTCTCATGAAAGTTGAACTGCAGAATCTGACAAAGATTTTCCCGAGCCGCAATAAGAAGAGCGGCGGACAGGTAGTCGCGGTAAACGACTTCACCTTCACAATACCGGACGGAAAGCTGATAGGGCTTCTCGGTCCCTCCGGATGCGGAAAATCTACGACGCTTTACATGATTTGCGGCTTGCAGAAGCCGACGGGAGGAAAGATATTCTTCGGAGACGACGACGTCACCGAGCTTTCACCGGAGAACAGGGGAGTGGGTCTCGTTTTCCAGAACTACGCCCTCTATCCGCACATGACCGTCGGGCAGAATATCATGTTCCCGCTCCAGAATCTCAAGGGCGCGGATAAGCTGACAAAGGAAGAAATGCTCGACCGTACGTATGAGGCGGCGAAGCTCGTGCAGATTGAGGAGCTCCTTGACCGTAAGCCGAGCGAGCTTTCCGGCGGACAGCAGCAGAGAGTCGCGATAGCGCGCGCCCTTGTCAAAATGCCGCGCGTCCTCCTGCTTGACGAGCCGCTTTCCAACCTCGACGCGCGCCTCCGTCTCCAGACCCGCGAGGAGATACGCCGCATACAGCGTGAAACAAAGATAACCACCGTGTTCGTCACCCACGACCAGGAAGAGGCGATGAGCATATCCGATATGATAGTCGTCATGAAGCTCGGTGTCGTCCAGCAGATAGGCGCACCGCAGGACGTATATGACGACCCGCACAACATGTTTGTCGCCCGCTTCCTCGGTACTCCTCCCATCAATATCTTTGAGGGAGAGGTAAAGAAAGAAAAGCTTTACATAAACGGTGAGGCTGTTCTTGATGTCAAGGGCATCGACGACAGAGAGGTCTATGTCGGTATCCGTCCCGAGGGCTTTATTCCCGCAAAGAACGGTAAAATGAAGTGTAAGCTCTCCGGAATTGAGGTAATGGGGCGCGACGTGAGCATAATCTCGACGAACCCCGCGGCAAGGTCCGCGACAATCCGCTCAATAGTCGACGCAGATTGCAGGGTTGACCCGGCATCAGATACCGTAGCCTTCAACCTGAAGCCTCATAAGGTGTTCGTGTTCTCAAAGAACGAGGAACTCGACGGTATAAAGACCCTCTCGGGAACCGTTACTTCCGCGGACGAAAACGGAGCAACAATAACCGTCGGCAATCTTACGGAAAAACCGGTGTTCATACACGACCTTACCGGCGACGGCGCGGAGAATGTCGCCGTCGGCGATGCCGTGGTAGTGAGCGGTAAGCTTGCAAACCGCGGCGGAAAGGTTGAATTCTCCGGCACCGCGAAGCTTATCTCCCTTGAAAAGGCAAAGACAAAGAAGCAGAAAAAGGCGGAGCCTGCCGAGGACGGTCTGCGTATCGACCCCGTAGTTGAAGAATCCGAGAAAACACTATATGACGCACTCGCCCTCGGCGAGGCGACAGAGCAGCGTCTGTATTTTGAGGTGAAATAATGGTAGAAAGTAAGCATCAGTGGAAGGCATGGCTGTATCTTTCCCCTGCCATAATCCTTCTGCTCGTATTCACTGTCTGGCCGATAATCAACACCGTGCGTATAGCCTTTCTTGAGGGCTACAGTGCGCAGATCGCGGCTGCGAAGGGTGAGTTTGCTTTTGCATTCGGCATAGGCAACTTCAAAAAGGTGCTTGTTTATAAGCACTTTCTGACCTGTCTTGGCAATACAATGCTCATCTGTGTGCTGACAGTTCCGCTTTCGACTATGATAGCGCTCCTTATAGCGGTGTGCCTTAACTCCATAAAGCCGCTTCAGCGCGCTCTCCAGACTATATATTTTCTCCCTTATGTGACAAACTCCATAGCGATAGGCATGGTCTTTGCCGCTATGTTCTCGATGACCGGCATCTTCGGCGCGACAGAGGAAATATCCTCCTACGGTATCGTGAACAATATCCTGATGGCGCTCGGTCTCGGGCATATCAACTGGATGAACGCCGGCTCGTCCTACGCCGCAAACATAGCCGTCATGGTCGTGTATATAGTATGGAACGCACTGCCGTTCAAGATACTTATCCTCCTCGGCGGTCTGCAGAGCGTGAATAAGCAGTACTACGACGCCGCAAAGGTTGACGGTACCTCCCGCACCCGCACGTTCTGGCGAATTACCGTTCCGCTCCTCTCCCCGATGATAGCCTACGTTGTCATAACCGGCTTTATAGGCGGCTTCAAGGAGTATTCGAGCATCGTCGGCGTGTTCGGCGAGGCTATGGGACCCGTGCATGACCCCGGCAGACTTAATACCATGGTCGGGTTCATTTACGACGCCCTCGAGGGGAATAACCACGGACGCGCGAGTGCCGCGGCGCTTATCCTCTTCGCGATAATCTTTGTTGTGACTATGCTGAACCTCTGGGTCAGCAAGAAGAAAGTTCATTATTAAGGAGGTCGGATTATGGCAGATCTTGAAAAGAAGCCCGCAGAAGCCTCCGCACCGACAGTCTCCGGGGCAGGGGAGGGCGTCCGGGTAATGAACGCCCGCGACATCTCCCGAACCACGACAAAACAGCGCGTCGTAAAAATCCTTGTCACCGCGCTTATCTACATTTTCCTTATAACCGTTGCTTTCTTCGTTCTCTTCCCGTTTTACTGGATGATAATCTCATCTTTGAAGAGCCTTGACGAGTATAACCTCCTTATCCCGACCCTCTGGCCGAGAAAGATAATCTGGGCTAACTACGCAAAGGCGTTCCGCACGGCGAGCCTCGGGGACCTCTTCCTTCACACCCTGTTTGTGGGGGTTGTGTCCACCGTCCTCTCGCTTGTTATCACCGTGCTTTCGGCTTTCGCATTCGCAAGACTTGAATTCAAGGGGAAGAACGCTCTGTTCGCCGCCCTCCTTGCAACGATGATGATCCCCGGCGAGCTCTTCACGATAACAAACTATGTGACGGTAAGTAACCTCGGTTGGAAGAACACCTATACGGTTCTTATCGTTCCGTTCCTTGTCAGTGTATTCTATATTTATCTTCTCCGGCAGAACTTCATGCAGATACCGAATGAGCTCTACCTCGCCGCAAAGGTCGACGGTACGAGCGATATAAAGTATCTCTGGAAAGTTATGATACCTCTATCGCTACCGACGCTCATATCAATAACGATACTCAAGATGATGGGCGCATGGAACACCTATGTGTGGCCCCGCCTCGTCGCAAACGACGATGCGCACCGGCTGATAACAAACGGCTTGCGTGAGGCGTTTTCAAACGCCGCCGGCGTCGTTGATTACCCGGTTCAGATGGCTGCCGTTGCGATAGTATCCCTCCCGCTGTTCCTTGTGTTCGTATTCCTTCGTAAGTACATTATGAAGGGCGTGAGCCGTAGCGGAATAAAGGGATAAAACAGCTTCTTGAAAAAGAAAAAATATATAACCCGGAGGAATTGTAAACGAATGAAAAGATTAGTGTCTTTTGTTCTCGCAGCGGTGCTGACGCTTCTCGCCTGCTCGCTGCTGTTCTCCTGTAAATCGGACATCGCGGATTTTGAGCCGGAGCCGTTCGATACGGAGAAGCCGGTGACCATCACATTCTATCATACGATGGGCGCCGTAGGTCGTGACGTTCTTAATAAGTACATCGAAAAGTTCCAGAAAATGTACCCGAATATCACGGTAGAGCATAAGTCTCAGGGGGATTACGATGGTCTGAAATCCACCATCAATACCGAGCTTATAAACAATGACGAGCCGGATATAGCCTATTGCTATGCCGACCATGTCGCGCTTTATAACCTCACCGGTAAGGTGGTTCCGCTTGACAGCCTTATCGCTTATGATGTAACGGTGAAGGATGCAGACGGAAATGAGAGCAGAATAGGTCTCACAGACGAGCAGAAGAATGACTTTATAAAGACGTTCTTTGAGGAGGGCTCGCGGTTTGAGGACGGCAAAATGTATATGCTCCCGTTCTCAAAGTCTACCGAGGTTCTCTTCTATAACAAGGACTTCTTTGAGGCAAACAATCTCTCCGTTCCCACCACATGGGATGAGATGGAGGCGGTCTGCAAGAGAATAAAGGAGATAGACCCGAAGTGTATTCCTCTCGGATATGACTCTGAGAGCAACTGGTTCATAACCATGTGTGCTCAGCTCGGTTCGGATTATACCTCTCTCGAAAAGGGCAATCATTTCCTCTTTGATAACGAGACAAACCGTAACTTCGTAAAGAGATTCAACGATTGGTACAACAAGGGCTATGTTATCACAAAACAGCTGAATAACAACAAGTTTGCGTCCTCTCTCTTCACTGCAAAGGGCGATGATACAAAAGCGTATATGTGCATAGGCTCCACCGCGGGCGGAAGCTACCAGCTCGGTGAGGCTACCGACGGTGTATATCCGTTTGAGGTAGGTATAACCTCTATTCCGCAGGCTGATATGAATAACAAAAAGGTTATATCTCAGGGACCGAGCGTCTGCCTCTTCAACAAGGGAGATAAGCAGAAGGTCATGGCGGCATGGCTCTTCATGAAGTACCTGACCACCGATACCACCTTCCAGGTAGAGTTTGCGATGAAGTCCGGCGGATATATCCCCGTGCTTAACTCCGCAAAGGAGCACACCGTTTATAAGAGCTTCCTTGATAAGGCAAACGGTACGAACTTTATAAACGCCCTTGCGGCAAAGGCTTGCTACGATCAGGCTGATATAGCTTTCACTTCTCCCGTATTCAACGGCTCCTCCGACGCGCGCGACGCGGTCGGCTCTCTTCTTGCAAAGTGTCTTCCCATAAAACCGGGCGCAACGCTTGATGAAGAGATAGCAAAGGCGTTCAAGGACTCCGTTGAAGAGTGCGAATACAAGACCGGAGGCTGATATGAAGAAAAATTCCGTAAGGATAATATCTCTTCTTCTCGTTTTTGTTATCTCGCTTCTTGCGTTCGTTTCCTGTAAGGAGGACGAAACACCCCCGGCACCGGAACAGGTCGATTATGTGTCAGGGCTGAAGCTTGACATGAACTCCGACACAAAAAAGGCGAAGGTCACCGTGCATCTTTTCGTTGACGGCGATACGACTCACTTCAATATTGACGACCATCAGATGTTTCCCACCGGTATAATAAAGGCAAGATACATTGCGGTAAACACGCCGGAGTCGACCGGAAAGATCGAGCCCTTCGGACATAAGGCATCCGAATTCACACGCTCTAAGCTCGAGAGTGCGAAGTCCATAATAATAGAGTCCGATACCACATCGTGGAAGGCAGACTCCACCGGATCGCGTTACATGCTCTGGATATGGTATCAGCCGGAGGATGGGGCAGATTACAGAAACCTGAATCTCGAGATTCTCCAGAACGGGCTTGCCCTCGCGTCCAAGACAGGGGATAACCGCTACGGCGACACCTGCACGAAGGCGCTTGCTCAGGCACAGAAGCTGAAGCTCAACGTGTACTCAAGCGAAAAAGACCCCGATATGTATTACGGCGATGCTATAACCCTTTCTCTGAAAGAGCTGCGCATGAATCCCGAGACATATAAGGGAAAGGACGTTGCCTTTGAGGCGACCGTATACTGCGACACAAACCACACCGTGTATCTCGCCGATTACGACGAGGAGACAGGGCTCTACATAGGTATGCCGGCATACTACGGCTTTAACGCGAGCCCGTTCCTGCTTGAGTTCCTCTCGCCGGGTAACCGCGTGAGGATAGTCGGCAATCTCCAGTACTATGAAGCCGGGGGAACCTATCAGGTCTCCGACCTCCGTTACGACGTGATGGAGCCCGATTCGGATGCAAACTGCCGCCTTATAAAGGAGGGCACGCTCGACGGCTTCCCGGAGATAAACCCGCACGAGCTTCTCACCGGTAAGGTGACCGTAGAGGTCGATTCGGTCGATGAAGAGGGGAATGAGATCGTAACGACAAAAGAATTTACCCGTACCGCGCTCTCGGTTCATACCGCAGCGAGAATGACAGGGCTCAAGGTCGTTGATACTTATACTACCTCAAAGGGCGACAGCAAGGGAGCTATGACCCTGACCTGCGAGTATACGTACACGGACGAAAACGGAGCGACAAAGACCGGCAGAATAGATGTCCGCACAACCGTTCTTTACGAGAATGATGACACAGTGAACGGAGCCGTGATAACCTCCGACGCCTATAAGGGCAAGACTATCAACGTCTCCGGATTTATCGATTATTATGACGGTTCCTATCAGCTGAAAACCTATGCCGCAAAGCTTATAGAGGTTGTCGGCTGATAACCGACAAAGCCTCAGGGCGGGATACCGCCCTGAGGGGACCCGCATGTTCCGGTTTTATTGATTTTGTTATCCCAAAGCAAAAATATAAATAAGGAGAAATCACAATGAAAAGAATTCTCGCGTTTGTGCTTGCCCTTGTGATGACCGTCTCCTGCCTGTTTGCCCTTTCCGCATGCGGAGAGGATTACGCAGCTGATCTCAAGGCAGGTAAGGAGTACATTGAGCTGACTTACAAGGACACAAAGATTACAGGAAGCGACTACACTCTTCCGAAGTCGATTCCAGTAAACGGAAAAACCTATGAGGTTGAGTGGTCGGTAGATGTTACCGCGGGCGTTACCATCGAGGTTGGAGAGAAGAATGTTACCGTAAAGGTAAATTCCAAGACTTCCGCCAAGATAGACTATAAGCTCACGGCAACACTAAAGGCGCCGAACGGCGATACCGTAAGCGTCACCTTCGACCGCACAGTCCCCGCGTACAAGTCGCAGGAGGATATAGTAAATGAGGCATATGCACTCGGAAATAACGAGTCTATGTCCGAGCCGAGAACCCTTACCGGCACTATCACATCGATAAGCGGCGTTTATCTTGACCTTGACGGCGCTATAACGCTTGTTATGCAGATAGGCGACCTTGCAGATAAGCCGATAACCGCTTTCAAGGCAAAGGGCGAGGGCTTTGACAAGCTCGCTGTCGGAGATACCGTTACTATAACCGGTACTCTCAAGAACTACTATCAGGAGGCATCGGGAACGAAGCCGGCAAAGAACACGATAGAGTTTGATTCTGGCTGCACAATTGATTCTTATGAAATCAAGGGTGAAGTTCCTACGTATGCAAACGATGCTGCGATAGTTGACGCTGCATACGCGCTTGCAAAAGGTGCGGCTCTTCGCGGCGTGGTTACTCTTACAGGTGTTATAGCATCCGTTGATACGGCGTACAGCATCCAGTATAAGAACGTGACCGTAACCATGAACGTTCCCGGTACTACGGGAAAGCCCATAATAGCTTATCGTCTTACCGGCGTTGGCTGTGATACCATGAAGGTCGGTGATACTATAACCGTTAAGGGACTTCTTATGAACTATAACGGAAAGTATGAGTTCACGAGCGGTTGTATATGCACAAATGTTGTTGACGGCGGCGGTGTTACGCCGGAGCCCACCCCGGGTCTCACCACTCCCGAGGAGATAGTCAATGCGGCATACGCACTCGGTAAAAACGAATCTCTTGACAGACCCTACACTCTCACCGGTGTTATCACCAAGATAGATGCCGCGTATGACTCAAGCTACAAAAATGTCAGCGTTGTCATAGTTGTCGGCACCATGACCGATAAGCCGATACTCTGCTACCGTATGAAAGGAACCGCCGCCGACAAGATAAAGGTCGGAGACACCATAACCGTAACCGGCACTCTTACGAATTTCTGGCAGGAAGCGAGCGAGGATGGCACGAAGCCTGAGAGAAGCATCGTAGAGTTCAAGGCAGGCTGTACACTTGACAGCTACACTCCGGCAGGCGGAGAGACTCCCGATCCGAAACCGAATCCCAATCCCGGCGCGCTTGAGCATGCCGGAACGGCTGACGATCCCTACACGGTAGCCGATGCGAGAACCGCTACTGCCGCTCTCGCAGACAAGACCTTCCCGGATGGAAAGGTATTCGTAAAGGGCGTTGTCAAGTCCATAACCTACAACTCAAAGTACTCCAACTGGAAAATAATCATAGTTGACGAGGGCGGTACAGACGAGTTCATTGTCTACGGTGCGACCTTCGCTGACGGTATAACCGTAGTAAGCGAGAACGACACCATCGTTGCAACCGGTTACCTCTATAATTACAGCGGTACATACGAGTTCTCCGGTGACTCCACTCATGATTATCCCACGGTTACCGCGCTCACAGCCGGGACATCGACAATATCCGTCAGCTCCAAATCCTCCGCTGACGCTACTGTCACCCTTTCCGCCAATACAGGTCTCAACGGCTCTACCTTCACATTCACTGTTGCTGTCGCAGACGGCAAGCAGATAGTTACTGTAAAGGTTAACGGTGAGATAGTTACCGCAGTTGACGGTGTCTACACCGCTACCGTTGCAGGAAACACCACAGTATTTGTTGAAACAAGCGATGCAGGCGCAAAGATTCCGACCCTTGCGGCATCTATTGATTTTACCGATAATAAAAACAGAACTTCACTGGACAAGAATTCTCAGGTATGGAGCCAGAACGGAATAACCGTTACAAATGCGAAAGCAAGCAGCACCTCCGATATTGCTGACTATGCTCCTATTCGTTGCTATAAGGGCTCATCTCTTAAGGTTGAATACACCGGAATAACCAAGCTCGTATTCAAGTGCAACGATTATAAGGACTATACAAGCGAGCTCAAGGCATCAATAGGCACCGGCTCTAATATGACGGTGACCGTTGACGGTGATACCGTAACAGTTGTATTTGCAACTGCGGTTGATTCGTTTGAGATTGCCGCATTTACAAATCAGGTGAGATTCAACTCCATAGACGTCTACACCACCGCAGCATAATTAATCCGGCATAGTAAAAGCAAGTCGCCCTGGGAGACCGGGGCGATTTTTGTATTTTCCGTAAGACCTGATTTTTGTATTCTCCGCATGACCTTCCGATAGAAAAAAACAGCCGCAAAGCACGGCTGTTTTCATTTTAGTGATTCTGCAATTATTTTGTAACCTCAAGAAACTTCTCATAAGCCCGGAGGTCTGTTCTGTCTGCTGTCAGGGGAGTTATCGATATGTACCCGTTCTTTACCGCCGCGCTGTCGAGCGTCAGGTCATCCGATTTGTGCTCGTGGAACTTTGCCTGCTGGCGGTAATGTCCCTCGTCGTTATAAACAAAGCTGTCCTCATAGTAGTGCTCGCCCTGCCGTGTTATAAGAATACCTTTCGGCGTGCAATCGGGGATATTGACATTTATGAGTTTTGTGTGAGAGAACAGGGAATGGCTCTCTATGTAGTCCCAGACGGTATCAAGATATTTCGGAGCATATTCCGTGTTTATGTGATCGGTCGAGAGCGCGAGACACTTCTTCGCCCCGCGGAGCACCGCCTCAAATACCGCGCCGACGGTGCCGGAATAAGAAATATCCTCCCCGATATTGTAGCCCTTGTTTATCCCGGATATCACGAGGTCATACTCTTCGCAGAGCCCGATGTAGGCAAAACGCACACAGTCCGCCGGGGTAGAGTCAACCGCATATCCGGTAACCCCGGGCAGGTATTCGCGCTTTTCAAATGCGATAAATTCGTGGATTTCTATGCTGTGGCTCTTTCCGCTCTGCTGCTCCTTCGGCGCGACTACCGTAATGCTGCCGAACTTTTTCCGTGCCCAGAGCGCAACATCGCGTAGCCCCGCGGAGTCTATTCCGTCGTCATTTACAAGAAGTACTCTCATAGCCAGCCTCCGTTGTTCCGCTTGTAATCGGCGAGCGCGGCGTCCGCGTCGTCAATAAGCGCGTCCATCTCGTCCTCGGAATATACCGTTGCTCCGCTTGCACAGGCGTGTCCGCCGCCGTGATACTTTTCGGCGAGCCCGTTTACCGTGACAAAACGGGAGCGCAGGCGCACCCTGATTGACTGCCCGTCCGCATTCTCTATGAACGCGAGCCATATAAGGCTCCCCTTTATGGTGCTCATGAACGAGACACATTCGCTCGCCTGTTCCTCGTTAAGACCGTAGGCGCGCTTCATTTCGTTGGTTATATAGAGATATGCAACTCCGTTTTCGGTAATCTCTATCTCGGAGAGCATCTCACCCTTGAAGCGGAGCTCGTCCATTGTTTCCATATACAGGTTAGCATAGAGCCACTCAAGGTCTATTCCGAAATCGAGGAGCAGACCCGCGAGGCGCATTGTGCGCCCCCTGACAGACTCAAAACGGAATCTGCCGGAGTCGGTGACCATTCCGGTATAAATACATGCAGCCGCGAGCTCGGTCATTTTAAGTTCATTCTGATACCGCTCATAAAACGCGGCAATCATTTCACAAACCGATGAACGGTCGTCCTCGACCCATGAAATATCGCCGTAGGGCTTTATATCAATGTGGTGGTCTATCTTTATTATCTCGCGGCAGAGCCTGAACTGCTTATTTGAAATTCTGTCCTCCGTCGCCGTGTCGAGAACTATGCCGAGCGCGTTTTTGTAGGCGTCGTCCGGATATGTCCCTCCGTCCTCACCGAGAAAAGAGAGGTAGCCGGAGTGGTCGTCCGCCGCGAGGATTACATCCTTGTCGGGGTATGTCGCGCGGAGTATTTCGGTGAGCCCCTTAGTGGAGCCGACGGCATCGCCATCCGGACGGGAGTGCCGCATTATCACTATCTTTTTGTAGCCCTTGATTTTTTCGAGTATTAAATCTGTTATCTGTTCTGCCATGTGTTATCTTCCGTTCTGAATGAATTATTGCAGTCTGTCGCTGCCTTCCGCTGCCATTTTGTCAAGGTCGCCAAGGAGGCGCATTGCATCTCTCCGACCTCCGAGCGTCGCGCCGCTCGCCTTAGCGTGCCCTCCGCCGCCGTACTTTACGGCAACAGGGTTTATGTTGTATTTGGATGAGCGTATCTCGCAGAGCACCCCGGCGTCACATTCTGTGAAATTCACCCAGATGTCGATGCCCTGTATGTCGGACATGACGCCGACCATTCCGCGGGATATTGAGTGTGCCTCGGCTCCCGTGGCTTCGAGCCGGCGGCGGGTCGTATAAATATAGCCGACCCCGTGCTCTGTAAGTTTTATCTTTCCGGTGTATTCAGCGCGCAGCTTCAGCCGCTCGAGATTTTCTGCATAGAGCTTTCCGTATATCTCGCCTATCGGTATGCCGAAGGTCATAAGATATGAGGCGAGCTCAAATGTCCGAGCACTCGTGCTGTCGTAGCGGAACCTGCCGGAGTCGGTGACTATTCCGGTGTATAGGGCGTATGCCGCCCCCGATGTCATTTTCATGTTACACTGTCGCGCCATATCGGTTATGAGCCCGGCACAGCTCTCATATCCGGTATCGATTATCTCCGTATCGCAAAACTTGGATACAAAGAGGTGATGATCTATTCTGAGCGTCTCTTTCGCCAGCTCCCACCGTCCGTCGCTTATAAGGTGTGTCGCGGATGTGTCGAGCACGACGGCGAGCGCGCCGTCGTACATATCGTCCGGTATGTCGTCGGTGTCGGAGCAGGGGATAAAGGCGTATCTTCCGGCCGGGTCGCCGACGGCGTATATCTCCTTGTCCGGATACGTCGCCCGGAGCAGAAGCCGGAGCCCGGTCTGCGAGCCTATTGCATCACCGTCCGGGTTTGTATGCCTGTGGATTATTATCCTGTCATATTCCCGGAAGAGCCTGATAGCCTCGTCAAAATTTATGCTCATTTCGTTCCCTCCGCAAGGAGCGTGGCATGCCGCTTTATAGCAGCAAAGGTCTCGTCGGTTATATCATGCTCGATTCTGCAGGCATCCTGCGCCGCAATCTCCGGAGAGACGCCGAGCTTGGTCAGAAAATCTGTCAGTGCTATATGTCTTTCATATATCTTTTTCGCTATTGCGAGCCCGGATTCCGTAAGCGTCAGAAAACCGCTCTTGTCCATAAGCAGGTATCCGTTGCTTTTGAGGACGCCGACCGCGCGGCAGACGCTCGGCTTTGAAAACTCCATATATTCCGCAACATCGTGTGAGCGCACCTCGCCGTTATTCTTTGAGAGAACATAAATAGTCTCAAGATACATCTCTCCGGATTCCTGGATTTTTGCCATAACAGTAAACCTCATGCCTTTCGTTTCAGGGAAATTGATAAATATAACAACAATCTACTTATACAACACCACAATAATTGTAACACATTATCATATAAAAAGCAAGTAAAACAGAAAGTTTTTGCTTGGTTGTGCAGTCTGCCCAATATTCAGTTAGCTTTGGCTAACATGACCGTCGCTTTTTACAAAAATAGATTTTTTGGTCGAAAATGATTGACAAAGCAGGGAAGATTACTTATAATAATCCGTAGAGTTAGCGAGGGCTAACCGTCAGCAAGAGTTCCGCGAAACGTCCGGAACATAATGAAAGGGAATAATATGATACCTCTTTGTGTATGTGACCCCGATGAGGAGCAGATTATTAAAAGAATAGGCGGCACGCCGGAGGTGAGGCTGCATCTTGAAAACCTCGGCTTTGTCGTCGGCGGTACGGTTAAGATCGTCAGCTCAATGGGCGGCAACCTTATAGTAAATGTCAAGGATTCGCGCGTGGCAATAAGCCGCGAGATGGCGCAGAAAATATATGTCTGAACCACGGTATAAATTTAATTTTATATATATTCTCAATATATCGAAAGGAGCGGAACATGAAAACTTTGCGTGAGGTCAGGGTGGGTGAGACCGTAAAGGTCACAAAGCTCACCGGCGAGGGCGCGGTAAAGCGTCGTATCATGGATATGGGCATCACGAAGGGGACAGAGATCTACGTGCGGAAGGTTGCACCGCTCGGTGACCCGATTGAGATCACCGTCCGTAGATACGAGCTGTCTCTCCGTAAGGCAGACGCCGGCATGATTGAAGTCGAGTAAAAAGCAAAAACAAAAGATTGAATTCAGTTAAGCAATTCAGCAGCGGCAATGCCGCTCAAAGAGGAAAGGATTTGTTATGGAAAACAAAACTGTCAGAATTGCTCTTGCCGGCAACCCTAATGCCGGTAAGACAACCCTGTTCAATGCACTGACAGGCTCGAACCAGTTCGTAGGTAACTGGCCGGGTGTCACCGTTGAGAAAAAAGAGGGAAAGCTGAAAGGGCACAGCGATGTTATAATCACCGACCTTCCGGGCATCTACTCTCTTTCGCCCTACACCCTTGAGGAGGTTGTGGCGAGAAATTACCTCGTGAATGAGCGTCCTGATGCGATACTCAACATCATCGACGGTACGAACCTTGAGCGTAACCTTTATCTTACGACACAGCTGACCGAGCTCGGTATACCGGTTGTCATCGCCATCAACATGATGGACGTCGTAAAGAAGAACGGTGACCACATCAACACAGAGGAGCTCTCTCATCAGCTCGGCTGTAAGGTCGTTGAGATATCCGCTCTTAAAGGAACCGGAATAACAGAGGCGGCAGAGGCGGCAATGGCCGCAGCGGCGGGAACAAAGACCGTCCCGCAGCACAGCTTCTCGGGCTGTGTTGAGCATGCGATAGCACATATTGAGGAGGCTGCGCTCCATGACCTCCCCGCAGAGCAGCAGAGATGGTATGCGATAAAGATCTTTGAGCGTGACGAGAAGGTTCTCGCACAGCTTAATGTCCCCGCCGAAAAGCTCGCACATATAGAGAACGACATCAAGGCTGCAGAGGCTGAGATGGATGACGACGCGGAGAGCATAATCACAAACGAGAGATATATCTACATATCCACGATAATCAAGAGCTGCTATAAGAAAAAAAAGGTGGGGAATCTCACCACTTCCGATAAAATAGACAAGGTTGTTACCAACCGTTGGCTCGGTCTCCCGATATTTGCGGTGATAATGTTCCTCGTTTACTACATCTCGATGGTCACCGTCGGCGCGTTTGCGACCGGTTGGGTAAACGACGGCGTGTTCGGCGACGGATGGCACCTGCTCGGCATCGGCTCCTCGGCATATGAGGAGGCATCGGGCGAGTATTCGGATGCCATGAACGCGATAAACGCTTTCGTTGGAGTTGATACCGGGGCTGACGATTTTGACGCCGCGGCAACACTTGAGACACTCCGTAATTTCACTACAACAGAGAAGAGCGGCACCGTTACGGTCGAGGACGAGGAGACCCTAAAGCAGACCGAAATGACGGTTTACTACTCGAAAATTCCCGATAATCTCACAAAGGATGAGAAAGAAACCACGATAGGCGTCACTTATCTTGAGGCAGTTGAGTATTTTGCAGAGAAGAACACCAGTTTTGCAGAGCCTGATCCCGCCGACTATGGCGTATGGGTTCCCGGTATTCCGGTTCTCCTCGGCAACCTTCTTGACGCGGCGCACTCTCCCGAGTGGCTCTCCGGACTTATCCTTGACGGTATCGTTGCCGGTGTCGGCGCGGTTCTCGGATTTGTTCCTCAGATGCTCGTGCTGTTCCTGCTTCTTGCATTCCTTGAGGCATGCGGCTACATGGCGCGTATCGCATTCGTGCTTGACCGTGTGTTCCGCAAGTTCGGTCTGTCCGGTAAGTCCTTCATTCCTATGCTGATAGGCTCCGGATGCGGCGTTCCCGGCATCATGGCGTCGAGAACGATAGAGAATGAGCGCGACCGCCGTATGACCATAATGACTACTACATTCATCCCCTGCGGCGCGAAGATGCCCTTCATAGCAATGATAGCGGGTGCTATCTTCGGCGGCTCCGCCTGGATTGCAACCGGCGCATACTTCATCGGTGTCGCGGCAATCGTCGTCTCCGGCATCATGCTGAAAAAGACCAAGATGTTCGCCGGCGATCCTGCTCCCTTCGTTATGGAGCTTCCCGCATATCATCTTCCCACCGTATTGAACCTTCTTCGCTCGATGTGGGAGCGCGGCTGGTCCTTCATAAAGAAGGCAGGCACGATAATCCTTCTTTCCACGATAGTTGTCTGGTTCACCACGTACTTCGGCTTTGTCGACGGTTCGTTCAGAATGCTTGCCGAGGATGAGATAGACAGCTCGATACTCGCGAAGATAGGCGGAGCGCTCGCATGGATATTTGCTCCTCTCGGTTTCGGTACGTGGCAGGCTACCGTTGCTTCCATAACCGGTCTTGTTGCAAAGGAGAACATAGTCGGTACTATGGGTATCCTTTACAGCGCAGGTGCGGGCAATGTATATCAGAACATCTCTGCGGCATTCGCGGCTTCGAGCCCCGTCGGTGCTGTTGCGGCGTTCGCGTTCCTTGTGTTCAACCTCCTCTGCGCACCCTGCTTTGCGGCTATCGGAGCTATCAAGCGTGAGATGAACAGTGCGAAGTGGACATGGTTTGCAATCGGCTATCAGTGCGGCTTTGCTTACCTCGTCGGACTTATGATAAATCAGTTCGGTCTCCTCTTCACCGGTCACATCAATGTTGTCGGCTTCATATTCGCTCTCCTCTCTCTCGGCGGCATGGTTTACATGCTCGTCCGTCCCTACAAGGAGGCAACCAAGCTGACGCTCTCCGAGTCTAAGGCAGAAGCGAAGAAATAATAAAAAACAAACTGCGGCATTGCCGTAAGAAAGGAGTCGGTCATTTATGCTTCAGTGGTTAGCGGATAATATCGGCACGATAGCGATTTGTGCCATTCTGGTCGCTGTTGTAGCTCTGATTATATTCTCAATGATAAAGGACAGAAGGAAGGGCAAGTCTTCCTGCTCCTGCGGATGTGAGCACTGTGCGATGTCCGGCTCCTGTCACCCGAAAGAGAAGAAATAAGAGGTTTTCGGAATGGTAAAGACTGTACTGAAAATTGACGGTATGGCGTGCGGAATGTGCGAGGCTCATGTGAATGAGACGGTGCGCAGCTTCTGCCGCGTGAAGAAGGTGACCTCCTCATACAAAACGGGAGAGTGTACGGTTCTCTCGGAGGAGCCCCTCGATACCGAGGGACTGAAGTCCGCTGTTTCGGATACGGGCTACCGCATCACCGGGGTCAGCGTTTCGGACGCACCGGACAGCAAGGGTTTTTTCGCCCGCCTGCTCGGGAAAAGAAAATAAAATAAGCAAAACGCGAAAAAGCGGGGTTCCGGTCAGTCCGGGATTCCGCTTTTTTTGTGTGTTTTGCTCAGGATATATCACCCTGAATATATCTTATATGTAAAAATAAACCCCTTTACAAATCGGACGGTTTGTGATAGAATAAAGTCGAATGTTAAAAAAATAACAAATCGGGAAACCGCAAGGGTAAAACCGGAAAACAAGTGAAGCAGGAGTAAAGACAATGAACAAGATTTCCATCATAGGAACAGGTAGCGTCGGTTCCACAATAGCGTACACTCTCACGGTAATGGGCATAGCCTCCGAGATAGTCATGATTGATATCAATAACGAGAAGGCACTCGGCGAGGCGCTCGATATAAGACAGGGGACGCCGTTCTGCGGCGCATGCTCCGTCTATGCGGGCGATTACCGCGATGCGACCGGCTCCGACATAGTTATCCTTACCTCCGGAATAGCGAGAAAGCCCGGGCAGACGAGGCTTGAGCTCGCGCAGACAAACGTAAATATCACAAAGTCGATAATTCCGCAGATAACGAAGTACGCGCCGAACGCCGTATACATCATAGTTTCAAACCCTGTTGATATTCTTACATATACGTTTATAAAGCTCTCGGGCATACCCGAGCACCGTATAATAGGCTCCGGCACGATACTTGATACCGCGCGTCTGCGCTCCCGTCTCTCGGAGTATTACAACATAAACCAGGCGAACGTGCATGCTTATGTGTTTGGCGAGCACGGCGACTCTTCCTTTATTCCGTGGTCCGTTGCCAACATTTCAAATGTTCCGATCCGTGATTGCGGAAAGCTTCTTATGAATCCCGATGCCCTGACTCCTACTCTCGATTTCGAGGATGTGGAGCAGTATGTCCGTAAGTCCGGCGCGAGGGTCATATCACGCAAGGGGGCGACCTTCTATGCCGTTTCTATCTCCGTCTGCCATATCTGCAAGTGCATACTTGCCGGAATAGATACAACCATGACCGTGTCGTCTATGATGCACGGAGAGTACGGCGTCGACGATGTCTGCCTCAGCACCCTTAATATAGTCGGGCTCGACGGTATACGCGGAAAGGTAAATGTCCCGCTTACCGACGACGAGATCGTAAAGCTCCGTCACAGCGCGGATACTCTCAAGGGCGTAATGTCCGGTCTTGAAATATAAGAGGAGGGCAGTATGGAATACCGTATAGAGCACGATTCGATGGGCGAGGTAAAGGTCCCCGCCGATAAGCTCTGGGCGGCGCAGACAGAGCGCAGCCATGAGAATTTCAGAATAGGCGTCGGTATTGAGACCATGCCGAGAGAGATAACCCACGCCTTCGGAATACTTAAGAAAGCCGTGGCTCTCGCAAACTCGGAGCTTCGTCCGGAGAAGATGACCGCTGAGAAGCTCGACGCTATATCCCAAGCATGTGACGAGGTCATAGCGGGGGAGCTGAATGACAATTTCCCGCTTGTTGTATGGCAGACCGGTTCGGGCACGCAGTCCAATATGAATGCCAACGAGGTTATAGCAAACCGGGCAAATCAGATAGCCGGAAAGAAGCTCTGCCACCCGAATGATGATATAAATATGAGCCAGTCGTCGAATGATACATTCCCGACGGCTATGCACATATCCGCTGTTATAGCTCTTGAAGATAAACTTCTGCCCGCAATTAAAGGCTTGATTTTGACATTCAAGCGTCTTGAAGAGGAGAACGAGGGAATAGTCAAATCCGGAAGAACACATCTGCAGGACGCGACGCCCATAAAGTTCAGCCAGGAGATATCCGGTTGGCGCTCGAGCCTTGAGCGCGACTGTGAGCTGATAGAGCTTTCGCTCCGCCCCCTGCATGAGCTCGCCCTCGGCGGCACCGCCGTAGGAACGGGGCTTAACGCTCCCGCGGGATTTTCGGAGCTTGTGGCAGAGCGGGTGTCAGATCTTACGGGCAAGCCGTTTGTCACCGCGCCGAACAAGTTTCATGCCCTGACATCGAAGGATGAGCTTGTGTTCGCTCACGGGGCAGTCAAGGCTACCGCCTGCGACATGATGAAGATTGCAAACGACGTCCGCTGGCTCGCGAGCGGTCCGCGCGACGGTCTCGGGGAGATACATATCCCGGAGAATGAGCCGGGTTCTTCGATAATGCCCGGAAAGGTGAACCCCACGCAGTGCGAGGCGGTTACTATGGTCGCCGTCCAGGTAATGGGTAACGATGTCGCCGTCGGTATGGCGGCGTCACAGGGCAACTTTGAGCTCAATGTGTTCATGCCGGTTGCGGCGTACAACTTCCTTCAGTCGGTGCGCCTGCTTGCCGAGGCGATAGTTTCCTTCAACAATAACTGCGCCGTCGGCATAACCGCAAACAAGGAAAAGATGTACCATAATCTTCATAACTCTCTCATGCTTGTAACGGCTCTCAATCCTTACATAGGCTACGAGAACGCCGCAAAGACGGCAAAAAAGGCATTTCACGATAACATCTCCCTGAAAGAGGCGTGTGTTGAGCTCGGCTTCCTCACTCCGGAGAGGTTTGACGAGGTGTTCCACCCGGAGAAAATGGTCTGATACTGGAGGATATGTAAATGAAGGTAGCATATTTCCCCGGGTGCACTCTGCGCACAAAGGCGAAGGAGCTTGACTTCTTCGCCCGCCGCTGTGCGGAGCTCCTCGGGATAGAGCTATGTGAAATAAAGGATTGGCAGTGCTGTGGCGGTGTCTATGTCACATCGAATGACGAGATAGCCACAAAGCTGTCGTCTGTCCGCGCGCTCATTGCCGCGCGAGATATGGACATGCCGCTTGTCACCGTCTGCTCGGCTTGTCACAATGTCATAAAGCAGACAAATAACGCAATGGCAAACGACCCTGTTTTTTCTGCGCGCGCGAACGCATATATGGCGCAGGATAAAAATCCGCCCGCTCCGTATCACGGAGAGACAAAGGTGTATCATTACCTTGAGCTCCTCCGGGACGTCGTCGGGTTTGATAAGCTCCGTGCGGCGGTGAAAAATCCGCTTTCCGAAAGGTCCGTCGGTGCATATTACGGCTGCCTGCTTCTGCGCCCGGGAAAGGTAATGGCTTTCGACGATGTTGAAAACCCGAAGATAATAGAGAATTTTATCCGCGCCATCGGTGCTGTGCCGGTGAACTACCAGATGCGTAACGAGTGCTGCGGCGGTTATGTCGCCCTCGAGAGCCCTGACCTCGCAAAGAAAAAATCATCCGCCGTCACATCGAACGCCGCTGCCTGCGGTGCCGCAGAACTTGTGACGGCATGTCCTCTTTGTAAGTACAATCTTACGGAGAACGGCACTGGGGAAGTCAGGACGCTTTATTTTACAGAGCTGCTTGCCGAGGCACTCGGCATCAGGGAGGAATACAATGCAGAGCAAAAATGAAAAAGAAAAGGAACAGCTGCTCCGCATGAGCGGCGTAAACCCGCTGAAATGCATGCGCTGCGGAAAGTGCTCCGCCACCTGCCCGTCATACGACGAGATGGAATATCACCCGCACCAGTTTGTGTACATGGTCGAAAACGGAGATATAGAAACGCTTATGAAATCTCCGTCGGTTTATAAATGCCTCTCCTGCTTCGCCTGTGTCGACAGGTGCCCCCGCGGGGTTGAGCCGGCGAAGCTTATCGAGGCTGTGCGCCTCCTTGCTATCCGGCAAAAGGGAAATAACCACCTTAAGGCGGACGATATACCGGAGCTTCTTGACAGTGAGCTCCCGCAGCAGGTGATTGTCAGCGCACTGCGGAAATATTCAAAGTAAAGGAGAGGTAAGATGCAGAGAATTGGCGTTTTTGTCTGCCATTGCGGAACGAATATAGCCGGCACCGTGGATGTCGCCGCGGTTGCGGAGGCGCTCGGGCACGAGCCCGGGGTGGTCGTCTCCCGCGATTATCAGTACATGTGCTCTCAGGCAGGTCAGAATATGATTGCCGAAGAGATAAAGAACAACCGCCTCACGGGTATTGTGGTCTGCTCCTGCTCTCCGCGTATGCATGAGACAACCTTCAGAAAGACCGCGGCATCTACGGGGATAAACCCATACATGGTCGAGATAGCCAACATCCGTGAGCAGTGCTCATGGGTACATAAGGATATGGCTGTCGGCACGGAAAAGGCGATAATCCTCGGAAGAGCCGCCGTGGCTAAGGTAAATCTCAATGCACCGCTCACACCGGGAGAGACCCCGGTGACAAAGCGCGCACTCGTTATAGGCGGCGGTATAGCCGGAATACAGACCGCGCTTGATATTGCCGACGCCGGATTTCCGGTTGATATAGTGGAGCAGAAGCCCACGATAGGCGGAAAGATGGCGCAGCTCGACAAGACCTTTCCGACGCTTGACTGCGCGGCGTGCATACTTACGCCGAAAATGGTCGATGTTGCGCAGAACGACAAGGTAAGAATTTTCTCTTACTCCGAGGTAACCGGGGTAAAGGGCTTTGTCGGAAATTTTGATGTGACGATAAAGCGTAAGGCGAGATACGTAAAAGAGGATGTCTGCACCGGTTGCGGTCTCTGTACCGAGAAGTGCCCGCAGAAGAAAATACCGAACGAGTTCAACCTCGGCATGGACAACCGTCGCGCAATATACATTCCGTTTGCACAGGCAGTGCCGAAGGTCGCGACAATAGACCCCGAGCATTGTATGATGCTTAAAACCGGAAAGTGCGGTGTCTGCTCTAAGGTTTGCGGTGCCGGAGCGATAGATTATAAGGCAAAGGACGAATATGTTGAGGAGAGGTACGGCGCGATAGTTGTCGCTACCGGCTTCAACCCCATATCTATGGATA
The DNA here is from genome assembly GCA_934393265.1 of uncultured Eubacteriales bacterium. Taxonomy (GTDB): domain Bacteria; phylum Bacillota; class Clostridia; order Oscillospirales; family CAG-272; genus UBA1740. The sequence goes on along the minus strand of CAKRQL010000004.1, from coordinate 289,342 downwards.
AGTTCGACGAGTTCGCTTATTCGCAGTCAAAGGATGTCGTGACATCACTTGAGCTTGAGCGGCTTATGAACGCCGCGGGTCCCACAGGAGGAACGCTCCTGCGCCCCTCTGACGGAGAGCATCCGCATACGATAGTGTTCGTTCAGTGCGTCGGCTCGCGTTGCACCGCCTGTGCGGATAAGGGCAAGGAATACTGCTCGAAGATTTGCTGTATGTATACGGCAAAGCATGCAATGCTGATACGCGACAAGTACCCGGATACCGAGGTCTACGTATTTTATATAGACGTCCGTACCCCCGGAAAGAATTTCGATGAATTCTACCGCCGCGCGGTAGAGGAGTACGGCGTTCACTACATAAAAGGCATGGTCGGCAAGGTCACGCCCGAGGGCGGAAAGCTGAAGGTTCAGGGCTCCGACCTCATATACGGAAAGCAACTCCATATAGACGCCGATATGGTCGTCCTCGCCGCGGCGATAGAGCCGGATAAATCGGCGCGTCACCTCGCTACAATGCTTACGGCGAGCATGGATACGAACGACTTCTTCACCGAGGCACATCCGAAGCTCCGCCCGGTAGAGAGCCCGACAGCGGGCGTGTTCCTCTCCGGTACCTGCCAGGGACCGAAGGATATTCCCGAGACGGTCTCCCAGGCCGGCGCCGCGGCGTCAAAGGTAATAGGGCTTCTCTGCAAGGATAAGCTTACCGGTAACCCGTGCGTCGCACATCCGGATGAGCTGATGTGCAACGGCTGCTCGACCTGCGCAAATGTGTGCCCATACGGTGCAATAACCTATGTAGACAAAGAATTCCGTATGCCCGACAGAACGACGAGGCTACGCCGCGTCGCCTCGGTAAACGAGGCGGTATGTCAGGGCTGCGGTGCCTGCACGGTGGCATGCATGTCCGGCGCAATGGATTTGCGCGGCTTCTCGAATAAACAGATAATGGCGGAGGTAGACGCGATATGCAAGTAAGTGAATATAAGCCGCTTATCGTGGCGTTCTGCTGTAACTGGTGCTCCTACGCAGGTGCCGACCTCGCGGGCAACAACCGTCTTGCCTATCCCGCCGATGTCAAGATAATCCGCGTTCCGTGCTCCTGCCGCGTGAACCCCATGTTCATTCTCCGCGCCTTTCAGCGCGGTGCTGACGGTGTGATACTCTGCGGCTGTCATCCCGGTGATTGCCACTATACCACGGGCAACTATTACACCCGCCGCCGTATGGCGCTCCTCTTCTCAATGCTCGATTATCTCGGCATAGAGCGTGAGCGCACGAGGGTAGAGTGGGTGAGCGCGGCGGAGGGCGCGAAGTTCGCCGCCACAATGAACGATTTTGTAAAGACCGTCGCCGCTCTCGGCGAGAATAAGCGACTGGAGGATATCAGATGCAAGAAATAAACCGTGATACTCTCATCGCCCGCGCGAAGGAGCTTCTTTCGGACGGCACGGTTGACCGCGTGCTCGGCTGGCGGTGCGGAGAGTTTGATTATGATGTCACCCCGGCGGTATTCCGCTCGGCGGATGAGCTTGATGCGGGCTTTGTTTTCAATATCTTCTGCGGTGCTAACTTCTCGAAGTACCTTATAAAGGAAACCGCAAAAAGCGAGGGCAGGGTGCTCGTGTTTCTGAAGCCCTGCGATACGTACAGCTTCAATCAGCTCCTGACAGAGCATCGCTTTGACCGCTCGCGCGTCTATGCGATAGGCGTTCCGTGCGACGGTATGAGCGATGTAAATACGCTGAAGCTCCGCGCGGAGAATATTCTCTCGGCGCATGAAAACGGCGATGTCGTGGAGATAGAGACCCTCTATGACGGGAAAGTAACGCTCCGGCGTGAGGAAATACTTTCCGAGCGTTGCCGCTTCTGCAAATCGAAAAAGCATGTCGCGTATGACGAGCTTCTCGGCGAGGAGGGCGACGTATGCGATAACTCAAGATTTGACGAGGTGAAGAAAATAGAGGCAATGACACCGGACGAGAGATTTGAATTCTGGCGCGGCGAGCTCTCGCGGTGCATACGCTGTAACGCCTGCCGTGATGTCTGCCCCGCATGTACGTGCGAAAAGTGCGTTTTCGATAACCCGAACTCCGGTGTCTCCAATAAGGCGGCGGCTAACTCCTTTGAGGAGCAGATGTTCCATATCATCCGCGCGTTCCATGTCGTCGGCAGATGTACCGACTGCGGCGAATGCTCGCGCGTCTGCCCGCAGCATATTCCGCTCCATCTTCTGAACCGTAAGTTCATATCCGATATAGACAGGCTCTACGGCGATTATCAGGCTGGCGCCGAGGTCGGCGGGCGCGCCCCAGTCGTAAATTTCTCCGCCGGGGACCCCGAGCCGTCGGATGCGGTGGAAGGAGGGGCAAACCATGCGTAAGCTTTCGCTTGACAGGCTTGACAGCTTCTTTGCCGCGATTGCAGAGACTGCCGCACTTTATATGCCGGTTGATACGAAAACCGGAGCAAAATATCAGAAATGGGCGCCGGGCACGGCACTCTCCGGCGCGCTCAATACTGTGAGATCTCCAAAGGACTTTTTCTTCCCGCAGACCGAAAATCTCATGGATTTCCGCACGGAGGGAAAGAAGCTCGAAATAGTCGATATAAGACAGGAGGCTCGGGACTTTGTAATCTTTGGCGTGCGCGCCTGCGATGTCCGCGCGATGGAGGTGCTCGACCGCGTATTTCTTTCGGAGCCGGCTGACAGCTTTTATGCGAACCGCCGCGCGCACGCCACCGTGTTTTCGATGGCTTGTACCCGCCCGGCAGAGACCTGCTTCTGCGGCACGTTCGGTATAAATCCGGCAGAGCCGGGGGCGGATGTCTCCTGCTACAAAACCGAAACCGACATTTTCATGAAAGCCAATACGGAGCGCGGAGAGGAAATCCTCAAAAAGACTATAAGCCTTACAGAGGAGTGCGGCGATACCGCGGCAGAAGAGCAGAAGAAGCTGATAGGCGAGCGTATGAGCCGCCTGCCGCTCCGGGATCTCGACGCTTCTGTATTCGGCGCGGGAAAGACCGACGAGTTTTTCTCCTCGCCCTTGTGGGACACTCTTTCGGAGTCCTGCCTTGGGTGCGGAACCTGTACATTCGTCTGCCCGACCTGTCAGTGCTACGATATACGCGATTTCAATACCGGCTCCGGCGTGCAGAGATTCCGTTGCTGGGACTCCTGCATGTACTCCGACTTTACGAAGATGTCCGCAGGACAGCCGAGGCTCACGCAAAAGGAGCGCTTCCGTCAGCGCTTTATGCATAAGCTCGTGTATTTCCCGACAAATAACGACGGTATGTTCTCCTGTGTCGGATGCGGCAGGTGCGTCGCAAAATGCCCGATACAGATGAACATAGTGAAGGTAATGAAAGCTCTGGGAGGTCAGGACAAATGATTATGAATGATCCGCTTATTCCGAAGATCGGCGTCGTGACCGATATAAGGATAGATACCCCGGACGTTAAGACCTTCCGTGTGGTTACACCGGACGGGAAAAAAGCCTTTGAGCATAAGCCCGGACAGTGTGCGATGCTCTCCGTCCCCGGCGTCGGCGAGGCTATGTTTTCGATAACCTCATCTCCGACGAACGAGGAGTACATGGAATTTTCTATAAAGAAGTGCGGCTGTGTTACCGAGTGGCTCCACTCTATGGAGGTGGGACAGCAGATAACAATCAGAGGACCGTATGGCAGACCGTTCCCGGTCGATACCGACTTTGTAGGGCATGACCTTCTGTTCATCGCCGGAGGAATAGGGCTCGCCCCTCTGCGCTCCGTCATAAACTATTGCCGTCATTACAGCGACAGGTACGGAAAGATTGATGTGGTCTACGGCTCCCGCAGTATGCAGGACCTCGTCGACTACCGCGAGATAATAGAGGAATGGGAAAGTGACCCGAAGGTGAGCGTCCATCTTACGATAGACCGCGAACAGCCGGAATGGTCAGGTCACGTCGGCTTCGTGCCGAGTTATGTGAAGGAGCTTGGCTTTACGACCGATAAGGTCGCGGTGCTCTGCGGACCTCCGATAATGATAAAGTTCACCCTCGCAGGACTTACCGAGCTCGGATTTGATAAAACGCAGGTCTACACGACGCTTGAGCTCCGCATGAAGTGCGGCATAGGCAAGTGCGGACGGTGCAACGTCGGGGCTAAGTACGTCTGCAAGGACGGACCGGTGTTCCGGTGCGATGAGCTCGACGAGCTTCCCAATGAGTATTGATAAGGAGCTGAAATATGGAAAACATGGTTAATATATACCTGTTCGGAAAGCAGTATTCGGTTCCCGCCGACCTTACAATCATGCGGGCTATGGAATACGCGGGCTATCAGCTTGTGCGCGGTTGCGGCTGTCGTAACGGCTTCTGCGGTGCCTGCGCCACTATCTACCGTATAAAGGGCGAGCGTGAGCTCCGTACCTGCCTCGCCTGCCAGACGAAGGTTGAGGAGGGAATGTACGTTGCTACGCTTCCGTTCTTCCCGCTTGTAAAGCAGGTCTACGATATAGAAAAGATAAAACCGACAGAGCAGATAATGATGCAGCTTTATCCGGAGATATACGCCTGCGTCGGCTGTAACGCCTGTACGAAGAGCTGTACACAGGGGCTGAATGTAATGCAGTATATCGCATATGCACAGCGCGGAGAATTTGATAAGTGCGCCGAGGAGTCGTTTGACTGCGTTATGTGCGGCGTCTGCTCCTCACGTTGCCCCGCCGGAATATCTCACCCGCAGGTCGCGATGCTCGCGCGGAGACTTAACGGAAAGTACCTCGCCCCGAAGTCAAAGCACCTTGAGGACAGAGTGCAGGAAATAGAGAACGGAACCTTCAACGACCTTATCGAGGCTCTTATGGATAAGCCGGTAGATGAGCTGAAGGAGCTCTATAACCACCGCGAGATAGAGAAGTAAGGAGGAGAGCAGATGTATCCGAAAGAATTTGAAGCCTCTATCAAAGCTGTTGAGGCGGCGCGCGAAGAAAACATAAAGTGCGAACCCCGGAGAATGAGCGCGGAGGAAAAGGACGCTCTCCTTGCCGCATATCACCCGGATTATAAGAAGAGCGAGTTTGCGACCCTGCGCATAGGTCCGAATAAGGGCGAGCAGGTACCGCATGAGCTCTGCGAAATGCTCGAGGCACATTCCAGAATTTCCGCAAAGGATGTGGACCTCAATAATGTGAAATACGACGTCGATGTCCTGATAATCGGCGGCGGTGGGGCAGGTGCTTCCGCAGCTATCGAAGCCGATAAGGCGGGCGCAAAGGTCATGGTTGTAACGAAGCTCCGTATGGGAGACGCGAATACCATGATGGCAGAGGGCGGTATACAGGCGGCAGATAAACCGAACGATTCTCCGGCTATCCACTTCCTTGACGCATACGGCGGCGGTCACTATGCCGCAAAGCGTGAGCTCCTCCGTAAGCTCGTCTGCGACGCGCCGGAGGCTATTCAGTGGCTGAACGACCTCGGCGTCGAGTTTGATAAGGCGCCGGACGGCACAATGATAACCACCCACGGCGGCGGAACCTCGAGAAAGCGTATGCACGCCGCAAAGGACTACTCGGGCGCCGAGATAATGAGAACCCTCCGTGACGAGGTTCTCAACCGCGGAATCCCGGTCGTTGACTTTACCTCCGCTGTTGAGCTTATCCTTGACAGCAAGGGCAGGGCGGCAGGCGCGGTTCTCATGAATATGGAAACGCACGAGCTCATGGTCGCAAGGGCAAAGACCGTGATAATCGCTACCGGCGGAGCCGGGCGTATGCATTATCAGGGCTTCCCGACCTCGAATCACTACGGCGCGACTGCGGACGGGCTCGTCCTCGGCTACCGCGTCGGCGCGAAGCTCCTTTATGCCGATACCCTCCAGTATCACCCGACAGGTGCCGCATATCCTCAGCAGATTTTCGGCGCGCTTGTCACCGAGAAGGTGCGCTCTCTCGGCGCGAAGCTCATAAACCGGGACGGAAAGGTGTTTATGCACCCGCTCGAGACCCGTGATGTCGCCGCCGCGTCCATAATCCGTGAGTGCTCGGACAGAGGAGAGGGAGTCGCAACAGGTGCAGGAGAGGCTGTATGGCTCGATACCCCGATGATAGAGGCGATAGGCGGAGAGGGAACGATAGAGCGGAGAATCCCCGCCATGATGCGCATGTTTGCAAGCTACGGTATAGATATAAGAAAAGAGCCGATACTCGTATATCCGACCCTCCATTATCAGAATGGCGGACTTGATATAAATGTAGACGGCATGACCCCCGGCGTTGAGAACCTCTACGTCGCCGGAGAGGCTGTCGGAGGTATCCATGGGCGCAACCGCCTTATGGGTAACTCGCTCCTTGATATTATAGTATTCGGCAGGAGTGCGGGACAGCATGCGGCAGAGCGTGCAAAGAGCGTAAAGCCCGCAAAGCTCACTCTCTCGCATATAGCGAGGTTTGATGCGGAGCGTCGCGCCGCGGGAATTAAGACCGACGCCGTGTCGCCGAAGCTTCTTCCCGACTATACAAGAAAGTTTAATTAAAAATGAGACTGCCGTATCACGCGGCAGTCTCCAAAATACAGAAAGACGGTAATAATTTATGATAGTCGATCTTCTCGAAGGACTCACAATCTTCTTTTTCGGTCTCTCATGGCCTATCTCTATCCGTAAATCCTATGTTTCCCGTACCGCAAAGGGAAAGAGCCTTTTCTTTGAGGTGTTCCTCCTTGTCGGATATGCCTGCGGCATAGCGCGTAAGATAATACAGACCGTTACAATGATAGGTAACGGGGAGCCGCTTACATTCCTATTCTGGTTCAGCTTCATTTTCTATATACTTAACTTCGTTGAGATATCGATAGATGTTGCTCTCTATTTCAGAAACAAAAACCTTGATAAACTCGCTGACGCAGAGGCGACGAAGGCATAAATTCCGGAGGAGACAATTATGGCTCGCGATTGGGAAGGGAAGCATAAGGCGCTGACATTTAGCTTTGACGACGGAGTGACGCAGGACAGAAGACTTATAGAAATTCTCAATGCGTACGGATTGAAGGCAACCTTCAATCTCAATTCATCGCTCCTCGGACTCCCGAACAGGCTTGTAAGAAACGGGCACGACATCTCGCACGATAAGAATACGGCTGAGCGCGCGCCGGAGATTTACCGCGGACATGAGGTTGCTGTCCATACCTTGACGCATCCTATGCTCCCGGAGCTTGATGACGCCACCGTGACATGGCAGGTAGAGGAGGACAGGCGCGCCCTTTCATCGCTCTTTGGCTACGAGGTCGTCGGCATGGCATATCCCGGCGGCGGCGTCAATAATGACGCCCGCGTCGCTAAGGTCATAGGCGCGACAACAGGTGTGCGCTATGCGCGCACGATTACCTCCTCGTATTCTTTCGCTCCGCAGAATAATCTCATGCAGTTCAATCCCACCGTCTACTATATAGAGGTTGAGAAGCTCTTCTCCCTCGGGCGTGAGTTCCTCTCGCTCGAAACGGATGATGACACCGTTTTCTATGTCTGGGGACACAGTTATGAGATGGACGCAGAGTATATCTCGTGGAAGAAATTTGAGGATTTCTGCCGGGAAATATCAGGCAAAAATGATATTTATTATTGCTCGAACCGTGAGGCGCTGCTTCATATGCCGCCCCCTCCGGTGCTGTAAAATTGAAAGACGCGGACACCGGAAACGATGCCCGCGTAAATCTTTTTATAGGGGTTATTTCTTGCCGAAGCTCCCAATGTCGGACTTTAATTACCGTCCCTGCGGCTTACACATAATTTTTGTTATAAAGGCTTGTAACCGTTTTTTGTTTATGTTATAATACGTGTATGAATTTTAGATTTTACAAGTGGGAAATCTGAAAGATACGGAAGAGGAAAATAAAGATGTATTTATCGCGTCATTTTATCAAGGCGGGCGATGAGCTTTGCACCTTTGAACATCCTGTTAACGCCCCCTGCTTCAGACGAGAATTTGAGCTTGACTTTTTGCCGGAGCGCTCAGAAATTACGATATGCGGTCTTGGCTTTTACGAGCTTTTTGTTAACGGCGTTGATATTACGAAGGGACCTCTTGCTCCGTACATAGCCAACACCGACGATATTTGTTATTATGATCACTATGACATAACTGGACATTTGAAAAAAGGAAAGAATGTCATAGGAATTATCCTCGGGAACGGGTTCCGCAATCCGTTTGGCGGTTTTGTGTGGGACTTTGAAAAATCGCCGCACATCGGTCCTTTGTGCACGGCGGTATTTCTTGCCTGTTTCGACGGTGGGCAAACTTTTACTCTTGAAGCAGACGAGAGCTTCAGAACGCACCCGTCCCCGATCCTCTTTGACGACATCAGAATGGGATGCCATTATGATGCAAGACTTGAGCTTGACGGCTGGGACCTCCCGGGCTTTGACGATTCTGACTGGGGTTATGCCATATCTTGCGTACCGCCGAAGGGTGAGGCAAGACTGTGTGAATCTGAACCTATTACTATCAGAAGAGAAATAAAACCGATATCGGTGACCCATTATGATACTCTCGCTTTTGCAAGAGAATCTACCGCTGTCGGGGCGGCACCCGTCGCTGACACCGTAAGAAAAAATGTATACGTCTTTGATTTCGGGATCAACTCTGCCGGCGTCACCCGTCTGCATATCAACGGCAAGCCGGGGCAAAAGATAACGATACGCCATGGCGAGCATCTTGTAAATGGTGAGTTTGATATACAAACCACGATGTTCACAACGCCGGAGTGGAAGAGAGATCTGTATTATGAGTATGGGCAGTGCGATGTTTATATCGCTCGAGGCGGGGATGAGGTTTTTACCCCGCGCTTCAAGTACGACGGTTTTCGCTATGCGTATGTGGAGGGACTTTTACCGGAGCAAATCGGGGACAATACGCTGACCTTTCTTGAAATGACAGGCAAATTGACCCAGCGCGCATCATTTGTTTCGTCGGACAGCACCTTGACATCGCTCCAGCAGATGACAGAGCAGGCCGATCGCTCGAATTTTTTCTACTTCCCGACAGATTGTCCTCACAGAGAGAAAAACGGTTGGACAGGAGACGCATCTTTGTCTGCAGAACAGCTGCTCTTGAATTTTGATTGCGGAAAAAATCTGAAGGAATGGCTGAGAAATATCAAGAAAACGCAGAACGAAGAAGGTGCCATCCCCGGAATTGTTCCGACCGGTGGATGGGGATTTGAATGGGGCAACGGTCCTGTTTGGGATGCCGCAATTGTAACACTTCCATATTACATCTATCGTTATGATGGTGATATTTCTGCTTTTTCGGAAAATGCCGACGTGATTTATCGGTATCTGCATTATGCCGCAAGTCGCAGAGATGAAAGAGGTCTTGTTGCGTATGGGCTTGGAGATTGGGTGGATCCGTTTCTTCACGAAAAGGGAAGAATTACCGCGCCACTCGTTGTGACGGACAGTATCACGATATTTGATATTTCCGCAAAGACGGCAGCTCTGTTTCGTGCCGCGAGCATGCCCGCTGAGGCAAAGTGGACGGAGAGCTTTGCCGAAGAAATGCGGGCGTCGATCCGCAAACACTTAATTGATGATTTCAAAGTGGCGTACGGCGATTGTCAGACCTGTCAGGCAATGCTTTTGGAAAGCGGTATCCTGTATCCGGAAGAGATAAGTGCGGCACAAAGAGAGCTTTTACGAATTGTACATCGCGACGGAGATATCAATACGACCGGTGTCCTCGGAAGCAGGTATCTCTACCATGCTCTTGCACATGCGGGAGCGACTGATCTCGCCTATAAGATTATCACGGCAAAAACAAGAACCTGCTACGGGTATTGGGTGGAGCAGGGCTTCACCTCCCTGTGCGAGAGCTTTCAAGAAGTGAATTTGCCCGGAGTAGATTCCAGAAATCATCATTTCTTCGGGGATATCAGCAGCTTCATGATTACCGAAATCACCGGAATTTGCCTGAATCCGGGACTCCATGACCGAAATTCGTTTGTCATAAATCCGCACGTACCTAAAGATCTCGGATATGCCGCAGGAAGCTTTGATACGGTGAACGGTACCTTGGGGTGTACTTTTAAGCAAGAGAATGGCAATATAACTTTTCATATTTTTGTTCCAAACAACATGCACGGTTCATTTATCTTTGGCGATGTTCACCGCGAGCTCTCGGCCGGAGAGCATTGCTTTACGATTTCGCGTGAGCCTGAGCATGTAGAGTAATCTAAAAAGCAGGAGATATTCAGACCATGAGAAATGTTATCAATATCGTGAACTTTATCAGAGGATGTGATCCGCGAGCCGATTTCGATTTGCGTCATCCGGTTCGTGAGCAGATACGGCTTGCCGAAGAGTATCATATGCCAATGACGTTTTTATACCAGTATGACGCATTGATTCAGCCTGAGTTTATCGATCTTCTCAAGGGGAAAGAAGGCTTTGAGCTTGGTATCTGGCTTGAAAATTCCATCTGGCTCGTTGAAAAAGCAGGGCTTGTCTGGAGAGGAAGAGCGGGATATAATTGGGATTGGCATGCCTGTGTCGATATGACAGTCGGATACACAACGGACGAAAGAAAGCTTTTGATTGATGAGATCATGCGGAAATTCAAGGAGGTTTTTGGATATTATCCGAAAACGGTAGGCAGCTGGGCTTTGGATGCGTATTCCGTCGGATATATGAAAGAACAGTATCATATTGAGGCGGTATTAATATGCAAAGAACAGTGGGGCACTGACGGATACTCTCTTTGGGGCGGCTATTACAGCGGTGCCTACTTCCCGTGTAAAAACAACCTTCTTTCTCCGGCGCAAAGCACCGAGGAGCAAATTGACGTTCCGGTGTTCAGAATGCTCGGCAGCGATCCGATAGATCAGTATATGAGCGGGATCGGTACGGCAATGCAAAAGGTTGAGACGATGGAACCGGCATACTATTCATCGGGGGCAGACGAGCCGTGGGTCAGATGGTATCTTGACGAAATGTTCGGCGATAAAAATCTCGGATTGAATTATTGCCAGGCAGGTCAGGAAAACTCCTTTAAGTGGGAGGATGTAAAAGACGGTTATATTATGCAGATGCGGCTGTTTGACGAAAAAAGAAAAAACGGGGAGATAGAGTTCGAGCTTGTCTCGGAAACAGGAGAAAAATTCCGGGATGCCTATAAAACAACGCCTGTCACAACTGTCGATGCGCACAAAGAGGACAGCGGAACACTGTGGTTCAATAGCAGATATTATCGTGGTAACCTATATTTCAGTCATGGTACAGTGATGGTGAGAGACATTTTTATTTTCAATGAAAAATACAGGGAGAGATATTTTGATCGAGTAGCAGAGGGGACAAAGCTGTACTTTGATAATCTGCCGTTGATTGATTGCTTCCGCTGGAGTACGGATACCTTGTTAGGCGGCGCATATTTCAAGCACGGGGAAAAAGCAGTCACGGCGCTTGACGATTTTCGGACAAAAATTATCGATAACAAAACCGTGGTGGCGGAAATCCATACGGAAATCGGGGAAATTCAAGTGCTCTTTGGCGAAAAAACAATCACATTTGAATTTCCGGAAAAGGGCTGTTCCATGGAAGCAGTCAGCTATAAGGATCAGCCTGCCGTAAAAGAATTCAGAAAAGAGGAGCTGCTATGCAATTACGAGGGATTTGATTACCGCGTAAAGGTCATAGACGCCGATTGTCAGGTGAACGATCATGGATACAAGATCATTCCGCACTACAAATCATTTGTGTTGAGCTTTTAGAAATGAGCGCGTCGTAACAAGACTAAAAAACGCACAATCAAAAAAGGGTGAGCTATGACAGCTCCCCTTTTTATTATCTATCTAAGTCCGAAATAATCTTTCATAAAAAACAAAACGAACTCAAGATTTTCTCTCGGGTTCGTTTTATTCTTGTTTGGTGCGGGTAACAGGATTTGAACCTGCACGGATATCCACCGGAACCTAAATCCGGCGCGTCTGCCAGTTCCGCCATACCCGCATACGGACGCTATTTTAACACATTTTAATAGGTTTGTCAAGCGCCGGGGAATACCCGGTAAGCCGGACAAACCTATTTTTAATTTTTTACTTTCTGCCGTATTTTTTCTTATATCTTTCGAGACATTCGACGATTGTCTGCCTTGCCTCGTCCGCCGTTCCGACATCGTTTACAACTGTAGTTTTTCCCTCGAGCTCCTTGTATACGAGGAAGAAGTGACGGAGTTCCTCAAAGATATGTGTCGGGAGCTCTGATATATCCTTGTAGGGGGTATACGTCGGGTCGCCGTAGGGAATGGCTATGATTTTCTCGTCCGACATTCCGCAGTCCTCCATACGCATAACGCCTATCGGATAGCAGCGCACAAGCGTCATAGGGTCGATAGACTCCGAGCACAGGATAAGCACGTCGAGAGGGTCATTATCCTCCGCATGTGTGCGCGGGATGAAGCCGTAATTCATGGGGTAGTGCGTCGCCGTGAAGAGTATTCTGTCAAGTATCAGCATACCCGTGGTTTTGTCAAGCTCATATTTGTTTTTGCTTCCCTTTGTGATTTCCACGACGGCTATAAAATCATTCGGCTTTACGCGCTCCTCCTCAATATCGTGCAGAATATTCATATATTCTCTCCTTTTCAAATCCGTAAATCTCACCCGATATTTTACTACAAATTGCGGGATATGTCAAGTGCCGGACGGGAATTACAAGACGCCGGCAAGCCGACGGATGGAAAATGAAAAAATATTCATACGTAGTGTCTCCCGATGTTGACTTTTCGTCTGCACTGCGTTATAATATACGCGTAAATATTTTGCTCTTGATTTTGTAAAGGAATGACTTATGAACAGAAAAACCGCAAGAGAAAACGCTTTCCTCCTGCTTTGCGACGCGGGCAGCGACCCGGCAAAGACCCCGGACGAGATTCTCGATGACGCAATAACGCTCGAGCTCGAGGTCGACAATTATGTAAGAGAGATAGTGTTCGGCACCTATGAGCACAGAGAGGAAATAGCTGCTGTATCCGGCGAATGTCTCCTCGGCTGGAAGCGCGAGCGCATATCCCCGGTCTCCCGCGCGATAATAACCCTCGCAACCTACGAGCTGAAATTCATGCCGGATATACCGACAAAGGTCTCGATAAACGAGGGAATAGAGCTCGCGAAAAAGTATGACGACGAGAAAACTTACGCATTCGTAAACGGGGTACTCAACGCCGTCGCAAAATCAGTGCGCTCCTGATGGACGAGCGCATTGTAATGGGGATAGACACGAGCAATTATACGACCTCTGTCTCCCTTATGACAACCGGCGGACACTTGCTCGCAAATATCAAACGCCCCTTGCCGGTAAAGCCCGGTGAGCGCGGGCTCCGTCAGTCGGATGCGGTTTTTGCCCATGTGAAAAATCTCCCCTCTGCAATGGAGGAGGCGCGCGCCGTACTATCCGGCAGACAACCTGTATGTATCGGCGTATCCTCGCGCCCGAGAAATACGGAAGGCTCATATATGCCTTGTTTCCTTGCCGGAGCTTCCGCGGCGATGTCCGCGGGGGCTGCGCTCGGTATTCCCGTATATGAATTTTCGCACCAATGCGGGCATATCATGGCAGCGCTCTTTTCCTCCGAAATGACGGAGCTCTCGGACGGACATGATTTTTTGGCTTTTCATATTTCCGGCGGCACTACCGAGCTTCTCACCGTGCACGGCAGTTCTTCCGGCTTTGAGACCCGGCTCCTCGGCGGTACAGCCGACATAAACGCGGGTCAGCTTATTGACCGCACGGGAGTGCTTATGGGTATGCCTTTTCCCGCCGGGGCGCATATAGAAGCCGCCGCGCTTGAATATACGGGCAAGCTACCGAAAAGAAAAATCATGCTGACAGACGGAAGAATAAATCTCTCAGGAATAGAGAACATAGCCGCAAAGCTGTATCGCGACACCGGGGACGCCCGGAAGGTCAGTGCTTTTGTTCTCGAATATGTTACCGACGCGATAATCGCTCTCTGCGACTACGGTATCTCCGTATGTGGCGACCTGCCGAAGGTCTTTGCCGGAGGAGTTATGAGCAATTCCGTTATAAAGTCCCGGTTGCGCGCCCGCTACGGCGATACGGCGCATTTTGCAGAGCCGGCGCTCTCGGCTGACAACGCCGTCGGCATAGCCGCGCTCGCCCGCCGGAGGTATATGAAGGAGTTCTGAAATGGATATAACCGCATTGCGCGAGCGCGGTAGCGGCGCGCCCATCACGGTATCCGAGCTCAATGAGCGGATAAAGGGAATAATAGAATCGGCAAAGCCGATGGCGGGAATATATGTCACCGGAGAAATATCGAATTTCGTCGCGCATTCATCTACGGGGCACCTCTATTTTTCTCTTAAAGACGACGGCGGGCAGATAAGGGCGGTGATGTTCCGCTCCTCCGCCGCTCGCCTGCGCTTCACTCCCGAGAACGGAATGAAAGTCATTGTCAGCGGTACGGTTTCGGTTTATCCCGTCCGCGGAGAATATCAGATATACGTCTCGACGATGCAGCCGGACGGAGTCGGCGCGCTCGCGCTGGCTTACGAGCAGCTGAAAGAAAAGCTCGGCAGAGAGGGGCTCTTTGACGAGGAGCACAAGCTCCCGCTCCCGAAAATGCCAATGAGGGTAGGAGTGATAACCTCGCCGACCGGAGCGGCTGTACGGGATATAATAAACGTCATGAACCGGCGCTTTCCTCTCGCAAGGGTATATGTTTACGGCAGCCTTGTACAGGGAGACGGAGCCGAGGAAAATCTTATTGCCGCCGTTGATTATTTTGACCGCTCGCGCCTTTGCGATGTTGTCATAATAGGTCGTGGCGGCGGGTCGATAGAGGACCTTTGGGCTTTCAACAGCGAAAAGCTCGCGCGGCGCATATATGCCGCTACGGTCCCGATAATATCGGCTGTCGGGCACGAGAGAGATTATACGATCTGCGACTTTGTCGCGGATATGCGCGCGCCGACACCGTCTGCCGCGGCGGAGCTTGCGGTTCCCGATGTGCGTGAGCTCCGGCTCTCGCTCGATACGGCGGAGGAGAGGTGCGCGGCGGCTCTTGTGAGAAATGCCGGAAGATGCAGAGAACGCCTTGATACATTGCGCATGAGCAAGGTTTTTTCCGACCCTGCGCTCATGTTTTCGGATAGGCGTGAAAAGCTCGCCTCACTTTCCGATGACGCGGCGCGCGCTTGCACAGCATTTCTTACCGCAAAGCGAAACGCGCTCGCACTCCTTGCGGGCAAGGCGGATGCCATGAGCCCGCTCGCCATACTGCGGCGCGGCTATTCCGTCGCGAGCATCGGGGGCAGGGCGGTCTCTTCCGTCGCGGATATTCCGGCGGGCGGAGAGTTCCGGCTCCGTATGTCGGACGGCGAAATAACAGCCGAACGAAAATAACTCTACACAAAGCGGAGGAATACCATGAAAAAGGATATGACCTTTGAGTCCGCACTCGCGGAGCTCGAGGATACGGTAAGAAAGCTCGAGGGCGGGGACATGACCCTCGACGAGCAGATAAAGGCATTTTCGCGCTCGGTCGAGCTCGTTAAATTCTGCAATTCGGCACTCGATAACGCGGAGCAGAAGGTGCGCCTCCTGACAGAGGGCGCAGACGGTACCGTCACCGACACGGCTTTTACGGTAGCGTCAGATGAGGCTTGATGTTTTTCTCTTCTCGCGCGGCTTTGCAAAGAGCCGGACGGAGGCGCAGGATTATATAAAAACGGGCGCAGTGACCGTCGGCGGGCGAACCGTCACAAAGCCGGCATTCGATGTACCGGATGACGCGGATAATGTCATTCTTATATCGGATGACAGAAGATATGCGAGCCGCGGCGGGCTGAAGCTTGAGGCGGCGCTCTCCGCATTCGGCATTGACCCCACGGGGCGCATGTGCCTTGATATAGGAGCGTCGACAGGGGGATTTACCGATTGCCTCCTGAAAAGCGGTGCAAAGCATGTAATCGCCGTTGATTCCGGGCACGGACAGCTTGCCGCGAGCCTTGCGGGCGACCCGCGGGTGACATCGGTTGAGAATTGCAATGCGCGCTATCTGTCTCCTGATAAACTCTTTTATACACCGGAGCTTGCCGTTATGGATGTTTCGTTCATTTCGGCTACATACATAATTCCGAATGTAATGACCGTCCTTGCCGAGCACGGCGATTTTATATGTCTTATAAAACCGCAATTCGAGGTCGGACCCGCCGGAATAGGAAAGGGCGGCATAGTGCGTGACGCCGCAGTGCGCGCATCGGCGGTCGGTCGGGTTCTTGACTTCGCCGCTAAGTGCGGCTTTACGGTGCTCGGATGCATTGCATCTCCGATACTCGGCGGAGACGGAAATACGGAATATCTTGCATATATGAGAAAATAAAGCGGGGCAGAACCGCAGCGGAAAGGGGTATCAATGAAGAATATAGCTCTCATCCCCAACGAAAACAAGGATAAAGACCTTGCCGTTACCATTGCGGTGTGCAAAACGCTCGCCGCGGCGGGAATTACGGTAATGACGGAGCGGAAGTATGCCGGGAGACTTCCGGATACGGTTCCGTATGACGAATTTCCCGGCTCTGCCGAGGCGATAGTTGTAATAGGCGGCGACGGCTCGGTGCTTGATGCGTCGGTTTATGCCGTCGCGCACGGTATACCGCTGACGGGCGTCAATCTCGGGAAGCTCGGTTATCTCAGCGAGACCGAGCCGGCGGATATAGGAAAGCTCGCAGGGCTCAGAGACGGGAGATATACGGTGCATGAAAAAATGCTCCTCGAAGTCATAACGGACGGTGTGCGGCTTGGGCGGTACGCGGTAAACGATATAATACTCTCGCATTCAGCCCCGCTCGGTATGGCGGACTTTTTGCTCGGTGACAGTATCGGGGAGTGTCTCCGGTACCGCGCGGACGGAATAATATTTGCGACCCCCGCCGGCTCTACCGCATATTCGCTCTCGGCAGGCGGTCCGGTGGTGGCGCAGAATGTCGAGTCTCTGCTTGTAACGCCGATATGCCCGCATACATTCTTCAACCGCTCTCTGATCTTCGGCGCGGACGAGACGCTGACGGTGACAAATACAGGAACGGCACCGATGAAAATAAGTATAGACGGCAGGGACCTCGCGTCTCTTCTGCCCGGCGCGTCGTGCGAGGTGCGCAAATCGGCGCACAGGCTCGAAATGCTCTCATTCTGCAACGGTAATATGTTCAGAAACCTCTTCGATAAAATGAAGCTTACGCAGAACATCCTCTGACACGAAAGGAAAGACAATGAAAAACGCAAGACAGGAAAAAATACTTGAGCTCGTTGAAAAATACGAGATAGATACGCAGGATGCCCTGATTCGCAGACTCGCGGATGCGGGAATAAACGCGACACAGACGACGGTTTCGCGCGACATAAAGCAGCTGAAGCTTGTAAAGGGTACCACAAGCCGCGGGACCTATAAGTATATACTTCCGCAGATGCGCCGCGAATCCGGTGTTCCGGTGCTGAACTCGGCTATAACCGACGCTGTGACGAATATTGAGGCGGCTGAAAATATAGTTGTTATAAAGACGTATGCCGGCATGGCAAATGCCGTCGCCGTCTGCGTCGATTCCTGCGGCTATAACGAGATAATCGGCAGCGTCGCCGGAGATGACACCATTCTCCTTGTCATAAAGACTGCCGCCGCCGCAAAGGAGACGGAGAAAAAGCTGCGCGATACCTTCAGATTCGGATAATCTGACGGAGGAAAAACAAATGCTGCAATCCTTGCATATAGAAAACATAGCGGTGATAAAATGTGCGGATATAGATTTTGACCCGCACTTTACGGCACTGACCGGAGAGACCGGAGCAGGAAAATCGGTGATGCTCGACAGCATACTTCTTCTCCTCGGTGGTAAGGCGGACAGGGAGCTCATAAGAACCGGAGAGACGGGGGCTATGGTTTCCGGGCTGTTCGGCAGTATTGGTGAGGAAGCTCTGAAAATACTGAGTACGGCGGGCGTATATCCGGACGAGGACGGAAATATACTTATTCAAAGAAACATAGGCACGGACGGGCGCTCCGCTATCAGGATAAACGGGCGTGGCGTCACGCTCTCCGTCCTCCGCGCCGTTTCTCCCGCGCTCATCACCATGCACGGGCAGGGCGATAACGGGGAATATTCCGACAGGGGCGCAAAGGTGGCGCTCCTCGACCGATATGCCGGCTGTGCCGCTCTTCTCTCCGATTATGCCGAGGCGTACTCCGCGCTCGAGGAGTGCAGGAGAGAGATAAAGGAAAACGAGCGCCGCCACTCAGAGGGTGAGAGACTCCGCGAGATTCTCGCATATCAGCTCAAAGATATAGATTCCGCAGGATTAACGGACGGCGAGCTTGAAGAGCTTATCGACCGTAAGGCAAAAATCAAGAACAGCGAGCGTATAATAAAGAACGCGGGCTTTGTATACAAGGCACTTCGCGGGAGCGAAAAGGGGAGCGTGGCTTTCCTTCTTGACCGCTCGGCACAGGCGCTAAAGCAGATATCCGATGTTATCCCGGACTTTGCCGCATACGCGGAGAGGCTCACGGATTTTCTATACAGAACGGAGGACATTGCCGAATCGGTTCACGATGTCATATCCGAATTTGACGCAGATCCGGAGGAGACTCTCAACGAAATTGAGGCGCGCCTCGACAGAATAACAAAGCTACAACGCAAGTATGGAGCTACCATTGCCGATATTCTCGCTTTCAGAGAAAAAATCGCGGCAGAGCTTCAGGGGATAGAAAATTCCGATGAGATTGCCACAGAGCTTACAAAGCGCGAAGAGGAGCTTTATACCAAAGCGGCGGCGCTCGCGGACAGACTCCACGAGGCGAGGCTATCCGCCGCGCGAGAGATAGGTGAGCGGGTAAAGGACAGCCTTGGGTATCTCGATATGCCAAAGGCGACATTCTATGTTACGGTGTCCGAACGAAGAGACGGCAGAAAATATTCGCTCGACAGGCTCGGATATGACGAGCCGGAGCTTTTCTTCTCGGCAAATGCCGGAGCGGATCCCGCACCGCTTTCAAAAACCGCCTCAGGCGGCGAGATGTCGCGCGTCATGCTCGCGCTCCGCTCGGTCATTGCGGACAGCGAGGGCGCAGGCACGCTCATATTCGATGAAATAGACGCCGGCGTCTCCGGCAAGACAGCGCGGAAGATAGGAATACGCATGCTCGGCCTCTCGCGTGCATCACAGGTGATATGCGTAACGCACAGCGCGCAGATAGCCTCCCTTGCCGACCTGCATCTCCTTATCACAAAGACCGATGTCGGTGGAAAAACCGAAACATCCGTGCGTGCCCTTGACGATGAGGGCAGGATAGCCGAGCTCTCGAGAGTTCTCGGCGGAATAAAGGTAACATACTCACAGCGCGCCGCTGCGGTGGATATGCTGCTCGAGCGCGAGGAATACAGAAAAGCGGCGGAGAAAGAATAGCTTTCGGACAGCCATGATCGCCGGGGAGAAAAAGACAGGAAGTGAAAAGAGAATAAAGGAACGGAGATATACCGTACATGTTTTCTTACACCGAAAGCGAGGGGTGCTCATATGAGTTCCTCCCCGACCTGTCAAAAATGTCATCAATGGGCTGTGGCGGACGGGCATATCTCGCCATATCGCCGCAGAGCGGCGACGCTTTATGCGCCGTTATTTCCCGTTTACATTCGTCCGGCAGACGCTATCGCGTCGTCGGAAATATGACAAATATTCTCCCGCCGGACGGAATTTATACCGGGGTGATAGTCAGAACCGACCTGCTTACAGCCATAGAGTGCCGGGATAATGAGATTACCGTTTCCTGCGGGTGCCCGGTCCCGTATCTTGTGAGGGTCGCGGCAGAGCGCGGTCTGGCTGATTTTTCTCCGGTATGCGGAATACCCGGGACTGTCGGCGGATTTGTATATTCAAACTGCGGCTCGTTCGGAGGCTCCTGCGCAGATTACCTCCTGCGTGCGACGATTTATTCCGCCGACGAGGGAGAGACGTTTGTCATGAGTGCCGCCGATATGGATTTTTCATACCGTTATTCGGCGTTGCACGCCGGTGGGCTCTATCTTATCGACGCGACATTCCGTGCGGAGGGGTGTGACCCTGCCGCTACGCTTACGAGAATTGCCGCAATAAACCGGAAAAGAAGGGAATCACAGCCGCAGGGCAGGAGTCTCGGCAGTGTATTTCTTCGCAACGGAGGCGTGATACCTGCGCGACTTATAGACGCCGCGGGTCTGCGCGGCGTGCGCATCGGCGGTGCCGTGGTCTCTGAGAAGCATGCCGGATTTATCATTAACGACGGCGGTGCCACATCCTCTGATGTAGCGCGGCTTATAGAGTACATCCGTGCTGAGGTAAGTCGACTTTACGGCGTGACGCTGAACACGGAAATAGAGATTTTGTCTTGATTTTATCGGAAATATCCGGAAATTTACGGAGGCGGTATGTCCTTTTCAACCGATTGCAAAAAAGAAATAACCGGGGACCCTCCGAAGAAGCCGTGCTGTCGCAGAGCATTGCTGTGCGGTGTGCTTGCCGCACGCGGAGAGGTAAATTCCGGCACTGTGACCGTGTATGCCGACAAAGAGACCTGCGGCGCTCTACTTGAATCGATACGCGATGTATACGGCAAGAATGCCGTGATTTCCGCACCCAAAAAAGGGGGCAGGGGAAAGGCACTCTGCTTTTCCTCTCCCGCCGCAGAAAAGTATCTGCGCGGGGTAGATAGTGAGGAACCCCTCATTGAAGAGCGGTGTCCCCTGTGCCGTGAGAATTTTCTCCGCGGCGTGTTTCTCGTCTCTGGCAGGGTCTCCGACCCGGAAAGGCAGTATTCGCTTGAATTTTCTCTTTACGACCGGGCGGATGTGATGCAACGTTGCTTTGAGAATGCGGGGCTTAAGCCGAAGCTTGCGAGACGCCGCAACGAAACGGTTTTGTATTTCAGAAAGAGCGAGTCAATAGAGGACTTCTTTGTTTCCGCCGGCATGAACGGGACGGCGTTTATCTTCATGAACCGAAAAATAGTCAAGGACATGCGTAACGACGCACGCAGAATAGCAAACTGCGAAACAAACAATATAGGCAAGGCGGTCGATGTCGCTGTCAGGCAGATAGCGGTGATAGAGCGCCTCGCAGACGCGCACCTGCTTGCATCCCTCCCGGAGGAGCTTGAGGCGACGGCGAGGCTCCGGCTTCAGTATCGTGATGTTTCGCTTTCGCGCCTCGCCTCGCTTTCAACACCGCCGATATCGAAATCCGGGATAAGTCATCGCCTGAAAAGAATAATGGAAGCAGGCGAGGTCATGCTGTCGGCGAACGGACAGAATACAAAGAAACAAAACGGGTAAGTGAGCTCGGGTTGAGGTAAGCTCGGGCGAAATAAGAAATACGGTAAAAAATACGCGGCAGACGGACAAGCCGCCGAAAGGACGCAAATGGGAAATTTCGTACATCTTCATCTTCATACCGAATACAGCCTGCTTGACGGCGCGGCGAGAATTTCCCGTATAGCTGCGAAGGCGCGGGAATGTGGGCAGGGGGCTGTCGCAATAACCGACCACGGCGTCATGTACGGTGCTGTGGAATTTTACGACGCGCTCCGTGCCGGGGGGATAAAGCCGATAATCGGCTGCGAGGTTTATGTCGCTCCGCGGAGCCGCTTTTTGAAAGAGGGAAAGAGCGATTCGTCCGGAAACCATATGATACTCCTGTGCAAAAATGAAACAGGGTATCGCAATCTTTGCTACATGGTATCGGAGAGCTTTATAAACGGGTTCTATATGAAGCCGCGTATTGATATGGAGCTGATTCGCGAGCACCATGACGGACTTATAGCCCTCTCCGGTTGTGTAGCCGGGAAGATACCGCAGCTTATACTCGCCAGGAGCATGGAGGAGGCGGAGAAGTACGCGCTCGAAATGCGGAGTATATTCGGCGACGATTTCTATCTTGAAATACAGAACCACGGTATGGACGAAGAGCGGAGAATAATGTACGGTATCCGCAAGATAAGCGATAAATACGGTATACCGATGGTTGCCACAAATGACGTTCACTATATAGAAAAAACAGATGCCGACACACAGGGGACGCTGATGTGCATACAGACCGGCAATACGGTAGCTGAGGGAAAGCCTTTCGGATTTGAAACCGATGAATACTACTTCAAATCGACGGAAGAAATGGAAGAACTGTTCCGCGCGTTTCCCGGTGCTGTCGAGAACACCGTAGAGATAGCCGAAAAATGCAATTTCGATTTTTCCTACGATAAGCTCTATCTTCCGGATTTCACGCCGGAGGGCAATATGACGCACGCGGAAAAGTTGCGCCGCGATGCCTATCGCGGGCTTGAAGAACGGATTGCATGCGGAAAAATCTCACTCTCGGGCAGGGCGCGGGAACAGTACACAGAGAGACTTGAATACGAGCTTTCGGTAGTCGATAAAATGGGCTTCAACGCCTATTTTTTGATAGTTGCCGATTTTGTAGCGTATGCAAAGTCGCAAGACATCCCGGTAGGACCCGGGCGCGGCTCCGGAGCCGGAAGCCTCGTTGCATTCTGCATAGGGATAACCGATGTAGACCCTATTGAGTTTGACTTGCTTTTTGAAAGATTCCTGAACCCCGAGCGTGTCTCAATGCCGGATTTTGATATAGACTTCTGCTATATCCGCCGCGAGGAGGTTATAGATTATGTGAAGCGCAAGTACGGTGAAGACAAGGTCGCGCAAATAGTTACATTCGGAACTCTCGCACCCCGCGCCGCAGTGCGCGATGTCGGTCGCGCTCTCGATATACCGTATTCAAAGGTCGACGCCGTGGCGAAAATGATACCGCGGGAGCCGGATATAACTCTTGAACAGGCGCTCTCGTCAAAGGAATTGCGCAAGCTGTACCTTGAGGACGAAAATGTCCGGAAAATGCTGGATATAGCCCGTGAAATCGAGGGTATGCCGCGCCATGCGTCTACCCATGCGGCGGGCGTTGTCATAACGAAGGAACCGACATATACGTATGTCCCGCTTTCCTACAGCGGAACCGGCATCGTAACGCAGTTCGATATGAACACGGATGCGAAGCTCGGTCTTGTGAAGTTTGATTTCCTCGGGCTCCGCTACCTGACGGTCATTCACGACGCGGAGAGAAGCGTGCGCGAGAGAATACCGGACTTTGATGTGACCCGTATCCCCAAGGATGACGCGGAAACCTTCCGCCTGCTTTGCGACGGGCGGACGGATGGCGTGTTTCAGCTGGAATCCGGAGGTATGAAGCAGGTTCTGACACGGCTTATGCCGTCCGAGCTTGAGGATGTCATAGCCGTTATAGCACTGTACCGTCCGGGTCCTATGGACTCGATTGATACATTCATACGCCGCAAGCACGGCAAGGAAGAAACTGTCTACCGTGTACCTGAGCTCCGCGGGGTACTTGATGTGACCTACGGATGTATCGTATATCAGGAGCAGGTTATGCAGATCTGCCGCCTGCTCGCAGGATACAGCTATGCACACGCGGATGTCGTGCGTCGCGCAATGGCAAAGAAAAAGGCGTCTGCCATGCAGGCAGAGCGAGACAGCTTTATATCCGGATGTGCGGAGCACGGTATCTCCCGGGGAGATGCAGAGGCAATATTTGATGAAATGGCGTCGTTTGCAAATTACGCCTTCAACAAGAGCCATGCAACCGCTTACGGAATAGTATCATACAGAACGGCGTATCTGAAGGCACATTATCCCGCAGAATATTATGCGGCACTCCTGACGAGCGTACTGAATGACAGGGTAAAGGTAAAGGAGTATATCGACGACGCGCAGAAATGCGGCGTCCGCGTCCTCCCGCCGGATATAAATGAGAGTGGGGCAGACTTTACCGTTGCCGGCGGCAACATCCGCTTCGGGCTCACGGCTATAAACGGCGTCGGAAAACAGTTCGCCGAGGCAGTGGCAAAGGAGAGTGCAAAGAGACGGTTTTCCTCGTTTGACGATTTTGCAGCGCGCCTGTCCTCCTCCGATATAAATAAGCGCACCGTTGAGTCGCTTATCAAGTGCGGAGTGTTCGACTCGCTTGGTCACAGGCGCTCATCTCTTATGGCGGTATATGAAGCTATAATAGACTCCGAGCACGAGAGGATGAGAAACAACATCTCAGGTCAGATGGACTTGTTTTCGGTCGCGGAGGTGCATCACAAGGACGGCGCGAGACCGGCATATAAATATCCTGACATGCCGGAATATTCCGCAAAGGAATTGCTCATTCTCGAAAAAGAGAGCTCCGGAATGTATTTTTCCGGTCATATGATAGACGGATATTCGGAGGATATAGCGCGGCATAATACGACAGGCATAGGCGAGATACTTGAGGCGTTCAGCGAAAACCCGGACGGCGACCCCAATTCGCGCCTGCGGGACCGCGCAAAGGTGAAAATAGCCGGAATAATCACGGAGCAGCACACAAAGGTTACAAGGTCGGGTGACACAATGGCATTCTTTACTCTTGAGGACAAGCTCGGCGAAATTGAGGTGATAGCTTTCGCAAGGCAGTATTCACAGTTTGCAAAGGAGCTTTTCCCCGAGAATGCGGTGCTTGTAGACGGCGTCATATCTGCCGAGGACGGTGAGGCTCCGAGGGTAATGCTCTCATCGCTCGCCCCCCTCCGCCAGAACGGAAACCTCCCTCCTGAGGCCCCGTCTCTCCCGGCTAGCGGTAGCACGGAGGAGAAAAAGGAGAATGTGGAAAGCGGGACGCAAAAACCGGGCGCGGGACGGCTGTATATACGCGTCCCCTCGGTTACAGAGTCGGCGGTGTCATTTATCCGGCGGTGCTCTGCGCTCCACGGCGGTGCTCTTCAGGTTGTCATTTTTGCGGAGGATACAAAGCGGTATCTCATGCTGCGCGATGTGAGCGTGAGAGCCGATGACGAGCTTCTTGCAAAACTTCACGCACGCTTTGGGGAGAAAAATGTAGTCGTTAACTGAAAACGCCTTGACTTTGCAAAATATGCCGTATATAATATTATAAGCAATATGAACGAACGACATATATAGCGGTTTCGCGTCATTTTACACGAACCGATAACCTTACAGAGGTAAAAATATGCTGACATATATAGTTGACGCAGTACTGATAATAGTAGTGCTTGCCGGTCTTATAATCGGAATAATGCGCGGATTTGTACGCACGGTGGCAAAGCCTGTGTGCGCCATTGCGGCAGTCTTTCTGGCTTATACACTTGCCGTCCCGTTTGCGGAGGCGGTCGTTGAGCCTGTGATATACGAGCCCGTAGCCGCCGAGGTATCGGAGTATATGAATACAAAGTGTACCGATCTGACGGTTGAAAATGCCGCCGGAGAGATACCGACGGTGCTGAAGCTCGCGGCAGGGCTCTTCGGAATAGATGTCTCCGAGATTGCAAGCGAGGCGGGCGCAGATGGGCTCATTGATGCGCTGACGGAAAATCTTACACACCCTGTGGTCAGGATAATTGCCTCTGTAATAGCTTTTCTTCTGCTTTTGCTCGCTTTTTCCTTGATTTTACGGTTCGTATTCTTCTTGCTTGCAAGGATGCTTGACGGTGGGGCTGTCGGCATACTTAACAGAATATGCGGCTGTATCGTCAGCGGTGCGTTCGGATTTCTTATCGCATGGCTTTTAGCGCTTATTTTCACATTTATAATGGGGTTGCCCTCTGTTTCACAGGCGGAGTGGGCGACTGGATTTTCGGGAGGATTTTTCTTCAACTTCCTCCGTAAATTCAATCCAATAGATTTTGTGTTCAGTTTTTAATCAGATAGGGTGCAAATTATTTTATGGAAATTCAGAAGTGTTCCAGATGCGGGATTCGTCCCGCCGTGGTATTTATAACAAGACTTGAGAACGGCAAATCAGTGAATGAGGGGCTCTGCCTCGTCTGTGCCAAGGAGCTCGGTATAAAGCCTGTCGACGATATACTGAAAAAGATGGGTATTTCCGATGACGATATTGAAAATATATCAAACGAGGTGACCGACCTTATGGCTCCCGGTGACGGGCAGGAGCAGGACCCCGACGCCACACCGTCAGAGTCGCAGGACGACGGGGGGGCACCTGCGATAGATTTTCAGAAGCTATTCGGAGCTCTTCCGTCTTTTCCTTTCAGACAGCAGAAGAATCCCGGGAAGGGAAAGAGCGACAGCCAGAAAAAGCAGCCGGAGAAAAAATATCTTTCCATGTACTGCACTAACCTTAACCAAAAGGCGGCAGAGGGGAAAACGGACAGACTAATAGGGCGCGAGAGGGAGACCGACCGCGTCATACAGATACTCTGCCGCAGACAGAAGAATAATCCGTGTCTTATAGGTGAGCCCGGAGTCGGCAAGACCGCGATAGCCGAGGCACTCGCACAGAGGATAGTGGACGGAAAGGTACCGGAGCGGCTCGCAGATTCGGAAATATGGCTCCTCGACCTTACGTCTCTTGTCGCCGGGACGCAGTTCCGCGGTCAGTTTGAGTCGCGTATACTCGGACTCATAAAGGAGGTAAAGAGCGCCGGAAATATTATCCTTATGATAGATGAGGTTCACAATATAGTCGGTGCAGGTGACTCAGAGGGAAGCATGAGCGCCGCAAATATGTTAAAGCCGGCACTCTCGCGTGGCGAAATACAGGTAATAGGCGCAACGACGCTCAAGGAATACCGCAAGTATATAGAGAAGGACAGCGCGCTGGAACGCAGATTTCAGCCGGTGACGGTCACGGAGCCGTCTGTCGCCGATACGATAGATATAATAAACGGAATAAAAGGTTATTATGAAAAATTCCACGGCGTCAGAATACCCGCGGAGTCCGCAAGGGCTGCCGCAATTCTTTCCGAGAGATATATAACCGACAGATTTCTTCCGGATAAGGCGATAGACCTTATAGATGAGGCGGCTGCGAGAACCGCACTCACATCTCCGGAGCTTAACGAGCGTCGGAGGAACGATAAGCTTATCAATAAGCTTGCGGAAAGGCAGGCAGAGCTCGAGGCGATTGTAGAAAAGAGCGAGGGACAGACCGAGACGAATTATCAGACGCTTGCCGAAATAAAGGCGCAGTCAATGAAGCTTGAAGAGCGGAATAAAGAGCTTGACGAAGTGCTCCGCGGTCTTACGGTTACAGTGAACGATATAGCGAAGGTCATAGAGGTATGGACTGGTATTCCGGCTACGGAAATACAGGCAGATGAGCTGACGGAGCTAAACACGCTTTACGATCGTATTTCCGCAAGAGTTATAGGTCAGGATGAAGCGGTCAGCGCGGTTGTGCGCGCCATAAGAAGAAAACGCGCCGGAGTTTCCGACCGTCCGAGCCCGGTTTCGATGATATTCGCGGGTCCCACAGGCGTCGGTAAAACCGAGCTTGTGAAAGTTTTGTCGGATGAGCTCTTCAAGCAACCTGAGTCGCTTATCCGCCTTGACATGTCGGAGTTTATGGAGAAACACGCCGTATCGCGTATAATAGGTGCGCCTCCCGGATATGTGGGATATGACGAGGCGGGGCAGCTGACGGAGAAGATACGCCGTCGCCCATACGCTGTTATCCTCTTTGACGAGATAGAAAAAGCGCATCCGGATGTAATGAATATTCTTCTTCAGATTCTCGACGACGGAAAGATCACCGATGCACAGGGCAGAACGGTAAACTTCGAGAATACGGTTATCATTATGACGACGAACGCGGGCAGCGAGCGCAGCAGCGCGGTGTCCGGCTTCACTTCGTCCGGCGAGAGGGTAACGAAAGACAGAACGGAGCGCGCATTGGCTGATTTCCTGCGCCCGGAATTTCTGAACCGTATTGATGAGATAATTACCTTCCGCCACCTTGGCGAGAACGATATGTCGCGGATAGCGGGACTTATGCTGAAAAGGCTCGCAGATCACCTTGCAGAGCGCGGCATAGCTCTGAAATATACGCCGGAGGTGCCGGATTTTATCGCGCATGAAGCCTATTCCGAAAAGTACGGAGCAAGAAATATGCGCAGATATATCGAGCGCAATGTTGAGGACGGCATAGCCACGGCACTGATTGAAAAGAGCACCACGGCAATATCCGGAATCGGGCTCTCGGTTGCCGACGGAAAAATTAAAATAAATACAATATAAAAAACGGAGATATAAAACATGGCAGAATGTTCTCATGATTGTTCGTCGTGCTCGGAGAAGTGCAGTAGCGCATCTCTCTTGGAACCACAGAACCCGGCGAGCAGTGTAAAGCATGTCATAGGTGTTGTCAGCGGAAAGGGCGGCGTCGGAAAATCGCTCATAACCTCTATGCTGGCAGTGACTATGAGACGGCGCGGGTACAGGACGGCGATTCTTGACGCCGATATAACCGGACCCTCAATCCCACGTGCCTTCGGACTCGCGTGCGGGAGCGTCAGCGGAAATGATCTCGGTATGTTCCCGGCACTCACGAAAACCGGTATAGAGGTAATGAGCCTTAACCTCTTAATGGACGAGGAGACCCGCCCTGTTGTCTGGCGGGGACCTGTTATTGCTGGAACTGTAAAACAGTTCTGGAGCGGGGTTGTCTGGGGGGATGTGGATTATATGTTTGTCGACATGCCGCCCGGAACAGGCGATGTGCCGCTCACCGTTTTTCAGAGCCTGCCGCTCGACGGAATAGTCATTGTCACGAGCCCGCAGGAGCTTGTTTCGATGATAGTTGAGAAGGCTGTGAGCATGGCGGCACTTATGAATGTCAGAGTTCTCGGATTTGTCGAAAATTACAGCTATATAAAGTGCCCCGACTGCGGCAAGGTCATTTATCCGTTCGGAGAGAGCAACATTGACGCTCTCGCAAGAAATCATTCGACCGATGTTTTGGCGAAGCTGCCGATAGAGCCGGGATATGCCCGCCTTTGCGATACCGGCGTAATAGAGCTCTTTGAGGGCGAGCCGCTTGATGCAGCGGCGGATATCATAGAAAAAAAACTGTCCGGTGAAAAGTCGGAGTAACATCTTAGAAAAAATCGAACATAAGGAGCGTTTGCTGCGTTGCAGTGGGCGTTCCTTTTCTTTTTCCGGGATACATTATGTGACAATATCCGCGCCATCCCGGTGATAGAATGTATACAAAGCACAGAGAGCGCCGGGGAGAAGAAAATGAAAACGCTGTACGCCGATGTATATTTTCTCATAAATTTCACAATAGATCTGATAGCGCTGTGCTTTGCGGCGAAAATGACGAAGCTCCCCGGCGGCATGAAGAGAATTGTGATCGCCGCCGCGCTCGGGGCGCTCCTTGCACTCGGCTTCGTTTTCATATCCGACATCCCGCATCTTACATATACTCTCGCATTCCTCTCATTTCTTCTGTGTGCGGTTATCGTGACAGGAAGAGCCGGGGTAAGGCGATATGTGCGTTTCTGTCTTTTCTTCGCGCTTTTCAATATCATGCTCGGCGGTGCTGTATGGTTCGTTTACGGCATTCTCGATAACAGCGGTATTTTCAAGAGTGGCGGGGCGTTTTCCGGTGTACGGAACAGAAAATTTCTGCTTCTCTCTGTGATGATAGTTCTGGCACTGTCGCTTATCAGAATAGCCGTATGCGCATTCCGCACATACGGCACCGCGCGTACAGCGAGTGTAAAAATAAGGCTCGGAGCCCGCACGCTTGAGGTTGAGGCACTTACAGATACCGGAAACCTCCTGACCGACCCCATGGATATGTCGCCGGTTATACTTCTGAAGCCGATTGCCGCCGCGCGGCTGTTTCCCGGAGTACGGGCGGAAGAACTCGGGAAGGCGGAAAACATACCGGAGCTTACCTGCAGGCTTCGGCTCATACCGATACGGAAAGTGGGGGCATCAATGCTTCTGTACGGCTTTCGCGCGGATGAAGTAACGGTCTGCTCACATGCAGTAGGCGCAACCATTGCAATAGACAGAGAGGGGGGAGACTACGGCGGCTATCCCGCGCTTGTGCCGCACGCAGTTATGGATTTATGAGTATTATACGGAAGATAAGATTGTTCTTTCTGCGCCTTCTGGCGCGCATCCGCCATAACGGCGGCGAGGTTTATTATGTTAACGGAGAGCAGACGCTTCCGCCTCCGCTTACTGCTGCGGAAGAAGAAAAAATGATAGAGGCTATCGGCACTCCGGCGGGGCGCGACGCGCTTATCGTTCATAATCTGCGCCTCGTTGTGTATATAGCAAAGAAATTTGAGAATACAGGCGTCGGTATAGAGGAGCTCGTATCTATCGGTACAGTCGGGCTTGTGAAGGCTATCGGCAGCTTCAATTCGGAGAAGAACATCCGCCTTGCCACCTACGCATCAAGATGTATAGAAAATGAAATACTGATGTTCATACGCCGTCGCTCACAGCAGAAGAGGGAAATATCGATAGATGAGCCGCTGTCCGTCGACTGGGATGGCAATGAGCTTCTTTTGTCGGATGTCCTGGGCTCTGAGCCGGATTCCGTGTTCCGGGAAATGGAGGACGCAGAGGAGAAAAAAATTCTTCGCGAGGCTGTCGCCGGTCTTTCAGAGCGTGAGCAGGTCATAATAGACATGCGCTACGGTCTTTCCGGAGGAGAAGAGATGACACAGAAAGAGGTCGCAGACGAGCTCGGAATATCACAGAGCTACATTTCGCGGCTTGAAAAGAAGATAATGTGTCGTTTGCGCAAAAAAATAGAAGAAAAAATATGATTTTTTCGCCGAAACTATTGCAAAACAAAAAAAGCTATGATATAATTAGTCGTAATGAAATGATTTCACTATGTCATGAGGTGTTAAAATGAAGCAAGGAATACATCCCGAATACAAAGAGGCTACCATCAAGTGCGCTTGCGGCGCGACCGTTAAGACTCATTCCGTAAAGGGTGATATGAATGTTGAAATCTGCGCGAAGTGCCATCCTTTTTATACAGGTAAGCAGAAGTTCGTAGATGCGGGCGGGCGTGTTGACAAGTTCAAGAAGCGTCTTGCGGCAACGAAGTAATCGTTGTCAGAAAGAAGGAGCGACGGATAGCTTTCTTTATCCTCGCTCCTTTTCTTATTTTCAGCTGGAGGTGATTATATGTCAAATATAATATACGCCGACGGTACCCCCGCCGTCCTTGTTTCCGTAGCGGAGAGCACACAGCAACTCCCGGAATGCGAGCGTTCGCTTGACGAGCTTGAGCGTTTGCTTTCCACAGCCGGCGGCAGCACATTTGCGCGGGTGATACAGATAAAAGACAGCTTCGACCCGAGAACATGTATCGGGAGCGGAAAGGTTGCCGAGGTGCGCAGACTGTGTACCGATTACGGAATACCGCTTGTTGTCTTTGACTTTGAGCTTTCGCCGTCGCAGATAAAGAATCTTGAAAATGATATAGGCGATGTCAGAGTTATAGACCGCAGTATGCTTATACTCGACATTTTTGCCATGCACGCCACGAGCGGAGAGGGAAAGCTGCAGGTAGAGCTCGCACAGCTGAAATACAGCGCACCGCGGCTCACAGGACACGGAGCCGAGCTCTCGAGACAGGGCGGAGGGATAGGTTCGCGCGGACCGGGAGAGAGCAAGCTTGAAACAGACAGACGGCATTTGCATGAGAGAATATCAACACTCCGCGCAAGACTTACCGAGCTTGAGCATAACAGGGCGGTCATGCGTTCGCAGAGAGACCGCAGCGGACTCAAAAAGATTGCGATAGTCGGATATACCAATGCCGGAAAATCAACGCTGCTTAATCTCCTGACAGATGCCGGAGTATTGTCGGAGGACAAGCTGTTTGCGACCCTCGACCCGACAACGAGGCGGCTTGAGCTTCTGTCCGGTGAGAGCGTATTGCTTACAGATACCGTAGGCTTTATACGCAAACTTCCGCATCATCTCGTTGAAGCGTTCAAATCCACGCTCGACGAGGTCCGATATGCCGATATACTCATGATAGTTACTGACATATCCGATCCGGAGGCGGAGGAGCACAATGCCGTGACGCTCGATGTTATAAAGGAGCTCGGAGCATCGGACAAGCCGATTATTCATGTTTATAATAAATGCGACCTCGTGGGCGGTGTCAGCTGCCTTATACCGGAAAAGCATGCGGTGGCGATATCCGCCGCAAACGGTATAGGGGCAGACCTGCTTCTCAAACTCATAGATATGACCGTATGTGCCGGAAAACGTGAATATGCGTTGCTTTTTCCTTACGGAGCGGACGGAAAGCTAAATGCTCTTTACAAGGAATACAGCGTCAGGAGCCGCGAGTACAGAGACAACGGCACTTTGATTTACGCGACGCTTGACGAGCGCGGAGCCGGGCTCTATAAGAAATATATACTTCCGGAGAGCGGGGAAGTCGGAGTATGAAAGAATATACCACAGTACTCCGCGCAGCAAGGAGCAGGTTTGAGGACAGAAAGTCGGTTTTTTACGGGCTCTGCACTCATGTGACAACTGAGGATGAGGCACTTTCGTTTATTGCCGCCGCAAAAAAAGAGTTCCCGGACGCTACACATCATGTTTACGCTTATGTTCTCCGGGAAAACTCGACCATGCGTTATGCCGATGACCGGGAGCCGCAGGGGACTGCCGGCATGCCGGTTCTTGACACAATAAGAAAAAGCGGATGCACGGATGTGTGTATTGTCGTTGTCAGATACTTCGGCGGGACGCTCCTCGGCACCGGCGGACTTGTCCATGCATATAGTGAGGCGGCGTCATCGGCGCTTCACGCCGCTGAGGTGATAACGTACCGCATATTCACGGCTCTCCGTATCAGAGTGTCTTATCAGGATTATGCGAAAATCGGAGCGTTGCTTTCATCCTCCGGTCTCCGGATAAAGAATACCGACTTCTCTGACAGCGTGCTTATAGACGGTGAAACAGACGCCGCTATTACAGATTCATTTCTCTCCTGTCTGCGTGATTTGACCGGTGGTCGCGCAATAGCAGAAATTACGGGAGAAAAGTACTCTTATTGATTTTTTTCTTGCGCGGAGAAGTATTTTGTTCTCCGCGCTGTTATATTATAGTGGAAAAGACGCAGAACGGAGCGAAAGGCGGTGATGTGATGATAAAGCGCGAGCTGATAGAGGAGATTCTCATGCGCACTGATATAGAGCCTCTTATCGGCGGATATGTTTCACTGAAACGCGCCGGTTCAACACTGAAAGGGCTCTGCCCGTTTCACAGCGAAAAATCGCCGTCATTTACGGTTTATCCGCGTGACAATAGTTTTTATTGCTTCGGTTGCGGTGTCGGTGGAGACGCTATAACATTTATAAAACAGATAGAGCACCTTGATTACGTAGATGCCGTTGAATTTTTGGCAAAGCGCGCGGGGATAACCATACCGGACGATGACCGGGACAGGCAACCGGGCGTGAAAGCCGTTGACCGCTCGCGCGTCCTCGAGATGAACAGGGTTGCGGCGAAGTGGTTTTTCGGGCACCTTTTTTCGGACGACCCGGGCGCGCGTGCCGCTCTCTCATATTTTCAGGACAAGCGCAGGCTCTCGCTTGCAACGATAAAGCATTTCGGGCTCGGTTATGCTCCTGACTCTTACAGTGCGCTTACTTCCTATATGAAGAGCTGCGGGTACACAGATGACGAGCTTGTCGAGAGCTTTCTGTCAGGCAGAAATTCAAACGGAAAGCTGTATGATACGTTCCGTAATCGTGTAATGTTCCCGATAATTGATGTATCCGGTAATGTGATTGCATTCGGGGGACGTGTCATGGATGACTCAAAGCCGAAATACCGCAATTCATCCGATACTCCGGCTTTCAAAAAATCACGCAATATCTTTGCCCTGAATTTCGCGCGGCTCACCTGCTCGGAGAGCATGATACTCTGCGAGGGGTACATGGATGTCATTGCATTACATGCCGCCGGATTTACAAACGCCGTTGCTACTCTCGGTACGGCTATTACATCCGAACAGGCACGGATAATGGCAAAGTATACGAAGAAGGTCGTTATATGTTATGATTCTGATGAACCGGGGCAGAAAGCGGCAAAAAGGGCAATGGGAATGCTCGAGGAGGTCGGTCTTGAGGTGTCGGTTCTGAAAATACCCGACGCAAAGGACCCGGACGAATACATAAAAGCTTACGGCGCCGATAAATTCCGCAAGGTAATTGAAAACTCAAAAAGCAAATTTGAGTATAATATGGACAGCGTATTGTCAAAGTACGATCTGTCCCTCCCGCAGGATAAAATAAATGCAGTTGCGGAGCTCGTAAAGATTATTTCGTCGGTATATTCCGCGGCAGAACGCGATGTATATATACAAGCCGTAGCCGAGAAAACCGGCGTCGAGGCGCAGAGCATAAGGCGGGATGTCGAGTCGGCGCAGCGGCGCGCGTCATACAGAGCACGGCGCGAGGAGTCGCAGAATGCCATACGCACGGCGCAGGGCTACTCGGACAGAGTAAACAACGATTACATCAAGGCACCGGATATAGCAAACAAGGAGGAGCATGTGCTCGGGCTCCTGATGCTTTACCCGGAGTATGTGAAAAAGACGTTTACGGAGGGGCTCCTCTCTGTCGATGATTTCTTTACGGGCTTTAATAAAAGAGTATTTGAATACATTAAGGACAAATTTTCCGAGGGAGACACAAGGTATTCCGACATGGACGCATATTTTACCACTGAGGAGGTCGGCAGAATAACCGGAATGAAGGTTGCGAGAATGACGCTCGGAGATAATTCCGAGACCGTATTTCTCCAGTGCGCCGACGCATTGCGCTCTGCGGTTTCAAAAAAGGCTGAACAGCCGGAAACCATGAGCTCTCTCGAAGAGCTCCTCAACAAAAAAAGGAAAGAACTGAACTGAAAGGAAGAGACAAATGAACGGTGACAAAATCGATGTGAACGAGATTCTCGACAACAAGTCAGAGGGCGGGGTAGTCAGCTCGGATATTATGAAAGCGCTGGAGGATATTGACTACGATATAGCGCAGACCGATGCGGAGCCGACAAGTCCGGAGTCAATTGACAATGAGTCGCTGAAGGAAATTGAGCAGGATCTCGAGAATTATGATTCTCCCGAAAAGATTGAGAAGATGCTCAGTCAGGAAGGACTTACTATCGACGACCCTGTCAGAATGTATCTGAAGGATATAGGAAAAATTCCTCTCCTGACTCCGGAGCGCGAAACATACCTCGCCGAGCAGATAGCCCTCGGCAACAAGGCGGCAAAGGATGAGCTTATAGAGGCGAACCTGCGCCTTGTGGTCAGCATAGCAAAGCGGCATGTAGGAAAGGGGATGTACTTCCTTGACCTTATACAGGAGGGCAATCTCGGACTTATTAAGGCGGTCGAAAAGTTTGATTACAGCAAGGGCTATAAATTCTCGACATACGCTACATGGTGGATAAGACAGGCGATCACACGCGCAATCGCAGATCAGGCGAGAACTATCCGTATACCCGTTCACATGGTTGAAACGAT
This sequence comes from uncultured Eubacteriales bacterium, assembly GCA_934393265.1. Classification (GTDB taxonomy): domain Bacteria; phylum Bacillota; class Clostridia; order Oscillospirales; family CAG-272; genus UBA1740. Next base: position 253,910 of record CAKRQL010000004.1, on the reverse strand, counting down.
ACACCGCGTGTCACGCACCGCGCGTCAGCTTCTTCAGGAGCTCGGGCGTGAGCCTACCACTGACGAAATAGCCGAGAGGCTCGGAATGACGCCGGAAAAGGTGCGTGAAATAATGAAGATCGCGCAGGATCCCGTCTCGCTCGAAACTCCGATAGGCGAGGAGGAGGACAGCCACCTCGGCGATTTTGTGGAGGATAGCGATTCTCCTGCTCCGTCGGACAGCGCGTCGTATTCGCTTTTGCGTGAGCAGCTCTGCAATATCCTTCACACGCTCACCCCTCGGGAGGAGCAGGTTATAAAACTCCGCTTCGGTCTCGACGACGGCAGACCCCGCACGCTTGAGGAGGTCGGGAAGCAGTTCAAGATAACGCGCGAGAGAATAAGGCAGATAGAGGCAAAGGCACTTCGTAAGCTTCGTCACCCCTCACGCTCAAAAACGCTTAAGGACTACCTTGCAAACTGACATTTTTCACAAAAACACAGAGTACAAGTTGTGCATCGAGCACAAACCGATGCCGCGAGTACCCAAAGGGGACGAAATCTCTTGACTTTTACGTCTCTATATAGTAAAATAAAATAAGAAGAATAAACCCGATAACGGAGGTCACCGTTTTTTGCAATGAAAAAAATAATATGCCTTGCCGTGTGCGTCGCTCTCATGATGCTGACTCTCGTCGGTTGTGCGAATGACAATATAGGCGAATTTCTTGAAAAATATAAATACAAGCCATCCAAGGTTGAGGATGTTACTCTTGAGATGTACATAGTTACCGATGCCGCAACGGTCAGCAACGCGATGATTACCGTTAACCGCATGTTTTCACAGTATACCGCGGCGCAGTTCCATACAACTCTGAATATCCATTATTACACCGAGGATCAGTACGAAACAGCACTTAAAAGTGCTCTTGATTCTGAAGCAGGAGCCGATATATTCCTCATCAACAGCGTTTCCCTCTATAATGAGCTCGCAGCCGCCGGAAAGCTCGCAAATCTTCTGAATTATCTTGAGGGGAAAACCTATGGTACTCTCAATACTCAGATCGCCACATCTCTTCTCGATGCTGCGCGCGCAGACGGAAAGCTTCTCGGTATACCGAACAATCATGTTGTCGGTCACTATGAGTTTCTGCTGATTGACAAAAACGCTTCGCAGGCACTCAATTATGCGCCCGGCGATGTCAGAAGATTCAAAACAGAGGATGATATAGCGGAGCTGCGCCGGGATATGGAGAATAACGGATATACCGTTGCCGATTGCATAAAGTATGTTAACGGAGCGTATTCTGATATAGCAAGATACGAGGCCGAGGGATACTACTGCAATGTTGTTACCAACCCCGTAGCCACGGTGGAAGAAACATTTTCTTCCGCATTTGCGATCTCCGCAGGCTGCGCAAAGCCGGATCGCGCAATGGAGATAATTTATGCCATAAATACCGACCAGACTGTCCGTAACATGCTTCAGTACGGCGTCAAGGGGACAAATTACGAGCTTGACGAGAACGGTTCGGTAGTAAGAGTCGACTCCGGAGAAAATGTTTACCACATGAATATTTTCTACACCGGCGACATCTTCAGAGCACTCTACTGTGAGGATATAGGCTGGACGGCAACCGAGGCGGAGAACGGAAAGGCGCAGAATCGTGATTCCGTTGCGTATATCGCACCGGTTGAATCCGAAGATACCGGCGGGGAACAGTAATTCCTCTGCTATAAAAAAAGTTAGATTGTAGTGGAGGAGGTGCTGTATGCTGCTCCTCCACTTTGCTTTTATTACGAATGCAGGTACAGTAAAAACAAAATACGGCATCACGAGATAACGGAGGTGACATGTGACTCACAAACTTGTTGATTTTCATGCGCATATTCTCCCGGGAGTCGACCATGGGAGCGATTCTATGGCTACCTCGCATGCTCAGCTTGCTATGGCGAGGGCTGCCGGAGTTGACAGAATAATAGCGACCTCGCATTTTTACCCGCATGTACATTCGCTTGATGATTTTATAGAGCGGCGGAATGACGCATACCTCGCTCTTCACCATACATTCAGACAGCTTGATTTTACGCCGCCGGATATTCGCCTCGGGGCGGAGGTGCTGCTCTGCGAGGGGCTCGAGGAGCTTCCATCGCTTTCCCGGCTCGCTGTATTCGGTACAAAAACAATTCTTATCGAATTGCCTTTTAACGACTTTATATATGAATATGCCGAAACCGTCGGTGCACTTATTGACAAGGGCTATGATGTAGTTCTGGCTCATGCGGAGAGATATCCCGTAGATAATATAGAGGCAGTTCTGCAATTCGGTGCTAAAATACAGCTCAACGCCGCCGCGCTCGCGCGGACATTCATGAGTCGCAGTGTCCGCTCGTGGCTATCGCGGGGGCTCGTATACGCTGTCGGCAGCGACATACATATGACTGACAAAACAGCCTATCGGCAATACTCCAGGGCAGTATCAAAGCTCGGGGCTTATCTTACTAAAATATGCGATTACACAAATGCAGTCTTTGACAGTGCGATTGATATATACGAAGAGCTGCACCGTAACGCATGATTATTTCTGTACATGAGAAAATTTTATCCGGAGGGGATATATGAAGGTTCTTGTCGCTATGAGTGGCGGCGTTGATTCCTCTGTTGCGGCAAAGCTCCTGTGTGACGAGGGAAATGTATGCATAGGCTGTACTATGAAGCTCTACTCAAATGAGGACGCGGGAATATCAAAGTCACATACATGTTGCTCGCTCGATGATGTGGAGGATGCCCGCTCGGTTGCCGAACGGCTCGGAATTGAGTATTTTGTTTTTAACTTTTCGGACGATTTTCACAAGAAAGTTATTGACAAATTTATAGCCTCTTACATTGCGGGAATAACACCTAACCCCTGCATCGACTGTAACAGATATATGAAATTCGATAAGCTGTTTTCCCGTGCCGAGGTGCTCGGATGTGATAAAATAGCTACCGGGCACTATGCGCGCATAGATTTTAAGGACGGAAAATACCGACTTCTTCGCGCTGTAGATGCGACTAAGGATCAGAGCTATGTTCTTTATTCAATGAACCAGTATCAGCTTGCGCATACGGTTTTTCCGCTCGGCGGACTACACAAGGACGAGGTTCGCACAATAGCCGCACAGGGTGGATTTGTAAATGCCGAAAAGCCGGACAGCCAGGATATATGCTTTGTTCCGGACGGAGATTACGCAAGTATAATCGAGCTGCACACGGGAAAGAGGGCAGAGCCCGGCGATTTCGTAAACCGGGACGGCAAGGTGCTTGGCAGACACAACGGGATAATCCGGTATACTCCGGGGCAGAGAAAAGGTCTCGGTATTTCCTTTGAGGGCAGAAAATATGTTATTTGCGTAACGCCGGAGGACAATACCGTGACGCTCGGCGATGAGTCGGAGCTGTATAGCAGGTATGCCTGTATTTCGGATGTAAATATTATAAGCGGTGAGGATGCTATGGCTCCTTTTGACTGCGGTATCAAAATCCGTTACAGGCAGCCGGACAAGCCGGCGCATATAGTGCCGTACCGCGGGCACCTTATTGCGTTCTTCAAAGAGCCACAGAGGGCGGTTACCCCGGGACAGGCGGCTGTCATGTATGACGGCGATGTGGTGCTCGGCGGTGGGACGATTGTCAGAGATACGCCGGAGCTTCGGGAATTTGCCGAAAAATACATGGCAGAACATGATATTTGAAAAACAAAAAACATATTGATTTGAAAACTATTTATGCTGAGTACCCGCTGATATCTGCCGGGTAAAACGGAGGAATATGAAATACGCATTGGTAAACGGCGTGATTCTTGATGGCACGCGCGATATGCAGCCTAAAACCGGTATGGCTGTTCTTGTGGACGGAGAAATAATAAAAGATATTGTTCCGGTCGGCGATGTGCCCTCCGACTACCGCAAGGTTAACCTCGGCGGCGAATATCTCATGCCCGGACTTATAAACATGCATGTGCATCTCGCAGGCAGCGGGAAACCGCAGAAAAAGCAGAGAGATAACGAAAAGCTTGTCAAAACTATTATGAAAAATCCGATAACGCGCGCCATTGCTTACGGCATGGTCGCAGGATTTGCAAAAACAGAGCTGATGAGCGGAGTTACGACGATACGCACCGTAGGCGGGCTCGGCAACTTTGACACACGTCTGCGCGACGAGATAGCGGCGGGAAAGAGGGTCGGACCGCGTATTATATCCGGTGAAGAGGGAATATCCGTTCCCGGAGGTCACATGGCAGGCTCTGTCGCTATTGCGGCTCACAGCACGGAGGAGGCACTCCGTCACCTTGATAAGCTGAAAAGCGACGGCGCCGATATTGTCAAGCTCATGATAACCGGAGGGGTACTCGACGCAAAGGAGCGCGGCGTTCCCGGCGAGGTGAAAATGAGCGCAGAGATGGTGCGCGCCGTATGTGACAAGGCACATGAAATGGGGTACAAGGTGGCGGCGCATGTTGAATCGCCGGAGGGGGTACGCATAGCGCTTGAAAACGGTGTTGATTCGATAGAGCACGGAGCAAAGCCGGACGCACACATAATTGATATGTTCAAGAAAACCGGTGCGTTTCTTTGTACTACGGTTTCCCCGGCTATACCGTACGCGATGTTTGACCGTTCGCTCACAAATGCGACAGAGGTTGAGCAATATAACGGCAATATCGTTTTCGAGGGAATTGTAGAGTGCTCAAAGGCGGCACTCGCAAATGATATACCGATAGTTCTCGGAAACGATGTCGGATGCCCGTGGATAACCCAGTATAACTTCTGGCGCGAGGTATATTATTTTCACAGATATGTCGGGGCGTCAAATTCCTTTGCGCTATACACTGCGACCTTGCGTAGCGCTGAGCTTGCTGGTATCGGCGATATAACCGGATCACTGACCCCCGGGAAGTGCGCGGATATGATAGTTACCGAAAAGAACCCTCTTGAGGATCTCCGTGCGCTTTCTGACGTCGGAATGGTTGTCGCACGCGGAAAGATTATAAGCGAGCCGGAATTCAGGCGCCGCAAAAACGTTGATCGCGAGCTTGATAAGTTTATGTGATCCTGCGTGTCATTGCCGTGTAATATATAAAAAGCAGTCGTAAAACCTACTAACAGGCGAAGCGACTGCTTTTTATCATAACGCGGAGGAAAGCTACAAATATCCCGGGCTTGCATAATTCCACCAAAAAAGCAAAACATATAAACAGTTAAAAATCAAATGCGTTTTGCGGAGGAATATATAAATGAGAGCTACCGGAATTGTGAGAAGAATTGACGACCTCGGCAGGGTGGTGATACCAAAGGAAATAAGGCGGACAATGCGTATACGTGAGGGCGATCCGCTTGAAATATATACCGACAGGGACGGTGAGGTGATATTCAAAAAATATTCGCCTGTCGGTGAGCTCGGCGAATTTGTATCCGGATATGCGGAGGTGTTGGCAAAAATTCTCGGTTTTCCGGTGTTCATATCCGACAGAGACGCCGTTGTATCCGTGAGTGGTGCGTCAAAGAGAGAATACAGCGAGCATAGGGTTACCGACGGTATTGAGAAGATTATGGATTCGCGCATGATTTATACAGGCGGGGATGAGCCGATGGAGATTATCGACGGCGGGAGCTGTATTGTCGGGTGCGCTATGCCGATAATAAGTGAGGGAGATATTATAGGATGTGTTATGAGCGGGCGCAGCCGCGATGACGGTCCGGTTATATCGCCCGGTGAAGCGGAAATCAAGCTTATACAGACTGCCGCGCTTTTTCTTGCTAAATATTCGGGAAACTGATGGCTGCAAACTAAAATAAAGTGCCGCAGCGTGGCATGGTCTGCCTGCTGCGGCGTAATTTATTGTATTTTTACCTGATCTTTCATTGAGGATTTGAAGTAGGAAATGTAGATATTTCCGGCGCTTATGCCGAGCTTGTTGCCGTCGGCGTCAATGAAGATCATATCTCCGTGTTCATCGGTCTCCCACGTTATCTCGCACATTTTTCCGTCCACAGCATAGTATCCGGTTCCGTGCGTGCAGGTGTTGATGACGGTCTCGGTTGACTTCTCGGTTTCGTAGGTCACGCTGTCGGCGAAGAGGACGAGTACGTTCTTGTATGTTACCGTTCTGCCGTTAAGCATGTCCGTTTTGACAACGCCGGACTTTGAGTAAATATAAGCCCCTCTGTCGGCGGAATAGTACAGCTCGGTTTCGGACTGACCGGAATAGGGAAGAATGATAGTCCCGGCAGTGCCCTGTACCTTCGGTGTTTCGGTGAAATCGTATGGCATTACCGGTGTTTCGGTAAGAGCCGAATTGAAGCCGTTATTCATGAGTGCCGCTCTGATGAGGTCGCCGTTTGTGTACATATAGACCGAATTTTCGGTATATGAATACCCGGTTGTGGCGTCAATATCAAGCGCGTGCTGCGCGGCAAAAGCATCCTTGCCGTAGCCGTCAATTCCGCGGAATACCGATATCCCGCCAAAGCGCATGACAAGCTCATGTATGTAAGAGCGGGTCTTTGTCAGACTCCCTATCTTCCCGAGAGCAGACAGATCACGGTGGTATACGAGCAGGCGGGTCGCGCCGGTCTCTGTCGGAAATTCGATTGTGAGATCCGAGAGCGAGAGCGCGTATACAGGGTCGCGCGGATCGCATACAAATGCTACCGGACATGTTCGGAAGAGCTCTTCCGATATTGCCGTGCCTGTCAGATAATTTACGAATACCGTCTCGTTTACCTTTGTGTTGTCTCCGTCAGTTTTGTCGTCCTGATTTATTTTTCCGTCTTTATTTTCATCGGCATTAGCGCTGTCACCTGCGCTATCACCGCTATCCGGCTGTTTTGATGGTGCTTCTGTCTGCCATCCGCTTACCACGAGTCCTATCGTACAGACAAGAACTGTGGCGATGAGGATAAAGGATATTATCCTGGCAATGCCTGCCTTTTCTGCAATTTTCATTTTTTACCTCCTTGTATGCCGGGAGGGCATACACGCTTTTACGAAGAGCGCTTATTTGTTGTAGCGCTCAAGCCACACGGCGGCAGTGTCGAGAGCATCGACAATCCCGTGGGCGAGTGTCTGTTTTGCGGGCATCTGCGTCCCGTTTTTGCGAAGCTGTACCATTATTTTATCAGGTACCGATTCGCCTGTTTTGTTAGAGGGCTTGTCCGACATTATCATCATGTATACATGATATTCTTCTGACAGGTCGCCGTAGAAGATATCATTGCCCTGACGGACAAGGGGTCTGTTCTTGTATTCGACGAATTCATTTTCGCCGACGCCATTGAGTTCAAGCATTCTGTACTCCTTTCTTCGGATTGGAAAACGACGGCTGTTGTCCGTTCCCGTAAACAATAATAGCAGACGGTGCGGCGCTTGTAAATGCCTTCGACAAAATCAGACCGTGCTTAAAAATCGCAAATCTCACGCTTTTTTTACAAAGGGCGTGCGACGCATTACATCCGGCGCGCTCCCCGGGACGGGGAGGCAGAGCTCGTATACCGAGTCGACACGTGCGCGTCGCTCGAAGGAAGCTCTCGCCGCTCTGTCAAGGCGGGTGCAGGATGACGGCTTTGTAAGTATTCTGAAGCCTGTCGTTTTCTTCACATTTTTCAGGATCTTCTGTCCTTTTTCATCGGCAGCGAGCAGGAGCGCGTATGTCGGCATATCATTCACCTCGGAGGAGGTAACGCCGAAGAAATGATAGCATATGCCGCGCCGTACGCGCGCTCTCGTATACTTTTTTGTTTCGGACAGACGTATCAGCGATGATATATTGTTCGCCTCTGCCGCTGATGAGAAGAGGCGGTTATAAAGACCGCTGCCGCCGTCGGGATAATCATCCGGGGACATGCGATCAGATAACCTGAATTTTGATATTACGGCGGGGGAGAGCCTGTCGCCGTCTGCGGGGAATCTGCCCTTCAACGCCTCGCGCATAAGAACATTGTACGATTCCTTCGGGATATAGGGAGATATATCTCCGCCGTCAGCAATGACCCGTCGCAGTGCCGCCGCGCTCTGAAACCCTGTATCCGGGAGAGTGTCGGTTTCGTTGTATCCGCCGCCTGTTCTGCGCACCGTATGCGGCATTATATCGCTGCCGCGCTCGCGGAGTGCCTTTATATATTCAATCCCCAGAATGTTATTCGGGCTGAATATTCCTTCCGGAAGTGAACCGTAAAGGCGGGTATATACCTTCTCGCAGACGGCGGGGTAGCCTATACCGCGGTTTTCATCCGCTGCAAGTGCGGCTTTGATTTCCGAGCCGTATTCGGGAGAGCACATCCGGTCGGCTATCACGGAGAGCATTGACGCATCCGCACATTCACTGCCGAAGCTTATTGCATCGATACATCCGAGCGATGTGACAATGTGTACTCCGCATGAGGCGAAATACGCCGCTGATGAGACACTGTGCGGAAACGGCAGCTCGAGTACCAGGCTGACCCCGCATCTGACGGCAGCCTCCGCGCGGGCATATTTGTCGGCAATCGCCGGCTCGGCTCTCTGCGTGAAGCTGCCGCTCATGACGGCAACGATAGCCGTATCATTACCGAAATCACGCCTTATCATGTCTATATGGTGCATATGACCGTTGTGAAACGGATTGTACTCGGCGATTATCGCTACGGTTTTCACATTGCTTCCTCCATACAGATATGCGGTGCACGCGCGTTAAAATACACCAAGTACAATGATAGCACATTGCGGCGATTATGTCAAGAAAAGACGAGGAATTTATACAAAAGCCGTCAGTCCGAAAGCAGGGCAGAGCACCGCTCCGTAAGAGATGCGCATATTCTGTCGCAGACGGTGTAGTCCATCGCGGCGGAATAAATCTTCTCAAGCTCGAAATGATTTTCGGAGGCTTTTGCGAGTGCCTCGGTCGCATGTGTGGAGAGTTCATCCGCAAAGTGCCTGTATAGCTCGCTTCCAGCGCACGGAGTGACGATGTAGTCATCTGCAAATACGTCATACGGTCCAACGCTTTCACGGACGATTGAAAGCGATGCATCGGGGAAGAGAAGCGCCTCGCAGTATTCGTCCCGTTCCGGCTCAGGAATGTAAATGTGGCGTATGCCGGATCGCTTTGCCTCGTTTGCTAGAAATGTCAGGAACAGTCGCGCCGCGTAACGGGAACCGCCGACGTGTATTGTAGCCGTGGATATTTTACCGAGCGTCGGGAGTGTCAGCCTGCCCCTTGAGCATACAGCGGATACGAGGCGTATATCCCGCTCGCCGTTCGGAGCGCTGATATTTGAAATCACCTCTCTGGCGTAACGTCCGACGGCTGTAATGTCAAACGCTTCTTTTACGTCTGCCATGATATAACCGTCAATTTTTCCTATTAAAGCGAGTTTCTCATAGGCGCTACGATAGTAGTTTATCCGGATTTTATCAAGCTCTTCGATTTCTTTACGGTGCTTCTTAAGTTCTTCCGCATTCCACCCGTCGCCGAGGTTTATAAGCTCACTGACCGCACCCGGCAGCAACGCGTCTCTCTCATGCGGAGCCGTTCCGTCAAGTATTCCGATTCGCCGTCCGCCACGCTGTAATATGATCCCGTCCAGCGAATGTGGGTCTGATGAGCACAGTATGAGCTCGCATCTGTCACAGGAGTCCTCGAGCGCGGCGGCGATATTCCGCAGTAATGTGCTTTTTCCGGTTCCGGGTCCGCCCTTCAGGACAAATATACGTGTGTATTCCGTCGGTGAGAAAACACTGTCAAAATAGCTTCTGAAGCCGGTGTAGCCGTTTGCGGCGGTGAAAAATCTGTAATTTGTTTTCGGTTCTGCTTTAAGCATAGTATCCCCCCTTTCATTTTCATAGGCATATTATTCCGCAACGGCAAAATATGACACTTAAAACTTGACTTTTTATTAAAAGTTATGTATAATGTATTGATAGACGGATAAAAACCATGCGGAGGACTTGAAAATGATAGTAATCGGTCTCTGCGGAGGCAGCGGTAGCGGCAAGGGAAGCGTGGCGCGCATATTCGCGGCGCACGGCATACCCTCTGTTGACTGTGACGCGGTTTATCATAAAATTGTCGGTTCTCCGGGAGGGTGCCTTGACGAGCTCGTCGGTGAATTCGGTACGGGGATACTTTCATACGGCATACTTGACCGTCGCGCTCTTGCAGAGACTGTATTTTCGGATAAAACCGGAACGAGGGTAAAGCGGCTGAACGCGATCACGCATAAGTATGTCATAGCCGAAGCCGAGCGAATGATGGACGGATATCGCAAGGACGGTGTGCGCGCGGTTGTATTTGACGCACCGCTCCTCTTTGAGAGCGGATATGACAAAAAGTGTGATGTGACCGTAGCTGTAATCGCCGATCGCTCCCGCCGCGTCGCCAGGATAATGGAGCGCGACGGACTGACCGCCGACGCTGCACGGAGGCGTATAGACGCGCAGCTGTCAGATGACTTTCTGATTAAAAATTCGGACTATGTGATACATAACAACGGCACCACGGCGGATTTGACAAAGGCTGTCGACGAACTTATTGATAAAATTTTGTTTTAAGGAGATAAAAACATGGCAGAAAAAAGTATCGGAAATGAGATGCTCGACAAGCTCTCATACAAAAAGCAGAATGTTTACGAAAGCGCCTCGCCCGAGACGGTAAAGAAGATATTCGACTATGCAGACGGATATGTGCGCTTTCTTGATAACGCAAAGACCGAGCGCGAGGCGGTAAAAACCGCTGTCAGGCTGGCAGAGGATGCGGGATTCCGTTCCTACACTCTCGGCGATAAAATTTCGGTCGGCGACAATCTTTATTGCAACAACCGCGGAAAGAGTGTCGTGTTCATTCATGTCGGTGATGACGATATAGAGAACGAGGGAGTCAGAATTATCGCCTCGCACATAGATTCTCCCCGCCTTGATATAAAGCCGATACCCCTCTACGAGGACAGCAACATGTGCTTCCTCAAAACTCATTATTACGGCGGAATAAAGAAGTACCAGTGGACCGCAACCCCCCTTGCTCTTCACGGAGTTATCGTAAAGGCTGACGGCGAGATCGTCGATGTAAAGATAGGCGATGAGCCCGGAGATCCCGTTTTCTATGTCAATGACCTTCTTCCGCACCTTTCGCAGAAGCAGTACGGCGAGACTCTCGGAAATGCGATCCCCGGCGAGACACTCAATGTGCTTATCGGCGGCATGCCGTATGCGGACGATGAGGTTTCCGAAAAGGTGAAGCTGAACACGTTGTCTCTTCTCTTTGAAAAGTACGGTATTTGCGAAGAGGATTTCATGAGTGCGGAGCTCACGATGGTCCCGGCATTCAATGCCCGTGATATAGGCTTTGACCGCGCACTCATCGGTGCATACGGGCACGACGATAAGGTGTGCTCCTATCCCGCTCTTACCGCGCTTCTTGAAAACAAAAATACGAATAAAACCGTTATCGTCGTCTTTGCTGATAAGGAAGAGACCGGCTCCGACGGCGTCACAGGCATGCAGTCGGATATACTCACGGATATAATCGCGGAAATTTCTGCGGCACTCGGAAAGAACGAGCGCATCGTAAGAGCACACTCAAAGTGCCTCTCGGCAGATGTCACCGCGGCATATGACCCGAATTTTGCCGATGTTTACGAAAAGAGAAACAGCTCTATAATCTCCTGCGGCGCGGCTATCGCAAAGTATACCGGCGCGCGCGGTAAGTCCTCGACAAACGACGCATCTGCCGAGCTTCTCGGATATGTCCGTAAGCTCTTCCGCGACAACGGCGTTATATTCCAGGTATCCGAAATGGGTAAGGTTGACGCAGGCGGAGGCGGAACCGTCGCAAAGTATATATCGCTTCACAACATCGACACTATTGATATCGGCGTACCGGTGATATCTATGCACGCGCCTTTTGAGGTCGTTTCAAAGGCGGATATTTATTCTACATTTGAGGCGCTCTCCGTGTTCGTGAAATAATGCGCCGGCATTATTCGCACTTATGAGAATACGGGAGATAACAGAATATGCTTGAAAAGCTAAATGCCGTGTCCGACAGATATCATGAGCTTGAACGCCTCATGTCACAACCGGATGTTGCGGCTGACAGCAAAAAATTCACGGCGCTTACGCGCGAATACCGCTCTCTTACCGAAATAGTTACGGCATATCGCGACTATGTGAGAGTGCGGCAGGAGAAGGAAGAGGCAGACGCCATCCGCCGGGATTCGTCGTGCGATGCAGAAATGAGAAAGCTCGCCGACGACGAGTATACGGAGCTCTCAGAAAGGGGAGAAAAGCTCTTTTCGGAGCTCAGGATGCTCCTTCTTCCTAAGGATGAGCGCGACAGCAGGAACGTGATAGTCGAGATACGCGCGGGAACGGGCGGGGAAGAAGCTGCATTGTTTGCTGCCGACCTGTACAGAATGTACACTATGTATGCCGATCGCGAGGGCTTTTCTACTGAGGTGGTGAGCGCCAATGAGACGGAGCTCGGCGGTTATCGTGAGATAACCTTTTCAGTGAGCGGCGAGGGGGCTTTTTCCCGCTTCAAATTCGAGTCGGGTGTACATCGCGTGCAGAGAATACCCCTCACCGAGTCGAACGGAAGAATACAGACCTCCGCTGTCTCTGTCGCCGTGCTTGCCGAGGCTGACGAGGTAGAGGTGCAGATAAGACCGGAGGATATAAAATTTGAGTCGTGTAAGTCGAGCGGAGCGGGAGGACAGCACATAAACAAAACCGAATCCGCCGTCAGACTTACCCATAAGCCTACCGGCATAGTAATAGAGTGTGACCAGGAGAGAAGTCAGCTGCAGAACAAGGAAAAAGCACTGACGCTCCTGCGTACACGACTCTATGACATGCGTGTAAGAGAGCAGGAGAAGATGACCGCTTCACAGCGCCGCTCCCAGATAGGTAGCGGGGACCGAAGTGAGAAGATAAGGACATACAATTATCCGCAGTCGCGCGTTACCGACCACAGAATAAACAAAACGATTTATACCCTGCAATCCTTTATGAACGGAGATATAGGAGAGATGATCTCCGAGCTTATAGCGGCGGACTCCGCCGAGAAGCTGAAAAACGAGCTTGATGAAAACCGAAGTCGTTAAGATACTGGAGGATCTCTCCTCCGGTGAAGATGCGCTTTTCCGTGCCGCTGAGATAATAAAGCGCGGCGGACTTGTGATTTTTCCTACCGAGACTGTCTACGGTCTTGGCGCAAATGCGCTCGACCCGGTCGCGGTGAAGTCAATATATACAGCAAAGGGGCGTCCGTCGGACAACCCCCTGATAATCCATATATCCGACCCTGACGAAGCGGAAAAATACACATATACTTCCGAAACATATAAAAAACTCGCGGCAGAGTTTATGCCCGGACCGCTGACGGTTATAATGCCGTCGCGCGACAATGTCCCGCTTGTGACGCGGGGAGGTCTGCCTACTGTCGCCGTGCGTTGCCCGGTAAACAAAATCGCGGCAAAATTTATAGAGCTTTGCGGTGTGCCGATTGCCGCGCCGTCTGCCAATCTTTCCGGTTCGCCCTCTCCTACCGACGCTCCGCACGTGATGGACGATATGATGGGGCGGGTCGATATGATAATAGACGGCGGCGAATGTGATATAGGGCTTGAGTCTACGATAGTGAAGATAGAGGATGACGGTCACCTTACGCTGCTTCGCCCCGGAGGAATAACTCCGGAGGAGCTGCGTTCCGTGATACCCGATGTCAGAATTGCGGACGCGGTTACCGGAGAGCTGAAGCCCGGCGAGCGCGCACTGTCTCCCGGTATGAAATATCGCCACTATGCGCCGCGCGCGCCGCTGACGCTTCTTGACGGCTCGCCCGAAAAGTGCGCAAATTACATAAAAGAGCATGGTGACGGGCGGATAGCCGTTATTGTTTACGCCGAGGATACCGGAAAAATTCATTCCGTAAATCCGGACGCTGTAATATATGATTTCGGAAGCAGGAAAGACGGTCGACTGCAGGCACACAAGCTATTCTACATTCTGCGAGAAGCCGATAAGTGTAATTTTGACAGGATATATGCACCGCTCCCGGGGCTTGATGGCATAGAGCTCGCACTTTATAACCGCATGATACGCGCCGCGGCTCACAACATAATAAAACTTTGATAGGAATTGTACGAAATGGCAAAGAAGAAAAAGGAAGAGGACGTACTGCTCGACGCCGCCCCGGTGCTTGAGCAGCCCATAACAGAGACGCTTGAGAAAAACTATATGCCGTACGCGATGAGCGTTATCGTCTCCCGCGCGATACCGGAAATAGACGGCTTTAAGCCCGCTCACCGAAAGCTTCTTTACAGTATGTACAGCCATGGATTGCTTAATGGTCCGAGGGTCAAGAGTGCAACCATTGTCGGAGATACAATGCACCTGAACCCCCACGGAGATGCGTCTATATACGAAACAATGGTGCGACTTACGAGGGCTAACGAGGCTCTTCTGCACCCGTTCATTGACTCAAAGGGCTCATTCGGAAAGCAGTATTCCCGCGATATGGCGTATGCCGCGTCCAGATATACGGAGGCAAAGCTTGACCCGTTTGCCGCGGAGCTGTTTACCGGCATTGATAAAGATGCGGTAGACTTTGTACCTAACTATGACAACACCACAACGGAGCCGACGCTTCTTCCCACGAGATTCCCGAATATTCTTGTAACTCCCAACCTCGGTATAGCCGTCGGTATGGCGTGTTCAATATGCTCATTCAATCTCGCCGAGATATGCGACGGAACGATAGCACTGCTCAAAAACCCAAACACTACTACGGACCGTCTTCTCGATATTATCAAGGCGCCGGATTTCCCCGGTGGAGGTCTCATTATCTACGATCGCGAGCAGATGAAGAAAATCTACGAAACCGGCGTAGGTTCATTCAGGATGCGCGCGAGGTATGAGTATGTCAAGAAGGACAACTGCATTGATGTTCTCGAAATCCCGTACTCCTCCTGCATTGAGACCATTATGAAGAAAGCCACCGACCTTATAAAGGCGGGGAAGCTGCGCGAGGTGGCTGACGTAAGAGATGCCATCGACCTCAGCGGCTTTAAGCTCACATTTGATTTGCGCCGTGATGCCGATCCGGATACGGTGATACAGAAGCTGTTCACAGCGACCGAGCTTGAAAATAATTTCGACTGCAATTTTAACATTCTCGTAAACGGAACTCCGATGCAGCTCGGAGTAAAAAATATCCTGCTTCAGTGGATAAAGTTCCGTTCCTCGTGTCTTACAAGAGAGCTGAATTACGACCTCGGTAAGAAAGAGGACAAGCTTCATCTTCTTCTCGGACTTGCTACGCTTCTACTCGACATAGATAAGGCTATCAGAATAATCAGAAGCACAGAGCGCGAAGAGGATGTCGTTCCCAATCTCGCCGCCGGATTTGCTATCTCGAAAGCACAGGCTGAGTATATAGCGGAGATAAAACTGCGTAACCTCAACAGGCAGTATATACTTAACCGAATAAAAGAGATAGACAGCCTGCGCGAGGAGATAGAAAATATCAAGGAAATCCTGCGTGATGAGCTGAAGCTCAAGGCACTGATAATCTCACAACTTCAGGAAATAAAGAAAAAGTACGGCAGACCTCGTAAAACGGGACTGATAGAGAAAAACGGCGTTGAGGCTGCGAACAAAGATGAGCTCTTCTTTGAAAACTACAATTGCAAGCTTGTTCTTACGCGCGGCGGCTATTTCAAGAAGCTGTCGGTACAGGCGGCGCGCGGGTCCGACGAGCATAAGCTCAAGGAGGGCGACACGATAATATACGAGGAGGAGACCGACAATCGCGGAGATATACTCTTCTTCACCGACAAAGCGCAGATATACCGCGCGAGGGTAGCGGATTTTGAATTGTCAAAGGCAACTCAGATGGGTGACTATATCCCTGCGAAGCTCTCAATGGACGACGGCGAGCATGTCGTCGGATGTAAGATGATATACGATATAGTGCCTGAGCATCACATGGTCTATGTATTTGAGAACGGCAAGGGCGTCCGCGTTCCGATGTCTGCTTACGAGTCAAAGAGCAGACGCAGGAAGATAAGCGGCGCATGCTCTTCGGCGAGCCCGCTTGTCGGCGCAATATACGAGGGTGACAAGCCGGTAAAAATCTTTATACGCAGTGACGCCGGACGGGGTATGATAGTGAAGTCATCACTGATTCCCGAAATGGTCACGCGGACCTCCTCCGGTGTTCAGGTAATGCAGATACCGAAGAAGAATGTAAAAATCGATTTTGTAACATCAATGATAGAATCGCTGCCTGAAGAGGCACAGAAATGCGTCCGTCTCGCTATTCCGTCAACCGGCGTAAATATTTCACAGGTATCTATGGATTTCTGACACTTCCGGAAAACAAAAAACTGGCGGAGCACCTCTAAGTGCAGCTGCCAGTTTTTATTTAAGGCAATAGACCGTCGACGGTCAGGTTTGTATTACACGAATGTCTCGAATTTATAGCCGACGCCCCAGACAGTCTTGAGAGCCCATTTGTCGGAAACGCCCTCGAGCTTCTCGCGCAGGCGTTTTACATGGACATCCACAGTGCGTGAGTCACCGAGATAGTCAAAGCCCCAGACCTTATCAAGAAGCTGATTACGGGTAAAGACGCGGTTGCAGTTTGAAGCAAGGAAGTAGAGAAGCTCGAGCTCCTTCGGCGGAATGTCAACAGCCTTGCCGTTTATTCGCAGCTCGTATTTCTGAAGACTTATTTCGAGGTTTTCAAACTTTGCCACCTCGTCGTCAGATGTTTTTGTGTGTGCGTTATATCTGCGGAGAACAGCCTTTATTCGCGCCGAGAGTTCTTTCATGTCAAAGGGCTTAACAATGAAATCATCCGCGCCGAGCTCAAGACCGAGGACCTTATCAAAGACCTCTCCTTTTGCCGTTATCATAATGACAGGCTTGGACGAGATTTCGCGGATCTCACGGCAGACCTGCCATCCGTCCTTTTTCGGCATCATAATATCGAGCAGAACAAGATCGGGCTCATAAAGCTTGAAAGCCGACAGCCCCTGAACGCCGTCGCTGCAGGTCTTGACCTGATAGCCCTCATTTTCAAAATAGAGCTTTAACATCTCGCAGATGTTGGTGTCATCATCGATTACAAGCAGTTTGGTATCCATTTTACATCCTCCATTTGTTAAGTTTGTTAAAGTTTTGATAATCTTCACATTTGAATTATACAACATAATTGTTTCCAAGTCAAGAACAAAGATAAAAGTTTTATATAATTCTCGTGTTTTTTGTCAAATCGCTTTTAAGTATTGAATATTTTCGTGCGATGTGATATACTTAACAGGCTGTATTTTATCATATAATCGAAACGGAATAAGAGGTAAACATGAAATTAGGTATTGTAGGACTTCCCAATGTAGGGAAGAGCACGCTTTTTAACGCACTCACAAATGCAGGTGCCGAGTCTGCGAATTATCCTTTCTGTACGATAGATCCGAATGTCGGAGTGGTCGCCGTACCGGACAAGCGCCTTGATGCGCTTGCAAAAATGTATTCTCCGGAGAAGTTCACGCCCGCTGTTATAGAATTTGTCGACATCGCCGGGCTTGTCCGCGGTGCTTCAAAGGGTGAGGGGCTCGGAAATAAGTTTCTTTCAAATATCCGTGAAGTCGACGCAATAGTCCATGTTGTCCGGTGCTTTGAGAACGGGGACATCATACATGTTGACGGTACGGTAGATCCGATGCGTGACGTGGAGACTATTAACCTTGAGTTGATACTCTCCGACCTTGAAATAGTAGAGCGCGCAATAGACAGGACTGTAAAGGCTGCAAGGAGCGATAAGAAGCTGTTAGAAAAGGTTGATGTCCTGAACAAGGTAAAAGCCTGCCTTGAAGATGGGCACAGCGCCCGTTCACTCAACCTTACCGATGAGGAGCTTATGCTCATAGAAGAGTCACGGCTTTTGACTCTGAAGCCGGTTATATATGTTGCGAACGTTTCCGAGGATGAGGTGTCCGGCGGATACAGGGAGAATCCAGGATACATAAAGCTTGCTGAATTTGCAAAAAGCGAACACAGCGAGATAATTGCCATATCCGCACAGATAGAGGCGGAGCTCTCCGAGCTTGACGGAGAGGAAAAAGAGGCGTTTCTCTCTGACCTCGGTATCACGGAATGCGGACTCGACAAGCTCATAAGATCGAGTTATTCACTGCTCGGACTTATAAGCTTCCTGACAGCCGGACCTAAAGAAGTGCGCGCATGGACGATAAAGCGCGGAACAAAGGCACCGCAGGCGGCAGGAAAGATTCATTCGGATTTTGAGCGCGGATTTATCCGTGCGGAGGTCGTCGCATTTGATGATCTTATCCGTGAGGGCGACAGAAACAAAGTCAAGGAAAAAGGGCTCCTCCGCAGTGAGGGAAAAGACTATGTGATGAAGGATGGCGACGTTGTTGAATTTCTCTTCAACGTGTGATGCTCAGTTCATGACAGCTTTCTTCGGCTGGATTTCAATTGTGACGTTCTTGCTCTCGTAATATCCGATTATATCGTCGGGAATTTCCATGCGATTTCCCGACAGAATAATACGGCGAACACCCGGATACATCCCGGTGAAGTGAATAATATCGCTGTAACCCTTACCATGGCAACCGAATATGACCGTGTCCGAAGAGGATATGGCGTCGGTTGCCTTTTCCGTTATCTCGCCACCGAGAACGCCGGAGCTAAGATACGCCACTGAATGTCCCGAGTAAGAAAACGAGAGAATAGTACGCTCAGCCCCGTCGCCGAGCGCAGAGCGGTACAGTGACTTTAGCTCGATGCTGCCGAGCGTGAGCTTTTCATCCTGCCGATAAAGCGTTACATCTGTTCCGTACCGCAAACAGACCTCCGAAATTTTGAAAAGAATATCCTCCTCGCTTTCATTTTCCGGCAACGGAAGATAAACATATCTTACCTTGATTTGCCTGAACAGAGTGTCAAAATAATCAGGAAGTGCAGCGCTGTATGTCGTCAGAAAATATGAATCAAGGTCTGGTATACGCTCCTCGGAGAGAATATTTGCGGTCGAATACGCCTGTGACTTTCTTCTCGGCGAAAGGTCTATTACCATAGCTTCACCCGAACTCTTGAGTGTTATCCGTTCCTCGCTGCCGGAGCGCTCATAAATCACGGAGCTGTTCAGGGTAACAGACCTTGTGAGAACCGCCGAGACCGTCAATGTTATGACAAGAAAGAGCGACAATGCGGTGGCGTAAATTTTTCTGTGCTTTATCCTGCAGACAAGAAAGATAATGAGCGCTGTCGTAAA
Source organism: uncultured Eubacteriales bacterium (assembly GCA_934393265.1). GTDB lineage: Bacteria > Bacillota > Clostridia > Oscillospirales > CAG-272 > UBA1740. The sequence goes on along the minus strand of CAKRQL010000004.1, from coordinate 234,615 downwards.
TATAAAGCAGAGGATGCTTACGACGATGAAATCACAGCTGACATATATCCCGGGAATCCCGGATATCAGAGCGGCGCAGCTTAATATCCCGGAATACAGCCACCGAACAAGCCATACGAGCGGAGGAATTATTTTTCCGAAGATAAGCGCGGCTCCACCGAGGTACATGTATATCTCCGCGACCAGTGAAAACAGAGGAGAGGTAAGCGGAGTTGCCAGTGAGATTGACTTGAATGTCACGCAGATTATCGCAAATGTCAGTGCCACGGCGAAGAATGTTGCGATGAGGGAGGTAACAATAAAGCGAAGAATCCGTGTGCCCGTACCGCCGCGGCGCTCCGGCGCAAATCCGGCTGCAACTATTATGCCGAGAGTTGCGCCAAACGATAGCCACAGTGCGATGTCATATATCACATACGGTTTTACCGCAATTATTACGGCAAGCGCGACAAAAAGCGATGTTATCCTGTCAGGTAGCGCGCCGACAAGAAACAGGAGCTCGGCAATTATGAGCATGATACCCGCGCGGACCACAGAGGACGGAAATCCGACTAACGCCATATATCCGATAATACAGACTATCATTATTGCAGAACGGGCTTTCCGGTTTATTCTTAAAGCTGTCAGCAGCTTTTCGAGCGCGACTGTGATTATCGCAAGGTGCATACCGCTGAGCGCCAATACGTGAGATACGCCGATTCTGCGAAAATCCGTAAGTATATTTCCCGGGAGCAGCTCCTTGTCACCGACGAGCAGGGCAGAGAGGAGACCTCCGGCATCGTCGCCGAGGAGTGCCGTGCAGTAGGAGGTGAAAGAAGCCCTCAGCACAGCGAGCCTGTATTCGAGCGGCGGGTTACCGTGCCCGGTTACCGTCGGTACGCTCGTAGCCGACAGATTTGCGGAGATTCCCCTTGCTTTTGAATATGTGGATAACTGATCCCCAGAGTCGTATGGATTTACCGTCGCCTCAAAGCTGATGCGGTCTCCGGGCGTAAAATTTGAATCTGCTCCGTTAATTGTGAGATATACACGGTATTTTGTGAGAGGTGCATCGTTTACGCTCTGTGTTTTTATTTCGTATATTCCGTATCCGTCGGAGAAATAAATCTCCTCTGTAACGACACCCACACCGAAAACCTCAACATTCCCGGCATCATCCGTATTTTCCGAAAATCTTCTCTCAAAATCAAACCAGATGTCAAAATACAGATGCGACATAAGAAATGAAAGGAGAAGGAAAACAGACATGATGAGCATTATCCTGCCGTTCGGCTTCTGCTTTACAAAGCGTACTGCGGAGAATGCGAGGAGTAAAAATGCAAAAAGAGCAAGAAGCACCCTTAAGATGCTTCCGGCTCCTGTGAATATTAGAAAACCTGCTGCTGTGCCCGCTATAAGAAAAGCGAGCGGGCGTTTTTCAAAAATGCTCATTTGTGTTCGGTGTCCGATTTGGCGTTGAAGTCGTATTTTAAGGACGAGCCTTTGGGAATAACAAAGTTGAACGCATTGCGCACGAGAGTGAAATCAATGGTTTTGGCGCCCGAGATCTCACCGTCTATGCATACGGGAACAGGCGCGTCAAACTCCATTCTGAAATGCTTATGTTGCGAATAGTCAATTACCTTCAATGCGCGTTTATTCTGGAGGTGAGTACCTTTTTTATAGCTTCCGACAAGCGTGAAGAATTTGAAGCGCGAAACCTTTTTTATGGCGCAGATATCCATGAGACCGTCGTTCAGATAAGCTATCGGCGCCGTGTTAAATCCGCCGCCGCAGAATCTGCCGTTTCCTATCGCGGTGAGCGTCATTATATCCTCGACAACCGTTCCGTCGTCATAGATGAGCCGCATTTTTGTGCCGAATTTATGAAAGACGGCGACGACAACTCCGAAAATGTAGGAGAGCGCGGGGGATATGCGCTTCACATTTTTCATATCAGCGGCATACCGGACGACAGAACAGTCAAATCCGATGTTTACCATGTTTACACAATACGTGTCGTTGCATTTTATAAGGTCAAGCGGTATGGTTTCTCCGTCAATCTGCGCTTCTATTGAAGAAAACAGCTCGCGCTTTGAAAAGTTTCTGACAAAATCGTTGCCGGAGCCATTCGGAATTACTCCGAACTCGACATTCGGATTGCAGGGGGCACTGTTGACTATCTCGTTGATCGTCCCGTCGCCTCCAATGCAAATAAACCGCTGGCGTTCCGACGATATGTTGACCATTGAGCGTACATAGCTTGTCGCGTCGCCGACCTGCGTCGTGTAATATATATGGTATGTCAGCTGCCGCGCGCGACAGGCGACCTTTATGGAATCCTCAAGATTCTGCAGCTTACGGCTGCGTCCCGATTTCGGGTTCAGGATAAAATGATATATCATGTGCATATCCTCGTAAGATATTATCCCGTTAATTGTAGCATATAATGAGAATTTTGTCAATATGCAAAGAACTGTGCGGTTGCTATAAAGGAAAAAGCATCGGAAATTACTCTTTTGTCTTCGCTTTTCCGCCGTTCGAGTGTATGAAATCAAAATATGCTTTTGCTGCCTGTTCGGTTTTATTGCTTCCGAATTTGTAATACTTAGAGCCTTTTTTCAGAATATCGGCGGGGAGGTAGTCCTGCTTTACGTAATCGCATTCATAGTCATGAGGATAGAGATATCCGCGGAAGAGCGGGCTTTGAAGATGTTCTGGCACCGTGACGCCGAGACCGGACGAAGCATCGTTCACTGCGGCGTTATATGCGGCATACGCGGTGTTTGATTTCGGAGCCGTCGCCAGTATGACAGTGGCATTGGCGAGCGGAATAGCTGCCTCCGGGAGCCCAAGCTGCTTTGCGCTCTCGGCACAGGCGTACGTTATTGCCGCCGCGAGAGGATAGGCGCAACCTATGTCCTCAGAGGCGATTACCATGAGTCGGCGACAGGCAGATAGAAGATCTCCGTTTGCGAGGATTTTAGCGAGATAAAATACGGCAGCATCCGGGTCTGAACCGCGTATTGACTTTTGCAGGCAGGAGAGATAATCGTAGTGCACATCGCCGTCTCTGTCAAAATGTCCGACAATACCGGGAAGAAGTGACGATACCGTGTCGTCGGTAATCGTATCTCCCGAAATATAATATGAGTTTTCGAGTACACCTATACTCATTCGCACATCTCCGCCGCACCCCGTCGCAATGGCACGAAGCGTTTTGTCATCTGCATGCTTTTTTTCTCCGAAATCCTCGTTCAGAATACCGAGTGCGCGGCGCAGCGTCGGAACGCAGTCATCCGGTGTCACGGATTTGAATTCAAAAACCGAAGAGCGCGAGAGCAGGGCATTATAGACACAGAAATACGGGTTTTCGGTGGTTGAAGCGATAAGTATGATCTTTCCGTTTTCCGTAAACTCGAGCAGTGACTGCTGTTGCTTTTTGTTAAAGTACTGTATCTCGTCAAGGTAGAGAAGTGTTCCGGCATCGGAGAACATGTTGTCTGTCGAGTCAATGACGGATTTTACATCCGCGAGTGTCGCAGTAGTCGCATTGAGGCGGTAGAGCTGCATACCCGAGCTCTCCGCAATTATATTTGCGACTGTCGTTTTACCCGTGCCCGGGGGACCGTAAAATATCATATTCGGTATACGGTCGTTTTCGACAAGACGACGGAGTATTCCGTTATTTCCTACAAGATGTGTCTGTCCGCAAACCTCGTCAAAGGTTTTGGGGCGCATTCTGTCCGCAAGAGGTGATTGTTTCATTTCTTCTCCATGTAGTATCAGGATATCGTAGATAAGTCGATATCAAGTATTTTTTTCATCTTTTCGCGTAGCGGAGCGTGCTCCGGCTCACGGAGCCCGGGGTCTTTTTGCATAAGTGCTTTTGCGCAGGAAAAGGCGCGATTCATGAGCTCGGTATCATTGCACATTCTGGCAGCATTGAATTCAAATCCGCCGCTCTGCCGTATTGTATCACTGCTGTTTTGAGGAAAAAAGTCTCCCGGACCGCGTAGCATCAGATCCCGTTCGGCAATTTTCGCGCCGTCGTAGACCGTGCGCATGACCTCGAGCCGCTCGCGCGCGGCATCTCCGCTAGAGTCGGAGACGAGTATACAATAAGATTTCCGGCTGCCTCTGCCGACCCTTCCGCGAAGCTGGTGAAGCTGTGAGAGACCGAAACGCTCCGCGTTTTCAATTACCATAAGCGAGGCGTTCGGTACATTGACGCCGACCTCTATGACGGTAGTTGAAACCAGGACATCAGTATCACCGCTTACAAAGCTCTCCATAACGTCATTTTTTTCTTTCGCCTTCATCCTCCCGTGCAGGCAGGAGATTCGCAGCTCGGGAAGCGCCGCACGGAGCGTTTCGGTATATTTCAGCGCGCTTTTGAGATTGAGCGCCGAAATGGGTGTCAGCTTATAGCCGGAGGTCGGTTCCATTACGTTTTCGGTTTCCGGCTCATCTATTGACGGGCAGACAACGTAGCATTGTCCCCCCTCGCTCACCGTTTTTCGGATAAAACCGTTCAGTCGTCCGCGATAGCTTTCATTGACAACAAATGTGTCGACACGCTGTCTGCCCTTAGGCATCTCGTTGATTTCGGATATATCGAGGTCACCGTACATAGCAAGCGCGAGTGTACGGGGAATCGGAGTAGCACTCATAACGAGCAGATGCGCGGAGTCTGATTTGCCTTTGAGTGCCGCCCGTTGCATAACGCCGAAGCGGTGCTGTTCATCGGTGATTACAAGCGCAAGATCGGAAAAATTAACTCCATCCGATATTACGGCGTGCGTTCCGACGATTACATCGCATACGCCGCTTTCCGCGTCGGCGAGTATTTGCCGTTTCTTTTTTTTCGATGTGGAGCCTATCAAAAGCTCCGATTTTATACCGAGCTCTCCGAGCAGGGCGCATGCATCATTGTAGTGCTGTCTTGCGAGAATTTCCGTCGGAACCATCAGTACAGACTGATGACCGGATTTTGCGGCGAGATATATTGCTATGAGTGCGCAAATAGTTTTTCCGGAGCCGACATCGCCTATAAGTATTCTCGTCATCGGGGGAATACGGGAGGCGTCGCCTTTTCTTACTGTATCCCTGTAAATATCGTTAACCGCATGCTTTTGAGCCGTCGTGAGTTCATAAGGAAGCAGCTTCAGAAGAGGGGCTATGTCCGTCGGCTCAAAGGGCAGGGCGGTGAGCAGTCGTTTTTCATGTGCGGACATTGATATTCCGAGCGCAAACTCGAACATTTCATCAAATCCAAGGCGGGAAAAACCGGAGCTTATCCCGGTTTCGTCTGCCGGAAAATGCAAGGAGCGAAGCGCAGCGCCGATGGTCGGCAATCCCTGCGAGAGCCGTATATCCTCCGGGAGAGGGTCCACAAGACCGGAAAGTATATCCGGGAGTGCCGCCCGCATGAGAGAGTCTATAAATTTTGAAGACAGACCTGCGGTGAGCGGATATATTGGTATAAAGTCGTCAAGAGGCTCTGCCTCGGAATATGGTTCGTATTTGGGGTTTGTAAACCGAACACAATTTTTGCTCCGCATCGCTTTCCCGTAGATTCGGAAACGGTCGCCTACATGGAATATGTCGCATACATACGGTGAATTGAAAAATGATATTTCGCAGTATCCGGTGTCGTCAAATGCGCGGAATTTTGTGAGGGTCAGCGAATGCGGCAGTCTCGCGCTTCGAGGAACGGAGGCAACCGTAACAACATAGGCGCGCGGCTTTTCGGCGTCCATCTCCGAGAGCGGAATGACATCGCCGCGTTTTTCATACGCCCTCGGCAGGAAGTATGCAAGATCTCCGGCATACCTTATGCCGAGCTTTTCGAGCTGTCGCTTTCGCGTTTCGCCGACGCGCGGTAGCTCTTCTATCGGTGTTTTCAGAGTATAATTCCGCATACCTGCCTCCGTTTTGGTTCTCAGTTTATTTTACTACACAGGGACGGATATTGCAAGTTTTTTTTGATTTTCGGTCTGTTTTTGGCATATATGAGAAAAAAACGTGACGGAGAGGAAATTTTTCTTTACTTTCGCGCATGTGTGTGTTATAATAAACATTAGTTTGGGGCGTCGCGTCTCTGCATGCGGTACCCATGTCCGATTAAGGAGAGCTTCATGAATTTTAAGGAATGGAAACGGAACATACCGTATATTTCACGGTTACAATTCGCTCTGACGGTCGCGCTCGGCTGTCTTAATATTGCTGTCTGCGCGCTATTTCTGCTTCTGACTGATATATCTCCGGTTATATGTGCCGTGCTGTTTACGGTTGCTTTTCTTTGCGAGGTGGCACTTATCGGTTACAGACGTTCAACAGCTGCCAATGTTCTTCCGAAAAAAAGCATATACGAATTTCTCAGCGAAAGCGGGAGCGTTGTGTTCCGCAACTCCTCGTCGCCGATAATCTGCTTTGACGATGCGGGCATTGTCCTCTGGTATAATGACGCCATGCGCGCGCTGTTACCGGAGGGGGATAATCTCATCGGAAAATATGAGCATGATATTTTCAGAAATGAACTCCATACCGAGGACTTTGGCGGTCGCACGATAGAGCTTCTCGGACGCAAATACCGTCTTGAGGCATTTGATGTATCGGAAAATACTTCAGACGGAATTTACATGATAATTATGCATGATGTCACGGCTCTTGCGGATTCCGAGAAGAGGTATTCCGATGAGCGGGCAGCTGTTGCATATATAGCTATCGACAATGTCGAGGACGTGCTCCAGTATGTCCATGAAAAGTTCCAGGACGCGGTATCGAAGATCGACGATAAGCTTAAAGAGTGGGCTGAGGGGCTCGGCGGAATAATCAAGTCTTACGATAATGACAAATACGTCATGCTCCTTGACTCGTCAAAGCTCGATGAATGCATAAAGGACCGTTTCTCGATACTTGATGACATACGCGATACAAGAGTTGGCGACGGCGTCTCAATAACGGTTTCAATAGGCGTTTCGCGCGTCAGCGGCACTCTTGCACAGCGCGAGATCTCGGCAAGAGAAGCGATAGATATAGCTCTGCAGCGTGGGGGAGATCAGGCTGTCTACAAAACAGATACGACGGTTGAATATTACGGCGGTAAAACAAAGTCCGTTTACAAACGCTCAAGCGTTCGTTCCCGTGTTTTCGCGTCCCGCCTTCTTTCGCTTATGGCGAGGGCTGACAATGTCATTATCATGGGGCACAGATATGGGGACTTTGACTCCTTCGGCGCGAGTGTCGGTGTCGCGCGCCTCGCGGGGCTTTGCGGCGCGAAGGTAAACATTGCGGTAGACATGCAGGACAAGAACCTGTCGCCGTGTATCAGGCTCATGCAGGAAGAAGAAAATTACTCGCAGGTGTTTGTAGATAATGCCGAGGGGCTTGATCTGATAGGTCCGGATACGCTGCTCGTGCTTGTCGACCACAATTCACCGTCACGCTCGCAGTTCCCGGATATAGCCGAAAAGGTGGATAACGTAGCCGTTATAGATCACCACAGAAAAACGGATAAGGATGCAGACGCAAGCGCGGTGGACTCGTATATAGAGCCCTCTGCCTCATCAGCCTGCGAAATAGTTACGGATATGCTCGAGTCCACCGCAAACTCGCAGGCACTCTCAAAGTCCGAGGCGGATATACTGCTCGCCGGAATACTGCTTGACACCAAGCAATTTACGCGAAACACCGGAACCAGAACATTCGGCGCGGCGGAGTATCTGCGCGGTGCCGGTGCAAATCCCGCGGATGTTTATGCACTGTTCAAGACGGACCCCGCCGATCTTACAAAGGAGGCACATTTCCACACCGCTATAAACATATACAGGGGTAATATCGCCATATCCTGCTATGACGGGGAGACGGATGAGAGCTATCGTGTCATAGCCTCAAAAGCGGCGGATAAAATGCTGACGCTTAAAGGCATCGAGGCATCGTTCACTCTTGTTCGCATAGGCGATCAGATACACATATCCGGGCGTTCTACCGGACGGATAAATGTACAGCTTATACTTGAAAAAATGAATGGCGGCGGTCACTTCGATGTCGCCGGAGCACAGGTAGTCTCAGACTCTGTTACAGATGTCCTCGAGACGCTGAAGAAAAGTATAGATGAATATCTCGGCTGATGCCGAAAAACAGAAGAAACGGAGATAGAGAAAATGAAGGTTGTTTTACTTTGCGATGTAAAGGGGCAGGGAAAGAAGGACCAGGTTGTAAATGTATCAGACGGATATGCGCGGAATTTCCTGTTCCCACAGAAAAAAGCAATTCCCGCTGACGCAAAAGCAATGAGCGAGCTGAACAGCAAGGAAGAGGCAAGACAGTACAGGATTGAAGAGGACAGAAAGGCGGCACAGGAGCTCGCCCGCATTATCGGAGATGCTGTTGTTGATATACAGATGGGTCACGGACAGGACGGACGTCTTTACGGTTCGGTTACGGCAAAGGATATAGCAGAAAAGCTTTCCGCCGCCGTAGGCAGAGAGATAGACAAACGTAAGCTTGGGCTCAAAGAGCCCATCAAAGCGTACGGCAGTTATTCCGTGGAGTATAAAATACTGTCCGACATAAGTGCAAAGCTTGTTGTGAAAGTACATGAGTGACGCGCGCCTTATTATCATTTCATTGATAACCGGAGGTCTGTATGGACGCACAAAGTAACCTTATAAAGCAAATGCCGGTCGCAATAGAGGCAGAGCAGGCGTTGCTCGGCTCTGTTATCATAAAGCCGGAGGCGTTTGATAAGATCGGCGGAATGGTCGATACCGAGGACTTCTATCTTGAAGAGCATAAGCACATTTTTGAAGCTCTGACGAGCATGTATACCCGCAGTAAGGTAATAGATACCGTTACGCTTGTAAATACTCTCGTAGAGCGCGGCGACCGCGACGAGGCGGGGGGGATTTCTTACATATCTCTTCTCGCAAATTCCGTGCCGTCAGTCGCAAATGTCAGGGATTACGCGAGGATAGTAAGAGAGAAGTCCACTCTTCGCCGCCTCATACGCGCGTGCGATGAGATAAACGAGGAGGCGTATGAAGAGGCGGCACCTGCAAAGTCAATAGTTGACTCTGCAGAGCAGAAAATATTTGATATATCAAATAACAACGATGTCAAGGAGTTTCGCCATATCCGCGATGTCCTTCAGGATGTATACCAGGACATGGAGAAAAAATCCGAGTTGCACGGAGAGGATCCGAATGCGACTAAAACCGGATTTTCCGGACTTGACCGCGTGCTTGTTCAAATGGGAAAGGGCGACCTTATCATTGTCGGCGCACGTCCCGGTATGGGAAAAACCTCGTTTGCCCTGAATATCGCTACAAATGTTGCAAAGGCGACTAAAAAAGCCGTCGCTATCTTCTCTCTCGAGATGTCATGTGAGCAGCTTGTCTCACGTATCATATCGAGCGAAGCAATGATAGATTCCGGAACTCTCCGTTCCGGGCTTTTGAAGCCGGAGGATTGGGAGAACATAGCCCATGTTATATCTTCGCTCTCCGGATGCGATATTTATATTGACGACACGTCTGCGATAGGAACGACCGAAATGCGCTCAAAGCTCCGCAGACTGAAAAATCTCGGGTTGGTTGTAATAGACTACATTGGACTTATGCAGACAAATCAGAAGATTGATAACCGCGCCCAACAGGTCGGCGAAATATCACGTAACCTCAAGATAATGGCTAAAGACTTTGGTATTCCGATCATCTGCTGTGCGCAGCTTAACCGAGGTACGGAGTCGCGCCCCGGGGCGGGAAAAAGACCTACTCTCGCAGACCTGCGCGATTCGGGTTCGATAGAGCAGGATGCGGATATCGTCCTCTTCCTATACAGGGATGAATATTATAAGGACATAAGCGGCGGCGCTCAGAATGATGCCGACGCGGCTGACAGCGCCAATATAGCCGAGGTAATAGTCGCCAAAAACCGTCATGGCTCGGTTAAAAATATCAAGATGGGCTGGGTCGGACAGTTTACTAAATTCAGGACACTTGAAGATGACACGAAATACGGAAACTGATAGGGGAGTATTTGAGACTCCTGCCGGCAGAAAAATATTCAATGAGGCGGTCGGCGTCATAAATGATGCCGGAGCGCATGATATGCTCTCATGCGGTGTAGCCGTCGGGCTATCCGGCGGCGCCGATTCCGTTATGCTTTTGTATTTTTTCTCGGAATACCGCCGAAAATATCTCCCGGGGCTCCCGATACTCGCAATACATGTAAATCACATGATACGTGGAGAGGAAGCCGAGCGGGACGAGAAATTTTCGATGTCCGTCGCCAATAGCCTCGGAATTGAGTTCATTGCGGTCAAAAAGGATGTGCCGAGTATCGCACGAGAAACCGGGCAAAGCCTCGAAGAGGCTGCAAGAAACGTCAGATATTCATCTTTTCGAGAAATAATATCCGGCAGAAATTCAAAAATGCTTATATCGGTAGCACACAATTCGACTGACAATCTCGAGACGCAGATATTCAATATGATGCGCGGCAGCGGGACATTCGGGCTCGAGGGAATACTTCCGTTCCGCGATGGCATATTGCGCCCTCTTATTACCGCGTCGCGTGACGATATACGGCATACTCTTGACATCTCCGGGATAAAATATATCGAGGACTCGACGAACGATGATTGCGATATTACGAGAAACTATATAAGGCAGAAGATAATTCCGCTTCTCACGGTGCTGAATCCTTCTCCGGAAAGCGCAGGGCTCCGTCTGTCGCGTAATATGCGTTCGGTAAATTCGATGATAGACGAGATTGCAGCGGAATTCCTGCGCAATAATCCGGGTACATCATTTTCGGCGGAGGAGTTTTCGGCTCTGCCTGCCCCGGTGGTTGCGCGCGTCATGTATCTTATAGCAGGGCGGCTCTCGGTACCGGTGCCGGAAAGCACGCATATAAACGAGGTGCTGAAGCTATTGGCAAGGGGCGGGAGGTTCTCGCTCTCGTTGCCGGGGAGAATTTCGTTTGTCTCTGACGGAAAAAGCTTATCATATATGAGCGACAGGCGAGGGAACACCGATAGCGTAGCAGATACACCCGTGTATGCGGTCGACGGCAATATAACCCCGCTACCGTATTTCCATGCAATCCTCTATTTCGGAGATTACGCAAATGTGACGGCGGAAAGCGCGACAGAAGTTTCTTTTCCGAAAGTTAACAGAATATTTATACAACAAAATTTATCGTCTGCTATAATATATGGCGATATATATGTACGGTCGAGAATCGCAGGAGATTCTTACTCTTACGGCGGTATGACGCATAAGCTCAAAAAAATGATGTGTGACACCGCCATTCCCGCAGAGCTACGCGACAGATTGCCGGTCCTCTGCGACGGAAAGGGCATTCTTTGGGTTCCCGGCTTCGGTGTCAGAGAGGACAGAGAACGCTCTGCCGACAACGATCTTCCGGTGCGCATGGTATTTAGTGACGCGCCGGAGGGAATATCTGCATTTATCCGCTCGAGACACGGAAAAGAACTGTAACGGAGGAATATCATCCTCCAAAACATTTTCATGAAAGGTTTGGAAATCACTCAATGAAGTCGAATGTAAAGAGCGTTATTCTGCTCATCGTCCTTATCGTGGGCATAATAATAACTCTCTCTGTGTTCTCGCAGAGCATGCAAAAGTCCGAGGACATGAAATACAGCGATATAGTCGAACTCTTCGATAAAGACCTTGTAGTTTCCTTCAAGGTCGACAAGAATCTTAAGCTTACCTTGAAAGCAATAAAGGCAGAGCGGGACAGCAACGGAAAGCTCGTCCTCGACGAGAGCGGCAAAGCGAAACCGCTGACCGATTCTTCCGGTAATCTGACGTATGAGACGCATGTCTATAACGTTGGCTACAGCTTTCAGCTTGAAGGTATAAATAAGATGGCGGAGGAGCGGTATAAGAGCGGTAATACCAATCTCAAGACCTATAATTACGAGGCGCGGGGTGAGACTCCGTGGTATCAGACATATCTTCCGTATATAATTTTCATAGTTGTGGTACTCGGAGTCAGTGCATTCTTTATGTTCCGCATGCAGTCGCTCGGCGGCCCCGGCGGAAAGATGAACTCCTTTTCAAAGTCTAAAGCAAAGGTTTCGGTAAATGATAAGGATGCCGTAAAATTCGCTGATGTTGCCGGTGCGGACGAGGAAAAGGCAGAGCTCGAAGAGGTTGTGGAATTTCTGAAAAATCCTCAGAAATTCGTAAAGCTCGGGGCACGTATTCCGCGCGGAATCCTTCTTGTCGGACCTCCCGGAACGGGAAAAACTCTTCTTGCAAAGGCTGTTGCCGGAGAGGCGGGTGTACCGTTTTTCTCAATCTCCGGATCTGATTTTGTTGAGATGTATGTCGGTGTCGGCGCTTCGAGAGTGCGTGATCTCTTTGACAGTGCGAGAAAATCCGGCTCAAGCATTATTTTCATAGATGAAATAGACGCGGTCGGCAGACACCGCGGCGCCGGGCTCGGCGGCGGGCATGATGAGCGTGAGCAGACGCTCAACCAGCTGCTCGTGGAGATGGACGGTTTCGGAACAAATTCCGGCGTCATAGTCATAGCGGCGACAAACCGCCCGGATATACTTGACCCTGCGCTTCTCCGTCCGGGACGCTTTGACAGGCGCGTTACGGTCAACTATCCCGATATGAACGGGCGCGAGGCTATTCTTAAAGTTCACTGTCGTAATAAACCTCTTGAGGAGACCGTAGACCTTCGCAAGGTCGCACAAACCACAATAGGCTTCACCGGTGCAGACCTTGCAAATCTTATGAACGAGGCGGCGCTCCATGCCGCTAAGCTCGGAAAGTCTCTCATCGGAATGGAAGACATCGAAGGCTCTTATATGAAGATGCTCCTCGGTCCCCAGAAGAAAAATAAGGTCCGCCGGCCGGCGGATAACAGGCTGTGTGCTTATCATGAGGCAGGTCACGCCGTGGCTTCTTATTTCTGTACGCATACAGACCCTGTAAAGCACATCACCATAATACCGGCGGGAAGTGCGGGAGGTGTTACCGTCAGCGTTCCTGTTGAGGATAAGATGGGCGCAACAAAGAACGAGATGTTCGATCAGATAGTTCTTTCTCTCGGCGGAAGAGTCGCGGAGGAGATAATACTTGACGATATTTCTACCGGTGCATCCAGCGATATACAGCATGCTACCGGAATAGCCCGCAATATGGTTACAAGATACGGAATGAGCGATAAGCTCGGCGCGGTGCTTTACGGCTCAGAGCATACGGATGATGAGGTATTCCTCGGTCGCGATTTCTCATCCGGCAAGAACTATTCGGAAAAAACCGCCGCTGAAATTGACGATGAAATACGCGCAATAATCGGAAAAGCACATGCAGTATGTAAAAAATATCTTACAGAGCATGTTGATAAGCTTCATTTCGTTGCACAGTTCCTTCTTAAGAACGAATCTATGGACGAGGATCAGTTCGCCGCATGCATGTGTATGGAGAATCCTACGATAGAAGAGATTGAGCAGATAGCTGCAGACAAAAAGCAGCGCTCCGCAGAAGAGAACAAAGCCGCGACAGAGAATAAAGAAAAGAGCGATGAAGAGCTCCGCGCTATCGCAAGATCCGAGGAGGAGAGAATGCGCCGGGAGGTCGAAGAGGAAATGCGCTCTAAAAACAACACCCCCGGCGATGACGCTCATGGTGGCTCCGACAACGGGTCGGATAGCTGACCGGTATTGTAATTCAAAAATAAAAAAACAAAGCTGTTCCGCGTGCTCAAGCATACGGGACAGCTTTTTTTATTTTTTATATATAAGCGAAAAACTGCTTGTAACGGTTTTTGAGCGTTAAAGCTTGATGTTCTTTAATGATTTATTGCCAAGCATGATTACGCTTTATTATTTGTTTTCTGCCGCAGCTTCTTTTTTCTTTTCCGCATCGGCACGGAGCTTTGCAAGAGTTTCCTTGATTATTTTATAGCCCTCTTCATAGTCGAGGCAGTCGGCAAGAGCCACCTCAAGCGGGCATATCCCCGTTCCGCTCTCATCCTTTATATTGTCAACAAGGACTGTATACCTTGTCGGAATACCGTATTTTCTGAAAACCTGAATAGCGGGTCTTGATATTACCTTTGCGTAGACGCTGTATATGTTCGCTTTCACAAACAGGAGCGCCGCAGCCTTGCCTACGACCACATCTCCGACGGAATATCCGGTGATGTCTTTCTTTTTTTCGATGAACGGCAAAATGTTTGACAAGCCTCTGCCATCGAATGTCTTGACCCTGTTATCATATGCAAGTGTCATCTTGTGACCGGGGAGAAAGCACATTGCGCGTACACTGTCAGTCATTTTTTTCAGTCCTCCTTGAAAATCCGCTTGAGGATAAGAACTACAAACGGTACTGCAAGTATCTGTAATATAAGTCCGGGCACACCGGATATTATCTGCGCCCATACGGATGAGAATGTCAGCGATGTTGCCCCGAGAGCATTAAACGCGGCGACAAGCAGAAGAAACGCTCCGCGCCCGGCAATCTGAGCCGATATTACAGCAAGAACGGACCATAGTACATTTTCCGCGATCCTTGCGGAGAAAAGCCCACCTGTAACAGCAAATATTGCGAGCTCGGCAATCATAAAGGGGAGTCTGCCGGCTGCGGGCATTGCCGTACCGGTTATCGCGAGAGTCGCTACATAACTCGCGAGCGGAGCAAGCACGCCGCAGAACACAGCGTATCTGGCACCGAGAAGGCAACCGCCGAGCAGGACCGGTAAATACATGGGTAGCCATGTAACGCCTCCGCCTGCACCGGCTATCAGATGTGTCAGCTGCGGAAGCACCACGGCGAGAACGACAACAAAGAACGATGTGAGCGTTTTTGTCGTTATTTCCGTGCGGCGCGTTGCATTTTTGCGCCTGAGGATCATATCAAGCATACAGCATAATCTCCTTTTTATCTGAAATAATCAAGCTTCACCTTTTTCGAATTCTGCCGCGACTTTTACGAGCAAATCGCGGATTTTCAAATGCTGCGGACAAATTTTTTCGCATTTTCCGCATTTTATACAATCGGATGCCTTTCCGGAGTTCTTTGTGTGTACGCTGTAATAATAGTCCGCATTCCAGTCTTTATATATATGCTTTGTATTTAAGCAGGAAAACAGATCCGGAATAGAGATTCTTTTCGGACATCCTTCGGTGCAATACCGACAGGAGGTGCAGGAAATAAGCTTCATGGATGCAATAATTTCGGTAACTCTTGACACGGCTTTACGCTCGGTATCGTTAAGCGGGACAAAGTCCTTCATGTATGAAAGGTTGTCTCTCATCTGCCGCATATTGCTCATTCCGGAGAGAACCATAAACACCCCGTCACAGCCGGCGGCAAACCTTATTGCATAGCTCGCGTTGGAGCCGCCGTTAAGCGCCCTCAGCACTGCATCGGCAGCGTCGGGAAGATTGACGAGAATTCCGCCTTTGACAGGCTCCATAACAATTACCGGTTTTCCGTGCTTCCCACAAACCTCGAGGCATTTCTTCGATTGCACGGCGGCGTCATCATAATCAATATAGTTAACCTGCAATTGGACAGCTTCTATGTCAGGGTATTCGGAAAGAATGGTATCAAGCAGATCTGCCGTATCGTGAAATGAAATTCCGACATGGCGTATCTTTCCCTCACTTTTCAGTTCAAAAGCCTGTTCATACGCGCGGCAGGACTTATACTTTCCGTAGTTTGCCCGGCTCTGTGCGTGCATCAGGTAGAAATCGAAATAGTCTACGCCGAGTATACGCAGCTGCTTCTCAAAAAAGGGTCGTATATCATCCGCATTGTTGAAATACTGTGATGAAAGCTTGTCGGTAAGTATGTAACTATCGCGTGGATATCGGTCAACAAGGCAGGTCCGGAGCGCTTTTTCGCTCATTCCGGAGAGGTAACCGTGTGCCGTATCAAAATAATTGAACCCCGCGGCGATGTATTCGTCGACCATTTCCGAAAATTTGGAAGTATCTACACCGCCGTCCTTCATGGGAAGGCGCATGCAGCCGAAGCCGAAATTCTTTTTTACATTCCGAAAAATAGTCATATATGCCTCCGTATGCTTTATTCTTCTATAATAAAAATCAAAACGGGCGCGTCGTATGGCATAGCTTGCACGAGCGGTACGGGGGATACGCATTGCGCTCGGATTACGAAGCATTGCATCCATCTGACGCCGACCCGTTCCGATATTTATTAAAGCGAAGTAAGGTAAGAAGAGGTCAGACCGGATGAACACCGTTCTGCGGGTCGGCATTTGCGTCGAGCCCGTAGTTGTGCTGTTTTCTCCACTCGAAGAATTTAATGGCAACCTGCTCGAAGAGAGCGAGGGAGAGAAGATCCTCATCCTGTTCGCGGTACGGAGCAACGCGCTCCTTGAGAGTATCAATCTCGGGGGCAATCTTATCCGCCGGACGATAATCTATAATAGGCGCATCACCTATTATCTTCTTGCGGAATTCGTCAGAAATCGGGGCAGGGCACTTGCCGTATTCTCCCCGTACAAGCCCGCGGAACTCCTTTGTGACTCTGGAGTATCTGCCCTCGTCGGCAAAGAGAACATTGTTGACTGCCTGCGTGCCGACAATCTGCGACGATGGGGTGACAAGCGGGGGATAACCTGCGTCCTCGCGGACGTGGGCGACCTCCTCAAGCACTGCGCCGAGCTTATCCGACTTTCCGGCGAGCTTGAGCTGTGATATAAGATTTGAGAGCATCCCACCCGGGACCTGATAGCGAAGGGCATTCACATCGACCTTCAGAACCTTCGGGTCGATAAGTCCGCTTGCTATATATTTTTCGCGGATACCGGTGAAATACTTGGATATGGTGTCAAGCTTCTCGAGCGAGAGCCCCGTGTCGTACGGGGTGCCTTGCAGTGTTGCAACAAGCGACTCCGTAGGTGCCTGTGATGTTCCCATTGCGAAAGGAGATATCGCCGTATCAACGCCGTCTACTCCTGCTTCAATTGCCTTGAGAAGCGTCATAGAGGCGAGCCCTGCAGTGTAGTGCGTGTGAATATGGACGGGAATCTTTACACTGTTCTTTATAGTCTTTACAAGCTGATATGCGTCATAGGGCTTGAGAAGTCCGGACATATCCTTTATGCAGATTGAATGTGCGCCCATGCCTTCGAGCTGCTTTGCATACTGTGCGAAGCCTTCGTTTGTATGGAAGGGCGAGGTGGTATAGGAAATAGCCGCCTGAACATGACCGCCCTCTTTTATTGTTGCTTTTATTGCGGTCTCGAGGTTTCTCGGGTCATTAAGCGCGTCGAATATACGGAGAATATCAATACCGTTGGCTATGGACTTCTGCACAAAGTACTCAACGACATCGTCCGCGTAATGACGGTATCCGAGGATGTTCTGCCCGCGGAAGAGCATCTGAAGCTTTGTATTTTTTACATGGTTTCTTATAGTGCGAAGCCGCTGCCACGGGTCCTCGTGGAGGAAACGGAGGCAGGCATCAAATGTTGCGCCGCCCCATGCCTCTATAGAATAGTACCCGATTTTGTCCATATCGTCAAGAATGGGCAGCATCTCCGCGGTGGTCATGCGCGTAGCCGCGAGCGACTGGTGCGCATCGCGGAGTACGGTTTCTGTTATCAATACCTTTGACATTTTGTTATTTGTCCTTTCGGTTGGTTACTTATCAGCGGAAGAAGCTAAGGAACACGCCTGCCGCAACTGCAGAGCCTATAACTCCCGCGACATTCGGTCCCATGGCATGCATGAGCAGGAAGTTTGAGGGATCAGCCTTGCGTCCGACATCCTGCGATACTCTCGCCGCCATGGGGACAGCAGAGACGCCGGCAGAGCCGATGAGCGGGTTTATCTTGCCTCCGGTGAGTTTACACATGATTTTACCGGTGAGAAGTCCGCCGCAGGTCGAGATGATGAATGCACAAAGCCCGAGGCAGATTATATATATTGTCTGCGGCTTCAGGAAGTTCTGTGCGTTCGCGGTGGCACCAACGGAAACACCGAGGAAGATTGTTACAATGTTTATAAGCTCGTTCTGCGCTGTTTTTGAGAGACGGTCTGATACGCCGGACACATTGAACAGGTTCCCGAGCATAAGGAAACCGACGAGTGGCGCCGCATCGGGAACAAGGAGAACGACTATCGCCGTAACGAGAATGGGGAACATGACCTTCTCAAAATGAGAGACGGGTCTGAGCTCAGACATTTTTATCTCGCGCTCTTTCTGAGTGGTAAGCAGCTTCATGAAAGGAGGCTGAATAATCGGGATCAGCGCCATGTATGAGTACGCGGCTATGGCTATAGCACCAAGCAGCTCGGGTGCGAGCTCCTTTGTGACAAGAATAGCGGTAGGTCCGTCCGCGCCGCCGATTATACCTATCGCGGCTGCCTGCATTGGCGAGAAACCGAGGAACAGGGCGAAGAAGAATGCGGCAAATACACCGAGCTGTGCGCCCGCTCCCATGAGAAGAGATTTCGGATTTGCGATAAGGGGAGAGAAGTCGGTCATAGCTCCGACACCAAGGAAGATGAGGGAGGGGTATACGCCGAGCTTGACACCGAGGTAGAGAATATCAAGCAGACCGCCGTCGGAAACAACCTCGGAAACTACCTTTGAGAGCTTCACATGCCCGCCTGAGCCGAAGAACGCGGCAAAGTCGGAGGAAGAAATGAGATTTGCAAGCTCTGCGGAGGTCATATTTTTCACGGCATCTATCGTTACGGGAACGGCACCAACGGTAAAATTGTTGAGTACAGCTATCAGATGCGTGGTTGTTATGTTTTCTGCCATAATAGAGCGTATGGCGGAGATAACAGTTGCATCCGGTTCGGCATTCGCGACAAAGCTGCGCAATGCGTCAGCCGTACCGCTGTCTGTTATATATCCGAGCATTTCGGAAGCAATTGTCTGCAGTTGTGCGGGTGTGAGAGCTGTAAGGACATATTTGTCAATGTAATGTCCGTCAAAGAAGAAGTCGAGATGTATCAGGTTGGCGCCGGGGAGGTTTGCAAGCAGCATACCGAAAGCTATCGGCATGAGAAGCAACGGCTCGAACTTGCGGACTATCGCAAGATAGAGCAGAACCCCGATTATAACATACATTATGAGATACTGCCACCAGTCAGAGCTCGAGAACATCTGTGCGATGCCCGTTGACTTCAAAAAGTTTTTTATAGCATCAAGCATTTTATAATGAACCCGTTTCTTAAATTATTTTGGTGGAATATCAGTTGATTGTAGCAAGGATATCTCCGGTGGCTACCGTAGCGCCCTTTGTGATATTGACCGAGCCTATAACACCGTCGCAGGGGGCGGGGATTTCGTTCTCCATCTTCATAGCCTCAAGAACGCAGATGACATCGCCCTTCTTCACGGGCTTGCCTGCCTCCGCCTTTACATCGAGTATATTGCCGGGCATCGGTGCAGTTACGGGAGTTCCGCTGACGGGGGTGTTTTTCGCGGGCGCGGCAGTGGATTTTGCGGCTGCCGGTGTGTATGCGGGTGCCTGATACGTCGGTGTGGCAGAGCTCGCATCTGCCTCCTCCACAAGAACCTCATAGGTGGTTCCGTTCACGGTAATGTTATATTTTTTCATTTCAATATCATCCTTTCGGCGTCGTTATTATTTTTTTCTGAAAGAAACAACTCTGAATTTCAGCCCGTTGTTCTCGCTTTCAGCGGCATAAACTGCCGCTGTGAGAACGGCGATGAGCTCCCGCTCATCTGCGGTATTCTTATGATAGATCTCGGTTTTTATTTCCTGTTTCGGCGCAGACTTTGCAGTCTTTTTTCTCTCACTTAAGCGACTGAACGCAGCGAGAGCAGCCCATATAATTATGAGTACGGTGAAAACCGCAAGCATGCCGATGATAAGCATCATTACGCCGAAGGAGAGCTTGTTAAGAAAACCGCCTATCGGCTGAGTGTAATCGGTTACTTCAAGTAAAGCGTTCATTGTACACCTCCTCAGAGGGGAAGAATGCCGCGCCCGCCGGTCATGTTGCCGTTCCCGGAGAGCATAAGGAGGGCGGAGCATATTCTGCAGCGCATCTCGTTCACGGAAATTATGTCATCAATTTCTCCGCTTGCCGCCGCGGCAGCAGGAGAGGAGACGTTTTCTTTCCAGTTGGTCACGAGCGTTTCACGTGTTGTGTCGAGAGTTATATACTTGTCCCAGGCAAACGCCACTCCCGCCTCGGCGTTGAGCGCACCTATTTCTGCATTGTCGGTGGCGTATACAAGCTCGGCTCCGAGGGATTTTGAGCCGAGAAGAACAAACGAAGCACCTATTGCATGTCCGGTAATTACGGTTACCTTCGGCGTCGCAGAGACCGAATACGCAAACGCAAGGCGTGCGAGCGCGGGCGCGAGACCGTCTCTTTCATTTTCCGCGTCGGTTGCTATACCGAGAGAGTCGACCAATGTGACAACCGGAATAGAGTAGGCGTCGCAGAATGTGACAAAGCGTGCGGCTTTGCGCGCTCCCACGGCATCAATTCTTCCTTCGCCGACCGCAAAAGAGGTCGCGATTATTCCGCACCTGACGCCCCCAATGACAGCGAGAGATGTGGTAATGGCGTTTCCGTCATGACCGAGCTCATAGAACACACCGTTATCCGAGATTGCGGAAACGACCGCGAGAGCGTCGCCGGAAAAATCCGGGTCACCGAGCAGGCGGTTGAGGTTATCAGCGCAGATGTTTACAATCGATCCGGCTCCTGCACAGGAGGGAAGGAAAGAAATCAAGCTCCGTATGAAGGCCGCACACTGTGAGTCATCGCCTGTAAACGCCAGAACAAAATCCTGTCCGTTCTTTACACCGGTGAGGTCAGGGGAAGTGACATAGAGCTTTGCCTCGTTCCGCCTTACCGTTATATCGAACATTGAGGCAATCGCCGCGGCGGTTCCGAAGCAGTTGCCGTAAACATAGGCTATCTGCGGAATTTTTCCGGACGCATGAGCCACCGCGCCGGCTATCCTGCCGTATGCGGAGAGCGAGCCTGTTCCCTCAAAAATTTCCGCGCCGGTGGAATCGAATATTCCGACGACCGGAGCCTTGTTTTTCATGGCGAGAGCATAGAGGTCTGTTATCTTTTTTGCATGCCTCTCATCAATTGCGCCACCCATGCGCGTACTGTCCTCCGCAAAGGCGAATACCAGTTTGCCGTCAATCGCGCCGTATCCGGTTATGACCCCTTCAAATTCACGCGCTCCTTCGGCTGTGAGGAAATCCGAAAATCCCCGCTTTGCATAAGCCGAGGTCTCGACGAAGGTATCCTTGTCGAAAAGCGACGCGAGCTGTGCCCGTATGTCTGCGTTTTCGCTTGCAAGAAGCTCCGAACGGAGCTTTTCCGCCGTCGGGAGACCAAAAACTTCGGTATCTGTGTACTTATCCAAGTTGTTTCCCGATTTGCACTGTTGCAAATCTCTCCTTCCGCAATTTATGGGTTTGACCGATTACACATCAGGTGTAAATGGTCCAACTTTCACCAAATATACTATATCACCAAATTCAAGGTAAGTCAAGTATTTTTATTATTTTTACCGGAGCTATGACACGAAAAAAACGCCGACGGTATCCGGATAGTATCCCCGTGCCGTGCGGCGTTCTGTTCATGCTCTGAAATTGTTCATAAGCGTCATTCGCTTCTGTGAATAGCGGTACGCGGTTTCGTAGTCGCATAGCTTCTTTGCGCATTGCTCTATATCGCCGTAAACTCCGAATATCACAAGTGCATTGTATTCGGCAGGAGACTTATGCTCCTCGAGCTCTCGCAGGACGGAGAGCGCGGCTGTCGGGTTATTTGCGTGAATGAAGCGTTTTGCCTCCATGTGCTTCGCAAAAAGCGGGTTTTTATAATCATAGGTAGTGTCGCCGGAAATATAGCGCGTCAGCTCGTATTCGCTCATTTCCGAAAAATCTGCGGAATACTCGTCCGCATTAAATTCAAGAAGAGGCGACTGTATGTTTTTACATATTGCAAGATAAAGAGATGTCAGGGCGCGTATCCGTTCCGTTTCGTATGCGGTTTTATTACTGTGCTCCGCCGATGTGCGCAGGTATCCCTCTGCAGTCGCAAGAGAACCGTTTATAACCGCCTTTTTCCCTAGACGGAAGCAGCAATCCGTCAGCAGATATTCGGTTTCGTCATCAGTGCCGCCGAGCGTCGAAATCAGCTCTGCACACTCAGCGTACCGCCCGGATCTGAAAAGGTATCTCATTCTTTCGGCGTTTTTGAATTTCAGAAACGGAAACAGATCATCCCCGTCAGATATGAGATATTCAACGGGAAGTTCAAGCCGCTTTGCAAGCTTGCTGAGGGTTTCAAAGGATGGAGAAGCACCGCCGTTTTCAATAAGGCTCAGCATATTGCGGGTCACTATGCCGGAGGATGCCGCCTCCTGAGTCAGAAGTAGCTCGGTACGTCGTTTCCTGATTTTTTCACCGATTGTCATTGCTTTTTCCTCCGTGTGTCGTCCCGCTGTCATCACCCCGCGGCGATTTTACAGACCTTGCTGTATTCTTCGGTGTGATTTCAGACAGGGGATTGCTGTACATCGCCCGTTCCATATTACCTGAAACGACATGTGTGTATATCTGAGTCGTGTTGAGCTGCTCGTGACCGAGTATATCCTTCAGCACGCGTATATCAACATTTCCCGACTGGTACATCAGTGTCGCCGCCGTATGCCGGAGCTTGTGAACGGACAGCCCGCGTGAGCCGAGACCCGCCATGCGCAGATACTTGTAAACGATCCACTGGACGGTCTTGTTTGATATGCGTTTGTCTCTTCCGCTCAGAAAGAACGCCTTTATACTCGTCGAGATGAACTTGGGGTCAAGTCGCTCACGAAGATATTCCGCGACCGCACCGCGCGCCGCATCGTTAAGGTATACGACCCGTTCCTTATTGCCTTTACCGACGACGGTGACGGAGGAGAGATCCGGCGTGAAGCTTGTGAGGTCGAGACCGACAAGCTCTGAAAGACGCATTCCGGTATTGAGAAAAAGCGTGATTATTGCATAGTCGCGGATGCGTGTTTTTGATTCCTTGTCCGCCTCTACGGTGCGGAGCAGGAGCAGTGCCTCCTCCATGGTAAGGTATTTCGGAAGGGTATGACTTTTTTTCGGAGATTCAATTTCTTCCATCGGATTACGGTCTATATAATGCTTCTTTGCGAAAAGGTAGTGGTAGAACGAGCGCAGAGCGGAAATTTTTCTCATTCTCGTGGTGTTTGAATTTTTTCTGTCCATGCCCACGAACATAAGAAACTCAATAACCGTCTGCGGCGTAACCGCCTTGGCGTCATCAAGGGTAATTCCGCGTATGCTTATCCCGGAAAAATCATCGGCGCTCATCTCCTGGACAGAGCTGCCGGCGCAGAGGTAACGGAAAAAGGTCCGCAGGTCGAGAAGATATTCGCATACCGTCTTTTCACTGTTGCCTTTGATAACCGTCATGTATGTAGCGTACTCTTTGAGTAACGGCGGGAATGTTTCCTTGTATTCCTTGCTTGTAAGTGTCAGAACGGACATGATGACCTCCTTGCGTTTCCGCACTTCCTATTATACAAAATAAATCGCGAATTTAATGGACAAAATGTAAATTTTTTGTTTTTTCGGTTGCATTTCCGGCTATGTGTGATAAGATAGTAGCGTTATATAAGAAATGATATTTACAAAGGAGAGCAGGCGGGCGTCTGTGGCGTCGCCGTACCAATATGAAATTCTGTAAAAACAACTCGCAGGATATTGTGCGCATGCTCGTATACCAGTTCGGCATGACTATTTTTTCTTTGGTGCTTTACTTTGCTGTCGGAATGGTTCAGGATGCTGATCCCAATGACACCTCCTGCCTTTGGGAGGTGCTCATCTCGGTCTTTGCAACAGCTTTTTATTTCGTCCTTGTGTTTCTCTCGGCATGGGAGACCGGTGCGAGAGACAGAATAAAGGTAGATACCGGCAGAGAGACAAAAGTTCCGTTCAAAGGGGCTTTTATTGCAGGCATTGCAAATATACCGAATTTCATTCTTTCCATTATGGGAGTCGTCGCTTATGCATTCGTTCTTTCGGAGCTTGGCGGAAACGCATTCGCCGCGGTCTCGCTCCTGCTTCTTAAATACGGTGCGTCTATGTATCTCGGTATCGGAATAGGGCTGGTAACGCTTTTCGGCCTCGGGACGTCCGGTATGATTTCTTACTTTGTGCAGGTGATTATTTTCTTTGCCGGTGCTGTCTGCTGTTGCCTTGTTTCCGCGGCTGGATATGGCGCGGGATACAGAAATCTTCATTTGCTTCCGAGTAAAAAGAACGACTGATTTTTGAAAAAACAAACCTGCATATTCCGCAGAAAGCCCCCATATCTTTAAGTGATTAAAGGTACGGAGGCTTTTTTCTATGCGTATTTATGTATTGAATTTCAGAAAACACAGATTGCTCTTCGGTATTCTGTCGATAACTGTGATTGCTGCCGGATTGTTCTTACTGTGCTTCGGTCTGAACGGTGGTTTCAACACGTATGCCGTTCCTGCGGCGGGTGAGGAGAGCGAGAAGGTGATAATCATTGATGCCGGGCATGGCGGAGAGGACGTAGGCGCGAAGGGCACAAGCGGCGTCTTTGAAAAGTATCTTAATCTCGAGATTGCACTCGAGCTTGGGCGGCAGCTCTCAGACGCCGGGTATGTTGTGATCTACACACGCACGGACGATCGTCTGCTTTACAAGGCTGACGAGGATATAAAGGGACTGCGGAAAATATCGGATCTGAAAAACAGATGCGCGATAGCCGAAGAGCACCCGGAGGCGCTCTTTATATCTGTACATATGAACTCATTCGGTGAGTCGAAATATTCGGGCACGCAGGTGTACTACTCGGAAAACTCTGAGGACAGTAAGACCCTTGCATCCGATATTCAGTCTGCCGTGAAAAAAGCTGTCCAGCCGGAGAATAAACGAACGACGAAATCCGGAAATGAAATATATATTCTGAAGAACATAAAAAGCCCGGCTGTACTTATCGAATGCGGCTTTATAACAAATGCGGAGGAATGTGCCCGCCTTTCCGAAAAAGAATATCAAAAACAGTTGTGTTCCTCGATAGTTTGTGGTATCATTGAGTATATGAACACAAAGACGGCACAGTCAAACGGCTGATTGCCCTCCCGGAGGAAGTTGAAAATGAAATCACCGAAGGTAATATATGTCTGTCGCGAGTGCGGAGCAACAAGTATACGGTGGATCGGAAAATGCCCGGAGTGCGGTGCATGGGACTCTTACGACGAGGAGTTTCAAAGTGATGAAAAGGCTAAAACTCCAAAAAGCGTCTCAAATAATAAGGCAGAAAAGTTTTCAGAGCTGCAGCTACCTACATATATGCGCACAAAGACCGGAATGGAGGAGCTTGACCGTGTTCTCGGCGGCGGACTGGTCGACAGCTCTGCCGTGCTCCTAACCGGAGAGCCGGGTATAGGAAAGTCCACACTGCTTCTCCAGATATGTTCGGAGCTCAGCAGGAGCAGAAGCGTCCTCTATGTCTCCGGTGAGGAGTCAAAGGGGCAGCTGAAGCTGCGGGCGGAGCGTCTCGGAATTGAGGGAAAAAATATTTATCTTCTGACCGAAACGGATGTGGATACGATACTCGCAGAGTGTGCCCGGATACATCCTGATGTTATAATAATTGACTCGGTTCAGACGCTGCAGTCGCAGAAATTCGCATCAGCCCCCGGTACGATAACGCAGGTAAAGGAAGGGGCAATGGCGTTTATAAATTACGGAAAATCCTCCGGCGCCGCAGTTTTCCTCGTCGGGCATGTGAACAAGGAGGGCGGAATATCGGGTCCGAAGTTTCTTGAGCATATGGTTGATGCCGTGCTTTGCTTTGAGGGTGAACGGATGAACTCTTATCGCATAATAAGAGCGATTAAAAACCGTTTCGGCTCCACAAATGAAATAGGCGTCTTTGAAATGGGAGATAAGGGACTTGTAGAAATTCCGAATCCGAGCGAGGTCGTGATGGCGGAGCGCCCGCGTAATTCATCCGGTTCATGCGCCGGTTGCGTCATGCAGGGAACGCGCCCTATAATAACCGAGATACAGGCACTTGTGACAAAGACTGCGTATCCGTCGGCAAAACGGACATCGGACGGGTTTGACCACAATCGCCTCGGTCTCCTTCTCGCCGTGCTCGAAAAGCGCATGGGGCTGAAATTCTGGGAAAATGATGTCTACATAAATGTCGCGGGCGGAATATATCTCAATGAGCCGTCAGCGGACCTTTCCGTCGCGATGGCTTTGATAAGCGGAATAACCGATAAAGTAATACCGGACCAGTTGATAGCTTTCGGCGAGATAGGGCTTGCAGGAGAGATACGCGCGGTTTCACATATCGAGTACAGAATAAAGGAAGCCGTGCGCCTCGGATTCACAAAAATCCTTGTCCCTAACAAAAATCTGAAAAACGAAATCGCGCTTCCGAAAGGCGTAACTATTACGGGACTTACAAATGTG
The DNA here is from genome assembly GCA_934393265.1 of uncultured Eubacteriales bacterium. Taxonomy (GTDB): domain Bacteria; phylum Bacillota; class Clostridia; order Oscillospirales; family CAG-272; genus UBA1740. The sequence continues at coordinate 208,119 of CAKRQL010000004.1, read as the reverse complement.
CGCGAGCTCCCCGATTGTATGTCCGGGAAAGCCATAAAGGACTGACAGAGCGTCAAAAAGCGCTGACAGGATGATATATTTGTGTATCATGCACAAATTGTCATCCTTTTTTTCTACATCAAATATTAAAAACCTCAAAGCAAATACTTGAAAACAGAACCAAAATCAGTTATAATCTATAACAGATGGTGCCTGAGAAACGGTCCTTTCAATTCTTATTTCGGTAAAGCAAGGAGAAACACTAATGGAAAAAGTTTACACAAAAAGCATTCGTAATGTAGCGCTCCTGGGACACAGCGGGGGCGGTAAAACATCGCTTGCAGAGTCGATGCTTTATATCTCAAGAATTACGGATCGCCTCGGAAATATAACCGACGGAAACACTGTATGCGATTACGACCCGGAGGAGATAAAGCGCGGTTATTCGGTTTCAGCCGCAACCGCACCTATGCTTTGGAATGGGACGAAGATAAATATACTTGACACTCCCGGCTTTTTTGATTTTGAGGGAGAGGAGCGCGAGTGCGTACGCGCTGCGGACGCTGCCGTTATTGTTGTAGACGGTAAAGCCGGAATTGAGGTCGGCACGGAGCTCGCGTGGAATCACGCGACGGCGGCGGGAATACCGAAGGCGTTCTTTATAAACCGCTTTGACGATCCCGAGGCGAGATTTTATAAAGTGTTTGGCGCGATACGCGAAAAATACGGAGTCAATATATGTCCGATACAGATACCCGTAATTGACGGCGATACTGTAATAGGATTCGCAAATCTCGTCGAGATGTGCGTTTACACGTTTGAGAAGAGCACGGGTGAATATGTCCGCAGCTCGATACCGGAAAAATTCAAGGATACTATAGCAGAGTATCACTCAATGCTCATTGAGGCGATAGCGCAGACCAGCGATGAGCTTATGGATAAGTTCTTCAATGAAATTCCTATCAGCCGAGAGGAATCGCTTGAAGCTATACACGAGGGAATAATCAAAGGCGAAATAGTGCCTGTATTCTGCGGTTCGGCTATAAAGAACTGGGGGATAAAAACGCTTCTCGATACGATAGCAGAGTCTTTTCCGCGCCCGACAGCAAAGAAGAATGAACACATAATAAAGGACGACGGAACGATAGGCGAGATAGCTATTGATCCGGATAGTCCTGTTACATCGGTATTTGTTTTCAAGACAATAGCCGATCCCTTTGTAGGCAAAATGTCGATGTTCAAGGTCATGTCCGGCACTCTCAAAAAAGATATGCAGCTTCGTAACACCGTCAGCGGTCAGACGGAGAAATTCGGAAAAATTTTCATCATGCGCGGCAAGAAGCAGATAGATGTCGATGAGCTCTGCTGCGGAGACATAGGCGTCACCGCAAAGCTTGTGAATACAAATACCAATGATACCCTGACAACCGGTACGGATAATATAAAATACGCACCTATACAGTTCCCGAAGCCGTATATGACAATGGCGATGACCCCGAAGGCAAAGGGGGACGAGGATAAGATTTCCGGAGGCATGGCGCGTCTGCTTGAGGAAGATCCTACAATAAGATATGAGAATAATTCCGAAACAAAGCAGCTTACGGTATCCGGTCTCGGCGATATTCACCTTGACATAATAGTTGCTAAGCTTCGCAACCGTTTCGGCGCAAATGTTGATCTTACAAAGCCGAAGATAGCCTATCGCGAGACGATAAGGAAAAAGGTAGATGTCGAAGGCAAGCACAAAAAGCAATCCGGCGGCTCCGGGCAGTACGGTCATGTAAAGATCACATTCTCGCCCGGTGATGATGAGGGGCTCACATTTACCGAGTCCGTGTTCGGCGGCGCTGTGCCTAAGAATTATTTTCCGGCTGTCGAGCAGGGGATACGCGATTGTATGCAGCGCGGTGTCCTCGCCGGGTATCCGGTTGTTCATCTTGCCGCAAATCTCTATGACGGCTCATATCACGAGGTGGATTCAAACGAAATATCCTTCAAGCTTGCGGCGGCGATAGCCTATCGTGAGGGGCTCCCGAAGGCATCCCCGGTTCTTCTCGAACCCGTCGGAAGACTCCGTGTCTATGTTCCGGACGCATATGTCGGAGATATTATGGGAGATCTGAACAAGAGACGCGGCAGAGTCATGGGGATAGAGCCGGCGGAGCATCTTGAGGGCTACCAGACCATAATAGCGGAGGTTCCGTACTCGGAGATGACAGATTATGTGATAGCGCTTCGCGCGGCGACGCAGGGACGCGGCAGCTTTGATTTTGAATATATCCGTTATGATGAGGTTCCGGCGAATCTCACTGACAAGATAATAGCCGAGACAAAAGCTGAGTAAAAAATGTTCAATACGCCCGGGCTGTATCGAAAAATACGGTACAGCCCGTTTTATTTTTTTAACCTGTTTTTTCTGCAGAATAACCGTGCTAATTTCGTGCAAAAATCATTTTCCTTGACTTTTGCGGATTTTTATGATACAATACGGTATATCATTGAATGTGGGCGACAGCCCGGAAAATGACTGGTGCTTGTATATGGAAGACAACAAACTTGAAGAACTGATTACATATGATGCTCCCGCATACGTCGAGAGAAAACGCAGATGGGGAGACCGCAAGGAGGGACGCCGCGTGCGCACTCTCCCGCCGATGAATTATGTTTCTCCGTTCATAATGAAGGTGCGCTCCGATTCGCAGAACCACTTTGAGGACATGATTGACATAACGAATGCCGAGGCGTTCCTTGCGCGTAAGCACAAGGAGGGAATGTCGGGTATGACGCTGTTGCATATAATTCTTGCGGCGTATGTCAGAACCGTGGCAGAGCGCCCCGGAATCAACCGTTTCATCTCCGGACAGCGGATTTTCGCAAGAAAGAACATTGAATGTACGATGACCGTCAAAAAAGAAATGTCGCTCGAATCGCCGGACACCTGTATAAAGATCATCTTTGACCCGCGCGACAATGTCGATAATGTGTACAAGAAGTTTCGCAAGGTGGCGACAGAAGCAAAGGAAAGCAGCGGTACCGATTTTGACAAGACGGCGAAGAAGCTTATGATGTTACCGAGACTTATACTTCGTGGTACGGTGAGCCTGCTCCGACTGCTCGACTACGTAGGTCTCCTGCCGAAGGCGTTACTTGACGTCAGCCCGTTCCATGGCTCTATGATAATTACCTCCATGGGCTCGCTCGGTATACCGGCGATATATCATCACCTGTATGACTTCGGAAATCTTCCGATATTTATTTCATACGGAAATATATTTACCGCGGACGCCATAAAGCGCGACGGCACCCGTGAGCGTCACCGCTTCATAACCTTCAGAGTTGTTACGGATGAGCGTATATGCGACGGTTACTACTATGCATCTGCGTTCAAGAAAATAAAGAGATATATTCTTCACCCCGAAATGCTCGAGAACACTCTCGACAGAGTTGAAGAGGATATTGATTGATAAAAAGGCAAGGGGCTGCCACGGCGTGACAGCTCCTTTCATATTTCACCGGAACGTATTCTTCTTTCAATGTCGGATATGACCTCTGAAACGGCGCCGTCCGCCGCCGGAAGCGCGGTAATAACATCGGCTGAAAGCCTGACAGAGGGGATTGCGTTTTGTACGGCGTATGACAGGTCCGCATCGTGAAACATCGGAATATCATTTTCGTAATCACCGACGGCTATCGACACCCTGGCGTTTACTGCAGCCTTCAGCCGCTTTATTGCCATTCCTTTTGAGAGCTTTCTTGAGATCAGCTCAAGACTTGTTTCAAATGAACGGAGGGCGTAGTATCCGCGGAGATTTACACATTGACGAACGCGCTCCGCCTCCTCGTCGCACCCCTCATTCGAGCTCGCAGTGAGTATTGATTTGTAGGTTTTAATTTGACGTATTTTGTCAAAATTCTCAATAAAATATTCGGCAGAGTATCTTGTGGCATGCGTATCACCTATCGGGTAGAGCCATACTGAATCATATTTCGTTTTGAGCATTACGATATCATGCAGGACATCATAGACGTCGTCATCGCAATGACCGGAGAAAAGAATCTTACCGGTTTTCCGGTCTGATATGACGGCTCCGTTCAAGGCTATCTGATATGTATTCGGGGCTATTATTTCCGAAAACGAGTCGAGGTGCTCTGGGTATCTTCCGCTGGCTATTGTAAAGAGACCGCCATGCTCCTGAAAATATCGGACAGAGGCAGCCGTCTTTGGGTTCACCACACCGCCGGTGCATATCGTGCCGTCCCAATCGGAGGCGATAAGTATACCGTCAAACAACATTTTATATGGCTCCTTGACAAAAAGCTAACAATAATATAACATATTGTTATCAGAAAGACAACACCTGTTTTATAAATTTGCAATATAATTTTTTCAATTTTACGGCAAACTATATGCGGAGGATGATGATATGAAAAGAAAACTTGCGCTCTTTCTCGTTGTACTTATGACGGCATTTACGGTGCTCGGCGCATCCGGCTGCTCGCTCTCGGACAATAGCGAGCGGTATGTGGTATCTGTGGAACAGAGCACCGATGACAACGGCAATGGAGTTATAAGGATTAATTATTCCGACGGCACATATACAAATGTGGCGGCAAAAGACGGAAAAGACGGCGAGGACGGGAAGGATGTCACTATACAGGAGGTATACGCGGAGTATAAAAAGCAATACGGCGAAATATCCTTTTCGGATTTTCTGAAAACCTATCTTACATTGAACGCCGATAATACCGCTATAATAAACGATTGTCTGCGTTCGAGTGTCAAGCTGTATACGGAATTCATAGAGACTGCATATGAAAATACTTTCTGGAACTATCGTTCATATCCGAAGAATGCTATGTACACGGGTTCCGGAATCATTTATTCGATAGACGGCAATTACACCTATATACTGACAAACTATCACGTTGTATACAGCTCGGCGGCAGATGAGCTGAACGGCGGGAATTTCGCAAAGAATGTATACTGCTATCTCTACGGGAGCGAGGGTTCGCCGGAGCGTAGCTCCTCAACGGACAGCAACGGGCTTTACTCATACACCGGCGGGGCATACGGAATAAACTGTGAGCTTATAGGCGGCTCAATAAATTGCGACATAGCGGTTCTGCGTGCCAGGACGGAGGATATCCTTAAAATAAATCCGGACGCAACAGCCGTGAGTGTCGCCGACACTTATCATGTCGGAGAGACCGCGATAGCGATAGGCAACCCCGAGGACGGCGGTATAAGCGTAACCGAGGGAATAATAAGCGTTGACAACGAGTTCATCACTCTGAAGATTGACAATACCACGAGAAGGTACCGGTCTATCCGCATTGACACCGCGCTTTACAGCGGAAATTCCGGCGGCGGATTATTTAATGTGAACGGAGAGCTCATAGGCATCACGAATGCCGGTAACCAGGAGGATCAGAATATAAATTACGCTATTCCTCTTGATATAGTAACCGGGGTTGTTGATAACCTGATAAGCTCTTATAAGACATCCGGCGCCGTCGCAAAGATAAACCGGGTAACTCTCGGTGTCTCTGTATCTTCTTCGGAATCGCGCTATAGGTACGATGAAAAGACAGGATACGGCAGTATCGAAGAAAAAGTCACTGTTGAGAGCGTCGTGTCGGAGAGCATAGCTGCTAAAATGGGCGTCAAAGCCGGGGATGTCATCCTGTCACTTTCCATAAACGGCAAGAGCTATACAATCAGCAGGTACTTTAATATATCCGACATCATCTACCGTATAAATTCGGGTGATAAAATTTCGATAACGGTAGAGCGGAACGGCAGCACTGTAGAATGTAATCAGTATACAGTCCTGTCCTCCGATATGTCGACGATAGACTGACGACCGATTAAAGCAAACCAAAACAAAAAACAGGCGGAAGACAAATTTTTACCGGAAAATGCGGTAATATATTGACCTCTCCGCCTTTTTGTGTTATTATATAGCCGGTCAGTTTACAATAAAGCGGTCCCAGACCGTGAATTTTTCGGAGTATAATATGAGCAAAGCAACAGAGACACTTTACAAAAGCAATCCCGTAAACCATAAACGCCTTGCTACCGACAAACTTTTTCTTGATGCCTCGGATGTGAAATTTTCCGGTCTGCTTGACGATGCAGTGCGGTTTACAGAAAAAAAGCAGCTCCTCGACCGTGCACACTGGAAGAGATTTGTCGATCAATTCCGGTTTCAGGACGACGGAGAAAATCGCGGCTGGCGCGGTGAATACTGGGGTAAGATGATGCGCGGCGGCGCATTCGTATATTCATATACCAAAAATGAAGAGCTCTATCAGGTGCTTACGGAGACCGTATGCGATATGCTCACATGTGCGGAGCCGGACGGCCGTGTCTCGGCCTACTCGCGCGCGACAGAGTTCGGAGGATGGGATATATGGTGCCGCAAATATGTTCTCCTCGGTATGCAGTATTATCTTGAGATATGCAGAGACGACGAGCTTCGGCAGAAAATCGTAAGCTTTATGTGCGGTTCTCTCGACTACCTTATTGAGAGGATAGGTAATGAGCCCGGCAAGAGAAATATAACATCCTGTTCAGGCTGTTGGCGCGGGCTCAATGCGTCGACGATCCTTGAACCCACCGTCCGGCTCTATGATATTACCGGAGACAAAAAATATCTTGACTTTGCCGCATATATAATATCCGAGGGGGGCGTAAGCACCGGAGATATTTTCAAGCTCGCGGAAGAGGATATAGCATATCCTTACGAATATCCTGTCACAAAGGCGTATGAGATGATGTCGCTCTTTGAGGGGATAATCGAATATTATCGGGCAACCGGTGACGAAAAATATCGGAAAATAGCTATAAACTTTGCAAAGAGAATTGCAGAGAGCGATATTACGATCATAGGCACCGCCGGCTGCTCGCACGAGCTGCTTGACCACTCGCTCGTTCATCAAGCAGATCCATTTTACTTCGACGATGTGAAACAGGAGACCTGTGTTACCGTCACATGGATGAAATATTGTATGCAGCTCCTCGCAATGACGGGTGACCCGTTTTTTGCGGACTGCTTTGAAATTTCTCTCTATAATGCCTATCTCGGGTCATATAATACCGAGGGGAAAGTGAGCCCGTCAGTCGCGGAGCGCTTCCCGGATTACATAGAGGAAATTCTCCCGTTCGACAGCTATTCGTCTCTTCTCCCGGATACGCGCGGCAGGCAGACCGGCGGTATACAGCTCATGCGCGACCGGCACGTATATGGTTGCTGTGCATGTATAGCTTCGGCCGGTGCCGGAATGGTGGGTAAAGTCGCCATGACTCTCGATGAGACCGGCGCGGCAATCAATCTCTATTCGCGCGGAGTATATGAGACGCGCACTCCGGAGGGCAAGAAAGTAAGAATTTCGCTTGACACGGATTATCCGGCTGACGGCGTGGTAAAGCTCCGCTTCCTTGATAGCACAAACGGTAATTTCTCGCTCAAACTACGCATACCCGCATGGAGCAAAGAAACAACGCTCAGTATCGGAAATGATACGCACAGCGTAAGCAGCGGATATGCCGAGCTGACGCGCGATTTTGCCGCAGGAGACGAAATTACACTGACGCTTGATATGCGTGCACAGGTAATTCATCCGGTAAGCTGTCCGCGCGATATTGTAAATACCGATATGCAGTGGGACCTTGATATACTCGTTCACCGCGTTGTCCTTGAGTCCCCGGAAACAAAGTACCATATTGCCATCCGTCGCGGTCCGCTGATCCTCGCGCGGGATGCACGCCTCGGTTCGGATGTTAAAAAGCCTGTCGACATCGATTATGACAGCGAGGGATATGTAAAACTCACGCCGTCATCCGTCGCGAAATTCCCGCACATCGTCTGCTTCTCGGTTCCAAAAACAGACGGCGGTAGCTTTACGGTAGTCGATTATTCGTCCTCGGGAAAGACATGGGACAAGAGGTCTGAGTACGCCTGCTGGCTTCCCACAAAGCATTAATAACAAAAAAGCGGACAGGGCAATATAGCTCTGTCCGTTTTAATATCGCGGAGAAATGTTTTTCTGCCGCGATATATATTGCTTTATTGAGTTATGAAAGGAATATTCAGGTGATCGTATGCGAGCTTTGTAGCGCATCTTCCGCGCGGTGTCCTTGCGAGGAAGCCTATCTGCATAAGGTACGGCTCATAGACATCCTCAATGGTTACAGCCTCTTCACCGATAGTAGCCGCAAGGGTATCGAGTCCGACCGGACCTCCGCCGTAAAAATTGATGATAGCACCGAGCATACGGCGGTCAACGCTGTCGAGCCCGAGCTCGTCTATATCAAGAGCGGCGAGAGCCATACCGGCAATCTCCGACGTTATGGTGCCGTCTCCTTTTACAAGTGCAAAGTCCCTTATACGTTTTAGTATTCTGTTTGCAATACGGGGCGTCCCGCGTGAGCGCGAGGCAATTGCCAGCGCGCCGTCCTCGGTTATCGCTATACCGAGTATATCGGCAGAACGCTTTACAATAGTCGACAGCTCCTCCGGAGTATAAAGCTCAAGCTTGAAAAGAACGCCGAATCTGTCGCGCAGCGGTGTCGTGAGCTGACCGGCGCGGGTTGTCGCGCCTATCAGTGTGAATTTCGGTATCGGCAACCTTATAGAGCGTGCGGAAGGACCCTTGCCTATGATTATGTCTATCGCGTAATCTTCCATAGCCGGGTAGAGTATCTCCTCAACGCTCCGTGAGAGCCTGTGTATCTCATCGATAAAGAGGACGTCCCCTTCCTGAAGATTCGTGAGTATCGCCGCGAGATCACCCTGTTTTTCTATCGCGGGGCCGGAGGTTGTCCGGATGTTAACCCCCATTTCGTTTGCAATAATGACAGACAGCGTCGTTTTGCCGAGTCCAGGAGGTCCGTATAGAAGGACATGGTCGAGCGATTCGCCGCGTCGTTTCGCGCTTTCGATATATACCTTGAGATTTTCCTTGACACGCTCCTGACCTATATAATCATCAAGTTGCTTCGGGCGCAGACTGTTTTCGACATCGCCGTCACGCTCTGCATCGTATTCATTCGAGAGAATCCGATTTTCAAAATCAAATTCATTTACCTCTTCTACCATTGGCTATCCTTTCTGCCGTCTCCCGTTCATTTTGATAGGAGCTTCAGCGACGCTTTGATTATGCTGCCTGCATCGGAGAGTGACGGGTCGACGTCCCGCAGAACGGTGGTTACCGTTGCGCGATCATATCCGAGCACCATCAGCGCCTCGGTAGCCTCTGCAAAAGGACCGCTGAGCTTTGGCGCGGGTTGATTTTTCTTTCCGCCGGGCACGGCTGCTGTCATCATATCCTTTGAAATCTTATCGCGTAGCTCAAGTACAATCCTCGCGGCGGTTTTACTGCCGACGCCCGGAGCCTTTGATATACCCTTTATGTCCTCCGTGCAGACGGCAAGCGAGAATGCATCCGGCGTCATATATGAAAGAATTGACATCGCCGCCTTGGGTCCCACGCCGCTGACTGATATCAGCTGATTGAAGCAGGAGCGCTCCTCATCCGAGCCGAAACCGAAAAGCTCAATCTCGTTTTCACGAACCGCGAGATATGTATATAATTTGACGCGCTGACCGTGCTTATTGACAAGCGCGTCGGAGGTCATCCGGCTGACCGTCATCCGATATCCGACGCCACCGCAATCAATAACACAGGTAACGGCGTCCCTGTATGTCAGCTCTCCGTATATGTAATAAAACATTTTATATCAGTATTCCTTCCATGCTGTTTCATGGCGCAAACGGCGCGTATACACCTGTACATTCTACCGATAATTATAGCATAAAGGCGTCTGATAGTCAATCGCAATATAATAATTTATATATTTTACTCTTTACTTCTTCTGACCGATGTGGTAAAATAGGGTGTATATTTCGGAAGAGGAGGCGCCGTTATGAGAATACTCGGAATAGACCCCGGTCTTGCAATAGTCGGCTGGGGAGTTATAGAATCGGCACGCGGTAACATAAGACCGCTTGCGTACGGGGCTATAACAACACCTGCGCATACCGACATCGAGGCGCGACTTCTCATGATAGAGCGGGATCTTACTGATCTCATTGAAAAATATCAACCGGAAGAAATGGCGGTCGAGGAGCTCTTTTTCAATACGAACATAACAACCGGTATTGCGGTCGCGGAGGCGCGCGGTGTCATTCTGTGCACGGCACATAAGCTCGGCGTGAAGATAAGCGAATACACGCCGCTTCAGGTAAAGCAGGCTGTTGTCGGCTACGGGAAAGCGGAGAAACGGCAGGTAATCGCAATGGTGACGTCCATTCTGAAGCTGCCCGCACCGCCGAAACCGGACGATACGGCAGACGCGGTGGCGATTGCAATATGCCACTCACAATGCCGCGGCTCGGCGCTCGGTCAATTTTATAATCAACGATAGGAGTCTTATATGTGGATCGCCGATAAATGGCATGATTATAAACTGCTCGATACCTCCGACGGTGAAAAGCTCGAGCTTTGGGGCAAGTATTCGCTTGTACGACCCGACCCTCAGGTCATATGGAAAACAGAAAAGAAAAATCCGCTTTGGCGTAACCCCGACGCATCTTATAAAAGAAGTCACACAGGCGGCGGAGCGTGGACACGCGCCCGCCTGCCGGAGAGCTGGACGGTTTCATACGGAAGCCTGACATTCAGAATAAAGCCCATGGGCTTCAAGCACACAGGGCTTTTCCCGGAGCAGGCAACAAACTGGGATTGGTTCTCAGGGCTTATAAAATCGGCTGGCAGACCCGTAAAGGTACTGAATCTCTTTGCGTATACAGGCGGCGCGACAGTAGCCGCGGCTGCCGCCGGTGCCACGGTGTGTCATGTCGATGCGGCGCGCGGAATGGTGCAGACAGCTAAGGAAAATGCGACACTGTCGGGGCTGTCCGATGCATCAATACGCTATATAATAGACGATTGTAAAAAATTCATAGAACGCGAGATAAGACGCGGTAACAGATATGACGCCATTATAATGGACCCGCCGTCATACGGCAGGGGTCCGACCGGCGAGGTCTGGAAGATAGAGGACAATATCGATGATCTCGTACTCCTGACACAGGGAGTACTTAGCGATAAACCGCTTTTCTTCCTTCTCAATTCATACACCACCGGGCTTTCCGCATCGGCTATGAAATATATAACAGATGTGCGCCTTGTGCGAAAATTCGGAGGAAAAAGTGAAGCAGATGAAATCGGGCTGCCGGTTTCCGACACCGGGCTTGTTCTTCCTTGCGGCTCAAGCGTACGTGTGGTATTCTGATTTTCGGAGTGCGTGATAGTGAAAGAAAACAACAGCGATGTTATAATAAAATGTGAGCATCTCGGTTATACCTATTCGTCGGATATTCCGTCGGAGAACACGGTGGCGCTCCGAGATATAAATCTATCCGTCAGGCGTGGGGAGTATCTGGCAATTCTCGGACATAACGGCTCCGGTAAATCCACTCTCGCAAAGCTTATGAATATGATTCTTACTCCCTCAGAGGGGCGGATATTTCTCGACGGTCGTGAGCTCGCGACGCCTGATTTCAGCGACGACGACGTTTACGATGTCAGAAGAAAAATAGGTATGGTTTTTCAGAATCCTGACAACCAGCTTGTCGCGACGCTTGTTGACGAGGATGTCGCATTCGGACCGGAGAACCTCGGACTTGCGCGTTTTGAAATAAAGAAACGTGTGCGCGAGGCACTTGATCTCGTCGGAATGACCGAGTATGCTCATCATGCGCCGCATAAGCTTTCCGGCGGACAGAAACAGCGCGTGGCAATAGCCGGAATAATAGCAATGAAACCGGAAATTATCGTATTCGATGAGTCGACCGCAATGCTTGACCCCGGAGGGCGGGCTGAGGTAATGGACATAATGGAGCGGCTCAACCGCGAGGAAAATATAACGATTATAAATATAACACACTATATGGAAGAGGCTTCAAGAGCGGAACGGATAGTAGTGATAAACGACGGCGCGGTTTTTGCCGACGGCACTCCGCGTGAGGTTTTTTCGGATGTCGACGGACTGCACGGTATCGGGCTTGAGGCACCGCAGAGCGTCGAGGCGGTTGATGCCCTTCGCAAGGTGGGGTATGACATCCCCGGCGGTGTATGTCTGACGGTAGATGAATGTGTCGCGGCGCTGACCTCTTATCTCGGAGGTGCGAGACAATGAAAATACTCGAGCTTCGTGATGTTTCATACAGCTACAGCAAGGGAACTCCCTTTGAAAAAAAAGCGCTCGATTCTGTCAGCGTCGGATTTGAGAGCGGGAGAGTTACCGGAATTATAGGTCATACAGGATCTGGCAAGTCAACTCTTGTGAATCTTCTTAACGGACTTTACCGTCCTGACGCAGGAGAGGTAATACTTGACGGTAAAAATATATGGGACGAACCGAAAAAAATATCTGCGGTACGCTTTCGCGTCGGTCTTGTCATGCAATACCCGGAGTATCAGCTATTCGATGAGACTGTCCGCTCCGACATTGCCTACGCTCCGAGAAACCTGAAACTCGATAAGGAAGAAATCGAACGCCGGGTCCGCGCCGCGGCAGACTTTGCCGGACTTGACGATACTCTTCTTGACAGATCTCCGTTTGAATTGTCCGGTGGACAGAAGAGGCGGGCAGCCATTGCCGGAGTTCTGGCTATGGAGCCTGACGTTCTCGTTCTTGACGAGCCGGCGGCAGGTCTCGACCCGAGGGGACGGCGCGAAATACTCGGCGGTATCTGCAAAAGATATGCAAAAGAGCGCGGAATATCTGTCATTCTCGTTAGTCATTCAATGGAGGATATGGCATCATACTGTGATGATGTCGTCGTCATGAACAACGGAAAAATCCACAGATGCGGCGTGGTCAGCGAAATATTCAATCAGGCGGAGGAACTTGAGAAAATCGGTCTTGATGTACCGCAGATTTCAAAAATCGCGTCAAAGCTTGCGGCAAATGGCATAACCCTTAAAGGTGAGGCCTATACGGTAGATGGCTTTGTTGCGGCGTTCCGGAAGTATGCCGAGGGGGTGAAGAGATGATCTCCGATATAACCCTCGGGCAGTTTTTTCCCGGATTTTCTTCTGTTCATAAGCTCGACCCGCGAACCAAAATAATACTTTCAATTCTGTATATTGTCATTGTATTCCTTGCACAGACGCCTGTCGCGTTCCTGTGTGTCACCGTTCTTACATTTGCAATAACCGCTGTAAGCCGTATAGGCTTGCGCACGGTGATGAAAGGGATAAAGCCGGTACTGTACGTCCTTCTTTTTACAGCGATTATAAATATTTTTCTCACAAGAGGCGACGGCGAGCCGCTCGTTTCTTTCTGGATAATACGTATATACAAAGAGGGAATAATACGTGCCGTATTCATGGCACTGCGCGTCGTGCTTCTGATAATCGGTACAAGCGTACTGCTGACATATACAACGTCGCCTATACGCCTGACTGACGGTATTGAGGGACTGCTCTCGCCGTTGAAGCTCATTCACGTGCCTGTCCATATATTTGCCATGATGATGACTATAGCGCTTCGCTTTATTCCGACGCTCGTCGAGGAAACCGAGAAAATCATGAATGCCCAGAAATCGCGCGGCGCAGATTTTTCGAGCGGTAATATAGTGCGCAGGGTGAAAGCGCTGATACCTATACTGGTTCCGCTCTTTGCCTCGGCGTTCAAGCGGGCGGAGGAGCTTGCCACAGCTATGGAATGTCGCTGTTACAGAGGTGACGCAAATCGCACGAAGATGAATGAGCTCCGTTTTACCGTGAGAGACTATCTGTGGTTTTCAGGTGCGTTTCTGTGCCTCGCGGCTTTCATAATTCTGATGAAGCTGCCGGATTTTGCCTCACTGCCGTCGTGGCTCATCACATACGGATTTTATAAGCTCTGAGGTTTTCATGAAATACTTTGCGAAAATAAAATACTCCGGTCGCCGTTTTCACGGGTTTCAGGCGCAGAAGGGGCTCCGCACTGTGCAGGGAGAGCTGACATCGTCGCTCTCGTCGCTTTTCGGTGCTCCCGTACAGGTCACCGGATGCTCTCGTACCGATGCCGGGGTTCATGCCATTGAATTTTGCATAACGATAGAGACAGACGGTGCTGACATACCCCCGGATAAGCTCCCGATGGCTTCACAGCAGTTTTTGCCGGAGGATATTTCGATATTTTACACCGAACGGTGCGACCCCGGGTTTCACCCGCGCTATGCTGCCCGGGGGAAGGAGTATGTTTATAAGATACTGAACGAAAGCGCGCGCGACCCGTTTCTTGTCGGCTACGCATGGCACCTGCCGCGGAAAATCGATGATAACGGTCTTTTGCGTATGAAGCGAGCAGCGGAACATATAGTAGGCAAGCACGATTTCACTTCCTTTATGTCTGAGGGCTCGCGGATAACCGACGCCGTGCGGACGGTCACATCTCTTGACGTATCGCGCGACGGAGGTATAATAAAGGTAACGGTATCAGCCGACGGATTTCTTTACAACATGGTCAGAATAATTGTGGGTACGCTTACGGATATTGCATTCGGCAGAATGGAGCCGGAGGATATACCGCACATACTTGACGCGAAAGATCGCGCCTCAGCCGGAACCACGGCGCCGCCGGACGGTCTGTATCTTAATCGCGTATTCTATTGAAAATTTTCCTGTTATTCCGCAAATTTACCGGCATATAATAACCCCACGGTTGGCAAGATTAAAATGACTGCTGTCCGTGGGGGTATTTTTATGAAAAAAGAAAGGCGCGCTTCCGGATTTATAAAAGTATTGGCAATAGTTATTGCCGTTACAGCGACACTTATGGCTGCATCGGCGGTATTTATCTGCGTTTTTTCCGCGCGTCATGTCGACAGCGAAAGAGATGAGCTTCTCTTTCAGGCGGCGAAGAGCGGAAACATAACTACGTTCTTTGCTGTCGTAAACGGAGAGGAGACGCAGATTGGGGAGCTTTCGCTCGCCGACGGAAAGAAAACGTGGTATCCGGAAGAAGAAATCCCGGAAACGCTGAAAAAGGCGTTTGTATCTGCGGAGGACAGGAGGTTCTATTCCCACGGTGGCTTTGATGTGAAGCGGCTTGCCGGCGCCGCGCTCGGATACATTACCGGCAGGTCGAGCTACGGGGGCTCAACCATAACACAGCAGGTTATAAAGAATATCAGCGGGGACAGCGAGCGCACCGTTAATCGAAAACTCAGCGAGATCATACGCGCTGTGAGGCTTGAGCGCAGGCATACAAAATCCGAGATACTCGAGGTTTATATGAATATAGTTCCTCTCGGCGAAAACACGGTGGGTGTCGGACGAGCGGCATATATTTATTTCGGGAAAGAACCCGCAGAGCTCACACTTGCAGAGGCGGCAACGCTTGTAGGAATAACAAACGCCCCGACAAAATATAACCCTTATATAAATCCCGAGGAATGTGTAAAAAAAAGAAACACGGTTCTTTATACAATGCTTGACTGCGGTGAGATCACGGAAGAAGAATATAACAGCGCATGCGATGTGCCGCTCACACTTTCCGAGCGCGGGGAGCACGGCTATAAAGTAAATTCGTGGTTTATTGAAACGGTATGTACGGATATAGTACGGGACCTGATGTCCCGCAGAGGAATGAGCGAGGGGGCAGCCCGGACTCTCCTTGAATGCGGAGGGCTGAAGATTATAACCACCGAAAATCCGGAGGTACAGGAGATACTTGAAAAATTCTTCACGGATGAGAGAAACCTGCCGGACGAGATTTCGGACGGATTACAGATTGCAATGTCGGTTTCGGATTCCTCTACCGGGGAGCTTGTCGGCATAATCGGGCAGTGTGGCGTAAAGGGCGGAAACAAGCTCGCTAATCACGCGATAATACCACACACACCGGGCTCATCTCTGAAGCCTCTCGCACTTTACGCGCCGCTTATAGACAGCCGCCGGATAAGTGTAGCAGAGGTCTTTGACGATGTTCCGCAGAGCTTTACGGCGGCAAGCATGACACCGTATCCTCACAATTCGCCGGATGTGTACGACGGTCTTATAACCGTGCGCGACGCTCTCGCAAAATCCAAAAACACAGTTGCACTGAAGCTCTCACAGCTGCGAGGGCTTCCGCAGATTTACAGAGACCTGAATAATGATTTCGGCTTTACAACGCTTGTAAACGAAAAGCAAGACAGCAATGGCAGAAAGCTTACCGACATCGCAACGGCGCCATTAGCGCTCGGTCAGCTTACAGACGGGCTCCCGCTGCGTGAGTTGACACATGCATATACTGTCTTTCCGGGCGACGGCTCAATAGGCAGCGACATATCCTACTATAGCGTCAGCGATTTTGATGGAAACATTCTGCTCGAAAATAAACCAACAAAAAAACGAATTTATAGTGAAGAGGCTGCGCGTGTGATGTGTCAGGCGCTTTCGGGTGTGACAGAATTCGGGACGGCCGCCGGAGTACGCCTGAAATACAGTGTTGACACAGCCGGAAAAACCGGAACGAGCGGAGGGGATCTTGACAGACTGTTTATAGGCTTCACACCGTATTATACAGCCGGAATATGGTGCGGATATGCGGGAGAGCGCGAGCCGCGCTCACTTGGCAGGCTGTCGCGCTCACATGTCGCTTTGTGGGATGATGTAATGTGTTCTCTGCACAACATGGCTATTGACGACTCTGCGCCGAGGTGCTTTTCTACCGATGGGCTGGTGCATGCAGAATTCTGCCGTGACTCGGGAAAGCGGTGCACCGTATCTTGCGCTCTCGACCCACGCGGAGAGAGAACAGAGGACGGATACTTTATTCCGGGGACGGAGCCGACGGAGGAGTGTGACACGCATATAACCGTTCTTTACGATACACTCACCTCCGCGATAGCCTGCCCGTGCTGTCCCGATGAATATCTTGTGCCTATATCACTCGTAAAGGTTCCGGAGCGTAAATTTCCGTGTGAAATAACGGTAACAGACGCGGAATATGCCTATTATGCTCTGCCGGATGGTGCAAAAGCCGGAGACAGTTACGACATACCTTATTACATTTACACTATTCCGGATGGGGTATATGTCGGGCGCGGAAAAAGAAAAAAGCAATACAACAGCTACTGCTATATTCATTCGGACGGATATTCGGAACATGAGGAATAAAAAAACGTGGTTGCGACATTCGGCGCAGCCCCGTTTTCCCTGATCAGTTATCACATACTACAGTATTCGATTTTATGAGAAACAAGCCGACCATGGTCATAGACGAGTTTAAGTGAGAAGAAACGCGGCTCTGTATCGAGCAGACGGAGGAATATTGCGTCTCCCTCCCACATCGGGAGCTCGTGAAGCTTTGATTTCGGGTAAAATTCAAGCACCCCTTCGTTACAGTCATTCCGAAGCCTGCCGGTGTACTCTGTACAGGTAAAAAGGTGCATAAGCTCGTAATTTTCCGGAGCTTCCACAGGATAAAAGGTGACTATCCCTCGATAATCAAGCTTCGTCGGCGTCAACCCGGTTTCCTCCGAAATCTCACGTGCAGCACATTCATGCGGGCTCTCTCCGACTTCAAACTTGCCACCTATTCCGACCCATTTATCGCGGTTTATGTCATTTTCCTTTTTTACTCTGTGGAGCATAAGGTATGCGCCGTCCCGCTCTATATAGCATAACGTCGTATTGTACATGCCGACACCTCCGTCTTGGTTATATTCTAACATGGAAAGCACTGAAAAACAAGAGAAATTCCGTCAATATTTTTTTCTTTTTCCGGTTGACAAAAGAAAATTTCGGAGTATAATAGTTAAGTAGTTAACTATTTAAGGAGAGAAGCTGATGAAGCCTGAAACAACCGAGCATGCGGTAAAAGAAATAATGCGTGTAAACCGCCTGCATCGGGCATTGATAGAGTCACGGGTAAAGGAGTTGTCTATTCACCCGTCACAGCACAGAATGTTGATGTACCTTACGCAGGGGAAGTGCACCTCGCAGAAACAGCTTGCCGAGCACTTCGGAATATCGGCTGCGGCAGTCACCGGGACGCTGCAAAAACTTGAGCTCGACGGATATATCAAACGACACGAGCTCGGGGAGGACAACCGCATAAACGAGATTGAAATAACCGAGTCCGGGAGACTGATAGTCGAGCGTTCGCGCGTTGTTTTCTCGGAGGTCGAGCACGAAATGTTCGCGGGGCTCGATGAGTCGGAGGTTGAAAAGCTTATTCTGACGCTCGAACGGGTAAAGTCAAATCTTAATGAGTTATCGCGCAGTTGCAATGCAAAGTCAGAAAATGGGGGTGATGCAACTTGAAAAGATGGTTCAAATACATAAAGCCATATCTTCCGTATTTTATACTCGGACCGCTGTGTATGATAGTGGAGGTCATCGGCGAAATTCTTATGCCGCGCTTTCTTGCCGCAATTATAAACATGGGCGAAAATGCAAACCCCGGTGATACCGGAAGCATAATCGGTATATGTGCACTGATGATACTTACTGCCGTTCTTATGATGGCAGGTGGCATCGGCGGTGCGTACTTCGGCGGTAAGGCATCGGTTAATTTTGCCTCTGACCTGCGGCGCGACGCCTATGCAAAAATACAGAGCTATTCATTTGCAAATATCGACAGATTCTCGACGAGTTCTCTTGTGACGAGACTTACCAACGATGTAACGCAGCTACAGAATTTTGTAAATATGCTACTGCGTCTCGCTCTCCG
Source organism: uncultured Eubacteriales bacterium (assembly GCA_934393265.1). Lineage (GTDB taxonomy): Bacteria > Bacillota > Clostridia > Oscillospirales > CAG-272 > UBA1740. The sequence goes on along the minus strand of CAKRQL010000004.1, from coordinate 189,419 downwards.
TGCACCGGGAATGATGATAGGCGGGCTTATAATGGCAATAATTCTGAAGCCGTCACTCTCGGTTGTTCTCGCCGTGACGATGCCGCTTCTTGTCATTTCGATAGGGGTTACTATCTTCTCGGCTTTCGGTAGGTTCGGCGCAATGCAGAAAAAAATCGACGCGCTGAACAGCACAGTGCGCGAAAACGTCACGAATGTACGGGTCGTTAAATCATTTGTACGTGAGGATTACGAAGTTACAAAATTTGAAGCCGCAAACCGCAATCTCAAGGACGCCGGTATGCGTGCTATGAAGATAATGATTATAACCTCACCGATTCTTAACTTCTTCATGTACGCAACGATAATCGCCGTTGTCTGGTTCGGGCACGGAATAGTGCTTGACGGAGGTATGGAAATAGGCGACCTTTCGGCGTTTATAACATACGTAAACCAGATACTCATGTCGCTCATGATGGTGGCGTTTCTGCTTATGACATCTTCGCGCGCAATGGCATCGGGAAAGAGAATATGCGAGGTCCTTGACGAACAGCTCGATTTATCCGACGAAAATGCCGCATATCCCGACAAAACCGTTACGCATGGCGACATTGATTTCAAAAACGTTTCATTCAGGTATTACAAGAGCAGCGACGAGGAGGTTCTGAAAAATATAAATCTCCATATTCCCGCAGGAACAACAGTCGGCATAATCGGCTCAACGGGAAGCGGAAAGACCACGCTTGTTTCGCTGATACCGCGCCTTTACGATACGGACTCCGGCGCTGTGCTTGTCGACGGTACGGACGTGCGTAAATACTCTCTCCGTCATTTGCGCGACGGTATCGGCATGGTATTACAGAAGAACACGCTATTCTCCGGCACGATAAAAGAGAACCTGCGTTGGGGAGACGAAAATGCGACAGATGCGGAGATTAAAACCGCGTCAGAGCATGCGGCAGCGGATAAATTCATCTCTACCTTCAAGGATGGATACGATACGGTTATAGAAAAGGGAGGTGCCAATGTCTCGGGAGGACAAAAGCAGCGCCTCTGCATCGCGCGCGCACTTCTTAAAAAACCAAAGGTGCTGATACTCGACGATTCAACAAGTGCGGTAGATACGGCGACTGAGCGACAGATACGCGACGCATTCCGCGAGGATCTCCCGGACTGTACAAAGATAATAATAGCGCAGAGAATATCGTCGGTCAGGGATGCAGATATGATAGTAGTGATGGATGAGGGGCAGATAACGGGTATCGGAACCCATGACGAGCTTATGGAATGCAATACCGAATACCAGGAGATATATTCATCACAGATGGACAGAAAGGAGGCGTGACGCATGGCAAGAACTCTTGAGGAGCTTCAAAAAAGATATAACAGTGATCTTATGGCACCCGGCGCCCGCCGCGGTCCGGGTCCGGGAGGCAGACATGGCCCCGGGGTGATGGGTGGAGGAAAACCTCAAAACGCACGAAAAACCGTAGGCAGACTGCTAAAATATATAGGGAAATATAAATTCAGACTCGTCGGTGTATTCTTTCTTATGCTGCTGACTACGGTTACATCGCTCTGCGGCTCATATATGCTCGCACCGATAATAAACCGCATTTCGTATGAGGTCACCGGAAATATGCCGGAATACAGTATGACGGAGAAAATAGCCGATGACTTGCTCTTAAAAATCATTGGATTTGAAAATCCCGGGATAGAGACTTATGTGTTCACCGCCGTCTGCGTGCTTGCGGTCATATACATCGTCTCGATACTGTCCTCGTATCTTCAGGCGCGGTTTATGCTGACCGTTTCGCAAAATTCCATTGAAGCGCTGCGAAACGACCTATTCTCAAAATTGCAGACTCTCCCGGTAAAGTATTATGACGGACACCCTACGGGCGAGATAATGAGCCGTTTTACGAACGATATAGATAATATAGACGTCATGCTGAATAACTCGCTTACCTCGATAGTGAGCGGTGTTATAACCATTATCGGTACATTTCTCTTTATGATAACAACGAGCCTGTGGCTGACGCTTGTAACAGTACTCTTTGTTCCGCTCTTCATGTTCCTCGGGAATATCATAGCGAAACGCTCTTCAAAGTATTATGTGAGTCAGCAGGCGGCGATAGGCGCGGTAAACGGCTATATAGAGGAAACCGTAAGCGGGCAGAAGGTTATAAAGGTGTTCAACCATGAGACAGTCTGCGAAAAGGAGTTTGATCTTATAAATGAGGACCTCCGCGATAAGCAGTTCTTTGCCCAGTTCTGGGGCGGCGTTATGGGTCCGATAGTCGGAAATGCCAGTCAGATATGCTATGCTGTCACGGTTGGTGTCGGCGGGGTGCTGATGTGCACAGGCTCGTTTTCTCCCGGTGCGCTCACAGTATTTGCAAATTATTCACGGCACTTCTCGATGCCGATAAACCAGATATCACAGCAGATGTCGTCCATTTTCGCCGCGCTCGCCGGTGCGGAGCGTGTGTTCAATGTTATCGACGCGGAGCCGGAGGCACCCGACCTCCCCAAGACGGAAGAGTATCCGATCACCGGAAATGTGGTCATGCGTGATGTGACCTTCGGCTATGTTCCGGACAAAACCATACTTCATAATATAAGTCTTTATGCAAAGCCAGGACAGAAAATAGCTTTCGTCGGTTCAACCGGAGCAGGGAAGACAACGATTACAAATCTCCTTAACCGTTTCTATGACATAAATTCCGGTGAAATACTTATAGACGGAATCCCGATAAAGGGTTATAAGCGGGAATATCTGCGCAAGAATATTGCAATGGTCCTCCAGGATACTCACCTCTTCACCGGGACAATCCGCGAAAATATACGGTACGGGCGCCTCGACGCTACGGATGACGAGGTGATAGCGGCGGCAAAGACCGCGAGCGCACATAGCTTTATCATGCGCCTTGAGCACGGCTATGACACAGTTATAGAGGGAGATGGCGCAAATCTCTCGCAGGGTCAACGTCAGCTTCTGAATATTGCCCGTGCCGCGCTTTCAAAGGCACCTATACTTGTGCTTGATGAAGCCACATCGTCGGTTGACACGAGAACAGAGCGGCATATAGAGCATGGTATGGACAGACTCATGAAAGACAGGACAACATTCGTAATAGCTCACAGGCTCTCAACGGTGCGCAATGCGAACGCCATAATGGTTCTTGAGCACGGCGAGATAATAGAACGCGGTACTCATGATGAGCTGCTTGAAAAGCATGGCAGGTATTATGAGCTCTATACCGGAATAAAAGAGCTTGATTAAGAATCAAACGGCAATCATTCACAATCATGATTGCCGCAGTATTAATAGGGACCGCCCGAAATTTTCGGGCGGTCCTGTTTTGTGTATCCGGAATAATCAAAAGGTTATTTTTACAATATCTCCGTCGGAAGAACTTATGTCGACAAGGCAGAGCGGACCGTGTTTTTTCTTATACCTCCTGATAGCGGTATACAGTTCTCTTGTAATTGTCCTGGCTGCCTTTTTATCTGCCGTTCCGCATATTTTCGATGCTGTAATGCATTTTCTGCCTATAGCGGTTTTTATGATGAAATCGGGGCAGAGCAGTCGTATCCGTTTACCGTCGCTTTTAATTAAAATCTTCATAAAAACTACTCTACGACGATTTCGACGCGGTCGCCGTCTGCCGTTTCAATCTCAACAAGCTTACCGATAACACCGCGTTCCGCAAGCTCGATAATTTGCTTAAGATCTATACCGGAAAGCGTGTCTTTTCCGTTTATTTGCGGCATCTGCGCGCCGCTGTCTGCGAACACCTTGAGTATTGCAAACGGAAGATTAAGCTTTACCTTATCGCCGTCCGCAGATACTATGTTCACCCTGAAACATATGTCTTCGACATTATGTGTCGTGGGATTTATTTTTGTCCTGTCTACCTCTTTTCCGAGCAGCTCGTCTGTGGTAACTCCGAGCATATCCGAAAGTTCTGTGAGAACCGAGAAGTCAGGCGCTGAGAGATCGTTCTCCCATTTTGATACCGCCTGTGCCGAAATGTTGAGCCTGGAGGCTACATCCTCCTGCGTCATTCCGGCATTTTTTCTGAGTCTCTGAAATCTCTGACCGAATGTTTCTTTCATTTTTTGTCCCTTTCTGTTCTGATGTCAAGCGGGGAAGTCATCGTCTGTCGCCGTCTTGCATAATAATTATAACTCCCGCACTGAATGAGTAACAGCGACCGGCGGTTGAACTGTTACAACCATGTGTTGTTTTTTTATCAACCACAGGTTGAGAAAGCCCTTATCGTGTGATGGACTGCCCGCGCCGCGCCTTTGACAGTGCCGCAAGGTATTGAATCAGACATTTTACAGTATATTCAGAATAACTCCGATTCATAAGGTTGCCCGTAAAATAGCCGATTTTATAACTGGATATATCAAAAAAATTCCGACAAAAAGGATTCCGGCGACGGGGAAGAGTAATCCCGGTGAAAATTTGAGACCGTTTATCCACGAAAATTATAAAAGGTAGTCTCACAAAGGCTGCCTTTTGATTTTCGGAATGTACGAATTTTCTATAAAAAAGACCCGAATCGAACTTTCAGATCCGACCCGGGCATTGGGGGTGGCGGAGAGAATGGGATTCGAACCCATGAAACCGGTTAGGGTTTACACGATTTCCAGTCGTGCGCCTTAGACCAACTCGGCCATCTCTCCACGCGACTTCTATATTATAGCAAACAAAAATCGAAAAGTCAATACATTTCAGGCAGTTTTTTGTCATGAGGTCAATATTTTGCCTATCATCGCCTGATGTATTGACAAACGGAGAAAATCTACATATAATTATATAAAACAGTTTACGGAGTTTTAATATGAGTCTCAAGGTTTTGAAATTCGGCGGCTCCTCGTTGGCTGACGCGGCGCATTTTTGCGCGGTTGCAAAGATAATAAAATCCGAGCCGGAGCGCAGATATATAGTAGCCTCCGCACCGGGAAAGAGGAGCCCCGGGGACGCGAAGATTACTGACATGCTCTACAAATGCTATGAGCTTGCCTGCGCCGATGTCGATATATCTGATATTTTCAATGCAATAAAGTCGAGGTATAACGATATAATCAGAGAGCTTGAGCTTTCGTTGAGTCTTGACGACGTTTTTGAAAAAATAAAGCTGTCCGTCATGCACAACTCCGGGCGCGATTATGTAGCCTCAAGAGGGGAATATCTCAACTCGCTGATACTCGCAAAATATCTTGGCTTTGATTTTATAGACGCCAAAAAGGTTATCTTTTTCAAGGATGACGGATCACTGGATTCCGAAAAAACAAATGATGTACTGCGCGAATGTCTCTCAAATCATGAATATGCGGTTATACCCGGTTTTTACGGCTCGATGCCTAACGGCACAATAAAGACCTTTTCGCGCGGTGGCTCTGATATTACCGGCTCTATTGTAGCGCGGGCGGCGGGCGCCACACTTTACGAAAACTGGACGGATGTCTCCGGCTTTCTTATGGCGGATCCGCGGTATATACAAAACCCGAGAGTTATAGATACAATAACATACAAGGAGCTGCGTGAGCTCTCATATATGGGGGCGACGGTTTTGCACGAGGAGTCGATATTCCCCGTAAGATATTCAAAAATACCTATCAACATCAAGAATACTAATTCGCCGGAGGACCGCGGGACGTTTATTTTGCCTGCGTGCGAGGAAAGCAGCAAGTATACGATAACCGGAATAGCAGGCAAAACCGGATTTTCGACGATCACAATAGAGAAGGATATGATGAACTCTGAGCTCGGATTCGGCAGGCGCGTTCTTCAGGTGATAGAGGAAAACGGAGTTTCATTTGAGCATTTTCCGTCAGGAATAGATACGATGACGGTTGTTATCTCAACAAAAGAACTCGCGGAAAAGCGTGCTGATATCATGGCGGGAATATGCAAGGCGGTGAACCCTGATAACATCTTTGTAGAAGAAAATCTCGCTCTCATAGCTGTGGTGGGCAGAGGAATGATAAAAGCGAAGGGAACTGCTGCGCGCATCTTTACGTCTCTTGCAAATGCCGGCGTGAATATCCGTATGATTGATCAGGGGTCATGCGAGCTGAATATAATAATCGGCGTGGATTCAAACGATTACAGTCAGGCTCTCAATGCCATATATAGCGAATTTGTAGATAGTTAATGAATAAAAAATATACAAAAAACGAATTTTTTCTCAAAATACTATTGACAACGCCCGAATAATGTATTATAATGTTTCACGGCAAGGGAAATCGGGGGATTTCCTTCCAAAATAAATAATTTTGTTTTGGACTGCCACGAAGATTACAAACATCGCGGAGAGCCTCAGCTTTCTGCGATGTTCTTTTTATGCCGATATGTCGACAGGGAAGGGAATTCTGAAAATCTCAAAGAAACGGCAAGGGCAGGGAATTGTCGTCTTACTAAAATAATATTTACTATGAGTTGTTTTTAATTCTGACCTCCCTATTCTCGCTAACCGTCGGCATCCGTATGCCGTGATAATTTGCCCGTTATTATGGCTGCATTTTTTCGGGCGGATATACATACAAAATAATATTATCGAAACGCTGAGGAACCTTTGTTCGCGTGATTTTTTCCGAAACGACCTCACCGAGGGATAGCGGACTGAACGGCGGTTGACAGCGAAAAACGAAACGCACAATAAGAAAACGGGCGCAGACCTCTGTCTGCACCCCTGAGCCAGCGCGGAGCGTATAGACCCCATGCCCGCAGGCATACGAAAAGAAACTAACGAAAAGAAAAGCCTTTAAGCAATGTAGCCTCCATTCGGAGCAATAAAACGGCAGAAAACACCGCTTTCCACCTTTCCCCATTATACAAAATTTTCATTTTGTATAATGGTTACTATACTGATAATATGGCTGATACACTTCCCCCGAGAGGATGGCGCGCAGAAATGAGCGGGGGGGAGGTTGCATAATTGAAGCTTTCGGGGCTTGAAAACAGCTCCGTTATGTAGTATACTTATTGGCGGAACGAAAAGTCGCAAAGCCGCTATTCCCTATACATATTCTTTCTGTGCTTTCCGAGATATTTTTTTCTCGTTGCTTCCCCGCCCCGTATATGGCGCTCGGATTTATTGATGTCCAATATCTCTTTAACCTGTTTATACAGAGGCGGGTTTATGTATCTGAGCTTCGATGTCACATCCTTATGTACTGTGCTTTTACTGATACCGAAGTGAGCAGCGCACGCCCGCACGGTGGCGCCGGTATCAATTATATATCCTGCGAAAACCTCGCATCTGTCTATCTCAAAGCACTCCCTCATGTTAATTACACTCCCGGTATCTTTCGCTCTTATTGAAATATATGAAAGGTCAGACAAATTATGATAAAAGAGGAAATAAAATTTGAAACCTCCGCCGTATTTGAAGGAATGACTTCAATACGGGCGGTGATCTCCGCAATAGATAACAAAATCAGCGACAGACGTATCACGAACGTCTTATACGACAGAAGCAAAAAGAGTAAAATTGTAAAAGAACTCGGTTATCTTGCGGCAGTATCCGGAAAATACGGTTTTAGTCTTACCGAGAAATCAGAAGATGACTTCAATAAAATCACCGTCGGAAGCTCGCACGGCGGGATAGTTGCCATTTGCACAGACAGGACAGTTCCACGTCTCACTTCCCTTCCCGCGCCAAGGGACGGCGGATTTTATACAATGCTGCAGGGGGTTGAGGATCCATACAATTTCGGATACGCCATCCGCTCTCTTTACGCCTGCGGATGCGACGGAATAATCCTCCCGGAGCGCAACTGGATGAGCGCGGCGGGCGTAGTTTGCCGCTCCTCTGCCGGTGCGTCGGAGCTCATACCGATGTTTACCGATGACGCAACCGACACGGTCGGGTATTTCAAAGAGCACGGGTATTTCACGGTTTTTGCCGATGAGGATACCGACAACACGCTCGGCTCGTGCGCTCTCCCCTGCCCGCTCCTGCTTGTTATCGGCGGAGAGCGTCGCGGAATATCGCGCGCCCTGCTCAACCTCGCTGACATGAAGGTGAGGATAAACTATGCACGAAATTTCCACGCTTCCCTATCTGCTGCCTCCGCAACTACGATGTTTGCATACGAGATAATGCGTCAGAATTTCAAAAATAAGCAGTGAAGATAATGAAGAATAAAAGAAAAGCGCCTGCCGTATATAACAACGGCAAGCGCTTTTTCCTTCACGCCAACGATCGCGCCGGCGATATTACTTTTTTGTCCTGTCAGTCTCTGCGGGGACCGTCGTCTCTCCCGCCGCAGCCGCAACCGGGGCGCCGCGGAGGCTCCGGCGGCTGTCCTACCGTCGCACGGAACTGGTTTACCGGGAAAGCCATGTTTTTGAAGAGAGCGCAGGGGTTATCGTCGCTTCCCGCAGGTACGCATTCCTTATCCGGTACCGAGTAGTCGGTAGCCTGAACGAGGAGCTGTGCGGGACGGACTATTTTGATTACGGAGAACACTCCGAAAGAGATGTAGAGCCTCGGTCCATCGGTGATGAAGCGAAGGTCTCCATTTACTCTTGCACGAATATTCTCGGGTATCTCGGCGGTCTCATTTACCGGACACTTGCAGCATCCCGGCTCAACAACCTTCGTGTTAAGAACTACGGGTTCAACCGTCTCGACATATGCAATGGGATCATTCGTTGCTCTGGTATTGAAATTGCCTATATTGCAGTAGTTGTTCTGCGGAGCGGAGCTGAACGAAACAGTCTGCCCTTCTCCGCCGTAAAGGATAACATCCTTCTCGACGACCGCAATTCCGGTGAAGTTCTGGCTCCTGCCTATTCCAAGGCACGCCTCGCACTCTACAAGTATATAGTAGCGGACAGTGACCTGATAGAAGCCGCGATTGAACGGAACCTCATCAACACCGACATAAGCCCAAAGCAGTTCCGCACTGCGGGTCCGCACGCTGGTGGCAGATGCGAGTGTCTGCTCGCCGAAATCCGTAAGGTATACGCGCGTATCCTCAAAGCAATCGCGGTCACGACAGCAATCGAGCACGCGGTGAGTGTCTATGCACACCGTCCCCCTGCCGTCAGGCGAAAAGCCGAGCGGTACATTTCTGTTTTCTGGCATTATACTTCTCCCTCGAATTACGCACTTTGTGCATAAAACAATCAGAATTTGGAGCCGGCTTTTTCCGGCTCAATACCATTCTATGACTTTGGGGGAAAAAGGTTAAAGAAAAAGGCTGTACCGTCGGCGTAAAAACCGCAATACAGCCTTTATGTTATTTCGGAATACTATGCCGGAAAATCAGACATATCTCTTTATCGAGCCGGGACATTCATCAACCGGGATCGACGCGGTCATCACAAGATTTACATTCTCTGTGAGCTTCTCGAGCTGAGGAAGCATCGCGCCAAACGCCATGGTATTGTTTCCGCAGATCTTCAGCGCGGAGTCAACGAAAATATCGGTGATGTCGTTATTGGACGCGAGGATGCCAGCGAGGAAGCCGTAAAGAGTCTGTGCATCTTCAACAGCGTAAACATCAGTGTCGATAAGCCTTGCCTTATATGTAACCGTGTGGGTGAGCTTATCTCCCTTTTCAATACATATTACGGAGCCGTCAGAAGTATCTGCCGCCGCATTTACGAGATCAACAAGAGTCTTTGTCTTGCCGGAGCCTTTGCCACCTATGAAAATTTTAATCATGTGAGATTTCCTCCGTTTCGGGATTTTTTTCTTTCACTTATATTTTACAATATGAGAACGGAAAAATCAATAGCAAATTTTATTTTTCCGTTGCTCTATGGGGAAAATTTACCCGTAAATTCTTTTTTCAAGCTCTTCTTTCATATTTTCATACCCGGGCTTGCCGAGGAGGGCGAACATATTCTTTTTATATGCCTCAACACCGGGCTGATTGAACGGATTGACGCCGAGCATATATCCGGAAACCGCGCAGGCGAGCTCAAAGAAGTAAACCGCAAATCCGAATGTATAAGCCGTCCTGTCCGGAAGCTCTATCAGAATATTGGGAACGCCACCGTCATTGTGTGCCGCGAGCGTCGCCGCCATTGCCTTTTTATTCACGTAGTCAAGAGTTTTTCCGGAGATGAAATTCAGACCATCGACATTATCCGGGTCGTTCGGTATCACAAATTCCACTCCCGGATTTTCTATTGACACAACGGTCTCGAAGAGGTCTCTCCTTCCGTCCTGAATATACTGACCGAGCGAATGAAGGTCGGTTGAAAATACTACCGAAGCAGGGAGTATGCCCTTGTTATCCTTGCCCTCGCTCTCTCCGAACAGCTGCTTCCACCACTCGTTGAGCATGAGCATATAAGGTTCATATCCGACAAGTATCTCACAGCTCTTGCCTTTTCTGTACAGGATATTGCGCAGCGCGGCATATCGGACAGCCGCATTCTTTACGAGCGACGTGTCGGAATACTCCTCTCTCGCATCGGCGGCGCCTCTCATCATCGCATCGATATCAATACCGGCAGCCGCGACCGGAAGCAGTCCCACTGCTGTAAGAACCGAATATCTTCCTCCGACGTCATCCGGAACGACAAAGGTCTCATAACCCGCCTCGTCAGAGAACTTTTTGAGCGTCCCTTTCGCGCGATCGGTCGTTACGAATATGCGCGCTCGCGCGCCTTCTTTTCCGTACTTCTTCGTCAGAAGTGTCTTGAACACGCGGAAAGCCACGGCAGGCTCTGTTGTTGTGCCTGATTTTGAGATGACATTTACACAGATATCGCGTCCCTCACAGATAGACAGAAGCTCCGTCAACGCGGTGGTAGATATATTGTTTCCGGCAAAATAGATGTCAGGCGTGTCTTTTTTCAGGTTATTGTAAAGCGGGCTTTTTACAAACTCTATTGCCGCGCGCGCTCCGAGATATGAGCCGCCTATACCGATAACGACAAGAACATCACATAACTTCTGTATTCTCTTTGCGGCACTTTTAATACGTGCGAACTCTTCTTTATCATAGTTTACCGGGAGGTCAACCCAGCCGAGAAAATCCGCACCTGCGCCATCTCTGCTCCTGACAAGGTCAAATGCAGAGGACGCCTCTCTTGCTATACAGTTTATTTCTCCGTCAGATACAAAATTCTTTATGAATGTTTCCTTTATATTCAGCGACATGTGTGTTCCCTCCTAATCGCATTCATCGAAAATATTATACCCCAAAAGAACGGATATTGCAAGAGGGAAAAACAGTTTTGGGCGAATTAAAATCAAGTTTATTTTCCGCTTATAACACGCCTAAGCATTCTGAGCCACATCTCGGAAAATTCCATGCGCAGAACATCCTCTGCCGCTACTATATCAGATTCTCCAAGCTTCGTCTCTCCTATGAAATACTCGGCTTTTCCGAGCTTGTCGCCCTTCTTTACGGGAGAGGTAACATATTCGTCCACGGTGTATTTTACCTCAACCTTGTCTTTATCCGCGCGCGGAACTACAACCGAGAAACCGTTTTTTATGAGGAGGCAGCAGTCTTTTACTCCTCCGCGGACGGCTACAGACCCGCCGCTCGATTCCGGCGATGTATAAAGCGCATAGCCGGAAAATCCGTAGTCAAGGAGCTCGCGCGCTATCTTGTTCCGCTCATCGCGCGTATCTGCGCCCATGACAACGGCTATAAGGCGCATGCCGTCGCGCTCTGCCGTCGCGCTGACGCAATAGCCCGCCTTTGCCGTCGAGCCCGTTTTCAGCCCGTCGCAGCCCGAATAAAACCTGACAAGGCGGTTTGTGTTGGTAAGCACGAACTGACCGTCGCGTATCGAGTCCTGCCAGAGCGAAGAATATTCGGTTATCTTTTTATGTTTAAGCAGCTCCCGCGACATGATAGCTATGTCCTCGGCGGATGTATAGTGATTTTCGGTGGTGTCATCGAGCCCGGTAACATTTTCAAAATTGGTATTCTCCATGCCGAGCTCTTTTGCCCGTTCATTCATACGGGCGACGAATGCGTTCTCGCTCCCGGCGACAAACTCCGCAAGGGCAACCGAGGCATCGTTTGCGCTCGCTATGACCGCGCATTTCAGCATTTCCTCGAGCGTCAGCTCCTCCCCCTCTTTAAGAAACACCTGACTCCCACCCATAGACGCAGCATACGCGCTCACGGACACCTTTGTATCAAGCGGTAAATTACCGGCTTCGATTGCCTCCATGACAAGGAGCAAAGTCATGACCTTTGTTACCGATGCCGGTATCAGATGCTCATCCTCGTTCTGCGAAAAGATGATGCGTCCGCTCGTCGCCTCGCAAAGATAAGCCGCCTTTGCCGACACCGTAAACTCCTGAGTATCAGCACCCGTATAATCCTCGCTGACGGAGGTCGGGATGCTTTCCGTTCCGTGATATTCTGCCGCGCCATTTTGCTCGTTTTCTGCAAATACCGACAATCCGGTACCAAGACAAATAATCAACATCATTAAAAACGATATTATTCTGCGATACTGTTTTTTCATACCAAATATCCTCCTGATACTAAAAAATATATTCCGTGAAACTACACTTATACCTCAAAGCGGCGGGATCGCCATGAATAACGCACTGAAATAGTAAACTTTTTCAATATTCTTGCAATACGCCGGAAAATGTGATATACTCTACACTGTAAGTTATCCGAACACAGATACGGAGAAAAAATGAAAGAAAATAAAGAAAAAAAGAAGTTCCGGCTTTTTGACACGCAAAGAGTCGGAAAAGGAATAAGTAAAACCGAAGACCTGTCGAAGGACACAGGGCTCCGGAGGTTTTTCTTCACATTGGGCAACAATTTCGGAAAGCTGGTATCCGTGAATATCTTCATGGTGCTCGGCAACTTCCCTATGCTGTTTCTCATCGCCGCGCTGACTGCATTTTTCAAGACAGAAACGACGCTCCCGCTGTATGATGCTTATCAGAACATACTCGGACTTCTCACGATAGAGGGAGTTAATGACCCGGCGGGCATGCTGCTATACTCTCTTCAGGGTATGCAGAACGTAGTCTATATGCCGACTGTGATTACTTATATTTTCTACGGGATAGGTGCGCTTACGCTCTTTACCTTCGGACCTGTAAATGTCGGCACCGCATATATACTGCGCAATATAGCAAAGGGAGAGCCGGTTTTTGTGTGGTCGGACTTCTGGTACGCCGTGAAGCGGAATATAAAGCAGGCACTCCCGTTCGGAATGATAGACGCCGGAATATGTGCGCTTCTCGCTTTCAATCTTTACAGCATGATAACGAACACCGGAACATTCCTTACATCCATGCTTTTCTGGTGCACGGTTGTTCTGTCGCTTCTTTACTTCTTCATGCGTTACTACATGTATGTTCAGATGGTAACATTCAATCTCTCGGTATTCAAGATGCTGAAAAATTCGCTTATATTTGCGCTGCTCGGTCTCAAACGAAATATTTTGGCATTTCTCGGTATAATCATAATGCTTGTATTTGAGATATTCTTTCTCTTCGGGGCGGGCGGTATTCTCATTCCCTTTGCTCTTGCCGCGCCTCTCGCTGTATTGTTCTCCGTTGCCGCATACATGAAGGTATATGCCGCATATTTCAAAATCAAGGAAACGATGATAGATCCGTACTATCCGGATGAGCAAAGCGGAGGCGGAAAAAATGAAGATGAGCCGATAATGCGCGACGATGTTACAGAGCAGCGTCGGCTTGACGAAATCAAACGAAAGAACGGTATACAGGACAACTGAAAAAATTCGGGAGTGCGTTTTATTGCACTCCCGTCTTTGTTATGGTCAATTTCCGCAAAAGTCCTGCAATCTTCCGAACGTGTAGCCCATTCCTTTCCACTCAGTGATAAGATCATCGAGTATCGCGGCATTCGTCGCCGATGTGGGGTGCAGGAGAATTATCTCACCGTTATGCGTATTATCGAGAATCTTCTTTTTAGCCCTTGCCGGTTCCGGCTGCTTCGAGTTATCCCAGTCGGCATAAGCGAAGCTCCAGAAAACCGTGGTATATCCCATCTCCTTTGCAGTAGAGAGTGTTTCCTCGGAAAATCTCCCCTCCGGAAATCTGAAAAAGCGTGAGAGTGTCAACCCGGTTTTCTCCGTGTAAATCTTTTCTAAGTCTGTAAGATTTCTCTTCATCTCTTCTGCCGTAAGTTTTGTCATGTCTTTGTGATTTTTGGTATGATTTCCTACCGTGTGCCCCTCGTTTGTCATGCGCAATACTACGTCAGTATTCTTAAGCACAATATTATCGAGTATAAAAAAGGTTGCCGGGACATCATGTTTTTTCAGGACATCGAGAACGCGGGAAACATTTCCGTTTTCATAGCCTGCATCAAACGTAAGATAAATAACCTTTCGTTCCGATGTGTCACCAAGCGTCGGATCTATATAATAAGCGTTATAATCCGATATATATTCTTCATTCTTCGGGAGCACCGGGCGGTTATGCCCGTTTTTCTTTATATACCACCCCTGCGGCTCTGCCGCTGAAATAATCGGGGATACCGCGAGGCATAAGGAGAGCGCAAGCACCGAAATTATTTTACCTGTTGTTTTCATGAGCACCTTCTTTTCAAAAATCTTTGTTCACTGTATATTCTACCCGCAGACACTCAAAAAAACTTATGAAATTTAAGGCAAATATCGTCGTGCTTATTCAAAAAAAATATCCGGGCGGAGCTAAATGCACCCGCCCGGTCAAGCCACGCACAAATTACTTGTACTTGCGCTTTCTGGCTGCCTCAGACTTCTTTTTGCGCTTAACGCTCGGCTTCTCGTAGCACTCTCTCTTACGGAGTTCCGCGAGCACACCGGACTTTACGCACTGTCTCTTGAAACGGCGAAGCGCGCTGTCGAGAGTCTCATTCTCTTTTACTCTGATTTCTGCCATCTGTATATCCCCTCCCTTCGCTGTGCAAAAGACTTGCTTAGAACAATGGTATTATATACTTTTCTCGTGAAATTGTCAAGAGCTTCACAGAAAAATATCCGAAATAAAATGAAAAATCAATCGCCGGCATCACTCTTTGCGTGTGTCAGTGCCGCCGTCATGGTGTTTTTCATGAGCATTGCTATTGTCATAGGACCTACTCCGCCCGGAACCGGAGTTATATATGAAGCAACCGCGGCAACCTGCGAAAAGTCCACATCACCACACAGTCTGCCGTCTCCGTCACGGTTCATTCCGACATCGATGACAACTGCACCCGGTTTTACCATATCCGCGGTTATATAACGCGCCTTACCTATTGCTACAACAAGTATGTCGGCGGTGCGACATTCCGCCGCAAGATCGCGGGTTTTCGAGTGACATACGGTGACCGTCCCGTTTGCTTCAAGAAGAAGCATCGCCATAGGCTTACCTACTATATTACTTCTTCCGACAACAACACATTTTTTACCCGCCGGCTCTATTCCGTACTCGCGGATAAGCGCCATAACGCCGGCAGGCGTACATGGCAGGACCGAATATTTGCCGAGCATAATATTACCGACATTCTCCGGGTGAAAGGCATCTACATCCTTATCAGGGGAGATCGAGCGCAAAACACGGCTTTCATCTATCCCGGCAGGTAGCGGCAGCTGCACAAGTATACCATCGATAAGCATGTCATGGTTAAGCCCGTCGATAACGGTAAGCAGCTCAGCCTCTGTGACCGTCTGCGGAAGGAGTATCTCTCTTGAGAGATATCCGATTTCTGCGCACGCCTTCTTTTTGTTTCTGACATATACCAGAGATGCGGGATTATCTCCGACGAGGACCACCGCAAGACCGGGCATCCTGCCGTATTTCGCGGAAAAAGACGCACATTCAAGCCGTAGCTCTTCCCGTACCCTCGCCGACAGTGCCTTTCCGTCCATTATTACTGCCATAACATATACCCCGAAATCCGATATTACTTTGTTGTTCTTTTATATTTATCTATATATGTATGTATCTTCTTGGACTGATCGAGAAGGTGGCTTATCGTCTGGTCGTGGTTGAGAGTATCTATTATGTAAGCAACGTACTTGCACATGTTGACCTCGTGATACCACTCTCTTTTGAGCAACTCCGGCGTGCGATATATAAGATTGGTGGTGAATATCTTAGTGAACACGCCGTCTGCGTATGCGTTATCCATTGCCTCAAGCCCATTGCAGAAGAGCCCGAAGGTCGCGAATACAAATATCTTGCGTGCGCCCTTTTCTTTAAGCTGCTTTGCGACGTCTATGACCGAATCGCCGGAGGAAATCATATCATCAACAATGATGACATCCTTATCCTTTACATCTCTTCCGAGATACTCATGCGCCACAATCGGGTTCTTGCCGCCGACTATCTTTGAGTAGTCACGGCGCTTATAGAACATTCCGAGGTCTATTCCCATGACGGACGAATAATACATGCACTTTGACATTCCGCCTTCATCAGGCGATATTATCATGAGCTTCTCAGGGTCAATCTCAATATCTGCAGAAGCGGAGTCATGAAGAAGCGCCTTTATCATCTGGTACGAAGAACGCACATTCTCAAATCCGCTGAGCGGGACGGCATTCTGGACCCTCGGGTCGTGTGCGTCAAAGGTAATGAGGTTTGTTATCCCCATATTGACGAGCTCCTGGAGCGCGAGCGCACAGTCGAGCGACTCTCTGCCTGACCTCTTATGCTGTCTGCCCTCATAGAGCATGGGCATTATAACGCTTATTCTCCGTGCTTTTCCGCCTATGGCACCAATAATTCTCTTGAGGTCCTGGAAGTGGTCATCCGGGCTCATAGGTACGGTCTGACCGTACATATTGTAGGTCACGCCGTGATTGAAAACATCGCAGATGATGTAAACATCGTTGCCGCGAAGCGACTGATGCAGCGCTCCCTTTGCTTCTCCGCTCCCAAAACGCGGGCAGGAGGCATCAACAAGGAACGTTCCCTCTGTATCATGTCTGCGCCATTCCTGAAGATAGGCGTCTACCTGTGACACAAAGTCCTCGCATCCTCTCATTCCTATAACGCTGAGTTCGCCGTATAAAGTATCCTTCATCTTCCGCTCTCCTGTGCCGCAATGCGGCTCTATTGAATTTTTTTTGCACATAGAATATCACTAATCAATGAATATTCATAACATATTCTATGAACCCTGTCACCGATATTATATAACAGACGTCGCTTCAAGTCAAGAAAGAGTATCTGAAAAAGCTCAAAAAGCGCATTTACTACAATCGGAGGGCAGCGGAGCACTGTGATAGTTAGAGGATTATTCTAAAAAACGACAATAAACGAGGTGAAACGCATGAATAAGACAAACGAAGGCACACTTATGGTTCGCGTCTTTACAGCCTGCGGAGGGCTGCCGGTACCCGGTGCGAACGTACGGATAACCGGCACGGACGAAGGAGTCGCAGACGTCAATTACTCGCTTGTAACGGGAAGAAACGGGCTCGCCGGTCCTGTCTCTCTGCCTGCTCCTGCGGTATCTGTTTCCATATCACCGTCGCCGGAGACAGAACCGTATTATACCTATGATGTGGAGATAAGTGCTGACGGTTATTACAGAAAAATCGTACGCGACCTGCCGATGTTCTCCGGAATATCAACCTCTCTCCCGGTGAATATGTTTCCGCTGTCCGAGTATTCCTCCGATACTCAGTCGCCGTCAAGCTCGCTTAACACAATAATAACAGAAAACGGTGAACTGCGATGATTGAATACCCTGCAATACCGGAAAGCATAACGATACATCTCGGGGCACCGTCAGACAGCTCGGCACTGAATGTCACGGAAAGCTTCGCCGATTACATAAAAAATGTGGCGTCGAGCGAAATTTATCCCACGTGGCCGGAGGAGGCGCTGAAAGCCAATATTCTTGCACAAATATCGGTAGCACTGAATCGTGTTTACACAGAGCATTACAGAAGTGCCGGGCGGGATTTTGACATAACCTCCTCGCCGGCATATGATCAGAACTATGTTTATCAAAGGGATATATACGACAATATCTCACGCATAGTTGATGATCTTTTCACAAGCTATATACGCAGAACCGGAACGATAGAACCACTGTATGCCGAGTTCTGCGACGGGAACAAGGTCACCTGCAACGGGCTATATCAATGGGGGAGCGTCGAGCTTGCCAATCAGGGAAAAAGCTACATCGATATCTTAAAGCAATATTACGGTGACGATATTGAAATAGTCACCGATGTTCCCGTTGAAAACTCCGGAGAAAGCGCCCCTTCCACTCCGCTCAATGAGGGAGATACGAGGCGGCTCGTCGAAATTCTTCAGCGACGACTGAACCGCATATCCGCAAACTTCCCGCGCATACCGAAAATCTATCCTACGGACGGCTTTTTCGGCGCAGGGACGACCGACGCCGTGAAGCTTTTCCAGGAAACGTTCGGTCTTACCCCGGACGGAATAGTCGGAAAGGCTACATGGTATAAGGTGCGGCAGATATACAACGCCGTGACGCGAATATCATCAATTCAGTCAGAGGGACTGACTTTTGAGGATGTTGCAACGCAGTATTCCGACAGACTGCAGTTGGGAGACATATCAAACGGAGTTCTTGCTCTTCAATATTACCTCAGTTATATTGCGAATTTTCTGCCGTCCGTTCTTCCGGCTCTTCCGGACGCACAGTTCGGCCCCGATACCAAAAAATCCGTTCTCTCATATCAGCGCACATACGGATTGCCCGAAACCGGCGTGGTTGACCGCGCCGTCTGGGAAAGCATTGAAAATGCGTATCTCGGTTTTGCAAGTGCCGTAGACTACTCGTTCAACCCCGGGGTTCTTCTCCCGTTCCCGGGCGAGGTCCTGACATTGGGGGCAAGCGGCGAGGCTGTCAGGGTTATGCAGACATATCTGAACTATATCGCCGATGTGTACACATCAATACCTAAAATCGAAGCAGACGGCATTTTCGGTCCCCGTACGGCAGAGGCGGTGAATGCATTCAAGGACCAGTTCGGTATAAACAATGAAAACACCGCTCCGGAGGAGCCGAGGGTCACCGTCCGCGTGTGGAATTCAATTGTAAAGGTTTACGACGACCTGTATACGGCGAATATAGTCAACGAGGGACAATATCCCGGTTATGACATTTCATAAGGAGCAGACATGTACAATATGAACGACAAAAAAGACGCAGTGCGCGAAATACAGAAATATCTGCTTGAAATATCCGAAAGCGACAACAGCGATATCTGCAGGATATCGGTTGACGGTGTTTTCGGCGATGAAACCAAAAAGGCGGTATGTGAGTTTCAGAGCGAGCAAGGGTTACCTCCCACCGGAATAGTAGACAGACTCACGTACGATGCACTTTATGCAGCCTACAAAGAAGCACTTATGAAGAGAAAGGAAAAACAGCATTTCATATCGGCTGCCGCATTTCCGTTTTCACGCGGTGATCAGGCACCCGAGGTGCTTATTCTCCATCTCATACTTAACGAGCTGCGCCGCGAATACCGAGACCTCCCCAGGATGCCGATGAGCGACTACTTCGGAAAAGACACGGAGCGCGCGCTCATGAAAATGGAAAAGCATCTGTTATGGGATGAGGACGGTATTCTGACACGGGATCTGTTTGAGAGACTGATTCTTGAAACCGGTTTTATCAGGAGAAACAGCCGACACAGCGATTAAACGGTGCGCGCACCGGCAATAATTTTCTAGCGTAAATACAAACGCCGGAAAGAGAGATGCGGTATGAGTGATAAATTTACAGAGAGAGCCGAAAAGGCACTAAATGGTGCGGTCGGAATAGCCGAGGAGTACGGGCACACGTATATCGGCACCGAGCATCTGCTCCTCGCATTACTTACTGACAGCGGGTGCTGTGCCGGTGTGCTGCTCGCACGAAATTCCGTGACGCGGGAAAAGGTCGACGCAGCCGTGCGTGACTATTCCGGGACAGGGATAAGAAGCTGTCTTACTCCGAAGGATATGACGCCGAGGTGCAGAAAAGTCGTCGAAGCCGCGTACCGCAACTCGTTGAAATACGGCGCAACGCGGATAGGTACAGAGCACATACTTCTCTCCCTGACCGAAGAGCGCGACTGTGTGGCTGTAAAGGTACTCGGCTACATCGGATGTGATCCGCAGACGATCAAGGATGATACTGTGGTTTTTCTGCGTACTGCGGCGAGAAATTCAGAGCTCATAAAGCCACTCACGGAGGTAATGCCGACGCTCACACAATACGGCTTTAACATGAATGCAGCTGCCGCAGGCGGAAAATACGACCCTGTCATAGGACGTGAATATGAGACCGAGCGTTTAATCCGCACCCTTTGCAGAAAAACAAAAAACAACCCTTGTCTTATAGGTGAAGCAGGAGTCGGCAAAACAGCAATCGTCGAAGGGCTCGCATCAAAGATAGTCGCCGGCAATGTTCCGGAGGCACTCACGGAGAAAATCATATTCTCCGTCGACCTCACGTCAATGGTAGCCGGAGCAAAATACCGGGGAGATTTTGAAGAGCGGATAAAAGCGCTTATAAGAGAAGCTGCAAATAACAAAAATGTAATTCTTTTCATAGACGAGATACACACAATAGTCGGAGCAGGCTCGGCGGAGGGGGCGATAGACGCCGCAAACATCCTGAAGCCGCAGCTCTCCCGCGCGCAGATACAGCTTATCGGTGCTACCACAACCGAGGAATACCGCAGGTATATCGAAAAGGACGCCGCGCTCGAGCGCAGATTTCAGCCTGTGGAAATCAAAGAACCGGATGTGGAAGAAACGCTCCGTATACTTCGCGGAGTTCGCCCGAGGTACGAAAAGCATCACAGTCTCAGGATAACGGACGACGCGCTGACTGCCTGCGCAGCACTTTCAAAACGATATATCCGCGACCGGCATCTGCCGGACAAAGCAATTGACCTTATGGATGAAGCATGTGCAAAATCGCGTGTCACCTGCAGCCATGACACCTCTGAAATTCAGAAAATTCACGAAAAATTAAAGCAGACCGTAAAAGATAAAGAAAATGCGATAAAATCGCAGAATTATTCTCTTGCAATGGAGCTTCACAACAAAGAGTTGCTGTACCGGAGTGAAATAGAAAGCAATGAACTAAAGGACAACCGGAAAAGCCGTACGGTTGATGAAAATTCAATAAAGCAGATAGTAACCGAAATTACCGGAATACCGATAAACGGCCTTTGCAACGATATACCAAAAAATCCGGAGAAGGAGCTCGCGCGCCGCGTCATCGGACAGCCAACCGCGGTGAAAAAGATTACCGATACCCTCCTGCGCCAACGCATGGGAATAACGGATGCACGACGTCCATGTGGTGTTTTTATGTTCATAGGGCAAAGCGGAGTCGGCAAAACCGAGCTCGCAAAGGCGACGGCGGAGGTTTTCTTTGCCGGTGAGGATAATCTCATCCGCTATGACATGTCCGAGTTTATGGAAATGCACTCCGTATCAAAGCTGATAGGTTCCCCACCGGGATATGTCGGTTACGGAGAGGGAGGCAGCCTTACTGAAAAGGTCCGGCGGCGACCGTTTTCGGTTATTCTTTTTGACGAAATAGAAAAAGCCCATCCGGATGTACTGAATATTCTTTTGCAGATAACCGACGACGGTATTCTGACGGATTCTTCCGGCAGACACGTCAGCTTTAAGGACTCGTGCATCATTATGACCTCAAATGTCTGTTCAGACCAGTCGGCAAACCGCGTCCCGCTCGGATTTATCACGAATGACGAGGTCGGAGACGACAGCGATCTCCGCGAAAAACTCAAAAAGCATTTTTCTCCCGAATTTCTCGGGCGGATCGATGAAATTATCCGTTTTGCTCCGCTTTCGATAGCTTCACTCTGTGAAATAGCAAGCCTGCAACTTAATGAGTTGGCAAAGAGAATATCTCAACGCGGCGTCAGGCTTTTGTTCTCCGCTGCGGTTCCCAGACTCATAGCCGATAAATGCAAAAACAGCCCGTTCGGTGCCAGACCTGTAAAACGGATAGTCATAAACGAGCTTGAAAATCCGATTTCCGGGATGTTTTTTTCCGGAAAGCTCAATAAAGGAGCCACGGTATGTGCGGATGAAAAAAACGGAAAAATCGAACTCACCGTTACGAAAGAATCGGATAACGGCAAAACGGCTTCATCGGAAATTACGCCGCCATGCGCAGACGCCGTGCCACTTGAGGCAGCAGGATAACAATCAAGGATATATACGGTCATTAAGGGATTGCCGCATTAGCTGCAAAAGAGCAATAACAATGCTCTGCGCACAACCGCGACAGTCCTTTTTGCGTCAGGTGTATCACTTTGGAATTTTGTGAGCGTTTCAAAAAAAGATTGACAATTCCGTTTGGATATGATAGAATATTTCAGGTATTCATTGTAGGCTTTGAAAGGTCGCTATTATGTCCGGATTGTTCAGAAAGCTTTTCAGAAAAAAAGAAACGGGTGGAATCTCCTCTGCCGTCGGCTCCTGCTGTGTTGTCACGGAGCGAATAGATACATATGCCGGGCGCGGCGAGGCTAAGGTGCACGGTGAAATATGGTCTGCACGCGGAGTAGGTGACGGCGATGTTTTTGAAGTCGGAGACAGGCTTAAGGTTGTTGCCATCGAGGGCGTCAAGCTCATTTGCAAAAAATAAGACGTTTTTTTCTTAAAGTATATTGACAAAAACACCTCCGTCTGCTATAATACTTCCTGTTGTCAGCTTGCGCCTTTAGCTCAGCTGGATAGAGCAACTGCCTTCTAAGCAGTAGGTCGGGGGTTCGAGTCCCTCAAGGCGCGCCACGGAACTTTATATCTGATAATATGGTGGGATTAGCTTAGTTGGTAGAGCGCCAGATTGTGGCTCTGGAGGTCACGGGTTCAATTCCCGTATCTCACCCCATATTGCGAACGGGTCATTTGACCCGTTTTGTCATTTTCTACCTTGCGACAAGATATAATTATCATGTGCATTACAGTTTTTCACATTAAAATGTGCAAAACAGCACCGCGCTTTTTGTACACATTGCCCTATTTTAACAAAAACACTTGACAAAGTGAAAATGTTATAGTATGATTGCAAAGGTGTTAATTTTTTAAGCCAATCTTTGAAAAGGAGGGTTGTTATGTTCGAGAAGGTCAAAAAACTGCTCGTGGAAGAACTCGGTGTTAATCCGGATGATGTTACGATGGATGCGGAGCTTTCCACAGATCTCAACATAAATTCACTGGAGCTTGCTGATCTCGTAATCACCTGCGAAGAAGAATTCAATATTGTCATAGACGATGAGGAACTGCACAATTTTGTCACAGTCGGCGACGTTGTGAAATACCTCGAAGCTTCGCACAACTGATTTTGTGCTGATAGAAACGAAAAGGTTGCCCCGGGTATCCGTAGGGCAACCTTTCGCTGTATAAAGTCATATTTTAATGAATATGTATGTATAATCACCGTCGGAGCACTCCGGCAATGATTTTATATCCGGGTACTTGTTTCTGACATACTCCGCAACGGTTGTTGTGCCGTCAAGCTCGCTGTCTTGGATATAGAGCTGTATCATGCCGCGTCCTTTAAGAAGTCGCAGTATCTTTCTGCAGTTGGTTATTCTCTTTTTGATTTTCTCGTTGCTTTTTGCATAGGAAAAAATTGCGAGCTCGCATCCTGACGCTCTCGCGGTGGCAATATTGAACATCAACTCATTATAGAGCTCGACATACTGGAATGAATCCGGTGTATAAGTATAAATATTCAAACGGTACCTCCGACGCACGGCATAGACTGTTTGCAGAACATATTCTATCACATATAATCGTAATTGTAAAGTAAAAAAATGAGAATCGGGTAAACAAAATGACAGATTTGCTTATCAGACTGTTCTGCGGTAAAAGGCAGCGCAGCGAGGATGAAACACGAAAAAAATGCGGGAGCGCTGCGGGTGCGGTCGGAATAACGGTCAATCTTATGCTTTCTGCATTAAAGCTGACATTCGGTATTCTCTCTGGCTCTGTCGCCATTACGGCAGACGCAATGAATAACATATCCGACGCCGCTTCCTCTATTATAACTCTTATAACCTTCCGCATATCGGAAAAGCCCGCCGACAGGGCGCACCCGTTCGGTCACCAGAGGCTCGAATACGTCGCCTCGATGATAGTGTCGTTCATCATAGTTGTTGTAGGTGCGGAAACGCTCATAAACTCCGTAAAGGTGCTTCTCGGTATAGGAGAGCACGAAGCACCGGACTTCGGGCTTATCACCATTGTGATACTTGTTGTCTCGGTTATCATGAAGCTGCTACTCGGGTTCTTCTATCGTAATCTCGGCAAAAAAATCAAGTCCGAGGTTCTCCGCGCCTCGGCGATGGATTCTTTTTCAGACTGTCTCTCGACCTCCGCAGTACTTATATGTTCGATAATAATCCGCTTTACCGGCTTCCGCCTTCTCGATGCCATAGTAGGAACGGCCGTCTCCTGCCTGATTATTCTCGGAGGAATAAAGCTGCTGAATGAAACGAAAAACTCCATTCTCGGCGAGGCTCCTCTTGATGATGTTGTCGAAAAAATCAAAGCGGTGATAGCCCGGCATCCCGAAGCACTCGGCGTTCATGATCTTATAATACACAACTACGGACCAACGCATCTGATAGCCTCTCTCCATGTAGAGGTTGACGGCTCACAGGATATTTATCTTCTTCACGAAGAGATAGATCGTATGGAAAAAGAAATTCAGGACGAGTTGCATATATTCTGTACAATCCATATGGATCCGATAGTCGTAAATGACCCGCGTGTCAATGAGCTGCGCGTTTTTCTTACCGATGTATTGCATGATACATTACCGGATGTCGCGTTTCACGATTTCCGGACAGTAATCGGTAAAAGTCGCACAATTATGATTTTTGATATCGTTCTTCCCTACGAAAGCCGATTTACTCCTGACGAAATCAAAAAGAAAATATCAGACGCCGTGGCAGAGCGACGGCCGGACATCACATGCGTTATAACCGTTGACAGGGGCTGACCACTATCACATTCAAAAATATAAACTACCGCCGGAAAGCTGTATCACAGCGGTAGTATTTTTTTTCAGGCTAATCACACAATGCGATTATATGAGACTCCACTTAAATAACTTCTGATATTTTCGTCGATAATAGAAATGCAGCGCTTGCGTGCCTCTACCGCTCCCCATGCAGCATGAGGCGTCAGAATTACATTTTCGCGATTTTTTATCGCATAGTACGGGTGAGACGCTCCGAGCGGTTCCTCTGAATACACATCGCACCCGAAGCCGGCGATCTTCCCGGATAATACCGCCTCTGCAACGGCTTGTTCGTCAAGGACTGCGCCCCTTGCCTCGTTTACAAGTATTACGCTGTCTTTCATAGTTGAAATACGCTCGTAATCAATAATCCCCCGTGTCTCGTCATTCAGCGGACAATGAACGGTTATTATATCCGAGCGGCGACACAGCTCGTCGATGGTCACGAAGGAGTCGCCGGTCGGTGTGCGCCTGTTGACGATCACCTGTGCGCCGAGAGCACGGGCTACAGCTCCGACCCTTGAGCCTATATTTCCGTATCCGATTATTCCCCATGTCATACCGGACAGCTCGTGAAAGGCAGGGGCAAACGAGGTAGCGACGCCGGAGCTTGTATATCCGCCGTCCCGTACAAAACCGATATACTCGCGGATGTGAGTTACAAGCGAAAGAACGGTCGTTACCGTAAAAAGTACGACGCTCTCTGTAGAATACCCCGGAACATTGCATACGGCTATTCCGCGTTCTTTCGCCGCTACAATGTCAATGTTATCATACCCGGTGGCAAATTCACATATAAGCCGGAGATTTTTTGCATGTTCAATGGCAGAACGATCTATTCTGACCTTATTAACGATTACGATATCCGCATATTCAATTCTTTCCGCCAGTTCGTCCGGAGCGGTTCTGCCATAAGATATGATATGCCCGAGATGGGACAACACAGAAAATGATATATCCCACCCCATAGCGTCTCTGTCGAGAATAACAACTCTCATATGTTTTTCATCCTTGCACAGCAAATATTTTCGTATTCCATTATACACTGATTTGAATTGTTTTGCAATACATAATTTAACACAGGCAATAGTCCGAACGGAGGTCAGCATGCAGGGGCATACCACAAATGAAAAGTTACCGGCGATAATGATAATTCCGGCGTACCGTCCGCCGTCCGACTTCCCGGAAAGAGTGAGAAATCTTCTGTCACTCGGCTTTCTTTCGGTAATAGTAGTCGACGACGGCAGCGGAGAAAAATACGAAAAAACATTCGAGAGGGTTGGCATAATTCAGGGGGCAATTCTTCTGACTCATGTAAAGAACAGAGGTAAAGGATGTGCATTAAAAACCGCTTTCAAGTTCTGCCGCAATAAATATTCGGAAAAGTACGTTTTTGTCACATCCGATTGCGACGGTCAGCATACAGAGCTCGACTGTATGCGTGTAGCTATAAGTGCTATGTCAAGCGGCGAGATAGTGTTTGGCGTCCGTGATTTCGGAGATCATAACATACCCGTGCGTTCCCGTATCGGAAACCGACTGTCGGGTTTTCTCTACCGGCAGATATACGGTTCCGGGCTGTCCGACACGCAAACAGGGCTTCGCGCGTTTGATTATTCTCATCTCTCCGAGCTCTGTGACATTCCCGGTGAACGGTTTGAATACGAAATGAACGTACTCACGTACTTCGCGAAAAAAGGCGTGTTTCCGCGCGAAATCCACATCCGCACTGTTTATAACACACCCGAGGGGAGGAAGAAACCTGCCGACAATTCAAATTTTCGCGTTGTACTCGACACTTTCCGCGTAGGTCACGCCCTGCTCGGAAGCCTATGGGCATATTTTGCCGTCGCCGCGCTCGGCGCCGCATCTGACCTTACGTTGTTTTATCTGTTCGTAAAGTATATCTTTGCTTCGCTTACCCCTGCGGTATCCCTGCTGATGTCCACCGTTTCAGCACGGCTCATATCATCGGCGATCAACTTTTTTCTCAACTCAAAGTACGTATTCGGAAAGAGCGACCGAAACGCACTGCGGAGATACTACGTTGTTTGGAGTGCTCGCCTTGCCATATCATATGCCACGGTTTGTTTTATAGAGGCTTTTGTGACTTCATCCCCTTTTGCCGTATCACTTATGAAGGGTGCCGTTGATTTCCTTATCGCAATCATAACCTGCAAGCTGCAATTTTCGTGGGTGTTTTCATTCGGGGAATATGCGAAATGACCGTGTCGCCACCGCATTTCTCACGCGCGGAGCAAATATATTAAAATATTTTAGCAGAAGTATTGACAATCTCCCCCGGCTGTGGTATACTGATTATACCTCTTGTCGGGGGCTTTTTTTCTGTGCCTACTGGGACAGGCACTCGCCCGGCGTGAGGGAGGTATTCAAAACGGGGTTACCCGAATTTTATCAGGAGGTGCCGAAAAAATGAGAGTCAAAATTACATTGGCGTGCTCTGAATGCAAGCAAAGAAATTATGACACTACAAAAAACAAAAAGAACGATCCGGACAGACTTGAAATGAAAAAGTACTGCCGTTTCTGCCGCAAGCACACGATCCACAAAGAGACAAAGTAATCGGAGGAAGTAAAGATGGCAGATATCAACACGGACAAAACAGAAAAGTCCGAAAAGGACGTAAAAACCGTAAAGGTTGAGAAAAAGGATGGCTTCTTCAAGCGTACATGGAAGAAGCTCACCAAGCTTTGTCGTGATACGGCAGGTGAGATGAAGAAGGTTGTCTGGACCCCTAAAGATGAGGTCAGGAAGAGCACTGTGCTTGTGCTTGCGGCTGTTGTCGTCACGAGCGTTGTGATAGGTCTTATCGACTTTGGCGCCGGTAAGCTCATCAGCTTTTTGGCAGGTCTCATCGGTTAAGAGGTAGGACATGAGTAACATCAATGAGAAGAACCTCGGTCCCAGGTGGTATGTCGCTCACACCTATACCGGATATGAAAACAAAGTAAAAATCAGCATAGAAAAAATAGTGGAAAACCGCGGTCTCGGTCACCTTATCTACGATGTCAAGGTCCCTGTGGAAACGCACACCGAAACAAACGATAAAGGTGAAGAAAAGGTTGTAGAGACAAAGGTATTCCCGAGCTATGTTTTCGTCAAGATGACAATGACCGACGAAAGCTGGCATGTTGTACGAAACATCACCGGCGTAACAGGATTTGTAGGTCCCGGGTCGGAGCCTACCCCGCTCTCCGATGCTGAAGTGGAAATGTTCAATGTGGAAATCCACAATGACGAATTCAAATTCAAGATCGGTGATACGCTCAAGGTTGTATCCGGAGCCTTTGACGGCTACTCGGGTACGCTTCAGGAGATATCCGAGGACAAAAAAACTCTTGTTATCCTCGTATCTACCGAAAAACACGATATTCCGATTATGGTTGACACAAAGGATGTCGTGCTGGCATAACAGCAGATTATGCAAAAAGTGGGAGGGAGAAAAATTTATTCAATTCTCCCGTTGAAATACCACGTTTGGAGGTTAAATTAAAATGGCTAAAAAGATAACCGGTTACATTAAATTACAGCTTCCTGCCGGAAAGGCAACTCCCCAGCCCCCCGTAGGACCCGCTCTCGGTCAGTACGGTGTATCGATCCCCAACTTCACAAAGGAATTCAATGACAGAACGAAGAACGATATCGGTCTCGTAATACCGGTAGTCATTACCGTATATGCCGACCGTTCCTTCACATTCATCACCAAGACTCCCCCTGCCGCCGTTCTTATCAAGAAGGCATGCGGCATCGAGACGGCTTCCGCTACCCCCAATAAGACAAAGGTAGCAAAGCTCACAAAGGAGCAGGTGCGCAAGATTGCAGAGACAAAAATGCCCGACCTCAACGCTGCTTCCATAGAAGCCGCAATGAGCATGGTTGCCGGCACTGCCCGCAGCATGGGTATCACTGTCGAGGACTGATAGAGGAGGAATGAGAAATGGCTAAAATGGGTAAGAAATACAAGGCATCTGTCGAGCTCTTCGACAAGAGAAAGATGTACGACAGCGAAGAGGCTGTGGCTCTCGTCTGCCAGACCGCAAAGGCGAAGTTTGACGAAACAGTTGAAATACACATCCGCCTCGGCGTTGACTCCCGTCACGCCGACCAGCAGGTCAGAGGCGCAGTAGTACTCCCCAACGGTACCGGTAAGACCGTAAGAACCCTTGTTTTCGCAAGAGGTGACAAGGCGGCTGCCGCTCTTGCCGCAGGTGCTGATTATGTCGGCGCGGAGGAGTATGTCCAGAAAATCACATCCGAGAACTGGTTTGATTTTGATGTTGTTATAGCGTCTCCCGACATGATGGGCGTCATAGGTCGTCTCGGTAAGGTACTCGGTCCTAAGGGACTCATGCCCAACCCGAAGGCAGGAACCGTTACCCCCGATGTTGCGAAGGCTGTAACCGAGGCCAAGGCAGGTAAGATCGAATACAGGCTCGATAAGACCAACATCATTCACTGCCCTATCGGCAAGGCTTCGTTCGGTGCGGAGAAGCTCATGGAGAACTTCAATACGCTTGTCGGCGCGGTAATCAAGGCTAAGCCCGCTGCCGCAAAGGGTCAGTACATCAAGAGCTGTGTTATAGCAACCACGATGGGACCGGGCGTAAAGGTCAACTACGCTAAGCTCGGCTGATAATAAGCAGCAAAACACAATATAAAAAAACCGTTTTATCCTGTACTCACTGTGAGGCGTGATAAAACGGTTTATTTTTATTCTATATAAGTATATATTTATTATTCTATATAAGTATATATTTATATAAAAGGCTCTCGCCACGGAGTTGGTGCTCCGATATTACATTTTTATTCCGATCCGGGCAAACGCCGCTTCGTAATAAGGATCAAGGTCACGGAATGCAATAGCGACCGCCGCACCGTAAACTGCTTTCGGCTTCTCGGCAATTATAAGAGAGGCACAGTTCCCCATTGAAGAGCCGGTAGTTACTATGTCATCAAAAATTATTATTCTTTTGCCCATAAGATGTGCGGTCTTGTTTATAAGTCTGAATTTTGCATTTTTCTTCCGCTCTTCCCCGTGCGTTTCCTTTTGCGCCTTCGCAGATAAAGACACGAAGAGGCGGATATACTCGGCGCCGAGCTTTTGTGCCACAGCTTTTGCAAGATTTTCCGCATGGTCATAACCGTATTTCAGTATTGATTTTCTCCTCCGCGGAACGGCAGTCAGAATAAAATCCGAAGCTTTGCCTCCGGTGCCGGAAATTATTGCGCGGGAAAGCTCGTCGGCGAGAAAATCCACAACATCGCGGCGATTCTCATGCTTTAAGCTGAAGAGCAGGTTGCTTCCGACATTCTCCTCTCCGGAATATATGTAACGGTATACCTTAAAAAGCTTTCTCACGCCACATGACGCCAGATAATCATTTGTACAAGTACAGTCCGGGAGATTTTGCGCGCATTTTGAACACCTGCGTTCTTTATATTCTGCGAGCTTTTCGGCACATGCCGAGCAGATTGCGCGCTCACCCCATTTCAGCTTTGTATGGCAGTATACACATTCCGGGCAGGAGATATAAAATGTCACAGCATCAAGCGCCGCCCGGATTCTGTCTATGACCTTCATTTCGTTTCGCGCGGGTAGCTGTCTTTAAGTCCGACTATTCTGTTGAATACATCAGGATATTTTGTATCCTTCACAAAATAGCCTGTGCGGACGAACTGAAATTTATCAGACGGCTTCGCCTCAATAAGCGATGGCTCAATCCGACAATTGTCGATAACTGTTACAGAGTCACGGTTAAGATAATCGTCAAAGGTCTTTCCCTCCGGAATATCAGCCACATTCTCGATGTTGAAGAGGAAGTCATAAAGGTGTACCGTTGCAGTCCCGGCGTACTCGGAAGAGAGCCAATGAATAGTCCCTTTCACCTTTCTGCCGTCTGTCGGCATACCGTTTCCGGTTTCAAGATCGGCTGTACAGTGTATCTCTGCGATCGTGCCGTCAGGATTCTTTATGACCTCATCGCAGCGCACTATATACGCTCCCATGAGTCTGACCTCTCCGCCCGGCTTCATGCGGAAGAACTTCGGAGGCGGAACCTCGGCAAAATCGTCGGCATCAATAATTATCTCTCGGGTAAACGGTAGCTTGCGCGTACCGTACTCAGGATGATGCGGGTTATTTGCGACCTCAAAGTATTCCGTCTTATTCTCGGGGAAGTTGGTTATAACGACCTTCATAGGATGAAGTATCGCTATGCGGCGCGGTGCCGTGTCGTCAAGTTCCTCGCGGATACAATGCTCGAGAAGCTCATAATCCACGACGCTGTAAGCCTTTGCGACGCCTGCGCGCGCGACAAAGTCAAAAATTGCCGACGGAGTATACCCTCTTCTCCGCAGACCGCAGAGCGTAGGCATTCTCGGGTCATCCCATCCGTCAACAAGGTGAGTCTCGACAAGCTGACGAAGATATCTTTTCGACATTACCGTGTGCGTAACATTGAGGCGCGCAAATTCTCTCTGTTTGGGTTTTACTCCGTTCACAAAATCGAGGTCAACATTGTTAATTACCCATTCATAAAGCGGGCGGTGATTTTCAAATTCTATCGAGCAGAGAGAGTGGGTTATCCCCTCAAGAGCGTCCTGAATGGGATGCGCGTAATCATAAAGCGGGTAAATGCACCATTTGTTTCCCTGCCTGTGGTGGCTCGTGTGTACAATACGGTATATTGCAGGGTCACGCATGTTAATGTTGGACGACGCCATATCTATTTTTGCACGAAGAGTTTTTGCCCCATCGGGGAACTCCCCGTTTTTCATCCGGAAAAAGAGATCAAGATTTTCTTCAACGGTCCGGTCGCGATACGGGCTGTTCTTTCCCGGCTCGGTAAGTGTGCCGCGGTATTCTCTCATCTCATCCGGCGTGAGGTCGCAGACATATGCTTTCCCTGCTTTTATAAGTCCGACCGCGAGCTCAAAGCACTTATCAAAATAATCGGAGCCGTAATAAACTCCGCCCGTCGGTTCGCATCCGAGCCAGCGGAGGTCCTCGTATATGCTCTCCACATACTCATTATCCTCTTTCGAGGGGTTCGTGTCATCATAGCGGAGATTGAAGAGCCCTCCGTATTTCTTTGCGGTCATGGCGTTTATCCATATCGCCTTAGCCGAACCTATGTGAAGATATCCGTTGGGCTCGGGCGGAAAGCGCGTATGAACCTTGAGCGACGGATTCTCGGCTATATCCTCATCAATAATCTGGTGAATAAAATTGTTTTTAAGTTCTTCCATACCAATCTCACCTCAATATATATTAATTACATTCGTAACTGTCAAGACGGAAGCTGTCGCCGTGCCCGGGATATATAAGGGTATCGGGCGGCATTTTCTTTATATACGCAAGCGAAGTGCGCAGCTTATTATAATCTCCTCCGGGGAAATCGCATCTGCCATATCCGCCTCCGGAAAACATAAGGTCTCCCGTAAATGCGACACCGGGCACCGTGTAGGTAACCGAGCCCTGCGTGTGTCCGGGAGTATCGTACACGGATACTATAATATCTCCGAGCGGGAGTGTATCGCCGTCCTTTACTCCACGCGCAGAACCGGTGTACGAGCCGTCATAGCCAAGAAAAGCCGAATACAGATTAAACCGTCTGTCAGACAAGGCGAGCTTGTCCTTTTCGCCTACTATCACTTCTGCCCCGGTATTTTTACATATTCATCAATTTTAAGAATGTGGTCAAAGTGCGCATGCGTTACAAGTATATACCTGAGGCGAAAATCCCCGTCACCGAGAAATTGCAGGACCGATGTCAACCCGTGCGACGGGTCAACAACAGCGGCATCTTTGCCGGAGCATATAAGATACTCATTCGACGAAAACGCAGGAGCATCATCTGCTATGCTGTATATTCTCATCTTAGCTCCTCCGAAACTGATGTTATATTATACCATAGACTACTGAAAAAGTCCATACTTTTAATGAACTTTTCCGTTTTTTTAACATAGACTGTTATTGCGAGCAACATAAACAGAGCAAAGGGGGCGGAAAGCTTTTATGAGGGTTAATGTTGGTTCCGTTAATACTGCTATAAGGGTGCGTAAGCTGCTCATCCGTAACGGCATATCGTCCGATATTCTCAAATCGGACGGCGGACGGGCGAGAGGCGGATGCACATACGGTGTAACATTTGACGGTGCGCGCTATTTTGATGTTGTCGGTATACTCCGTGACGCCGGAATAGGTTATACGGTATCCAACGAATGAAACACACCGTATATCTCGATAACGCGGCAACGAGCTATCCTAAGCCTCGTGAGGTTATAAAAGCTCTCGATAAATGTGTCCGCGATTATTGCGGGAACCCCGGCAGAAGCTCGCATTATTTCTCCGTTAGGACAGCCGAGGAGCTGTATCGCGTGAGAGAGGATGTATCATCTTTTTTCAAAAGCGGAGCTCCCGAAAATGTCATTTTTACCGAAAACGCCACATATTCGCTAAACACAGCTATAAAAACCCTGGTGCCCCCCGGATGCGAAGTTATTATTTCGGATGTCGAACACAACTCGGTCGTCCGCCCTCTTGAACGGCTCCGGCGTGAACACGGTGTAACCTGCAAGTGCTTTTCTACCGACGGCGATATATCGGAAAACATCGAAAAGCTTATCGGAAAGCAGACCCGCTGTATAATCTCGACACTGCAATCAAATGTCACCGGAGACGCTATACCGCTCGGCGTCCTGTCTGCAATAAAGCGCAGATACGGACTTGTTCTGATAATTGACGCATCACAGGCAGCCGGGCATCGGAGAATTGATCTCTCAAAGGCTTGTTATGATGCATTCTGTGCGCCGGGACATAAGGGGCTTCTCGGTATTCAGGGCGCCGGAATACTTATACTGTCAGACGGAAATATATGCCGGGAGAGCTTTGTCGAGGGAGGGAGCGGGAGCGAATCATACAGCAAATCGATGCCGGCATATCTGCCCGACAGATACGAGGCAGGAACGCTTCCCGCCCCGTCAATTGTATCTCTCGGCGCCGGAATAAGATATATCAACGGACGAGGGATAGCGGAAATCGAAAATCACCTGTCCGCCCTCACCGAAACTGCAAAAGAACGCCTCGCAGAAATTAACGGAGTTACGGTCTATACAAGGAGCGCGGGCGGAATACTCGCATTCAATGTCCGCGATTTCCCGTCCTCCGATGTTTCGGGACAGCTTGACAAAAAGGGAATTTGCACCCGAGGAGGGCTCCACTGTTCTCCGTCAGTACACGAGAAGCTCGGGACTATTGAACGCGGTTGCGTCAGAGCAAGCTTTTCATGCATGAATACCATGTACGATATAGAAAAGCTTGTAAAAGAAATACGGCTGATATCCGAATATTCTATATAAAAATGCGGCAGACTGTCGAAGCGATTGATCAAATCGCTTGCGCCTGCCGCTACTTTATTGTTTTTTTCTATGGTTTATCCGAGAGAAAAATCAGCTGAATTATCCATGCGAGGCTCTGCTTTTTTCCGGCAACGGAATATTTGCAACACGACATATATATTCCGTAAGGCTTCGCCTATATCGCCAAAATGCCGTGCCGTTACAGTCCAGCGTAAAGTCGGCATATCTCTTATACAGCGCCTCTCTCTCCCGGAAAAGGTCATCAATAGTATATCCGTCCGGTATCACAATTCCCCGCTTTGAAAAATCGCCGAGACGACGCTTAAGTTCCGGGAGACCGACGCGGAGATATATGATACGTCCCATCCCGGAAAGGCGCTGCATCGCAGCGGGATAATATACCGCGCTCCCTCCGGTCGAAAGCAGGATATTGTCCGCATTTATCCCGAGCAATACCGCTTCTTCGATTCTCCGGAATTCCGGCAGTCCGTATGTGTCAATGATATTCTGCAACTTCATACCGACCTTTTTCTCTATGAGCCTGTCCGAATCCACATTGCAAAAGCCGATGTCTCTTGCTACTGCCTTTCCGAGAGAGGATTTACCTGCGGCAGGCATACCTATAAGTGTAAAAATCAATAGTGTCACCCCCGTATAACTCTGACTGTCGGAAATACCTTAGCATCGCAGACGAATATCGCCGCATTATAAGGCGATATTTTTATTCTCCTGCCGACTTTACCTGAATATAACTCTGTCATTCTGTGCGACGACAGAAACACGGCTTGGTCCGGAGAGTTGTTCACGCAAGTAAAATAAAATGAATTATCAAGATATCTTGCAAAAAGCAAAGTATCACGCGTCAATGTGATAAGACTGAACTCTCCATCCGCATACACCGGCGATGCGCGTCTTATACTCCCGGTATTTCTGTAATGGTCAAGAAGCTCTCCGCACTCATGCCCCCACGGAAACGGCAGGCGATTGAACGGGTCCTTATATCCTTCGACCCCCGCCTCGTCACCATAGTATACAGTCGGTATTCCCGGAACGGTACAAAGAAGCGTATATGCCATTTTCAGGCGTCTGATACCGTTTTTGCGTTCTGCAGGAGTCATTCGTTTTACCGAGAGCTCACGGTTGCTGTAACCGTCGGAGGGCTCGCCTCCGAGCATCGTAAGTATACGCTCCGTATCGTGAGTACCGAGCAAATTCATCTGCGCATCGCGTATTCTCTTCGGTGCATTATACAGAATATCGGTCAGAGCATATCGGAGCTTTTCGGTTCCTTCGCCTGTAAAATACGAAATAATACCGTCCCTCAGCGGATAATTCATAACGCCGTCCAGCTCGCGCCCATGATAATAAGCTTTTCGCTTTCCGTAGGCTATCTTGTTTGAAGCGTCTTCCCAGACCTCGCCGTAAAGGACAGCAGCGGGATTTATAGCGTTCAGCCGCTTCTTTATCCGTCCTATAAATCCGTCGGAGAGCTCGTCGGCGACATCAAGCCGAAAGCCGGCAATCCCCATTTCCGCATATTTGGCAATTACCCCGTTTTCACCGCAAAAGTAGTCAGAGCATGTCGGAAAATCGGGGTTAATACGTGGCAGTATTTCAATCCCCCACCAGCAGGTATACTTGTCCGGGTAATGCTGAAACTCATACCACGGGTAATACGGAGAGGATTTTGTATTGTATGCACCGCCGTTGCCGTAATGACCGTATCTATTGAAATAAAGGCTGTCGGCACCTGTGTGATTGAACACGCCGTCAAGAATAATACCTATTCCGTGCGCTCCGGCTTTCCGTATCAGCGTAGCAAGCGCGTCATCGCCACCGAACATTTCATCGACCTTCATGTAATTCCCGGTATCATATTTATGATTTGACACCGATTCAAACACCGGGCTCAGATATATCGTATTGACGCCGAGCGATGATATATAGTCGAGTTTATCTATTATACCCCACAAGGTACCGCCGAAGAAGGTATTGTTTTTCAGCGGAGCACCGGGATACTCCGGAAACTCGGTTATTCCGCCGTACCAATCATCAAGCATTACGGCGTCCGGGCGTATTTTTACATTTCCTCCGCGGCTGAATCTGTCGACGAAAATATGATAGATAATTCCGCCGTACCGTTCCTTCGGTGCCCCGTATGCAAAATCCGAGACTGACATCTGGAATTTCCGTACATTTCCGTCTGCAGACAGACTGACCCGCTCGTTCACACCATCGGAGCCCCCCGCATAACCGCCGTAAAGTGTGCCGGATGCGGTGTCGACCCTGTATCTGTAAAACCAGAGCCCAACCGGTAGCCGCAGCTCTTCTGTCATAAAGCAATCGGAAAGAGAATCCGTCAATATCTCCTGCGTTGTTGATATATCGGCGACATGCGCCCCATTCTCCGAAAAAACCTCAAGACTGACATTCGTAGCCCCGGCATGGCGTGGCAGAGACAAAACGGCACGTACAGATGCACCCAACGTTACCGCCCTTTCTCTGCTCCGCCTACCTGAGACAACAAAGCATGAATGTGCCGCGAGAGATGTTATCTCCTCCCGCGGTATTCTGAACATATTCAAATTATTTTACCTTAATTTTGTTTATGGGAGTGGCGTGCCATATGTTGTCGGCATAATTTCTTATGCTGTTGTCTGACGAGAACACACCGCTGGTTGCAGTATTCATAAGCGACTTATGAGCCCAGTCGGTTCTGTTTGCATAGTCTGCGCTCGCCCGCTTTGACGTGTAATAATAAGAATCAAAATCCGCAAGGCACATAAACGGGTCTGCAACGCCGTATCCGCCGTTTATCAGATAATCCGCAATGTGCGAGAAGCTCTGCCCCCCTATCGGGCTGTTGAATCTGTCTACGACGCGGCGAAGCACATCGGAACGGTGATAATAATCGCGCGCAACATAACCGTTTCTCCAAAGCTCGTCAACCTCGTGAGTGTTGAGACCGAAAATATACATATTATCTTCGCCTACTGCCTCAAGGATTTCAACATTTGCGCCGTCGAGAGTTCCCACGGTAAGCGCCCCGTTCATCATGAGCTTCATGCAACCGGTTCCGCTCGCCTCCTTACCGGCGAGCGATATCTGCTCGGATATATCCGCCGACGGAATGAGTATCTCCGCAAGAGATACGTTATACTCCTCCATGAATACAACCTTGAGCCTGTCGCGCGTCAACGGATTTTTCTCGAGCTCCTCTGAGAGGAACCATATAAGCTTTATCAGCTTTTTCGCCATGACATACCCCGGCGCCGCCTTACAGCCGAAAATAAAGGTCTGAGGCGGAATATCCGCAGCAGGATTATCGTTTATCTCGTTATAGAGTGCTATTATCTTCATGACATTGAGAAGCTGACGCTTATATTCGTGCATTCTCTTTATCTGAACATCAAATATAGAATCCGGATCTATTCTTCTACCCACTCGGTCATATACAAAATGCGCAAAGCGCTCTTTGTTGAGCCGCTTTATTTTCGCGACGCGATCAAGAACCGTATTATCATCAGCAAACTGCGTGAGCTTTATGAGCTGTGAAGCGTCCTCACGGAACCCATCCCCGATAAGCTCGGTTATAAGAGCTGAAAGCGCAGGATTTGAGTAATTCAGCCACCGGCGGTGAACAACGCCGTTCGTGACATTCGTGAACTTCTCAGGCGTCATCTTGTAGAAATCATGAAATATCGTCTTTTTCAGTATATCGCTGTGGAGCTTCGATACGCCGTTTACGGTATGAGAACCGACAACGGACAGATTAGCCATTCTGACCTGATTGTATGCAACAACCGACATCCTCGAAATTCTGTCCCAGTCGCCCGGATAAAGCTCCCAGAGATTGGTGGTAAATCGCCTGTTTATCTCGCACACTATCTGGTATATGCGCGGAAGCTTCATACTGAAAAGGTCAACCCGCCAACATTCAAGCGCCTCCGGCAGGACGGTATGATTTGTATATGAAACCGTATGACTCACGACATCCCATGCATCCTCCCACGAGTATGAATATATATCCATTAGTATGCGCATGAGCTCGGGTATGCAAAGTGCGGGATGCGTATCGTTTATATGGATTGCAACGCTGTCCTTGAAGCCTGCGAGCGTTCCGTGCTCTGCGAGATAATCGTTTATCATACTCTGTAGTGATGCAGAGACGAGGAAATACTGCTGAGTCAGACGAAGAAGCTTGCCCTCATCGTACTCATCCGGCGGGTAGAGCTGTCGTGTTATGGCTTCTGCCGCATCAGTATCCGTGAGTTTTTTTACATAAGAGCTCTGCGTTGAAAACTCGGAAAGCGGAGAAAACACGTGGCGGGCACGCCACAGTCTTATCGTGTTCATTGCATTGGTGGTAGTTCCGGGTATAAGGAGATCGTACGGGATAGCCTTGACCTCGTCATAGTCGTA
This sequence comes from uncultured Eubacteriales bacterium, assembly GCA_934393265.1. GTDB lineage: Bacteria > Bacillota > Clostridia > Oscillospirales > CAG-272 > UBA1740. The sequence goes on along the minus strand of CAKRQL010000004.1, from coordinate 150,668 downwards.
ATTTGCGACCTTGAGCTCCCCGTTTTCCCATTTCTCCTCAATTCTTCCCCCGAGGCGGACGTTTATGCTCTTTTCCGGTCGCGGGACGAGCCATGCCCCACCTTCCGGCAACCATTCATCCGGGAGCTCGACCTGCTCGCCGTCTACTATCTTCTGACGGAACAATCCGTTTTCGTAAAGAAGCGAATATCCGTTTGCCGCGTAATCAAGCGCGGAAAGCGAATCCATGAAGCAAGCTGCAAGTCTGCCGAGCCCGCCGTTACCGAGACCGGCATCGACCTCGCATGAATAAATCGATTCAAAGGATGAATTCCAGTCAGAGAGAACGGCACACAGCTCTTTGTAGATTCCGAGGTTCATCGCATTGTTTTTCAGTGATCTTCCGACAAGAAATTCCATGCAAAGGTAACAGACCTTTTTTCCCTTTGCTGCCTTTATTCTCTTTTTGAAGTCGAGACGGTAGTCAAGCATAATCTCTTTCAGTGCCGCAACGGTTGCTGAATAGAGTTGCTCCGGCGTAGCCGTCAGAGGATCATTTACACCTCTTGTGACGAGCTTTGCCTCAATTCTGTCTTTGAGATTCTGCTTTGATATTTTGTTCTTTTTGCCTGTCTGCGGATTTGAAGTTGCCTTAGTTATCATCGGGTTTACTACCTACCAATTAATAAGATTTTCGTATATTTCCATGTATTTTCCGGCAGATTTCTGCCATGAAAAATCAGAAGCGTATGCCGTCTCCACAAGCTTTTTCCATTCGCTCTTGTCCTTGTACAGGTCGAGAGCGCGCTTTATAAGAAACAGCATTTCATGAGCGTTGTAATCCGCAAACACAAAGCCGTTTGCTCCGTCCTCTCCGTAATTCTTTATAGAATCCGCAAGACCGCCCACGCCGTGTACCACCGGAAGCGTGCCGTATGAGCAGCAAATCATCTGTGAGAGTCCGCACGGCTCGCTTTTCGAGGGCATAAGGAAAAGGTCTGCCGCCGCATACATTTTCTTTGATGTCACACGGTCAAATTTTATCAGAGCACGCATTTTTGTCGGATGATTACTCTCTATCGTGCGCAGTGCATTTTCATACTCCGCTTCACCGGTTCCGAGAATTACAAACTGCACCTCTGTTGAAAACAGCAGTTCGTCAAGCACACGCAAAACGAGATCTATCCCCTTTGCTCCGGCAAGGCGCGTTATCATTACAATAAGCGGGATGTCGTCATTCTGCGGGAGACCGAGCTCACGCTGAAGTGCAAGCTTGTTTTGTCTTTTGCCGTCAATAAGATTATTCTTTCCGTATGGGAAATCTATGTCTCCTCCGTGCTCCGGTGAGAAGTATGAATAGTCAATACCGTTTATCACACCCGTCATCTTACCGGATACGCTGTTAATGATGCCGGCAAGTCCGAATGCAAAATAATCATAGCGAAGCTCGGTCGCGTAATTCGGACTGACCGTCGTTATATAATCCGAAACTACAAGCGCCCCTTTCATAAGATTTATGCACCCATCGTACTCAACGACATCGAAATATTTTGCGTCCAGACCGAAAACGTCTCCGAGAATATACGTCGGAAACTTCCCCTGATACTCGATATTGTGTATCGTATATACAGTGCGGATTTTCTGAAGCTCACGAATCGGCGAGTACTCAGTCTTGATGTAGACAACGCTCATCGCCGCCTGCCAGTCATTCGCATGGAGGATGTCCGGAATATTTCCGGTCTGAAGCATAAACTCGACGACAGCGCGACAAAAGAACGCAAATCTTTCTCCGTCATCCGGCTCTCCGTATAGCTTCTGCCTTAAAAAATAATAGTGATTTTCCAAAAAGTAATATTTAACGCCGGAATTTTCAATCAAAAATACAGACGCGCCAGTTTTTCTCCATGCGAGGTTAAAGGATATATCCGCGTACTTCTTCATTTCCCTGCGGAAGCTCTCCTTCATGCTCCCGTATAGCGGGAGTATCACGGAGACCTCGGCACCTCCGTTCGCTATTTCCCTCGGCAGGGCACCCATAACGTCGCCGAGTCCGCCGCTCGCGGCATATGGCGCCGCTTCACTTGTCACATAAAGAATTTTCATAACAACTCCTTGTCAGACGTCTCAGACTCGCCTGCCCTTTTGTACGTAGAAAGGCATATTCGGATTTCCCGAGAGCTCTACACCGTCGGTAACGGTGACAAACTTATCCGTTACAATGCAGTTAAGCGACGCATTCTTCTCTACCCTTGTTCCGTAAAACAGAACCGAGTTGCGGACAACAGCTCCCTTTGCAATGTGAACGCCACGGTAAAGAACGGAATTTATAACCGTGCCCTCTATAACGCAGTCATCTGCTATCATGGAGTTTTCAACATGCGCGCCCGCCTTATAGAGTGTGGGCGCAGAGTTGTGTACCTTAGTGAGTATCGGTGCGTCTTTTTTGCCGAGAAGTGATTCGCGCGCGTCGGCATTACCTACGAGCTCCATGGAACGGCGGTAATAATCCAGGAAGCTTGAGACTGACGCGGCATATCCGTCATAGCAGTATGTGCGGTAATTCTCGTATTTGTAATTGTGCAGAAGCACAGATGTAAGGCTGTTTATTCCGTACGCCGCCGCCTCTTCTATAAGTTTGCGCAGATATGCCGTCTTCATTACAAGGACCGATAGAGAAAGCTCCGGGTCGCGCTCATTGTAAACGCTGCTGAGTGCCATATCCGTAACCTTTCCCGCTACGGACGAGAGCATGAGGCGCGGTGTCTTTGATGAGTAATCGGACGCAACAAGCTTTGTGACAAAGGTTACATTCGCCCCGGTCATTTCGTGCTGTCTTATGACGTCGGTAAGATCTATACTGAAAACAGTATCAGAGTCCATAAGCACTACCGTATCCTCGCGGATCTCGTCAATATACTCCTTCATGCTCATCAACGCCTCCATATGCGTTGAATAAAGCTTTGCGGAAGCCGAATGAGCCGTCCCGTATGGAGAGACAAAATTTATGCCTCCCGCACGGCGCGCAAGATCCCAGTCCTTACCGCTTCCGATATGCTCGGCAAGCGAACGGAAATTATAATTCGCGACTATATTGATATTCGTGATATTTGCATGAACCATATTTGACAGACTGAAATCTATAAGTCTGTAACGGCACGCGAACGGAATTGCCGCAACCGTCCGGTCTCCTGTAAGTCTCGAGAGAGTGTTACTGTTCAAGCTCGAGAAAATTATTCCTGCTGCACTGATTGCCATATCTCACTCCTCCTTTTACACGTCCTGACCGTATTTGCCGCTGATCGTGCTTCCCTTTGCGACAACGGCGATCCTGCTCTTGCCGGCATCCGGTATTCCGACCGTCGCACCTGATGTGATTACGCTGTCGGCATCGACAATCGCCGTATTCACCTGTGCGCCCGACTGTACCGTGACGTCATCCATTATAACCGAATCACGCACCACCGCGCCCTCTTCGATAGTAACACCGACAGACAGTATTGAATTCTCAACGGTGCCCATTATCCGACAGCCCTCGGAGATCATGGAATTGACAACGCGACATCCCGCCGAAAGATATTGCGGTGCGCGCGCCGAATTTCTCGAGTATATACGAAAATTCTTATCGGAAAGATTGAGCGCCGGCTCATCACCTATAAGGTCCATATTCGTTTCCCAAAGCGAGCTTATTGTTCCGACGTCTTTCCAGTAGCCGGAGAATTTATAAGCGTACAGCTTTTCTCCGTTTGCAAGAAGGTTAGGTATTACATTCTTTCCGAAGTCGTTCGATGAATTGTCATCAGCCTCGTCTATCTCGAGATATTCAATGAGCGTCTGCGTATTGAAGATGTATATACCCATCGACGCCTGATTATTCTTCGGGTGCTTCGGCTTTTCCTCAAATTCATATATTGATCCATCCGGAGTGGTATTGCATATACCAAAGCGGCTCGCCTCCTCCATAGGTACGGTTATGGTGGCTACGGTGCACGCCGCACCGGTGGATTTATGTTGATCGAGCATCTTGGAATAATCCATTCTGTATATGTGGTCGCCCGAAAGTATAAGCACATAATCAGGGTTGTACTGTTTAATAAAATTGATGTTCTGATATATTGCATTGGCTGTTCCCTTATACCATACCGACGACTTGTTGCCCTGATACGGCGGGAGCACGGAGAGACCGCCGCGTGTCCGGTCAAGATCCCACGGATCTCCGTTTCCTATATACTCATTCAGCGCGAGTGGCTGATACTGTGTAAGTACGCCGACAGTATCAATACCGGAGTTTATGCAGTTGGACAGCGGGAAATCAATTATGCGGTACTTACCGCCGAAGGAAACCGCCGGCTTTGCCGTCTGCTTTGTGAGGTCATAGAGGCGCGAGCCCTGACCGCCGGCAAGAAGCATAGCAATACATTCTTTCTTAAAATACATTGTTTTCACCAGTTCGCATATGTTTTTTTGCGCCTTTCTTTTCGGTATATATCGCTCCGGACAACGCCGGAACGGTAAGCTGCCTGTAGGTAATCCCCTGAAGCTTGCAAGCAGTAATTGAGAACTTTGAATCCGGATAATCTCCTGTCTGGAAAATGCACTCGTACCGGTTTTCCATAGGTGCACTGAAATTCAAGGTCTGTTCGGCACCGGAGAAATTCAGTGCAACAACAAGGCTCCCGCCCTTTCGGTTCTTCCTGCGGAAAACGACCGTGGATTTCGACGCCTCATCCGGAAGTATCCATTCAAATCCGTCGTCCGAAAAATCGCTCTCCCAAAGCTCGCTATGTGCAAGATAGAAGCTGTTAAGTGCCGCAACATACTGCCGGAAGCCCCTGTGCATCGGATAATCGAGCATAAACCACTCGAGCGATGACGCATAGTCCCATTCCCGGAACTGAGCATATTCCGTACCCATAAACATCAGCTTTTTACCGGGATAAGTCATGAACATCATGCAAAGCGTGCGCGCCTGTCTGAACTTGTCCTCGTAGGAGCCGAACATCTTGTCAATAAATGATTTCTTGCCGTGAACGACCTCGTCATGCGACACCGGGAGAACGAAGTTTTCGGAAAATGCGTACATAATCGGAAATGTCAGTGCCGCGTGGTGGAAACGGCGGTATACCGGATCCATTGCGACATAGTCATATATGTCGTTTGCAAATCCCATGTTCCATTTCAGATTGAATCCGAGCCCGCCGTCCGAGACAGGCTTTGTAATACCAGCATAAGCCGTAGACTCCTCAGCAATCATAAGTATGTCCGGCTGATCCGCAAACAGTGCGGTATTGAGCTTTCTGAAAAAGGCTATTGCCTCGAGATTTTTGTTGTCGCCGTAAATATTCGGTACCCACTCCCCCTGATCTCTGTCATAGTCAAGGTAGAGCATTGACGCCACGGCATCCACCCGCAGACCGTCTATGTGAAACTCACGCAGAAGATAAAAGGCGTTTGATATAAGGAATGACTGTACCTCCTCGCGCCCGAGGTCAAAGAAGCGAGTGCCCCATGAGCGCGACTCCTGCCTGTCCTTTCCCTGATACTCGTAGAGCGGAGAGCCGTCAAATTCGTAGAGCCCCCACGCATCCTTCGGAAAATGAGCCGGCACCCAGTCAAGTATAACTCCTATCCCGTTTGAATGAAGTTTGTCTATCATGTACCTAAAATCATCCGGGTCGCCGTATCTCGAGGTCGGAGCGTAGAAACCGCAGACCTGATAGCCCCATGAACCGTCATAAGGAAATTCCATGAGAGGCAGAAATTCTATGTGCGTATATCCCATGTATTTGATATACGGGACTATCACATCAGCAAATTCACGGTATGAATACGGGCGGTTATCCTCCTCGTGCCTTATAAAGCTTCCGAGATGAACCTCATAAATATTTACCGGAGATGAGAGATAGCTGCCGTTTTTCGGAAGTACGGTTTTCTTCCGCTTTCTCATCCATTGTGCGTCGTGCCATCTGTGCGCCGACTCCGTGAAGATGAGCGATGCACCATCCGCTCCTCCGCGGGAAAACCTCGCGTATGGGTCCCCTTTATCAAATTCGCGCCCGCCGCGACGTATGCGGAATTTGTAAGGCTCCTTTTCAAGTGATACATCGGAATCGACAGTCGTTTCCCACACGCCCATCTCGGTAACGCGCTCCATGCGCCGGGGAGTGTCCCAACCGATGAAATCCGACACAAGCGACACAGAGTCTGCCGACGGTGCCCACACGCGGAATACATAGCGATACCCGTCCTTTGACGGCAGCCTGTTACATCCGAGATAATCGTATGCGTGGTAGTTTGTTCCCTGATGAAAAAGATACGGTGCGAGATTGCGATCGCCCTCCATATTCTTCTCCTTTCCGAGCAGTTTTATAAAAACCGTGCTAATGTGACAAATGTTGCAAACGGCACCTTTGTTACTGGTTTTATTTTAGCATGTTGTTTGTAGTTTGTCAAGAAAAACAGGCAAAACCTGTTAATTTTGCGCGTTATTTTATATAGATGCATGCGCGATAGAAAAAAACGGGCAGAGCAAGCTGCCCGCTCTGCCGTGCTATATGTCATTATGCGCTTTTTCGCCCTTTACATTCGTGCCTTTTTCCGGTGCGGGAGAGGTCGCTTTGCTGCTTATGTCGTTTCCCCTGCGGTGCCTCCGTATTCTTTTTATCCTCTCGGTTATACCCTTCAAAAACGACCGATAAAAACGCGAGACCGGAACTACCGCATGGTTTTTGAAAAACGGGATTAAAGCACGTTCAAAGCTCCACCGTACAAATCGGACAAGCAGATACAGCGGTTGTAGCACAAGTGCCATAAGAAGAATTACCGGCAAAGACAGCTTTCGCAGAAATGCAGAGAGTACTTCTCCGATTCGTCTGCCTGCCGAACGGTAAGTGACTGCAAACGCAAGTGTAGCTATTATCGGCATATAGAACCTGAACATACCGTCAAGCAGACCGTAGATAAGCAAAATCAGTCCTGCTCCCGCGGTGGAAAAAAACAAAAAATCATAGACGTTATAAACGACGGCTGTCAGTCTCGCCCCGCCAAGTCGCGCCCACTTCATCCTTGCCGCAGAAATACCGCCATTTCCGAAAACCGTCACAATCGGAAATATAAAATAGCCACGCAAAAGTGAAAGCAGTGAACGGACAAGAGGATACAGTAGCCCGGCGGTGACGCCGTACAGGCACGCCCCGATGGCAGACATCAGTATCTCGTGTATATCAAAATATTTCAAAGCTATCCCCTTGTACGCCGTTTTCCCCCGTTATCGTCGCGAAAAAACACGCCGTCTATTCTCCCGCAGATGTTTATTTTCCCACTCTCCTCGGAAAGACTGATTATGCGCATGTTTTCCCCCTCAACAAAGAGCGTAAAGCCATCACATTCGGCGCTCACCTCAGCACCGTCAAACGAAATAATGCTCCTCACGCCGTCTGCCGTAAGTATGCGTCTGCCGGTTATGCCGACCGACAGTTTTTCTCCTTTGGAATCCATGTCCACCTCCGGTATAAATCAGCGCATAAAAAGAGAGCGCCGCATATCTTCACTAACGAAAATATGCGGCGCGCACTGCCTTTATACCGGGGTCTCGGAAATTATCTCATACATTCCCGCAGCCTCAGTCTTTTTTGTGGTCTCCTTTATATCAAGAACTCTCACGCTGATCTCCTTCGTTCCGAAGGACAGAGATATCACATCTCCCACCTTTACATCGTAGGAAGCCTTTGCAGGCTTTCCGTTTACCGAAACGCGCGAGGCATCGCAGGCATCGTTTGCTACGGTTCGACGCTTTATGAGCCTTGATATTTTAAGGAATTTGTCGAGTCTCATCAGCCGTTGACAGCGTCCTTGAACACCTTAGAGGGGGCAAAAGCAGGTCTCTTGCTTGCCGCTATCTTTATCGTTTCGCCTGTCTGAGGATTTCTTCCTTCTCTCTCGGCGGACTCCTTTACCTCAAAGTTACCAAAGCCTATAAGCTGAACCTTGTCGCCCTCCTTGAGCGCATTCATGATGGCGTCGAGAGTTGCGTTAAGAACAGCCTCAACATCCTTCTTCTTGAGCTCCGTCTCCTGGCTTACTACGTTTACGAGATCTGTCTTGTTCATTTCAGTACTCCTTTGTTTTTCACATTTATTGTGTGTTCTTAATTATACCAACCACAGCGTGCATTTGCAACATAAAATGAGATTTTTTTTCGTATGTATTGATTCTTTTCGGCTTTATTGATAATTATGCGAAGTAACTTTTGTTGAATTTGCCATTTTTTTGAGATTGCTTAACGATACAATGCCGAGAGCAAACGAAAAAACAAGGTACAATATCGCACATGAAAGTATCAGTACAAATGTTCCCGCACCACTGTCCTGCATACGAAATACCCTGTCACGAATAACAGCGCCGAGCGGTAACGCAACCGCAGAAACGGCAATCGGAGCCCACATACGGAACGCTACCATGGCAGAACCTCCTCGCCGAACAAGATATACAAGTGACACAATCAGTCCCACGGCATAACATATTACGGTTCCGACAGGCGCCCCGAGAATGCCGATGTTCTCGTTCCCTATGAGTACATACCCCGCAACGAGCTTCAAAGCTGCACCGCACGTCATTGCTATCAGCGGTGCACGATATGAGCCTGCTGCCTCAAGATAGGTGTTGACAACGCTCATCATGCCCATAAAAAGCACTGCCGGAGCGATAAGCGCGAGCATAGGTGCCGCGACAGCCGCCTCTCCGTCATCGAAAATAAGTGAAAGTATTTCGCACGGAAAAAGCATAAAAGCCACAGCGATTGGCGCACACAGAAACGAAACAATACGTATCGCTCCGGCGAGCGAGGAACGTAGCTTATTTGTCTCCCCGCCCGCGTATGCGGCAGTCATGGACGGAAGCAGTGCCATGCAGACCGGCGTTACGGCTGTTGCAACAAGGTTGAACATCGGAACAACGAGAGTGGTATAATTACCGTAAAGAGATGTCGCAGCACTCTCGCTGTAGCCCGCGCTCTGAAGCCTGCGCATGATAAGACCGAGATCTATGATATTCGATACGCTCATAACAGCAGAGCTGACAGTTATCGGCAGTGCGATCTTCGCCATATTCCGGACAATCCGATGTCCCGGAATTTCAGCATATACACTCTGCCTCTTTTTTTCTTTCGCTAATTTGATTTTTATTACAATTATAAGATACATTGATGATAACAATGATGAAAGAGTTATTCCTAATACCGAGAGCGCGGCACAGTCACTCAGTACTCTGCCATGCCTGTACCCTATGGTTGCAAATGATAGCCCGAAAAGGAGTCGCAAGCCCCCATCTATAACTCCGGACAACGCTATTTCCGAAAATGATGACACACCGTTGAGATATCCTCGGATAACGCCGGAAATGGCAACAAAAACAAGAGACGGGGCAATGGCGAGCATACACTCCCGCGCCCCACGGTTTCCTATTGCAGATGATATTGCCCCTGCGCCGAAAAACATTACGGCCGCAAGAATGCATCCGAGAGCCGTTATACACACTGCACAGACACGGAATATTCTTACCGAATTTCGTCCTCCCTCTTTTACCTCATTTCCGGTTATCATTATCGAGACCGCCTTCGGCACTCCGGCACTGCAGACCATGAGGAAGAACACATATACCGAATAAGCGGAATTGAAATAACCCATTCCCTCGCTGCCGAGAACATTCATCAGAGGTATTTTATATACGAGACCGAGTATTTTTACTATCAATGCGGATATAGTCAGCGACAGCGCCCCTCCGAAAAATCCGCTCCTGCTGTTATTGTTTTTCACATTACCCTCCGAACACCGCAGAATACAAAAATAAAAAGACTTACTAAATCTATATTAGCAAGCCTTTTATTTTATTATTGCCGTGTGATATTCGGGGCGCTACTTATTCATATAAAATCCGAGAGCTTTATCCGTTGCCTTATATGCATATGAGTCAGGGGCTTTTGCGTCCTTTGCATATTCGCGAAGATATTCATAAGGATACTTTGGTCTGAATATACGCTCGATTATCCTGCCGCCGTTGCCGTCATCGCGCACAAGCTTTGTAGTGGCGCCGGCACCGACCGCAAAAATCGGCTGAACCTCTTCCATCATGTATATGTTATAGAGCCCATCGTGCCCTTCAAGAGAATAACCGACATTTTCAAGGTTTCCTACTGTGTTCTTCTGCCTGTACATATAGTACGGGCGGTAGCCTGCGAGCTTTGTTTTCAGCTGCGAATATTCGACGCTCTTCGCTGCGTCACCGCCTGTAAGAGAATATATCTCGGAATTTTCGCGCAGTATATCGGACGCTTTCTTTACGCAAAATGTGTGAACGGTTATATTTGTCGGCGCGAGCTCTGTAACCTTATCAATGGTTTCGGAGAAATTACGGAAATCGTCGCCGGGGAGACCGGCAATCAGATCAACGTTTATATCTCTGATATTGCTCCCCCGCGCGATTTCGTAAGCCCGGTAAAAGTCATCTACCGTATGCTTCCTTCCTATTTCTTTAAGTATCTCATCGTTCAACGTCTGCGGGTTAACGCTTATCCGCGTAACGCCGTATTTTGACGCGACTGAAAGCTTTTCCGCCGTTATTGTGTCCGGTCTCCCCGCTTCAAGTGTAAATTCATCAAGCGCCGAGACATTAATCCTGTCGGAAATATAGGAAAGGAGGCTCTCAAGCTGAGAGTGTGTGAGTATTGTGGGGGTGCCGCCGCCTATATAAACCGTTGTAACCCTCAGACCGAGTCGATTTATAGTCATGAGCGTATTATCAATGTCGGCAAGGAGCGCGGCTATGTAATCGTCGACCAGTGAAAGAAGCCGTGAATTTGTATATGAAACGAAGCTGCAATAGGCACAGCGCGACGGGCAAAAAGGAATAGATATGTATAGAGAACAGGTGTTCTGCCCGAGTTTTTTTATAATTTTTGCTTCATTTTGCGCTACAGCTACAGCAAGCGCAGCCTTTTGCGGATTAAGGAAATACTCATCACGCAAAATCCGTTTTGTTTTCAGAACTCCGGCACCACCGGAAAGAAGCGAGGATGCAATTTTGGCAGGGCGTATGCCGGTAAGTATACCCCACGGAGGAGTATATCCGAGCAGGGATCGCCCGGCATCGAACACCGCGCGCCCGACGGCAACCGAGCCGGCATCCGCTATAACCGTCTCCTCAGTATCGGATACGGCGACCTCGGCATGGCTCACCCTGTCATTCAGCTTCATTGTAACCTCGGCACGGATGCCCCCGTGAATATCGGCAACATCTGCATACAGCTCCGGGACACCCGCCCCGCCGATCTCGTCGCCGCCGAATGTGGCGCCCGGGAAGAAAACCATACACAATGTCTGCAAATAGTATTTATTGACATTTCCGTTGCTACGGAGTATCATAACTTTCCTACCTTAAATATATTAGTTTTTCCTGAGAAGCTCGGAATCCATAACTATTGTCACCGGACCATCGGTCGACATTTCGGTGCGCATATCTGCACCGAATACGCCGCTACGGCACGATGGTATCCGCGCACCGAGGAGCGTAAGAAAATAGTTATAAAGCTCTCTTGCACGCTCCGGCGGTGCCGACGTAAGATAGTCGGGGCGGTTCCCGTGCCTGTAATTCGCATAGAGAGTAAAGTTTGACACGACGAGAGCCTCTGCCCCGACGTCGAGCGCGGAGAGGTTCATCTTTCCTGCCGGATCGGAAAAAATACGTAATTTCGGTATTTTCTCCGCCAATAGCTCTGCGTCGCGCTCGGTGTCGTTCACCGATACGCCGAGAAGAATATAAAGCCCGCGCTCACACTCGCCGGAAAATGCCCCGTCGGCATAGACGCGCGCGCTGTTAACGCGCTGTATGACGGCTCTCACGTGAATATCCTCCCCCGTATCAATGTGCAAAGCCGCGCGTGACAGATATGACTGACGGAAGCGTGCGCAGCCTTGCGACAATAGCATCGTAATGTGCGGTGCTGCGGCATCCGACAGTTATATTTATCGACTTTCCGCCGGTACGCAATACCTGTGTATTTATCTGAGATATAGAAACCTTCATATCTGCAAGAGCCGTGGTAACAGCGGCGATTACTCCTATTGTGTCGTCTGCGATAACCGACAGTGACGCCTCATACGTCTCCTTTGTCGCGCCCTCGTCTTTCTCCCACTGCACATTGACCCATCGTGAGAGGTTTTCTTCGTTCCGGCGCGACAGTGCAACATTTGGGCAGTCTGCCTTATGAACGGATACGCCGAAGCCACGTGTTATAAATCCGACTATACGGTCTCCGGGCAGCGGGTTACAGCACTTGGCGAACTTTACCTGATATCCGCTCTCCCCGTCTATCAGTATACCGCCACCGGTATGGCGCGATTTCTGATAGTCGGCGAGCTTGACTTTTGAAAGCTCATCTTCATCGGTGGCGGGCTGTGAGGCACCGTTTTCCACCATGATTTTCTCAAGCTCTTCCTTGATTTTCGGGAGAAAACGGGTCAGGGATATTCCGCCGAAGCCGAGAGTATTATAGAAATCGTCTGCGTCATTTATTCCGACGCGCCTGCCGACTGTCTGAACGATTTCATTCTGCTGTGCCTCGGTGCAGTCCTTGTATATCTTTTTGATTTCCTTTTCGACCTCGGATTTTCCGACTATGATATTCTCCGCGCGCTTCTCTTTTTTGAACCACTGCCGTATTTTACTGCGCGCCTCGCCGGTCTTTACTATATTCAGCCAGTCACGGCTCGGACCCTTTGATGCGTTAGAGGTTATTATCTCTATTATGTCGCCGTTCTGCGGTATCCTGTCTATCGGAACGATAACGCCGTTTATTTTTGCTCCCGTCATCTTGTTTCCGACAGCAGAGTGAATGGCATAGGCAAAATCTATAACAGTAGAACCGAGCGGGAGGGATATCACATCTCCCTTCGGCGTAAACACGAATGTTTCGTCATGGAAAATATCCGTCTTGAATGAGCGTATGAACTCATCCGGGTCGCGCGTGTTCTCGTCGGATTCAAGAAGCTTTGCTATCCAGCGCAGCTTCTCATCTATATCGCCGCGCCCCTTTTCTCCGCTCTTATATTTCCAGTGCGCCGCTATACCGTATTCAGCCTCCTCATGCATCTCCTGTGTCCGTATCTGCACTTCAAACGGTATTCCGCTGCTGCCTATGACGGTTGTATGAAGAGAGCGGTAGAGGTTCGGCTTTGGGGTCGAAATATAGTCCTTGAAGCGCCCCGGAACCGACTTGAACATCTCGTGCACAAGCCCGAGCGCAGTATAGCACTCAAGCTCGGTGTCCACTATTATACGGACGGCATAAAAGTCGTATATCTCATCAAACTGCTTATTGAGAACATACATTTTCCGGTAAAGGCTGTATACCGATTTTACTCTTCCCTCAAGGACAAAATGTATGTTGTTTTCACGAAGCTTCTCGGCGATAAGCTCCTTTGCTTCCTCTATAAACTCTCTGCTCTGCCCGTATTTTTCGTCTATTGCATGTTCAACCTCTTTATATCCCACATTATCGAGATAATAAAGGCTTAAATTTTCGAGCTCCTGCTTTATTCTCTGCATACCGAGACGGTGGGCGAGCGGGGCGTATATATACATGGTCTCAAGGGCTATGGCACGTTGCCTGTCCTCTTTTTTTGCCGAAAGAGTACGCATATTGTGGAGACGGTCACAGAGCTTTATAAATATTACGCGGATGTCCTTGTTCATTGCAAGGAGCATTTTGCGTATATTCTCAATATGTGCCTCCTCCTTGTCGGCAATCTGCACCTGTATTATTTTTGTCAGCCCGTCGACGAGCATCGCCACATCCGGACCGAACATATTTTTTATGGTGTCGAGGTTCGTTTTGTCCGAGCAATCCTCCACCGTATCATGAAGCAGGGCGGCACAAATAGAATCCGTATCAAGACCGAGCTCAGCGACTATTGCCGCGACGGCAACCGGGTGACTTATATAAGGTTCTCCGCTCTGTCGCAGCTGTCCCTCGTGCAGGCGTTTTGCGTAAAGGAAGGCTTTTTTAATTTTTTCAATGTCGTATTTTCTGTCCTGCTCGCCTATAACGTCGGCGAGCGGTTTCATATCAGCAAACTGTTCTTCACACATAGTAAACTCCGATTTATTTTCTGCACTTCTGCGACCTTATGCGCCGCAGTAATGTCGATTTTTCAAGATCGGTCTTGCAGCGCGGGTACGGAAGATAAAAACGATAGCTGTCGTTTCCGCACTCTTCAATGCCTATTATGTTCAGCTCACTGAACACCTTAATTATTATCCGCAATTTTATATATCCTATATTGCTGTGCGCGGCAGAGAGGTGAAATATCATATCCTGATGCGTCATTCTGTCGGTACCGGAGCGGATATTCTGAAATATGTAACGGTAAACGGTCTCGAAATCCGCCCGTTCCGGAAGTACATTTTCGTCCTCGCGGTATGTCGCCCCGTTCCATATCTCATTATATCTCTCCCGCTCATCTGCACGTCTTGCGCACTGTGTCTCGGACGGGCGTATGTCCTTGAGCGTCAGCTGTGCCGTGCGTCTGCCGCACCACTCGTTGACATCCACATTGAACATACAGTCTACACTATCGCCGACACAGATACCGAGAGACGCAGGCGAGTTTGAAAAATACATAGCCGTCAGAACACTGTTCCCGTCACCGAGCGTTATCTTTGAGTGCTTCCCCTCGCTGACCGGCTGGATTTCAATCACGCGAACATCGCGTATTATGAAAGTAGGCAGAGGGTTACCGACGCCATACGGCTCGAGAATACGGAGACCGTCTGCAAGACCGAGATTTATGTCGCTGAAGTTTATTTCGCAGTCAGCCTCAAGCTGAGGTATCAGGTCCTCTTTTGTCAGGTGTATCCGCGCATATTCGTTTATACGCTCGCGAAACAGCGGCAAATTCCCCCGTGTCACCGACAGCCCTGCTGCGAGCTCATGCCCGCCGAATTTTACAAGAAGGTCGTCACAATAGCACAGTGCATCGACCATATTCATCCCGCGCACACTCCGCCCGGAGCCCTTTCCCACATCGTCCGGAGAATGACTCCCCGGAGGATTTCCCTCAAAGGAAACAAGTATCGACGGGCGCGAATATCTCTCGGTTATCCTTGACGAAACTATGCCTATCACCCCGTGATGCCATGTGTCGGCGTCGAGGACAATAACCGGATATTCAAATACATCCATGTCGTCTATCTTCCTGCGCGCTTCCTCTATTATCTTGTTCTCCTCGCTCTGTCGCTCCTTATTAGCACGGCAGAGCTCCTCGGCAATGGGATATGCTTTTTCATATGTTTCGGAAAGAAAAAGCTCGACCGCCATTGTAGCCGTTCTTATTCTTCCGGCGGCATTTATTCTCGGGGCGAGAGTGTACCCTATATAACCGGAGGTTATTTTTATATTCCGTCGGTGCTGTGCCCCTTTTGCACCGTCGGGTCTCGCGGACGACGCATCTATCAGCGCCGTAAGACCGCACCTGCGGTTCTGTTCAATCAATTTAAGTCCGTAGCTTACTATAATGCGGTTCTCGCCCTTTATCGGCATGACGTCGGCTATTGTGCCTATCGCCACAAGATCCGCATATTCTCCGAATACACGCCCCGCTGCAGTCCGACGGTCGAACCCGCAGATCATCTCTTCATAAGCAGCAATGAGCTTGAAGATAACGCCAACGCCGGCGAGGTCCTTGAACTGATACTCGCAGTCCGGTCTGTGTGGATTTACGACAGCCTCCGCCTCGGGAAGCTCAGAGCGGCACTCATGGTGATCGGTAACCACAAAATCGACACCGAGAGATTTTGCGTACAAAACCTCCTCGGTAGCGGTTATACCTGTGTCAACGGTTATTATGAGCTTCGTGCCGCGGCCTGCAAGCTGTTCCACAGCTGACTTTGAGACCCCGTAGCCCTCCCCTATTCTGTTCGGGATATAGTAGTCGATATCAGCCCCCTTTGAGCGGAGGTAAAGATAAGCGACGCAGACGGATGTTACCCCGTCAACATCGTAATCGCCGTATATTGTTATCCGTTCGCCGCGGCTCACTGCGGTAGCTATACGCCGGACGGCAGATTCCATATCGCGCATGGAAAACGGGTCTCCGAGCATTTCGCTCTCCATGCGGATAAACTCATACGCGCTTTCCGGTGTATCGTATCCGCGTATGCACAGGAGTCTTGCAACTATGGGCTCTATACCGAGCGCGGCGGCAATGGCGCGTACCTTTTCCTCCGGAATCCCGCCGTCCGGCGAGCGGAGAAGCCACTTTTTCTCCTTCAGTGTTTCATTTTCATTCATCTATTTTCTGACCTTCGGCATCATGCCGTCCATTCATTATAATCATCATAAGTCCCGGTGTGCATTACGCCGGGAGGCTCAGGTGGAGATATTCATCAGAGTGTCGAATATCTCCGCATCACGGCAACAGCCGTCTTTATGCCGTCAACAGCGGCACTGGTTATACCTCCGGCGTATCCTGCCCCCTCGCCCGCCGGGTAGATATTGTCGGTGCCAAGGCAAAGTCGTGTTTCATTGTCGCGCAATATTCTGACGGGGGCGCTTGTCCTCGTTTCGGCTCCGGTAAGCAAAGCATCCGGTGATGCAAAACCGTGTATAGCCCTGTCAAACGCAGGAATTGCGGCGCGTATTCCACCGGTTACAAATCCGGGGAGGTAATTCTCCGGCGAAGCATATCTGACCCCGCCGTTCATATATGTCGGGCGAACAGCTTCCGATTCGTGCACAGGCGCGTTGCCTGACAGAAAGTCGCCAACCGTGATAACCGGAGCAGAGTAATCTCCCCCGCCGGCGCTGAATGCCGCGCGCTCTATTTTTCTCTGAAATTCAATCGCTCCGACGGGCGTTCCGCCGTAGTCCTCTCTGAAAACGCTGCATACCACAGCACTGTTTGAGCTTTTACCGGAACGGGCGTGGTAGCTCATGCCGTTTGTAACCACGGCGCCTTGCTCGCTTGTAGCCGCTATAACCTCGCCCCCGGGGCACATACAGAATGTGTAGACACCGCGCACTTTTGTATTGTGCGACAGCGCGTATTCGGCATGTCCGAGCGCAGGGTGACCTGCATATTTTCCGTACATTGCTCTGTCTATCAGTTCTGTCGGATGTTCTATTCTCATGCCGACTGAGAACGGTTTTGCCTCTATCGGAAATCCGTCCTTTATCATCATTTCGTAAGTATCGCGTGAGCTGTGACCTATCGCCAGAATAAGAGCTCCGGCGGGGATATCTCCCCTGTCGGTGGTGACGGAAAGCACGCGGTTATCCCGTCTTTTAACACCGCAAAATCTTGTCCTGTACATCACCTTTCCGCCAAGCTCACACACTCTGGTAAGCACACGATCAACTATTCCGAGCAATATGTCCGTTCCTACATGAGGCTTTGCAAGCGTGAGTATGCTCTCCGGTGCGCCGAACTCAACAAATCTGCGCAGAACATAAGAGATAAGCGGGTCGTTTGTCCGTGTAACAAGCTTACCGTCCGAAAATGTCCCCGCTCCTCCGGCGCCGAACTGTATATTTGTATCGGGGTCAAGAACTCTCGTCCTGAAAAAGCGGCTGACCTCTTCCTTTCTTTCCGCTGCCGCGGCCCCCCTCTCAATAACTACAGGGCGATACCCGTTCTCGGCAAGCATAAGCGCGGCGAACATGCCGCACGGACCGGAGCCGACTATAACAGGTGGTGCCGGCAGTTTTTCGTCACCGTAGCTTATCTCCGGTTCTTCCGATACAAGCAACACTATGCTTTTCTCGCGAAGCCTTGCGCTTAGCTTATCACCGATCGGAGCCTTTGTCTCAGCCGCTACGGTGTATATAAGTGAAACCGCATCTCTTTTACGCGCATCGACGCTTTTTCTGTATATTGAGTATACGACACCCTCAGTTTTTAACCCCGTCGAACGCAGTCTGACCCCTGCAACGGAAAACGCCTCTTGTTCAGAGGCGTCCGGGGACAATCTGATATTGTTAATCAGCAGGGTCACAGTATCGCTCATCTCATTCCTCTGAGTCCGCGAAGGACGGAGAGCGCCTGCTCTGCGGACGAATTATAGTTATACTTCACGATGAGCCATATCAGAATTGCCGCGGCGACACATCCGATGAGCGCCAACACATTGCCCAGCGTGACTTTCAGTTTATCGTTTTTCATATTTTCCTCAGTTATCCGCATCGGTCTTTGAATGAAGAAGCTTCTCATTCAGGAACCTGCGCAGTGAATCAGGTGTATAGTTTCTTGTAAGTGTACAGTCATACGCCACGGATATTATTCCGGTCTCCTCGGAGACAACAACCGTTATTGCATCGCTTGTCTCGGAGAGACCGATTGCCGCCCTGTGACGGGTGCCGAGGTCGCTGTCGATATCCGAGCGGCGGGTAAGCGGTAAAAGGCAGCCGGCGGCGGCGATGCGCCCGTCGTCAATTACGACAGCTCCGTCATGTAGCGGAGCCTTATTGAAGAAAAGGTTGCGAAGCAGGAACGAGTTGACATCGGCATTGATTGTTACGCCTGTCTGAATGACATCATCGAGCTTCGTGGTCCGCTCTATCACGATAAGCGCCCCGGTCTTTGTCTTAGCAAGATCTCCCACGGCAAGGCATACCTGTTGGACCGCGTTATAGTAAAGCTGCCTTTTCTTCTTCTGGTCGCTTATAAGCATGATTCCGCTCATCGACCCGGAGCCGAGCTTTTCGAGCGCATCCCGGATCTCCGGCTGAAAAATGATAACGACGGCTATCGCACCTATTTTGAAAATGCCCGAGAAAACATAGTTTATGGCTTGAAGTCTGAAGATAAACGACACAAACCACACGACAACGCATACCGCGATGCCCATAAGAAGTGCACCGGCTTTCCTGCCGCGTATAAAGCGAAAGGTCAGAAACAGCAGAGCCGACAGGAATAATATATCGACGGCGTCACGCGGACCGAAGTCCCGGAACGCTGAAAAAAGCTCGCGGAATACGGTCGGAATATCCTGATAACCATACTCAACCGCGGAGAACAAAAAATTCATTATAAGATTACCTTTCAGTAAAAACGCAATATAAATAGGCGCGCCGGCGCGATTAATATACTTTATAGAGTAAGTATATCATACTCCGACAAAAAATGCAATCCCCTTTCCGAAAAATATGCGCATAAGATTTTGAATGTATTTCTATTGACAAAAAGCAATAAATGTGTTATAATCTGTATCAAATGATATAGTTTTCGGAAAAAACCATACGAGGCACAATGTTTTATGAGAAAAACGTTATTTGACTTTCTGCGCGATACTTTTCTGTTTTCCGGTATAAGTGACGAAGAGATGTCACTTATGTGTAAAAAGCACAATTTCATAACCGAAGATTACAAAAAGGGAGACGAGATTTATTCCGCGCGAGCATTTGAACACAGGCTGTACTTTGTCATGCGCGGGGAATGTCGGGTAGAGCGCATGAGACTGAACGGTTGTACCGTTCCGCTGTCAACGGTTGAGCGTTACGGTTCATTCGGCATACTTTCCGCATTTGAAAAAACGAAAGAATTCCCGACACGGATAGTCGCTGTAAGAAACACACGTGTTATATACATACCCGAGGGAGATCTTAAAGAGCTTATAAATTCATATCCGAAGATAGCCGAAAATGTAATCTCATTTCTATGCGGACGTATCGTCTTTCTTAATGAAAAAATCGCGGCATATACCGGGGCAGATACCGAGGAAAAGGTTGCGCGACATCTCCTGCGCGTATCGGCTGCACTCGGAACCGATGAGTTTCCGCTCAACGCCCAAAGCGTGGCGCGCGCGGTCGATATAGGGCGCGCCTCCGTTTATCGGGCATTGGACTCTCTTGTCCGGAGCGGCTGCATAACTTATGCCGACAGGAAAATAAAAATAATAAATTCTGATGGAATGAAAGGTATACACAGATGAAAACAACAAAAAAAATTCTCGCAATTCTCCTCCTCACGTCACTCGTTCTGATGTCTCTTGCTCTTTTCTCATGCAAGAATGACACTCCGACCCCGGATGGCGGCGATGACAACCGCAAAAAAGAATACACCGGAATGACAATCGGAGTGATGAGCGGCCCCACGGGAATGGGCATGGCACAGCTTATTTCCGAAACCGCAAGCTCAAATCCCGACAATTACAAATTCAGCGTTTATTCAGACCCCAGCCTTGCTACGGCAGACCTCTCCGCCGGAAAAACCGACCTTCTCTGTCTGCCCACCAACACGGCAGCGACCCTCTACAACCGTGATGAAAGCTTGCTGAAGATTGCCGCAGTCAACACGCTCGGCTCTCTGTACCTTCTGACAAACGGCGTAACGATAAACAGCATAAACGACCTTGAGGGGCTCACTGTTTACACAAGTGTCGCCGGATCGACAACGAAGCCTATTCTTTCCTACATCCTTGAAAAAAACAACGTAAACGCCACAATTGAGGTCGCAAAGGACCACGACACGCTCGTAGCCGACTTTGTATCCGGCACGGTCAAAATTGCCGTCCTCCCCGAGCCGAAGGTGACGGTGGCACTGACACAGAATTCCGATTGCAGGGTTGCTCTCAACCTCTCGTCTGAATGGGACAGGATATCCGATTCTTCGCTTACAATGGGGTGCATTGTCGTACGCAGTGCATACCTTGCCGATTTTTCGGACAAGGTTGATGCATTTCTTGCAAAATACCGCGCATCAATCGAGTATATAGCAAATCGCGAAAACACCGACGCTGCCGCGCAGATGATAGTCGACGCCGGAATACTTCCGAAGCTCCCGGTGGCAAAGAAAGCATTGACAAACCTCTACGGCTCGATAGTCTACCTTGACGGGAGCAATATGAAGAGCGCGCTTGTTTCATTTTACACAGTCCTTTACAGCAGCATGCCGCAATCAATAGGCTCAAAGCTCCCTGCCGACGGTTTCTACTATAATGCCGACAAAAAGTAAAGCCATACTGAAAAAAGTTCTGTTCACGATACTCGCCGTCGTGTTCTGGCTTTGCGTGTGGGAGGTTGCGGCAATCATACTTGCGCGCCCATTGATTCTCCCGTATGTCCCGGAGGTTCTCCGCGAGCTTGGCAGAATGATTTCCGAGGGCGGATTTGCCCTCACCGTTACGCTTTCGCTTTCACGTGTGCTCCTCGGCTTTATACTCGGCACTCTGGCAGGAGCAGTCATAGGTACCCTTACAGCGTTCATTCCGCCGTTTGATACACTTCTGTCTCCGATAATATCGGTTGTTCGCGCCACTCCTGTGGCATCCTTCATCATGGTTATATGGTCTTTGATATCCTCCTCCGCCGTGCCGACCGCTATCGCCCTGCTCATGGTAATGCCGGTGGTCGCACAGAGCACCGCCGCGAGCTTCCGGGCGATAGACCGCCAGCTCACAGAGGTTGCCGAGGTGTTTGATTTTTCTCTCGGAAAAAAGATACGCCTGCTTTGGTATCCTGCGCTCACGGAGGTTCTCCTGCCCGGTATCATAACCGCCGCCGGACTTGCGTGGAAGGCCGGTATAGCCGCAGAAATAATATCCTACACGAAGAATTCGATAGGTCGTGAAATTCATAACGCAAAGGCATACTTTGAAACAGAACGACTGTTTGCGTGGACACTCATCGTAATAATTCTGAGTCTTATTATTGAAAAAATTCTGAAGCTCCTGCTGAAAAAATGCGCCGGAGGGATTAAAAGTGATAAACATTGAAGCACTCGGAAAGCGCTTCGGCGACAAGGTGATATTTTCCGATATTACCATAACGCTTCCGGACAGAGGAGTTGTCCGCCTGCTCGGCGACAGCGGCAGCGGCAAGACTACCCTGCTGCGCATCATAGCCGGTCTTGATCCCGAATATTCCGGAAAAATAACCCGCGACGGAAAAATATCTTTCGCCTTTCAGGAATACCGTCTTTTCAATTCACTGACCGCGAAGGAAAATGTCCTTGCAGTTAAAAACCGTGCAAGCTCCGAGGATGCAGAGAATGCCGCCGAGATATTGCGAAGGCTGCGGTTCGGAGACGCAGATATGGACAAGCACCCCTCCGACCTGTCAGGAGGTATGAAGCAGCGCGTCTCCGTCGCGCGTGCGCTGTTTGCGGGCAGAGATATAATTCTTCTCGATGAACCCACAAAGGAGCTCGACGCGGAGCTTCGCGAAATACTGCTCGGGATGATTTCGGAGGCATCGCAAAGTGCTCTCGTCATTCTGGTCTCTCACATTGACGACGCTCTCCCCATCCCATGTGCTGCCGAGATAAATCTCAACAACTACAATTCCACCGCAAAATAAAGCTTTCCCCTGCGCGACATCTGTTGAAGCTTCGCGCAGGGGATTTCGTTGTTTTTTAAGTTTCTTGATTATCTGCTTTTTTATCCTTCGCCGACTTTAACGCATTTCGTATTCCGGCGCCCTCTATTCCGATATCCGTATTCATGATTGAGCCACGGTTGATAGCCATAGCGCCATATTTCTGCCTTATAATATCCATCGCAATTTCTTTCTTTTCGCTTTTTTTATGATAAGCATCTCCGTTCGGAGAAAGTAAATCTATCTGCTCCGAAAGCTCCGATTTCAACATAAGGTTAGAGACCGTCACGGTAAGCATTCGGATGGGCTTACCACACTGCCACGACTTTGCGAGAAGTGACCGGGCACATGCTGCAATCTCACCTCCGACATCGGTCGGCGGGTCGATAGGAGACTGTCGCTGAATAACCCGCAAAAAGCTGTCCTTTATAGCGAGCTGCACAGTACGGCATAGCTGCCCCTGACGACGGAGTCGCGCACCGAGCTGCTCCGACAGATAATAAATCCCCGTCCTGCATTCATCCGGATTACATAAGTCATGCCTGAATGTAAAACCGTTGCTTATGCTTTTTTGCAGCTCCCCGGACGGAGGCATCACCGGAGCTTCGTCAAGACCGTTTGCGTAAGAATACAGTGCTTCACCCGCCTTGCCGAAACGTGATACAAGCATTTTTTCGGAAACGGCAGCAAGATCACCGATCGTCCTGACGCCCATTCTTCCGAGCTCATCGGCGGTCTTTTTCCCAACAAACAGCAAATCCTCAACCGGCAACGGATATACAAACTGCCTGAAATTATCCTCAGATATTACCGTTGTTGCATCCGGTTTTTTGTAGTCACTGCCAAGCTTTGCAAAAACCTTGTTAAACGAAACTCCGACCGATACCGTTATGTTGAGTTCTTCCCTGACGTCCCGCCGTATTTTCTCCGCAATATCAAACCCGGAGCCGAAAAGCAGGCGACTTGCCGTCACATCAAGCCAGCTTTCATCTATACCGAAAGGCTCTATCAGATCGGTATACCGTGCATATATGGCATTGACAGCCTCAGAATACCTGACATACTCATCATAATGCGGCGAAGCTATCACGAGCTCGGGGCACTTTTTCTTTGCCGAAAAAACAGTTTCCGCGGTTTTTATTCCAAACTTCTTTGCCCGCTCGTTCTTTGCCAGCACAATACCGTGTCTGTCTTCTGTACTGCCGCATACAGCCATCGGTACATCGCGATATGCCGGATTGAGAGCGGTCTCAACGGAGGCAAAAAAAGAGTTACAGTCACAGTGCAGAATTGTTCTCATTATTTCCCTCCGTTATAAGATAGCCTCATGCCGCCAATCAGCGGAGCGACAGCAGAGCCAACGCGCTTATTTTTTTGCGCCGCCGTCAGCGCACTTCAGTGTAAAGTAGAATTCGCAGTACTTATCGGGCTCACTTCTTACACCTATGGACTCATCATGTGCATCAATTATGGTCTTGCATATATAGAGTCCGAGACCTACCCCGTTTTTGTCAAGCCCACGGCTCTTATCCGTCTTATAAAATCTCTCAAAAACGAGCGTTTGCTCGTCCGGAGCAATTCCCTGCCCCTCATCGTATACGCTCACAGTTATGCGCTTGCCTTCGGTATACCGTAGCTTAATCGAAAGTTTTCCGCCCTCTTTTGCGAATTTGACCGCGTTATGGATCAGGTTGTATACGACCTGATGTATCGCGTCCTTGTCGGCGTGCACGAGCATGGAATCACGCTCTGCGTCGTATTCGACATCAAGCTTCTTTTCATCTATTTTGTTTTCAAAGGAAATCAGAACTATTCTTGTAAGCTCTGCAATATCGAAATCGTTGAATGTCAGCTTTCGGTCTCCTGATTCAAGCCTTGAAATATCAAGCAGCTGTGAAACAAGGCGAGACAGTCTGTGCACCTCAGCAGAAATAACGTCGAGATAATATTCATGCTTATCCGGAGGTATTGCACCGGAGGTTATTCCGTCTATAAATCCGGCAATCGTAGTCATCGGTGTACGCAGATCATGTGATACGCTGGCGAGAAATGAATTCCGCATGGTTTCAAGATTTGAAAGCGACTCAGCCATCTGGTTGAACGCCCGACCGAGCTCGGCAACCTCATCCCCTCCGTCAGCCCTTACGCGGGCGGTGAAATCCCCTTTAGCAAAGCTCTTTGCCGCCCCTGTCATTCTGTGCAGAGGATGGGTTATTCTCTCCGTTATAAAGAACGTTGCAATTGCCGCGGCGACCATTACCCATATCGACCCGCTCACGACCATGCGGCGCGTGGTCACAAGCATTGCGTCTTCCTTTTCCGTGGATGCATAGGCTATGCAATATCCGATGACCGCGCCGTCCTGTCGCTCCGGCAGCGCATACATCACCGAGCGCGACGGAACTATTCCGTCGACGTTTCCGTAATAAACGAGGTATTCTCTGCCGTCATCCTCCGTCACCTCGGTGAAAAGCGTCATGTCAATTGCCGCGCCTTCCTTTCCGATAGCGGTAAGCTTGCAGATTTTGCCATTGTTGTTTCTCGACTCTATGCTGCGGAGGATTATATTTCCGTCGCCGTCCGTAATAATCATATCGGTATCAGAGTCTATGTTGACTATCGGACCTATTATCATGGCTAACCGCTCTGTATCGGCAAAAACGAGCCTGCCGTCAAGCCCCATATCGTCTATCTGGTCTATAAATGCGGCGACGGTGTTTGCAAGTCGTTCGTCTCTGTCGTTTGCCGTATATATCCGTATCATCGAGGTTATTATGCCGAAGAGAACCGCAAAGCTCACGAATATTATCATGACGAACGCAGTTATATATTTTGCAAAAATGCTTTTGAACATATCTGTACCCGCTTAATACTTTCTGATGTCAAGCATATGACACCGTAATTATATATCATTATATCACATACTGTCAAATATTTTTTTGCGCGTCGATTGACTAATCATAAAAAATGTGTTAAAATGTGTGGGTGGAAAAATAAAAAACTGTCGAGAGGTCAAAATAATGACTGTTACAAGATTTGCGCCGAGCCCTACAGGGTATATGCACATAGGAAATCTGCGCACGGCGCTGTATTCATACCTGATTGCAAAGCATGACGGCGGAAGGTTCATTTTACGTATAGAGGACACTGACCGTGAGAGACTCGTGGAGGGCGCGACAGACGTCATAAAATCAACGCTGAAAATCACCGGCCTTAATTATGACGAGGGTCCGGATGTCGGCGGTGAGCACGGTCCTTATGTCCAGTCCGAGCGCAAGCCCATATACCTTGAATACGCTGAAAAGCTTGTTGACATGGGATACGCCTACTACTGCTTCTGCACTAAGGAGCGTCTCGAAAAGCTGCATGAGGAGGACGCCACCGGGGGCTATGACCGTCACTGCAGAGATCTGTCCCCTGAGGAGGTCCGGCGCAATCTCGATGCCGGTATCCCGTATGTTATACGGCAGAAAATGCCGCTCGACGGTGTCACCTCATACACCGACTCCGTTTTCGGCGAAATAAGCATGAACAACTCTGAGCTTCAGGATCAGATACTGATAAAAGCCGACGGGTATCCGACGTATAATTTCGCCCATGTTATAGACGACTATCTCATGGGTGTCACACATGTTGTGCGCGGATCGGAATATCTTACATCCACCCCGAAGTATGTCCTCCTGTATGATGCATTCGGCTGGGAGAGACCGGTATATGTTCATCTTCCGCTTCTCATGGGCAAAAACCCGGATGGCAGCGTTTCAAAGCTCTCAAAACGCCATGGCGCAGTCTCGTTCCAGGACCTCCTGAACGACGGATATCTTCCGGAGGCTATTGTCAACTATATTGCGCTTCTCGGTTGGTGTCCGAAGAACTCCGAAACGGAATTTTTCACACTGAAGGAGCTGACCGACGCATTCACAATAGACGGAGTATCAAAATCTCCGGCGGTTTTTGACTTTGAAAAGCTTCTCTGGTTCAACGGCGAGTATATTCACCGGCTGACCGACGAAGAATTTGAGACATCAGCGGGCAAATTCATGAAAACGGAGCTTCCGGCTACACTCAACCGCAAAAAAATGCTCTCACTGATAAAGACGAGAATTTCAAAGCTCTCCGAAATAGACGAGCGGATAGCGTTCTTTGCAGCCCTCCCTGATTTCGATACAGAGCTCTTCCTCAATAAAAAGAATAAAATAACAGATCTTGGCACGGTTCGTACCGTACTCGCCGAAGCACTTAATGTTCTGCGCGGCACAGACAGCTTTGACAATGACAATCTTTATGCTGCGCTCCTGCCCATCGCCGAGAAGCTCGGACTCAAAACAGGCGCAGTAATGTGGTGCGTCCGCATAGCGGTGTCCGGCATGGCGGCAACTCCCGGAGGTGCAACCGAAATCATGGAGGTCATAGGAAAGAACGAGACGATAGACCGCATCTCGCGCTCTCTTTCAAAGCTCGGCTGATCTGTACCCGTCGGTGCCATAAGAATATAAACCAAAAATCAGAAAGGATTTCTCAAATGTCCACGGACATAATCAAGCGTATAGATACTTTATACCCCACATTTTCAAAGGGACAGAAAAAACTTGCAAATGCCGTTTTGACCGAATATGAAAAGGTCGGATATATGACCGCGACCCGTCTCGGGCAGCATGTCGGAGTTTCGGAGTCTACGGTTGTCAGATTTGCAAACGAACTCGGTTTTGAGGGGTACGGTGAATTTCAGGATGCCGTCCAGGAGCTCGCACGCATGTATCTGACGCCGAACGAGCGGATAGACCTCACCAAATGCCGCATAGGGAATCATTCGGATATAGTCGAAAAGGTCATGGAGTCCGATATGAACAAGGTACGACGGACTATGGAGCGCGTTAACAGGACGCAATTCCGCCGTGCAGTCGATACCATCATAAAAGCACGAAAAATTTACATAATGGGTGCCCGTTCAAGTGAGCCGCTCGCAAGATTCCTTCAGTATAATCTCTCGTTGATATTTGACAATGTGCGTCTTGTTCTTCCGATGTCGACCTCCGAGGTATTTGAACAGATGCTCGATGTGGGGGCAGAGGATGTTCTCATTGCATTCTCGTTCCCGCGCTACTCCACAAAAATGATAAACGCCGTGAAGTACGCACATGACTGCAGTGTCAAGACGATAGTTTTCACAGATTCTGATGTCTCGCCCCTCGCGGCTGTCGGCGATTTTGTCCTTACTGCCGAGTCGGATATGGCATCCTTTATGGATTCGCTTGTCGCACCGATCAGCCTTATCAATGCTATGGTGGTCGAGCTTACATCAAGGTGTGAGCATCGTATCAAGGACCGCTTTGAAAAGCTTGAGAGAATGTGGGACAACTACGGAGTGTATACGAAATCTCCTAAGGACAGGCTCAAAGAGGAAGCAAAGAAAGCAGAGAAAGCGACAGGAAAATGAGTACCCCCCTCAGAATTGCCGTTATAGGCGGCGGACCCGCCGGGATGTGCGCCGCCGGCGCAGCAATACGAAACGGAGCCGACGTCACATTGTTTGACCACTCTGAAAGGCTCGGAAAAAAGCTCGCGATTACCGGAAAAGGCAGATGCAATGTCACAAACAATTGCTCCGTGCCGGAGTTTCTTGAAAATGTGCCACGCAATCCGCGCTTTCTTTACGGTGCCCTGAGTTCATTTTCTCCGAGCGATACAATGTCGCTTTTCCGCTCTCTCGGAGTTGAGCTTAAAACCGAGCGCGGCAGGCGCGTGTTCCCTGCATCCGACCGCGCAGCCGATATTGTCGGTGCTATGAAAAAATACTGCAAGGACGCCTCAATAGTTACAAAGCATATTTCAAGAATCAATGTATGTAAAGACGGTCGCTTTACGGTTAACTCCGATACGCAGCACATCTATGACAGGATTATAATCGCCGGTGGCGGACGCTCTTACCCGCTGACAGGCTCTGACGGCTCGTGCTATAAAATAGCATCCGACCTCGGTCACACCATCACTCCGATCGTTCCCTCCTTGGTACCCATCGAAAGCAGCGATGTAATCTGCCGCGAATTAATGGGGCTTTCTCTTAAAAACGTATCAATTAAAGTTCTCGATTCAAACGGAGCGTGTCTCTATTCCGACTTCGGAGAAATGCTCTTTACGCACTTTGGTGTAAGCGGTCCCATGATACTTTCAGCGTCATCCCACCTGCACGGCATTTCCGTTGCGGCTTTGACGCTGTCAATAGATCTGAAGCCTGCGCTCGATGACAAAACGCTCGATCACCGCCTTCTCTCCGACTTTTCCGAAAAGTCAAACCGCGATTTTCAGAACGCAATGTCCGGGCTCTTGCCGCAGAAGCTTATACAGCCGTTTGTAATCCGCTCCGGGATACCGCCGCACAAAAAAGTGAATGTAATAACAAAGGAGGAACGCGCCGCGGTGCGATCTCTTCTGAAGGACTTCCGGATACGTCTCTCTGCCCTGCGCCCGATCGATGAGGCAATCGTTACCTCGGGCGGCGTATCGATAAAAGAGATTTCACCGAAAACCATGGAGTCAAAGCTTGTCCGCGGGCTGTATTTTGCCGGAGAGATACTGGATGTAGACGCCTATACCGGAGGATACAATCTTCAGATTGCTTTTTCAACCGGACACCTTGCCGGTATTTCCGCGAGCGCTGATGCAAGAGAATACATAAAAGAGGTTCATTTACATGATAAGAATTGCTATTGACGGACCGGGAGGAGCCGGGAAATCCACCGTCGCGAAGGAAGTTGCGAAGAGGCTCGGCATAATATATGTTGACACGGGTGCCCTTTATCGCACTATCGGTCTCTGGATGCTCCGCCACGGCGTAGATCCAAAAAGCTCTGACGAAGTCGTGAGCTCACTCGGACATTTTACACTTGAGCTTAAGTATATTGACGGGCGGCAGGTAATACTTCTCGACGGCGAGGATGTAGGCAACAGCATCAGAACTCCGGAGGTATCTATGGCGGCGTCGGCTGTCAGTGCTATACCGGAGGTGCGGGCGTATCTTCTTGATATGCAGCGCGGGCTTGCGAAGGAAAACAGCCTCATAATGGACGGGCGTGACATAGGCACCGTCATAATTCCCGATGCCGAGGTCAAGATATTTCTTACCGCAAAGCCGGAGGTGCGCGCAAACAGGCGCTACCTTGAATTGCGCTCACGCGGAAGCGATACTACATACGAGTCTGTGCTCGCCGAAATGAACGAGCGCGACAAAAACGACGCCGAGCGGGCGATAGCCCCGTGTGTAAAGGCTGACGACGCCTTTCTTCTTGATAACTCCGACATAGATTTTGACGGTACGGTTGACATAATAATAAAGCGCGTCAGAAAATGCGAGGAGAGCCTTGAGGAACAGAGGAGAAAGCATACCGCTTACATGAAAACACATCGTTGGATGGCTCCGCTTGTCAGATGGATGTTTCATGTAAAGATACGAGGTGCCGAAAATATTCCGTCAGACGGAGGTGTCATAGTATGCGCAAACCATGTTGCCATACGTGATGTCTTTGTTATCGCGTCCGGCATGAAACGCCCGCTTAATTATCTCGCAAAAAAAGAGCTGTTCAAGGTTCCGTTTATCGGGGGGATCATGAAAAAATGCGGCGCCGTGTCGATAGACCGCGGCGGAAATGATGTCGCCGCACTGAAAACCGCCATAGAGCTCGCGCGCGAGGGATGTGCCGTAGCCATTTTTCCGCAGGGGCACAGAAACCCGGGTGTTAATCCGGTGGACACCGTCATTCATAACGGAACCGGGCTTATTGCCTACCGTTCCGGCAAGGATGTGCTCCCCGTCTGCATAAAGCTGAAGAAATTCAAATATGCACCCTTCAGACGTGTTGAGGTGATATTCGGAAAGGTTATAAAACACTCCGAGCTCGGATTCACGAGCGGCGGAAACGAAGAATACAGAGCTGCCACGGAAAAAATATTTGACGAGATAGTCCGTCTCGGCGGATATGACAGGCTTCCGTCGAAAAAATACGGCGAGGGCGGCAGGCAGTGAGGATAATACTATCGGAGGAGGCAGGGTTCTGCCCGGGCGTGCGCGCCGCTGACAAAAAGGTACGCGCGTTTATCGAAACCGCAAAGCCCTGCGGACATGTATATATTCTCGGAAAGCTGATTCACAACAGGATATACAATGAAGGACTTGAGCGTGCCGGAGTAATCACTCTGAATTTTTGCGACGTACTTCCCCGTCTGCGCGCGCTCCGCGAGGGTGAGCGGATGTTCCTTGTCACAAGAACTCACGGGACGCCGAAGCAGGAATATGACGAGCTGCGACAATATGAGCGCGATTTCCCTGCCCTGAAAATAATCGACGCAACCTGTCCGTATGTATCAAAGATACACTGCATTGCCGAGGAGAATACCGGAGACGACACATGTTTTCTTCTCTTCTCCACTCCGGGGCATCCGGAGGCAGTGGCGACGATGAGCTATGCGCGCGGTCTGAAATATGCATTCTCGTCCGAAGAAGAATTGCTCTCCCTTGATTTTCAGGGTAAAAAGCCGATACTCTGTGCACAGACAACCCAGAACTCGTACGAATTTGAAAAAATTAAAAAAATTTTAGAAAAACTATATACAAACGCAATTTTTTTTGATACAATATGTAATGTTACAGGAAAAAAGCAGAAGGAAGCGATAGATATCGCGCGCCATGCGGACGCGATGATAGTTATCGGCGGGCGCGAGAGCTCAAATACCGCGAAGCTCGCGGAATTATGCTCATCCGTCTGTCCTCGTGTATTCAGAATAGAATCGGCGACGGAACTTATAACTGATTTTCCCGGAGACGCAAAATGCGTAGGAATAACGGCAGGTGCTTCCACACCTGACGCTATAATAATGGAGGTTGTAAAAACTATGGAAGATTTTTCGACAATGCTGGAAGGCTCAATCAAAACTTTACATACAGGAGATACAGTTACGGGTACCGTCTACACGATAGATGATAACGAGATAAAGCTCGACCTCGGCGCCAAGTTTACCGGCGTGCTCACAAAAGAGCAGATAACCGACGACCCGTCGGCAAAGCTCTCCGATATGTTCAAAATCGGCGATGAGGTTGAGGTTTTTGTCATCCGTGTTGAGGACGGCAAGGGACTCGCCACCGTCTCCAAGACGCGCGTTGACAGAGACAACAGCTGGGTCATATTCAAGGATGCGTTTGATAACGCCACCGTCCTTGAGGGCAAGGTAACGACGGTTGTAAAGAGCAATAAGGACGGCGTAGCTACACAGGCCGGCGTGCTTCTGTCTGTTGCAGGCAGCACGGTATTTGTTCCGGCGTCTCAGACAGGCTATTCAAAGGGACAGGATCTCACTCCCCTTGTAGGTACCGTTCAGAGGTTCAAGGTAATCGAATTCAACGACCAGAAGAAGAGAGCTCTCGGCTCCATAAAGGTCGTAGCCAACGAGGAGAAGCGTGCAAGAGAGGATGCTGTCTGGGCAACGCTTGAGGTAGGTCAGCACTTCAGAGGCACTGTCAAGAATCTCACCTCCTACGGCGCGTTTGTCGACATCGGCGGCGTTGACGGCATGGTTCATAACAGCGAGCTGTCGTGGAAGAGAATAAAGCATCCCTCGCAGGTAGTAGCTGTAGGACAGGTTATAGATGTTTACATAAAGGACCTTGATCGCGAGGCGCACAGAATATCCCTGGGCTACAAGACGCCGGAGATGGATTCGTGGGTCCAGTTCGTTGAGAAATATCATGTCGGAGATGTTGTTCCCGTAAAGGTTGTTTCCATACTTCCCTTCGGAGCTTTTGCAGACGTATATGACGGAGTTGACGGACTTATCCACATCTCCCGCATATCCACCGAGAGGATAGCATCCCCCGCCGATGTACTTTCGGTCGGTCAGGTTGTCGACGCGAAAATAATTGAGATAGACAACGACAACCGCAAGGTATCTCTCTCTATCCGCGCAATAAAAGAAGATGCCGAGCGTGCAGAGCGCGCTGCACAGCACGCTGAGGAGGAGGCAGCCGCAAAGGCAGCCGCCGATGAAGCTTCTGCAAAAGAGGCTGAGGAGCGTGCCGAAATGGCAAAGTATATAGTCGGAGAGCTCGACAGCTGATTTTCCAGCCCGAAAACCGACAGTAAAAAGTATACTGACTAATCAAAATATAAAAAGACTGTTACACAGCTATGTGCGACAGTCTTTTTTTCATTTTGTGTTTACGGCATTTCTTCTTCGGTTCTGTTAAGCTCTTAACGCTCTTATCGCTTCGGCATAGTTGTCACTCCCGAAAACAGAGCTCCCGGCTACGAGAATATCCGCGCCGGCATCAATCGCAGTGCGTGCGGTTTTTCCGTTTATTCCTCCGTCGACCTCAATTTCGCATGTAAATCCGAGTCTGTCCGTCTCATCTCTCAGCTCGCGCACCTTGTCGAGGGTGTAAGGAATAAGGCTCTGACCTCCGAAGCCGGGCTCAACAGTCATCACAAGCACCATGTCGCACAAAGAAAGATACGGATATATCTTTGAAACAGGTGTCCCCGGCTTCACTGACACGGAGCTTTTACAGCCACGGCTTTTTATATCACGCAATGCCGCACCTACATCAGAGCAAGCCTCGTAATGTATTGTTATGATATCGGCTCCGGCATCTGCGAATTTTCCGATATATCGTTCCGGTCTGTCTATCATAAGATGTACATCAAAAAGCAAATCTGACGATTTTCGTATTGATTTTATAACCGGTATTCCAAAAGAGATGTTGGGAACAAAAATACCGTCCATAACATCGAGATGTACCATATCGGCACCTGCATTTTTTATATTTGCGAGCTCATCGCCGAGCCTTGCAAAATCCGCCGACAATACCGACGGTGAAACCTTTATCATATATTTTTCCTTTCGCATAATGACGCTGTATGTATTTGAATGTTCTGCGTATATCAATTCTGCTCCGCTTTATATTTTATTTTATTGATTAAATATAAGATAAAGCATTAGATATTTACTTTGACATTTATGTGCCGAAATTCATAATATGTTTATGGGGCGGGAAAAAGAACCGGACGGCGGAGGAGGCAAAGACAATAAAGCCCACGGATGTATGAGAAACGCGCCTCTGCCGCCTCCTTAATAATCCGGAGCGGGTGTACTCCACAGCGTGCTATCGCTCCGGTACGGCTACTGCCCCATGTTTATTTACAAGCTTATCATCGCAACGGCATGGGCGGCAATGCCCTCTTCACGCCCGGTGAAGCCGAGGTGCTCCTCGGTAGTTGCCTTTACATTTACCCGTTCACAGTCAACACCGAGTGTGTCAGCTATATTTTTTCTCATCGCCGGGATATAATCGGCGATTTTCGGCGCCTGCATAACTACGGTCGCATCTATATTAACAATCTTTGCGTTATGGCGCCCGACAGTCTCGCGCACACGCGAAAGCAATACAAGGCTCGATATCCCCGCATATCTTTCGTCATTATCGGGAAAATGTCTGCCAATATCGCCCTCGCAGAGAGCTCCGAGTATCGCATCCATCACGGCGTGAACAAGGACATCGGCATCAGAGTGTCCCGCCAACCCGAGCCTATGCGGAATATCAACCCCGCCGAGGACAAGCCGCCTGTGCTCGGCAAGCCTGTGCACATCATATCCGTGTCCGACTCTGTATTCCATATAATTTTTATCTCCCTTGCATGCATCGCTCATCAGAAGATACTCCGCATATCTCATGTCATCGGGCGATGTTATCTTTATGTTGACACCCTCGGTGATAACCGGGAATATGGGAATACCGAGCTTTTCCATATACATATTATCGTCGGTATAGCTTTCATTTGAAAAGTCGATTGCCCGCCTGTAAAGTCCGGCAGAAAACGCCTGTGGCGTCTCCGCTATCAGCAATTCATCCCGGTTTACCGTCGATGCTATCATCCCGTCCGATATATGTTTTACGGTCTCTGTAACCCGGCGCACCGCGCTCGCCGCCCCGTGCTCCTTTGCCGCGCGGACTATACGCGAGATGTCCCCGGGAGTTATCAGCGGGCGCGCCGCATCATGGAACACAACATACCCGGCACCCCGCTCCTCCGCGGCAAGAAAACCGTTTGAAGCTGACTCAGAGCGTGTCTCCCCGCCTGTTACAAAGCCCATAAACTTTTTATAGTCCCGCAGCATGTCGAGGCGTTCGAGCTCCTCACGGCGCACAACGGTGATTACTCCGTCTATATCCGGGCAGTCGTCAAAAGCGCGAACGCTCCTTGATATTATACTCTCACCCAAAAGCATAAGCTCCTGTTTCGGAACATCGGATCCCATGCGGGAGCCGAGCCCGCCGGCGAGAATAACCGCAACAGTGAAGTTACTATCCATAAAATCCCCCATGTAATTGTCGGATTGCATTTCAAAATTTGCGCCGTGAAGGTCTCATCTCGCAAAGACACCGCAACCTATATCAGCGGTAATACACGAAATATACAGTATATATATGATATTTACCGTCAACGGTATTTTTCCCTTTCACTACCACGCCGTCGCCGGACATGAGCTTGCTTATATCGGTCTCGGTTGCCGGTGCTACATACAGGCGGTCAGCAGAGGTATCTATTATAAAATTACCGTCCTTGAGAGTAAGTGCTCCACCTCTCCCCACAACATTGTCATTTTCATTGATTCTCTCGGTTACATAGCGTATGACACGCCCGTGATTTTCCTTTGCTGCCTCAAGGCGGAACTGCGCACTGCCTTCCTTAGGGCGTTTATTGAAAATTTTACTGAATATTGACATAACTCCTCCGAATTATGGGGATAAAGTGCGGCATAATATTGAACGCAGCATTCACCGTCGCGACATTGCGACACAATGCAAAATCAAGCGACGGCAATATCTGCCCTGTTTTTTCATAAATTCGCCATTTCCCTTCTCATTTTACCACATTTCGATATAAATTGGAAGTCGTTTTTTGATTTTACAAAAAATATTATTGATAATACAAGAAAATCTTCAAAAAAATTTGAAAAACTCTTGCAATTTTATTTTTCCTGTATTATAATAATAACACCGGTGGGTCAAAGTGGGGCTTTGTGATGACATTTTCCCTATAATGAGCCTAAAATCCGTATAATTAATTGTTAAACGGACGTCCGGAAAACAAATCGGGAGGTAGCATATGTCGCTGGTCGGTTCGGCTGTACATTCTCTGGACTCAAAGAAGCGCGTTTTCGTTCCGGCAAAGTACCGCGACGAGCTCGGTGATGTTTTTTATATCACGCGAAAAATAGACGGCTATCTTTCGATATACACATCCGAGGAATGGGACAAGTTCGTTGAAAAAATATCCTCAATTCCGGAGTCTGACGGTGCTGATCTTCAGGATTATTTTCTCGGAGTCGCGCAGAAGTGCATCCCGGATGCAAACGGCAGGATAATCATAAACGATGACCTTCTCCGCCATGCCGGTATAACAAAGAACATTGTGTTTATCGGTATAGGAAAGCAGATCCGTGTCTGGTCGGAGGAAGCGTGGAACGAACGCGAGGCAGCACGCGACAATACATCGCTGAAGGAAAAGATGAAGAAATACGACTTCTGATTTTCCGCGGAGGCAAAATGTCAGAGATAATTTTCCAGCATACTCCGGTTCTTCTCTTTGAATGTATAGAAGGACTCGCAATCCGTGACGGTTATACATATGTGGACTGCACCACCGGAGGCGGCGGACATTCATACGAGATTGCGAAGCGCCTCGGCGCCGGTTCCCGGCTGATATGTCTTGACCGCGATAAAACCGCAATTGAGGCGGCGCGCGAGCGTCTGCGTGAATTTGGAAACAAGATAACCTTTGTAAACGAAAACTACTCCGAGCTCGGGAGCATACTCCGTGATCTCGGTGTGGACAACCTCGGCGGAGTTCTCGCTGATCTTGGCTGCAGCTCTTATCAGTTTGACACGCCGGAGCGTGGATTCTCTTATATGCACGATGCCCGTCTCGATATGCGGATGTCCACCGATGACGAGCTTGACGCCTACAATGTAGTCAATAATTACTCCGAGGACGAGCTTCGCAGAATAATTTTTGAGTACGGAGAAGAAAAATTCGGCTCCCGGATAGCCTCTGCTATATGCTCACACCGCGCCGAAAAACCAATAGAAACCACGCTCGAGCTTTCCGAAATAATCAAAAATGCAATTCCGGCGGCTGCACGAACCGGAGGTCCCCACCCCGCAAAAAGAACATTCCAGGCAATACGGATAGAGGTGAACGGCGAGCTCGCCGGAATATCACCTATGATACGCTCTGCGGTAAACGCACTTACTCCCGGTGGTCGCATAGCAATAATATCTTTCCATTCGCTTGAGGACCGGGCTGTAAAAAACGCTTTCAGAGATCTTATGAAGGGTTGTACCTGCCCGAAGGACTTCCCTGTCTGCGTCTGCCACAACACACCGAAAATCAAAGAGGTTTACAAAAAACCTGTTCTTCCGAGCGAAGAAGAGCTTACGAACAATCCGCGCTCCAGGAGTGCAAAGCTCCGGGTAGCCGAGAAATTATAACATTTATAACAGAAGGAGAAAAATCACCATGGCTTGCACAAATGTATACGAGAAGCTGTACCTCAATATGAGAAACAGATTTACCGTTGAAGATAAAAACCAGGATATGACTCTCGGCGAATACATGCTCATGAAGTCTGAGCAGACCGCCCTTGCAGTGAAAAACAATAACACAGCCCTCGCCCCCGTTGTAAGCCGCGGCGGAGTAGCTATTCTTGAGGGTGTCAAAGACTACATATACGATAAGCTTGTAATTAAGACACCTCCGGCTAAGGAGAAAACCATTTTCCGTTTCCCCTTCAGAACCTCCATTACATCGTTCTTCTCCGCGGTGGCTGTTTGCGCGCTGCTCATTTCATGCGCTGTAACTACGCTTGCGGTAAGCATTTCCAAGGGTGGGGAGAGCGGTATAGTTTCATCCGAGGTTGTCGATCCGCAGATAACCGACGGAGATATAACAGTAACCAGCCTCTGATACTCATATCCTCCGGGATAATGAAATATAATATAGCGATAGTCCACGGGCTATCGCTGTATTTTTTTATTTTCCGGCGGATTGAATATGAAAGAAAGCATATCGACAATAACCACAAAAACCGTTGGGAGCCGCAGATTGCGCATAACCGCAATCTGTCTTTCGGCTTTCCTTTTTTATCTTATAATCAATCTCTTTACCATTCAGTACATAAAGTACGATTATTACAAGGATAAGGTTTACAGTGAAATTACAACTACGTCAGCAATACGCGCCCGCAGAGGTAATATATACGACGCAAGCATGAACCTCCTTGCAACCACAAAAACCTCATGGAGAATAAGTGCCTCTCCGCGTGAAATTCACCTCGTATCAAAGCGCGACGGGAAAAACTATCCCGGTGTGATAGCCGACGGTCTGTCAGAAATATTTTCTCTTGACCGCGAGCAGCTTCTGAAAAAAATAACAAACACAAGAGTGCTTGACGTAACGATAAAAAGGGCGGCAAACGAGGACGAATACAAGTCAGTTCTCACGCTGATTGAAAAACACTCACTTTACGGAATGGTAATCACAGAGAGCTCTGCCGCAAGGTATTATCCGGAAAATACGCTTGCAGCGCATGTTCTGGGATTCACCGGAAGCGATAATCAAGGGCTTTACGGTCTCGAATACTACTATGACAGTATCCTGCGCGGCACCGACGGTCACTATATGTACGCAAAGGATGCAAACGGTAACACCCTACCCGGCGGATATATATCGAGAGAAGCTGCCATCGACGGATATAACATAGTAACCACAATCGACAGCTATGTTCAAAGAGTGCTTGAGTCGTCTCTTGAAGAGGTGAGAGTCGGGTTCGGCGTCCAGAACCGCGTCACCGGAATTGTAATGAACACCGGTGACGGTTCAATTCTTGCCATGGCGACCTCGTCGCCGTTCAATCCGAATACGCCATACGAGCTTGATTCGGTTTCCGCGGCAAAGCTGCTTGCAAGCGGTTACACAGAGGGGAGCGATGAATACAAAAAATACAAGCGCGAGCTTATGGAAATCATGTGGTCCAACAAGGCTGTAAGCGAAACATACGAGCCCGGCTCTACCTTTAAGATTGTTACGGTAAGTGCGGCTCTCGATTCCGGGACATCTCACGTCAATGATAAATTTTCCTGTCACGGCTTTTATCGTGTCGGCGGTTGGAGAATAAAATGCCATAAAACCACAGGGCACGGCAACGGCTTCAACCTCGCCTACGGACTCCAGATGTCATGTAACCCGACAATGATGCAGATAGCGGAGCGCATGGGTGCAGAGACCTTTTACGACTATGTAGAGCGGTTCGGGTATCTTGAAAAGAGCGGAATAGATCTGCCGAGCGAGGCTGGAACCATATTTCATGACCCCGAAAAAATAGGCTCAACAGAGCTTGCGACAGCATCCTTCGGGCAGCGCTTCAAGGTAAGCATAATTAACCACTTGACGGCAATTGCAGCAGTGGCAAACGGCGGAATATCCGTAACTCCGCATCTGCTCGCACGAATTACAGACTCCGACGGCAAAACAATAAGAGAATATACTCCTCCGGAAGAAAAACGCATAATTTCAGAAAGCGTTGCAAAAACAGTGGCAGAAATTCTGGAAGAAGGCGTCAGCGGTACAGGAGGAGCGAGAAACGCGCATGTTGACGGTTACAAGGTAGCGGCAAAAACAGGCACATCTCAGAAGTTCGATATACTCGACGCCTCGGGAAATTCTTATCTGCGTATCAGCTCTACCGTAGCCTTTGCCCCGTCTGATGACTCCGGTATTGCGGTAATAATAGTTGCCGATGAGCCGACCTCTTTTGTGAAATACGGCAGCGTTGTGGCGGCGCCCTACGTATCGGAGGTCCTGGCGCGCGCTCTTCCCTATCTCGGATATAAATCTACTGCAGAAAGTACGGAGGTCGCAGTCGGAAATTATACCGGAATCACCGTAGAAGATGCCGTGCGGAAGGCGGGAAACGACCGTTTTGATACGGAAATTATAGGCGACGGCGACACGGTAATATCGCAAATGCCGTCACCCGGAGAGACCGCAAGCG
The DNA here is from genome assembly GCA_934393265.1 of uncultured Eubacteriales bacterium. Classification (GTDB taxonomy): domain Bacteria; phylum Bacillota; class Clostridia; order Oscillospirales; family CAG-272; genus UBA1740. The sequence continues at coordinate 111,229 of CAKRQL010000004.1, read as the reverse complement.
GCAGTAGAACGAAAATAATTCTGTATACGAGCGAGGAAGATAAATACGCTGTCGTACCTGATGCTGTCGGCTTGACGCTTTCGGAAGCCAACAAGCTGCTGTGCGATGCCGGCTTTAATTTGCGTATTATCGGTGCCTCGCTGTCCGGCGAGGGTGAAGCGCGTGTATGTGCACAATCATCAGAGGTCGGTACCGTTCTTAAAAAAGGGTGCGTTATAACACTGACGGTTTTATATTACGGTTACGGAGGATAAAATGGAGCTTCGGAATTTGCTTTACGGATTTGAATATACCGCCACACGCGGATTATCCGACATTGATGTAAACGAACTCGCGTACCGCCCGGAGGATGCAAAGGAAAGCTGCGCATACGTTCTTCTCAAGGGGACAAAGAACGATACAAAAAAATATCTGCCGTACATACTGTCAAAAGTCCCTGCAGTTATAATACATGACCGGGATGAGCTGGATACCGGGGACATCCCGGCTGTAAGGGTAAAGGATGCGCGTGCCGTTCTCGCATTTATGTATTCTCGTCTCTATGTACCGGACATCGAAAAGCTGCGTTTTACCGGTGTAACCGGGACGAACGGAAAAACAACCACATCGCGCCTTATATATTCGATACTCAGAAAATCCGGTCTTTCATGTATATACTTCGGAACCGGAAGGATCGAGATAAACGACACGCGCATATCTCCGGATTTTTATTCAATGACTACGCCTGACCCGGAGATACTTTACCCTGCTCTGCGTCGCGCGATTGATTCCGGCTGTACGGATGTGGTAATGGAGGTTTCGAGCCATTCACTGGCACTCGGAAAGGTGGCGCCGATACACTTTTGCCGTGCCGTATTTACCAATCTCTCGCCGGAGCATCTCGATTTTCACAAAAATATGGATGAGTACGCAGATGCGAAGCTGCGTCTCTTTAACTCTGCCGATACAGGAATATTCAATATAGATGATGAATACTCGAAAATGCTCATAAAGCGCGCCTCGTGCGCTGCGATAAAGGTAGGCTGCCTCGAAATCGGAGACGTAAATATACACGCACCGGAAATAAACGGGCTTTGCGGTTCATCATACTCGTATGTAACGAATAATTGCTCCTTTATACAGAATTTACGGCTTCCGGGAGCATATAACATTTACAATTCCGCGTTGGCGCTCTGCTGTGCCATTTCTCTCGGAATACCGCCGAGGATCGCAAAAGCAGCCGTTTCCGAGGTATCATATATTGAGGGGAGAATGGAAAAGGTGCACGCCGCCCCGGATATATACATCGATTATGCACACACTCCCGCCGCTCTTGAAGCAGCACTGCGACTTATCTCCGCATCCGTTCAGAAGAGAGGCAGGATAATTACGGTATTCGGCTGTGGCGGCGAGCGCGATCGCGAAAAGCGCCCCATTATGGCGGCAGTAGCTGAAATGTATTCAAACGTTGTCGTCGTGACCGAGGATAATTGCAGGAACGAACGACTGACAGATATATTCCGCGATATACTTGTCGGTTTTTCCGGGAGCGCTCACAAAATAATAGCCAATCGCGAGCGCGCGATAGACTACGCCGTCGCCACGGCAAAAGAAAACGACACGGTTCTGATAGCCGGAAAGGGACATGAGGAGTACACCATCGGTGCCGAAGGTATATTGCCGTATTCGGATAAAAATGCAATATATAAGGCATTAAAACTCCGCGAAGAAGGCAATAATAAACGACATGAGAATTAAACTTGAAATTCCGTTAACAGATGCCGATTTCAGATTGGCGGGTTGCATAGTCAAGCACGTTCCCGGCGACGGGTTCCATGCTATCGTGACCGACTCCCGCGAATGCACGGAGGGAGATCTTTTTGCCGCAATAGTCGGTGAGCATTTTGACGGCGAGATTTTCGCCGGCGAAGCGAAATCAAAGGGCGCGTTTGTCCTCGGCAGAAAGAGCGAGACCGCAGACATCCTGTGTAACGATGTCCGCGCGGCACTCCTGTCGCTTGCCGCAATCCGTAAAAAGTCACTGAAATTTCTGAAAAAGACAATCGCGATAACCGGAAGCAACGGTAAAACCACGGTAAAGGAATTCGCGCGTGTAATTCTTTCAAAACGCTTCAGAACGCATGCGACAGACGGAAATCTGAACGGCGACATAGGGCTCGCCGCAACGGTGCTGTCGTCCCCCGTGGATACGGAAATACTTATTATCGAAATGGGTATGCGGCACCCGGGAGAAATACACGAGCTGTCGATGGCTGTTCATCCCGACATCGCAATAATAACAAACATCGGCTCGGCACATATCGGGCACTTTGCATCACTTGAAGGAATCGCCGCCGCAAAATCCGAAATAGCCGACGGGATGAGTGGCGGAAAAATTCTTATTCCCGGCGGCGAGAAGCTGTTGGCAGGGCTCCCGAAGGATTGCACGCTGACATGTTCGGTCTCAGACACGGAGGCTGATTTTTTCCTGATGCCTCTTGAAATCGGTGCTACCGGGAGTGCTTTTGATTTTTATTCGGAGTATGCCTCATTTAATTCGGCATTTCTTTCCGCACCCGGCGAGGCGGTGCTTATATGTCTCTGCTACGCTGTTGCGGCAGCTCTGCTATGCGGAATGGTCGCCCCGGATATATTGAGCGCGATTTCCTTGATATCCATTGATAATACACGGCAGAAGCTTATCAGGATTTCAGATTTCGCCTTGCTTGATGATTCCTATAATTCCTCTCCCGAATCGCTCGAGGCTTCGCTGAAGCTTCTCTCACTTTATCGTGCAACACCGCGTGGAGCACTTCTCGGAGATATGCTGGAGCTCGGTGCAAGGACCGAGGAATTTCATCGTGCCGCAGGGCGAAGCGCTGTCAGATACGGAGTGTCACATCTTTATCTTTACGGTGTTTACGCGCCGTTTATCGCCGCAGGAGCGCGGGACGCCGGAATGTCGGATGAGGCAATATTGTTATCAGGCTACCCTTCGCCCTCCGAATGTGCAAAAAAAATATCAGAAAAACACTATCCTGGCGAAATCATTCTTGTAAAGGGCTCTCACGCCAGCGGGCTCTCCGATATTCTTTACGAGCTGAAAAAAATGCATGGAGGTAAGGAGACATGACAACCGGTTTTGTATTCTATTCAATTGCCTTCTTCCTCGCGATATTTATTACGGCGACAGCCCTGTACAAACTCATTCCCGCGCTGTCGAAATACGCGAGACAACCTATATACGAAGAGGGACCGGCGTGGCACATGTCAAAGTCCGGAACGCCGACAATGGGCGGAATAGCCTTTCTGCTCGCGGCAGTTATCACACTTGTCCCCGCCTCCCTGCTGCTCCTGAAAAATGATGCCACTGTCGCGGCGCTGTCACTTCTTGTAAACCTGACATATGCGCTTGCAAACGGGCTGACAGGGCTTATAGATGATATGACAAAGCTCCGGCATCATGAAAACAAAGGTCTCAGTCCTACCGAAAAGCTTATTATACAGTTTCTCCTTGCAGGATTATACCTTTTTGCGCGCTCGCGCATCTTCGGCGACAGCAGCGTTGTATACTTCTCGTCCGGAGAGGTTGATCTCGGATTCTGGTACTATCCGCTTTCGCTGCTTATACTCGTCGGAATGACGAACTGCGCAAATCTCACCGACGGAATAGACGGGCTCTCCTCCAGCGTTGCTTTCGCTATAGGAATATCTATGTTTTACATGAGTGCCGCTCTTTCCGAGGAAGCCGCATTTATATCGGTCGTCACGGTCGGAATATGCGTCGGTTTTCTTTTCTTCAATCTTCACCCGGCTAAAATATTCATGGGTGACACGGGCTCGCTCTTTCTCGGGTCTCTGATATGTACCGCGGCATTTTCGCTGAGAAATCCGTTTATTATGTTCTTTGTCGGCGGAGTATATGTTATTGAGGGAGCTTCGGTAATATTGCAGGTAACCTATTACAAGCTGACGCACCGCCGTATATTCAAAATGGCACCAATCCATCATCACCTTGAAAAGTGCGGCATGAGCGAAAACCGCATATGTCTCACTGCAATTTTTCTTACACTTATATTTTCGGTACCGGCGTATTTCATTTGCGCCGTATAAATAACGATTATGAATAAGAAAAAATCAAAAATTCCAAGGCTCTTCTGCCCGGATTTTTCGTCAGTACGCCCGTTTCTGCTCGGCAAGGAGGCTCCACGGGCAGATACGCTTTTGCTGATAAGCATAATAATTCTCGCTCTGTGCGGCACACTTACGGTTTTCAGTGCAGGAACGGCATACGCCTCATTCAGATACGGCGACGGCGCATTTTTCGTGAAGAAACAAAGTGTCTGGCTTATTGCCGGACTTGCAGTCATGATACTCGTTGCGAGAATACGCCCGCGCGCCGTATATGACATTACCCCTCTCATATACCTCGGAACCGTAATTCTTCTTGTGCTTGTCCTTATTATAGGTTTTGCCGGAAACGGTGCAAAGCGCTGGATCTCAATAGGTCCTGTAACTATACAGCCATCGGAGATAGCGAAGATTGCAATGATACTTATGCTCGCGCGGTATTTTTCTATTTACGGGGCTCGGTCCGGAGAGCGGAAGAATCAAAAAACGCTCTTTTTGTACGGCACTCTGATACCCGCCCTCATAATTTTCGTCCCGATTATCCTCGTCATGCTGCAAAAGCACCTTTCCTGTATAATAATTCTCGGAACAATAGGTCTGCTTGTCATACTGTTCGGAGGCGTCAGTGCGAAATACATAGCCATGTTTACCGGAGCCGGAGCTCTCGGCGTAACCGCGCTTGCTCTGCTTACGGATTATACAAAGGAACGCATAACGGTCTGGCGCAATCCCGAGGCTTATCGACTCACCGGAGGGTGGCAGACGCTGCAGGGTCTTATGGCGATAGGCTCCGGCGGTCTTTTCGGTGTAGGCATAGGAAACAGCGTTATGAAGCATTGCTATGTCTCGGAACCGGCAAATGATATGATCTTCGCAATTTTATGTGAAGAGACCGGATTTTTCGGTGCCGTAGCCGTTCTTTCGCTGTTTGCGCTACTCGTCATACGGGGATATATAGTCGCACTTCGCGCGGAAAACATATTCAGCAGAATAACCGCATTCGGTATAAGCACAAAAATGGCGGTACAGGTGCTCCTGAATGTCGCCGTCGTCACAAACACCATACCAAATACCGGTATTTCGTTACCTTTTTTCAGTTACGGCGGCTCTTCTCTGCTCATGCTCATGTTTGAAATGGGACTGCTTCTCTCAATCTCAAGATTTGCAGAAATCAAAAAATAATGGCGGTAATATATGAAAATACTGATTTCGTGCGGCGGAACAGCGGGACACATAAATCCCGCCATCGCCGTCGCAGATGAGATACGGCATGGTCGGGAAAAGGCGGACATTCTTTTCATCTGCCGCGGAAGCGAGCTTGAGAAACGGTTAATCGGAAAAAGCGGATACGCCTTTATAGCGGTAAACATACTTCCATTATCGCGTTCATTCTCGCTATCGAGCTTCTCGGCCCTGTTGTCAATTCCCCGCTCTGTCACAGCGGCAGGCAAAATCATAGATGACTACAGTCCGGACGCGGTGTTCGCGACGGGCGGCTACGTGTGTTATCCGGCTGTAAAGGCGGCACAGAAAAGACGGATACCAACAGTACTTCATGAATCGAATGCAACCCCGGGGCTGGCGGTACGGCTCCTCGGCAGAAGAGCTGATACCGTCCTTTGCGGGATGCCGCCACGTACAGAGGAATACCCCCGAGGCATATCCCCGATATTCTGCGGCACGCCTGTGCGTTCGGGATTTTTTACGTGCACACGCACGGAGTCGAGGAGAAGTCTCGGAATACCCGACAATGCGTTTTTCATCCTTTCTTTCGGCGGGAGCCTTGGCGCGGAGGTCATAAACGGTGCAATATGTCCTCTCATGCATACCCTCAGCAAAAGAAACGAAAATATTTATTGGCGACACGGTGCCGGGACACGGTACTTTGCGGATATAAAAAAACAATACCCCGAGCTATGCGGCGCGAGTGGAAGGCTGCGTATTTCAGACTATATAAACGATATGGAATATGCAATGAACGCCGCTGATATCGTTATATGCCGAAGCGGAGCTCTGACACTTGCAGAAGCGGCGGCAAGCGGCGCCGTCCCTATAATGATTCCGTCGCCGAATGTTACGGAGGACCATCAGACAAAGAATGCGCGTCTGCTCGCCGACGCCGGCGCCGGGATTCTCGTTCCGGAGAACAGATGTACGGGCGATACGCTTTTAGCATTGATAAACGAACTCCGACATCCCGATTCAAGGCTTTCCGAAATGAAGAAAAAGCTGAAAAGCATTGCGGTTACAGATGCCGCAAATCGTGCCGCAAAAATCGTTCTTGAATACGCGCACAAACATTCTGCCTCGAATTAACAATCCGCATTTCGAGATGAACGGTATAAATAGTATGCATCAATGCTGAAAAATGGCAAAACTGTGATAAAAATATCTCCGAAAATAACCGAAAATCTGCATTATATGACATCATCGGCTATTTCGGTAGTTTTAACGACACAAAAAACTCCGAAAAAATTATTCTGCCCCAAAATATATATATTCATTTCTTGTAATGTGTGAAATTTTTAATAATCAGATATTTTCTCTTGCAATCCTGTTTTTTTCCTGTATAATAGTATTAGTGATATTTATCACTATATATTAATTATATGATTTTCGACAACAGACCGAGGCTGTTACGCTGTATCACGGCTCTGTGTTGCAGGAGGAATAAACGATGGAATTTGATTTTGAACCGGTATACGAAAGCGGAGTAAACATAAAGGTAATAGGTGTCGGCGGTGGCGGAAACAACGCCGTCAACCGAATGATATCCACAAACATCCGCGGAGTTGAATTTATAGCTATAAATACGGACAACCAGGCGCTCAATACTTCCTGCGCCGCAAAAAAGCTCGTAATAGGTGAAAAGATAACAAAGGGAAAGGGCGCCGGTTCCAACCCCGATGTCGGAAAGCGGAGTGCCGAGGAGTCTATCGAGAGCATAAAGCAGGTTCTCCAGGGGAGCGACATGGTTTTCATCACCACCGGAATGGGTGGCGGTACCGGAACCGGAGCGGCTCCCGTAATCGCGAAGGCGGCAAAGGAAATGGGCATACTTACCGTAGGTATAGTTACCAAGCCCTTTGCATTTGAGGGAAAGCGCAGAATGCTCCAGGCAGAGGCGGGAATTACCGAGCTCGCAAAGTTCGTTGACTCCCTTATAGTCATCCCCAATGAGAGACTGAAGCAGGTTGAAGATACACACATCACGCTCGCAAACGCATTTGAAATTGCGGATGATGTGCTCCGCCGCGGTGTTCAGTCGGTCTCTGAGGTCATCAACGTTCCGGGTTATGTCAACCTTGACTTTGCGGATGTCACCACGATAATGAAGAATGCCGGATATGCGCATATGGGAATGGGGCGCGCGAAGGGTGCGGACAAGGCAAGCCTTGCGGCGCTCGCTGCTATCTCCTCTCCCCTGCTCGAAACCAGTATAGCAGGAGCAACCGGAGTCCTTGTGAGCATAACGATGTCGCAGGATGTTCAGCTTGACGAAATCGATCTTGCATCGCAGATGATAGCAGAAGAGGCGCATCCCGATGCACAGATAATCTGGGGCGCGGCATTTGACCCGACCTTTGAGGATGAAATGTGCGTCACGATAATCGCCACCGGCTTCAACAGCATGGGCAATGGCACAGCGGAGGAAAGGCACGATGTAGCAGCCGACAAGACATCGGAAGAAGCACCTGCAATACCTGCGGAGCAGCCCGCTCCGACTCCTGCTCCGGCACAGACCGCAAACAGACCTGCACCGGCGTATGAAGAGGAAAGAGCCAGAGCCGCGACACCGACACCCGAAAAGGAAACCCCGTACTCTCCCGAGGTAGAGCGGCTTCTCAACGAGACCGAGGAGACGAAGCAGGAAAGCCAGCCTAAGTCAAAGAACGACTATCTTGACGATTACGACATTGACTCATTGCTGAACGGCTTTGTAACGAAGAAAAAGAAGCACTGAAAATAAAAAATACATAGAACCCGGAATGCCGCCTGATCGATGCGAGTGGCGCTCCGGGTGCTTTTTACATATTCGGAATTGCACAATTCCGCTCCGCTACATTTTGTGTCATAAACCCGAGGTGCACTTTTCCGTTGTGAAATCTTTTTGAATATTAGTCTTGTTTTTGTCATTTTATTTATATATGTTATGGTTACAACAACATATTTGCGATATTTTATATTATTACATTCGGACTTTTCCACATGATATGTTGGTTAACGGGAACTTTTCCACAGCGTTTTTCCACCTCTTTTCCGGAAAATCAACATTTTCAACATTGAAAATTTGTGACGCCGGAATTGTGTATTTGACTGTTTTGCAATGCCGACACCACAAAAATTTGCATGTCAGCACCATAATAACGCCCCTCGTAGTTTTTTACAGTAACACAAAAAATGCGTCAATGTGAATCAACCTGTTACAATGCCTCGCGCACAATTTTCTTAACTCCGGCTCGAATATATAACAAAAGCGGGGCAGTACTTCCCTGCCCCGCATAATTGCAAAAGTCTTATCCCACAAGATAGTATATAGCAACCGACAATGCGCTGATGACCATTATCGCCGCCAGTATACCGGCACCGATCTTCATAGCAAGCGCATGCTTTCTCTCGTTGTTCTTCGCCATATCAAACCTCCGTCAGTCGTTTCCGACCTTTCTGCTTTCGTAGAATTTTGCCAGCTGTGCTGTTATATTTTTCCCCGATGAACGGGGTCTCGGAATGAAAGTGTTTATACGTGACAAACCTTTTGCAACACTGTCAATCGGGTCAACCGGTGTGTGCACGGCAATTCCGAGAACCTTGCTGAGCATCTTGTCCATTCCGTACAGTGCCGCACCGCCACCGGTAAGCACGACACCGTTTGCGAATACATCAGATACCGATTCCTTCGGTATTTTTTTCATAGCCTCGGCAACAGCACTGAGGAACGCAGACAGCGGCTTTTCAAACACACCGACGATATCCTCGGTACATATATTCATGCTTATCTTTTTTCCCGTAAGAGCAAGAGTTCCATCTATATCGAGGCTCTCGGACTCCTTGCCTTCCCATACCGCACCAAGGCGCTCCTTGATAGCTCTCGCGACAGACAGCGAAACCTTTACATCCCCCTGCTCTGATATGTATCCTCTGACAGCCTCATCAAAGTCCTCACCGCCGACGCGCGTCACAGAGGTATACACTATGTTGCCGTGGCAAAGAACCGCGATGTCCGTGCAGGACGCTCCTACATTTACCGATATAACGCTGATGCCCGGAGAAAAGCCTGCGCCTATCAACGCGGCGAGCGGGCGTTTTACCGAAAACGGCTCATCCACCCCTGCCTCATTAAGCATTCTGAAAAGCTCCGCATCCTGCTTCGGTAGAAAATCCGACGGTACGCCGATAAGGCATCTTATTTTTTCCGCAGGCATTACAGCCTTTACCGCACTTTTCAACACCCCGAGAGTCAAATCCGAGGAAAACAGCATCCCGTTCTTGAACGGTCTGACCAGTATGGCATTCGGGTTATCGTTACCGGCGACAGCTGCGCTGTCACCTACGGCTATTATACTGCGATTTCCCTTATCGACAAGCGCGACAGCGGGCTCTCTGTATATGCCTGATGTAACATCGCTGAGTGTGATGTTAGCGTATCCGAGATCCAGACCGATCTTGGTTATCATGCCGTTCTCCTTTCTTATTTTTTCAAAAATGCACGGTCGAAAAATTCAACAGAACCCATTTTCTCTTATTATACTATATCTTTTATGGAAATTCAATAGTCTTGGATAAATTTTAATTCGCCTGTGCGAGTTTGTAGGAGAGTGTCGTATACCGCATAATTTCCCGGTTATTGGCGACCATTCTTGCGGGTATATCCGATCTTCCGACAAGTATAACCATTTCTTTTGCACGAGTTACAGCAGTGTACAGAAGATTTCTTGTCTCAAGCATAGGCGGTGCCGAATACATCGGAACTATCACCACGGGATACTCGCTCCCCTGACTCTTATGTACCGTTATGGCATAAGCAAGCTCAAGATCTCCGAGAAGATCAAAACCATATCGCGCGGTACGGTCATCGAAATTGATTATCATTCTGGCATTCTGCGTATCAATGCGTTCGATAATTCCTATATCGCCGTTGAAAATTCCGGTCCCCTCTGCCCCGTTCTTCTCCCATTCGATGTCGTAATTATTAACCGTCTGCATGACCTTGTCGCCCTCACGGAATATAATTCCGTGTGCGTTCTTCTCACGCTTGAACTCCGAGTGCGGGTTCAGCTTTTCCTGCAATTCATGATTCAGTATTTCAATTCCCCCGCTCCCCTTTTTGGACGGAGATATTACCTGCACCTTGTCCCGAATGCCGTCCCCGTATGTCCGCGGGAGTCTCTCCGTTATAAGAGACAGCACTGTAGCCGGAATTGTTTTTTCATTCTCACGGCAAACAAAAAAGAAGTCACTGTTTACCTTATTCAGTATCGGAATCTCACCGTGATTTATCCTGTGGGCATTCGTGATTATCATGCTCTCACTTGCCTGTCTGAATACATCGGTAAGTTTAACAGTGTTAACGGCGCCGGAGGTTATTATATCTCCGAGTATGTTCCCTGCCCCGACGGACGGGAGCTGATCGGTATCTCCTATCATAACAAGTCTGGCACCGCGTCGGACGGCAAGCAGCAGCGCGTTCATGAGTGACAGATCAATCATGGATGCCTCATCAACTATAATGACGTCCTCGTCAAGAGGATTTGTTTTGTTTCTGTTAAATCTGACCTCCTCGCCGTCGCCCCCGCGCTCCATTTCAAGCATACGATGAACCGTCTTTGCCTCCTTTCCCGTCGCCTCACTGAGGCGTTTTGCCGCGCGACCCGTCGGCGCAGAAAGAACCGTACTCATTCCGAGAGATTCAAATATGGATATTATAGCTTTTACTATGGTTGTTTTTCCGGTTCCGGGCCCGCCGGTTATCACAACCATTCCACATGTCAGTGCCTCGCGTATAGCGCGCCTCTGCTGCTCTGCATACCGGAGCCCGTTTTCATTTTCGGCTTTCAGTATCATCATTTCGCAGTCCGACGGTGTCAGTGCGACTATCTGACGGTTCATCTCGTTAAGACGCCGTGCTATAAAGTCCTCCTCTTCTGCCACTTCTGTTGTCATGACATAGTCAACTCCGCCCGCAGAAAACAAGGCAAGCCGTCCGTCGTCAAGAAGTCTGCCAAGCGTCGTTGCCACCGTATCCGGTGGCAGCGAGAGAACCTGCGTTGCCGCAGAAATCAGTTTTTCTCGCGGAAGGCAGGTATGCCCGTTCACTCTCGAATTGAATGTCAAAACATGGACGAGCCCGCTTTCAATACGGTTAATACTGTCTTTCGGGTAATCTATTGACGCGGCTATTTCGTCAGCCTTATCAAAGCCTATTCCGAACTCACCCGCGCACAGAACATATGGGTTATCGCGTATAACTCCGACAGCACCTGCACCGTATTGCTTATATACCTTTGTCACCTCTCCTGTTCCGAGGTAGTCACGGCAGAACATCATAACGCCGCGTATTCCGGTCTGCTCGCGAAAGGATGCGGAGATATCCCCCGCTTTCTTAAGCGTTATGCCCGGTATATCGGCGAGCCACTCCGGGTGATTTTCAATAACGTCAAATGTGTCTATGCCGAATCTGTTTACTATTTTCAGTGCAGTCACGGGTCCTACTCCTCGGACGGTTCGTGAGGAGAGGTATCTGAGTATTCCGTCGGTGTCAGCCGGCAGATTTTCCTCAAGCGAGGAGAATGCAAACTGCCTCCCGAATTCTTTATGATATGTCCATTCTCCGCGCAAAACAAGAGTCTCCCCCTCGGACAAAGGCGGAGCACTGCCGACAGCAGTCACAAGCTTCCCGTCCTCACACGAAAGCTCCACTACTGTATATCCGTTGCCGTCATTGCGGTACACGACGCTCTCGACAATGCCGCGGATTTCCTCGCTCCCTGTTTTCTCCAAAGCAAATCTCTCCGTTCCGGAATTGCGTGAGATTACAGGCAAAGCTCACGGAGCTTGTCCGCGATGTCACACACTTCCCACATCACGCCGAGGTCCTCACGCCCCATATGTCCATATGACGCGAGCTGCTTATATATTGGCTTCCTGAGGTCAAATCTGCGTATTATAGCCTCAGGGCGAAGATCGACAAGCTCAGTAACTGCTTCCGATATTTTCTCCTCGCTGCACACAGCCGTACCGAATGTATCTATCATTACGGATACGGGATGAGCAACGCCTATCGCGTAAGCTATCTGTACCTCGCATTTCTTTGCGAGCTTCGCCTTTACGATATTCTTTGCTATATATCTTGCAGCATATGCAGCGCTGCGGTCAACCTTTGTCGGATCTTTTCCGGAGAATGCTCCGCCGCCGTGGCGCGAATATCCGCCGTATGTATCGACTATTATCTTTCTTCCGGTAAGTCCTGTGTCGCCCTGCGGTCCGCCTATTACAAAGCGACCGGTGGGATTTACATATACGTTAGTTGTGTCTGTGCGAAGCTCCGCGGGAATAACAGGGAGAATTACATGCTTCAGTATGTCGCGACGTATTGTCTCGTTGTCAGCCTCTGCACTATGCTGACACGATATCACAACCGTCTCGACCTTCTTCGGCACATCGTCCTCGTACTCCACCGTAACCTGTGTTTTTCCGTCGGGACGGAGATATGAGAGCGTTCCGTTCTTTCTGACCTCCGTGAGTCTGCGCGCAAGCTTGTGTGCAAGAGATATCGGGAGCGGCATAAGCTCCGGTGTCTCGTCACAGGCGTAGCCAAACATCATTCCCTGATCTCCGGCGCCGGTGTTAAGTCCGTCTCTAATTTTCCCTGACTTCGCCTCAGAGCATTCATCAACTCCGAGCGCAATATCCGGGCTCTGCTCATGTATCGACGAAAGCACAGCGCATGTGCCGGCGTCAAAGCCGTATTTCGCCCTGTCATAGCCTATCTCGCGCACCGTGTCGCGGACTATTTTCTGGACATCGTATTTTGCTGTGGTGGTAATCTCTCCCATGACGGTTATAATACCGGTCGTGGCGAAGGTCTCACATGCGACTCTTCCGTCCGGATCCTGACGCAGAATCTCATCAAGTATCGCGTCGGATATGGTGTCGCAAATTTTGTCCGGATGTCCCTCTGTTACAGACTCCGAAGTAAAAAGATGTTTTTTCATGATTTTCCTCCCTGCTCATCAAAAAACGGGGACGCAGAAGCATCCCCGAAAATCAGACAACTCATCTGTCAGGAATTGGCACCTTATATCAAATATAGGTTGCCGGGCTTCACAGGGCCAGTCCCTCCGCCGCTCTTGATAAGCATAATATTTCATTTTGTTTCAAGTATATCACGTATTTCGGCAAAAATCAAGTGTATTTGCGAAAAATCCTGCAATACTCAAAGAATTACATGTCGCGGAAGTCCGCAGTCATAAACCGGCAACACCTCACCGATAATGAGCGGCGCGAGGTATTCAAGACATTCATCGGTTACGCCGTCACCGTCATCGTTTATAAAGCCGTCCGGAACGTGCTTTACCGCATTTGCAATATTATGTATATCGCGGGACTCGATGCTTACGGAATATTCACCGGGATTTCGGACGAACGCCATCATACGCCCGCTCCCGCCACGGAGTGCCTCAAATACCGCTGCTCTGCCTATCTCAACAGCCTCGGCTATGTCTGTACCGGACAGCATGTGTCCGGCACATCTTTGCGTCAGACTGAGCTCAACCGAGCGTGTCTTGCACCCTATCTCTTTTTTGACCATATGAGAGATAACAGCCCCGGCACCGGACAGCTGTGTATGACCGAAAACATCCGAAGCTCCGCCGCTCGCACCGACATATCTTCCGTCCGGCAGACGCACACCCTCCGAAACGCAGACAACCACATTCGGGTGCACCTCAAGCCTCCCGCGCACCTTCGCTATAAATTTTTCCGGGTCAAATACCCGCTCGGGAAGATAAGTCATATCCGCCATGTCTCCGCCGGAAAGCCTTGTCAGCGCGGACGCGGCAGTAAGCCATCCGGCATCCCTGCCCATTATCTCAATCACCGTAACCGCTTTTGTTGTATATACGGCAGTATCACGAATAATTTCTTTTACAGCAGTCGCCACATATTTTGCGGCAGAGCCAAACCCGGGTGTGTGATCAGTGGCTTCGAGGTCGTTGTCAATTGTCTTTGGAATACCTACAACATTGAGTTGATAGCCGACTTTTTTTGAGTAATCGGATAGCTTCATGACGGTGTCCATAGAGTCGTTTCCGCCTATGTAAAAGAAGTACCTAATACCGTGGCGCTTTATTACGTCGAATATTGCCTCATACATAGAGCCGTCCCGTTCCGGCTCCGGCAGCTTTTTTCTGCACGAGCCGAGGGCTGCCGCAGGAGTCGCCGCGAGATCGCGGAGTCTGGCATCCTCTCTTGCAAGCGGCGTAAGATCGATGAGCTCATCACGCATAAAGCCCTCAATGCCGTTACGCATGCCGAATACGGAGAATTTGTCATCTCCCCCGGCTGCATCACGAAAGCCTTCCAGAACCCCTGCGAGCGTCGCGTTTATCGCCGCTGTCGGTCCGCCGGACTGACCGACCACCGCATTTCCTTTCAAAAATTCCATACATGTGTTACCTTTCACATTTTCATTTTACACATCAATTGTACCATACCGGCGCAAGCAATTCAACCTTAAGTGCGATGTTTTTTCCTAATGTCCAAAACTTTGGTTATTTTTTCTAAATCAAAGTGCCGCACGGCTTCTCTGATATATCTATCGCGGTCAAAGCCGTAAGCTCTGAAATACGCATGCTCGCAAATATCAAGTGCCAGCACCGGGGCACACCGCCTCAGAACACGCACATTATATGTGTCACAGTCAAGCAGTATATCCCTGCGCAACGGGTCAACATAGATCGTCATGAAGTCAGAACGAGCCTCGCTGCAAGCCTTATATACATCATAAATAAATCCGGCAACATCTCCGGACGCTGACATTGACGGCGAATCCGGTTCAACTTCACAGAAAGAAGAAAAATAGAGCCTGTGTGATTCGCACTCATAAAGCAGCGGAGCCACTTCCCTGACAATACCGGTTGGCAGCCCTCTTCCCGAAAGTGAGCGCCAGTCTGCTCCCCGCACCTCCGGTATGCTCTTTTCGGCTATTGAGCGCCGGAGCAACAGTTTCCTGTAATATTCAAGGTGCTCCGTGACACTTTCCGGCGAAAGAAATGAATGCATTGCGGCGAGCGACTTATCCGGTATATCAAGCAAAACAAAAATCCTCCGTATAATGTAATCTCACACTGTTCTCTATGTAAGAATATGCGTTATACAAAGGATGGTTGTTATTCCGGCAACCCGGGTTAACCGAGAAGCTCTTTTTCCGTGAAGGTATAGGATTTTCCGCAGAAATGGCACTCGGCGGTAAGCTCCCGCGCCTTTCCCTCCGACTCCTGTTCACAAAGCAGTTCTGCCACCTTCTGTTTGCCGAGTGACAATATGTTGCGCTTCATGCGTGACCGGGAGCAGTCGCAATGATATTCTACCGAAATTTCATCAAACGGGTCGTAAGGTATGTCCCGGAGCGCTATATCGGCAATCTGCCGGTTATCGAGCCCCTGATTGAACAGTCTCGATATGTTGGAAAGCTCCGAGGCGTTGCGCTCTATCAACGCAACTGTACTCTCATCAGCCATCGGAAGCAGCTGAATGAGCACACCGCCGGCGGCAAGACAGGTATAATCCCTGTCAACAAGCACGCCGAGAGAAATAAGCGTCGGCACCTGTTCACTTGAAGAATAATATGCCGCAATATCCTCGGCAACCTCGCCGGTAACTATTTCGGTCATTCCTGACTGCAGAGGTCCGTCGCCGCACTCACGAACTACCGAAAGCATACCCGCGCCTATCGCCGCGCCGACATTTAGCTTTCCGTCCGGTCTCCTCGGCGGGTCGGCGAGAGGATTTTCAATGTATCCCTTTACATTTCCCATATAATCCGAAACCGCCATTATTCTTCCGGCATCGCCATCACCGGAAAATGTGAGCGTCAGCGTATCATTCTTTTCTTTAAGCTTCGTTCCCATAAGCGATGCCGCCGTAAGAATTCTGCCGAGAGCCGCGGTGGCGGTCGGCGCCGTATTATGCACCCTGCGCGCCTCATTTACAATTTCTCTCGAATTTATAACAAGCACGGTAGCCGAGCCATCAGATGTCATAGCACGGAGTATTTTTGAATATTTATTTTCTGCCATTTTTTATCACCTTATTTTAAGCATTTTGCAACGATGTAAATTCTATCGTCCAGATCGGTAGCCGCCGTAAACAAATAGTCAGAATACGCGCCGAGAAATTCAAAGCCGGAAGCTTCAAGCATTTTTTCAAGCTCATGTATACGGTACATGCGCTCCGTCTGAATATCATCGAAGCGGTTATAAGCATCTCCGTTTTTTGAAAACAGAGTAACGTAGAAATCGCAGGTTTTCTTCCGTTTTGAGTACTTATTCTGCCATGTACAGAAGCAGCTCTTCAAATCATACACATAGGTATTATCTGCATAAACGCTCTCGAACTTATGCTTTCCGTTTATATCAAAAACAAATATCCCACCGGGAGAGAGGTAGTTATGAACCAGCGAAAAGCACTTTATCACCTGCTCTTCCGCTGTGAGATGATTTATACTGTCAAGACAGCATACCACGGCGTCTACCGTGCCGAAAAGCTCAAACTCCGTCATATCCTGACAGAGCCATAATATGCGGTCTGATATCCCGCGTCTGCGTGCCGCACAGGCTGCCGTATTGAGCATTTCCGGCGATATGTCAACACCTATCATATCATACCCGCGCGACGCAAGCTCTATCGTCATTTTCCCCGTTCCGCAGGCGAGATCAAGGAGTGGCTCCGTTGTATTCCTTATACCGTGATTTTCAAGTATTTTTTCTATGAAATCAGCCCATTTGCAATAATCAATCTCCCTGTTTATCCGGTCATATACCGGTGACAGCATGTCATAAAGCATTTTTACTCAAACCTTTCTTTCAGCTCATCAACGTCAAGCCTGTCTGCGGCGTAAGCACGGCGCAACAGCTCCGGAGGAATGTACTCGTCAAACTTATCAAATACCGGGCACTCTCCGTCAGATACGAGCGACTCCGGGGTGACATCCCTGCTGTCGAATATGTCGCGTATCCCGGCGAGAAGATGAGCCCCGGCGTTATCACGCGCCTTGAGGGTTATGTAACAGCATCCCTCGCTCTGTATATCAGAAAGCCCGAGCTCCGATGCGTTTTTCTGAAGAAATCGCTTTGCGGTGCGGAAAGAGCGCGTGCCGAGCCACGGAAACAGAACATAACTCTGACCGCCGAGATATATCAGCATATTGCGGTCCACCCCGGCGTTTTTTGCGACATTTCTTGCGTTTTCAAGTCTGAGCCTTGCATTTTCGCCGAGATACGGATACTGCTTATCACCTGTCAGCACCTCGCGCATCATGAGAAGTATCTTTGTATGTATCTCGCCGCTGTCGCCGGGCCACGAAACCTCCATTTT
This sequence comes from uncultured Eubacteriales bacterium, assembly GCA_934393265.1. Taxonomy (GTDB): domain Bacteria; phylum Bacillota; class Clostridia; order Oscillospirales; family CAG-272; genus UBA1740. The sequence goes on along the minus strand of CAKRQL010000004.1, from coordinate 93,526 downwards.
CCCGTCAACGGGTTTTACGAATATCAGCTTTCTCGCGATTTCAAGCTCTTTTACCTCCCATACACGCCCCGCAAGTGCAAAGCGGTCGCCCACAGGCGGAGGTGTGGTTATTGTTCCTATTTCCTCGCTGTCGCACCTGACGGTGTAATCCTCACTGTCCTTGAAAACAGCGTAAAATTTATAGCTGTTTATTATTCTCTCTCCCGCAAGTCCGACTATAAGTCCGCGCTCCTCCGTCATCTCGATATAGTCCGAGTTAATCATCGAAACAAGCAGCTCGCGATAAACCTCGCGTCCGAGACCGGAAAGCGGAGGTAAGGAGAGCACGCGCTCAGCAAGATTTTTTGCGCTCAACTCGCCGGATGACGCAAGGATACTCAGCGTCTGGTGAAAAGCAAGGCTGAGCGGCATTTTCTTTATTCTCGGCGGCTCTATAAATCGCTCCGTCGAATAAAGCTCGACTATCGCTATGCCGCGAAGCAGCTCCCATGGGATTATCTGCGGTAAAGGCGCGTTCGGAAGAGGAGCTTCCTCACGGAATACCATGACCATTTCCGGAGGTGTTCCCCGCCTTCCCGATCTGCCGAGACGCTGAAGAAATCCCGCAACGCTTGTCGGCGCACCCACCTGTACGACACGCTCAAGCCGTCCTATGTCTATTCCGAGTTCAAGCGTCACCGTTGCGCATGTCACGGCTCTCGCCACGCTCTCGTCTTTCATTTTCTCCTCGGCTTCCTCGCGCAGCGACGCCGAGAGATTACCGTGATGTATAAGAAATATATCCGGGTCTGAGCGTTTTTTCGCTATCTGACGCAATGTCGCTGTCACATATTCGGTTTCTTCCCTCGAATTTGAAAACACAAGTGCCTTGCGCCCGGCAACAGCGTCATAAAGGTACTCAAATCCGGGATCAAGCCTCGCTACACCGCCCGATTTCTTTTCCGCTCCGTGCTTTCCCTGCACCTCTCTGGGATCCTGAATATAAAAATGCTCAAGTCCGAGTCTCCATTTAAGCGGTGTGCGCGGGGTTCTCGGCGCTACGGTAACTCTGCCGGAGCCGGCACCGAGCCACGCCGCTGTCAATTCAAGCGAACCGACGGTTGCGGAAAGTCCTATTCTGCGCGGAGAATGACCGATAAGGCGGGCAATTCTCATAAGCTGACATATCACCTGATTTCCGCGGTCAGCGCCTATCATCGAATGTACCTCGTCTATAACAACATACCGGAGAGCCGAAAACAGCCGTGGTATATCATTACTCCTGTTCATCACCATTGATTCGAGCGATTCCGGAGTTATCTGCAATATTCCCGACGGATTTTTTAAGAGCTTTGCCTTATGTGACATACCGACATCACCGTGCCAGTGTGTAACCGGTATTCCCGACCTCGCGAGAACATCTTCCATACGGTAAAACTGGTCATTGATCAACGATTTCAGCGGAGCGATATACAGAACGGATACGGATTGTTCACGCTCGCCGCACCGCAACATGTCGGTTATTATCGGAAAAAACACAGCCTCTGTTTTTCCGGAGGCGGTAGACGAGGAGAGAAGAAGATTATCATCGGTATCAAGAATCACTCTCGCTGCCTCAAGCTGTATCTTTCTGAGCTCTGACCACCCCTGCGAGTATATATACTCCTTTATGAAATCGGGAAATTCCGAAAAAACTCTGTCTCCCTCTGTCATACTTCAGCCTACTTCCCAACCGCATTCTTGTTCTGCCTGTAAATAATGCGAGTTTTTTATATTTCTATATCAAATATATCGACCTTATTATCCTTGCCGTTTTCTGTTTTCTCCGTTTTTGCCAGGGCTTCATCATCCGTACCGGGCTCCGTAAACTTCATTTTGTCCATAAGTGCGTCGAAGTCAACCTCCGGATTATCGCGGAGAATATTGAGCAAAGTCATATAGTCGCGTATCACCTCTCGCGGAGTCACGAGCTCTGCGGCTCCGGCACGTGCGAGTGCCTCTTTTATAAACCGTTCGCTCTGCTCATCGCTTATAAGAAGCTTATCTGTTCCCTCGCGCTGCGCATAAAGCTTTGCAAGGCGACGCACAAGCGCGAGCAATTCATTGTCGGAAAGTCTGCGCAGGCGTATTACCGGGGTCGACAATGTACGGTAGCCAAACTGCTCGTAATGTGAATCCGAGAGACGGCTGCGAAGTGCCTCATAGCTGAACAGTCCGCGCCGCGGGTCCTCGAGAAATTGCGGAGTTCCTCCGAATATAAATCCAAGAAAGCGTGCTCTCCCCTGCAATGTATCGTTAAAGATAGAAAGTATCTTTTCATAGTTTGCTTCACGGGCAATGCGATTCGGTATTTTGTAGAGGTTTATACACTCATCTATGAAAACGACAAGACCGGAATAGCCGAGACGCATCAGGAACATTGAAAACAGCTTTATAAAATCATACCAATTGTTATCGTCTATGATACAGCCAACCTGAAATCCCAGCTCCGTTTTTGCCTCGGTCTTTGTCGAATATTCGCCGCGAAGCCACCGGAGGCAGGCATTCATCCGCGGTTCATCACCATTTACAAGCGAAACGTAGTATGTGTAGATAATATGTGAAAAATCGTAACCGCCGACATCGCGGTCTATTCCCTTCATCATCGCCAATGCTCGGCGGCGCACCCGGATTACATAATTCTCATCATCGGACGTTACCCCCTGCTCGGCAAGGTCCTCCTGTATCGTCGCATAAAGCTTATTGAGTATTACGGAAAGTGCTCCGCCGTCCGGTGCTGCCTTGCAGGAGAGGTTTGACATCAGCTCCCTGTATGTCGCCCGCCCGGCGCCGTTTCCGCCGGATAGCCGTCTCTCGGGGGAAAGGTCCGCGTCCGCGCAGATGAATCCGCGCTCTATTGCATAGCCTCTGATGAGCTGAATAAGAAAGCTCTTCCCGCTGCCGTATCTGCCGATAACAAAGCGACAGTTTCCTCCGCCCTCGTATACCTCCTGCAGGCTATCGAGGAGCGAGCCTATCTCATCCTGTCTGCCTATCGCTATATACGGTGCACCGTTGCGGGGGACGACGCCGGCGGATAGTGAGTTGAGAAGCGTATTCAGAATCCTCTTCGGGATTTTGACGTCGCCCGTCTGCCCGTTTGTTCGTTCGTTTATCTGTTCAGCCATTTTTCCACATCCTCTTTATAATCTTCGATAATCTCATATCCACGCTCTGTGAACTCAATAATAATATCACCGAAATTGTCGCTGAAGGCTTCGTTTATCACATCTGCCATGCGCGCGGCATCAGCACCGGATATGCCGGATGGACTCTCGCCACCGAGAACGGCGCGCAAAAATCCGACAGTCTCCGGCGGCAGTCCCCAGTATTCACTGTCCGTTTTATCTTCACAGCTGTGCGGATTTGTCGAATTAATTACACTGCCCGAGTTTTTATTCGCGTTTCTTGTAGTTTCTTCTATTTCCGCCTTTTCTTCTTCCGGTATAAGCCTCATTGTCGTCGTCCACGACGAGCGCTCTATTTCATCGGCTCCCGATGTCGACATGCAAGTTTCATCGGCTTCATACAATTTTTCATACTCCGGTGTCTCTCTCGCTGCGGCGACGGTCTTTCCGTGCAAACCGTCGAAGTATGAATCTATAATTATGCGATAATCGTCCGGCAGATTTTTAATTGAAAGTCTGCTCTTTACTCCGAGCGCCGTCCGCAATTTATTCTCAGTGTACCGCACGGCATCGGTTATCGCGGAGCGCAGCTTTTCCGCCCCCGACAAGGGATAGTACTCGACTATCAGTTTGGATTTCACCGTATGAGTACAGAGTGACGCCGGGAAAGCATCGCGGACAAGAGTGGTCGGCTCCGCATCGGTTCCGATTATATGACCGGTATGCCACAGCTCCGTTATCAGGCGCCCCATCGCGCCTTCCATATGCCGGCGATACCCTGCGGCATTTTCCCCGTGTGCGTACTTTCCCTTGTTCCAGTCATAGTCTGAAAGACAAGCCATCATAGCAAGCACTCCATGCTCGCCCGCGTCGTCTATATCCGAAAGATAAAATTCCTTGAATGACGACGCCGATATCACATCAAATATAAACGGGGACAGCCTGTCCATAGGACACTCGAGCCCATACATCAGACAATAGTCCTGAACCCATGCCGAAAGATAAAGATCAAGCTTCGGCAGCTCGCTTCTGTACCTGCACCACACATCTACGAGAGCCCGCAGCCCATCCTCCGGCGGGAATTTGTCCGGAAGATTCAATATTTCGTACACGTACAGGTACACATATGAATAATCGCTCTTTATATATCTGCCCTCACGCAGCTCGTGTCGCCAGTAAAAGTAATAATCGCGCTGTGCCTGCGTCAGTTGCGAATACTGCGGCATGTAGGAATAGAACGGCTCAAAGCGCGATTTCGGGGTGCTGTAATCATAATATATCAGCGCCGCCTTGCGAAAGTTTCCGTAAAAGTCGTACCTATCGTTGAAACGCCGGACGGTAACCTTGTGTATAAAGCCCTTTTTTGCAGGCGTGTATGATCGCTCTGAATAGGCATTCCCGTGATTTTCAGTCGTGAGTCTCCCGCTCCCGGAATCATCAGGCTCCGGCGCGTCCTCTCCGGGAACGGTTATCTCCGATGTCATGGGCTTTGAGACGAAAGGGTGCATTTGAGTTTTTCGCTTCGGAATGAGCTTTTCAATATTCCAGAAGTCATCTTTTTCTTCATTGATATTCAACCGAAAGCCCCTCCTCTCCGTTTCGATTTCTTTCGGAATTCTGCACGAGAAAACGCTACCTTTTGTTAATAAATAATTATATCACGCGCGCTCTCTTCTGTCAATATTTTTCCCTGTTTTCCCTTGAAAATCAACCGACAAGCAACCCGCAAATTAAAAAAGCCCGGGTTTTGCCCCGGACTTTGAATTTGTAACGTCTTTATGAACGTATGGAAAATCCCGCTGTGCCGCTCTATACGGATTTTACCGAATATGCCCTGAGTCCTCTTGACACGAGCGTTTCGCACGCTCTTTCAGCCGCGGCGGGACTCTTGAAAATTCCGAAAACGGACGGACCGCTCCCGCTCATCATCGCGGTGACGGCACCGAGCGCACGCATCTCCGCCTTAAGCGCCTTTGCTTCAGGGCACATCGGGAATACGGCACTCTCAAAAATATTGTATATCGGAAATGCAGGGAGTTCACCGTCAATCATGGCATCCATCGTATTGTACAGCGTCCCGCCGTATCCGTGAATTACTGTCTCGTCGAAATATGAATACATCTCGTCAAGAGCGTGATAAGCCTCTGCGGTCGACATTCTCTCCGAGCCTATTGCGATAACAAAATTATACTTCTTCGATACAGGAAGTCTCCGTATCTGATCACCGCGACCGCAGCAATGTGCAGTACCACCCATACAGCAGAACGGAACATCGGAGCCGACTATTCCTCCGAGCTCAACAAGCTTCTTTTCTCCAAAGGGGTTGCCGTAGATACGGTTCAGCGCCCTTAGCGTCGCCGCCGCATCAGCCGAGCCACCCGCGAGACCTGCCGCAACCGGTATTCTCTTCTCTATCGTTATCTTCACATCCGGATTGACGCCGAAATTTATCATAAACGTCCTTGCCGCTATCACGGCAATATTCCGTCCGTCAGCCGGAATATCCTCATTCCCCTTGACCGAAACGGTAATATTTCCGGTACCGTTTTCGTTGACGCCGACAATGACGGTATCATATAGGTTCACCGCGTGCATTATCGAATTGACAATATGATACCCGTCTCCGTATCCTCTTGCCACATCAAGATAAAGGTTCAGCTTCGCATGTGCCCGTTCTCTCAATATTCTCATACAGACCTCCCGTAATGTAAGGCGTCATTAATACTGCTTTTATAAGCGCAAAGGCGCACCATAGAATATGGTAACACCCGGCAGACACAATGTCAAGTAATTTTTTATCGTCAAACACTTGACATCGACAAAAAATCGTGGTAAAATATCGGTTAGTCTGGATTGATATGATCCGACCCCTTGCTGTCATAAGACAGCCAAAAGACCATAAGGAGGTATAAAAAATGGCAAAGACAAACGGAAACTACGAGCTTCTCTTCGCCGTCAGCGGAAATCTTACCGAGGACGATTACAAGGCGATAGTCGAGAAGTTTGTGGCTCTTATCAACGACAACGCAACAGATGTTACCGTTGATGAATGGGGCAAGCGCAGATTTGCGTATCCTATCAACTACATTACCGAGGGATACTATGTTCTCGCTAACTTCAAGAGCGCTCCCGATTTTCCCCTTGAGCTCGAGCGTGTACTCGGCATAACCGAAGGCGTTGTGCGTTACATGACCGTGGCAAAGGACGAAAAGGCTCTCAGAGCAGCAGCAAAGGCTAAAGAAGCCGCCGCTGCAGCAGCGGCAGCCGAGGCAGCCGCAAAGGAAGCCGCAGAGAATGAAGCAGCTCCCGCAGCCGACGAGAATGCTCAGGCTTGACAGGAGGTTCCGACATGGCAAGCTTCAATAAGGTTATCCTTATCGGTAACATGACCGCAGACCCCGAGCTTAAGCAGACCACCAGCGGAATTTCGGTATCCAACTTCTCTATCGCTGTAAACCGCCGTTTCGGAAAAGGTGAACAGGGACAACAGAATGTTGACTTTATTAACATTGTCACATGGAGACAGAATGCCGAGTTCGTGTGCAGATATTTCAAGAAGGGCTCTCCCATACTTATATGCGGACAGCTTCAGACCAGAGCATGGACTGACAATCAGGGACAGAAGAGATATGCGACCGAGGTCGTTGCAGACGAGGTGACATTCGTTGCCTCCGCCGCGCAGTCCGGCGCACAGCCCTCTGCCGGAGCCACCGGGTACACTCCCGAGGCGTACGGTACCCCTGCCTTCAATAATGCACAGAATACAAACTTTGAGGAAATTCCAACAGACGAGAGCCTGCCCTTCTGAGCGGCGCGTCCCTGTACCGGAAGGCTCGCTCCGGTATAAGCAATACAGAATAAGCGAGCCGGAAAGGTCAAGATTATTACAATGGATAGAAATGATTCTCCCCGTTCTTCCTTCCGCCCTATGCACAGAAGAAAGAAGGTATGTATCTTCTGCCAGGACAAGGTAGCCGAGATTGACTACAAGGATGTTGCAAAGCTCAGAAAGTTCATTTCCGAGAGAGCAAAGATCCTTCCGAGGCGTGTGTCCGGTAACTGTGCTCTTCATCAGAGACAGCTGACCACAGCTATAAAGAGGGCGCGTCAGATGGCGCTCCTTCCCTATGTCTCCAACTAAGGCGTACGGAAAATAAATAAAAGCAGACCTGTGCCGTATTGAAGTGCACCCAAAAGTCAGACACTTTTGGAGGTACATATCAATGGTGTGGGTCTGCTTTTCTTTGTTGTATGGTCGGATTATTTGCTCAGATCCTCAAAATATCCGTGATAGCGCACCTTTACATGATTGTGCGGGAAAAGATATTCAAATAGCTCGGTACAATAATCATCGGTCATAGACGCAATGTAGTCAACAACTATCTGATTATCTTCCGAATCCATATAGTTACGGTGCCTGTCGCGGTAATGATTGTTCATGACAAAATCGATGTGGTGGCGGAATATCGGGGAGCTCCTGTCGCCATTGCGCAGATCCCCGAGAAGCTTATAATACATTTTGTGTATCATGGGGCGGACTGTTTCATTGAGAACCCCGGAGACCTTCTCATTCTTATAAATAGCCTCGTAATTCGCACGCTTCGCCTCCTGCATGCCGCGGAAATGCTCCTCGTCCATTTTTATATACGGCTTGCCGTAGCTGTTCTCTATTATATTTATTGAAAGATTGTTTATGATAGTCGGGTTGTCCCCGCCTATACCTGCGTCCCCGAGTTCATCGCTGTCAACTGAAATGATGGCGCGCGATGCGTCCTGTCTGTCCTTGCCAAGATAGGCGATAATATCGCTTATACGAACGACACATCCCTCGAGCGTCGACGGAATTATTTTCAGTATATTCCGTTCATCGACATAGCAGCTCTCGACCATGCGGTCAAATTCCTCAAATGTAGTCTGCGGGAATGGATGATATTCATGAAGCTCCATCTCGCCGTTGTGCGTTATTATCCCGTTCAGCGTATCGAGCGTGAGATTGTGGTCAAATATTCCGTCAAGCACGCGCACACTGTGCACATTGTGGTTGAAATATCTGCCGGTCTCAGCATGATAAGCCTCGCTGAGATATTTTTCCCCGGCATGACCGAACGGAGTGTGCCCTATATCGTGCCCGAGGGCTATCGCCTCGATAAGGTCGGTATTGAGATTGAGTGCCGCACCTATTGAGCGGGCTATACGGGATACCAGCTGTACATGAAGCGCACGCCTTGTTATATCGTCGTTCTTATAGAATGAAAAAACCTGTGTCTTGTCTGTATATCTGTTGTAGTAGGGGCTGTGGATTATCTTATCCACATCGCGCACATACGCGGTACGCCAGACAGTCTCCTTATCCTCTGACATATTCCGCCTGACAGCGAGAGAGGAGCGAGCGGCAAAATCCGGTTTCGTATTGTGCTCTGCGTCATATCTGATACGGTCTGACATCTCTTTTGACATCTGTTCGTAATTACGCATAAACTTCCTCCATTTCTGTACTGAAACCTCTTCACTGTTAGTATACAATATTATCCGGTTTATGTCAAGAGGCGGTATAACGCAATAAAAAACGCGGAGAAGAGCGGGTTAAACTCTTCTCCGTCGTCTTATGCTTATAGCATATCGCAAAGCTCTCCGCGGCATCTGCCGTGGAGTTTACGCCATCTTGTTGAACTTAAGAGCAAACTGCGACTTCTTGTGAGCCGCATTGTTCTTGTGAAGAATGCCGTGTGCAACAGCCTGGTCAACCTTTTTCACTGCAAGCTTGTACGCCTCAGAGGCAACAGCCTTATCTCCGGACTCGACCGCAAGATTGAACTTCTTGATAACAGTCTTGAGCTGAGATTTAAGCATCTGATTCTGGAGTGTCTTGGTACGTGTAACAAGAATACGCTTCTTTGCTGATTTGATATTAGCCATTTGAAATCTCCTTTGGTTTTATGCATATCCGGCATGCAATCGCACGGCTGAGAGGGTCCGCACTCTGCATCGGAGGAGCAAGCCTCACTTGACAATTGATTGTATCATATTTTCAAAACAAAATCAAGTATTTTTGGCAAGATTTTTGAAGTTTCAGAAAACTTTTTCCACAAAGCGCAACAAAATTAATATTTTTATGTTGTTTTTCTATTGACATACAAAAAAATAAATGGTATACTTGTAAAGTAATTTGCTTTACACCCTCGGAGGTGCACTGTGTTTACAAAGGATATGAAGCTCTCGTACCTGCTTGACTTCTATGGTGAACTGTTGGATGAGCACACGCGGGAGATAATGACCGCATATTACAACGACGACCTCTCGCTCGCCGAGATTGCCGCAGATGACGGCATATCGCGCCAGGGTGTCCGCCACATTGTAAAAAAGGGCGAGGATGAGCTTACACGGTATGAGTCGACACTCCATATGGCAGAGCGGCATACAGAACTGACGGCTTGCGCGGAGAAGCTCGCACACGCGGCAGAAGCTCTCTCATCACTAAATGTTAAAGAAACAGACGGCTGTATATCGGCTATCCGCGATGCGGTAGCCGTAATTCTCGGGAAAGGAGTTTGAATTATGTTCCAGGGGCTTACCGAAAAGCTTGCAAATGCTTTCAAAAAATTCAGGAACAAAGGAAAGCTCACCGAAGCGGATGTGCGCGACGGAATGCGCGAGGTCAAGCTCGCACTTCTCGAAGCGGACGTCAACTTCAAGGTAGTCAAGGATTTCATAAAAACAGTAACCGAACGCGCGGTAGGGACCGAGGTACTCGAAAGCCTTGTACCCGCACAGCAAATAATAAAAATCGTAAACGAAGAGCTTGTGAAGCTCATGGGCGGCGAATCTCAGAAGCTCGTCATCAGTCCGAAGCCACCGACAATCGTAATGATGGTAGGACTTCAGGGAGCGGGCAAAACCACCCATGCCGGAAAGCTCGCGGCAATGTATAAATCCAAAGGAAAGACTCCCCTGCTCGTCGCCTGTGACGTCTACCGCCCCGCGGCAATCGACCAGCTGAAAATTGTCGGCGAGTCTGTCGGAGTTCCCGTGTTTTCCATGGGTGCGAAGATCTCCCCCGTCGAGATTGCGAATGCGGGCGTTGAGCATGCCCGCAAAAACGGCTGTGACTTCGTTATTATTGATACTGCCGGACGACTCCATATTGATGAATGGCTCATGGAGGAGCTCGTGAAAATCAAGAACACCGTAAGTCCCACGGAAATTCTTCTCACCATCGACGCTATGCTCGGGCAGGATGCGGTGAATGTCGCCAAGACATTCAATGACAAGCTCGATATTACCGGAGTGATACTCACAAAGCTCGACGGCGACACGCGCGGCGGTGCCGCGCTCTCCGTGAAGTATATCACCGGAAAGCCGATAAAGTTTATAGGTACCGGTGAGAAAATGGATGCCCTTGAGGTATTTCACCCCGACAGAATGGCGTCCAGAATACTCGGCATGGGCGATGTCCTCTCTCTTATCGAGAAGGCAGAGGCGGCATACGACGAAAAGAATGCGAAGGAAATCGAAAAGAAGATCAGAGAACAGACATTCACACTTGAGGACTTCCTTGTGCAAATGCGTCAGCTTAAAAAAATGGGAAATATCAATCAGCTCATGGCAATGCTCCCGGGAGCGAACACCGGCGCGCTGAAGAACGCCGAAATAGACGAGAATCAGATGAAAAAGATAGAGGCGATAATTCTCTCCATGACAAAGGGGGAGAGATTCCGCCCGGAGATAATAAACGGCTCCCGCCGCAGAAGAATAGCGCAGGGCTCAGGAACCACGGTGGAGGATGTAAACCGGCTTCTCCGCCAGTTTGAACAAATGAAGAAACTCATGAAGCAGTTTTCCGGTATGGGTAAGCGCCGCTTCGGCGGAATGAAACTACCCTTCTGATACAGGTTGCAAACAACAAAAATATAAAACAACACAAAAATTTTCGGAGGAAATCAAAAATGGCAGTAAAAATCAGACTTAAGAGAATAGGAACCAAGAAGGTTCCCTTCTACCGTGTAATCGTCGCCGACGAGAAGGCACCGAGAAACGGAAAATTCATCGAGGAGATAGGATACTACAATCCTCTCACCGATCCCGCAGACATAAAGATCGACGCGGACAAGGCACAGAAGTGGCTTTCTAACGGAGCACAGCCCACCGATACAGTAAGAGTTCTCCTTAAGAAGAGCGAAATAATCAAGTAATCAAAATTTCGGAAGGATGTTCCGCGAGGAACGGTGTTAATATGGATCTTAAGCGCGTTTTAGAGGACATCGCCCGCGCAATTGTGGATAATCCGGATGCCGTTACCGTCGAAGAAACGGTTGACGGGGACGACATCGAGCTTGTACTGTCCGTTGATGAGGATGACACCGGCATGGTTATAGGTCGTCACGGAAGAATTGCGAAAGCGATAAGACAGGTAATGAAAGCAGTCGCAAATACATGCGGCAAGCGCGTTACCGTCGAGATAAAATGATTTTTTCGGGCTGTGTCACGCGATACAGCCCGAGATCTGTATAACCGCAAGGTTACCGGGTTTATACATACAAAAATCCGAAGTACACATATACGGGGGAAATAATGAAGAAGTATATTCTGTCGCTGGACCAGGGGACAACATCATCACGCTGTGTGATATTTGACACACATGGCAGACTGATTGCAAAATCGCAACGCGAATTTACGCAGATATTTCCGCGCGCCGGGTGGGTCGAGCACGATCCGGAGGAAATTCTGAACACTCAGCTTTACGTAATGAAAGAAGCCATCCATACCTCCGGTATATCCCCGGAAGAAATATCCGGCATCGGTATCACAAATCAGCGCGAAACCACGGTGGTATGGGACAGACGCACCGGAAAGCCGGTGTACAATGCGATAGTATGGCAGTGCCGACGCACTGCCGACCTTTGTGAGGAGCTCGAGTGCCGCGGACTCGAGCAATTCATAAAAACACGGACGGGACTTATTCTCGACCCGTATTTTTCAGCTTCAAAAATCAAGTGGATACTCGATAATGTCGAGGGGGCAAGGAGGGATGCCGAGGCGGGCAGGCTCTGTTTCGGAACTGTCGATTCATGGCTGATATGGAACCTGACCGAGGGGCATGTCCACGCAACGGATTTTTCCAACGCCTCCCGCACAATGCTATTCAATATAAAGACTCTTGAATGGGATGATGAATTGCTGAAAATTTTCGGTATTCCCCGCTCCATGCTCCCTAATGTCATGCCGTCATCTCACATTTTCGGCTACACCGATAGTGTACTTACCGGGTATTCGTTGCCTATTGGCGGAGTTGCCGGAGATCAGCAGTCCGCTCTGTTCGGGCAGTGCTGCTTTAATGAGGGTGAACTGAAAAACACATACGGCACCGGCGGCTTTCTTCTTATGAACACCGGAAATACTCCCTATATGACCACAAACGGACTTATAACAACGGTCGCATGGGGCGTCGGAGAAACGGTGAGCTATGCCCTTGAGGGCTCTGTCTTTTCCTGCGGTTCGGCTATTCAGTGGCTACGCGACGGGCTCAAAATACTTGATTCCGCCGCCGAAAGCGAATTCTACGCTTCCCTTGTCCCGGATTCCGGCGGCGTATACCTTGTACCGGCTTTCTCCGGCATGGGCGCGCCGTGGTGGGACCCTTATGCGCGCGGAACCATTATAGGTCTGACCAGAGCTACAACCAAAAGTCACATAATACGCGCGACGCTTGAATCATTGGCATATCAGACAGCAGATGTCATCGACCTGCTCGAACGCTCTACCGGAATGAAGGTGAGGCGGCTCCGCGCCGATGGCGGGGCGAGTGCAAACAATCTTCTTCTCGGCTTTCAGGCTGATATTCTCGGTGCCGATGTTGAACGTCCGGAATGTATTGAGACAACGGCACTCGGCGCGGCGTATCTTGCCGGCCTCTCGACCGGTGTATATTCGTCAATCGATGAAATCAACCGGAATACAGTTGAACGCAGAGTTTTCAAGCCGGAACACGACGATATATGGCGAAAAGAAAAGCTTCGCATCTGGCGAAAAGCCGTGGAACGCAGCCTGAACTGGATAGAATAAATGTTTTTTTAATGGATAACCCCCGGCAGTTTATGCCGGGGGTCACTTAATTTGTTCAAGAATTATATTTAATAAGTTCATCTGCAAGATTTGAAAAATCAGCAGTTGATAGCCTCTCCCCGCGCACCGACGGATCAAATCCGAGCCTGACAAGTGCCGCAGAAACACATTCCTTGCTGTATCTTGGAATTTTCGCGTTGACCGCATTTGCGAGCGTCTTTCTACGCATCTCGAATGCCGCCCGTATAAGTGAGAAGAAGAGCTTCCTGTCCTTCGGTTTGTACGCCGGTTCGCGGTATATGTCTATGCGGACAACCGCGCTGTCCACCTTCGGTGCCGGAACAAATGACGACGCAGGCACCCTGAAAAGGCGCCGCACGGTCCCGTAGTACCCTATTGCCGCGGTTATCGCACCGTAGTCTGAAGAGCCCGGCGCGGCGGTAAGTCTGTCCGCAACCTCTTTCTGAACCATAACGGTTACAGAACCGAAACAGACATCGGATTCAAGCAGATACATAAGTATCGGAGTTGTGATGTAGTACGGCAGGTTTGCGCAAACGGATATTTTACCGTCAGGCGCATAATCCGCAACGAGCCGGCGGAGCTCGGTTTTCATGATATCGGCGTTTATAACCGTAACATTATCATATAAGCCAACCGTTTTTTCAAGCACCGGAATGAGCCCACGGTCTATCTCGACCGCCACGACGCGACGGTACCGTTTGGCGAGCTCGGCGGTAAGGCAGCCTATACCCGGTCCTATTTCAAGAATAGTAATTTCCTTTTCGTCGGCGCACATGTCGGCTATATTGCATGGAATATCAGGATTGACAAGAAAATTCTGCCCGTATTCTTTCCGGAATGTTATACCGGCTTCCTCCATAAGCGCCCGTATATTCACTCTGTTGCATAAATCCATATATAAGACCCCGATTTTTGCATTTCCCCTATTGACAAATCCGCCGCCCGGTGCTATAATAATTTCGTTCGGTGGATTGCTGGTGTGGCTCAGTTGGTAGAGCAGTTGATTCGTAATCAACAGGTCGCCGGTTCAAGTCCGGCCACCAGCTCCATATATACCCGGGGGGTTCCCCGGGTATTTTTTATTGCTTGCAGCTGAAAATGAAAAACAAAAGGAAGCGGAAATCACAGAATACCGCTCCCTTGCTTTTTGAACCCGGGCTACATACGCCCTACGGTCATTGGAGCAGGTAACCGGAATCGAACCGGCACGACCAGCTTGGGAAGCTGGTGTTCTGCCACTAAACTATACCTGCAGCTGCGTCGCCGGTGGCAATTCTCGGCAACGCATTTATTATACTATATGTGATGCGAAAAATCAAGTGTTTTCGGATAAAAATATAACATTTCTTTTCCGGTATCAATGCAGCTTTTCGGCAATGCGTCGTATTATGTCGAAAACAAGAACCGTAGAAGCAATGAGAACAACGGAAAAGAGCTCATGCGCTGTCAAGGGTACGCTCCGGAACAGCGCGCCTCCGTAATAAATCATCAGCGTCTGTATAACGGCTATCAGGAGCATTATTATAAGAAACGGTTTGTTCTTCCCTATATTTGAAAATATCCAAAGCCGCTCGGAGCGGCAGGCAAAGCAATTGAATATTCCGGCAAATATAAAGAGCGCGTAAAATGCTGTAAGAAAATATTTATCCCCCTCACCATCTCTGAATATTTCATGAAAGAAATCAAGCTTCAAGAACATCATACAGAGCGTCAGAGTATAGCCGCCGGAAAGAAGTATCCTTTTCATCATTCCGCGCGTCAGTATCGGTTCGTCACGCTTTTTAGGCTTCTCCGCCATGTAGTATTCGAGCGCGGGTTCTCCTGAAAAGGCGAGACCGCCGAGAGTATCCATTATTATATTCACCCACAGCATCTGTACTATGGTTATCGGATTTTCAACGCCGACGAACTGTCCGATAAGTGAAATTCCGCATGCCGCGAGGTTCATAATAAGTTGGAAGGTGATAAACTTTCGTATTGACTTGAATATCGTTCTGCCGTAAAGTATCGTATTCCCTATAGCGGAAATGCTGTTATCGAGAATGACCACATCGCCGGCGCTCTTCGCTATGTCCGTCCCGCTCCCCATTGCAAAGCCGACGTCTGAAAGCTTCAGCGACGGAGCATCATTTATCCCATCACCGGTCATCCCGGCGACAAGCCCCATTTCCTGCGACAGACGAACAAGTCGCGTTTTATCCTGCGGGAGTGCTCGGGAGACCACGCGCACATCAGGAAGCAATGCTTTCACCTCTGAGTCGCTCATTTTATGTAGCTCATCGCAATCTATGCATATATTTCCCTCCGATGGCTTATATATGCCGCACTCCTCTGCTATGTGTGTGGCTGTATCGCGATTGTCACCGGTTATCATAACGACCTTTACTCCGGCGCGTGTAATCCGCCGCACAGCCTCTCTTGTGCCGCTTCTTATCCTGTCCTTCAAAACAACGAAAGTAACGAACGAATAATCGGCGTCCCCCTCCGCCGCCGCTATTGCTATCACACGCTCCCCCTTTGCTGCGCAGGATAAGTACAGTGCCTCAAGCGACGCGCGATTTATCAGTATCGCATTTCCCTGTGCATTATACTGATACAGGCATTTTTTAAGTATATACTCCGGCGCGCCTTTTATAAGCCGCCACGCCTTGTCGGTTCTGACGGTTACTGCCGAATATTTTCTCTCACTGTTGAAGCTCTCCTTTTGCGTTATGCGGTATGGGGGGCTTTTTTCTTCAAAAAACGCCTTTGATATTGCGCGGTCAGTGGCATTTCCTCCAACCGGCTCCCCATCGCCGTTCATGCAATCCGTATTACACTTTGCCGAAAGAAGTGTAAGAGCATATATGCGCGGATTTTTACGAAGTGCTGTCGGATTTTTGAACTCTCCGTCAGCTGTGACGAATCTGTCACACTCCATTTTCCCGGCTGTTATTGTACCTGTCTTATCCGTAAAAAGAATATTCAGTGAGCCTGCCGTCTCAATTCCCACGAGCTTTTTGACAAGAACATTGTCCCGTAGCATTTTTTTCATGTTCGCCGACAGAACGACCGTAATCATCATCGGCAGCCCCTCCGGAACGGCGACGACAACAACGGTTATCATAAGCGTGAAAGCATGCAGCAGTATCGAAAACATCCTGCGTGGGTCTCGGAGCGTCTGCAATATTGCTGACGCAGAATAATAGTTGTCTGCCACAACGGCGTTGAATATATAGGTAAGTGCTACAAGGGCGGCTATTATGTAACCTATTCTGCTTATCTGCTTTGCAAGTGCCGTAAGACGCAATTTCAGAGGGCTGACGCGCGTCTCTGCCTGAACATCACGGGCTACCATGCCATAATATGTGAAGCCGCCGACTCTCTCCGCACACATGACACCGTCACCGCCGGTTATAACAGACCCACGGAATACGCGGTTGTCGGAATCAAGGCTGTATCCCTGTGAGCCGGAGCAATGCTTCGTCACCTCGTGTCCCTCGCCGTTCAGGGCTGACTGATCGACCGATATCTCTCCCTTTACCATAACTCCGTCAGCACATATTTTCTCACCGGCGGAAACAAATATTATATCGCCTACGACTATCTCCGCAGACGGCAAAAAAACCACCTTGCCGTTACGTAGGACGCGCGCACCGCCGCCCATACTGTCCTGCTGCATTTTTTCAAATGCACGCTCGCTCCCGTATTCCGAAAGCGTTGACACCACCGTTGCAATGAGTATTGCGACGACGATTCCGCCTATCTCAAACCAATCGCATCTGCCGAGAGTCAGAATTATTTCGCAAAGCAGGGCGATAAGAAGAACTTTAATTATCGGATCGGCAAGATTTTCAAGAAATTTTCTGAAAACAGAGCGGTGCTTTTCAACCCCGAGAGAATTGTCCCCATGCTCTTCCCTTGAACGCCTTACCTCCTCTTCATTCAATCCGTTCAGTAGTCCTGTCATTTTTACCCTCCAATATTTCTGTAAGACAAGTATATGAGAGGTGACGAAAAAAAATGAAGAGCGCGGAGTATAAAAAATGTGCCGGGCACATCCGATGTGCCCGGCATAAAACCAATGCTGTTTACTTTGCAAATATAATAATGAACCCCCGCGTTGGCCGTGTAAAGCAATTTTTAACCCTGTATATACAGGTGGGTGTCCTCTCTGTTACTTTGCGCTTCCAACATCCGGCATCGGAGGGTACAAAGACAGCTCCTGCCGGGAGGCCTGCATCCCGTAACGGAAGTTTATCCAGACTCCCTTACTTTATGTGTAGGTCCAAATACCGCAATATCACGCACCACGCAGGTTAAATATTACAGAGCTGTTATTCGTCGTAATCAACCTCGTTGAAGAAAAGATCGTTAAAGTAATCCTCGACTTTTTCAAACTCGTCATCGTCGTCAATGCTCGCGAGTGTCATCTCGTCACCGTCTTCGGTAACACGGAGAATTACATATTCCTCCCCGTCATCATCGTCTGCCGGGGCCATAGCGAAATAACGCACATCGTCAAGCACACCCTCTGCAAGAAGCGCATAATCCGTCTCTTCCCCGGTCTCTTCGTCCGTAAGCGTGTACACCGGCACCTCTTCGGTGTCCTCATTATCCGGTGTGTTATTCTCAAGATTCTTGTTCTCTTCCATTTCTATATTCTCCATTTCTCGTTAAATTATATGCGGAAATAACTCCCGTTAATATTCTATAATAAAGGCGTCTGAAAGTCAAGAAAAATCAGAGAAGTTCCGCCATTATATTATTCGACACATACATTCCCTCGTCTGTAAGGGCTATTCTGTCGCCGGAAATACGGAGAAGTCCGAGCTTTGAAAAAAGCGAGATGCGCTCCTCTTTTCCGTGAGCAAACTCCTTGCCGAATTTTTCCCTGTACCCGGTGAGCGAAAATCCCTCCGAGAGCCGGAGACGAAGCATTGCAAATTCAAAAGCCTGCGTCGCCACATCGATTATCTCCCGGTCACCGGAGCGAAGCTTTCCGTCAACATAATCCGCCAGTATCGCCGTGTTTCCGAAGCGGACGCCGTCATAGTATGAATATGCTGCCGCACCGAGACCGATATAATCATCGTCATGCCAATAGTGGAGATTATGGCGGCATTCATATCCCGGCATTGCGTAATTTGAAATCTCATAATGTGAAAAACCGTATTCGCCGAGAATTTCGATTGCGGAAAAATACATTGCCCGCTCAGCTTCTTCGTCAGGCATTGAGAGAGTGTCACGCTCTCTGAAAAACCGGGTCCCCTCTTCTATTATGAGCCCGTATGCCGATATATGAGTGAGCCCGAGGGTGACAACCGCACGGAGCGTCTCTTCAAACGACTCTGCGGTCTGCTCCGGAATACCGTACATAATATCAGCACTTACGTTGTCCGTTACTACGCTGTGCACACCATCAAGCGCACGGAGAAAATCGTCGTATGAATGTATTCTGCCCAACTTTTTAAGCTCGTTTTTGTGAATTGACTGCAAACCGATGCTTATGCGATTAACTCCGGCAGAGCGATACGCCGCGAGCCTTTCCTGTGTCTCGGTCTTTGGGTTCATCTCAACTGTAAACTCCGCTCCCGGCTGAATGTCAAAGCTCTGATACAGGGCCTCCGTTACGGAGAGAAACTCATCCGGGGAAAGCAACGACGGAGTGCCTCCGCCGAAAAACACAGTATCCGCTCTTATCCCCCTGCCGCGGTACCCGTAAATCTCCCGCCGCAGCGCATCAATATATGCTGCGCGTTCCGCAGTCCCGACACCGGAAAAGGAGCAAAAATCGCAATAATTGCATTTTTTCAGACAAAACGGTATGTGGACATAAAGCCCCGTAGCATCACTCTTCATCAAGACGAAGCACCGCCATAAACGCCTCGGGCGTCACCTCTACGCTACCGAGCTTGCGCATTTTCTTCTTTCCTTCTTTCTGCTTTTCAAGCAGCTTCTTCTTTCTTGTTATATCGCCGCCGTAGCATTTTGCAAGGACATCCTTTCGCATTGCCTTCACGGTTTCGCGTGCAATCACCTTTGAGCCTATCGCTGCCTGTATGGGTATTTCAAAGAGCTGACGCGGGATATTATCCTTTAATTTTTCCGCTATACGGCGGGCACGCGTATATGCTCTGTCCTCAAAAACTATGAATGACAGCGCGTCAACCTGCTCTCCGTTAAGAAGAAAATCAAGCTTTACAAGCTTTGACGGCGCGTACTCTTTAAGCTCGTAATCAAGAGACGCATAACCTTTAGAGCGGCTCTTCAAAGCGTCAAAAAAGTCGTATATTATCTCATTGAGCGGCAGATCGTAATGCAGCTCTGCTCTGTCTGTGTCGATATACTTCATATCAATGTACACCCCTCGCCTGTCCTGGCAGAGCTCCATGATGCCACCGATATATGCCGTCGGCGTTATTATTGACGCCCTCATAACAGGCTCGTATGCCGTCGCTATTTCATCCGGGTTCGGAAATCTTGACGGATTGTCAATAGTTATCCGCTCACCGGATTTAAGCTCAACCTCATAAATAACCGACGGTGCCGTCGTGATAAGGTCAAGATTAAACTCACGCTCGAGCCGCTCTTCGATTATCTCCATATGCAGAAGCCCGAGGAATCCGCAACGGAAGCCGAAGCCGAGTGCCACCGATGTCTCCGGCTCGTATACAAGTGACGCATCGTTCAACTGCAGCTTTTCGAGGGCATCACGCAGGTCGCCGTATCTCGCGCCGTCGGCAGGATATATTCCGGAATAAACCATCGGACGAACCTCCCGGAAGCCAGGCAACGGCTCTGCCGCACCGCCCTCTGCAAGGGTTATCGTATCGCCGACGCGCGTGTCACCGACGGTTTTAATACTCGCTGTTATATACCCGACCTCTCCGGCAGAGAGCGAGCCGCATTTCTGCATTCCGAACGGTTCAAGCGTCCCGACCTCGACAACATCGAAGCTTGTGTCGAGCGCCATCATCCGTATCCGGTCTCCCGCTTTGACGCATCCGTCAACAACACGGATATATACGACAACGCCGAGATACGGGTCATAGTGGGAATCAAATATCAGTGCTTTAAGCGGAAGCTTTTCATCTCCCCGCGGAGCAGGTATATCTGTTACTATCTTTTCGAGTACCGACTCGATATTTATGCCGTTTTTAGCGGATATTGCCGGGCAGTCCTCTGCCGGTATGCCGATTATATCCTCAATTTCGCGTCTTGTCCCCTCGACATCGGCGGAAGCAAGGTCGATTTTATTTATGACCGGAAGAATCTCAAGGTCATTGTCGAGGGCAAGATAGGCGTTTGCCAGCGTCTGCGCCTCCACCCCCTGCGTGGCATCCACTACAAGTAGCGCACCCTCACACGCTTTAAGCGAGCGCGAAACCTCATATCCGAAGTCGACATGTCCCGGGGTGTCTATGAGGTTAAATTCGTACATTTCACCGTCATTTGCCCGATAATTAAGTTTAACTGCCCTCGCCTTTATCGTTATTCCGCGCTCGCGCTCGAGCTCCATGTTGTCGAGGAGCTGTTCCTCCATATCGCGGGTGGCGACCGTCTGCGTTTTTTCAAGTATACGGTCGGCAAGCGTAGACTTGCCGTGGTCGATATGAGCTATTATCGAAAAATTTCTTATATGCTTCTGTTTATCGGTCACTGTCATTCTTTCCCGGATCAGACATCCGTCATTCTTTTTGCATCCGCGGTATATTCCGCAATCTTCTTTTCGAGGGTATCCATATTATCACCGTGCGCCAGAACGTATATCTTTATTTTCGGCTCTGTTCCGGACGGGCGGACAACGATCTTGTCCCCGTTCTCCAGAGTGTAATAAAGCACGTCCGACGATGGCTGACCGGTAGAGGTCTCGTCTCCGGTAACGCGGTCGGTGACCTTTCCGGTTCTGAAATCTCCGGTTTTCCGTATCTGCACCCCGCCTATCTCGTGCGGAGCCGATATGCGCAGCGAATCCATAACCCGCTTGCGCCGTGCAATTCCGTCAAGCCCCTCCATATAAATATCAACCGTAGACTCACGATAATACCCATAGGTTCTGTAAAGCTCATCAAGCGCGTCAATAAGCGTCATCCCGCGCTTTCTGTAATACGCCGTCATCTCAAGAATCATGAGCGAGGCGCCGACTGCGTCCTTATCACGGGCGTACGCGCCGGTAAGGTATCCGTAGCTTTCTTCAAAGCCGAGAAGAAATCTGTCGGCTTCCCCTTTTGCCTCGTAATTCTTTATAACCTCACCTATGAATTTGAAACCGGTCAGCACCTCGTGGAGCTTCACTCCCCGAACCTCGCATATGCGGTTTGCCATATCTGTCGATACAATACTCTTAACGCAGAATGCGCCCGCAGGGAGTGTGCCGGTTGCCTTTTTCTGCTTTATAATGTAGTCAATGAGAAGAGCGCCCATCTGATTGCCGGTTATGGTTTCAAATTCTCCGGCTTTCCCCCTTGCCATGACTCCGACACGGTCGGAATCCGGGTCGGTGGCTATGATAAGGTCAGAGCCCACGTTGTCCGCAATCTTTATTCCGAGGGTAAACACCTCAGCGTACTCCGGGTTCGGCTTTTTTACCGTAGGGAAATTTCCGTCGGGTATCATCTGCTCCGGAACTGTGTAGAGGTGCTTCAGCCCCGCGCGGCGAAAGGCTTCAGGAACAAGGCGCAGTCCTGCGCCGTGCAAAGGAGTATATACAACGCGAAGCTCGTCAGCGACAGACGGTATGAGCGTCGGATCGACAGATGTAGACATCACCGCCGCGAGATACTTCTCATCGAATTTTTCATCAAGCACAGTGATTATACCACTCTTTACGCCGTCTTCAAAGTTCATCAAGCCGGATGTATCGAGAACATCGAATCCGGTCATCGTCTCAGCGACAACATCGGCGTGCTCCGGACCTAACTGTGCACCGTCCTCCCAGTATGCCTTATAGCCGTTGTACTCCTTCGGATTATGTGAAGCGGTTATGTTTATCCCCGCAAGAGCATGAAGCTCACGCACTGCATATGAGAGCTCCGGAGTAGGACGCAAATTATCAAATATATATACCCTTATTCCGGCTCCCGCAAGTACTGATGCCGCAACCTCGGAAAAACGGCGCGAATTGTTACGGGAATCGTAAGCTATTGCAACGCCGCGATCCTCCCCTTTTTCTTTCTTTACAAGTGCAGCTATTCCGCGCGTCGCCTGTGCCACTGTAAAGCGGTTCATGCACCCGATACCCATGTACATTGAAGAGCGAAGCCCCGCAGTTCCGAAGCTCATCGGCGCGGCAAAGCGCAGCTTTTTCGCATCCTCGTCATTCTGTATACCGACGAGCTCCGCCTTTTCATCAGCGGTCAGTGCGTCGGACCCGAGCCAGCGCAGATATTCGTCATTGTATTTCATAATCAGCCTCCGCAATATTTTTATTTTTCTTCGGCAAGAGCTTTTTCAAGCGCGATTGCCAACTGATCCGGGCAGGATGTGGGCTTGAAGCCGCACTTTATACCTCGAAGCCTCTTGATAGCGTCCTCCGCCTTCATCCCCCTGACAAGTGCCGCGACGCCCGCAGTGTTGCCCATACATCCCCCGTGAAATTTACAGTCAGTGATTACCCCGTCGTCAACATCAATGTCTATCTGCCTCGAGCATGTTCCGGTTGTTTTATACTCAATGTGATTTTTCATATTTCTACCTCCTCCGCAGAAATGCGGGATTTTACTCCAGATTTTTATATACCCCGACAGCTGCACACGACGGGGCGAACAGCGTCAGATATGTCAGAAACGCCGCAAAGCTCCCACCGTCCTCTCGGAACACAAGCGATGAAACGCGGGTGTCTCCATCCTCTGTACGACACAGCTGTGTGCCTATACGGAAAACGGAAATGCCGAGGCATCCCGCCGCGTTTACTATATCGGCAATATCGGCACAGTCGCCGTCAAGCCTGATTTCAAGATACATATCGTCGCCGTTTCCACGCTCAGGTATCGTAAACGACGTGGATATAAGCGAAAAACGCAGATCTGCCGTACCGTCAAATCCGAAAACCGGAGTTACAGCAGATATTTTCAGGTCATTTCTGTATATCATTTCCCCGACGGTCGGTATTCTCGTCCCTCCCTTTTCCTCGAGAGGAAGAATACAATACTCTGCGTCTGCGTTGAGTACGGCTTTGACCGCCTCGGAGAACGAGCGGACATAAAAAACGGTAGGCTCATCAATATTCTCCGAAAAAACGTCGTATGCCTCATCGGAAAGAGCATTTTTTACATAGCACACCTTACCGCCTTTATGCCGATGCGGAAGGAAATCTCCGACCCCGGCAGAGATGACAGACGATATTCTGTCATTCAGTATCGATGAAAACGCCGCACGTGCGGCAGTATCGGCAAGGCGCACAAATGAGCGTATGAGCGTCCTGTTATCTTCAATCAATACCGTCGGCTCTGCTGCTGTTTTTATATCATAGTCAGAAAGATATGACAGGAGCTCGCATATACCCATGCCGTCAGAGACAAGAGGTGACAGCAAAGCGACGGCAGCGTCGGCAAGCGCTGATATTTCGCACACCTGCGCCTCGGCAAGCCGCGACAGCCTGCCGGATATTACCCGGATATTTTCCTTTGTTCTGTCGCACCCGCTCATTATCTCCTCCGTAAGACATGACAACCGCTCCGGGCTCCCGCCCAGCCAACTATATTATACTATATAATTTCGTAAAATACAATATGTTCATGCAAAAACCGCCACCGACTTTTGTGCCGAAAGGTATTGATTTTTCACTTCTTATATGTTAAAATAATCTCGTTATGTGCCGGTATGATGGAATTGGCAGACGTGCCGGACTCAAAATCCGGTGGTAGCGATACCGTACCGGTTCGACCCCGGTTACCGGCACCATAGGCGGCGCACTGCGCCGGGCGAGTCTGCGATGCTTTTTATCTGCAGCTCGCAAAACAAAAGAATTGAAGCGGTTCCGGTACGGCACCGCTTCTTTTGTTTCAAACTATTTATTCTGTCGAAATGCAGCGGAAAATGTCGGATTTATCTGAAAATACAATATTCTGCCGCGTTCTTGCTCTGCTCCGCCCGTATTTTTACTCTGCATTTTATGAAAACAATCCCGCAAAAGTGCCACGGTACAAGAACAAATCGAAAAAAGGCGGGTATTCCGTTATTTCGGACGAAAGCCCGGAAAGTAAGCATCGGACTTCCCTGTTTCATATAATGTAAACGGAGAACAAAAGTTCTCCGAAAACAACAAGGAGTATGAAAATGCCCGCTTTTTACAACCAGGCGACGCTCACCTATAACGGTACAAGCACACAGTCAAACACAACCGTCGGCGAGCTCGTTGCCACACTCACGATAACCAAAAACAATGTCAATCAGACCTATACACCGGGTGAACGGATAACCTATGTCGTAAACCTTGTAAACTCCGGAGCTACCGCGATGACCGGCATAACTCTCACCGATGACCTCGGAGCATACACTTTCGGTGCGGATACACGTACACCGTTGACCTATGTCCCGAATACGCTTCTTTATTATGTGAACGGCGTTCTGCAGACGACTCCAACCGTCACTGCCGGTCCCCCGCTGACAGTCACGGGGCTTGCCGTACCCGCCGGCGGTAATATTGCCGTGGTCTATCAGGCAGATGTAAACGAATACGCCACACCCACAGCAGGCGCAACCGTAACGAACACCGCAACGGTGACAGGTACAGGCATAACGACGCCGCTCACAGCGACAAGCACGACAACTGTGAACGACGCGCCTCGCCTCACTGTTACAAAATCGCTTTCTCCCACAACGGTAGCGGAAAACGGACAGCTCACCTATACCTTCACGATACAGAATTACGGTAACACCGAAACTCTTGCCACGGATACCACAACGCTGACCGACACATTCAATCCGATTCTGAACCCGATTACCGTAACCTATAATGGCGCGGCATGGGCGGCATCCAATTACACCTATGACGCGGCCACCGGCGTCTTCACCACCACTCCCGGCGCAATAACCGTTCCCGCCGCAACGGCAACGCAGAACGAAACAACCGGAATATGGACCGTCACCCCCGGAACCACTATACTGACAGTGAGCGGAACAGTCTGACCCTCAGTTAACGCAAAATAGTCAGTTAATAAAGACAGCTATCGGTTTGTAAATCTTACCGATAGCTGTTATTTTTAATCCTTCACGTTTTCAGAATATCTTCTGACGGCACGCATAAGATACCTTTTCATGTATCCTTGCTTTCTGAATTCCGGTATAAACATAGCCATGCTGAAAACAAACAGACAAAGCGGTACAACCGAAAATCCGCCGACGGCTATACATCTGATAACAAAAAATACAAGAAGAGCGATGAGACACAGGTGGTACAGCGGCGATGTCACGGAGAAGCCGCGCAAAGTCACCTCACCGTCATGCTCGCTGATTCTGCCGTAAAACACAGTCCCGACAAGAAATGCATTATCCTTCGTTGCTCTTCCGGTCATCTCGCACTTCATACGGAATCTGCCGGTATCGTCGGAGTCCCACCGAAAGCTCATCCGCGGCGTCCCGTACTTTTCGTTGAATACAACACCGTCATTTACGAGCTCATTGTTCTGCATGAATTTTTTCAGCCCGTCCGCAGAACCGCGGGCAACTACATTCAGAAAATTCATATACCGTCCGTCATTCGGCGTCAAGGCAACCGTAAATTATATTTCTAAGTCTCGGATGAAGAACCGGGTGCGGTCCGTTTACATAACATGCCATAAATACCGCGAGGCGATTCTCCGCATCCGCTGACAGATAACAGAGTCTCATTCCGTCCCATCCGAACTCTCCGACGGGTGCGAGATTTCCGACAAGCGACGGCGCCATATTGACTCTCATAGCAAACGAATAGCCGTATCCGCTTACCTGCGGTATGCATCTGAAAGTCTCCAGAGCCTTACCGCTCAATGTATTCTGCCTCATCATATCAACGGTATATGACGAAAGTATTCGATTTCCGTTCTTTGCAGCTCCTCGGTTGGCAAGCATGTCCGCAAGAAGAATATAGTCGTCAACAGTAGATGTAAGTCCCGCTCCGCCACTCTCAAATTCGTAACCAAGATTAAAATCATTTTCTGTTTTACCAATCTCAATTGCGCTCTTTGTCGCAGTATCATATTTATACTGTGTGGCAAGTCTGTCGAGCTTGTCCGGCGGGCAGCCGAAGCGGGTATCCTTCATACCGAGCGGGTCGAATATATTTTCTTTCATATAAGCCGAAAGCTTCATTCCGGACACGAGTTCGACGAGTCCGCCCAAAATATCAATCGAGAGTCCGTACATAAAATTTTCACCGGGCTCAAACTGAAGAGGCTCGTCAGCCAGAGCACGTATGACATCAAGCGTCGGGCATCTGCCGCCCGTCCCGTGCTTCACGCGCTGTATTGCGTCGCACTGCAGATTATAGTCAAAGCCGGAGGTCATATTAAGAAGATTTGAAATAAGTATCGGGGACTTTGCATCTGTAAGTGTGAAATTTCCGTCACCTGTGTCTGTTTTCACTTTCATATGCCTGTATTCAGGGAAATATGCATAAAGCGGATCTGTCATGAGTATCTCGCCGCGCTCTATAAGCTGAGCGACAGCCACAGCAGTGGCAACCTTTGTCGCCGAGTATATATTGTAGATCGCGTCTCTGCGTACCGGAGTTTTATCGCGGATAGAATCATATCCGGAGGAGTATCTGAATATCTCCTCATGATCCTTGAATACCGCCGTGTCGGTACCCGGAACGCCGAGCGTCGGCACAAAATAATCCAAAAAATCGCGCAATTTCTGAAAGTTCATATTT
This sequence comes from uncultured Eubacteriales bacterium, assembly GCA_934393265.1. Lineage (GTDB taxonomy): Bacteria > Bacillota > Clostridia > Oscillospirales > CAG-272 > UBA1740. Next base: position 66,463 of record CAKRQL010000004.1, on the reverse strand, counting down.
TGTCTCCTTTTATTTAATATATCAAATTTGTATCATGAGTTTTTGAATTCAACTACAGTGACGCCGGCGTCGCCCTCGCCGTATTCTCCGTGACGGTACGACTTCACCCTCGGGTCGTTTTTAAGATACTTCCACAGCGCGGCGCGCAGTGCGCCTGTTCCCTTGCCGTGTATTATGCGTACACTCGGAACTCCGGCGAGCACGGCATCGTCAAGATATTTGTCGACAATAAACCACGCATCGTCGCCTATCAGACCACGAACATCGACCTCCGGGCGGAAGGTGGAAACGATGTTTTTTCTGACCTTGCCTTCATTGACCTTCGGCGCCGCCTGCTTCACGCAGTATTTCACATTTCCGTCTATAAGACGCAATTTTTCTTCCGGAACCTTTGCTTTAAGTATTCCGGAGGAAACACTGACAAGACCGTTTTTATCTTTTGTCTGTTCAACCGTTCCCTCTTTTCCGAATGTGACAAGATATACCTTATCACCAACCTTGAGAGGTCGCGGTAGCTTGTAATCGTCATCCTCTGATATGTCGCGCACATCAATGCCGGAGAACAGATTCTCCGTCTGAGCGAGGCGTTTTCGCACCTCCTCACGGGCGCGCTTTGTCATCTCATCGCGCTTATCACGGTTTTCTTCTTTTCTGACATCCTCAAGTTGGCGGAATATAAATTCGCTTGACGCTCTTGCGCTTTCGAGTATCTGCCGTGCTTTTTCGGTATTCTTTTTGATTTCTTCCTCTCCGCGGCTTAGTTTCTTTTTCAGTTCTTCCTCCGATGTGCGCTTGAAATCTTCAAACTCACGCCGCATCTTTTCTGCCGCATCGCGTTCATGCTCCATCTCGGCGCGTGTGCTGTCGAGGCGGTCTATAACATCTTCAAAGCGCTTGTTGTCGTGCTCTATCAGTTGCTTTGCCCTCGCTATGATATCATGTGGCAGACCAAGCTTTTCTGATATTGCAAAGGCGTTTGACCTGCCCGGAGTGCCGACTATCAGTCGATACGTCGGACGGAGTGTCTCAAGGTCAAACTCGCATGATGCGTTCTGAACGCCCGGGGTATCGAGCGCATAAACCTTCAACTCGGGATAGTGTGTCGTCGACGCACTGAGTGCCCCGGCTGCACGTGTATATTCGAGTACAGAGACAGCGAGCGCCGCCCCCTCAACCGGGTCGGTCCCCGAGCCAAGCTCATCAAACAGAACCAGCGAACGGTCGGTCACTTCTGACAGTATATCAACTATATTGACCATGTGAGACGAAAAGGTTGAAAGCGACGCCTCAATGCTCTGTTCATCTCCTATATCGGCAAGCACCTCGCCGAAAACGCCTATGCGTGATTCCTCGCTCGCCGGTATCTGCAAGCCGGACTGTGCCATAACGGTAAGGAGTCCCATGGTTTTAAGCGTAACCGTCTTTCCGCCTGTATTCGGTCCGGTTATGACAAGGGTGTCGGTGCTTTCACCTATCCTCACATCGATGGGAACAACACGCTCCCGATCTATCAGCGGGTGTCTCGCTCGTTTAAGGTCTATGACCCGGTTCTTCGTTATTATCGGTTTTTCCGCCCGCATCTGCATGGCAAGAGAAGCACACGCATAACAGAAAGCAAGCTCTGTTATATTGTGATAATCGAGCGTGATAACCGACGAAAGCTCGCCGACATCCGCCGAGAGTTCCGCGAGTATGCGCTCTATCTCCGCCTCTTCCTCACCTGCAAGGCTTTTCAGCTCATTGTTGGCTTCAACAACCGCGATAGGCTCTACAAAGAGCGTCGCGCCGGAGGACGATGTATCGTGAACGAGCCCTTTCAGCTCATTCCTGTACTCCGCTTTTACGGGCACAACATATCTTCCGTTACGCATAGTGACTATGTTTTCCTGAAGATATTTAAGTCTCGCCCCGCCGACATAGTTCTGTAATGTCTCGCGTATGCGGTTGTTTGCCGAGCGTATTTTTCGTCTTATATCGGCAAGTGCCGGGCTCGCCTCATCAGCTATCATATCCTCTGATATTACAGTACGCTCAATTTTCGTCTCGAGCTTCTTATCAGGTATAAGGCGAGAAAATATCTCGTCAAGAACCGTATCAAACGGCTTATCGGATGAGATGTAATCAAGCGACAGGCGCGCCGAGCGAAGAAGCGACAGTATATCAAGCAGCTCCCGCTGTGACAGAACTCCGCCCTTGTATGCCCGCTCAGCCGCGGGAACAACGCTCTCGGGAGCAGAGAAAGGCGGAAAGCCCTTTGCACCTATCAGCTTCTTTGCATCATCGGTTCTTCTCTGTCGCATCATGACCTCGTCAAAGTCATCTGTCGGCATAAGGCTCCTCGCCCTTGCCTTAGCCCCGTCAGTGCCCGCGCAGTCCGCGAGCATTTCAAGTATTTTTCCGTATTCCAGTATATTAAGAGCTCTTACGGGAAAAAGCATGATGTAAACTACCTCTTTGAGTCTTCGGCGTCGTCGACGGTCTCTTTGCTGACCGCTGTTTTAGCCGGTTTGCTTTTCTTGGTTACTTCGTGATAAAAATCGAGTGTGTGAAATCCGCGCTCAAGGTGATTTGTGATATATTCCTCTGCTGCCCGTGAAAAGAGGCGCATATCATCCGGCGGGAGTCTGAAAGAAAACAGCTTTTCGAGTGGTGCGTATATACAGTATGCCATAGCGGTCCGCGCCCCCGGTGACAGAGGACATATAATCCTCGCCTCGTGCCCATCGTATGTTACGTCGCGGTCGAGCGACACGGCGCGCTCCGCCCTGCATGCAGCGCACTCTACCGTACCGTCCATTATATCAAGGAAAAAGTCGCCCTCGTTTCCTCCGCAATTGCGACAGGCTGTAACATCCGGCATAAATCCGAGAATTGACGCCGCGCGCAATTCAAAAGCAGCCTTTATCTTGTCGGTGTCATAAAGTTCTCTTGATATCGCATACAGCGTATTCAGAGAAAGCCGAAGGAGCTGTCTGTCTGCCTCCGCCACCGTAACATCCGAGAGAACCTCGAGGATATAGGCGCCGAGGGAGAGTGCCGGAAGAGTTTTCCGTATATCGAAAAAGCTCTCGAGCAGTTCACATTCACGCACCCAGTACTTGTCGCCCTTCGAATATAGCTGAAAGCTTGCGTAGCAGAACGGTGCCGTCGCGGCAAGCTTCCGGCTTTTCAGCGATCTCGCGCTCTTTGCCTGTGCCGTAAGCACTCCGCGTTCTTCTGTGAAAATCGTTATAAGCCTGTCCGATTCGTGAATATCGACGTTGCGTATTACAAGCCCGCGGACCTCAACTATATCACTCATCGTCTCTGTAACCGAAGTTTCCTATTACAAAGTCGCTGTCGCGCCAGTTTTCCTTTACCCTGACATAAAGGTCGAGGAAAACCTTCGTATCAAGAAGCCTCTCTATATCCTCGCGCGCATACGAGCCTATCGTCTTTATCTGCGCGCCGCCCTTGCCGATTATTATTCCCTTGTGTGACTGGCGCTCACAGATTATCTCCGCGCGTATGGAGACGAGTCCGGGCTTCTCACGCCATTCCTCGATAGAAACGGCAGTACCGTGTGGTATCTCCTCATCAAGGACGCGGAGGAGCTTTTCGCGTATTATCTCTGCAACCATCTGACGCTCCGGCTGATCCGTCACGATGTCCTCCGGAAAATGCCACGGTCCCTCCTCGAGATACCTCTCACACTCGGATACAACGGTATTGACACCTTTTCCGTGCTTTGCACTCACAGGTATGACCGCGTCAAAATCGAAAACGTCGCTGTAAGCTTTTATGGTCTTTGCTATATTTGCCGGTGTAACCGTATCGATTTTATTTATAACAAGTATTGCATGCATTCCATCGCTTTTCAGTCGGTTTATAATCTCTGCCTCTATATCTCCGACCTCCTCGCGCGCCTCTGTTACCAGTATCGCGTCGCTGACCCCGGAAAGTGTACCGGAAACGGTCTTAACCATATAGCTCCCGAGTCTTGTTCTCGGCTTGTGAAGTCCCGGAGTGTCAAGGAAAACGAACTGATTTTCACCGACGGTATGTATTCCGGTGATCCGGTTTCTTGTGGTCTGCGGCTTCTTTGAGACTATCGCTACCTTTTCACCAAGTATGGAATTGAGTAGTGTTGATTTGCCTACATTCGGTCTGCCGACAATGGCTATAAAGGCTGTTTTTGTCATCTTTAGATCCTCACGGTCATATTTTTTCCATTATCTCGCGCTGACGGCGGCACTGTTCCTCGTCGTCCTCCTCCGACCTCTCGTGATCATATCCGAGAAGGTGGAGCGTCGAATGCACCGTCAGAAACATCACCTCACGAAGGTACGGGTGCCCTATTTCCTCCGCCTGTATCTTTGCTCTGTCAAGATTTATTACTATGTCTCCGAGCGTTGCGACAACGGCACATTCCCCGTCGGTAAGCTCGTCCGGCGTATAAAGCGGGAATGACAGCACATCCGTCTCCCTGTCTATACCACGATATTTTTTGTTGAGAGCACGAATGTATTCTCCGTCGCATAGTGTGACAGAAACCTCCGCATCATACGGAAACCCCTCGGCACGAAGTGTCTCGGTTACTGCACGGCGAATCGAAAGCTTGAAGTTATAGTCGATCTCCGGAAATCTTTTTGTCGCCGAAAAGTCTATCAAAAGCTTTTTCATTTTCTGTTTCCTCCGGCTCCGCCGCGTTTTCCGTCGGCAGAGTTCTTTTTTTCCTTTTGTTCACGTGCCTCGCGCTCATACTTATCATACGCATTGATTATGCGGCGGACAAGCGGGTGGCGCACAACATCCCTGTCTGTAAATTCATATACGCCCACGCCCTCGACTCCGTCAAGCACACGACGGGCTATCGCGAGCCCGCTCCTCTGCCCGTACGGCAGATCCGTCTGCGACATGTCGCCTGTCACGACAGCCTTTGAATTGAAGCCCAGACGTGTAAGAAACATCTTCATCTGCTCAGGCGTTGTGTTCTGTGCCTCGTCAAGTATTATAAAGGAATCATCGAGTGTGCGCCCGCGCATATACGCAAGCGGTGCGATCTCAATGCTACCGCGCTCAAGGTGTCTCTGATAGTTCTCCGCGCCAAGCATTTCAAAAAGCGCGTCATAGAGCGGGCGAAGATACGGATCTATCTTGCTCTGCAAATCTCCCGGCAGAAATCCGAGCCGCTCTCCGGCTTCGACCGCCGGGCGGGTAAGAATTATCCGAGTTATACTCTTCGCGCGGAGAGCCTCTACAGCCATCGCCACTGCAAGAAATGTCTTTCCGGTTCCGGCGGGACCGGTTCCTATCGTGAGCGTGTTGTCCCTTATGCACTTTACATACTTTGACTGCCCCTTTGTTTTTGCCTTTATGGGCTTGCCGCGGTTTGTTACCGAGATCACATCGTCTGAATAGACCTCGGCGCTATCCTCCTCACCGTCATTGACAAGGCTGATGACATATTCCACGCTCTGTGCGCTTATTGTATCGCCGTCTCCTGTCATCCGTTTAAGATATTCAAGGACACGTGCAGCGGAATTTACAGCTCCGGCATCTCCGGTTATTACTATTGCGTCTCCCGTACCCGGATCGTTGTTTCTGTTGGATATACGGACACCGAACGCACGCTCTATCATCCCGGCATGTGAATCAAATGTGCCGAATAACGCCGATGTTTCCTCGCTTGATTTTGTCAGCACCGTTTTCTCCGCCATAATACTCCTCCTGTATGTATCCGTTAATCAACCGGCATATGCATCCGTTTCTATTCCGACTATCTGTCCTATTTCCCGTACCGAAACAACGCGCGTCGTCATAACATAGCTGTCACCGTCGAAATACCCGGAGGATGTCATTGATACGATATCAGCGCCGGACAGTGCGGATACACACAGCTCCGACATCCGTTCCCGCGCCTCCGCGATCATCAGAATGTCACTCCTCGTCCTCTCTGTCTCAGTGTAGCTGATTTCATACCCGTACCTTACGGAAAACGGAAGCTTATGCCCTCCGAAAAGACTAAAATCTTTTACGGAGTATATTATATCACAACATGCACCCGAATTTCCACCCCTTTTGAAAATATTGATAGGAAAACCGAAAAGCTCTGCCTGCACAAGTGCCGTCCTCTCACCGGAAAAAACTTTTTCGGTGTAAAAGCGTGACACGCTAACAGTCAGAACCTCCTCGACCCGCCCGCGCACCCTGCCGTTTGCGGATGTTATGACCGTTCCGCCTATGCCGGTAACGGTGCCGGATATCAGCAGATCTCCCGCGGTTACTGTTTCACCGGGCTTTACGACGGCGGCGCCGCTTATAATATCTATTTCGTCAATTACCGCATCACAGCCCGCAACTATGTTACACGGAAAACGCTCCGGTGGTTTATCTACGTGCGCCCTCTTCGCCAGCTCGACATAGGCAACTCCGCCACGGCGATTTATGTTCACCCAAGCTATATCGTCGGATGACATGAGCAGCGTATTTTCGACCTTCTCCGTATCAAGAAAAAACCATATCGCCCCGCATTTAAGACCAACGTCGGAAAGCCGTTCCGTAACATCTGTAGCCCCCTCGTCGCCATCCCATATTATTCTTACGTCCCAGACGACAAGAGATGTCATGACCATCAGAAGTACCGAGATGATTAACCCGGCAAAAAAACCATATCTCTTACGATTATTTTTGAAAAAGCCCAATAATCCACGGCAGTCGCTGATTGTGTAGCTCACCTTGCCGTCGAGCATTTCGGAAATCCCATTGACCTCCGACTCCTTTATGTCAAAGCTGCCGTCTGCACGAAAGCTCACCGGTATGTCTGCTTTCAAGAAAATATCGGCACATTCCGAGAGTCCGTCCGTCACCCTGACTGTCCTGTAGCCGAATATCAGATAATCAAGCCTTTTCATAAAAATCGAACCTCACCCCATATACTCTGCCTCGTATCTCAACCTTACCGAGCTCGAAAACCGAAAGCAGAAGCCCCTCACCGGAAACCTCAATGTTGCCGGAGAATGTCATGAGCGTAACGCATACATCAGACAGCCCGCATATTCCATTGACACCTCCGAGCACGAGCGAGAGTCCTTCCCGGCATCCCGACAGCTCCGCGGCAAAATTCTTTGTTCGCAGGGCAACTGCGCTTTTTCTGTATTCTCTCCCGCTCGTATTCTTGCGGGTATTACGCGAAGCAATTCCGGCGCCGCTTTCATTTGCACCATTTCCGGTCATAGTAATCCCTCCGTCCTCATAGTTTTTAGTAAAGTCTATGACATGCGGAGGAAAAAATGACATCCGACACTTCTTCGCACCGGGAGAAGGTCAGAATATCCGGCGCACTGCGTTCCGGAATTCTGAGCTTTATAACGCTCTCCGCCCTAACATTATCCGTCCTCGCTGCCGACAGGATTTCAGAGGGAGTGCGCCTCGGAATACTTCTGTGCGGAAGCGCGATAATACCGGCTGTTTTTCCTTTTATGATAATCTCCGACGCCGTTATTTCCTGCTGTGACTTCGGGAGGTTAAAGCACACAGGTAGCCTTTTCGAGCGCGTATTTCATATACCGGGTGCAGGAATAAGCGCATTTATCTGTGGCATACTATGCGGTTTTCCGCTCGGCGCAAAATGTGCAACCGAACTGTATACGCAAAGGAAAATAACGCGGGATGAAGCCGAGGTGCTTATAGCCTTTTCAAACAATACAGGTCCCGCATTTATAATAAGCGGAATAGGTACAGCCATGCGCGGCAGTACAAAGGACGGAGTGATACTTTATCTCGTTACCGTTATCTCGGCGATAACAGTCGGCTTTATATTTCGTCCAAATCGGATAAAATGTTCAAATCTCAAAAATAATATCAAGCAGACTTTTTCATTTGTCTCTTCGGTACGGGCTGCGGGAATAAACACCGTCATTGTCTGCGCCTATATTCTTTTTTTCTCTGCTGTGTCCAATATTATCCGCACAGTAATAGGCGATGGGATAATATGCGGCTCTGTTCTGTCTTTTCTCGAAGTCGGAAATGCGGCACATTTTCTTTCGTCACAGCTGAAATTTTCTCAAAAAATTGCTTTTCCTATGACCGCCTTTGCCGTTGCATTTTCCGGAATTTCGGTGCATATGCAGGCGGCGGCATTCGTCCTGCCGGCAGGCTTGCGAATGAAGAAATATGCGTTAATAAAATTTGTACAGGGACTGATTGCCGCGCTGATTTCCTTTGGATACGCTCTCTACACAAAATAACGGCATATATATAAAAAAAGGAAGGGGCACCGCAAAGTACCTCTTCCCCTTTTTCCGTACGATCAAATATCAGTTGCCGCCCGGAAGGTCTATTATCGGAAGATCAACCGGAGCATTACCGTTATCGGGATTAAACACCCCGCCGTTATTGCCGGAATTGTTACCCGAATTTCCGTTATCACCGTTGTTTCCGTTATCATTGCCACCCGTGCATGCAACCGCGCAAAAAGCGATCAGCAGTACCACAAGGCACAGTGCAATAATTTTTTTCATATACTCCCCTCCGTATGCTTTCTGTCAATCTTACAGGATAAGTATATCACATATTTGATTATTTTGCAAGCCTTTTTTCAAGGGAATCAAGCTCGTCGTAAAGCTCCTTCGGAACTCTGTCGCCGACCTGCTTGTAGAACTCGCGTATTCCCTTGCAGTCCTCAAGCCACAGCTCCTTATCGACGGAGAGAAGCTCTTTCATCGTCTCCTTTGAAATGTTGAGTCCTTCGGTATTTATTCCGTCAACGGTGGGAACGTATCCTATGGGAGTCTCAACGGCGTCAGCCTTGCCCTCGCAGCGAGCGAGAATCCACATAACAACGCGCATGTTGTCGCCGAAGCCCGGCCAGATGAAGTGCCCCTCCGAATCGGTGCGGAACCAGTTTACATGGAAAATCTTCGGCGGGTTCTTTATTATCTTGCCCATATCAAGCCAGTGCTGCCAGTAGTCACCCATGTCATATCCGACAAACGGACGCATAGCCATAGGATCATGGCGCACGACACCGACAGCTCCTGCCGCCGCGGCAGTTGTTTCGGAAGCCATTATAGAACCGACAAACACACCGTTCTGCCAGCTTGTCGACTGGTAAACCAGCGGTGCTGTCTTTGCGCGTCTGCCGCCGAATATGATAGCGGTTACGGGAACGCCTGCGGGATCATTGAACTTGTCGGACAGGCACGGGCAATTGACAGCCTTTGCGGTAAATCTCGAGTTGGGATGAGCGGCGCATGTGGTCTTATCCTTCTTGTCGTATTTTGAAGGATCCCATTTATTGCCCTTCCAGTCTATAACATTGGTCGGGAGCTCATCGGTAAGTCCCTCCCACCATACGGTGTTATCGGCAAGATTGTGGGCAACATTCGTGAATATAGTGTCACGCATGCAGGTGTGCAGTGCGTTGGGGTTGGAGTGCTCGTTGGTTCCGGGTGCAACACCGAAGAATCCGTTCTCGGGGTTGACAGCCCAGAGTCTGCCGTCATCACCGACACGGAGCCATGCGATATCATCGCCGACGCACCATGTCTTGTATCCCTGCTTCTTGTAGATTTCAGGCGGGATTATCATTGCAAGGTTTGTCTTACCACATGCCGACGGGAATGCCGCAGTAACATACTTTATATTCCCCTTCGGGTCCTGAACGCCGAGGATGAGCATGTGCTCTGCCATCCAGTTTTCCTTGCGTCCGAGGTAGGAGGCGATACGAAGTGCGAAGCACTTTTTACCGAGAAGAACATTTCCACCGTATGCGGAGTTGACCGACCATATGGTATTATCCTCCGGGAAGTGACATATGTATCTGTTGTTTTCATCGACATTTGCGCAGGCGTGAAGTCCCTTTACGAAATTCGCGCTGTCTCCGAGAGCATCGAGAACACTCGTGCCCACTCTTGTCATTATGAGCATATTGAGAACGACATATATCGAGTCTGTAAGCTCAATGCCGTACTTTGCAAAGTGAGAACCGACAACAGACATTGAATACGGGATAACATACATGGGCTTTCCCTTGTACGATCCGTCATAGAGTTTCGAGAGCTTCGCATAGCACTCTTCGGGATCCATCCAGTTATTGATGTTACCGGCATCCTCTTTCTTGCGTGTGCAGATGAAAGTCCTGTTCTCAACTCTCGCAACATCGTTCACCGCAGTTCTGTGCAGATAACATCCGGGGAGCTTATCCTCGTTGAGCTTTATAAGCTCTCCGCTCTCCACCGCAATCCTGCGAAAGTGCTCTGCCTGCTCTTCCGAGCCGTCGATGAGGATAATCTCAGAGGGCTTAACAAGGTCAGCCATCTCGGAAATCCACTCGTTGACATACTTGTTCTTAGTTACGTTTGCGTTCATAGTATATCTCCTTATCATATTATCATTATCAGATTTGAAAGGGAAAATCAGATAAAAGTCCAACTTCCCACGAATGCATTATATCACAAGCATATATCTCTTTTCAATACCTGTAAAAGAATTTTTACAATTATAACTTATGCTATTTTTCTATAACTGCTATATAAAGTACTATACTATCGGTCTCCTATATAAACAAACAGCTTTGGAGAAAGAGGAATAACAACAGGCTGACACGGTCACCGCCGACCGCCGTTTTGTCATATCCGGTCACTATTTGTCAACGAATGTTAAATAATTGTCATAATTGGTTATTTGTACCATATTATGGCAGATTTTTTGTTTAACATTTTATGGTAAAACCTCTTGATTTTTGGCAATTTGTCTGGTAAAATGTAGTTGTTCCCAGTAAATGACAAATATGTAATCAAAAAGGAGTGCATTATGGAAAACACGATCAAAATTCTGCTGTGCGACGAGAACAGCGACGAAAGAGCAAAGCTCAAGGAAAATCTCACGAAGTCCGGCTTTCGGAGTGTTGACGAGGCGAAGGACGGAGAGGCAGCATGCCGCATGCTACATAACGGCGATTACGATGTCGCGATAGTCGACCTCTGGATGTCAAAGGTCGACGGCATAGGAGTTATCCGTGCGACGAGAAATCAGCCCGGGAAGCCACGTCCCTCATTCATACTCATGTCGGCTGTCAATAAGCAGAACCTGCTTCTCGAAGCCTCTGAGGCCGGTGCGGATTCCTGCATCCTGAAGCCCTTTAACACATCCTCCCTCGTATCCCACATAACCTCACTCGCGGGAATAAAGGAAAAGTTCGGAGCTATGCAACTCGCCGGAGATGATGCCGACATGGAGTCACAGGTCACTAAGGTAATACATCAGATAGGTGTTCCCGCACATATAAAGGGGTATCAGTACCTGCGCACGGCAATTCTTCTGGCTATCAACGACAATGATATAATCAACTCCGTAACAAAGATTCTCTACCCGACGGTTGCTAAAAAATATCAGACAACCACCTCTCGCGTCGAGCGCGCTATCCGCCATGCAATTGAGGTCGCATGGGACAGAGGCGATGTGGACACGCTCAATTCTTTCTTCGGCTACACAATACAAAACAGCCGCGGAAAGCCGACCAACAGCGAATTTATCGCCATGATAGCCGACAATCTGCGACTGAAGTACAAGTGTTCCGTTGTCTGATTATTTTTCCGTCTGAAAACGCATTGTTGTACCGTCGGTAGTAAGGATAACCGTCCCCATTGTATCCGTTCTGTATACGGTTATACCTCTCTTTGAGAGCTTGGTCATGGTTTCCTTGTGCGGATGACCGTACTTATTTCCGACTCCGCAGGAGATCACGGCATAGCTCGGAGATATTGCGTCGAGATACTCGTCCGTCGATGAAGTGGACGAGCCGTGATGTCCGAGCTTCAAAAGATCGCATTTCAGATCGGACGCCGGATACTTTTTGAGTATCTCCTCTTCCGACTCGCGTTCTGCGTCACCGGAGAATATCATCCGCTTTGTGCCGTAGGTCAGGCGCAGAACCGCGCTGTAATTATTGGTGTCCGAATACTTCTCGGAGATCGGAGCGAGGAGCAGACACTCTGCCGTGCCGAGCCTGAACGAATATCCGGAGACAGCCTGTATGACCTCTGTGTCACTGCTCTTCTCGAGCGCGTCCATAAGTCTTGTAAATGTCGCCGTGCTCTTTTCGGCATCCGGCATGATGCAACGCATAACCGAGAATTTGTTTATAACATCCGCGGCACCCCCTATGTGGTCTGCATCCGGATGCGTCAGGATAAGCCAGTCAATTGTCGTTATCCCGAGATTCTCTATGTACGCAAGGAGCTTCTTGCGGTTTGAGCTATCGGTGTCCCCGGTGTCAATAAGCATGCTCTGGGTCCCCTGGCGGATAAGTATGGCATCCCCCTGCCCTATATCTATAAAATGAACGGTAAGATCACCGCTCACCTCGGTATTTCCGCCATTATCCCCGCTGCCTGTATCAATGCCGAGCAGTTTTTTCACTTCGTCAACGAGGGTACACGCAGTAAAGGACGAAATGACAACGGCGAGAAGAAGCACAAGCGCCGAGAGGCGCACAAAAAATCCTGTTGTTTTTCTCATAATATTCTTTCAAAAACTGTCAGCCGAGAGAGCGTCTGCCCTCCATGGCACGGTAAAGCGTCATTTCGTCCGCGTACTCTATATCTGCACCCACAGGTATACCGTACGCGAGCCGAGAGACCGAAACGCCGTATTCTTCAAGCAGATTTGCGAGATAGCCCGCCGTGGTATCACCGGCAGGCGTAGGGTTTGTCGCTATTATAACCTCGCGGACATTTCCCTGTGCAACACGGGAGACGAGCTTATCTATATTGAGCTTTTCCGGAGTTATGTTGTCAAGCGGAGAAAGAACTCCGCCGAGAACATGGTATACTCCGCGATAGCCACGCACACGCTCCATTGTCATGACATCCTTGGCATTTTCGACAACACATATCACGCCGGAGTCGCGCGTTTGGTCTGAGCATATGTCACATTCGCCCTCACGCGAGGACAAGCCTCCGCAGACCGGGCAGATATACACATCGCGCTTTACTCCCTTTATCGCCTCGGCAAATCCGTCTGCGTCCTCTTCGCTGAAATTAAGAACGGCAAACGCATACCTTGCCGCGGCCTTAGCACCTACACCGGGCAGGCGGCGGAATTCTTCGATAAGCCGTTGTATCGGCGCTATGAACTCTGCCATCAGAACATCCCGGGAAGGTTCAGTGCCCCGGTAATCTGCTGCATCTCCTCTGCGGAGACAGCCTCAACCTTTTTTATTGCTTCGTTAATCGCAGCGACTATCAGATCCTCAAGTGTCTCAATGTCGTCAGGGTCGACGATCTCGGGCGAAAGCTTTACGGCAAGTATCTCCTTTTTACCGTTGATCTTCACATTGACAACTCCGCCTCCCGCAGAGATATCATACTCGCGCGCCTCAAGCTCCTCCTGCTTCTGCGCCATGTCCTCCTGCATTTTCTGTGCCTGCTTGAGCATGGACTGCATATTGGATGCTCCGCCGCCCTGCGGTATTCTGACCTTCATACTATTCCTCCGTTATTCTGCCGTATTTTTTGTGGCATTTTATTGTTTTTGCAATTTGTTTTTATTTTTTCGTTTTTCGGTGTTGCCTGTCAAAATATGCTGTCAAGATCTGTTGTCGCGGTTTCCTCTTTTTTTTCATCGGAGGAGCGCACCTCAACCGATACATCCTGTATCGTGAGCCCCTCGCGCTCCGCTATGCTCCCTCGCAGGAGAGCGATGTTTTCATCGTTAGCCGCAAGTCGCGGAGCGAAAAAGCGGTTCATATAAACCGTAAAGCGGTTATCGGTTCTGTACGCTGCGGAGCCGTCAAATTGCACAGCAAGGGATTTTTTAAGTTCCCCTATTCTCGTAACCACATCACCCCAACCAAGGTATTTTGTACCGTCGCCACCGGTCGTCACAGCCGGTGCCGTACATTCCGCCGACGTCGGCTGCTCCCGTTCGGTGAGCTTCGGCTGTTCTGCGTCGGTAGGCTTTATCGCCAAGACCCCCATTTTCATCATAGCCACCGTGCGTTCCAGATCCTCAATGCGCACAGAGAGTGCCTGCGGCGTTTTCTCGAGCTTCGGATTTGCCATTTCAGTAAGTGCTATCTCCGCAATTCCCCGTTTTGCTGCGGGAGCGCGGAGCATATCCGCCATAGCATTCCGTATGACGGAAATATGGTAATCAAGGACTCGGGATGTAAAATTTCCCGCCAACCCGCGGAGCTTTTCATATTCCGTATCGGTGAGGTCAAGGTAGCTTTTCGCCTCCGCCGTGTTTTTAACAACGAGCATATCACGATAAGCTTCGAGGAGCTCCTGCCAGAACACCGCTATATCACCGCTCGACATTGATATTGAGCGAACGGTGTCATATATTGCGGAATAGTCGGCAGCGAGCACCGCTGATATAAGTGAATATACCGAGTCACGGCTCCCTATCCCGAGGTTCTCCGATACGAATTTTTCATCTATGAGGGTGTGCTTCCCTGCACATAATTCAAGCAGGCTGACGGCATCGCGCATCCCTCCCTGCGCCGCCCTCGCTATAACGCGGGCACCGTCCTCGGTAAGCTCTATCCCCTCGGCAGAGGCTATTTTCATAAGCCGCGCTATAATGACATCGGAGGTCATGCGGCGGAAATCAAATCTCTGACAGCGCGACACAATTGTCGTTGGCAGCTTATTGAACTCCGTCGTGGCGAGTATGAAAACCACGTATGCCGGAGGCTCTTCAAGTGTTTTCAAAAGTGCGTTAAATGCAGCACCTGACATCATGTGAACCTCGTCTATGATATAAACGCGGTATCTGAGTATCGCCGGCGTGAATGCTATCTCGTCCTTCATATCGCGGACATTGTCAACACCGTTGTTGCTCGCTGCGTCCATTTCAATGACATCAAGCGCGGCGCCTGCATCTATGCTGCGGCACGCCTCGCACTCGTTGCACGGATTTCCGTTTACAGGGTGCAGGCAGTTGACCGCCTTTGCGAGTATTCTGGCACAGCTTGTCTTGCCGGTTCCTCTCGAGCCGCAGAAAAGGTACGCATGCGATATTTTTCCGTTCTTTACCTCGTACTTCAGTACATCGGTTACGGCATTCTGCCCGCATACATCGTCAAAGTTCACCGGTCGCCATTTGCGATACAGCGCGATATAATCAGACATATTTCTCTCCTTTCCGCGACAGTCCTTGCATTTTCAAAAAAAAGACGCGGCGGCACAAATCTCCGCACGCGCCGAAGCGTAAAAAGAATATTCATCGCCTCTGAAAGAGCCATACACCCTCCGCTCGAAAATGACGATACACACGGTAACCGCCGCCACTGCTCCGGGCAGGTTGCCTCACGGCACACCGGATAAACCGCTTAATGCTGCTTGGTTCCCCACCTGACATGGTTCACAGCCTCCGATTGCGTGAGACCCACCCTTCATCACAGTAAACGACAGTGCAGACTGCACAGAATCAGCCCTTACGGTGGGAATGAACCCCTGCTATAGCGGATTTCAGGTACAAGGCACCGCTACCGCCCCGGCTGGTATGGCTCCGTCAGACACGATGAATACTTGGTATGCGTATATTATAGCAAATAGCAAGAAAAAAATCAATACCCGGCACGAACTTTTTTTACATTACAAATCCGCCGGAAACATTCATTATTTCTCCTGTAATAAACGATGCTTCATCCGACGCAAGAAAGGCTATTGCGCGTGCCACCTCTCCCGGCTCCCCCATCCGGCAGAGCGCCGCGCTGTCCATAAGCTCGGAACGCGACTTGTCGTCGAGTGAAGCGTTCATATCGGTATCTATAACTCCGGGGCAAACGGCGTTTACGGTTATACCGGAGGGTCCGAGCTCCTTTGCAAGCGACTTTGTCATACCTATCAATGCCGCCTTCGATGTCGCATAATGAACCTCGCATGCAGCACCTACCATCCCCCACATTGATGAGACATTTATAATTCTGCCGCTCTTTTTGTGTATCATTCCGGGTATAACAGCCCTCGTATAGAGAAATGTGCCGGTAAGATTAACCGCCATTATTCTGTTCCATTCCTCTGTGGTTATATCCGTAAAAAGAGAAAACGAAGATACGGCAGCATTATTTACAAGGCAGTCTATACTCCCGCCGAGACACTCCTCGGCTACCCGCACAGCACGGATGACATCAGCCTCCGTACCGGAATCAGCCCGTATTGCGACAGCACCGGTACGCGCCGAGAGCTCCGTCGCAAGCTCTTCGCTGTTTTTGTATGTGAAAGCAACGCGGAACCCGCGGTCTGTCAGGCACTCCACCGTTGCCCTGCCTATTCCCCGCGAGCCGCCGGTTACAATTGCCGTACGCATGCCGTCCATTTTCGTCCCCCATTCACTCTGTAATTTATGTCAGAGCCTTATTACTCATTCATTATAATTCTTTAACATTCGGTTGTCAAGTAATTTGATTTTTCTCCCAAATATACTGTTCCAATCTCTGTTTGTTCAAATGTGTATTTTCTGTTACAAAAATACAAATTTTTATTAAAAAAGCGGTTGACCGCGCGCCTTATTCGTGTTACAATACTTACATTATTTTATATTGCGCAGTACAGGGAGGTAAAAGTCATGATACTCGTAATAGATCATTATCCTCAAAGCGGACAGGCAATGTGCGATATGCTCCGTTATATGGGGTACATCGCGGTACATAAAGCACCATACGAAGCTCTTGCAGAAGCAAATCCGCGCTATCATGCAGCTATTGTGCTAAATCCCGGACTGATACCCGCCCCCGAGGACTACATAAAAAGGCTTCGCGTCTATCTGCATGCATCACCGATATTCGCCATAAAGGATCAGAGCATGACCGAGCCCGAGGTATATGACGCGGTCTACGACGCCAGGCTGTCTGCAGCCCGCATAATACACAGGATAGATAAATACTGCATGCGAAACGGGAAAGCAAGACCGGGATTATATGGCGTCGAAGGGCTGGACATCTCCGCATGGCGTGTCACGGCAAAGCATTATGATGATGAAATAAAGTTCACAAGAACCGAAAAGACGCTCATACGCTATCTCACGGTTGCCTACCCTAATCCCGCCGACACAAATGAACTGACCCATCACTCATTCAACCCGCAGAAAATTCCGAGCGATTCAAACATCCGTTCACACGTGTCAAATATAAATGCAAAATTCCGTCAGTATGAGGAATATCCACTTATAATATCCATGCCGGGAGGCTACTGCATCTACACGCCGGAAATGTGTGACAATATCAAAAAGCTCGAGGAGCCCGAAGATGTGCCGACGCTGTATCCGATAAAATCCGACAAGAAATAATATTGCCGAAGACCGGAAAGAGTACAAGCAGAACTGCATATCCTTCTTACGAACGGAGGAGTGAATATGCAGGGATTAAGAGCGTTACTTACAAAATTTATTTCGCTGATACTGAGTCTCGGTGAAAACCGGAGCTTCCCGCCCCCTCTTTCAAAGAGCGAGGAGGGTGAGCTTTTTGAAAGAATGAAAAACGGCGACACAAAAGCGAGAGAGAGGCTCATAGAGCACAATCTCCGCCTCGTCTCTCACATCATAAGAAAATATTACTCATCGTATCAATTCCCGGATGAGCTCCTGTCTATCGGCAGCCTCGGACTTATCAAAGCCGTGGACAGTTTCAAAGCGGAGCACGGAACGAGATTTGCCACCTACGGTGCAAAGTGCGTTCAGAATGAAATTCTGATGTTTTTCCGCTCTCGAAAAAAGCTGTACAGTGAAATCTCCATAAACGAAACCATCGATATTGATCGTGACGGCAACCCGCTCACATACCTCGACATCATAAGCACAGATGATACGATAGCCGAGGATGTGGACATGAAGATGCACACAGATCGCGTGCGGGAATTGGTTGACACCGCGCTCGACCGTCGGGAGCGTGAAATAATAATTCTGCGGTACGGCCTGATGGGATATGAACCGAAAACACAGAAAGAGGTCGCAAAGCACCTGAAAATATCCCGCTCCTATGTATCGAGAATTGAAAAAAAGGCGCTGCGTAAGTTGCGTGATATGTTCGGAGATTTTGTTCCCGACCTCGGTGACTGAATTTTTACACGTGCTTTTCCGGCATGTATAAATCCGGAAAGCGCGGGAAAACTATGAGCGGAACAATCCAAAAAAACAAGGAGCTTACAAAAATGACCGTAATGAATAAGATAGCGCTCGTGCTTACGATAATCGGAGCCCTCAACTGGGGCTCGGTCGGTCTCTTTTCATTTGATGTCGTCGCATGGATATGCGGTGGCGCCGGGACTGTCGCGGCAAGAATAATATATACGATAGTTGCCCTCGCCGGGCTCTGGTGCATTTCCCTGCTCTTCCGCAATGAAATGCCGGAGCGGGCAGAAACAAGAGCCTGACGATTACAGGAGACACTCTCCGTCAGAAAAAAACGAAAGCACATCAGACCGGAAGCCGGTGCCCCAGTGGTGCCGGTTTTCTTTTTCTCTTCTTCTTTCTGCTTTTGGGCATGTCGCTTCCCGCATGGCCTGTATGCTGCATATACTGATAACGGATACCGTCGCGGTCGAAACCGCGAAAAAACGGAAAATGTCATGTTTAAGAACGGTGGACAAAGGCAAAAATAGTTAACGGTAAGAAATGTTAACTCTAATGTAAAAAAGGAGAAGGACATATTAAATAATGAATATTAAAAGGGGAGATATCTTTTATGCTGACCTGAGTCCCGTGGTCGGCAGCGAGCAGGGCGGGCTGCGCCCGGTGCTGATAGTGCAGAACGACGTCGGTAACAGATACAGTCCGACCGTCATAGCCGCCGCTATCACCTCACGGATGGGAAAGAACAGACTCCCGACGCATATTGATGTAAACGGAGGAGATGTGGGCTTGGCAAAGGACAGTGTTATACTGCTCGAGCAGATACGCACACTTGATAAAAAGCGCCTGAAGGAGAAGATGGGACATCTCGATGACGGAACAATGGATCAGGTGAACTCCGCTATTGAAGTGAGCTTCGGGCTCGGAGAATCTCCGCAGAACATAGGATAACTTACGGCGATGTCATCATATTTTACTGCCTGTTCGCATACTATTCAGCGTAAGAAAAACAGACGAATACGAAAGGCAGGACACAAAAATGAATGTATACAGACCGGAAGGCTCGCTGATTAAAAATCCGGAAAACCGCGATTATCTCGCGTCGCGCGCCGGGCTCGAGCATGCGCTCGAAAAGCAGATAATACTTGAAGCTCCGGCAATACTATGCGACCGCGATTTCTCACTTCACATCTCTGTATCTCCGCACATACGTGCGATAATACCGCGCGATGAGGTGCAGTATACAAAAAACGGTGAGCAGGTCAAGGATATAGCGATACTGACAAGAGTAGGCAAACCGGTCTGCTTTAAGGTGATAGGCTTTTCGGAACAGGAGGGCGAGCCTACGGTCATTCTCTCGCGGCGCGCGGCACAGGAGGAATGTATGCTGAATTACATTTCCTCGCTTTCCCCCGGGGATATAATACCTGCGAAGATAACTCATCTCGAGAGCTTCGGCGCATTTGTGGATATAGGCTGCGGGATAATCTCATTACTTTCGATAGACTGTATCTCCGTGTCGAGGATATCTCATCCGTCCGCACGACTTAATGTCGGTCAATCGGTATATACGGTTGTGAAAAGCACCGAGAATGACCGGATATACGTCTCAATGCGCGAACTGCTCGGAACATGGGAGGAGAACGCCGCCCTGTTCTCAGAGGGACAGACCGTGCGCGGAGTGATACGGGGAGTCGAGGATTACGGAATTTTTGTAGAGCTGACGCCAAATCTCGCAGGGCTCGCGGAATATCGCGAGGGGGTCGCGGTGGGGCAAACCGCAGCTATATACATAAAGAGTATACTTCCGGACAGAATGAAGATAAAGCTCATAATAATAGATGTGTACGACGCACCGCTCTGTTCAGAGCCGACAGAATACTTCATTGACCCCGAAAAACGCACTCATATTAATTCATGGATATATTCCCCGGAGTGCTCAAAGCGCGTTATACGCACCGATTTCATATAAAATAAAGTCTGCCGGGCAGTCACCTCATACAAGTGAGTGGGCTGTCCGGCGGTCTTTTTTGTTTCTTTTTACAGACCTTTCTTTGCATTTTGCAATATTGGATTTTTTCTATTGACTTTTCCCTTTTCACGATGTTAGAATATAATCAAAATATGTCGTTGGAGCGCATCTTATGGTTAACATCGGCAACGATTGGGACGGACTTCTCGCTCCCGAATTCAAAAAAGACTACTACCTCAGGCTGCGGGAATTTCTGAAAAAGGAATATTTCAGCACCATAGTGTATCCGCCGATGAGTGACATCTTCAATGCACTGCGCTATACTCCGTACAGCGATGTGCGGGCTGTGATACTCGGACAGGACCCCTACCACGGTGCCGGGCAGGCACATGGTCTCTGCTTTTCCGTCAGCCGCGGAGTTGAGCCCCCGCCGTCGCTGAAAAACATTTTCAAGGAGCTGAATGATGAGTACGGCATGCCGTATCCGTCATCGGGTGAGCTGACCGGCTGGGCAAAACAGGGTGTACTGCTGCTTAACACAACGCTCACCGTCCGCGAGGGATGCCCGCAAAGTCATAAAGGTCATGGCTGGGAGATACTCACTGATAAGATAATATCACTGCTGAATGACAGGAGCACCCCGCTCGTATTCATGCTGTGGGGCGGCAATGCCAGGGCAAAAAAAGCACTGATAACATCGCCGCAGCATCTCGTTCTTGAATGTGCGCATCCGAGCCCGCTGTCGGCATACAACGGTTTCTTCGGCTGCGGACATTTCAGGAAAGCGAATGATTTTCTGACAGCTCACGGACAAGCCCCGATAGACTGGTCACATACGGCAGACGACTGACGTCCTACCAATACCGCTAATTAAATGTTGCAGGAGTTTATTATGAAGTTACTCGAAGACAAGATACGCGAATACGGAAAGGTCCTCCCGGGAGATATACTCAAAATAGACGGATTTCTCAACCACAGAATAGATGTTGCGCTTCTCACCGAATGCGGCAAGGAGTGGTACAAAATGTACAAGGACTCCGGAGTGAACAAAATTCTTACTATCGAAGCCTCCGGGATAGGGGTTGCCTGTCTTGCCGCCCTGCCCTTCGGCGTCCCGGTTGTATACGCAAAGAAATCGAAAAGCTCGAACATCGGGGACAGCTTTTACCGCGTGCCCGTAATGTCATATACCCACGGCAACTCATCCGAGGTCATTGTCTCAAAGGAATACCTGACGCCGGAGGACAGAGTGCTTATCGTCGATGACTTTCTCGCGCGGGGCTGTGCCCTCAAGGGGCTCATCGGTCTGTGCAGCATGGCGGGTGCCACCGTTGTCGGGTGCGGCGCCGTTGTCGAAAAGGTTTATCAGCACGGAGGAGACGATGTCCGCGCGATGGGATACCGCGTCGACTCACTCGCAAAGATAGTCTCCATGGATGAGAAAACCGGAGAAATAGAGTTCGCTTGATTTTCTCCCCATTTGTGCAAGATGTATGTTTTTAGCTATCTTGACTTGTGCTTTTTCTACCACTCCGGGGGTTGCATATTCTGTCGGAGTGTGTTAGAATAAACACGTCAGGAAAAATTGAATACTCGCCAATATATATTCGAATTATCGGGTCGAACGTTTCTACCGCACACCCTTATGTGCGACTATTGGGATTTGTATCGATGCTTTTTTTGCGTCGGTCGTCTTATGTGGAAACAGACAAGCCTTTTGTCTGTTTTTTGTTTTTCGTTTTTGAAAACAGGAAACAGAGGTATCGTCTGTTTTTCGCTTTTCCGGAGCTTTCCCGCGGCGTTCTCCCCATAACCCCGATGTTTTTCGCCGAAAGGCGTTAACATAATTAACCAGCCTGTAAACAGGCAAAAGGAGAATGTATGAAGAAAATTCTTTCCCTCGTCCTCGCGCTCCTCGTGCTCGTCGGTTGCACCGTAGCATTTGCATCCTGCGGCAACGATGAATTCAAAATCGGCGTGATTTGCCTTCACGACGAAAAATCCACCTACGATAAGAACTTTATCGACGCTGTAAACGCGGCAGCCGAGACGCTCGGTCTCACCGAGTCTCAGGTTATCCTCAAGACCGGAATTCCGGAGACGCAGGCTTGCTATGATGCGGCAGCAGACCTTGTTGACCAGGGCTGCAAGCTCGTGTTTGCCGACTCCTTCGGTCACGAGGCCTTTATGATCAAAGCTGCAAAGCAGTTCCCCAAAGTGATGTTCTGCCATGCCACTGGTACGCAGGCTGAAAGTGAAAATCTTCCTAACTTCTTCAATGCCTTTGCCTCTATATATGAGGGCAGATACCTCGCTGGCGTTGCTGCGGGAATGAAGCTCAACGAGCTGAAGGAAGCAGGCAAGCTGAAGGGTGATGCCCCGAAGATCGGATATGTCGGCGCGTTCACCTACGCCGAGGTTATATCCGGCTATACCTCTTTCTTCCTCGGTGCACGCTCTGTCTGCCCCGATGTAACTATGGAGGTTACCTTCACGGGCTCGTGGTTCGACCCCACTCTTGAATCAAGCGCTGCAAAGAAGCTCATTGAAAACAACTGTGACCTTATCTCCCAGCACGCTGACTCTATGGGTGCTCCCTCTGCCTGCGAAGCGGCGAAGCCCACTCCTATCCCGAACGTATCCTACAACGTGTCCACCGAGACCGACTGTGCCAATTCTTTCCTCATCGCTTCGAAGATAAACTGGGCTCCTTACTTTGAGCTCATAATCAAGGCTGTCCGCGATAATGACGGCACCATCCCCCACAACTACACCGGTACCCTTTCCACCGATTCGGTTCAGGTAACCTCCTTCAACTCTAAGGTTGCCGCCGCCGGAACAGAAGCAAAGCTCACCGAGGTGAAGAACGCCCTCATGGCTGGCACCACTCATGTATTCAACCTTGACAGCTTCACTATTGGCGGAAACAAGCTCACCGTTGAATATCTCAAGTCTCTTGATTCGTTCAAGAATCTCTCTGACGATGTTCTCACTTCCCTTCTTGCGAAAGGTTACTTCCACGAGTCCGATTACCGCTCGGCTCCCTACTTCGAGTTCGAAATAGACGGAATAACACTTCTTGACAGAAATTACGGTAAGAAAGATTAAAATTCGTAAAAACTTCATAAGCCGGAGCCTCAAAAACTCCGGCTTATCTTCTTAAAATAAAAAATGCAGATCGATCGGTTCTTCTCCGGATGTGTCGAGAGGACGCGCCCGGAGAAGAGCTTATCGGAAAGGAATAATAAAGTGGAAAAGGAAATCGCGCTTGAACTCCGACATATTACGAAAACATTCGGCAGCGTCGTGGCAAACAAGGATGTCGACCTGACGCTTTATAAAGGGGAGATACTCGCAATTCTCGGTGAGAACGGAAGCGGCAAAACCACCCTTATGAACATGATTTCCGGAATATACGCACCGGATGACGGGCAGATATTCGTAAACGGAGAGGAGGCATTTATCAATTCCCCGAAGGATGCCTTTACCTACCGTATCGGTATGATACATCAGCACTTCAAGCTCGTTGATGTTTTTTCCGCGGCGGAAAATATAGTTCTGGGTGTAAAAGACGGCACGAAATTCAACATGAAGAGCTATGCAAAAAGAATAACCGCAATAACCGAAAAATACGGCTTTCGGATTGACCTTCAGAAGAAAATCCACGAAATGTCCGTATCCGAAAAGCAGACCGTCGAGATACTGAAAGTTCTCTATCGCGGTGCGGATATTCTGATACTTGACGAGCCGACCGCAGTTCTTACGCCGCAGGAGACATCAAAGCTATTCTATGTCCTTCGCAAAATGCGCGAGGACGGCAAATCGATAATTATTATCACACATAAAATGCACGAGGTCATGTCAATATCCGACCGCGTAGCAATAATCCGCCGGGGTGAGCACATCGCAACCGTCGAAACATCGAAAACCGACGAAAACGCACTCACAGAAATGATGGTCGGAAAAAAGATCTCTCTGAATATTCACCGCTCCGAGCCCGAAAATCCGATCGACCGGCTCATTGTGTCCGGTCTCCATGCAAAAAATTCAGAGGGTATTCCGGTTCTTGACAATGTGTCATTTACCGCCCGCTCCGGAGAAATACTCGGCATCGCGGGAATTGCCGGCAGCGGGCAGCGCGAGCTGCTCGAAGCCATCGCCGGTCTTTACCGGCTTGACGGAGGAGATATAACTTACAACGACCCCGCGAGCGGAAAGGCGGAGAATCTCAGGGACAAAACTCCTATACAGATACGCGATCTCGGCGTCAGGCTCTCATTCGTCCCGGAGGATCGGCTCGGCATGGGGCTTGTCGGCAACATGGACATAATCGATAACATGATGCTCCGTTCGTATAAAAGCGGAAAATCCGCATTTCTTGACAGAAAGCCCTCGCGCGAGCTTTCGGACAAGCTTGTCAGCGGACTTGAAGTCGTGACGCCGAGCATTACAACCCCTGTACGCAAGCTCTCCGGAGGTAATGTCCAGAAAATACTCGTCGGGCGCGA
The DNA here is from genome assembly GCA_934393265.1 of uncultured Eubacteriales bacterium. Classification (GTDB taxonomy): domain Bacteria; phylum Bacillota; class Clostridia; order Oscillospirales; family CAG-272; genus UBA1740. Next base: position 41,926 of record CAKRQL010000004.1, on the reverse strand, counting down.
AATATCCTCGTCGCCGACAGTCCTGATGGCGGCATACCCGGTCCGCGGTCTTGATATCAATTCGTCATACACCATATATAATCTTCTCAACAGGCAGAAGGAGTCCGGCGTCGCCGTAATATTCGTCGGTGAGGATCTCGATGTTCTTGTCGAGCTCTGCGACCGCATAATCGTCATAAACGGAGGAAGAATCACCGGAACCGTGGACGGCAGGCACACTACAAAGGAAGAAATCGGTCTGCTCATGACAAAGGCTGATATTGATAATACGTCGACAAAGGAGGCTGAAAGCCTGTGAAAAAAGAAAACGCGATAACGCGATTTATAAAAGAGCCTCCGTTTCACTTTGTAAAACGCGGAGAGGTGACGAAAAAGCACGCTATTCTCGTCCGGGTATGTGCGATTGCCGCGGCACTCGTGCTCTCGGCTCTCATAATCGTTATTCTTACCGGCAAAAATCCGTTCGCAGTATATGGGCAGTTCTTCATCGGAAATTTCGGAACACCGCGCCGTATATGGCGTCTGCTGCAAGGGATTGCTATACTTCTCGGGCTCGCGCTTGCGGTAACTCCCGCGTTCAAGATGAAGTTCTGGAACTGCGGAGCCGAGGGACAGGCACTCATGGGTGGTCTTTTCGGTGCAATAATGATGTACAATCTCGGCTCATCAATGCCCCTGCCGCTCTTTCTTATTCTGACATTCATCGTATGCGCTCTGGCGGGAGCCCTCTGGGCTGTTATACCTGCCATATTCAAAGCTAAGTGGAACACCAATGAAACGCTTTTCACACTTATGCTGAATTACATTGCAATCCGACTTGTTTCCTTCTTCGTAATGTGGGTATCTACTGACGGCTCTGCGGTTCTGCCGCCTATGGATTCATGCGCCATGCCGGCACTGTTCGGTCAGAGTTATCTTTTCAATATACTTCTTGTCGCCGTTCTCACCGCCGCACTCTACATATATCTCAAATATTCAAAGCACGGATATGAGATTTCCGTCGTCGGTGAAAGTGAAAATACCGCACGATATATAGGAATAAATGTAAAAAGCGTAATAATACGCACCATGCTTGTCTCCGGCGCTATCTGCGGTATTGTCGGCTTTCTTCTCGTCGTATCTACCGACCACACTATAAATGCAAACACGGTCGGAGGTCAGGGCTTCACGGCTATTATGGTTTCATGGCTCGCAAAATTCAATCCGCTTTATATGATACTGACATCATTTCTTCTGATATTTTTGAAAAACGGCGCGTCACAGATTTCAACGGCGTACAGAATAGACAGCTCCATTTCCGACATTGTGACCGCAATTATCCTGTTCTTTATAATCGGCTGTGAGTTCTTCATTCAGTTCAAAATACAGTTCCGTCACCGTGAAAAGAAGGGAGAGAACAAATAAATGCTTACATTCATAACAAGTGCAATCCGCTTCGGAATGTCTCTCCTGTGCGGCTCGACCGGTGAGACGATAACCGAAAAATCCGGTCATCTTAATCTCGGTATTCCGGGTGTGATGTGTGTCGGCGCCGCGAGCGGATGTCTCGCGACAAGTAAATACATGGCTGCCGTCGGTGGTCTTACCGGAAAGTCATTTCCCGTCATTTTCTTCTGCATACTCCTCTCTATCCTTGCCTGCCTTATCGGCGGCGCGCTCATGGGTCTTATATATTCGTTTCTCACGGTGTCGCTCGGTGCAAATCAGAACGTAACCGGTCTCGCACTTACCACATTCGGCGTCGGCGTCAGCAGTATGATGGTGGCAAAAACCCGCGATTTCGTCCTCGCAAGCAGGTATTTCACAGCCTCCCTCCCCTTCGCCCACTCTCTCGGTTGGTTTGGCGAGCTGTTTCTTTCCTACGGTGTGCTGATATATATTTCAATCGCGATAGCAATAGTTGCGTCGATAATACTGACGCGAACCCGCCTGGGGCTTCAGCTTCGTGCCGTCGGAGAAAGCCCGGCAACGGCAGACGCCGCCGGAATAAATGTGAAAGCATACAGATACGGGGCTACCTGTGTAGGCTGTTCGATTGCCGCGCTCGGAGGCTTCATATACATAATGGACAACCTCGAGGGCAACTGGGAATATACGATAGACTCGATCGGCTGGCTGGCTGTCGCGCTCGTTATATTCACTGTCTGGAAACCGGTTATCGGAATATTCGGCTCGATTATATTCGGCGCTCTTTACATCTGTTCTCCGTTTATAAGTCTCAGCATGTTCTCAAATCTCACTCTCAATCAGATGCTCGCTGTCAAGGACCTTATAAAGATACTTCCCTATGTTGTTACAATACTCGTTCTCGTTATAACGAGCATCCGCAATAAACGGGAGAATCAGGCACCCGCCGGGCTCGGGGTCAATTATTACAGAGAAGACAGATAATACAAAAAGCAAAAGCTCCCGTCACCGTAGTTAATCGGCAACGGGAGCTTTCTTAATGTAAAACCTCAGGAGAATACAAAAGTATTCAGAACAAAATATCCCGCGACTATCACAGCGAGAACTATTCTGTAAACTCCGAATGCGGTGAATGTGTGTCTCCGCACAAAGTCCATGAGGAACTTTATCGCAGCGAGAGATACGAGGAAGGAGACAGCCATTCCGATTATCAGAACAGCGATCTCAGGCGCCGTGGCGGAAAAACCGGCTGCAACAAATTTCACTATCTTCAGAAGCGAGGCTCCGAGCATTACCGGTATCGCCATGAAGAATGAAAATTCCGCGCTCGCCGTCCTTGATACTCCGACAAGCATTCCGCCTATTATCGTCGAGCCGGAGCGCGATGTGCCGGGGATGAGCGACAGCACCTGAAAAAGTCCGATAAGCAACGCGTCGCGGTAAGTTATGTCGTACACAGTAAGCGCGCGGAACTCGCGCCCCGCACGAAGCCTCTCGATAACAATAAAGGCTATGCCGTAAACGGCAAGAGCAATGGCAACGACAACGTAATTATTCAGATACTTGTCGCATATGTCATCAAGAAACAGACCGACTATAGCCGCGGGGATGACCCCGACTATAACTCTTCCCCATATCCCATATGTGGCTTTACGCTCCTCGGAGCTCTTTTTTTTCGAAAACGGGTTCAGCTTTTCAAAAAACATAACCGGCACCGCGCATATTGCACCGAGCTGGATGACAACAAGAAACATATTCAGAAAGCCGTCCGAAACATCGAGCTTTATAAATTCGTCAAGCAGTATCATATGTCCGGTTGAGCTTATCGGGAGCCACTCCGTAACTCCCTCAACTATGCCGAAAAGTATCGCTTTCAGTATCTCAATAAAAGACATATCATTCACCTCCGCGGAGTATATCGCCGACATTTACGCCGTGCGGCATTTTCATATAAAATGTCATATATGGATGCGGGGTCGACTGTATAGGGTTCATGTCCGCATCAAAAAGATTATCGCATATAATTTTCTCCCCTGTTTTACCGGGAGTCAGAAGCTCTGCCACGTCTCCTATGCACATTTTGTTGCGCTGTGACAGCTTCGCATAACCGCTCTCCGGGTCGTAATCCGTGACGGTGGCAAGAAACGCCCGGTCTCTCAGATACCCCGTCTGCGCCGCAGTATTGGCATCCTTATGAGAATCCGAAAAATAGTACCCCGTGCCGTAGTCCCTGTGACTTACGGATTCGAGCTCGCGGCGCCACGCGGGATTGTATTGATAATCTCCGGAAAAATAACTGTCGAGTGCCATACGATAAGTATTCGTGACAACCGCGGTATAATAGGAGGATTTCATTCTGCCCTCTATTTTCAGCGAATTTATGCCGCTTTCAACAAGCTCGGGAATATGCTCAATCATGCAGGTGTCTCTGCTCGACATAATGAAGGTCTCGCCGTTTACCTCCTCGACAGGCAGCGGAATATCAGGTCTCTTTTCCTCCACTATTTCATATCCGCGGATTGCATAGTTCCAGCGACACGGCTGTGCACACATTCCGCGGTTTCCGTCCCTGCCCACAAGATGGTTTGAAAGCAAGCACCGTCCGCTGTATGATATGCACATCGAGCCGTGAATAAAACACTCGAGCTCGAGATCATCCGGGATATTTGCTCGTATGGCTCGTATTTCGTCAAACGTGAGCTCTCTTGCGAGGACAACCCGCTTTGCCCCAAGTGAGCGCCAGACCATACAATCGCGCGAGCTGACAGAGCTCGCCTGCGTGGAAACATGTATTTGCATATCCGGCAATAATTCGCGCACAAGAGACATAACGCCGATATCGGCGACTATCATTGCGTCAACTCCGGCGGAGGCGACGGACATAAGGTAGTCGCGAAGGGCGGGATATTCATTTTCCCGCGGCATAGTGTTTACCGTAAGGTAGACGCGCACACCGTGAGCGTGCGAATATGCAACTGCCTCATGAAGCTCTTCAATCGAAAAATTGTCCGCTGCAGCCCGCATACCGAATGCGCGCCCGGCAAGGTAAACAGCATCCGCCCCATAAGTAACGGCGGCGCGCAGTTTTTCAAAGCTTCCCGCCGGTGAAAGCAATTCCGGTTTCATACTCTCTCCGTTTCTGTAAAATTCAAATTATTATCGTATTAGGTTTCGGGCAGAAATATATAATTCAGTTCCCACGCCGGTATTGATCTGAGCCTTCGTAGGTAAAGTCTGTATCCGTCGTGCTCGCCGAGCACCTGCATAGGAATAGTGAATATATCACGGCTTCGGTGATATGCCGAAACGAGAAGCACCGGTCGTGATTTTTCAATAAGTCCGCGTGTACCGGCCAGCGCCTCAAGCTCCGCCCCCTCAACATCGTACTTCACATAATCCGCGCTGTCGGCAACCGAATCAATCGGAATGAGCTTTACATCCCCCTCGCGATATTCATGCGAATGAGAGACGAGAGATGAGTTTCGGTTTCCGCTTGACATAAAGCTCCCCGTTCCGCAAGCAGACCATGCGGCGGCGTTCACGGGCTCCACTCTGTCTCCGTATTCTTCCGTCGTGCGGAAAAGTCTTTTGTAGGTTTTCGGGTCGGGCTCAAGCGCGTATATTTTTTCAAGCGACGGAATATTCATAATTATTTCGCGCACGGTATCTCCGTTGTATGCTCCGGCGTCCACCGCAACACGCATATCCGGCTTACCTGAGCGGATAAGAGAATACATCTCACAGGGGTCACTGCATGAAGAAAGCAAATGCTCCATTTTCCCGGTAAGCCTGTATGCAAGAACCTCGGAGAAAATTCTCGCCGATTCATCGTCGCAAAGCATATCGGCAACGCGACACAGGCTTTCATAATTTGAATTATAGAACTCCCTGTCAAAATATTCTTCGCCGACAACCGGCATATCCGGGATGTACATATCGTATTCTTTGTCTATCCCGGACAGCATTTCTATAACCTCCGGTCGACGGGAGGCGAATGAGAGAACAATGACAAAATCGCTGTACTTTTCCCTAATCTCGGAAAACGACTTAACGCGATATTGCCTGTATTCATGTCCGCGGACAAAGCCGTCAGACGCGAAAACATCCGCAACCCTGATACCGTACTGTGAGAAACGGGCGAAAAGCTTATCTGCGCCGTTTCCCATACCGTAAACGACAATGGGTCTGCGCTCATCCCGGAGTCTGTCCCAGACATCGTATCTGCACGGATATTCCGGTAGCCCGAAGCTTCCGCTTTTCATAAGCCTGTCCTCCTGATTGCAGGTACCTTTTCCGTTTGTATATTGCAAAACGGAGAAAAATATGTTAAAATGGTCTCACAAACAACTCCCGGGCTGACCGGACGAAAAAGGAGACCCGAAAATGGACTGTCTTTTCTGCTCTATAATCAATGGTACAATACCCTCGACAAAGGTGTATGAGGATGATAACTGTTACGCATTCCGCGATATAAACCCTCAGGCACCGGTGCATTGCCTTGTAGTACCTAAAACGCATATCCAATCGCTCGACGACGTGACAGATGAAAATTCTGCCACCGTTGCGGCGGTGCTCGTCGCCATACCGAAGATTGCAAAGCTCCTCGGACTCTCCGAGGGATACCGCGTTATATCAAATGTCGGAGAAAACGGGTGTCAGTCTGTCCGTCATCTGCATTTTCATATACTCGGCGGTGAAAAGCTGCCGGAAAAAATGTGCTGATATAAAGCACGCCGTAAGAAGATTTTCAATAAAAAACAGCCGTCGTAAGAGCGGCTGTTTTTTATTAGGCACACAAGGAAAATCAGATCTTTTCCTTGACCTTCGCTGCCTTGCCCACTCTGTCACGGAGGTAATAGAGCTTAGCGCGACGGACCTTCGCCTGACGGACTACCTCAACCTTGGTAACATTCGGGGAATGAAGAGGAAATGTCTTCTCAACGCCTACACCGTAAGCAATCTTTCTTACAGTGAAGGTCTCGGATATACCGCCGCCGTGCTTTGCGATAACGGTACCGTCGAAGAGCTGTATTCTCTCCTTCTCGCCCTCGGTAATACGGACATAAACCTTAACTCCGTCACCGATAGCAAACTGAGGAACCTCAGTTTTAAGCTGCTCATTTACAAAAGCCTGGATCTTCTCCATTTTATGGCCCTCCCATACTGCGAACATTCGTGCGGAGCTACGCAGAGGACTGTTCTGAATACACCTGCGTTACCATACGGCATACGCACAGATATAATGATTATACCATGCAAGGCACAAAAAATCAATAGTTTTCACATATTTTTTTTATTTCTAACCGAAAAGGCAAAAATATTGCGAAAATTGAATGCGTACAACGGGAAAATACTTTCTCCCGGACTTGTTTTTTTCAGAGGCGTGTGTTAAAATGGAAAGTGAAATATTATTGATTTTTTGGGAGTACACGGAACATGACCGACCCTAAAGATACAGAAGTCGAAGAGCTTCTGATGCAAAAAGACGACGATGCATGTGCCCCGACTCTTTCTGTCGGCGTCTCCGACACTGTAAACGAGGCACAGGACGATGGAATTGAAGCGCCGGAAGCCGATACGGAAGTCAACGCGGAAAAACCGGATATTCAGAACGCATCTGACGAAACGGAAACACAGGCGTCCACAGAAACGGATAACGACGGGAGTGCCGGGCAGACTGCCGACTTAATGCCGAAAAATGCCGGCGATAACGCGGATGAAGCCGCGGATGCCCCCCTGCTGCCGGACAGCGACGGTGACGGTCAGGAAGAAACGGGCGTGCAGGAAGAGCCCGGAGATGTCATAGGCGACATTGCAAGGCTCGCGGATGATAACAAAACGTTCTGCGATAAGGCAGAGGCAGATGACAAATACGACCCGGAGCACCCGCGCCGCGTCGACAACCGCTTTGACTTTGCGGAGCTTTTTGTCTTTACATTCGTTATTGTGCTTCTTCTGACAACATTTGTTTTCCGTCACTCTGTGGTCGATGGCGGCTCGATGGAAAACACACTGCACAACGGCGAACATCTTATAATATCAGACGCATTCTACAGTCCTAAGCGCGGAGATGTCATAGTCTGCGAGGATTATTCGACAGGGCTGCGCAAGCCGATAGTGAAACGCATTATCGCTCTCGGCGGCGATACCGTGGAAATAACCGCCGACAAAGTATATGTAAACGGTGAGGAGCTGACAGAGGATTATGTCAATATTGACTCCGATGTATATGTCTACACACCAATGTCATGCACGGTCCCGGAGGGCGAGGTTTTCGTCATGGGAGATCACAGAAACAATTCCTCCGACTCACGGGTGTTCGGCACCGTGCGTGAGGATGCAATTCTCGGAAAGGTCATAGTCCGTTTCTACCCCTTTGATAAATTCGGGAAAATCGAATGACAGGGGCTACTCAGAACTGACAGGAATTAAAATATGCAACAGAACAAGAACCCGATAAACTGGTTTCCCGGGCACATGGCAAAGGCGCGGAGATTGATAAAGGAAAGCCTGCCGGATGTCGATCTCGTAATAGAAGTCATTGACGCAAGAATTCCATACAGTTCAAGAAACCCGGAAACAGGTCTGATAATAGGCACAAAGCCGGCGGTCATCACATTGACAAAAGCGTCGCTCGCCTCCCCGCTTGCGACCTCGGCGTGGCTTAAATACTACACCGGAGAAAACCGCCGTGCGGTTGCGACCGACTCACTGAACGGTCAGGGCATACAGGACCTCCGCGCGGCGGTCGCAGACCTCATGAGCGAAAAACTCGAGCGATACCGTGCAAAGGGGATGGAGGGGCGAAAGCTCCGCGCAATGGTTATAGGCGTTCCGAATGTCGGTAAATCGTCTCTTATAAACCGTCTTGCGGGCGGTAAGCGCGCAAAGGTGGAAAACCGCCCCGGCGTAACTCTCGCGAAGCAATGGATTCCGACGGAAATAGGGCTTGACCTTCTCGATATGCCGGGAATACTGTGGCCGAAGCTCGGAGACGAGCGTGTCGCACAGAATCTCGCAATAACCGGAGCAATACGCGACAGAATACTCGATACCGAAGAGATTGCAATGGTGCTCTGCCAAAGGCTCGCGGAATGTGCAAAGAGCGACTTCTACGGACGCTACAAGCTGACGCCGGAGGAGGCTGACGGGCTTGACGGATATGATCTCTTCAATCTCATAGGTAAAAAGCGCGGAATGCTCATTTCCGGAGGAGAAATAAATTCATCAAGATGTGCGGATATGCTGCTCGAGGAATTCCGAAGCGGCAAGATCGGCAGAATAACGCTTGAGCTTCCAGGCTGACAAGAAACGGAGAAAAATATGCCTGATTACGAATTCGAGAAAAGAAGGTACGCCGAGGGCTACACCGCGGTCTGTGGCTGTGACGAGGCGGGGCGCGGTCCGCTCTGCGGTCCCGTTGTCGCGGCGGCGGTTATACTTCCCTGCGATTTTCCGATAGAAGGACTGAACGACTCAAAGAAGCTGTCCGAAAAAAAGCGCGAACAGCTCTATACACTGATAACCGAAAATGCGATATCCTATGGAATTGCCGAAGCGTCGCCCGCCGAAATCGATGAAATAAACATTCTGAATGCGTCAATGCTCGCTATGCGGCGCGCGGTCGAAAAGCTCACAGTTCCGGCAGATTTTGCACTGATAGACGGAAACTGCTCCCGCGGGTTCGATATCCCCACCGAGACTATAATCAAAGGAGACGCAAAAAGCGCATCCGTAGCAGCAGCTTCAATTCTCGCGAAGGTGACACGTGACAGGCTATGTGCCGAGCAGGATAAGCTGTATCCTGAATATGGAATAGCAAAGCACAAGGGCTATCCTACAAAAGAACATATGGAAGCAGTCAGAAAATACGGTCCGTCCCCTATCCACCGAATCACGTTTCTTAAATTTCTCGACAATTAATATGCAGATACTCAAAGTCAGAACGGAAAATCGCCGTCGCGGAGACATAGGCGAAGAAGCGGCTGCAGAATATCTGAAATCAAAAGGATACCGTATTCTCGAAAGAAATTATGTGTCCGGTGGATATGAAATTGACATTATCGCAGAAAACAAGGACTACACGGTTTTTGCAGAGGTAAAGTCCCGGACCTCAACTCATAGCGACAAATTTGACCTCCCTCCCTGCGCTGCAGTGACAAAAGAGAAACAGTATAAAATCATCCGCGCCGCGACCGGATACAGCTATGCTCACAAATCTGATAAGCGTATAAGATTTGATGTTGTAGAGGTGTATCTTGCAAATAATTCAGGAAAAGCTTCGGCAGAACGGATACATCACATAGAAGGCGCCTTTGACGGAGGCGCAGCAAAAGACTATTTCAAAGAAAAGGTGCGGCACCGCCGGCGCTTATAAAATTACATCGGCTTACCGCACAGCACAGAACGTCACCTACGGAGACCTGCCATGAAATACAGAAGCACACGCGGCTTGCCGGAGGAAGTGTCCTCCGCCGAGGCTATAAGAGCGGGAATCGCGCCGGATGGAGGGCTATATCTCCCTGCCGCAATACCCGTGTTCAAAAGAAATGATATAGAAGAGCTCTGCAAAATGAATTACAGCGAAAGGGCGGCATATATTCTTTCGCTCTTTCTGACGGACTATACGTACGATGAGCTGCTTTGCGACGCGGAAAACGTCTACAATGAGAAAAAGTTTTCTCCGTCGCCGGCTCCGATTACAGAGCTTGATGAAATGACGTTCATGCTTGAGCTGTGGCACGGTCCCACATGCGCTTTCAAGGACATGGCACTTCAGCTTATGCCACGCCTTTTCGTCAGAGCAATGAAAAAATGCGGAGAAAAAAGGCACGCACTTATACTGACCGCAACCTCCGGCGATACCGGGAAGGCTGCTCTCGAGGGATACCGCGATATACCCGGCGTCGGAATTCTCGTGTTTTATCCAACGGACGGAGTGAGCAGCGTACAAAAACTCCAGATGCAGACACAGGAGGGCTCGAACCTCGGTGTGCTTGGCATAAAGGGAAATTTCGACGATGCGCAAAACGGAGTTAAAAGCGTTTTTTCAAGTAAAAAAATCACGGCAGAATTGAACGATTGCAATATTTTTCTTTCAAGCGCAAACTCCATAAACTGGGGCAGGCTCGCACCGCAGATTGTATATTATGTATCTGCATACTGTGACCTTCTATCGACGGGAAAAATCTCCGTCTCCGAAAAGATCGATGTCTGCGTTCCGTCCGGCAATTTCGGCAATATATTTGCGGCATACCTCGCAAAGCGAATGGGGCTCCCCATCGGACAACTCATATGTGCCTCCAATTCAAATAATGTACTTACCGAATTTCTGACTACCGGAGTATATGACCGCAACCGACCGTTTCACAAAACAATCTCCCCGTCAATGGATATTCTTATCTCTTCAAACCTTGAACGTCTTATTTCAATTCTCTTCGGCACGCAGAGAACCCGCGAGCTGATGGAGAGGCTGCGTGTTGACGGGAGGTATTCGCTGACACCGGACGAGCTTGAAGCCCTGAGGCGGGATTTCTCCGCATACAGTACATCGGAGGACGCTACTGCAAAGATAATAAAGAAAACTTACGAAGAAAAAAACTGCCTTACAGACCCCCATACATCCGTCGCGATTGACGCCGCGGCAAAATATATGAATGACCATAAGGCAGAGAGAAAAATCCTCATTGTTTCAACTGCTTCCCCGTTCAAGTTCGCCGATAGCGTTTACGCCGCGATAACGGGAGTACAAATCCGTGCCGAGAAAGCACCGGAGGCTCTTCACGAGCTGACCGGTACAGATATTCCGACTCCGCTTCGTAATATTCTGAAGCAGAAAATTCTTCACCCCGGGATTATCGCCCCGACGGATATGCTGAAAGCAGTCAAGGATTTCGCGGCAGTCAATATGCGCGGGGTTTGAAGGTCGCGCAGGAAGTATGGGCAGAGCAGTCCGCATTTTTCGGACCTATACACACCTGTCCGGCACAGCACTCGCACTTTTCGTTATTGTATACACAATTACATGCGTCGCACTTGATACCGTTTATGCGTTTGCTTCTGTCACATCCGCAATCGGTAAAATGTTTATCTTCCATTTTTTCAGCCTCTCTTTTCTGCAAACGCACAACTTACGCTTGCAGGTCTATTTTGCCTGTTTTACAGCAGGCTTATACCCTCTACGGAGAAAAAATTTATGTCAATTTACGCTATTGCCGACCTTCATCTTTCAACCAAGACCGCCGACAAATCAATGGAGGTCTTCGGAAAAAGATGGGACGGCTATATGGATCGGATAGAACGGAACTGGCGTCATCTCGTCAAAGAAAACGACACCGTCATAATTCCCGGAGATATTTCATGGGCTCTGTCGCTCGAGGATGCGGCAGACGACCTTCTGCTGATAGACAGTCTGCCGGGGAAAAAGATACTCGGCAAGGGAAACCACGATTACTGGTGGTCAACAATGAAGAAGCACGGCGAGTTTTTTTCGCGCATCGGAATACATACGATATCATTTCTCTACAACAATGCGTATGACCTCGGCGATATGATAGCCGCGGGGACCAGAGGCTGGTATATCGACGAGGACTCACCCAATGCACCGGAAAACTCCGAACACGGAAAGCTTATGAACCGCGAGGTCATGCGTCTGAAAACAAGTCTCACGGCTGCGAAGTCTCTTCAGGGTGACTCAGGGCGGGAAATAGTATGTTTTCTTCATTTTCCGCCTGTATATAATGGCGAGGAGATCACCGCACTCACTGACCTTATAGAAGAGTTCGGAGTCCGTCGCGTGTATTACGGACATATACACGGAAAATATTCTCTGCCCCCGGTTACTCTTCACCGCGGGGTCGAATATCGGATAATATCCGCCGATTATCTTGAATTTGTACCAAAATTAGTTATATAAATTAGAAATTAATCTTTTTTGACTTGACAAACATCGGAAAATGATGTAAGATAATGTGGTTATAAAATAAAACAATAACATATGCTATTTCGGAGGAAATAAAATGGGCCTTATCAAAAAGGAGCTCACAGAGAAATCCGGCTATACGCTTGAGTTTTCCGTGAGCCGTGAAACTTATGACAAAGCTGAGGCGGAGGTCTACAAAAAGAAAGTAAAGACCATGAACGTACCCGGCTTCAGAAAGGGAAAAGCGCCGAAGCATGTCATCGAGAGTCTCTACGGCAAGGGCGTATTCTTTGAGGATGCAATAAACGAGTGCATCCCCGATGCGTTTGACGCTGCGGTAAAGGAGGCTGAGCTCAAAATTGTCGGTTCCCCGTCATTTGACCTTGTGTCAGCCGATGGAGACATAGTGCTCAAGGCTACCGGTTTTGTAAAACCCGAGGTAACCATCGATGGCTATAAAGGTCTTGAGGCTGAAAAAAATGTTCTCCCCGTTACCGACGAGGATATAGAGCGCGAGATAAATAATGTAAGAGAGCGCAATGCAAGAACAATTGACATCACCGACCGCGCCGCAGAAAACGGCGATACCGTGAACATAGATTACGAGGGCTCGGTTGATGGCATCCCCTTTGATGGCGGAAAAGCCGAGGGACACGACCTTAAGCTCGGTTCCGGCGCGTTCATCCCCGGATTTGAAGACCAGATAGTCGGAAAGAACATCGGTGATGAGTTTGATGTGAATGTTACCTTCCCTGAGGAGTATCATGCGAAGGAGCTTGCCGGCAAGGCCGCAGTATTCAAGGTTAAGCTGAATTCCATAAAGCATGATGAGCTCCCCGAAGCGGACGATGAGTTTGCAAAGGATGTCTCCGAATTTGACACTCTCGCTGAATATAAAGCCGACGTTAAGTCCAAAATGGAGAAGAAAAACGAGGAGACGGCAGACCGCGCGTTTGAAAACGCTCTTGCCGACAAGCTCGCCGAAATTCTCGTTGCGGAAATTCCCGAGCCCATGTTCGTGGCCGAAACCGAGAATTATCTCCGCGACTATGATTCGAGACTCCGTATGCAGGGGCTCGACCTCAAAACATATTTCAAGTATACAGGCATGGACCTTGATACCCTCCGTCGCGATCTCCGTCCTCAGGCTGAAAAGCAGGTCAAGGTAAGGCTCGCGCTTGAGAAGATTGCCGATCTTGAGGCTCTCACAGCCACCGACGAGGAGGTTGAAGAGGAGTACAAGAGAATTTCCGATGCGTACAATGTACCCCTGGAGCAGGTAAAGAACATGGTCGCCGCTGACGATATCAAAGCGGATCTTTTAGTCGGAAAGGCAATGAAGCTCGTTAAGGAGAACGCGAAGGCAGTAGCTCCGGCAGCCAAGAAGAAGCCAGCAACCAAAAAGGCAAAGGCAGAGAAAACAGAAAAGGCAGAAACCGCGAAAAAGACCGCGAAAACAAGAAGTACCGCAAAGAAAGACGCGGAATAATCCGTTTTCAACAGCCGGCAGTCACTGAAAATACTGACTGTCGGCTGATTTTACACCATAGAAAAGGAGACAAAACATGGCACTTGTTCCATATGTTATTGAGCAAACATCAAGAGGCGAGCGTTCATACGACATCTATTCAAGGCTGCTGAATGACAGAATAGTCATGCTCTGCGACGAAGTCAACGACACCACAGCGTCTCTTGTCGTAGCGCAGATGCTCTATCTTGAATCACAGGACCCTGACAAGGATATATATTTCTATATCAACAGCCCCGGAGGCTCTATATCAGCCGGCATGGCTATCTATGATACCATGAACTACATCAAATGCGATGTTTCCACAATCTGCATGGGTCTCGCCGCTTCTATGGGCGCATTTCTCCTCTCAAGCGGACAGAAGGGTAAGCGCTTTGCACTCCCCAATGCAGAAATAATGATTCATCAGCCCCTCGGCGGTGCGCAGGGGCAAGCGTCTGATATAAAAATACACGCCGACCACATTCTGAAGATACGCGACAAGATGAACCGTATGCTCGCAGAGCAGACCGGTAAGCCCCTCAAAACAATTGAGCGCGATACAGAAAGAGACAATTTCATGAGTGCGGAGGAAGCGTGCGCATACGGACTTATCGATAAGGTCATCACGAGGAAAGAAACCGAAAAGGAATAAAACACAATGGCTGACACTTCTAAAAGGAGCCTCAGAAGGTGCTCCTTTTGCGGCAGGGATGAAGAGAGCGTAAACGTGCTTATACCGGGCAGCGATGGCAAATCGTATATTTGCGACAGCTGTATTGAAGTCTGCTCCGAGCTTATAAGCACTCATTTTCCGATGGCAAATCAACAGGACTCCGGTCTTACATTTGAGACTCTCCCCCGCCCCGCTGAGATAAAATCCATGCTTGACGAATATGTTATAGGACAGGACGATGCAAAGCTTGCTCTCTCTGTCGCCGTCTACAATCATTATAAAAGAATACTGACACTTGAAAACACCGGCAAAAAGAAAAGCAAGGGCGCAAAAAAGAATGCGCCCGATACTGCGGACGACGATGTTGAGCTTCAGAAATCGAATGTGCTCCTCCTCGGTCCGACAGGAGTCGGAAAGACATATATTGCACAAATTCTTGCCAAGAGCTTTAAGGTCCCGTTTGCAATAGCGGACGCCACGACGCTTACAGAGGCAGGCTATGTCGGCGAGGATGTGGAGAACATTCTTCTCCGTCTCATTCAGGCGGCGGACTATGATGTCAGTCTTGCAGAGCACGGAATAATCTACATTGACGAGATAGACAAGATCTCCCGTAAAGGAGAAAACAGATCTATAACACGTGATGTATCCGGTGAGGGAGTACAGCAGGCGCTGCTGAAAATTCTTGAAGGCACGGTTGCAAATGTTCCCCCGCAGGGAGGGCGAAAGCATCCCAATCAGGAGTTCATACAGATAGACACAAAGAACATACTGTTTATATGCGGCGGTGCATTTGACGGAATAGAAAGTATTATCGAAGCAAGGAAAGGCAATAAGCAGATAGGCTTTAACTCCGTACAGCATACTGTTTCCGGCGGAAAATCCGTCTACAAGGATGTCATAGCTCACGACATTGTAAAATACGGACTTATTCCGGAGCTTGTCGGCAGACTGCCGGTAATAGTGACGCTCGACGAGCTTGACGAGGCGGCGCTTGTCCGTATTGTCAAAGAGCCGCGCAACGCGCTCTACAAGCAGTACAAAAAGCTTCTCGCAATGGACGGAATTGAGCTTGAGTTCACAGACGACGCCTTTACGGAGATTGCAAAGCTCGCAGTTGAAAGAAAAACAGGGGCGCGCGGTCTGCGTGCCATACTTGAGGGAATAATGATGAAGCCGATGTATGAGCTTCCGTCAAGGAAAGATGTAAAGCGCGCGATAGTGACCGGAGCATTTGTCCGCGGGAAAGAGCCGCTTACACTCATCACTGAGGATAAAAGTGAAAAATAAACATCGGAAAATCCGCCGGGAGAAATGTATCCGGCGGATTTTTTTCAAAAATGAGCGACTGTACAACGCATAGCATGTACAGTCGCCGTTTTATTATTTTGCTGTGTTATGTGGCTGATTTCTTTATCTCGTAACCGCATCGGGGTGCTTTTCGAGAATTACTGAAAGTGCATCCTCATCTGCACATACAGTAACATCCTCGGCAAACTGGAGTATAGACGCGGGTACACGCGGCGTGACATCTCCGAAAAGCGCGCGCTCCAGTATTTCAGCCTTGCCTTTGCCGAGAGCTATCAGAAGAATTTTCTTTGCCTTCATTATCTGACCGACACCCATTGATATGGCACGGGTCGGCACAAGGTCGCGCGAGGCGAAGAAACGGGAGTTTGCGTCGATAGTCGAATCGGTAAGATTTACAAGAGTTGTTCCCTTTGTAAACGCATCAGCAGGTTCGTTGAAGCCTATGTGTCCGTTATTTCCGATGCCGAGCACCTGGATATCAATTCCGCCCATAGAAGCTATGAGGGCATCATATCTCTTACATTCTGCCGCCGGATCCTTTGCAATTCCGGACGGAAGATTGGTATTCTCCGCCTTTATATCAACACGGTCAAAAAGATTTTTGTGCATGAAGTAGTTGTAGCTCTGGTCATGCTCCGGAGTGAGTCCTACATATTCGTCAAGGTTTACGCTGTGAACATCGCGGAAGGATATTTCCCCGCGCTTTGTCATCTCGGTAAGCTCATCGTACATGCCGATAGGCGACGAGCCTGTGGCAAGCCCTACCACGGCATTCGGCTTTTTCTTCAGAACATCGGCGAAAACCCGCGCCGCACTTATTCCCGCGTCATGCGCGGTCTTTGAAAACAGAATTTTCATGATTCAATTCCCCCCTTGAATTATTATATCCGGAACTGCTCCTTAATATATCAGCTTTTCGCGGCATACTTTGCCACGATCTTCTTCATTTCGTCAAACTGATTTTCCATATCGGAAACAAGCTTGAACTGGTTTCTCGCGCGGTCAAGATTCTGCTTCGGGCGAGAGGTCTTGAAGTATGTATCTCCGTTCAGATAGTCCGCAAGGAAACGCATACCGCACTCAAGCGTCATCATCATTGCCGCATGCGGAAGGAGGGATATCTCACAGTCGGTAAGTCCGCCACGAGCCCCCTCAAGGAATCCCTTAACATACACCTCAAAGAGCTGAATGTCAAAATTAACCTTTGAAAGATCTGCCTCATCTTCAAGCGCAGTAGTCGCGCCGAAGCGTATGGAATCACCGAAATCATTTACGGAATAGCCGGGCATGATTGTGTCAAGGTCTATAACGCAAATGGGCTTTCCTGAACTTTTGTCGAAAAGAATATTGTTGAGCTTCGTATCATTGTGCGTGACCTTGAGCGGGAGCTTGCCCTCTGCATGTGCACGCTCAAAGGTTCCGATAAAGTCAAGTCTCGCCGTTGCAAACTCAATTTCCTTTTCAACCTCTGCACGGCGCTCGAAATTATCCTTTTCCGCCGCGTCCATAAGCTGCCGGTATCTCACCGGCGTGTTGTGGAAATCCTTGATAGTCTCATAGAGCTCCTCTGCCGGGAAATTGCGGAGCATGTACTGGAACTTTCCGAAAGCCACAGCCGAATCATAGAACTGCTGCGGACGCTCGACCTTATCATAGCTTACACTGTTGGTCACGAAGCTGATAACGCGCCAGTAATCTCCGTCGGTCGTCATGTAGAAGTTTCTGCCGTCGGAGGACTTAATGACGCGGATGCTCTCGCGCTCCGGATCTCTGCCCTCTTTTATGATCTCGTCGCGTATGAACTCGGTGACCGCATAGAAGTTATCCATGAGCTTATCCGGACGCTTGAAAACATGCTTGTTTATGCGCTGAAGAATATACTGCTTTGTTCCTCCGTTTACACGCATTGTGACGAGGTATGTATCGTTTATGTGACCGTTTCCGTAAGGAACCGCATCCTCCATAACGCCCTCAATATCAAATTTGGGAATAAGTATTTCAGCAATCGACTTCTTATCCATATCATCCTCCTGTAATCCGAGAAGCGCCGCACCTATTATGCCGGCGTCATTTCTGTATTTTCCTGCAAGAACCTTTGTTTTTCCCTGTGCCAGACCAAACGATGTGCGCGCTACCCTGTCGCGCAAAGGTGCCATGAGGTTTTCTCCCTCACCGGATATTCCGCCTCCGATACATACAACCGATGGCTGGAATATGTTTATAATGTTTGAAACGCCGACCGCGAGATTGTCAATGAATGAATCGACGACAAGGCGCGCCGCATAATCACCCTGCTTACGCGCAACAAAAGCGGTCTTGCCATTCACACGGTCAATGTCGCCACCACATACAGACCACATAGTGCTGTCGGGATAGAGCTTCATTATCCGCTTCGTCTCTTTTACAAGTGCAGTAGCAGAGCAGTATGCCTCAAGGCAGCCGAGCTTACCGCAGGAGCATTCCCTGCCCCCCGCCTTTATAACCATATGACCAATCTCGGCAGCAAAGCCGTTGAAGCCGTCCCATATATTTCCGTTTATTACTATTCCTCCGCCGACGCCCGTGCCCAGAGTGAGCTCAACCAACGAGGATGTCCCCTGTCCG
Source organism: uncultured Eubacteriales bacterium (assembly GCA_934393265.1). GTDB lineage: Bacteria > Bacillota > Clostridia > Oscillospirales > CAG-272 > UBA1740. The sequence goes on along the minus strand of CAKRQL010000004.1, from coordinate 23,500 downwards.
ACTCCCCAAATTGCCTCTGCATACGCGGCGGCGTTAGCGTCATTCGCGATATACGACGGTCTTCCGAGCTGACGGGAAAGCAAGACCCCGAGCGGCTCATTTGTCCAACCGAGATTTGTTGCGGTCAGGACAGTCTCGTTTTTGACGATACCGGGCGTCGCAACTCCGACCCATGCAACAGACGAAAGCGATATTCCCTGTTCCTTGCAAAGTCTGCGGGCGAGCTTCGCTATATCCGTGCTGATTTCTTCGCACGGGCGCGGTGCATTCGTCTTTACGGAGAGCTTACGCAGGATTTCGTGTGTACCGAAATCGACAAGTCCCGCCGCTATATTGGTACCACCAAGATCAACGCCTATACAATACTTCAAGCAGATTAACTCCCTTCATAAATTTCTTTTTCTGACATTCTAATTATATAGTTATCACTTGACTTTTGCAATGGAAAATAGTATAATCTTTTGTAGAAAAGAACACTTTTTTCGCTTATTTTACAAACACGGCGGTGAAATCATGACTAAGGACGAGATAATATCCGTATTGAAAGACCTCAACAGGATTACCGGCTTTCGCGTCTCTCTTCACGCGAGCGATTACGGTGAGGTCGCCGCATATCCTCCCGGTGCGCTACCGTTCTGTGAATTTATACACTCTCTTCCGGGTGAAGCTGCAGCGTGCGCCGAATGTGATAAGGCAGCATGCAGCAAGGCACTGAGGGACGGGAGAACCATTATATACAGATGCAGATTCGGTCTTACGGAAGCGATAAGTCCACTCTATAATTTCGGAACGCTTACCGGCTTTCTGATGATGGGACAGGTCCGTGACAGCGGTATGACCGCAGAAATGCTCTACACACTATCAGACGACCCGGCGGTGCGGGACGGGCTGATAGCGGAAATACCGAAAGTAGACCGCGATATGATAAATTCATATGTAAACATAATGACGGTTTGCGCAAAATACCTTACGGTATCTAACGCCATAACCATAGAAAGACCCACCGTCCCGGAAATGGCAATCAAATATATCTCCGAAAATTACAGTAAAAAAATCGGCATACGGGAGCTATGCGACGAGATCGGGTGCTCTAAATCAACGCTTCTGACCTCGTTTCGTGAAAAATACGGAAAGACGATTAATGAAACTCTCAACGACATGAGGCTCGACTCCGCAAGGCAGAGACTCTCCTCCGGAAACGGCTCGATAAGCGAGATAGCGGAGGCGTGCGGATTCTCGGAGCAGTCGTATTTCACCAAGGTCTTTTCCGCAAAATACGGTATGCCGCCAAGTGAATACAGAAGGAGCACGAAGGATGAAACTGATACATACAGCTGACCTGCATATAAATTCGCCTCTCACATCGGCGCATATTCCCCCGTCTCGGATAGCCGAGCGCAAGCGAGAACTGATAGATACCTTCCGTGCAATTGCAGATTACGCAGCGGCGCAGAATTACGGTGCCGTGATAATCGCCGGTGATCTCTTTGACAGCGAGACGACCGGCGTGCGCGCGCGTGATGCTATTACAGCGGCAATAGGTAAATGCCCGGATATAACCTTTTTCTATCTTCCGGGAAATCACGAAAAAAAAGCCTTTCTTCCTTACGCGGAAAAGCTCAGCAACCTTAAGGTTTTCGGCGACGACTGGACGTACTTTGAATTTGAGGATATCTGCATTGCCGGCAGAGCCGCAACGTCATGCGACATGTTCGACACACTCAATCTCTCCCCACGAAAAAAGAACATTGTCGTTCTTCACGGAGAGCTGCGCGACCGATCGGCAGATGGCGGAATAATAGGCATAAATGACGCGGCGGGACGGAACATTGATTACCTCGCTCTCGGACACTATCACACCTATACGGAAAAGGAAATAGACCGACGCGGTGTCGCCGTTTATTCCGGCACTCCGGAGGGACGCGGATTTGACGAAACCGGCGAGATGGGCATTGTCCTCCTCGACACTGCGGGCAGCGGAATAACTCATATATTCAAGCCGTTTTCAAAACGCACATTGCATGATATACCCTGCGACATGGGAGATGTGGCAAGCCAGCGGGAGGCGGAGGACAAAATAGAAAATCTCCTGTTCGGGTTGCCGGCGCGCGACATTGTGCGCGTCCGCCTGACCGGAGGAGTCAAGCCCGGAATCCCGCGCGAATTTCCTTATCTCGTCAGCAGAATGAATGAGCGATTTTACAGCTTTGAGATAAAAGATGAATGTCACATGGCTATTTCTGCCGAGGATTATATTAACGATTATTCATTAAAAGGCGAGTTTATACGTCTTGTGCTAAAAGACAATTCACTCACCGATGTGAAAAAAGAACGGATTATAAATGCCGGGCTCGCCGCCCTCACGGGTGAGAGACCGCACGAATAGGAGGCGGTAAAAGCATGAGATTTATTGAATGTTACATCGAAAACTTCGGCGGACTGCATGATTACCGCTATAAATTCTCCCCCGGACTGAATGTATTTACGGAAGCCAACGGATACGGAAAAACCACCCTTACCGTATTTCTCAAATGCATGCTTTACGGTATGTCCGACACGCGCAGCACATCCCTCGACCAGAACGAAAGAAAAAAATATCTGCCCTGGCAGGGTGGCACCTTCGGCGGTTCACTGACAATTGAGCACGACGGCAAAAAGTACCGGATAGAGCGTAGCTTTGCAAAAAAACCGGGAGATGATACCTTTAGCTTATACGATGCAGATACCGGACGCAGGTCCGATGATTACGGAGCCGTATTAGGCGAAACGATACTCGGCATAGATGCCGACGGCTTTGAACGAACGCTGTTTCTCTCCGAAAAAAACCTCGGCGGAAAGTGTGAGAACAAATCCGTATCGGCAAAGCTTACCGACCTGACGGGAGTTGACTGTGACCTCGGTGACCTTGACGGCGCACTGAAAATCCTGAACGATGAGAGGAAAAACTACCAGAAACGCGGTGGCGGCGAAATAAATGACCTTCGTGAAGAGCTCGATGGGCTCAGATACCGGAGGGCTGAACTCGAACGACTTGCCGAAACAACAAAAAACGACGAAATCCGGCTGAATGAAATGAAGAAAAAGCTCCGGGATGCAAACAATCGGCTCGATGAACTGAATGACAGAAAGAATATCGCAATGCGGAGTGCCGGCATAGCACGGGACGCAGCCGAATATGCCGGAATGATAAGCAGGATAGAGGAAAACAAGCGCGAAATAGAAGGGCTGCAGCACTTCTTTGAAAACGGCGTTCCCACGGCGGAGGAGCTCGACGAAATCGCCTCTGCAAAGGTGCTCTCCGAAAGCGAACCTACGCACGACACCGCAGCAGACAATGCCGAGCGGACAGAGCTTGCCTCTTTTTTCAAAAGGCATACGGATTTTCAGGAAATCTCATCGATGAGTGACACTCTCGCCCGTGCAGATACATATCGGGAGGAGCTCAGAGGCACAGGCAGTGATATGGAGGAATATAACCGCCTGAAATCCCGTTTCCCGCACGGTGTTCCGTCAAAGGAGGAAGCCGAAAGAGTATACAAAGCAGTGACCGAAAAATGCAGCGGTACACCGTTTTTCATCAGCGCGCTTATTCTTGCCGCCGCATCTCTCAGTTGCGGATTTCTCGTAAATATATATGCTCTTTTCGGAATTCTGCCCGCTTTTATTTCTCTCATTATCGGAATATGTATATGTCGACGCCGCGGAAACGCTCGGGAAAACGCCGCGATATTTCTCGCAAAATACGGAAGCAATGATGACGGCGGAACGCTCGGCGAACGGCTCGCAAAATTATCAGCAGAAGCCGAAAGGTACCGCACCGTCACAGCGGCTCTCGCCGACGACTCCGAGCGGCGCGAGGCTCTGCGAAAAAAGCTCTCCGAATGTGATACCGCTCTCTGCTCTTTCATTTCCGCATATCCTGTGAGCGATGCAAGCTACGAGGGTGCGCTTCATGAAATACGCCGAAAATTTGTCCGCTACTCCGAATTATGCTCCACAGAGCAGGGAGCGGACGAGTATCGACGAAAAATGGCGGAGGACGCAAATCGAAATCGCAGTAAGGTTGACAGCTTTCTTTCAAGGTACCCTACCGTCTCGGCTTCACCGTTGAATGAAATAAAGAATAAAGTCATCGAGTACAGACAACTGATACGGGATCTTGAAAAGAACAAAGTATACGCCGAGGAGTTCCGGATAAATCACGCCCTCACAGGGACGGAGAGCATCGTAATTCCGCAATGCCCGGCAGAAGACGAGCTTTCTGCCGTGAAAGCAGAAGTGACAAGACTGCAAGGTGCTGTCACGCTCGCGGAAAATGAGTATAACGATAACTGCATAAAGCTCGAAGGCTCCGATGCGCTCGATGAGCAGATACGCGAAACCGAGGAGAGAATCAAAAATCGCGAGGATAAGCTCGACACGGTGACAAAAGCGGCGCAGTATCTCGAAAGTGCGAAGGAACAGCTCACGGGAAAATATATACGCGCCGTGCGGGAGAATCTCTCCGAGTGTATGCGTGAGCTCGGAGGAGCGGGTAACGACACCGAGTATTCAATAGATACATCTTTCTCCATGAGCATTGTGCAGGGCGGGAAAACACATGCCACAGAAAGCTTCAGCCGCGGAATGCGTGACATATTCTCCCTCGCCGTAAGGCTCGCACTGACCGACTCGCTGTACGGTGCCGACAAACCGCCGGTAATATTAGACGATCCTTTTCTCTCACTTGATGACAGTCGGTGCGCAAGCGCGCTCGCCGCTGTGCGAAGCCTCGCCAAAACGCGCCAGGTACTCTATTTTACGTGCTCCGGATCAAGAAATCCGAACCAAATATAAACGTAAGTTTATTAATCGCATTTTAACTTCGGGCAGAATATGTTAAAAGGAGATTCAACATGAGTTCAACAACACAGCAATTCGATTTTGCGGGACATACCGCAACCGTTATCGTACCGGAAAAGCCGAACGGCAAGTGGATATGGAAAACAGAATTTCTGTATGCGTTTGACGCGGCGGAACAGGCACTTCTTGAAGAGGGCTACACGAGAGTGTATTACGAAGTAAGCAACAGGTACGGCAGCTTTGATGCTATCCGCCTTATGCACAGATTTCATCTTGAGCTACTTAAAAGATATACGCTCCGGCGCGAGGCAATTCTTTTCGGATTTTCCCGTGGCGGGCTATACGCCTTCAATTACGCAATCACCTACCCCGAATATGTAGACAAAGTTTATCTTGACGCACCTGTGCTTAATCTGTGCAGCTGGCCACATGATGGCTCTCCGGAGCAGGCGCAGCTCCTGCGTGAATATCACCTCGACATGAACACCCTGAAAACCTTCTGCGGAAGCCCGAAGGACCGGCTCGGTGAATACTTCTCACAGCACATACCGACGCTGCTGATAGCCGGGGAAAAGGATACAACGGTTCCCTATCCGGAAAACGGGAAAATCATGGCGGAATATGCTGAGGCGCACAAATATCCTCTGACCGTAATAACAAAACCGGACTGCGACCATCATCCCCATTCGCTCACGGACGTGACCCCGATAGTGGATTTTGTCAAAGGAAAGTAAATATGCAAAAAATCCGGAGGGCAGCCACACAAAAGCCGCTCTCCGGATATTCTATTGAGTTATCAGGTCAGATGCCGCCATTCTTTGTACTGCAGACGATTTCCGACACACGTGAAAGCACTGAGCGCGGATGAGCGTCAAATGAACGGACAGATTCGTTCATAAGCGTGTCCGCCGACGGAGTTGAGACAAAAATACGACCAAGTCTTTCGCCTATCTTTAATCCGCCCGGAAGAATATACGTAATGTCCGTGCCGGACGGCTTATCGCCGCACCGAGCATCGGCAAATCCTGTGTTGCTTGCTACGAGGAGGTCTTGTGTCGTATTCTCCATAGTCATTTTGTCCGCCGGTGCTATTGAGTAATCCGGGTTGAGTCTCCACGGCGCCTTGCCCTCATTCTCATCACGCCTGAGCGCCGCCGCACAAAGCTCCGAAAGTGCTTTGTTTATCCGGTACTCCTGCTTTGTCCGTATACACAACAACTCGTATGTATATCTCGCATGTGTAAGCATAAACAGGGATGTAAACACCGCCACGTGAATGGACGTGTCCATTATTCGTACAGGGGAATGCAGCCTCTGCCAGCCTTTCACAACGAAAGCGTAATAAAGCTCATCCGGCGAGGAGTGTGACGACGGGAACGGTATGCGCGAGCGGGTGACACGCACTATCCTGTCCACTTCTCCGAATAAATATATTCCGGGCTCCGGAAAACGCGGAGATCTGTAAAGTGCTACATAGCGTATATCAGGCAGCTTGCCGGGAAACTGTTTTGCCGGTATGTAATAGTATTTCTTCGACACACAATGAGCGTACTGCTCCTCGCTTCTGACTATACCCACAAGAACATCCGTTGCATTAATGTCACACTCTGAGAGCTCGTCCTCTTCCCGCTCTTCGAAAATCGCACGCTCATCAGTATACAATCCGTCCATACCGTTTAATCCCCCCGAAGTATCGCGTCGCGCGACATTTCCCGACATTTTCGCTCTTTTCTATAAATCATAGCACAAAAAGAGACGCAAGTCAATATTTTTACTTTGTTAATGATTAAGTAGCAAAAAATACACCTTTGACTATTGACAAAAAAGATTGAATATATTATAATAAGCATGATAAATAAATAATTATCGGCAAAACAGTCGAAAGGCTGTGACGCAAAGCTATAGGGGCTCGATGAGCCAGCCAGTTGCATTTTCTGTGACGGGCTGGCTCTTTTTTTCATGTCCGTTACAGTGCAAAGGAGTATATATGAAGGGACGAGGCAAGATGGGGCGCAGAAAATTTCTCACGCTCCGGGTTGCGATAACTGTATTTCTTCTCCTCGCCATAACGGCGTCGGGAGTTGTTTTCCTGCGCTCGTTTGTCCGCGGGAACGGTGATATAAATTCAGGCAAAATTAATAATGACAAGATCGCACTCGATATAACCGAGCTCGTCTCCGGAAAATCAGTCACATCGTCACAAAAGAGCTTTACGCTTGACAACACAGGCAGCGAGGTCTCGTTCTCTCTCAGCATGAGCAACAAAACCTCAACAGACCTTATCCATTCGATATCAATAGCCGTAAAATCGCTCACCGTTGACGATACGGTTATAAGCCCGCTCGGCAACCTCGCAACGACCGTAAAAAGCTCTGTTCTTGTCTACTATGACGGTAAGTATATCGGAACGCTCGCAAAGCTAACCGAAGCCGGAGCATACAGCTTCCCCGAAAAACACATGCTACCATCCGGTAATGACGACGCACACACGGTATCTTTCCGTCTCCACACCGCGGCAGAGGCATACGCCGGCTCAAAATTCACGCTCGCGATAACAGACACAGCACTTAATGCAGATGCGCGCGACTATATATTCGTTGGCACAGAGGAGGAATTTTCCCGTGCCGCAGATGATATTAATTCAGGTATTCTGACTACCAAAAACAGTGGCATCGCCACTCCCCGTATAGTGGTTACAGCTTCCTTTGCTCTCACAAAGGACTACACTTTCAGAAATCCCGTGACAATAGACCTCTACGGATACTCCTTTTCCGGAAGCAGAGGTATTACATTCTTATCCGACGGTGTGATAACGTCCTCAAAGCGCTTTACTTCACTCCCGACATTCGGCGGCAGTATAATTCTCGATTCTGCCGACTCAGTGCTCGATATATCCGGTCTCTCGCTTTCCGACGGGACTGACGCATCGTCTCCTTACACATCCGCAGTAACCGTCCGGAGCTATTCGCCGGACAAGGTCCGCGCACTACTCGCCAAAAGAATTGAAAAAAATGTAGGGCGCGGAATAAATCAGGGGACATCTGTCGATGCTCTTTCTTCCCTCTCATTCTACCTCGGAAATGCAATAACATTGACCGCTCCGGACCTCGCTCTCTCCGGCTCTGTCATAACGGCTCCCGCACGCGATGCGACTATTCCCTCTTCTCTGACTCTTCGTATTGACGGCGCGGAGGACTTTGTCTACTCCTTCAAAATTTTCGGAAACGACGACGAAACCGTGCTTGAAGCTCTCCGCGCCGGTGCCCTCGCGCACCTTGAAGAGCTGAACGGCAAGTTCGACAGTATAACCTCTGACCTCTTCCTACCGACATCGGTAAGAAAATACGGTGCAGTCATCGAATGGATAAGCGACGCGCCGACTGCAATGTCCGATGACGGGCGTATACAGAGCAGCGCAGAAGACGGGCAAGAGGTCGGACTTTATGCAAAGGTACGTATCAATGAAAAGCTCTACACGCTGAAATACACATTCCATGTGTCAACCATAAATAACGAGCTCCGTTTCTCTAACTTCATAGCACAGCTCAACCCCCTGACGCTCAAAGAGGTCTGGAAAGGCGACACCTCCACGGCGAGCGAAGATTTTCTGAAATCTCACCAGTTCCTTCCTGTCGGTGTCCAGTCCTCGAAATACCATTATACAAAGGCTTTCACATCCCCGGATACTACGCTCACCACGGCAAAGCTTGAGTGGGACGGATATGAGGACATAGGACTTGAGGAGCTTACCTATTCACAGGACGCGACCTACAACTATATCTCCGTCTACACGAACAGTGACGGCGAGCAGGCTGTATTTCTCAATACTCCAGTGTTCAGTTCATTTGCACAGATAAATCTTACTGCAAAATTCACAGGTGATGACGAGGTTTACACCTCTCCGGTGAATATAATAATCGAAACAGGAAACTACAAGGAGCTGCTCGATGAGGTTTTCAACTATGTGCAGAAGCAGTATAACGACATCGACATATACAAGAACATTGTACGAACCCGTATAAACAACGGAATTATTTCCGAAAGGGGCGATTTCGGCGCCGATGTCATATACAGTATCTCATCATCAAGCCTCAGCTCCACAAAATACTCCATAACCTTTGATACATCCGTGTCGGGCGGGGTATTCTCCGCATCTGAAACAAGGCTCTCGCTGAATTACAACGGCGTGAGTTGTCCCGCATATGCGCCGCTCGATTCCCCGGACGGGTACGGAGACGATGCTATAACCGGCGACGGATATTACATAAAGGTCACGACCCCGCGCGGAGCATACTATGTGTCCGCAAAGGACGCAGGGGTCACCGTAACCCCTGACGGGGACGAGGTTATCGACGGAACCGGAAAATATTTCTATCACGTTATTTCCGAATACAGAATTTCGGTTGATATGTCTAAGGCATCCTCGGTTGAATCCCGCGTACCGATAAATGTGACTGTAAAATACACGAGCACACCGACGGTTGAGGACACGCGCTCACTCTATGTGACAGTACCCGCGGTTATCTGCCCGGACGATTCCGGTTTCTCAAATTACAGCGTGTTCAGCACCGTAAAATATCAGCTCATGCGGCACCTGCCTGCCGAGGAGAAGGTCGGATTTGACTCTGCCTTTGAAACAGTAACCGACGGAATCAGAAACAACACACCCGCCTACATCCTTGTAAAGGACATTGAGCGGTGCTCCGGGAACGGCGGCGCATGGTACTCCGGAATTTATGACGGCGAGGAGCTGACAATAAACCACGGAGAGGTGATGGACAGCCTGCGCCTGTATGTAAAGCGGGCAAGCTCAGGCGTAAATGCCGACGATGTCGCGATATATGATTTTCTCAGGCTTATAGAGTGGGCTACCGGCTCGGAGCGCGTTACGGCGGATACATATCTCGTCGGCACATACTCCGGATTGGCACTCACGACGACTACCTCAGACGGAAAGCAGTATCTTAATCCGAACGAGCTCTCGGTAATAAAGTCGTTCTATCAGAGTATTACCGATGTGAACGACGACGAGTGGAATGCTCTTCTCTCCTCCGTCTCTACCACCCCCACCGCAAACGGAGTCCCGAGCAGAGTTATAACAGACCCCGACGCTCTCAATTCCGTTGCAATGTCCCTCTCCGGCAAAAATGGGCAGTCATACTTCAAATATACCGAGCTTCTGCGTTGGGCACTCAACGAACAGGATTTCCCGACGAAGTCTTTTTGGGATCCATCATATCCTATCGGAAATCCTCCGAACGGCGGCGCGCTGCGTTACGATCGAACTTATACAACCGCAAACGGCAACAGCTTCTACTTTGTAAAAACCGGTGAAAATTCGCTCCAGTCCGGTTACTTCAATGAAGATAATACGGAATACATAAGCGAGCGCGAGGAGGTAGTCATCTATGCGTTCTGGCAAAACAAAAACGCACTTACAAGCTTCCGTAACGCTTTCATCTCTTATACCACCGTGCCGACCTACCTTGAAGATGGCGCTGTCTCTGAATTTGTGGCAAGGCTGTACGCATCGCTCGGATATCCGAAGGCATACACCGCGCAGTATGTTGAATACGACGGTGAAAAATATCCGGCGATAACGTCTGCCGACGGATCACTCACCGCGCTCACACACTTCACAAAGCTCACAAGGCTCGCAATCGTCGGAGAGTACAGCGAGTCCGGAAGCGAATTCACCGCAGGACTTCCCGCGTTTCTCCATACAGACTCACTTGCAAAGACCTTCAACCGTATATCCGGCTCACAGATAGCGGGAAAGCTGACAGAGCTCACGATGTACAACTGCGCGTCCGGCTATGTCACATTCAGCCCGGACGGGCTCTCGGAGATGCCCTCTCTCTCACGCCTCGACCTCGGTATGAACTACGGTCTGAAATCGGTAGGTACAGTGCTTAATGCAAACTACAAGTCTCTGTCTTACCTTGATGTCTCGGGTGCAGGCGTCTCCGATAAATATAAGGAGTATCCGCTCGCTGTTCTCTCAATGAATGTCGGGGAGGTGTACTATTCTCCGGATAACCGCATGAGCGGACGGAGCGCGGAAAAGGTCCTGCTCACGAGAACGGAGACCTCAGAAATACTTGCGTACCTGAGGGAGCTGTCAACAATAGACGGTCAGTATGTTCAGCTCCAGAAATCCATCATCGGTGCCGACGGAACGAGCAACGTGTTCTGGCAGCTTGACTCGGGAAATAAGATATACGACAGCATTGTAACCTCTACCGGATTTTTCAACTCATACAACACGGCGACCGACACTTCCGGAATGATAGGGCAACTGACAAATTACTTCTATTGCAATTCATCCGCCCCGCTGACGCTGAACGGCGAAACTCTAAAGCCCGGGTATCTCTACCCCATAAAGGTGGGCTCCGACGGTTCCGTATCGCTCGACAGTACGAAGGGCGTAAAGATGGACAGAGTGACAGACACTCCCCAACCGCCGTCATTGGCATGGAATAGTATAAGATACTCTCTTACCCTAACAGATAAAAAAGATAATATTACTTACACAAGCGAAGATGAAATTAATGTAATACAAGACGGCACCGCCTACTACCTCCGCACATCAAGCAGAGGAAGTAATATCAATAGTACCCGCTTTACGAGAGTTTACTACAAAACATCTGAATTAGTTACTACGTACAGCTTTGTGTATACAGGAACGCAGGAATCTGTTGCATCGCTGGTATCGTACCTCGCAACCAGCAGAGAGGTTGAAAAATTCAACTATACAATAACCCATAGCGGAACTCTTACCGGTAGTGTCACCGTTACAAGTACGCAAAATCGCTACTATGCCAAAAATGCGACATCGAACGTAGATGTCGATATAACAGAAAGTATCGGAAATTCAACGAGGCTTTACTATGGTACAAGTAGCTATGCAACAGTTCCTTTTATCAATTATAAAGGTGATATTGATGCTACCGCAAAACCGGAATCAGCAATATACACATACGACGGCACGGACTACACAGTCTCGTCGCTCACAGATTTAAGCGTCGATGCAATTGTAGCCGCGCTTCCCGCAGAGCTTAAAGCCATAATGAAAAACGATATGGTATTCAGCGATTCAGCCGTCCCCTCATCAGAAACCTACATTTCCTCTGTCAGAGAAATAACGGACTCAACAAGTCTTGCCTCCGAGATGTCGCGCCTTTCGGATATTGCAGCCGGAAAGCAGCCCGAGAGCGTATACCTCTATAACGGTACGACAGGCTCCGCTGACTACATCGAGAACGGAAGCCCGACACCGTACTCATTCACGGGTAGCCGTTTCTACCGTCTCGTGTTCTCCGGGAACAAGCTGACATGGGAGGACACCGGACTTACATATTCCGCGACCGCAACCGGCGTCACGATGGAGAGCATACTCGCCGACGCAAACGCCCTTAAGGATGACCCGCGGCGCGGCAACTATCTCGGAATGTATGTATATTACGGTGGCACGCTCACCGTCACGGTGAACGGACACAATTACACCGGCGGGTGTGTATACCGCATTATATGGAATAAGGACGGCACAGAATTTACCTACGATGACGCGAACGGCGGAAAGAGAGTCTGCCGACAAGTAAATGGCAGCGAATTTCAGAACCTGCCGCTCAACGCCACCGAAACCGGCGGTATATACTACCTCAACGAAGGCAAGAACTATTACGAGGCGGGCAAATTCTATGTCATGACGCGCGGCGAATACGGCTATTATTATCTCAGCAGATTTACCGACGCTATCCCTCTCCTCGGCATAAACGAGAGCGGCACCGCATCCGGCGCATACCGGATAAAGAACGACCGCCTGTATATCACAAGCAGTCAGAATTATTCCGGTACCGGGGGCAGCGTCTATGCAGATATAACCGCGGTGGTCATTATAGATGGCACCGCATACAGGCGCGTATTCAGAGTATACCTTGTCGGATAAGCAAATACATGAAAGGAACAAACGGTCGGAGACCGACAAAATGAAAAGAAAAACAAAAATCATTTCAGCGGCGGCATTAATTGTCCTCTTGCTCGCGTTTTCGATAGCCGCATATGCATATTTTTCTATTACGCGGGACAGTGAGCCGGATATAAATATCGACCCGACCGTCAATACAATTACGGTCTCAGATTTTTCCGAGCTGTTCGCGGCGACGCAGGCAGAAACCTACAACGACTCTTCCTCCGTCGCTGGAACCGGCGGGAAATCGCGGAAAACCGTAGTGCTCGCAGCTGATATAACCCTCCCGCGGGACCTTGAGATAACGGCAGATGTCCATCTCTCCCTCGCCGGGCATACGCTCTACCTCGGCGGGCACACGCTGACCGTACGGCACAGCTATTCCGGCTCAATAGTCATATCAGGCGGACGGTTTATCGTTGACGCAGGCGCAGACGGCGGTATATACGCAGACACACCGAGAGCAGCCGTATTCTTTGACAGCATTGAAATCGGGACGCTCGATAACAGTAGCTTCTCCTCCCTCACGGAGCGGCTCCACATTCTCTCGGCGGATCCGACATTTATCGCGTATAATTTCTTCCGCAGTGTTGCAGGCTCTCTCGCCGATATGACAAATGTACTTACTGCGCGGGACAGCTACACCACGGCATCCGCAAAAACCGAATTTACATCTGCGGACTTTTTCCGCCATTATAAGGATGACTGTGACACACATGGCACAGTCCCCTGCTCTTATCTGTTCACAGACGTCGACTTACCGCTCTCATACCTCGGATACCCCGGTGTAACTGTCAGATATTCCGCCGGAGGCACTGCCGTGACAAAGAACGGAAAGCTCACCGGAACCGCCGGCGATGACAGCATCACGGTGACCGTAAACGCAGGTGCCGACGGTACGGAGTATACCTGCGTTTTCCCTCTCCATGTGCCGGATATATCGACCGCAGCGGCGCAGTCATCAGCAATGTGTACGGCAATAACCCGTCATCTCTCCCGCTACTGGGGCGAGACGGAAATCGACGGCAATACGGTCAACACCTATATAATAAACCGTGATTGTTACCTCCCCATATCATTTCCGTTCACGGCTCTTACCGTCGTCTATACTTCATACGACGAGACCGGAGCCACCGTATTCACTTCTCCTGAGTCACCCGGAACAGAAACAATACTCTTTACACCTACAACATCAACCGTAAGGCTGACCGCCGCCGTGAAGAATTCCGGCGCTACCGTATCAGAGGTCTCCTTTGATATTGTTAGCTCCAACACCGCGACGGTAAAAAGTGCCGTCACAATAGCAAACGACCTCACAAAAAAATGGTACGGCACGGTAATAGACGTAAAAACCGACGGTAACGGATATACATACAGCGGAAACGCCGCAACATCCGGCATACTCGGCTATCTCCCGCTATACAATCTCTCCTACTATGAGACATATGACGGCGGAACATATGCAAAAACATATCCCGGAGTAAAAAGCATACGCTATTCCGTCGTATACGGCGATGCCGCGCAGGAATACTACTCGATATCTGACCCGCTCGGAGACGAGATGTGGGAGCGCTTTTCCGTCTCGGCAGGAAAGCCCGAGAATGACGCCGGAGCAGTCTATCTCAACATCGCAATGCGAATAGAATACAACGGTAAGGAAAGCGATGCAATAATACAGATACCCGTAAGGTGTACGCTCACCGGAGATGACAGCGGACTGAACGCCTTTCTCCCGTATTACTCGGTATTTGACAAAGCACTGACCGAGCTCACCGGAGGATATACGATAACGAGCTTTGACATGCCGTTCAATTACCGCCGCGCATTGCCGATAGTCTGCTACGGGCTCGCCGTGGACGGAGCGGACGAGAACACGCTCACAACCGCGCTGTCTGCCATATCGCTCGTTTTCACAGACAAGGACGGAACGGCACACACGCTGTCCGGCACTGTCACGACGGAAAAAGACACAGGTCTTGCGTTTCTTTCGTTCACATCCTCTATTGATGCACTTCTGAACTCACAGGATAGGCTCGCAGCGGAGGCGGAGAGCGGAAAGGCGCATTATACAATATCAATAAACTCTTCTGCCCTTCCGGTCGAAAACACCGGGCTCCGGCTCGTCTATCAATTCAAGCGCAGCTTCAATACGGAGTCGTCATGGGCAACATACAGCGACACCTCTGACGTAACCGTCCCGGGCGTTATTCACTACGGGACGCAGGTCACGGATGCAAACTTCTATATCTGGCTCTATAACACATTCAATACAAGCGGTGCGACGGTGAGCACAGCCGACGCGGCTGTCCTGCTTACTGACTGGCTCTCAAGAAATGTCACTCTTGACTATAAGAACAGCACTGATACCTACCTGAAAGCAGTAACCGACTTTACCGGAATACGTTATCTCACCGGAACGCAGACGCTACGCCTGTCCGGTGCACAGATAAGCAGTGCAAACATACGGGAAATAGCCTATATGTCGTCGCTCGTCACGCTTGACCTCTCAGGATGCTCGATAGTCGTGACCGCCGCAGAAGCCTCTCCCTTTGAGAGCTGGAGCACAGATACCTCAGCTCTTAAAAATCTCACACATCTTAACCTCGGCGACAACAGGATCTACTCCTTTACATGGCTGTTGCCACTGTGCAAGAATGTGTCTGTATCGCTTGTAAATATAACCGTCAGCGGTAATGTCCCCGGTACTAACGACTCTGATAATGTATTCTACGGCTCCGATGGGCTCTCAAACTACGGAACCTACCGAGAGCTGACACTATACGGAATAACCGTCTACTCTGCGGGTGACATCGGCTCCCCCATTCTCTTCACAGACAGCCATGCGGCATCACAGCTGTATCTGAATCTCATCAACATAGAATATCAGGACAAGCTCCCGAAGGGTGCGTCACTCCTTGATATGCTGAACCAGCTCAATACAACGCCGTCAGACTATTCAATAAACAGGACGGCGAGCACAAGTAAATATTCATGCAGCATATCCGGGGTCACAATTGAATTTACTGCAGATGACCCTCTCGGCAATACATTCTCAATGATATTCACAGCTACCTCAAACTCCACGCAATATCAAATAATCATTGATTTCACGATTACACGATTCTGAAATAAGGCAGATACAACATGCAGGAAAACAAAAAACAAAAAGGCGCCCTGCTTTGGCAGGCAATCGCCCTCGCGGTAATTTTCGTTATGATAATAATTCTGTGCGTGCTATGGTTTGCTCCGAACGGGACGCTCGGCTGGCTGGCGAGCAATCGGAACGCCGACGCCGGCGGGCTTGATATCTCCGTCTCCGGCGGCGCGCTGGAATTCGGTGATGTGATAAAGGTGCGTCCGGTTATAGCCGACACGGAGATTGACACCATATACTATGTTTTCTCCGAAGAAGCGAACGCCTACTGTCTTGTACAGGCAGAGAATAACGAGGATGGGACGCTTGTTTTCGCCGGAAAAATCGACGGCACCGATTACTACTATTCGCTCGGCGATGACGGTAAGCCCGTACCGATAAATCTGACCGGTCTGTTTCCGAGGGAAACGCTGATAATCACGCTGACCTTTCGCAATACAACATCAAAGAGCTCCGGATATTCTCTCTCGCTCTCTGATTTTGATGACAGCGACGGCAGGTTTACGATAGGAGAGGGCGACGGAAACACCTCCGGTACATACAGCGTTATGGGCATATTCAAGGTTGAACTGAACAGAATAACGGCAGAGGGCGGGAGCCCCGTATACAGCTTTGGAGAACACAGCGGAAAATATCTCGCGGAATACAACACCTCGGCGGGAACGTCACGCACAACCGCAGACCCTTTCAACATAGTCACTGGAGTTATAGCCCCGGAGGACGGCGAGGTCACATGCACCTTCAGTATTTCCGTCGACCTCACTCAATACAACGCGCTGTCCGGCACCGTAACAAATCTTCTTTCAAAAAAAGCTCTGTCGATAGGTGCGCTGCGCCTGTCGCGCACAAGCTGACGGAGGAATGACATGCTGAAAAAAATCACACACCCGATGATAGCGGCGCTTCTCTGCCTCGCTCTCCTTACCGTCGGCACATTCGCATGGTTCAGCTTCAATAACAGAACGCCTGTACGCCTCGAAATGCTCGAAATAAAATCCGTCGTTACCCTGTACCGCGCAAACGACATGAACCGGAACGGCGTCCCGGAGATTGCGGCGACACCTGTCGCAATGAAATACTACACCGAAAAGTACGATTTTGTTGAGCTCGCAAAGGACTACGCTTACAGCGAGGAGACGAGCGCGGACATCGCGCTCCGTTTCTCTGTCACGGATATCTTTCCGGGCGAGGTGCGAACCTTCAAATTTGCGCTTGAGAACAACGGAGATGCGGATAATGATATTCACATGGATTTTGATTTTTCTATTGTCTCCGGTCGCGAGCTTTTGAATGTCATATCCGTGCGCACCGTGCGCACATTGAAAAACGCAGATGACGGCTCATACGTTCTTGATACAGATAATGCAAAAAAAGTGTATTTCGTTGATTATTACGGAGCAGATTCAGCCGGAGGCGTGTTTACAGCATCTCTCCCCGGGCTTGTCAGTGCGACGCAGCGGAATGACCCGGAATGCATATACTGTGATTATTGGCTACAATTCTGCATGGAGCCGCTCTCTGCCGTAAACTCCCGCATAGAGGAGCTGAACGCAACTCGCGCGGATACCGACAAGATACCACTCTTTACAGAGGATAGCTATAATGCCCTTGCGGGTCTTTCAAGCTCGGATATACTATTCCGCATTAACTTTGATGTCACAAACTGATATATAACAAAAAGCAGACACCGGAAAATGATGTCTGCTTTTTCTTTTCGGCTGTCACATTGGTGCATAATCAAGAGCGAAAGCTCCCGGTCTGGCGGTGACAGCCGTTTTAATGTGATTATTACTTCTGTGCTTCCTCGACAGCGACAGCCACTGCAACAGTGGCGCCGACCATCGGGTTATTACCCATACCGATAAGTCCCATCATCTCGACATGCGCCGGAACGGAGGACGAGCCTGCGAACTGCGCGTCGGAGTGCATACGTCCCATGGTATCGGTCATACCGTAGCTGGAGGGGCCTGCAGCCATGTTATCCGGGTGGAGCGTTCTTCCCGTTCCTCCGCCGGAGGCAACCGAGAAATACTTCACGCCGTTCTCAACACACCATTTCTTATATGTGCCGGCAACAGGATGCTGGAATCTTGTCGGGTTGGTTGAGTTACCGGTTATGGAAACGCCGACGTTCTCGAGCTTCATGATAGCCACGCCCTCGGGAACATTGTCAGCGCCGTAGCACTTGACAGCCGCGCGCGGTCCGTTCGAGTAAGCCTTCTCTTCGACTACCGTTACAGTCTCGGTGTAGGGGTCGAACTCTGTTTTTACATAGGTAAAGCCATTGATACGGGAGATTATCATCGCCGCATCCTTGCCGAGTCCGTTAAGGATAACGCGAAGAGGCTTTACTCTTACCTTATTTGCGTTAAGTGCAATCTTGATAGCGCCCTCTGCCGCCGCGAAGGATTCGTGTCCGGCGAGGAAGCAGAAGCACTCTGTCTCCTCGGAGAGGAGCATCTTACCGAGATTTCCGTGTCCGAGACCGACCTTGCGGTTTTCGGCAACGGAGCCGGGAATACAGAAGGACTGAAGCCCTATTCCGATAGCCGCCGCAGCGTCAGCCGCCTTTTTGCAGCCCTTCTTAAGAGCAATCGCGGCACCTACGGTGTATGCCCAGACCGCATTTTCAAAGCATATGGGCTGTGTACCTCTGACTATCTTATCGCAGTCTATTCCTGCTGCAAGAGTAATATCGCGGCACTCCTCTATGGAGTTTATGCCGTACTCTTTAAGAACGCCGAGAATTTTTGCCTCGCGTCTTTCGTAATTTTCAAAAAGTGCCATTCTCGCGCCCTCCTATCACTCTTTGCGGGGATCTATGTACTTTACCGCGCCATCTTCCTCGGTAAATCTGCCATAGTGTCCCATTGACTTGTTATATGCGGTGGTAGGGTCGTCGCCCTTTTTAATGAAATCGGTCATCTTGCCGAGGTTCACAAACTCGTAACCGATAACCTGATCATCGGCGTCAAGCGCCATTCTGGTAACATACCCCTCTGCCATTTCAAGGTACCGGACTCCCTTAGCAACCGTGCCGTACATGGTTCCGACCTGTGAGCGGGTTCCCTTTCCGAGGTCCTCAAGTCCCGCTCCTATAGTAAGACCGCCCTCGGAGAATGCAGACTGTGTACGACCGTAAACTATCTGAAGGAAGAGCTCACGCATAGCGGTATTGATAGCGTCGCATACAAGGTCTGTATTGAGCGCCTCAAGTATCGTCTTGCCCTGGAGTATTTCAGCCGCCATAGCAGCCGAATGTGTCATTCCGGAGCAACCGATAGTCTCTACAAGAGCCTCCTGTATAACGCCGTCCTTGACATTAAGAGTGAGCTTGCAGGCTCCCTGCTGCGGGGCGCACCAGCCCACACCGTGCGTAAGACCGGAGATGTCCTTTATCTCCTTTGCCTTTACCCAGAGTCCCTCTTCGGGAATCGGAGCGGGTCCGTGATTAGGTCCCTTGGCAACGACGCACATATCTTCTACTTCGCGTGAATAGATAAGTTCTGCCATTTATTTATCTCCTTTTATTATTTCAAAGATTATCAGGGGATGATAATACCGTAAACCGTACCGAATGCGCAAGCCGCATTTGACTCATCTGTATCAATATGCATAGCGGGAGCGAATTTATCGCTGACGCGGATTACGACATCACCGAATACTACGGATCTCTCGGAATTTATCTTTACCGATACAATCTGCTTATCCTTGACCTTCAGCTCCTCTGCATCCTTCGGGGTGAGGTGAATATGACGCTTTGCAGCTATTACGCCCTCTGTCAGCTCTATCTCCGCTCCGTTCTCGGGATTGACGAGCTTGCATGCTCCGGAGCCCGCAATATCGCCGCTCTCGCGTATCGGCGCGGTGACGCCTATCGAACGGGCATCCGTCAGCGACAGCTCAACCTGGTTTGCAGAGCGGACGGGTCCGAGGATAGAAGCCTTGAGCGTCCCCTTAGGTCCGACAACGGTAAGCTTCTCAGCGCAGGCAAACTGCCCGGGCTGGGAAAGGTCCTTTTTCTTTGTAAGCTCATACCCATTGCCGAAGAGTGCCTCGACAGCCTCTTTTGTAAGGTGGATATGTCTTGCTGAGGTTTCTACAAGAATTTCTTTCATATCAGCAAAAACTCCTTTATGTAAATTTTATTACTCACTGCTCCGGGACGGAAAATCCCACATGAAAGTATATCATATCCGGAGAAAAAAATCAATGGATAATTCCGAATAATATCGCATAAACTATGTAAAAAAACTGTGAGGTGCAGTATATTTTGGAAGATAAAGAGGAAATGCGCGCGGAAGGCACACCAAAGGCGGAGGAAGCCGAGCGCGGAGGCATGGAAATAGATTCCTCCGACGAGGCATTTTACTGTGTTTCGATAATAGGTCAGGTCGAGGGGCATTACGCTCTTGAGGGAGGGACAAAAGCCACAAAGTACGACCATATAATCCCCCAGCTTGTCGCCCTCGAAGAAAGTGATCGCATAGACGGCATTATCATTCTTATAAACACCCTCGGCGGAGATGTCGAGGCGGGGCTCGCGATAGCCGAAGTGATAAGCAGTCTCTCAAAGCCGACAGCCACAATAGTACTCGGCGGCGGACACTCGATAGGCGTGCCTCTTGCTGTCAGCGGGTCGCGCTCATTCATAGTTCCGAGCGCAACGATGACGATACACCCCGTCCGCACGAACGGTATAATGCTCGGCGTTCCGCAGGCTCTTGATTACCTTGAAAAAATGCAGGACAGAATAATCCGCTTCATAGTATCGCACTCAAATGTCCGCGAGGAGTATTTCAGGCGTGCCATGACGCGCACGGACATGCTTGTGAATGATATAGGCTCTATACTCGACGGAGAAGAAGCATGTGCATGCGGGCTGATTGACGAGGTAGGCGGAATAAGTCAGGCACTCGCCTATCTGAGAAGCGAGAGTGCAAAGCGCAAGACACGCGACGGAGCCCGACCGGCAGTCGCAGAAAAAAATATTTCCCGCTAATACCCGAAAGAGTATTGTCATGCGCGCGGTTATGTGCTACAATATAGATACAGAATAACACGTAGCGGAGGCATGACATGGGACTGTTTCAAAAGCTGTTCGGGAAGAAAAATAAACAAAATAAAGACACAAAGGATTCGGTAAGGGCGGATGTAACCGCCGGAAAAGCTGAAAAAGTGGTGAAGCCGGAGCCGACAGGAGCGACGCCCGCCGCAGGCAATTCCCATGTGCCGGAGGTCGCAAAACAGCAAAGCAAGAGTGAGAAGTCGGCTGAAAAAGCCGAAACAACCACCACGCAAAAAAAAGACGGCACGGCAAGCACAGAGCAGAACAAAAATCCCGCAAAGAGCAAAGCCACGCCTGATAAAAAGAGCACAGACGCCACGGGAAGCGCCACCGTTAAAGCCGCACCCGCGAAAAAATCGCCTTCAGAATCCGTAAAATCAGATTCGGAAGCGAAGGCTCCGAAAAAGGCGGCGGCAGTTCCCGGCGCCGCAAAAAAAGCGACAAAAGGGACCAAGGCAACAAAAGCGACAAGCACCGACGATACGGTGAACGACATAGAGAGTGACGGAGTGGTTGAGGAGACGGTCAGCATCCCCGGCGGCACCTTTGAAATAAAGAAGGCAAAGGACGGAAGATATGTATTCAATCTTTACGCCGCAAATCATGTGATAGTAGCTACATCGCAGGTATACTCATCGTCGAGCAACGCAATGAACGGCATAAACAGCGTTATGGCAAATGCACCGAAAGCCGGAATACAGGACAACACGCTGAAAGCCGCCCCGACAGAGCTCCCCTGCCCGAAATGGGAGATTTACCTCGACAACGGCAAGAAGTACCGTTTCAGGCTCATAGCAACCAACGGCAGCTGCGTCTGCCATTCTCAGGGGTATACTACCAAAGCAAATTGCAAAAACGGCATTGAAAGCATAATCAGGAGCTCACAGAATGCGACGGTCGACAAGGCTTATCTTAAAAAGGCCGACGAAAAGCAGACTAAGTAATTTTTATAACTAAATAAAAGCGGCGCGCACGGACATGAAAAATCCGTGCGCGCTTTTTATGTAAAGCCGGTTTAATCTCCGATTTCCTTATGAATTTCGGCTGAATCGTAAAGGAGCTGAAGAAGTCTCGCTGTTTCTATTACATCGGCAATATTCCCGCGGTTCTTCACCCCGGTATTCACGGACTCTATGAATGCGTCATCCTCGCGGGTATACATATCCGGAATATTTCCGTCCGACACGGTGGTTTCAAGCGTAGCACCGTCGGTAAACGCAAACGTGCCGCAGTATGTAAGTCTCGCGCCTGCCTTATCGCCGAGGAAATCTATATACTTCTCATCCTTGTCTATATTCTGCGCCCATGCGCCGTCAAAACTGATGCTCGCCTTATCTGTGCGGACATATCCGGTTACATAGTCGTCGACATCATTTGTTCCGTTCTCAAGATTGACGGTATCGGCAGCCCACATCGACTTATATTTGTAGCTCTTCATGTCCTTTGCCATTTCGGAATATGTATCGCAGGTGGCGCTTTTAATCTTTGCGCCGCCGAGGACGTAGAGTATAAGGTCAAGAAAATGTACGCCCCAGTCTATAAGAACACCTCCGCCGGACTCTGACTTTGTGGTGAACGAGCCACCGAGCCCGGGGATTGAACGAAATGAACGGAATACGCAATTTACATGATAGATATTGCCGAATTTGCCCTCTTTGCAATACTGTGCGAGCGTCTCAACCGATTTATTGAAGCGGTTGCAAACTCCGATATTGAGAATGAGCCCGCGCTTTTCCGCCTCGTCTGCCATCTCTTTTGAAAGCTTATAATTTACGGTGATCGGTTTCTCGCAGAAAACATGCTTCCCTGCTTTCAGCGCGTCCATCGTGACATAATAATGCGCATAATTCGGAGTGAGCACCCACACTGCCTTTACCTCCGGGTCTGCCAGAACCTCATGATAATCGGTCGTGACATTCTCAACAAAGGAATACTTCTCCTTTGCCTTCACTGCTTTTTCAAGAACAAGGTCGCAGGCGTATTTTACTCTGACCTTATCGGTAAGGTTCGCGAGAGCGGGAAAATGTGCACCGTTTGCAATTCTTCCGCAACCTATAATTGCTATCGTTGTTTTCATTTTATCTCCTTTTCGCGGAACATCCGCCGATGATGTGAGTACATTGTATCACAAGTTACGATTTATATCAAGTCAATTGCAATATTATGTTATTCTTTGGCAAAATACAAAGCCGTGCTTCATTTTTTCACGCATAAAGCGAAATTTTTCATAGGCACGGATTAAATTCCGATTAAAATTCAGTGAACAGCATTAAAAGCTGTACGGAAAATCAAAAAAAGGCCCCGCTATTGCGAAACCCTCTTTGCAAAAATTAAATTAAGATATCAGCTACCCACAGAAAACCGAACAAAGGATGAGGAATGAAACAGCTCAAATAATCCTGAAAAACGCGAGAACAGTCTATTTTGAGAAGCCTTGGCTTCTCTCAAGAGGACTGTTCAAGCCCTC
>CAKRQL010000003.1 GCA_934393265.1 uncultured Eubacteriales bacterium | reverse complement strand
GGCTTATCTCCTCCGGCGCGGATGAGGCGAGCATAGCCGCCGCAAAGGATACGCTTCTCTATGTCAGATCGGCGATGACCTACTTCGGCACCGCGACAGAGGAGAGCATAAAGGAGATAAATGAAATCCTCGGCGCAGACTACGGAAAGGATATAACGCCCGGCTCGCTCGGTCTCCCCTCGGCTGTAAAATCCGACAGCGGGAAAAGGATAACCGGCATATCCCTTGATATAAAGAATAAGCCGACCTTCGTATTCTACCTTTCCGCCGCAGATATATCGGTTGCGGAGAGCTTCCGCGTGACGGTAGACGGCAGGGAAGTGAAAACGACCCTTGCGGCGATAGAGGAAAACGGCGTGAGAATAGAGGCAGAGCTTGACCTTGCCGAGTTTGCGAAAACTCTTTCGTTCTCTTATACCGACGAGAGCGGAGCGGCGCAGAGCGGAGAGTATAACCTCGCCGCCTATCTCGCATCGGCACCCGCCGCGGCAGACCCCGCGCTGTATACTCTCGCACTCGTCGCGGGAAAGTACGCGAAAAACAATTGACAATTAGCAATTAGCAATTAAAAGAGCACGGCAGACAGCCTCCGTTCGCGGTAGGCTTGTCCGCCGTGTTTTCTTATTTTGAATGTGCTTTTACATCTTTGTATGTGCAAAATATACAAAAAGATAAACCGATTTATGTATGCAAAAGCAATTGTATTTTTGTTAACAATTTGTTATAATTAACTAAACGGAAAAAACGCAGACGGTACATGGCTGCTGTTCTGACCCTGCGGTATGCTTTGCCCCGTATGCATTCCGAAAGCTAACCCGAAAAAAATAAATAACGAAAGGAAAGAAACATGAAAAAACTCTGGAAAGTACTTATCCCCGTGCTTACCCTCGCAGTAGTTCTCGCATGTGTTTTTGCATTCGTTTCCTCGGCAGATGACACGGCTGTCACCATACCGGACGGTACGGTTGCGGAAGGGTCGGGCACAAAAATCGTTGAAATAGTCCGTGACGGCGCGTCCGTAGGGCAGTACGACACGCTGAAGGCGGCGTGCGCCGCCGCTGCACAGTCGGGAGATACCATAAAGGTGTTGATCGACTTCAGGCTGACTAACTCATCCCTTAACATGGGGCTTCCCGCAAAGACGGTAACGGTTGACCTGAACGGTAAAACCATTTACGCGGACGGCACCCTCACCGGACAGTGGAATAACACCTTTATGCCGGGCGCCGGTGCGAAATGGTCGTTCATAAGCTCCGCGAAGGACGCCGGGGGGAATACGGTAAGAGGCAGATTTGTCTATACCAATACCTCCGTCTCACCTGTATTCACAATGAACAATTCGGACGCCGCGACAGAGATTAAGGTTGAGGATATCGACTTTATAATGCGCGGCACCGGCAGCGTCTTTAACGCGACCCGCGCCGGCTCGGTTACCCTGAAAAATTCGAGCGTAAGCCTTACGGGAGCTGCCGCTTATCCTCTGAGTATAGACGGCGGTAATGCAGCCGATGTTACCGCGGTGCTCGAGAATGTCGATCTTTCTTCGGTGGTTCCCTGCATTAACATCGGTAAATCGACAAACAGCGTGACCGTCACCCTGACCGATGTCCGCTTCAATACGCACGGCAGATTTGTAAATGTCGCTCAGCCCGAGGCAAAATGCAGGTCCTCGTTTACGCTGACGGACTGCACGCTTGTGACGGGCGGTGACTGCGGCTTCGCGCTCAAGGGCGGAAAGCTTGCAATAACCGGAACCAAGACCCGCGTTAACATGACCGCCGGAAAGAACTTTATCTGGGATACGACGAAAAACTCCGATGTAACCCTCGGCTACGGCATCCGCTTTGCGGAGGGTAGCTTCAAGTCCGGCGATTGCGCACAGCTGACGGCTATCCAGTCGCAGATAGTAAATGACGGACTTCTCTCCGATACATACCCCTACGTATACGCGACGAGCGTAGAGGTGAGATTCAATTATTCCGACGGCACGACCGATAGACTGACTGCCGCCTCCGGCTCTACCGCAAAGGCTGCCGCGGCGCCCGTCGCGTTTGCAAAGCAGGCGACCATAGCTTACCCGGACGGCAAGGCTGTTATCGGTTGGGCAAGGACTGAAGGGGGCGAGCTCTTCACCGGAAGAATAACCGATGATGACATAGCGGCAGGTGTTGATTTCTATCCCGTTCTCGCTACGTTTGAGGAGGCAAAGGACGTTGTGCAGGCTGTTATGTTCGAGGGCACGACCGTTGCCGCCTACGTCAACTCGGATAACTTCCATACCGTAGCATCTGATGAGAGCAGGCTTGAAGCCAACCCTCTTGCGAATGTAAAGGTGGGAACGACGAATACAAAGCTTGTATTTGTAAACGATATGACCGTGTACGGCGCGGCTGAAATAAACGGCGCTGACACAGGCACCGCGGGCGCAAAGCTCACGAAGATTTACTTTGACCTTAACGGTCATAAGCTCACCGCCGATTATGAAAACTGGAAGAGCAATAGGTCATACCAGTACATCTTCCGCACATGGGGTCTTGTAACCTCCTATATATACTCGTCTGTCCCGGGAGCCGAGATAGATACCGGCATGGCGTCGCTCATCATGCAGAACCACACGCATGATACGATAATAGGCGCGGACAGCTCCTCTCACGCAAAGGCAGGGGAGAACATTTATAAAGACAACCTTACGATAAAGTGCGCTAACGCCCATATTGTCCGCGGCAACGGCGCTGACGGACTGTATGTGAGCGGAGTAAAGCTTGAGACCGCCGGAAGCTTCCAGATGAGAGTGCTGTCAAAGACAGACAAAGCTAGTAGCCTTACGTTCGCTATCCGCGACTGCGATATAACCCATCAAGGCTCGTTTATATCCTACACCGCCGATGCGGGTCAGACCGCCACTCTTAATGTGACAATAGAAAACAGCACGGTGGTAGTCGGAGACAGATTTATCGCCGATCCCCCGCAAGCAGCCGTTGCGGGCGCAAATGTCGCTACCAATATCACCGCTACCGCGTCGGTTCTCTACATAAACGATGCCACCGTTCCGCAGAAGGTGACCGGAACAGTGAACGTTACCGGCAATGAGGTTTATGTAAATACCGCAGATGAAAAGCTCGTTATAGGCGAGGGCAAGGAATTTGTCAGAAAAGCTACCGTGTTCAGGGGCATGACCTTTGCGCTGAAGCTCGCGGTGCCTGTCCCCATGGAGGTAGAAAAAGCCGGCATGACCCTCGGCGACAGGTTCGTTCTTAACCTCTATATAGGGCTCAGCAATGCCGCAACAGCACAGTATAAGGACACGGCGTATGTTACCGTTGCTCTCCCGAACGGCGAGACGCTGACTCTTAAACTCACCGAGCTTAAAGTTGACGCAGACGGCAGATATATAGTCTCCGTTCCCGTCGCCGCTGCCGAGATGGCTGATAAGATAACCCTTACCGGTATGCTCGACGCCGGGACTGAGGGAACAAGCTACACTCTCTCCGTGCGCGACTACTGTGACCTCGTCCTCGCGGATGAGACCACGACCGAAAAGGCAAAGACGCTTGTCAAGGCGATGCTTAACTACGGCGCAGAGGCGCAGCTTGTCTTTAATTACCATACCGATAACCTCGCAAATGCTGGGCTCTATAACGACGGTGAGAATCCGCTTGACGGCGATGTGACGACAGACGCCGCCACCACCGTTGACGGTGCCGTAACAGGGCTCAAGACGAACAGCATGACGCTCTCGCTTCTTGATACGGTAACTCTGAAGCTCTATTTCAGAAGCGATAAGACAGACGCTTATGCGTTCGCTCTCGTCACCGCAGACGGCGACGTGGCAATCACCCCCGCAGAGGAGGATGACGGATACAGGGTTGATATAGCAGGCATCCTTGCCGCCGACCTTGATAAGACCGTGACCCTTAAGATAACCAACGAGATAGACGGAACGACGATGACCGTGAGCGTAAGCCCGCTTGCTTATGTCTCGGGTGTCCTCGCGGGCGAGAGTGCCGACGCAGAGCAGGTGAAGCTTGCAAAGGCTCTTGTGCTCATGCAGCTTGCCGCGGCAGACTATGCGGCAGAAAACTGAAACGGAGGAGCGAAAAATGAAAGAAATGCGTAACTCATACGAGGCGCCCGAGCTTGAAATAATGCGGCTCGACAGCGCCGACATCATATCGACCTCCGGAATTATCCCGGAGGAGCCGAAGCCTAATCTCAACCACCCGAAGTCGACGTGGGATCTTCCCGAGATCAAATGGTAATCCGACTTTGCAGATTTGGTAAGACCGGAGAACAAGTTCTCCTATCGCCGACCATGGGGACTTGCCGTATGTGAATACGGCTCTCGTCCCGCGGTGCGACGATTCTTCCGTAAATCTGCTTCGCCGGACGACTTCACAAGGTCGGTAAAATAAAAGGGGACTGCCCATCCGGGCAGTCCCTGTATTTTTTTGCTTTTTGCTCGCCCCGATATACTGCAAAATGCACCGTGTCTGATAGGGCTCCCCGGGAGGGGCGGGGGCAGACTGCCCGAGCCGGGCACGTCAGAAGCTAACCTTTCATAAATTTCTTTCTGTAATCGCTCGGGGTGAGCCCGGTCTGCTTTCGGAAGAGCTTTGAAAAATAGCTCTGATCCTCAATACCGCAGAGCGCGGCAATCTCGCTCACCGGCGTGTCCTCGTCGCGCAGCATACGGCAGGCTACGTCGATACGATGCTCATTAAGGTAGGCGAGCGGGGGCTTGCCTACAAACGAGCTGAACAGGCGGCAGAGGTGCTTTGCCGTAATCCCGCACTCCCGCGCGATGTCCCCTGCGGTTATGTGCTCCGCATAATGCCCCTGTATGTATCTCATGGCCTGACGGATGCGCCCTATTGAGATGTTTTCCTCGCTCACCTGTATGAGCACGCTCGGCACCTCGGACATGAGTGCCACCGCCTCGAGCATAAGACCCGAGACGCGCAGACGCATGGTTTCCGTCCTCGTCCGTCTCATAACGATGCAGAGCATGGAGATAACACTGCATAGCTCCGGGTATTTCCCGGCGTCGTATCTCACCTGCGTGTTCCCCTCGCGCGAGAAGAAGTCGACAACTGCGGGGTACATCACGTTCTTTGTGAGCAGCTCCTGTGAAAAGACTATGCAGTCATATTCGCACCCCTCGTTCGGGGTCCCGCCGTGGAGTGACATGCTCGGGATAAAGGCGACGTCCCCCGCGGACAGCAGGTTCAGCCGCTCGTCCACCATGAGCGGGAACTTTCCCTTTCTCACATATACAAGCTCACATTCGGGGTGCCAGTGAAACCGCATGATAAAGTCGCGGCTCCGGTCATCGACCCGGAGGAGTTCAATCGGAAATTCCGGGTCGCCGTGCTTCTTTTTTTCAAGGTCCTGAAGTCTGCGCATATTACCTCCGGAATTTCATTGAATACGAGAAGACGCGCTCCTCACCGGGCGAGAGCCGCTCCATGCGGTCCCGTGTATCAAAATTCTCGTCATTTTCGCCGTCCGTCGGCGTCCCGGACCACGGCTCGAGGCAGATATATCTCGCCGCCTCGCCCGCCGCCTTCCATATACACAGGTAGGGTAGCGTGTCGGAATATGAGAACTCTACAGCCCTCGTCCTCGCATTGTCGTAGAAAACGAAGCTATGCGGCAGAGTGTCGAACACGAGAGTATCGTTTTCGGCTATCTTCTTTTCCGAGAGATGAAGCTTTCCGTCGTCAAATGGGTAGAAGTGCCGCGCCGCGCGCGATACGAACGGACCGTTGCACAGCGGGGAAATGTACCCCCCGCGGCACCCGGCGCCGAAGTCGAGTGTGCAGTCGTCGATTGTCAGCCCGTCGGTAAACGGAGCCGTAATCCCGGGGTGCAGCCCGAAGTTGAACGGCATAATCCCATCTCCGGTATTCTTCACCGTGTACCGGCAGAGCAGCCCCTCGTTTGATATTTTATATTCCGCCGTTATCTCAAAATCAAAGGGGTACATTGCCCGCGTCCTGTCGTCGGATACCGCAGAGAGGACAACCCTGTCAGCCGACTTTTCCGAGAGCCGGAAGGTCATGGTTTTAAGAAAGCCGTGAGCGCGCATGGGATATTCTTTTCCTCCGAGCGTGTAGCGCTCATTCTTCACCCGCCCGCAGACAGGGAAGAGGAGCGGGGCGCAATCGCCCCATATCGCGGGGTCGCGCTGCCATATATATTCAAAGCCCCCCTCGTCGCGCAGGCTCCGTATTTCCGCCCCTGCGTCTGTAATCCCGGCGTACAGCCCGCCGGATGCTATCCTGTATTCCATATTATTCAAAGGGGCTGAATCGGTTTTCGGTTCAGCCCCGCCTTTCTTTAAGGTTATCAGTCGTGTGCCTTAGAATCGATCTCTTCCTTGAGCTTGGCTATGAATTCGTCGACAGTGAACTTGCCGCCGTTGCCCTCCTTGCGTGCGCGGACGGTGACGGTGCCGGCGTTCTGCTCCTCCTCGCCGACGACTACCATGTACGGAGTTTTCCGGAGCTGCGCCTCGCGGATTCTGTAGCCGAGCTTTTCGTTGCGGTCGTCGAGCTCCGCGCGGATTCCCGCCGCGCGCATTCTGTCGACTACCTCCTTGCCGTACCCGGCGAAGTCCTCGACAACAGGGATAACGACAGCCTGCGTACCCATGAGCCAGGTCGGGAGCGCGCCGTTGTACTTCTCGAGAAGCAGGGCGAGCGTCCGCTCATAACAGCCGAGCGAGGTTCTGTGAATGATATAGGGCGTTTTCTGCGTGTTGTCGCGGTCGGTATACTCCATGCCGAACTTCTTTGCGAGGAGCATATCTATCTGAATTGTGACTATCGTGTCTTCCTTGCCAAAGACATTTCTGCACTGAATGTCGAGCTTCGGACCGTAGAACGCTGCCTCGTCAATGCCTATCTTGTAGTTACCCTTGCCGAGGAACTCGTCGAGGAGCTGCCCCATGACGGTCTGCGCATGGTCCCACTGCTCCGGCGTGCCCTCGTATTTGTCCTGCCTGTTCGGGTCCCACTGCGAGAATCTGAACGAGCAGTCCTCCCAGAGACCGACGGTCGTGAGGAAGTATCTCGCGAGGTCAAGACAGCCCTTGAACTCCTCCTCGAGCTGATCGGGGCGGAGAATAAGATGTCCCTCGGAGATAGTGAACTGGCGTACGCGGATAAGACCGTGCATCTCGCCGGAGTCCTCGTTGCGGAAGAGGGTAGAGGTTTCGCCGAGACGCATGGGGAGATCGCGGTAGGAGCGTTTCTTGTTGAGGAACACCTGATACTGGAACGGGCAGGTCATGGGACGGAGCGCGAGACACTCCTTCGTGTAGTCGTCCGGGTCGCCTATAACGAACATTCCGTCGAGATAGTGGTCCCAGTGACCGGAGATCTTGTAAAACTCGCGCTTAGCCATGAGGGGCGTCTTGGTGAGAAGATAGCCGCGGCTCTCCTCCACGTCCTCGACCCATCTCTGGAGCCTCTGTATAACGCGCGACCCCTTCGGGAGTATTACCGGGAGCCCCTGACCTATCGTGTCGACCGTTGTGAAGTATTCGAGGTCGCGTCCTATCTTGTTGTGGTCGCGCTTGACAGCTTCCTCGCGCTGCGCGACATACTCCTTGAGCTCGTCCTTCGTCGGGAATGCTATTCCGTATACTCTCTGGAGCATCTTGTTCTTCTGGTCGCCCTTGTAATACGCGCCCGTGCACTGCGTGAGTGCGAAAGCCTTGACAAGACCGGTTGAGTGCAGGTGAGGTCCTGAGCAGAGGTCTATATATTCGCCCATTTTGTAGAATGAGATTTCCTCGCCGTCGGGTATCTCGTTTATCTTCTCGACCTTGTAGGGCTCCTTTTTCTCTTCCATGAGGCGGAGTGCCTCTGCCTTCGACAGTACAACCCGCTCGATAACGAGATTTTCCTTGACTATCTTTTTCATCTCGCCCTCGATTTCGCGTAAGATGTCGGGGGTGAATGAAACGTCGGTGTCAAAATCCTGAAAATATCCGGTCTCCGTCGCGGGACCTATCGTCTGCTTCGTCTCGGGATAGAGCCTCTTTACAGCCATAGCCATGATGTGCGCCGCCGTGTGGCGGAATACGTGCCTGCCGTCGTCATCGGCAAAGGTGAGGAGCGATACGTCGGCGTCGGAGTCAATGACCGTTGAGAGCTCGGTGAGCACTCCGTTGACCCTCGCGACAAGGACGTCGCGGGAAATATTGCCCGCTGCCTTTGCCGCTTCAAATACGGATACGGGGGCTTCGCTCTCGTATACCTTACCGTCGGAAAACTTAATACTGAACATAAAAAATACCTTCTTTCTTATAGGGAATACTGACCCTTTCCGGAAATTTAATAAAACGATGTAACCTCCGCGTATCAGAAACAGAGTACCTTACCGCACGTCTGTGGTCTCTGTCTCTGCCGGAGGATAAAAAAATATCCCCGACCACGAAAGACCGCAAATGTACGGTATTCGGGGTGAGGACTTATAAAAATCCCGCACGGTTCCACCCGAGCGTTTAACTCATTTTACTGTTCTGTTGTGCATGCGCGGCATGCGTGGGCGGTACCGCATAGGGCATACCTGACCGTCCTTTCAGCTCATTAAGACGGCTCTCTGCTCGGGCTGTATCCCTGCGACTTGTTCCACTAACCGAATATTAGCACAAAGCGGCGGGGAAGTCAATACCTTTTCCGAAAAAATCAAAAAATTTCCTCCGGGAGAGAAAAAAGCTGCCCGCGGGTAGCCGCGGGCAGTCCGTAAATTCATTTTAAGAGAGCCCACGGGCTCCTCCGTCCGGATTATTTCTCCGGGTCGTCGACTCTGTACTTCTCGATCTCCTCATAGAATGCGGAGGGGTCATCGGTATGACACATGACACGTATCGGCGCGAGCAGGTCAAGCGCGAATATACCCATTATCGACTTCGCGTCGATTATATATCTGTTCTGTTCAAGGTCGACCTCGTATTCGAGCTTCGTGACCTTGCTTACAAAGTCACGTATGTCGGCTATTGTCTTGAGCTCAATGTAAAAACCGCTCTTTCCCATTTTTCTGTCTTTCCTTTCATATTTCGTTCACGATATAATTATATACTCGCCCGGGCGGAATGTCAAGCGGGGAGAGCCCGATTTTTCAAATATTTTACCCGGGGCACATAGCCGGCAGTCCATGGGGAGGCATCCGTGCCCGCCGCCCGTCGTCCGCCGTCTTTTTTGATATGACTATCTCATTTTGTGATAATCCTTAATATCACATTTTGAGATTGATACAATATAGTAAAAAAGACAAAAACGGAGGTCGGAATGAGACTTAAGGAGCTTCGCGAGGATCGCGATATTCCACAGCGGGAAGTCGCGGCATATCTGCACATACGGCAGAACACATATTCACAGTACGAGAACGGGGTGCGGCAGATACCGCTCGACATGCTCTGCGCTCTCGCGCGGTATTACTGCGTCTCGGTGGATTATATTCTCCGCATGACCGATATACCGAAGCCGTACCCGAAAAACTGATTATAGCGTGCGGCTTATCAGACCTCGAAAGCCCAGTTGCCGTCACGGAATACCGGCACCTCGCGCCCGTCGTGCGTTACCGCAGTTATAGACATGTCGGCGGTACCTATCATAAAGTCGACGTGGATAATAGAGTCGTTGATGCCCGCCTCGTGTGCCTGCTCCTCTGTCATGGTGTCGTAGTTTTTCAGGAGGTTTGTAAACCCGCGCCCGAGCGCGAGGTGACATGCCGCGTTCTCGTCAAAGAGCGTGTTGTAGAAGAGAATACCCGACTCGCGTATCGGGGAGGAGTAGGGGACTAAGGCACATTCGCCGAGGTATGCCGCCCCCTCGTCCATTCCTATCATCTCGCGCAGGAGGTTTTCGTTCTTCTCCGCTCCGACGTCGACGGCGCGCCCGCCCTCGAATCTGACCCAGAAGTTGTCTATGAGCTCGCCCCCGTAGGAGAGCGGTCTTGAGGAGTAGACTATTCCGTCCGCGTCTCCGCGCATGGGTGAGGTAAATGCCTCCTCTGACGGGATGTTCGGGTTGAAGTAGTTGCCCGCGGGGGTGTACTCTCCGCCCGCACAGAAGAGCGCGTCGGGAATAAGACCTACCCTGAAATCCGTGCCGTTCCCGGATTTATAGCGGAGCTCGCGTATGCCGAGCGAGTTGAGGTATTCGCACCGCTTCGCGAGATTTTTGTTGTGCTTATCCCACTCGGCTACCGGGTCGTCATAGACGCGGGAGGTCGAGAGTATAGCCTCCCAGAGCTTCTCCATGGCTACGGATTTCCGCTCGCCGGGGAATATCTTTTTTGCCCATTCCGCGCCGGGCACCGCCGCGATGCACCACTGATACTTGTTTGCCATTCTGTCGCGATAGGGCTTTATCGTCTTTGAGCGCGCAGCCATAGCCCGCGCATACTTCTTCTGATCAATACCGCGGAGCCCGTCGGGGTCGTCGGATATGAGGTGTATCATGCAGGGGAGCGTGTCTGCCATGTGCTCATATTTTTCTATCTGCCACTTCTCGAGTGTGCCGAGCACGTTTTCCTTGCAGTAGCGGTAGTTGACCTTTGCTATCGGGAGGTAGGAGAAATCGACCGTGACCTTCCGCGCCCCGAGCTTGTAGCACTCCTCGGCAACCATGCGGACAAATTCCGGCTGGTCGAGCCCTGCGTTGATTATGACGTTCTGTCCCTTCTGTACGTTGACGCCGCACTTCGCTATGAGGTGCGCGTATTTTTTAAGTCTCGTCTTGTTCATTTTTCTGTCTGTCCTTCTTTCTCTTTATAGTTTCCGTTATGCCGGGCAAAATGGTATCCGTCGTCAGCCGTTACAGCCGCCGCAGCACCTCGAGGAGAAATTCCCAGCACCGCACCGATGAGGATATCGAGAGGTGCTCCTCCGTCGTGTGTATGTCGAAGTTGTCGGGACCGAAAGAAATGCAGTCGAGCCCCGGCATCTTCCCGGAGAATATCCCGCATTCGAGCCCCGCATGGATTGCGACCACCTTAGGGTCTTTATTGTACATCTCGCGGTAGACCTTTACCATGCAGTCGCGTATTCTTGATGTCTTGCGGTACTCCCACGCGGGGTATTCGCCCCTCTGCGAGTAGCTGCCGCCGAGAGAGGTGACAAGCTCCTCGAGCCGCTTTGCGAGAGCGAGCTTCTCATCCTCTTTGGATGAGCGGACGGAGTGGGAGAGCGAGAGCCTGTCGCGCCGCGTCTCGGTTATCCCGAGGTTCAGCGAGGTCTGCACGAGCCCCGGAATGTCGGTGCTCATGGCTATCACCCCGTCCGGGACGGAGGTAATCAGCTTTATTGCCCGCCCGGTGGACTCTGCAGTCATGGGGAGAGATGCGGCTGTTTCACGCACGGTTATCTTCATGTCGGGCTCGATGTCGCCGTACCGCTCACGCATCGCGGCGAGAAAGTCTGCCGCCGCCCCGCTCGGGTCTGCCGCCGCACATACGACGGCGACACATTCGCGCGGTATCGCGTTGTCGGCTTTTCCGCCGTGCAGGTCGCATATCCTTATTCCGGAGAGGGAGGAGAGAAATTCTCCCATGAGCTTCGTCGCGTTCGCACGTCCCTTGTCTATCTCCGCGCCGCTGTGCCCGCCGGCGAGCCCGCTTATGACTATCTCATACGCCTGGAGTATACAAGCTGACCGCTCAATCGGGAGAGTAAGATCGGAGCGCATCCCCCCCGCGCACCCGACGGTAAATACCCCCTCGTCGTCGGAGTCTATGTTTATCATAGTCCGCCCGCGGAGGACGGAGGCGTCGAGTGCCGTTGCGCCGAGCAGCCCGACCTCCTCGTCGGAGGTGAACACTGCCTCTATCTCCGGATGCTGTGCGTCCTTACTGTCGAGCAGGGCGAGAGCGTAGGCGACAAATATTCCGTCATCTCCGCCGAGCGTCGTGCCGTGCGCACGGAGAAAATCTCCGTCGGTGTATATGTCGACGCCCTCGCGCGTCATATCTTTCGGCAGTCCTGGTGTTTTCTCCGCCACCATGTCGGTGTGCCCCTGGAGTATGACGGCGGGATTTTTCTCATACCCCTTTGCCGCCGGCTTCCATATAACCACGTTGTCCTTTTCGTCGCGATAATGCCGGAGCCCGCGCTCGCTTGCAAACGAGACGAGATAGTCGGCTATTTTCCCCGTATTCCCGGAGCCGCGGGGGATCCGTGCGATTTCCTCAAAGAAGTGAAAGACATTCTTTGCACTTCCGTTTTCGTAAAGTACCATGACCCTTACTCCTTTTACTTCTTTTTGCTTATATTGTAGCGCAAAGCACGGAGATTTTCAATAGTGCTGTTGACATTTTTCAGGAAAAGCGGTAAAATATCTCCCGTAAGGAAAAGAAACTTTTATCCGGAGTAAAAAAATGAACACAACAGAAAAATTAATCGACTTTATCGACCGCTCGCCGACGGCGTATCAGGTGATACGGAACGTATGCGACCGCCTTGAAAAGGAGGGGTATACCCGGCTTTCCGAGGGGGACACCCCGCGTGATGGCGGAAAGTACTATGTGATAAGAAACGGTACCGCGCTTATCGCATTCCGGCAGACGGCGGGCTCCCGCGGATTTATGATCTCCGCCTCGCACAGCGACTCGCCGTGTTATAAGGTGAAGATGTCCGGCGAGTGCACGGGGGCGTACCTACGCCTTGAGACCGAGCCCTACGGCGGAATGATGCACTACACGTGGCTTGACCGTCCGCTCTCCGTCGCCGGCAGAGTCGTCGTCCGGACGGGGGAGGGCATAGCCACGCGCCTTGTTGACCTCCGACGCGACGTCGCCGTGATACCCTCGGTAGCTATCCACATGAACAGGGATGTCAATAACGGCTATAAATTCAATCCCGCCGTGGATTTGCTGCCCCTTGTCGGCTCTGCCTCCTCTGCCGGGGCTTTCCGCCGTGAGATAGCGGCGGCGGCTGATACCGACGAGCGGAATATTCTTGAATACGACCTCTATCTCTATAACCGCGACGCCGGGCGCCGCGTCGGTATAAACGGGGAGCTTGTGCTCTCCCCGCGCCTCGATGACCTTGAGTGCGTTTTCGGCTGTCTTGAGGGCTTCCTCGCGGCAGAGCCATCTGATGCAACCCCGGTTTTCGCCGTCTTTGATAATGAGGAGGTCGGCTCCTCGACAAAGCAGGGTGCCGCGTCTCCGTTCCTCTATGACGTTCTTCTTTCCTCGGCGGGCAGCAAGGAAAATTACGACCGCATGATACGCTCCTCATTTATGGTGAGCGCGGATAATGCCCACGCCGTCCATCCGAACCACCCGGAGCTTGCCGACAGGTCAAACGCCCCGGTCATTAACGGCGGTATAGTTGTAAAGTACAATTCAAATCAGAAATATACGACAGACGCCCCCGCCGCGGCGATTTTCTCTCTGATATGCTCCCGCGTCGGTGTCCCGGTGCAGAGATATTATAACCGCGCCGATATTCCCGGCGGCTCGACCCTCGGGTCGATTTCCGATACACGGGTACCGGTTATGACGGTTGATATCGGGCTTGCTCAGCTGGCTATGCACTCCGCGTGCGAGACCGCGGGGGCAGAGGATACAGACTACCTCTGCCGCGCCATGACCTCGTTCTATTCCTCCTCTCTCACCGCCGACGGTGAGAATATAAATGTAAAATAAAGCTTACATTACGAAAGGATATAGCGTAAAATGAAAGAATTTATGGGACATGATTTTCTGCTTGATAATCCTGTGGCGGTGCGCCTGTATCACGAGCATGCGGAAAAAATGCCGATATTCGATTTTCATTGTCACCTCTCCCCGAGGGAGATCTATGAAGATAAAAAATATCGCTCGATAAGCGAGGCATGGCTTGCCGGCGACCATTATAAGTGGCGCCTTATGCGTGAGTTCGGTACAGACGAAAAATATGTGACCGGCGACGCCGACGATTATGAGAAATTCCTTGCCTATGCAAGGGTGATGCCCTACGCCGTCGGAAACCCGATATACGCATGGACGCATCTTGAGCTCCGCCGCTTCTTCGGTATACATGAGCTCCTGTCGGAGAAAACCGCGGAGAAAATATATAAGGAGTGCGGGGAAAAGCTGAAAACGCTCACCGCACGGAAAATGATAGAGATGAGCAATGTCCGCGCCGTCTGCACGACGGACGACCCGGCGGATAACCTCGAGTATCATAAAAAAATTGCGGCGGATAAGTCCTTCTCCGTCGCCGTTCACCCGTCTTTCCGCCCTGATAAAGCACTGAATATCGACCTTCCGACATATCTTCCGTACCTTGAGACCCTCGGCAATACCGTCGGTTACAGGCTTGACAGTCTCGCCGCCATAGAGGGAGCCCTCGCCGAGAGGATAGACTTCTTTGATAAGGCGGGCTGCCTTTGCGCAGACCACGGGCTCGAGCACCCGGTGTATTCCCCCGCGACAAGGGAAGAGGTCGCCGCGGTAGTCGATAAGCGGCTCGCGGGAGGGGCACTGACCGCCGACGAGATAGCAAAATATAAGGGCTATATCAACGTATTCCTCGGCAGACATTATGCGAAGCGCGGGTGGGCACAGCAATACCATATCGGCGCGATAAGAAATAATTCGGAGCGCAATTTCCGTACCCTCGGACCGGACACGGGCTTTGACGCGATAGGTGACTATACCTTTGCTCCCGCCCTCTCGGCGACCCTCTCTGCGCTTGATCTGACGGGCGAGCTCCCGAAAACCATTCTCTATTGCCTGAACCCGCGCGATAACTATCTCCTTGCCGCGATGATGAATTGCTTCCAGGACGGAAAGATCCGCGGGAAGGTACAGCTCGGCTCCGGCTGGTGGTTCAATGACCAGAAAGAGGGAATGAGACGTCAGCTTGAGGCACTTATGCAGACCGGGCTTGTCTCCTGCTTTGTAGGTATGCTGACAGACAGCCGCTCTTTCCTCTCCTATACAAGACATGAGTACTTCCGCCGTATCCTGTGCTCCGAGCTCGGGCGGCTCGTAGAGCAGGGCGAGTACCCGGCAGAGAATCTCCCTCTCCTCGGCAGTATAGTTGAGGATATATGCTATAATAATGCGGCAGCATATTTTACGAAGCCGCAGGGAAAGTAAAAAGACCTCCCGAAAAAGCCTGCGAGTAAACACCCCGGCAGACGGCGCCCCTGCGCCGCCTGCCTTTTCTGTGCGCCGCGCGGTACACTTCGGCGCCGCCTGTATCTCTTACACCTCTTTCGCCGAAAAAACATTAAAAACCCTTGACAATCCGCACTATGTATGATATAATTTACGGGTAAATTGCGGGAGACCGTGATTTTTTCGCGGGTGTGGCGGAACTGGCAGACGCGCAAGATTCAGGTTCTTGTGATCGCAAGGTCATGCAGGTTCAATTCCTGTTACCCGCACCAAAAATCGGCAGGCATCATTTGATGCTTGCCGATTTTTACTTTTTCACTTTTCCTTTATCACTTTTCACTTCCGTTCTCCGACCGTTTTTCAAGTCGTAACACTTGCCCTGCGCTTGCCGTGGCAAGCGCAGGTTCCTTTTTCAATTCAAATATTAATCAAAGCTTAATCCACTACTTCGTTCGCGACGATAATCTCCAGCGTGACGCCGTCCGAAATAAATGTAAGCGTGCCCTTGTTCAGCTGATTGTAGCCCCCGGTGCTCGAGCCTGCGCCGACTGTGTCAAGGAGCCTGTAACAGGTGAGCGAGCTGTCGTCGTTCATAACCCAGAACGCAACGTAGTACCTGCGCCCCGGCACATATTCTATCCCGATTTCCACATGCCCGTCGGCGTCGGCTTCGACCTCTGTGAAATTCTGATACTCCTTGTTGTCGCTGCCCGCAACAAAATCAAGGTCGGTAACGTATACGTTGAATTTTCCCTGCTTTAATTTCGCAGGGAGTGCGGAAACGTCGAAAACCAGCGTCTCCTGCCACTTTGCGGTGACGATTTCGTCGGCTACGGTAATCGGCACAACGAGGCTTGCGCTCTGTGAGGGGGTGTTGCCGTTTCTCAGGTCTATGAGCAGAAAGGTTTTTCCGGTCACGGCTTTATCTGTGTCAATGCTTATTGTCAGCGCAGTTATAATATTACTGTAGCTTGCGGTCTCCGTCCGTGCGGAAATCGCGCCGGCATCGGCGAGATCTGCATACGATTTTTTGACGCTTGAGCCGGGGATAACCGCCTGATTTGTCGACCTGATTTCCCAGTCGAGAATGGTCATATAGCTGCCGTTTAGCGTGATTGTCAGATCAATTCTGCCGTTGTTCCTTGCAATGGTTTTTGGGTTCGTGGTCGAAAATGCCGCAAAGCCGTTTCCGTCGGAGAGCCGCGTCTCATAAGCCTTGAGCTCCACGGCGACGGTCACGTCGTCGTTTCCCATGAGAAACTCGTAGGTGCTGTCGGAGCGCTTTGTTGCGTCATTTCCGTTGTAGGTCACCCTCGCAACGTATTTGTCGGTAGCCTTGAGATTGAGCGTAACTGTAACGGTCTCGGCAAACTCCGCTTCGCTTTTGTCTACCGAAACGGCGCACTCGTCCGTTGAGTTAACCGTG
This sequence comes from uncultured Eubacteriales bacterium, assembly GCA_934393265.1. Lineage (GTDB taxonomy): Bacteria > Bacillota > Clostridia > Oscillospirales > CAG-272 > UBA1740. The sequence continues at coordinate 104,551 of CAKRQL010000003.1, read as the reverse complement.
ACGCTGTGCTTTGCAAAGCCGGAGTCATGATTGTCATCGCCCGAACATGACGAGACGGCAAGAATGGCAACAGCCAGCATAAGCACAAGGCATAATGCAATTAACGTTCTTTTGATTTTCATTTTATCCTCCGGGCGCAAAGAATGCGCATTTGATATTATATTCAATATTTTATCGCACGCCGGAATGTAAGGTCAACCACCGCGCAATGCAAAAATCCGGTTTATTCCGCCATAACCCGGCGGAGCCCGTCTATCTCCTCCCCGGTGGTTGCCCAGCTTGTCGCAAATCTTACTATCGCGTGGCTTTCGTCGTATCTCTCCCAGACGCTGAAGTCAACCCGCCCGCGCAGCCGCTCAATTTCCTCGTCCCCGAGAATAACGAATTGCTGATTCGTCGGCGAGTCGACATAGAAGCGGTATCCCCGCTCTGCGAGTATCTCTCTCAGCTGCATTGCCATATCTATGGCGTGCCGGCTTATTTTCATATAGAGCCCGTCGGTGAACAGCGCGTCGAACTGCACGCCGAGCAGTCGCCCCTTAGCGAGGAGCGCGCCGTGCTGCTTTATCTTCGTTACGAAGTGCCGCGGGGCTTTTGTTCCGGTGAATACCACCGCCTCGCCGCACAGCGCGCCGACCTTCGTACCCCCGATGTAGAATGCGTCGCACAGCCCCGCGAGCTCCGGGAGAGTTATATCACATTCCGGAGACGCTAACCCGTACCCGAGCCGCGCGCCGTCAATATAGAGGGGCAGGGAATACTCCTTGCATACGGAATAGAGCTCCGTAAGCTCTTTTTTTGAGTACAGCGTGCCGTATTCCGTCGGATAGGTTATGTATACCACTCCGGGATAGACCATGTGCCCGTGCCCGCCGTCGGCATAATATCCGGTTAGGTACTCTCTCACCGTTCCGGCAGACAGCTTGCCGTCCTTACTGCGGAGTGCTATAACCTTATGCCCGGTGTACTCGATAGCGCCCGCCTCGCGCACGCTGATGTGTCCGGTTTTCGCCGCCACGACCCCCTCGCAGTCGTCGAGCAGGGAGCCTAAAACCACCTGATTTGTCTGCGTCCCCCCGACGAGAAAGTATACCTCGGCGTCCGGGCAGCCACACGCCGCCCGTATCTTTTTCTTTGCCGCGTCGGAGTACCCGTCGCACCCGTACCCCGAGAGAGCCTCCGCATTGGTTTCTATGAGTTTCTGTAATACAGCCGGGTGTGCCCCGGCTGTATAATCGTTAGCAAATGATATCAATTTTTTATTCCTCGGCTTTTCTGTACGCTTTGCTTGAACATTACCACCGTATTCTATCATACTATCGGAAAGATTTCAACCCATTTTCAAAAGGTTATTTTGTATATTGAGCTATAAATCCGAAAAAATACGGAATGCGTAAATATACCGATATCGCATTTTTGTTTTGTTATTCCGCCCGCACACAAAAAATTAACAAAATATATATTGAGACAACAAAACACAGAATATATAATCACCTTGTAGGACCCTGTAAGCTACGGCACCGCGGATTACATACTCTGAAGTAAATCAAGGAGCTTTTTGCAAATGAAGGAAGTCAAATCACCGAAAAAGCCGCTGATCTATTACTACCTTATTGTCCTGCTGGTCATTCTGGTATTCAATATGGTGGTTTCCCCGCTTATCGCAAACGCGAGAGTGAAGGAGGTCGATTACGGCACGTTCATGAGAATGATCGAGGAGAAGAAAATCGACGAGGTCGAGGTAGGCGACTCGCAGATCGTTTTCACCGTAAAGGATTCAAAGCAGATTTATAAGACCGGGACGATGACCGACCCCGCGCTTTCGGAGCGGCTCTATGCCGCGGGCGCAACCTTTTCAAAGGAGATAGAGCGCAGCACGTCGCCCCTGCTCAGCTTCTTTCTCACCTTCGTCCTCCCGATACTCATATTCATCGCCCTCGGACAGTATATGGCGAAGAAGATGATGTCGCAGGAGGGAGGACCGAACGCAATGGCTTTCGGAATGGGGAAGAGCAATGCGAAGGTCTATGTCCCCTCGACCGACGGAATAAGATTTTCTGACGTCGCGGGAGAGGACGAGGCAAAGGAGAGCCTTGCCGAAATTGTCGATTATCTTCATAACCCGAAAAAGTATTCGGATGTCGGCGCCTCGATGCCTAAGGGCGTTCTGCTTGTCGGACCTCCCGGCACCGGTAAAACCATGCTTGCAAAGGCTGTCGCGGGTGAGGCGGGCGTTCCGTTCTTCTCAATGTCGGGCTCGGAGTTTGTCGAGATGTTCGTCGGCATGGGCGCGTCAAAGGTGCGCGACCTCTTCAGGCAGGCAAAGGAAAAGGCACCCTGCATAGTCTTTATAGACGAGATAGACGCGATAGGAAAGAAGCGCGACGGTCAGCTCGGCGGCAACGACGAGCGGGAGCAGACCTTAAATCAGCTCCTCACCGAGATGGACGGCTTCGAGAGTAATAACGGCGTCATAATCCTCGCGGCGACAAACCGCCCGGAGTCCCTTGACCCCGCATTAACCCGTCCGGGTCGCTTTGACCGCCGCGTCCCCGTAGAGCTCCCGGACCTCGCCGGGCGCGAGGCTATCCTCCGCGTCCACGCGAAGAAGATTAAAACAGCCGACAATGTCGACTTCCATACAATAGCGAGAATGGCGGCGGGCACCTCCGGTGCGGAGCTTGCAAATATTATAAACGAGGCGGCGCTCCGCGCCGTGCGCAGCGGGCGCACCGTCGTAGAGCAGGCAGACCTTGAAGAGAGCATTGAGGTCGTCATAGCCGGGTATCAGAAGAAAAACGCAATAATGACCGACGCTGAAAAGCGCGTCGTAGCCTATCACGAGATTGGACACGCCCTCGTCGCCGCTATGCAGTCGGGCTCTGCCCCCGTGCAGAAGATAACCATAATCCCCCGCACCTCCGGCGCCCTCGGCTATACCATGCAGGTGGAGGAGAACGACAAGGTGCTCTTAACAAAGGAGGAGCTTGAAAACAAGATAGCCACCCTTACAGGCGGCCGTGCCGCAGAGGAGGTCGTGTTCGGACAGGTGACGACCGGTGCCTCAAACGATATAGAGCAGGCGACAAGGCTCGCCCGCGCGATGGTCACAAGATACGGCATGACAGACGAGTTTGATATGGTAGCTATGGAGACGGTGACAAATCAGTACCTCGGCGGCGATACCTCGCTCTCCTGCTCCGCAGAAACGCAGAAGGAGATAGACAAAAGGGTTGTCGCGACCGTCAGGGAACAGCATGAAAAGGCGCGCCGTATTCTTACCGAAAACCGCGGAAAGCTCGACGAGCTCGCAAATTATCTCTACGAAAAGGAAACCATAACCGGGGGAGAGTTTATGAAAATTCTCAGAGGGGAGGAGACGGTCTGATGAAAAGAAGCTTCGGTTTCGGCTGGTGTGAGCTTATTGTGGGGCTTCTCCTTGTCGCCCTCGGCGTCTTTACTTTTCTCCGCCCGGACAGCGTTCTGACCGGCGCGGTCATAATCTACGGAATAATCGCCGTAGTAATGGGAATTGAGGATATAATAATCTATGCGCGCCTCTCCCGCTTTACGGGCTTCGGTCCAACGGTGGCACTGGTGTCCGGCATATTCAGCGTCATGTGCGGCGCAATGATAACGGCAGACCCCGAGATAGGGAAGTGGGCATTGACCGTCCTTATCCCCATCTGGTTTATGGCGCATTGTATAGGGGGGCTGACGCGGGCAGGCGTCGTGCGCCTCGTCTCCGGTAATTTCCGCTACGTAATTACCATTATAGTCAATATCCTCGGTCTTATCCTCGGATTTTTCATGATATTCAGCCCCGCGATGTCCTTTATGACCGTGCGCATACTCTCCTGTATCGCGGCTGTATATTTCATTATCTTCGGCGCGGAGAGCATAATATCCGCATTTACCGGCGAATTATAACGCGTAAGGAGGTACGACGATGTCACAGGTGACAAAGCGCGCACTTGAGCAGTCGCTGAAAAATCTGCTCACAAAAAAGCCGCTCACGAAAATCACGATAAATGACATAGCCGAGGACTGCGGGATAAACCGCATGACCTTCTATTATCACTTCAAGGACATCTATGACCTTGTCGAGTGGTCCTGCCTTGAGGACGCGCGCCGCGCCCTCGACGAGCGGAAAACCTATGATACATGGCAGGACGGGCTCCTCGGCATATTCGGCGCGGTGCTTGAAAACAAGCCGTTCATAATGAATGTCTACCGCTGTGTCCACCGCGAGCAGGTGGAGAAATATCTTCAGCCGCTTGTGGATAATCTCATCATGGGCGTCCTTAACGAGGAGGGGGAGGGCATTACCGTGCGCGACGAGGATAAGAAATTCATTGCAAATGTATATTCCTATATATTCATAGGCATAATGCTCGACTGGATAAAGGATAATATGAGGGAGGAGCCGGCAGAGATAGTCGGGCGGCTCGCCCGGCTTGTCCGCGGCTCGATGAGGGAGGCGCTCTCCCGCTTTGCCGTCTGATCCGCGCGGCTTCCGGGCGGCTCGCACGCCGCGCTCCGGTTTTTATCAAATTCCGCAAAGTGATAAAATTTTATACACATGTGAGCCCCGTGATAAAAAACTTATCACGGGGCTTTTTCTGTTTATTGTGCCGCCCGGAAAATACGGTTATAATAAAGCCACAAAAGAAAAAACACTGACGGAGGTTTTCAGGAAAATGTATTATTCAGCAGGAACCTATGAATCCTTTGCACACCCGGAGAAGCCGCGCGACGTCGATAAGAAGTCGGCGTATATAATAGGCACCGGTCTTGCCGGACTGACGGCGGCATTTTACCTTGTCCGTGACGGACAGATGAAGGGTGAGCATGTTCACCTTCTCGAAAAGCTTGAGCTCGCGGGCGGCAGCTGCGACGGGCGAAAGGATGTTACCAAGGGCTTTTTCATGCGCGGCGGCCGCGAAATGGATAACCACTTTGAGGTGATGTGGGATACCTTCCGCGACGTCCCCTCGATAGAGACGCCCGGCGTCTCCGTCCTTGACGAGTACTACTGGCTCAATAAGCATGACCCGAACTATTCTCTCTGCCGCGCGACGGTAAACCGCGGTGAGGACGCGCATACCGATAAAGAGTTTAAGCTCGATAAAAAGTCCGCCCTCGCACTCTCAAGGCTCTTTATAACTCCCGAGTCGGAGCTCGAGGATAAGAAAATATCCGACGTCCTGCCTGACAGCTTCTGGGAGACGAACTTCTGGCTTTACTGGCAGACGATGTTTGCGTTTCAGAGATGGTCGAGTGCGCTTGAAATGAAGCGTTATCTCTGCCGCTATGTCCATCATATAGACGGTCTTCCGGATTTCAGTGCCCTGCGCTTCACAAAGTATAACCAGTACGAGAGCATGATACTCCCGCTTGTAAAATACCTTGAGTCGCACGGCGTCCGTATCGAGTACGGCATGGACGTAAAGAACGTCCTTATCGATACCGTCGGAGACAAAAAAATCGCAAAGCAGATAGTCTATGTAAAGGACGGCAAGGAGCAGTCGATAGACCTTATAGAGGACGACCTTGTCTTTATCACCAACGGCTGCTGCACCGATACCTCCTGCTACGGAGATCAGACCCACGCGCCCGACCTCTCCGGGGTGAAGAACGGATACGGCGAGTCGTGGGATATGTGGAAGGCGATAGCCGCACAGGCAGAGCACGGTGAGTACGGAAACCCGGATAAATTCTGCGAAGACGTGAACGCGACAAACTGGATGAGTGCCACCGTCCAGACCTCAGACGAGGAAATAATAAAGTATATAATGAATATCTGCAAGCGCGACCCGAGGACCGGAAAGGTCACGACCGGCGGCATCGTCACCGTCCGCGACAGCGTCGATAACTGGTATCTGTCATGGACAATAAACCGCCAGCCGCAGTTCAGATCGCAGGATAAGAACACCGTGCTCGTATGGCTCTACTCTCTCAATACGGACAGAGAGGGCAATTATGTGAAAAAGGCAATGCGTGACTGCACCGGTGAGGAGATCTGCCGCGAGTGGCTTTATCACATCGGCGTGCCGACCGGGAGAATAAACGCCCTTGCAAAGGACGCCTGCAATACCACGACCTGTTATATGCCTTATATCAATGCGTTCTTCCAGCCGAGAAAGGAGTCTGACCGCCCGAAGGTTGTCCCGGACGGAGCCGTGAACTTCGCCTTTATAGGTCAGTTTGCCGAGACACCGAGAGATACCATTTTCACGACCGAGTACTCTATGCGTACGGGTATGGAGTCGGTGTATACGCTCCTCGATATAGACCGCGGCGTGCCCGAGGTATGGGGCAGTAAATACGATGTGCGCGAGCTGCTCCGCGCCTGCTACTACGCGATAGACAAGAAGCCGATAGCCGATATAAAGCTCTCCTTTGTCGAGAAGAAGCTCTTAAAGCTTGTCACAAAGAAAGCAAAGGGAACCGATATAGAGATACTCTTAAAGGAGAGCGGGCTTATCTGATTTTTCCCGAATAAAAAGACTGCCGCCCCGTGCACCGTATCGGTGCGCGGGGCGGTTTTGTCATAGCGCGTATTTTGTCTTTATTCTTTCGAGTATCCTTCCGATAGGGCGGGCGAGCAGGAGGAGAAACACAAGGTTGGATACTGCATATATAGCCGTGAACGGCACAGCCGAGGCGAGCGCGGCGAGGTACCTTGAAATATTGAAATACCCGTCTGCCCAAAGCACGGTCCATACGTCCATAAGAAAGGAGTAGAGAACACCGGAGAGCACGGCGTAAACGGAGAGTATTATCCGGCTCCGCTTCAGCGGCTCTGCAAGGAGCCCGGCGAAAAATCCGATTATCCCCCATGAAAACATCTGAAAGGGCGTCCACGGACCCTGTCCGAAATAGAAATTCGATATAACGGCGGAGAGCGCACCTGTGAGAAATCCCGCCTCGCCCCCGAAGTACATCGCCGTTATGACTACCATGGCAGTAACCGGCTTGAAGCCCGGAATCGGGGCAAAAGCCATACGTCCGAGCACCGACAGTGCCGTCAGTGCCGCGATGAGAATGAGCCGCCGCGCGTCCGCCGCCCCGCGCTCAAACCGCACGAGAAACGGAACACAGGCGAGTATCACGATACACAGGGTTATCCATGCGTACATTCTCTCCCGGAATATGAGCGCGCCGCCTATCGCGACCGCCGGAACGATAATACATAATATAAGCACGGAGAGGGCTTTTTTCATACACGCCCCCCGCCTAAAAAGTCATATACCTGCCGGCAGGTGACGGCGTTTCTGCAGAGTGCGCGTGCCATTCTGTTCGCCGCTGTCGTGTAGAAGGTGTTCCCGCCGAAAAATTTTCCCGGCGTGTCGGCAGAGAGTATTTCGCCGTCGAAAAACAGCGCGCACCGCTCTGAAACCCCGGCGGCAAATTCCACGTCGTGCGTCACGATAAGAACGGTAACCCCGTCACGGGAGAGCGAGCGGATGAGTGAGCACAGCTCTTCCTTTGCCATTGCGTCGATGCCCTTTGTCGGCTCGTCGAGGAGGAGTATCTCCGGGGAGGTGAGCAGTACCTTTGCGAGTGCGCATTTCTGTATCTCCCCGCCGCTGAGGTCGAACGGATTGCGATCGATGAGATGTGTAATGCCGAGCCGCACGGCGAGCTCGTCAATCCTTTCGTCCCGTTCGGATGCCGGGGTACCGTGCGCCTCGAGTAGCTCCCGCAGATCACTATGCACATTGTCCCGTACAAACAGCGTCTCCGGATTTTGCGGCAGGAGTGAGAGCACCCCGCGGTAGAGCGTGTTGCCCTTGTATTCCTTTATCGGCTTTCCCTTTATCATGACCCGCCCGCGATATGCGCGGCAGAGCCCCGATATGACCTTCAGCATGGTGGTCTTTCCGCTCCCGTTGTCGCCGAGCACGGATAAAATCTCCCCGCGCCGGACGAAGAGCGTCGTCCCGCGCAGAACGTCCGGCAGATCCCTTTCATACCGGAACCACGCTCCGCGCAGCTCTATCGCGCATTCACCCGCGGGCGGCTCAGCCTCCGGGAGCTCACCCCCGCGGACGTCGTAGTGCTCCTCGAGCATTATCCGCCCGTCCCGGACGGTGAGCGGGCATCGCCCGCCGAGGGAGAGCAGCCTGTGGAGCCGCACCGGGCTCGGGAGTGCCGCCTGCATCGCGTGCCCCTCGGGGAGCGTGTCGCCGACCTTTCCGGGCACATCGCAGAGAAGAATTTTTCCCTTGTCCATGAGCACCACCCGGTCGGCGACGGGGAATATCTCTTCAAGCCTGTGCTCGGCGATAATCACCGTGAGCCCGAGCTCGCGGTTTAGCCTTGCTACCGTGGCTATGAAGTCGGCGGCGGCGATAGGGTCGAGCTGGCTTGTCGGCTCGTCGAGTATCAGCAGCTTCGGCTGCATGACCATGACCGCCGCGAGGTTGAGTATCTGCTTCTGCCCGCCGGAGAGCTCGTCCGTCCTCTTTCTGAACCAGTCGGTAATCCCGAAATAGCTCGCCATCTCTCCGACCCGTCGGCGGATGACCTCTGTCGGGAGCCCGAGGTTTTCGAGCCCGAAGGCGAGCTCGTGCCACACCTTGTCGGTGACAAGCTGGCTGTCCGGGTTCTGCATTACGTACCCGACGTCGCACGGCGCGCCGGCACCGTCCGCATATTCAATGCTGCCCGTGAGCTCCCCGGCGGGGGCGAGCTCCGGCTTCATAAGGCGGAGGAGCGTTGTCTTTCCACAGCCGGACACCCCGCAGAGGAGTAACATCTCCCCCGCGTTTACGGTGAGATTTATATCCGACAGCACGTCCTCCCCGCCGGGGTAGGCGAAATTCAGATTTTTGACCTGTAATATTTCCAAAGCAGAACCTCCCGGACTTCGACAAAAAACGGCAGGGGCGACAGCGCCCCGAAAGCGATATAGACAGCAAGTGCCGGAGCCGAGAGGCTCACGGTGCTTATCCTCGGATAAAAATAGAAATCGGTCACCCCGAGGGAAATCCCGGCTATGACGAGCGATATGAGCGAGAGCGTGACCGCGAGGAGAACCCCGTCCCGTGGCGTGAGGCGGAAGAGCGAAAAATTAGTCCGCCGCCCCGTGCCGTACCCGCGCGCACGCATTGACGCCGCCGTCTCGATAGAGCTCTCGAGCGACCAGCCGATCATTGAGAGAAATACCCGCCCGGAGTAGCGGAATTTGTCCACCATCCCGCGCCCGGAGTACATTCCGGTAGTCTTTTGCACGGCGCGTACCTGCTTCATACGGCAAAAAAACATAGGTATAAAGCGAAGTGCCATAGAGAGAACGAGCGACAGCTTCGGGAGCACCCGCCCGAAAAGATAGAGCAGCTTGTCGCTTGTCATTATCCGCGAGAAGCTCCTGCACCAGAGGAGCGTCCCCACAATAGCGACCGCTATCTCCGCGCCGTAAATAAATGCCTCGAGCGTCACGGGGTTGCCGTTTAAGAAGAACAGCGGGGTCACCCCGTTATGAGAAAACAGCGGATTTGTTATCGCTACAAGAAAGAACATCGCAAGATAAAATCCGATGTCCCCCGCGACCTCCCCCCGGCGGCAGAGCGTCGCGGAGAAGAGAATACCGCCGAGCAGGGATGAGAGTGAGAGCACCGGGTTTGTAACGAACATTCCGACGAGGAGAACCGAGAGAAAATAGAGTAGGAGCACGGTAGGGTGCACGTTCTGAAAAGCCTTCACGGTATCGCCCCCTCCGTCCACATACAGCCGACGTCCTGCCCGAGGTCGCAGGTGTAGACCCATTCAATGACCTGCCCATTTCGCAGTGCGTACTTTGAGCACCCGTAACTCGGGAACTCGCCGTCCACCCGGTACATCCAGCCGGAGAGAGGGCCGCAGGAGAACTCATAGAGATAGTGTATCCCCTGAACGTAAACGCTCCCGTAGCTGTTCTTGTCCGCACCCTGATATTCCATCTGTATCTTGTTGTAGCGCACCGCCCGGTCGAGAATGTCAAAGACCGTGTCCCCTGGGCGGAGCACGTATTCCGTCGGCGGGAGTATAACCCCATCCGGCGGGACAAATTCCCCGGAGCGGAGGGCGGGGTCGAGATCGCCGTAGTTTTTGAGTATAGTGTCACAGCGTATGCTGATTGTGACCGTCTCGCTGTCCTCGCGTATGTCGTCTATGTGCGTGAGATAGTATTCGTCGACAGACTGTATGTTCGTCCCGCTTATAATAACGGCGACGAGAAGTATTATCGCAAACAGCGCGATTACGTCCTTCTTCATTTTCCGCCCTCCTTTCCGGTTGCTTTTTTGTTTTTAACTTCTTTCGGCTCGCCTTTTCAGACCGCTTTCCGTATATGCGAGGTTGCCGTGATTTATTCGCCCGGCGCCTTATCAGAGTCCTCATTTTCATACAGGGCGGCGAGCTCCTCCATCTCTCGTGCACGCCTCCGCCTCCGCGCCCGGATACCGAGCACGAGACTGACGGTGAGCGCGGCGCATAGGGCGGTGAGCGATATGCCGATTATCACCGCGCGCAGCGTGTTGTCCACCTGCGTTTTGGCTCTTACCACATCAGAGAACCGCTCGATTTTCGTTCTGTCATATTCCGACAGCGCGAGCGCGCGGGCGTAAATGTCGTCGACAGTCCCCTTGTCGGAGAGGGATATGCTCTCAAAAGGATAGAGCTTTTCCTTTATCTCCGCATTAAGCGCGTCAATCTCGCGCTGCAGTCTGTCGATTGTCTCCTTCGCCGCGCGGAGCTTTTCCGCATAAGTCTCCTTGCCCTCAAAGTCAAAGCAGTTCTGTATCCTGGAGTAGAGCCGCAGGACCTTAGCGCGGTACTCGGTTGTGAGGACTTTGGGCAGGCTGTCCGTCGCCGCCCGGTCTGCCTCCGTGAACTCCTCAATCGGGCGTATCACCCCGGCGTCTCCACTGCTGTATTCCGGCTCATCCTCCGAGTATTCTATCCCCGAGAATGCGAGAAGAGCGGAGAGGGAAGAGTAGCTTCTAACATAGCTCCGCTCCGTCCCCGGAATTTCGAGATAGTCGGCATACACCGCCGCGATCTCCTCGCGGCTTGACGAGTATGTGAGTGCCGCAATCCGGCTCTCAACCGCGCCTATTGCCGTCTTCACCTCCGCGCTCATTTCGGCTCTCATATCGTATAACCGCCGGAGCCCGCTTTGGTAGCGGTATATCGCAGCCATGGCATAGAGCGCCTGCTCGCTCGCCATACTGTTTGAGCGGTCGGGCAGGGAGGAGGGATTTTCCTCGTCGTAAACGAACGAGTGGAGAAATCCGCCGTCGCTGTTTCTGTACTTCATTATCCCGTCATAAACGGTGTGCCCGTTCTTTATAAAGCGTCCGTCGCTGAAAGGGTCGATACCGAGAGAGCAGAGCGCTACCGCGACCTGCACCCCGCTTTCACAGTTTTCGGTGCCCCAGCTCGTAAAGCCGCCGTCCGGGTTCTGAAGAGAGGACAGACACCCGAGCGCGTCGTTCACCGCGTCGCGCACCTTTTTTGTGACCGCAAACCCGTCCTTGACAAAGGAATATTCTTTTTCGCTGTTGTAATAAGGGGCGAGCGACTGTATCGCCATTCCGGTGATGTCAGGGTCAGGGATCTCGCCAGAGAGTGCCCAGCCACCGCCGGAGAGCTGTCGCGAGAGAATGTTGAGTATGATGTCGTCCCGCGTGTAATAGGCTCCCTCCGGGATTTCATAGCACATGCTGTCAACGGCTATGAGCCCCCATATAAAGCCGTTTATCCCCTGCCGCCCGAGTATTCCGTTGCCGCGCTCGTCTTTTCGGTTGTAGACCCCGTCGGCAATAAGGTCAATCTCTCCCACATCGCCCATTCTCCGCGGGTTCCCCCCGCAGGCGAGGACGGCGAGGGCAATTCTGTGCCATTCGGTAGACTTCGCACGGTCGAGCTTTTCCGCATTTCCGTATCTCACAGCGACGTTTTCATTTATAACCGCGAGATAACCCGCCTGATTGTCGGAAATACCGAGCCGCGAGAGCCCGATAGGGTACCAGTCGCCGGGGGTGCTCCCCGCGAGGGAGAGAAATCCGTCGTTTATGAGATACCCCCCGTCCCCGGAGCCGACGTCCCCCTTTTTCCAGAGGATTATTCCGTCGGCGACCGACGTGGGGTCGCTCCCCCCGTCCGCATACGCCGCGGCGGGGAAGATTACGAGGAGCGAAATTACCGCAATAAGCAGTGCGCATACCGCGCGGGAAATTCTGTCTTTCATTTTTTAAGGTATGACCCGTAGGTCTCCTCCAACAGCTTTATCTGTTTCTCCATTTCCTCGTTCGATATGTTCCAGACCGACAGCGCGTCGAGAGACGCGAGATATACCGTCCTGTCACAGTCGAGAGTTGCAATATCGGCGAGCAGGTGCATAACGGGGGCGTAGTCCGGATTGTCACCGAGCATCGTTGTCCCGTCACCGAGACCGAGTGCACCGCCCCCGCCGAGATCCTCGCCGAGCAGGACGGTAAACTGTACCCGGACCGTGTCGCCGTCCGTCGGGAAATAGTCGGAAAAGCCGTAATTCTTATATACTCCGTTGACGCTGTACATCCATCCGGAGCCGGAGCCGTAGCAGAATTCCCCGAGCGGGGAGGCGACGTCCGTCTCCCGGCTGTAAGAGTCCTTCACCCGCTCCCATATCCCGTCGGCAATCCTGTTGCCCGTGAGGTCGAGCCCGCTTATCGACGCGAGGTAAAACCCGGAGCTCGGCGTACCCGTGTATGAATATTCGAGCCCGTGGGACTCAAGTATCGAGATGAGAGTCTCCGAGAACGGCACCCCCTCGTAAATCGGAATATTAACCGGGGCGATAAAGTAGCCGCAACTTATCGAGAAGCCCTCGAGAGAGAATACGACGCTCCCGATCTCCCCGCCTGTTTCCACGGGTGTGAGCGTCATGACTCTTTTACATTCCGCCGTCCTGCCGTAGTCGTCGGTTGCCACAACCTTTAAGATAAACGGCGCACCCGTGTGCCTTGAAAACTCTCCTGTCGAGAACCTTATGCGGTAGCTCGTCATGGTGGAGTCGTCCCAGATTTTCGCTACGTCCTTTACGGGGACGAAATTGTCAACCCCGTCAGATGCGTCCCAGTCGGCGAAAAATGAAAGGGAAGTGCAGTCGAGCTTTTGACCGAGCCCGTCGCGCGCCCTGGCGTCAAAGCTCATGACGCTCCCGCGGTATTCCTTGCCGTCCGTAATGTTTACAGAGAGCGTCGGCGCCGCGTCAATATAGCGCACGTTGTACGAGTATTCCTTTGTTACGTTCCCGCATGTAAGTGTAACGACTATCCGGTTTTCCCCGGAGAAGAGCGTCAGAGAGTATTTTGTACCCACAGCCCTGACCTCTTTGCCGTTATGAGATACCGTTATCCCGGCGTTTTCCTCTCCGTACCGCGCCGCCGCGCGGAAGGAATAGCCCGGGTCTGCTGTGTCCTGCTCGCTTATATCTGATATAAAGGTAAAGCCGGGATAATCAATTTTAATCTCCCTCTCCTCGGTAAAATTACCGGAACGCGCGATAAGGCGAAAGACGTTCTCTCCGGTAATAAGCTGCGCGGCGTATTTTCCCCCGCTCCCTGTGAGCGCCGTGTCACCCTGCATTATAATTAGGGCACAGGCGGCGTCGTTGAACGTCGCCCCCGTGGAAAATTCTATCCCGTCGTTTCTTATCGGGGCTTTGTCGAGGTCCGTATCTATCGAGAACTCCGCCCGCCGTATGACGGTATACCGGCGCTCGAGCCGCTCGCCCCCGACCTCGGAGGTGACCTCTATGACGTTCTCTCCGTCGCGTAGATTTGCGGTGTAGTGGACGCTCCCACCGTCGAGGATGACGCCGTTACAGCTGACCGTAGCCTCCGCGCCGGAGCCGTTATAGAGAACGGAGAGGTAGAAATTATATTCCGCCTCCGGCGTCACCGTGCCGTCGCTTATGTCCGTCGCCACGACAAAGCTGTGACCGCCCCCGCAGGACGCGGCGGCGATTACGGCTATAATGAGCGACAGGAGAAGAAGAAATAGCCTGAGTGTTTTTTTCATCCGCTTTTCCTGCTTTTTATCGGTATAAAAGGGTCGTTATTAAGCCTTCCAGTCGACGGTGTAGGAGACCTCAGCCGAGAGATCACCGTCGGATACCTTTATCGTGAGGGTTATTATAGTGTCGCCGTCAATATAGAACATGTCGGCGTACTGGTCGTAGTTCAGCGATACGGTGATTGTCCCGTCGGAGTTGTCCGTCATGGTAACACCATACTCCTGTATCGAGTCACCATAGCCCCACGCTCTGTATATCTTTATGTGCGAGCTGTCGAGCGCCGTGCCGGATGCGTCCTTTGCGGTGATTATGAAGTCAATGGTCTGCCCGTATCCGCTCGCGATCTTGCCGTCCACGGGCTCGAGGCTCGTTTCTACCGTCGGGTCGCCGGATGCGCGCGTGAATGTGAGTGTGACGAGCGCGGTGTGCCCCTCGTGCTCCGCCGAGATTGTCAGCGTGTTCTCGCCGATGACGGGAGAGAGTGTGTAGGTTCCGTCCGCTATATCAACCACCGTTCCGTTGAGCTTAACCGTCACCGTGACATCGGTGCTTCCGTACTTTGCCGCGGCTGTGAGGGTTATCTTTGCCGCCGTGACGGTCGCGCCGTCCTTTATTCCGGAGTAGCTTATTTCGAGTACGTCAATGTAGTTCGTTGCCTTTATCCCGTCGTTCCACGTTCTGCCGAGAGAAAGCGTACCGCCGTCCGCACGCACGCCATTTGCATTGCAGGGGAGGGATACCGTTGCTTTCGTACATCCGGAGAACGCCATCCAGCCGATGACAGAGAGTTTCGTTGCGGAGGTGAGGTCGACCGTTTCGAGCTCCGCGCACTCTGCGAATGCGTTCTCTCTTATCCGGACGAGCGTCGCCGGCGCGACAAATCCGGTAATGCCACAGCCTGCCGGCGCCTTTATGACCTCTGTCATGTCGGTGTCAAGGAGAACGCCGTTCTGAAGAGTGAGGTAGATATTCAGAGGGTCGAGAGCTATCTCGCGGAGTGAGCCCGTGTATGTCATAAATTCGCTTCCGATGCTCGCTGCGCCGATAGTAGCCGGCAGCGAGATTTTCTCGAGCGCGTCACAGTGGAGTATAACCTGATTTCCGACAGAGGTGAGCTTGGTCTTTGAGAAATCGAGCTCGCGGAGTGCCGACATATACCAAAGCGATGCGCGCCCTATCTTTTCAAGCGAGACGCAGTCGGAAAAATCGAGCGTTTCGAGCGGTATGTAGTTTACCTTAACACCCGTGTAGGAGAGGAAGCTTGAGCCTATCTCGCGAAGAGCCGAGAGACCAGAGAGGTCGAGCGTCGTGAGAGCCGGGGCAGAGCAGAAGCAGCAGTCCCCGATTACCTCGAGCGATGACAGCCCTGAGAGAGTAACGCTCTCGAGTGCCTCGCAGGACGTGAAGTTCCAGCTCTCAATGGTGACGAGCGCGCGGCATTCGGTGAGATCGATGCTCCGCACCTTGTCATTGTAGGAGAAGGCATTACTCTTTATTACGGTTATCGGCTTTCCGTTGTAGCTACCCGGCACCACAACGTCCGTAACGGTTGACTCGGAGAGAAATTTTGATAGTATATAGGACTCCCCGTCCTCCGACGGCTCAAAGGTAAAGTTCTCTGCCGGGGTGGTTATCCTCTCCCACGTTGCCGTGACGGTCGTGTCCTCCGTTACCTCAAAGGAGGTGACAGCCTTGCCGTTAAGGCTCCAGCCGAGGAAATTATAGCCCTCTCTTACCGGTAGCCTGTCGGAAAGACTTACGAGGCTTCCCTTATCCGCCGTGATTGTCATATCGGCGAGTGTCCCCCCCGCCGGGTCGAGCGTGACGGTGACCTTTTCGGTTATCTTCTGCCACACAGCCGTGAGCGTTATGTCGGCTGTAACCGCGAACTTGCCGTCAACTCCATATTGCTTGTCCCCGCCGGACCAGCCGACGAGCGTGTAGCCGTCTCTTGTCGGTGCATAGGAGTAGAGATAGAGCGTCTCGCCGGACTTGACGCTGACGCCCTTTGTCTCGGGCGTCCCGCCCGGACTGTCGAGCGTGACGGTGTAGTACGTCTCCTTTTCTGTGTCGCCGCCACAGGAGACGAGCGCGAGTATACCGCATACGGCAATGATAGCCGAGAGCAGTATTAAGGTGATTTTTCTTTTCATTTGTTTTTCCTCCGTATTTTTTCCGTAAACTTCCTCTGCCACGGCACGAAAAAAAGCCCGGGTATGGCGCGACCGTGCGGCGGCATTGGTCGCATACCCCTCACCCGGGCATGTTGAAACCGGAAAAATACGGCAGGTATCCTGACTTATGATGCGGGCAGTCCGCAAGGCATGATAATCCCATGTCAAATACAGTAATGGCGGTTGTTCCGGAATCGAACCGGATTTCCTTTTCATCTACTCAGCGTACAACTTTTCAAAACCGTATCTTTCCATATTTATTAAGCTTACAGACACATTGTAGCATATTTTTCTTTTTGTTTCAATACCTGTCGGAATATTTTTGAAATATAAGCCGCCCCTGAGCTGCCGCCCGCCTGCAATGCGGTATAAACTCGCACCATTCTGCTATGCAGTAAAAAAACGCGCTCCGTCAGAATCTCTCCGGAAACGCATTTTTAATGTAATGTGTCTTATTTTACTCTCGGCTCTGTCTCGCCGTTCTCAATCTGCGTCATCATTCCGACGCGGACAGCGTGCCGCCCGCCCTCATATTCATTTTCAAGGAATGCGTCAAGAATATCCTCCGCGAGACACTGACCGATAACACGCGCGCCCATGCAGAGGACGTTTGCGTCATTATGCCGCCGCGTCATCTTGGCAGAATAAGTGTCCCCGCAGACGGCGGCGCGTATGCCGCGGAATTTATTCGCGCACATGGACATGCCGATACCCGTCCCGCAGATAAGAATACCGAACGAATTTTCGGGGGCACCGAGAACCCCGCGGCACACCGCCGCCGCAAAAACAGGGTAGTGGCAGGAGGCTGTCGAGTCCGTCCCGAGGTCTGTTACATCATACCCCGCGTCGAGCAGCCGGGCTTTGAGGTGCTCCTTCAGCTCATACCCGGCGCTGTCCGCACCGATAAAAATTTTTCTTTTTTCCATAGTGGCGAATATCTCCTTATAAATTTCAGTCGTTTTTTGTTTTTCCGAGCCGCTCGAGCCTCTCGCGCTCCGCCTGCGGTAGACGCAGGTATACGGGGTTCAGCTCTGCCGCCGTGACCGCTTCTCCGGATTTGTACATCCGATAGGCAATCCGCCCGACCGAAACAGCCGACTCGCCGATAAGCGACACGGGCGTCTCCTCGCACGGAATACCGGCAGATATAAGTGCCGCGCGCGCCATTTCATATCCGTCCCCGGCAATAAATACCGGGAGAGTCTCGTTATTTTCATACACGCCCCGTACCATGTCGCATAGCTCGGATAGGGAACAGGCGGTGTCAGGTGTCATTCTCACCGTCTCGCCCCCGTCGCTTTGGAACACCGCGGCATAGACCTGACCGCGCCGCGCGTCCATAGCCGCGACCTTTATTCCCCGGAGGCCGGAGAGATTTTCCGCGAGCTCCGCGAGCGTCGACACTCCCGCACACGGCGTCCCGCGCGAGAGCGCAATCCCCTTGACGAGTGCCGTGCCGATCCGCACCCCGGTAAAGGACCCGGGACCGACAGCGCAGGCGAGAAGACCTATATCGGAGTAGCCGACCCCCGTGTCGGCGAGTATCCGCTCCGCCATAGGGAGCAGCAGCTCGCTCTGCGTCAGCCCGTTGTTCACGGTATAGGAGGCGACCGCCCTGTCGTCGTCCATAAGAGCTACGGAGGCAATTTTTGCCGTGCTCTCAAACGCCAGTGTGTACATCGGAAATCCCCCCCGTTATCTCTATTTTTCTTCCGCTTTCGTCGTCGGTGCGCGAAATCGTGACTGTCACCCGCTCGCGCGGCAGATATTCCGTGACGTTTTCAGACCATTCCGCAATGCAGTAGCCGTCACGGGATATATAGTCGTCGTACCCTGTGGAATACAGGTCGTCCCCGTCGGTTATCCGGTACATGTCGAAGTGATATATATGCACCACTCGGTCCCCGGTATATTCATTGACTATCGTATACGTCGGGCTCTTTACCCGCAGAATACCGAACGCACCTGCGAACCCGCGGACAAATGCCGTTTTGCCGACGCCCATCTCGCCCCGCATGGCGATAAATCCGCGTCGCACACCCCGCCGGATAAACTCCGCGCCGAGAGCTCGCCCGACCTCTTCCGTCTCCGAAGTATTTTTTGTATAGTAAACCATTGTTTACATCCCGTCTGTAAATTCTGAATTGAAAGCCATTCCGTAAGGTTAAAAGTCCACCTTGAAATTCTCGTCCCCGGTTATGAATTTCAGTGCCGCCCGGTATTCCGCGAGTGCGCGCGCGTCGCCATCGGTGCGCTTTACCGCGCGGAGCAGGGTATTCTTCGGCGTGTCGTCCGGATCCGTGAGCTCCCGCGCACATACGTCATACCCGCGCGAGCGCAGGTACAGAAGCCGCAGTGAATCCGTAACCGCCTCGCACAGCTTGTTTGCAATGTGCGGAAACCGTGTTATGAATGACAGCTCGGGAGATGTGATTTTGTCCTTCATGTACCGCTGACAGCACGGGGTGGAGAGTATGACCGGAGAGCCGAGCTCCGCCGCACGAGTGAGCACAATATCCGTCGCAATATCGCAGGCGTGCAGAGATATAACCATGTCCGGCACCTCGCCCTCCGGCGTGTCTCGCACATCCTCACAGACAAAGCTCATGCCGGAAAATCCGCATTCGGCGGCGCACCTCGCGCAGTATTCTATGACATCCGCCTTGAGGTCAACCCCGAGCATACGCACCTTGCGCCCGCATGTCGCCGTGAGGTAGTAATAAATCGCAAAGCTTAAGTAGCTCTTTCCGCAGCAGAGGTCGTATATGAGTATTTCACCCTCCCGCGGCAGCTCGTTGTATATGTCCCGCACCTGCTCGAGGAATCTGTTTATCTGGCGGAATTTGCCCTGCCTCTTGTCATGCACGCGCCCGCTCCCGTCCGAGATGCCGAGCTTTATAAGGAATTCCTCGTCTCCCCGGAGTATGTAATCCTTCCTCCGGTCTATCTCTTCAATAGCGGTCTCAAAGCTGCCCCCGCCTCCGAGCCTCTCGCGCAGCGCGCGCTCTCCCGTAACGGTGACAACCCCCTTTTTACTTACTCTCCGCTCCGCGTCTCCGAGCGTGGTTATGAGATTTATCTGTCCGAAATCGGTACACGCCCCTACGGTAAAGTCAAGTATTCCGTCCTCCGGCACGTTTATATGTCTGACCGTGTCACCGCTTATCCGGTACTCGACGGCGAGGGCGCGCCCACGGCGTAGCGAGACAGTGCGCCCCGTGGCGCGCTCTATATCCTCGTACCTGGCTTTTGAAAATACTATCTTTTTTATTACCCCGGCGGAAAACGCCGAGGCGACGAGGGCGGGGAATGAGTTATTCGTCATCGCCGCCTCCCGCATCGCTGCTTTCGCCCTCGTCGCTCTTTTTCTTAAACGAGAGCTTGTGCTCCGTCCGCTCGCCTATCCTCCGCAGATTTTGCCTGTGACACCATACTATCGTTATCGCGAGGATGATAGCGACGAGTGCCGCGATACCCGGTATCCGTCCGTTCAGGAATATCTGAAAATATGCATTGAGCACGACGGGGTAGAGCACCGCCGCACATACGGAGCCGAGGGAAACGTATTTTGAAATCGCGACCACCGCAACAAAAATAACAAACAGCATCGCAAACACCCCGGGCGAGAGAATGAGCGCGACCGTCGCCGTGGAGAGCACGCCCTTGCCGCCCCTCATGCCGTAATAGACCGGGAAAATGTGCCCGAGCACGGCGAAAAGCCCCACCACATACAGCATAAAATTCGTGCTTACCCCGCCGACATACGCAAACCCGAGCATAACTCCGCCGAGTGCGAGTGCCAGCACGGTTTTCGCGATATCGCATATAAGGGTGGCGAGTGCCGCGCCCTTTCCGTAGGTGCGGAGCATGTTTGTCGTCCCCGCGTTCCCGCTTCCGTGCGTTCTTATGTCGTCATGATAGACTGCCTTTGAGATTATTATCGCGCTGTTTATACTGCCGAGAAGATAGGCGACAATCGCACAGAATACCGAAAACAGGGTGAGAATCGGTACTACCGCGCTCTCTTCGCACTGTATAAAACCGTATATTCCCCATTGCAGGAACACCTGCATCGGCGTTTTGACATTCTCACCGCTGTTTGCGGCTGTCATGACTATATTGCTTAAAGCAGAAATTGTGCTCATTTCTTTCCGTCCTTTCCGCGCCCGAACAGCGCCGAGAGACGGGAGCGGTTGTTCTTGCTACGTTCCTCACCCTCATTCGGTATAACCTCCGCCGAAACCGCGCGCCCGCCCTCGAGCGTGAGCGTGACAACCTCCCCAGCCAAAAGCCCGGAGTCCGTGAGCGTGTACTCCGCCTCGGTAATATCATCTATAAGCACGGCAATTTTTCTGCCCTCTCCGTCGGTCTCTATCCTGTCGACGGCACACTTTCTTTTTTCCATACCTGCCTCCGCGTTTTTCTGTAAAATATGTAAAATAAACAATTCTACAGTTTGATTATACCACTCCGCGCCACCAAAGTCAACGCGCAATATGTATAAATTCTTGCCGTAAATGCACACATCCCGTGTGCATCTGAAAATTCACTTGACCGCTGAGAGAAAAAGTGCTTTAATATAGGTAGAGAACTAACGAAAGAGGAAATGAGTGGCGCGTATGACCGAAATACTGAAAGACTTTTTTGACAGCGAAAAAATAGAGTACCGCGGCGTGCTCTCATATTCCGATTGCCATGAATACCGCGCCGATATAATGGCGCGCGAGAGCTTCACTCCCCGCTCGGTAATAATATTTCTCCTGCCGTACTACGGCGGCGGGACGGATAATCTCTCGCTTTATGCCGCCGCGCGCGACTATCATATAATAATCAGAGAGGTGACGGGTAGGCTCTGCTCTCTCCTTTCGGAAAAATACCCCGGCTCACATTCAAAGGGCTACGGAGACCATTCACCGCTTGATGAGCGCGGGGCGGCGCTCTCCGCCGGGCTCGGAATTCTCGGGGAAAACGGACTTATAATAAACGAAAAATACGGCTCCTACGTCTTTATCGCCGATGTTATAACAGACATCCCGCCGGAGAGCCTCGGCGCCACCCCAAAAAAGGAGCTTCGCCGTTGCCCGGGGTGCGGTGCCTGCCGCCGCGCCTGCCCGACCGGGATTTTACGCGGTGAGGGCGAGAGCTGTCTCTCCGCAATAACGCAGAAAAAGGGCGAGCTCACGGATGATGAGATAGCCCTCATGAAAAAATACAATACCGTCTGGGGCTGTGACGTCTGTCAGACCGCCTGCCCCTATAACCGCAGCCCGGTGATAACGCCGATAGAGTTTTTTCTCCGCGACAGGGTAGAGCGCCTCGATACAGAGACCCTCGCGGCAATGGATAAGGCGGAGTTCTCCTCCCGCGCCTTCGCGTGGCGCGGCAGACGCACGGTAGAGCGGAATCTTAAATATCTCGACATCTAAAAAAGCCGCGGCAACCGTATTTCCGGCGCCGCGGTGCTGCTTTATAATATAACTGCCGCTTTGCGGCATAGTGATATGCCTCGCTCCGCTCGGCGTGTTATATTGCCACAAGTGTCAATGTGATATTGTTCGCTCCGCTCACAGTGGTATTATATTCGCCTCTTAACACTCGCGAAGCGAATACCACTCGGCGATAGCCGAATATCACTGCGGAGCAATAGAACTCGCCGTAAGGCGAATATAACTGAAAAGCTCTTGTCCGAAAGGACAAGAGCTTTTCTTGGTGGGGGAAGCTGGATTCGGACCAGCGAAGTCAGTGACAACAGATTTACAGTCTGCCCCCTTTGGCCGCTCGGGAATTCCCCCATGTGATTTATGTTAAAATGATTTTTAGCAAGTGGAGCTGGTGAACGGAGTCGAACCATCAACCTGCTGATTACAAATCAGCTGCTCTGCCATTGAGCCACACCAGCGTGCTGAACGACATTTATTATAACAGAGGCAGACCCGTTTGTCAACCCCTTTTGCAAGATTTTTTTACGTTGGGGAAATTATTCTCCCGCCGCCGCGAAACCGACACATTTCACCGGAATTGTGTAATTATTTTTACAATTCTCTTGACATACAGCCCGAAAAGAATATAATAGTTGTTAGCATTTTATAAACTATTCATATACTAAGGAGAAAAAACATGAAACAGGGAAGAAAACATCTTGTTATGCTTGTTTCCGCTTTTCTGCTCGTGCTCCTCTGCATGTTTTCTCTTGTCGCCTGCTTTGGCGGCGGGGGAAACAAGATGTGCGAGGACGGAAAGCATGAGTTTGAGTCGCACGGGGACGGCAACCTCGTCTGCAAAATCTGCGGCTACTCAGAGAAATGCGGGCACGAGAGCACAAAGTGGGAGGCATACAACAGCACGTGGCACGTAAAAGTATGCACCGTCTGCGGCATGAACCTCGCACAGCGGATTCTCAACAATGTGCCGGGTCCAAATCTTGAGCAAAGCGATGAATTTAACCCGGAGCTTATAGGAAAGCACGACGGCGACCCTTGCACGGTCTGCGGCTTCACCGTCTATAACGACGGCACCTTCTACTATCTCGAAAAAGATACCGAATACGAAGCCGGTAAGGCGAATAAAGTTTACAGCTGGGTTATAAACGGTCTTGTATCGACTGCGGCGCGCGATGAGCTGACCCTCCCCGATACCTTCGAGGGCAGCGACGTCACGGGCTTCACCCCCGCGTTTATCCGCGCGGCAAATGCGGCGGGCGTAAAGGAAATATCCTTCGGCAAGAACAACGCCTCCTGCTATAATAACGAGGCAAAGGACAGCTGGAACTATGACAGCACGCCGGATGATAAATTCACCGCCGGGACGGCGAATATCAAGGACGGCACCCTCTCGACGGTACTTAATAACCGGCTCCTTGATGTATTCGCGGCTGATTATGTCAATGTAAAGGTTGGGGGAGAGCCGCTGACAGAGCTCACCGCCGACGAAACGTGGGTAAATGCCGGCGCGACGCAGATAAGTATCTACGCATGGAAGATTGCGGGACTTAAAAAGATAACCGTCTCCGGCGTCGAGGAGGTGTCGATAACCGCTAACTCCTCGGTTGAAAAGGTCGTGATAGGCGAGGGCGTAAAGAGAATCGAATCGCTCGGCGGTCGTTCCTATAATGCCGGTCTTGAAAACATGACGGAGATAGAACTTCCGAATAGTCTTACTTCCTTTAGCGGCGGCGTATTTCAGAACAGCAAGAGCCTGCGCACAATAAATATCCCCGCGGGAGTTACCGAGATACCGAATTATGCCTTTGATTACTGCTATTCGCTCCGTGAGATTACGATAGGCGCGTCTGTTACGAGAGTCGGGGACAGCGCGTTTGCCGACTGTACCGCGCTGAATAAGGTGACCTTCCTCGGCGAGAATGTTACCCTCGGCACAGGTGTGTTCTCAAATTGCTACTCGCTTATGGAGGTACACCTACCCTCCGCTCTGCGTGAGCTCCCGAGCAATACATTCTGCAACAATTACATGCTCCTCGGGATTACGCTCCCGGACACTCTCGAGACCATAGGCTACGATGCGTTCTATCATTGCGCAAATTTCCGTACCGTGACGATCCCCGCCTCGGTAAAATCGATTGATAACGGCGAGTATCTCTTCAAAAACTGTATCTCGCTTCAGGTGATTTATAATCTTTCCTCAGTAGATATAGGAAATTCGGTACCCCTGAACGGAACGAGCATATATGTGCCCGTAAGGACCGAGCTCCCGGAAACCCCGGATAAGGCGCCGACGGTAGTGACCGATGAGCGCGACTTCGTATTTCTGACCCCCGCGGGCTCGTATACCCGTTATCTTATAGGCTACGCCGGGGTAAAGAACGATATGAAAGAGCTCATTCTTCCGGACGGCTACCCGGCAGAGGGCGGAAAACAGTCCTACACGGTTGCAAACTTCGCGTTTGAATGGTGTGGGGAGCTGCGCCGCCTCCTGATACCCGCCGGTGTAAAATCCCTTGAAAAGTATGCGTTTGACGATTACAGCGGCGGCTCGGCAAAGGAGATAATCTGCCTGTCGCCGTCGGTTGACCTCACAGATTTCAGCTACATATATAAGTTCACCTCGATTGCCGATGTCGGCGAGTGGGTAAACGAGGGCGATTGCCTCTTCTATGTTGAGAAAAACGGCACTCCCGTCCTTTACTCGGCTCCGTATCAGAAATTGTATGGGGACGACGGATTATTGAAATCGGTTACCTACCTCCTGCCGGAGAGCTTCCGCGGCGGAAGATATGCCATAGGACAGAGAGCTCTTACCGAAGCTAAGGTAGCCGAGTTCGTGTTCCCTGCGGCGGTGAGCGAGCTGCGCGATTACGCATGCGAGCCATACTACTCACCCCTTGATTTCAGGTGCTTGAAATCTATAGTCTTCCTCGGAACCGATATAAAGATAGGCAGGGGTGCTTTTGACAGTCGCACTTATGAGGATAATGGAATAGTTGTAAAGAACCTCGTTATTCCCGACGGCGCAGAGCTTTCCGACAGGGCACTCGGCGACGGGTACAGTACGGATAAGCTTGTTCTGAGCGGGACGCTCACAATAGGTAAAAATGTAAAACTCGGTGAGCACTCTCTCGGCGATATAAGCAGAGTAAAGACTATCACGATCGGCGAGGGGTCCACCCTCGGAAAACATAATTTCTCAAAGCTTAGCGGCGTCTCGATAACCCTCCCCTCAGACCTTCGCGAGATAGGCGAGCACTCATTTGAGGGGTGCACAAACCTTAAAAACTTTGTAATCCCCGACAGCGTCGAGGTGATAGGCGCTTATGCGTTCTATGAAACCGACTTCAAAACGCTGACTCTCCCGTCCTCGCTCCGTGAGATAGGCGATTATGCGTTCCTGAGCTCAAAGATAACAACACTTACACTCCCGGACGGTGTTGAAAGCATAGGAGAGGGAGCATTCAAGTATTCCGACCTCGCGTCGATCACCCTCTCCACGTCTCTTCGTACGATAGGAGCATACGCCTTCTTTAATACAAAGATAACCGCTATAACCCTGCACGAGGGGCTCTCGACGATAGGCGACCATGCGTTCTGCGGGCTCGGAATAACCGGGATAACGCTCCCCTCGACCCTCCGTACAATCGGCGACAGTGCTTTTGCGGAGACGTCCCTTACAGCCCTGACCCTCCCGGATGGGCTCGAGACAATAGGAGCCGATGCATTCCACAATATCCCGGCGACCTCCGAGATTCTCCTGCCGGAGAGCCTTGTGACCGTCGGCTCGTGGGCGTTCGGCTGTGACGGCAATATGCCGGAGGCGGCGAGAAACCGTCTTGTGTATACCTATGTTGAAAATAAACCCAAGGGCTTTGCCACACGGATAGCAGATAACTTCTCCTACGGCGGAAAGCCCGGCGCAGTCGGCGATTATGAGTTCGTCGTAGGCAAGACAACCGCGGAATTCATAAAATATAACGGCTCCGATACCGTGCTTGTGATCCCCGATACCTGCGACGGAAAGCCGGTTACCGGGATCCGTTCCGGCGCCCTCGATAATCTCCGCAACGTGACCGGAATTACCGTGCCCGCGACGGTCACGGGCTTTGACGGTGACCTCTTCAAAAACTGCACGTCCCTTGAGAGCTTCAATTATGAAGGTACCGCGCCTCTTACGTATGAGATGTTCGCAAATACTCTCTACCGCGGCACCGCAGACGGCGCGTATATGTACATCGGCACGACGGTGACCGGCTTCGCGCCTGACGCCGGAAGAGTAGCCCGTATGCGCGAGGGTACAACGAGAATTGCGGATTCCGCGCTCGCCAAAACAGGCAACGCAAGAATACTCATAATTCCCGCGAGCGTTACCGACTTCGGCAAGAACAGCTTTAATGACTATACAGACTCAATGGAAATCTACATTGAGGGACAGCCGGAAAAGGCTCCTGCGAATACCGGAAACGCCTACTATTACACGAACGTGACAATCACCGATGACGGGCTGATATTCCGCCAGGACAGTCTGAGCGGCGGACCCTATAACATCTCGCTTATCCGCTATATAGGCACGGCGACGGAGATAACCGTTCCCGCGACGGTCGATGAAAAGAGCGTAACCTATATCGGTGCCGCAGGAAATGGCGGCGGCGTAGGTGCCTTCCGCGGCTGTGACGCGCTTACAAAGGTGACCTTCTCCTCCATGACCCTTGACCTGAGCGCCGGTACCTTCTACGGCTGCACATCGCTCCGCACCGTTGACTTCGGCGAGAATATTCAGATGCTCACTCTTTCATCCTCGGCGATAGAGAACAGCGCGATAGAGAGCGTCATTCTTCCGGACGGTTACGTTGCCGTCTGGTCTGCCGCGCCGATTGGCAGCACCGCCCTTACAAAAACGAAGGGCAACGGCACGACGCTCCTTGCGTTCCTTAAGGATACGACATATACTGCGCAGAACATACGGACATGGTCAAAGTATGATATGAGCGTCACAGGCTGACAGGATCGTAACTGCCTGCCGATGCCGTAGACACTATTTTTTGAAAGAAAAGCGGTTGCTTTTGCCCCACAGCGGGCTCCGGCAACCGCTTTTTTATGACTTCTCACCCTTTTTTGCCCGGCATTTACCGGACGTCCTTTTTCCGCGCTTTCTCTCCGCAAAATACCATACTCAAATATTTTTCGCGCAAAAATTCCGAAAAACCGCACTTTATGCGAGCTTTTTCTTTGATAAACACCATTATTTCACTATCCGGAAAAACTGCCGTTTCGCCTGACGGGCAAAACGGTAAGGTATCGTCAAAGCATTGCCCGCGCCGCAAAATCGGGGAAAATCCCGCCGCAGTTGCATTTTTTCCGAAACCCCTTGACGCCGACGGTGGCTTTTTGATATAATACTTACAGTGTTACGATAATACCAAAATACTGCCGCGCCCGCGCGGAGAAAGCTGGTTTTCCATGGATGCAACCCGTGTTTACGAAGATGTGGCTACGAAGAAGCCTATGAATACGAAAGAGTGCCGCGCCGCAATGGCCCGCGCGGGACAGCAGCTAAAGCTCGCGCTGAACGCTTATCGCGCGTGTGTAAAGCCATATAACGAGGCAAAGGAAAAGTCCGACGCTGCAGACCGGGCGTTCGCTAAGAAGAATAATGCTAAAACCGAGGCAAGACTTACGGAGGTAATGCAGGAGCTCGCCGATAACAGGATAAAGCTTCTCTCTGCCCGCGAGGCTGTGTGCAACGCCATCGCCGCCCTCGATGACGCCTATTCCGCACTCGTGGAGTGCGAGGGCTCATCATCGCCGAAAAAAGCGGCAAAGGCGGAGAGCGAGAAGAGCGGAGCCATTCGCTCTGCGTCTGCCGAGGTATATGGTATAGAGCAGAAATTATCCGGCGGTCTGCCTGAGCCCGATACCCGCGCTGCCGGGCAGGAAGAGCCGGAAGTGCCTGAAGAGCCCGCAACGGCGGAGGCAACCGAGGAGACCCCCGCGGCAGAGGATACGCCGGCAGAGCCCGTGAAGCCCGCGGAAAATCCGGGACAACAGGAGCCCGCGAGACCGGATTATTACGCCGCACAGCCGCAGATGTACCCCGGCGCACAGTACATACCGCAGGCGCCGCAGGTAATGTACGTCCCGGCACAGCCGGTGCAGAATCAGCAGGTCTGCCGCCAGATGCAGCCGGATGTCCGCGTCTCGGCAATAGATGTGACCGACAGCGTACAGCGCGCGGTTGACGAGGCAATAGTAAAGGTCGGCGCGGCTTTTGAGAAAAAATTCACCGCATTTATAAACGAGTACCGCATGCCCGCGGCCCCGGTTGCTCCCGCGGCACAGCCCGCGTATACCGAGTCTGACGGAGTGGCAAGGCTTCGCGATAAGGTCACCGAGGACGAGAAGTACGTAGCCGATAAGCTTGCCGGACTTGTCCGCACGCTGACCGAGCTGACAAAGAGCATACAGGAGACCTCCGCCGCCCTCGCAGAGATAAGCGCGAGACAGAAGGAGATAAACGACGCCCAGAAGACCACAAACGACCTTCAGCGTCTTACCGCAAGAGAACAGCAGGGTATACAGGTACAGCAGAGAATGGTCGCAGACGAGCAGGGCAAGGTAGCCGAGGCACAGACCGTCGCAACCGAGACGCAAAAGGCTGTCGTCGAAAAGCAGAAGCAGACCGCAGAGGCGCAGAGCGCGATGACCGAACAGCAGAATGCCGTAATAGATACACAGCGCGCGCTCGGCGACGCAATGAAGTCGGTAATACAGACTCAGAAGGAGCTGATAAACTCACAGCAGACCATTATACAGAACAGCACGAAGACTGCGGCGGCGCAGAGAGAGCTTGCGGGTATGCAGTCGGAGGTAAACGCTATTCAGCGTGAGGTCGCATCGGCGAATAAGCAGGTTCTTCGCGAGAGCCGCGCAATGGCTGAAAAGCAGGCGGCGAAGAAGCAGGGAACGGCCAAGGCCGTCGCCGCGGCAAAGGAAGAGACTCCTGCGGAGGAGACCTCTGCAGAGGGAGCCGCTCAGTGAGCGGTGCCCCCCCTCCGTATGACTGCGTAAAAAGCATAAAAAGAACCGGGTCACGCGATATGCGTGTGACCCGGTTCGTGTATTAACACAAGAAAAGAGTGTCAGACAATAGCGGTGACTCCGTCATCTGTGGCGGCTTCATCTGCGGCGTCATGCTGCGCGGCGACGAGCTGTACGTTGTAGGCGTCGATGACCGCATTCTCAAGCTCGGTGCGGAATCCGGAATTTATGGGATGAACAATGTCCCTGTAGGATCCGTCGGGATTTTTTCTCGAGGGCATGACGATGAAAAATCTGTCTCTTGCATATATGACCTTTATGTCATGGACAGCGAGACAGTCGTCAAACGTGACCGAAACGATGGCTTTCATGGGACCCTCGTCAAAGAACTTTCTGATTTTGATGTCCGTAATTTTCATAATGTGTTCTCCTGCTGTAATGTTTTTCCGTGAGGTGAATATATTATACAGGGTGTTTGTGAAAAATATTCATGAGATAAAAAGAAAATATTTGAAATAATTGTTTCTTTTTTGAAAACAAACACGCAAAAAATGTATAATATACAAGGAATTATAGCACATTATGCCGATTTTACATAACGATAAGGCAACCCCGGAGGCAGAGCGCGCGCTCCGCTCGCCGTGCGCTTTTATATGGTTCACCGGGATAGGCGGAGTCTCAGTCTCATCTCTCGCCTGCCTCTGCCGGGAGCTCGGCTACCGCGTCGCGGGCTCGGACAGAGAGGAGGGGGCGCGCCTTTCCGCCCTGCGCCTGCGCGGTATAGACGCCCGCGCGGGTCATTTTCCGCGCTCCGCCATGGCATCCGATCTCCTCGTCTATACGTCGGCTGTGACGCCGGACGATCCCGAGGTCGTAGCCGCGCGCACCGCAGGCATACCGACGATATCGAGGGCACAGCTTATAGGGCTCCTTTCCCCGCGCTACCGACGCTCCGTCGGCATTTCCGGGACACACGGGAAGAGTACCGTTACCGCAATGACCGCCGCCGCTCTTGCCGCCGCGGGAGAGCAGCCTACCGTTCTCTGCGGGGCAGAGCTCCAGGGCGGGCTCGGCTATACTCCCGGGGGCTCCGATACGCTTATTTTTGAGGCTTGCGAGTATCTCGACTCCTTTCTCCGCATGTCCCCGACCGTCGCGACGGTTACTAATGTCTCGTACGATCACCCGGATTGGTTTGCCGATATATCCGCCGTGCGCCGCTCGTTTTCCGAGTACGTCGCCGCCGCCCCCGGTGCCGCCGTAATTCCGGAGTGGGACGGATGGCTCGCGGATTTTATAAAGCCCGGCACACGGCGCATAACCTACGGCTACGGCGTCAGGTGCGACTGCCGGATAACTGACGTGCAGGAGTGCGGAGGGTACTATTCCTTTACACTGTCATATATGGCGAACAGGGTGGGGCGTGTATCACTTTCAGTGCCCGGAGAGCACAATATGCGTGATGCCGCCGCCGCGCTTTCGACCGCCTGCGCGATTTGTGAGCCGACGGAGGGGATGTGCGCCGCCCTCTCCTCTTTCCGCGCCCTGCCGCGCCGCCTCTCCCGTATATGCAGGGTAGGGGAGCGCGATGTCTATTACGATTATGCTCATCACCCGGAGGAGATGAAATGCACCCTTGAGACCCTTCGTAAAATGTACGGCACACCACCGGTCGCGGTATTTGCTCCCCATACATACAGCCGCACTGCCGCGCTCATGGAGGACTTTGCCGCCGTCCTCTCAACCGTCCCCACACTCATAACGCCGATATACCCGGCGCGCGAAAAACCGATAGAGGGGGTGAGCGGGCGCGTTCTCGCCGATAAGTGCCATGGCGTGTATGAAAATGACCCATATCGCGCCGTGGATTATATACTGGGCGAAACCTCCGGCACGATAGTGCTTATGGGCGCGGGAGACCTCGACGGCATACGCTCGCTCCTGCTCGCCCGCTCCCGGTATACCCCGCCGTCGGAGAATTAAAGCGGCAAAACTGCAAGAGGGTTGGTACAGAATATTACGACAGCTGAAATCTGAAACGCAAAGGAAATTAAGAATACATGAGTATCGGAAATAAGGAAACAAAGATAAAGGAAAAAGAACCGCTTATTGTCAGTGCCTGTCTTATGGGCGTCGGCTGCAGATACGACGGGGAGAGCCGCGGGAGAGAGGGGCTCTCACGTCTTGCGGAAAAATACACGCTTATCCCGGTCTGCCCGGAGATATACGGAGGACTCCCGACGCCGCGCACCCCGGCTGAAATTGTCGGTGCGCGCGTTCTCACAAGGGACGGGCGGGACGTGACGGCAGAGTATGAGCGCGGCGCCGCGGCAACTCTTAAAATAGCGGAGATAACCGGTGCGAAAAAAGCACTCCTCAAGGAGCGGAGCCCCTCCTGCGGGACAGGCTCGGTTTACGACGGGACCTTCACGGGAGCTCTCCGCCCCGGCGACGGCGTCGCGGCGGCACTCCTTCGCCGCGCAGGGCTCTCCCTCTTCGGCGAGAGCGATATTCAGGAGCTCCTCGGCGGAGATTGAAGCACCGCAGGCTCGTGGGAAATTATGGGAAATACTCGCTTTGATGTGCATTTCATTACAACCTCCTGTTCCATTTTTACATGTCCGTAAGTAAGTTTTGTTCAATCTGCACGATATTTCGCTCCCAAATTCGTTATAGTGCACATTGACACTGCGCCCGTGTGTGTGGTATAATTGTGCTGTATAGAAGCGGGCGGACAGCCCGCCGGAAAGGATTTTTGACATGAGAAAGACAAGAATTACCGCGTTTATTCTCTTGCTGTGCATGATTATATCGGTGGTTGCCGTTTCGCTCGTCTCCTGCGGAGAGGTGCATAAGCATACCTATTCTTCCGATTGGTCGTATGACGAGACCTCGCATTGGCATGCCGCGACCTGCGCACACACCACGCTGACGGCGGATAAGGCTGATCACACCTTCGGCGACGACGGGAAGTGCACCGTCTGCGGGTATGAGAGAAAAGACAACCCGCCAGCTCCCCATGAGCACACGTATTCCGATGCATGGTCTGCCGACGATACGCACCACTGGCATGCCGCAACCTGCGGTCACATAGACCAGAAGAAGGACTACGGCGAGCATAATTTCGTGAACGGTGTGTGCACCGTCTGCGGAAAGACCAATCCCGCGCCTCATCAGCATACATTCAGCGATAAGTGGAGCCATGACGCGAATACACACTGGCATGCCGCAACCTGCGAGCATGCCGATCAGAAAAAGGATGAGGCGGCTCATACGTTTGTGGACGGTGCCTGCACCGTGTGCGGAGAGCCGGATCCGAACTATGTTCCCCCCGCGCATGAGCATACATATTCCGACGTGTGGTCGACCGATGATACGAATCACTGGCATGCCGCAACCTGCGAGCATAAAAACGAGAAGAAGGACTTCGGCGCGCACGATATAGAGTGGACGACGGTCACTCCTGCGACCTGCACAGTCGCCGGAACAAAGACCGGTGTCTGCAAGGTGTGCCATAAGACCTTTGAGGGCACAATCCCCACGACCGACCATACCTATTCTCAGACCTACAGATTTGATATGGAAAATCACTGGAAGGTCTGCACATCCTGCGGCGGCGAAACAACGCATGAGGCACATAACTTCGGCGACGACGGAAGGTGTACCGTCTGCGGCAAGAGCAGGACAGAGACCCCGCCGGATTACTTCACTGCTCTCCCCGTTAAAAAGGACGAGACAGCTCTCTGATTTTCCGGAATGAACAGCGCCGCATCGGCGCCTGATATTGCACAAGTCCCATAAGTGCGGACTTGTGCAATGTTTTTTTTGTGCCCGCCGGGGATTTTATTTTTCTTTCCGGGTTGACAAACCGGGTATTTAAGAGTAAAATGATAGGGCAAAATAAACGGGTAACCGTAAGACAGGATGGTGAGACGCGGTAATGGACGATGTAAGCCGAAGTAGACAGTCGCATTGCAGGAAAAACATAATCATGCGCACATACCGCGATAGCCGGGGGAGGACTGTCTCACCGCGGCTGTAGCCATGTGCGCCCTTGCCGGGCGCTTTTTTTCGTCCGGCGGAAAGAAAGGACGCCCTATGGAAGAGATTGAAAAGAAAACGGCTGCGGACACCGCCGCTGAAACTGTTGCCCACGACACCGGGAAAGAGACCCCGGTAATAAATGATACCCAAGCGCCCGACAGCGGGGCATCGGATATAGTCGCAGAGGGCGGCGCTGTCCCCATGCCGGAGAGTGCCCCGGAGGAAGAGGACGACGGCGAGGGACCCGTCTCCCCGGAGGAGAATATCCCGGAGGCGGAGATAATCACCGACTATATCAAGGAAAAAAAGTACGCAGACCTGCGCGCCGCCGTTGAGAATATGACGGCGCCCGATATTGCAGAGCTCTTTGAGGAGGTGCCGGAGGAATATCACGCGCTGTTCTTCCGCCTTCTTACAAAGGAGACCGCGGCGGCTGTTTTCGTCGAGATGAGCAGTGAGCTGCAGGAGAACCTGATAAATGCGTTCTCCGACCGTGAGCTCTCCGAAATTCTCTCCGAAATGTATATAGACGATACCGTCGATATCGTAGAGGAGATGCCGGCGGGAGTTGTGAAGCGTATACTCCGTAACTCCACCCCCGAGGACAGGAGCGCGATAAACCGCCTCTTGAATTATCCGAAGGACTCTGCCGGTACTATAATGACTACCGAGTATGTCCGGTTTACAAAGGACATGACGGTTGAGGCGGCGCTCGAGCATATCCGCCGCGTCGCAATAGATAAGGAAACGATATATACCTGTTATGTCACCGACCCGGACAGGAAGCTTATCGGTCTTGTAACGGCGAAAAAGCTTCTGACCTCTCCTCTTGCTACCAGGTTGTGCGATATAATGGAGGACAGCGTCATATTCGTCCGTACCACAGATGACCGTGAGGAGGTCGCGCAGAAGTTCGACAGATACGGCTTTATATCACTGCCGGTCGTCGATAACGAAACCCGCCTCGTCGGTATAGTAACCGTCGACGACGCGATTGACGTAATACACGCGGAGACCGAAGAGGACTTCGCAAAAATGGCGGCAATCACCCCGAGCGAGACGCCGTATATGAAAACCTCGGCTCTCGATATATGGAAGGCGCGCATACCGTGGCTCCTCCTTCTTATGATATCCGCCACATTCTCAAGTGCCATACTCTCGCATTTTGAGGCGGTGCTCCCCGCGGTACTCGTCCTGTTTGTTCCCATGCTTATGGACACGGGCGGAAACTCGGGAAGTCAGTCCTCCGTAACCGTAATACGCGGTCTCTCCCTCGGCGAAATATCCTTCCGGGACACCCTGCGCGTCGTGTGGAAGGAGGTCCGCGTCGGTATTCTCTGCGGCATTACCCTCGGCGTCGTCGCGTTCGGTAAGATAATGCTTGTCGACCGACTGATACTCGGAAACACGAGCGTTACATGGTACATTGCCCTCGCTGTCTCGCTTTCCATGAGCTTCTGTATAATAGTTGCAAAGCTCATAGGCTGTACGCTCCCGATACTTGCAAAGCGGCTCGGCTTTGACCCCGCGGTCATGGCGTCCCCGTTCTTAACGACTATTGTCGATGCAGTCGCGCTTCTTCTGTATTTCTTCATAGCGCACAGCGTTTTCGGCATGTAGCCGCGCTTTCGGCAAAACAAAAAACAGACTGTCCGGCGGTAATCCCGTGGGCAGTCTGTTTTTTCACGTCTCTATGTCGATTTTTTCTTTCTCCTGCGTGTTATTGTGAAAATAAGATATCCGAGTGTCAGCCCGATGGAAAAACCGATAAGGTCTATTCCGATGTCTGAGGATGTACAGGTCCGGCTTGCAATAAATGCCTGAATGCTCTCGGATACCGTGGCTAATCCGATGCCGTAAAGAGTGAGCGAAGAGGTGAGAATTTCCGACCTTACACCGAAAAGGAGCAGAGAGAGCACGGCGGAAAACGCAACAGCCGCACACCATCCGGCGTGACCTATCGTCTTTCTCGCTATCATATAGACCGGCAGTGTCTCGACCGGCTCCCGCTCCATAATGCCGTATACCCGCTCATAGAGGAGCCGCCCGCTCGACGCAGAGCGGATGCTTATCCGCCCGTCTCCCGCCGATTGCGCCGTGAATGTCGCAACCCCGGTGATCGGATTTACCGACGCCGTGCTTATCGCCCCGTCACAGCTGTATGATACTCCGCGCCGCTCCTCCGGCGTTCCGTCCGGAAAGTAAACGTTAAAGGTAAAAGAATCACCCGCGCGCGGGGAATAGGAGTCGGAGGTGACATTCGGCGACGTCCGCTCGCTTATCTCCGAGCGAACTACCGTGTAGGTGTACGTGTTATCGACCGAGATGTCCCCGCGCCGCAGCCGGCAACGGATTTTTGCCTCTCCCTCGCCCCGCGCCGCAAAATAATATGTCCCGCTCTTTCCGCTCTCGATTACGGCGAGCGTCCCGGGGGTGAGCGAGACTATATCCCACTCGTCGGCTCCAGAGGTATATACCGTGTGTACATCCCCCTCGCTGCATGCGGGAGAGTAGGAAAACGTGAGGCTTGCGGGGTCTCCTCCGTCACCCGAGAGGAGGAGCGGAGGCTTCCCGTCGTCGCGGACCGTAATCTCCGACACGGCGACCGTCTCCCCGTCGCATAGACGTTTTGCGTATATTTTCGCACTTCCCGGATGTACCCCGCGCACGGTTGCACACCCGGCGCGGAAATCCCATTCTTCAACCCGGATGACAGAGCTGTCGGAGCTCTCAAAAATAAGGGACGGCATATTATCGCCGACCCCCGGCGCGTCTATACTGACGGTTGCCATCTCGCCGGCGAGCGGCGCGCTGTCAGAGAGGTGAATTGAATAAACACCCTGGGGCGTGTATGAATTATCCGGAGAAACCGCGACCTTTTGCACCTTCTGCGTGCGGACGCCGCGGTCGTTCGTAATAATCCGAAACTCCGCCGTGCCGACCCCTGCCGCAATGAGCAGATGAAATGTCCTGTCCCCGTATGTGTAGCTGTCTATTCTCGCAACGTCGGGGTCGAGGCTCTCTATCGTGACCTCCGCCGTCCCTCCGTCGGGGTACACCTCCATGACGCTGCCGTACCCGGCGGCTCCGTTATATACCGGGGCGAGGTCTGCGAGCTCACGCCCCCCGTCCGCGCGTATTACCGTGTTGTCCCTGATAGGGAAGAGGAGGGTGAAGAGCCGCCCCGCGACAACCGTCTGTCCCCCGGTCACATCGCCAGGGAGTGCCGCCTCGAGGAGAAACCCTGCGGCGAGGGCTATGGATATAAAGAGCAGCACCGCCGGGCATACCCGCCCCGCGCGGCGTGCTTTTGAGAGTTTTTTGCTCATTTCCGCCCTCCTTTTTCCCGTCTTTTGTTCTTACAGGAATATTTTAGCATAGTGCGCCAAAAAATGCAACAGATTTTTCCTATTCCTCTTGAAATCCGCGCGCGCAGGGTATATAATTGTACTATACTTCTCGTCGACGCACGGCGGTGCCGTTATTGGAGGAACATATGACAAGCGAGAGAATTTATTTTGACGACTGGGATAAAACAGCCTGCCTTGATACCTATATTCCGGACTGTGGTGGTGATATGCGCCCCGCGCTGATAGCCGTCCCGGGAGGCAGCTATGCCGAGGTCTGCGCAGACAGGGAGGGGGAGCCGGTGGCTCTTGAATTCCTCGGGCGCGGAATGTGCGCGTTTGTTTTGTATTATCATACGGGTAACCGTGAGAATGAGCCCGCGTCGGCGCCGCTGCTTGACCTTTCCCGCGCCGTCGTCCATGTGCGGCGGAACGCGAAGAAGTACGGCGTTGACCCGCATAAAATTTACCTTGCCGGATTTTCCGCCGGCGGTCACCTCGCGGGCTCGCTCGCGACAATGCATAACGACCCCGCGCTCCTTTCGGAGCTCGGAATAAGAAAAGGCGAGAACCGCCCGGACGGAGTTATACTCTCCTATCCCGTCGTCTCGGCAATGTGCCCGACGCATGAGCTCTCGTTTGAGTGCCTGCTCGGTAAGCACTTTTCGGATATAACCGAGGAGGAGAAAGAGAAGTGGTCGCTTGAGCTTCATGTGGACGGCGACACGCCGTCGATGTTCCTCTGGCATACGGCAGAGGACGCGGCTGTCCCCCCGGACGGGACGCTCCGTCTGTGCCTTGCCTGCCGTCATGCGGGTATAACCTGCGAGACAAACATATATCCCCACGGTGCCCACGGAATAGCCCTTGCGGACAGCCGCACCTCCCTCGGGGATAAGAGGTGGATGATTCCCCACGTCACGTCGTGGGTCGATCGCGCGGAGGAGTTTCTGCGCAGTCTCTGATACTGCGTAAGGGCGCAGTAGACCGCGGGAAGCCGCACAGCGTCACGAAAACGATTACATTTGAATCCGCCCCGGCGGAGAAAGGCAGATATATGGAAAGAACACTCATAAAGAACGTAACGGAGGGGCGGTACCGCATTGCCGGCTTCGTCGAGAACTTCCGTAACAAGCGCACAATGGCGTTCATCGTCGTGCGCGACGTAAGCGGTAAGCTGCAGGTGACGATAGAAAAGGAAAAGCACCCCGAGCTCTCAGATATGCTTGACGCCCTGACCGTCGAGTCGGTCGTTACATTTGAGGGCGAGGTAGTGAAGAACGACTATGTGAAGCTCGGCGGAATGGAGATGCTCCCCGATACGATGCGCATAGAGTCGATAGCCGAGGCAATGCCGATAAAGGACGACTCGGATATAGACTGCCGCATGGACTACCGTTGGATAGACCTGCGCCGTGAACAGAATAAGGTCATGATGCAGATGCAGACGACCCTCACCGCCGCAATGCGTGACTTCCTTCTTGAGCGCGGATTTGTGGAAATACATACCCCGAAGCTTATCGGCGCGGCGAGCGAGTCGGGCTCCGACGTTTTCGAGGTAAAATATTTCGATACGAAGGCATATCTTGCACAGTCCCCGCAATTCTATAAGCAGATGGCTATGGCTGCGGGGCTTGAGCGTATATTCGAGACGGGCCCCGTGTTCCGTGCGGAGAAGTCCTTTACGAATAAGCACGCGACAGAGTTCTCCGGCTTCGACCTTGAGTTCTCCTATATTGACGGAGTAGAGGACGTTATGAAAATGGAGGAGGAGCTCCTCGCATACGCCCTTGAAAAGGTAAAGGAGAAGCACGGCGAGGATATAGAGCGCCTCTTCGGTATACCCGTAGTTGTTCCGACCCTCCCGTTCCCGAGAATGAAGCTCGCGGATGTCTACCGTGAGCTTGAGGAGAGATACGGCTACAAGGTTCCGGACGAGCTGCACGGAGACCTTACGACAGAGGCAGAAAGAATGACAAAGCAGCTCTGCGCCGAAAAGTACGGTCACGAGTTTCTCTTTATCACCGACTACGACGCAAAGGAGCGCGCGTTCTATCACATGCGCGATGAGAACGGCGTGCCGCAGGGCTACGACCTTATATGGCGCGGCGTCGAGATAACCACCGGCGCACAGCGTGAGCACAGATACGAGATACTCAAAAAGCAGGCGGACGAGAAGGGGCTCGGACAGGATGTCGAGTTTTATCTTCAGTTCTTCCGCTACGGTATCCCGCCGCACGGCGGCTTCGGTCTCGGTATAGACCGTCTGACCATGCTCTTCCTCGGTCTTTCCATAAAGGAGGCGGAGTTCCTCTTCCGCGGACCGAACAGGCTGACCCCGTAACCGGATAATCAAAAAAGGAGAAAAATAATGAAAATAGCACTTATCAACGAAAACAGTCAGGCGGCGAAGAACGCCCTGATAGAGCAGACCCTCCGCTCGGTGGCAGAGCCCCTCGGACATGAGGTGTTCAACTACGGAATGTATTCCGCCGATGATAAGGAGCAGCTCACTTATGTGCAGATAGGTATACTTGCCGCCGTTCTTCTGAACTCCGGAGCGGCAGATTTTGTCATCACCGGCTGCGGGACCGGAGAGGGCGCAATGCTCGCCTGCAATGCGTTCCCCGGCGTACTCTGCGGTCATGTCGTTGACCCGACAGACGCATATCAGTTCACCCAGGTCAATAATGGAAATGCGATAGCCCTCCCGTTTGCGAAAGGCTGGGGCTGGGGCTGTGAGCTCAACCTCTCCTATGTCTTTGAGAAGCTCTTTGTGTCCGAGTGGGGTCTCGGCTACCCGCGTGAGCGCGCGGTGCCCGAGCAGAGAAACAAGAAGATTCTCGACGAGGTGAAGAAGGTCACGCACAGATCGCTTGTCGACATCCTCCCGGAGCTTGACCCGGAGCTTGTAAAGGGCGCCCTCGCCGGAAGAAACTTTAAGGAGTTCTTCTTTGCAAATGCAAAGGACGAGAGCATTATCGCCGCTGTAAAGAATATAGTAGGCTGATAATCGCATACAGGGCTGTCCACGCCACACGTGCTGCGGACAGCCCTCATTCTTAAAAACGAAGGGAAAAAACTATGCCTTTCCTGCATTTTCTTGAGGAAATACGGATTCCGCCCCTGACATGGCTCTTTTCCGCCCTTACATACGCCGGCGGCGAGATAGCCTTTTTTGTCGTCGCCATGATAATTCTCTGGTGCGGGAATAAGAGGACGGGATATTACGTCCTTGTCACCGGGCTGTTCGGCGTCGTTCTGAATCAGTTCATGAAAATATTTTTCAGAATACCGCGTCCGTGGGTAGCAGACCCGTCGCTTCACCCGGTTGCCTCCGCAGTCCCGGGGGCAGAGGGGTATTCTTTTCCGTCGGGACATACGCAGAATGCCGTGGGGCTCTTCGGCTCCCTTGCAGTAACGGCAAGAAACAGGCGCGTTCGCGGGCTTCTGATAGCCCTGACAATCCTTATACCGTTTTCCCGCATGTACCTCGGCGTGCATACGCCGCTTGACGTCGGCGTCGCATTTGTCTGCGGCTGGTCGCTCGTATTTCTCCTCAGGGGCACATTCCGGGACGATGCGCGTTACCGCTCTGCCATGCCGTATATCATCGCCGCGGCGCTGACCCTCTGCGCGGCGCTCTTCGTCTATGTGTTTTTTGTCCTTGACAGAGAGGGGGTTGACGAGTATAATCTCGGCGCCGCAATGAAAAATTCCGCCACTCTCCTCGGCTGTGTGCCCGTCCTTCCGATAGCCTATATCGTCGACGAAAAATACCTTCGTTTTGATACACGGGGTAGGTGGTACGTGCAGATTATAAAGACCGTCGCCGGACTTTCTATCGTAATTCTCATAAAGCTTCTTATGCCGTATCCGCTTGAGGCGCTGACCCGGGATTACTACGTGAGCCGCGCGGTAACCTACTTTCTGATGATGCTCTTTGCCTGCGTCCTTTATCCGATGCTTTTTCCGTACGTCTCGAAAATAAAAGTGCCCGCCCTTGACCGTCTCGGCGAGCGCGCCTCCCGCCGCTTCGCCTGTCGCCGGACAGCCCCCGCAGGGGAGAGCGCGAACGGAGAAAATAACGGGGAAACGGACACGGACGGCGAAGAAAACTGACAGACATACCTGCCGGGGAAAAATTTTCCCCGGCTCTTTACTTTTTCTTTTTCTTATGCTATAATGTATGCGTGAAAATATGCGATTGCAACGCATAGACTCTCATCCGGTCACCGGAGATGAGCCGCGGGGTCTCCCCGCCGAAAGGATAAAACAGATGAAGTGTCCCGCATGCGGATTTCCCGATTCGCGCGTGCTTGATTCCCGCCCGGTACAGGACGGCGGGAGTATAAAGCGCCGGCGCGAGTGCCCGAAATGCAACAAGAGATTTACCACCTATGAGGTCATAGACACAGTGCCTATCTCCGTCATAAAGCGGAACGGCTCGCGCGAGTTCTTCGATAAGCACAAGCTTATCCTCGGTATAGGGCGCGCGTGCCAGAAGCGACCGGTGAACGCCGAGGAGATCGCCACCGAGATAGAGACCGAGCTTCAGAACTCGATAGTCTCGGAGATAACCTCAAAGGACATCGGCGAGATGGTGCTGACGAAGCTTCGGGAAATAGACATAGTTTCCTACATACGCTTTGCCTCCGTCTATCGCGAGTTCCGGGACATCGACTCCTTTATGGCGGAGATAAAGAGCCTCGGAAGTCGGCGCAAGAGGCGTGAGCCGACAAAGAGCACGTCCGCGTCCGGCTCAGAAGACGGCGACCACGCCGCAGAGGGCGCAGGGGCGACCGTCCCGCATACGGAGGAAAAGCTATGATAAAGAGTATGACGGCGTTCGGCAGGGCGTCACTCGATTTTCCGGAATATACCGTAACCGCGGAGATAAGAAGCGTGAACTCACGGTTTCTTGACTGCTCGGTCAGAATACCGCAGAGATACCGTGCCGCGGAGGAAAGACTGAAATCACAGATAAAAGCGGCGATAACCCGTGCAAAGGTCGATGTGTCCGTAAGCCTGAAAGCACCGACAGGGTCGTCGGATGAGCCGGCGCTCCGGGTAAATCTCCCGGCGGCAGAGCAGTATATCGCCGCCGCCCGCCTGCTTTCCGAGCAGTTGGGCGTTGAAAATGACCTCACGGCGGCAGAGCTTGTGCGTCTGCCCGGTATGCTCATTCCGGAGGAGACGCCGGAGGCAACCGACGAGGACTGCTCAAATATTTCGGCTGCGCTTGCCGCCGCGCTCTCCGGCTATTCCGCAATGCGGACAGCGGAGGGGGAGAGGCTGTACGCCGACCTTACTGGAAAGCTCGATACCGTGCGCTCCTACGTCGACAGAATAGAGACAATCTCCGCCGGGGCGATCTCCGGCTACCGCGAGAAGTTTGAGGCGCGCCTGCGCTCGATTCTCGCCGATACGGGCACGGCTCCGGACCCCGACAGGGTGCTGACCGAGTGCGCGATATACGCGGACAAGGCGGCAATAGACGAGGAGCTTGTCCGTCTGCGGTCACACTTTGTCGCGTTCCGCGAGATAGCCGCGTCGGATGAACCCTCGGGGAGAAAGCTTGATTTTCTCCTGCAGGAGATGAACCGCGAGACAAATACGATAGGCTCAAAGGCGCAGAACTCGGAGATAGCCCACCTTGTCGTCGATATAAAGGCGGAGCTCGAAAAAATACGCGAGCAGATTCAGAATATAGAGTGAGGCGGAATAAGGAATGAAATTCATAAACATAGGCTTCGGAAACATGGTCTCAGCGGCGAGAATAGTTGCGATAGCCTCGCCGGACTCCGCGCCGATAAAGCGGCTTGTCCAGGACGCAAAGGACGATAACCGCGTCATAGACGTCTCCTGCGGGCGGCGTACCCGCGCCGTCATAATCACAGACTCCGAGCATGTCATTCTCTCTGCAATACAGACCGAGACACTGACAAACCGTCTCTCCGACGATACGGAGGACGAGGAGGACGAGGAGGACGAGGACGGGGAGTGACCCTGCCACGGAGCCTTCATAACAGAGAAAAAGCAATCAAGGAAAGCGAGATATAAAGAAAATGATTCATCCAACAGTCGAAGAACTCTCAAAGGGACAGATTAACCGCTATGAGCTCGTTGTCGGAGTTGCAAAGTGCGCCCGCATAGTGACCGATGAGTACGTCGCAATGCGCGCAAGAGCACAGAAGCTGATAGACAACAGAGAGACGGATAAGCCGCTCTCCGCTCTTATCGACCCCGTCTACAAGGACCAGAAGGCGGTAAAAATCGCCATAAGACAGATTCAGGAAGGCAGATTTATCCTGAAGCGCCCGGAGATTATCGCAGACTGACCCCGGGAGAAATAAGGGAAAAACCGTTCACAGGAAATAAAGGGGGGTGGAGTATGTACGCCGGAGTTTATGTCTGTGATGTCCCGTACCGTATAGACCGCCCCTTTGACTACTCCGTTCCGGAGAATATGGTCCCTTATATACGGGTCGGCTCTGTCGTCCGCGTCCCGTTCGGGAGGGGGGACAGGCTCCGTGTCGGGGCGGTGGTCTCCCTTTCGGAGACGGCGCCGGAGGGCGTTGTGATAAAGCCCGTGCGTTCTCTGCTTGACGAGAGGATTGCCCTCTCGGACGAGATGCTCGGGCTGTGTTTGTTTCTGAAAAATCATACCCTTTGCTCATACGGCGACGCCCTGCGGGCTCTTACCCCTCCGGGTGCGTTCTCGGAGGAGATCGGGACGCGCGTGCGCCGCACCTTCCGCCTCTCGGTTGAGAGGGAGACTGCCGTCACCCTGCTTACCGCGGGGGGCAGAGCCGGGATAAGGAGCGAGGGGCAGAGGAGTGCCCTGCGCTTTATTATGGAGAACGGAACAGCGGATGAGGAGCTTGTCCGCGCCGTCCCGGGCGTCAGTGCCGCGCACCTGCGCGCACTCCGTGAGCGCGGGGTCATAGCTTGCGTCGACTCCGACGAGATAAGAAACCCCTATTCACGCTACCGCGGCGCGGGAGTGCGCGACGAGATAGTCCTGACAAGGGCGCAGACCGCCGCATTTTCGGAGATAGAGCGCCTCAGAAGGAGCGGTGCGGCGTGCGCCGGGCTTCTCTTCGGTGTGACCGGCTCAGGGAAAACGAAGGTGATAATGAGGGCTATCGACGGCACGATAGACAGCGGAAAATCGGTTATCATGCTCGTGCCCGAAATATCCCTGACTCCCCAGACCGTGAGCCTCTTCTGCACAAGATACGGCGAGCGCGTCGCGGTTATGCACTCCTCGCTCTCCGCGGGAGAGAGGTTTGACGCATACAGGAGAATAAAGCGCGGGGATGTCGACCTTGTAATAGGCACCCGCTCGGCAATATTCGCCCCGCTGCCGAACCTCGGGCTTATCGTCATAGACGAGGAGCACGAACATACATATAAATCCGAGCAG
The DNA here is from genome assembly GCA_934393265.1 of uncultured Eubacteriales bacterium. GTDB lineage: Bacteria > Bacillota > Clostridia > Oscillospirales > CAG-272 > UBA1740. The sequence continues at coordinate 61,025 of CAKRQL010000003.1, read as the reverse complement.
GACCCGAAATATCACGCCCGCGACGTCGCGGCATACCGCTGCGGTGTCAATAAATGTATGCTTCTTCTCGCCTCGGCTACCCCCTCTGTTGAGAGCTTTTATAAGGCAAAGCAGGGAGCGTATACGCTTATCCCGCTCCGCGAGAGGTACGGCGGCTTCCGCCTGCCGGACGCGGTGGTGGTCGATATGCGCGAGGAGCTCCGCCTCGGCAACACGTCCCCCATATCCGTGCGCCTGCTCGATGAGCTTCGGCGCGTTAAGGAGAGGGGAGAGCAGGCGATACTCTTTCTGAACCGCCGGGGATACAACAGCCAGATAAGCTGTAAGAGCTGCGGCGAGGTGATAGCCTGTCCGCATTGCTCGGTCTCCCTGACATATCATACGTCGGCGGACGGAGGGTATCTTCTCTGCCACCTCTGCGGTCACCGTGAGCCGGTGCCGCGTGCCTGCCCCGCGTGCGGGGAGGAAAAGCTCTCGTTTGTCGGCTACGGCACGCAAAAGGTTGAGGGAGAGCTGAAAAGCTTTCTTCCGGATATGCCGGTCATGCGTATGGACGCCGATACGACGACGCAGAAGCTTTCATACGACAGGATGCTCGGCGACTTCCGTGCCGGGCGCGCGGATATTCTCCTCGGCACACAGATGGTTGCAAAGGGGCATGATTTCCCGCGCGTAACCCTTGTCGGCACCGTCCTTGCAGACTCCTCGCTGTATATGAGCGACTTCCGCGCGGCAGAGCGCACGTTCTCGCTTCTCACGCAGGTGATAGGGAGAGCGGGCAGGGCGCGCGACGGCGGAATAGCCGTGATACAGACCTTCTCCCCGGCAAACGAGATAATAAGGCTCGCCTGTACGCAGGATTACGAGAAATTTTACGACGGTGAGATAGCCGTCCGGCGTGAGCTTTGTTACCCTCCGTTCTGCGATATGGCGCAGATAACCGTCACATCGGGGGACGAGCGCTGGGCGACAGAGGCGGCGAGAGAGCTCTCCGAATTTGCAGTAAAGCTCATAGGAGAAAAATATTCGTCCTGCCCCTTTACGGTTTTCGGACCGTTTGAGGCGCAGGTATACAGATTAAATGAAAAGTACCGTATGCGCATAGTCATAAAGTGCAGGCTCGGGAGAGAAACCCGCGCATTCTTCGCGGAGCTACTCCGCGGCTTTGTGCCCGGGCGGGACGTCACCGTCTCCGTCGACCTGAACCCCCTGACCGTATAGCGCGTCTGAAAGGCGAAAAAATATATGGCAATACTTAAAATTCTGAAATTCGGCGACCCGACGCTCCGTAAGGTCTGTCGCCCGGTCACAGAGATAACCCCGAGGATAACGATGCTCCTCGACGATATGACAGACACCATGCGCGTCAACGAGGGATGCGGCCTTGCCGCCTCGCAGGTCGGCGTTCTCCGCCGCGTCGTCGTGATAGAGGTTGAGGACGGGGTGGTCTACGAGATGATAAATCCGGAGATAATTGCCGCAGAGGGACATCAGGAGGATGTCGAGGGCTGTCTTTCCAACCCCGGAGAGAGCGGGATAACCTCCCGTCCGGAGCGCGTTACGGTAGAGTATACCGACAGAAACGGGGAGATACGTACTCTGACGGGAGAGGGACTTCTTGCCCGCGCAATATGTCATGAGTGCGATCACCTTGACGGCAAGCTCTATATCGATGTGCAGATACGCCCGGTGAAGGACAAAAAGAAAAGGTAATGGAATTGAAGAATACAGTGAACGGAAGAATAATGTTCATGGGGACGCCGTATATAGCCGCCGGCGTCCTGACCCGACTTATCGACTCCGGCGCGGATGTGGTCTGCGCCGTGACAGGTGAGGATAAGCCCCGCGGGCGGGGGAATGTAATGACCCCCACGCCGGTAAAGCGGGTGGCTCTGTCGGCGGGTATTCCGGTGCTCACCCCGAAAACGCTCCGTGACGGAGCCTTTCGCGATAGCCTTGATGCCTATCGCCCGGATCTTATTGTCGTCGTTGCATACGGTAAATTACTGCCGGACTATGTTCTTGACTACCCATCCGCAGGCTGTGTGAATGTCCATGTCTCGCTTCTGCCGAAATACCGCGGCGCCGCCCCTATGCAGCGCGCGATAATGGACGGAGAGCGTGAGACGGGCGTCACCCTTATGTATATGGACCACGGGCTCGATACCGGAGATATAATAGCTCAGACAAGGTTTCCGATAGGGGACAGAGACGACCTCGAGGCGATACATGACCGCTCTATGACATGCGGTGCGGAGCTCCTTATCAGGCTCCTCCCGGATATCCTCTCGGGCACCGCCCCGAGAGTAAAGCAGCCGGACACCGGCGCAACCTATGCAAAGAAAATAGAGAAGTGTGACAAGCACCTTGATTTTCGGAAGAGCGCGCGTCAGCTTGACTTCATAATACGCGGGCTCTGCCCGATACCGTATGCAGTTACGGAGCTTCGCGGCAGGCTTATAAAAATATGCACCGCCACGCCGACAGAGGGGCACGGCGAGCCCGGCGAGGTCATAGCCGTCGACGGTAAGGGAGACGGGAGCTTCACCGTTGCCTGCGGCGAGGGTGCTCTCCGCGTTACTTCCGTAATCCCGGAGGGAAAGGGCAGAATGCCTGCGGGGGATCTCGTCAGAGGAAGAAAAATCGATAAAGGAGATAAATTGACATGTTTTTCGGAAGCGTAAACTCATACCTTGAGCTGATACTCTATATTCTCTTTCTGCTTGCTCTTGTGATAGCGGCAATTGCACAGCTGAAGGTTTCCCTGACCTTCCGCCGCTATTCGCGCGTCCGCGTATCCGCTGGCAAGACAGCGGCAGAGGTAGCCCGCGAAATACTTGACGAAAACGGAATTACCGATGTAAGAATAGAGCGCATAGGCGGAAATCTCACCGACCACTTTGACCCGCGCGACGGCGCGCTTCGCCTCTCCGACGGGGTCTATGATTCGGACTCCGCCGCCGCGATAGGCGTCGCCGCTCATGAGGCGGGGCACGCTATTCAGCATGCAAAGGGGTATCTTCCCATCATAATCCGCTCAAAGCTCGTCCCGATAACAAATATAGCCTCCCGCCTCTCCTGGATATTCGTCCTTATAGGAGTGCTTATCATGGGGCTTGCCGAGTTTGCGTATGAGTTCAGCAATTTCGGATATATCGTCGCCCTTATCGGCGTCGGTCTCTTCTCGGTGACGACCCTCTTTCAGCTTGTCACCCTCCCGTGCGAGTTTGATGCGTCGCACAGGGCGATGCAGACCCTCCGCTCATCGGGCGAGTTCTCGTCGCAGGAGCTGCGCGCGTCGAGAAAGGTGCTGAGCGCCGCGGCAATGACCTATGTCGCCGCCCTCCTCGTCTCGATAATTCAGCTTCTCAGAATATTTGCAATGGTAAAGAGAGACAGAAGATGAGCGTATCTCCGCGCCGCGCCGCGCTCTCGCTCCTCTTTGATATAGAACGCTCGGGGAAGTATGTGAACCGGGCGCTGAATACGGACAGGCTCGGGGGCTTCACACCGGAGGAGCGGGCGCTTATCGCCTCGCTCGTTTTCACGGTGACCGAGCGGAGACTGTCGCTTGACTATTACATAAACGCTTTTACGGGGAGATCCGGCAGCGATATAGACCCTTATGTCCGCGGCGTCCTCCGCCTCGGCATGGCACAGGTGCTCTGGCTCTCCGTTCCTGATTATGCCGCGGTGAATGAGTCGGTCGCCCTCTGTCGCAACCCCGGCGAGCGCGCGATAGTGAATGCCGTTTTGCGGCGCACCGTCAGAGAAAAGAATAAGCTCCCGACCCCAGACAGAAAAAAGAGCCTCTGTCGCGCACAGTCGGTAGAGTACTCCGTACCGGCATGGATATGCCGAATATTTGACGAGCGATTCGGGGAGGAAGCCGCAGAGCGTATTCTCGCGGCGGCAAATGAAATCCCCCCGCTCACCCTCGCCGTAAATATAAAAAAAATCAGTCGCGACGGCTTTCTTGATTATCTCAAAAAAAACGGGGTAGACTGCGCGCCGACGCCTCTTTCCCCCATAGGCGTGTATGCTTTTTGCGGGGGGGACGTCACGGCAATACCCGGATTTTCGGAGGGCTTTTTTCATGTTCAGGATGAGGCGAGCCAGCTTTGCGCCACGGTGCTCGGTATATCTGATGCCCGCGTCGTCGCGGATGTCTGCGCCTGTCCGGGCGGCAAGAGCTTCACGGTAGCCGAGGGCATGGACGACGGCAGAGTTTATTCATTTGACGCCGTTTCGTCAAAGCTCCCGCTGATAACCTCCGGGGCGTCTCGCCTCGGGCTCGCTGACAGAATTGAGGTGGCTCTGCGCGACGCGCGCGACCCGGATCCGAGCCTTGTCGGAAAATGTGACCGCGTGATATGTGATGTCCCGTGCTCCGGTCTCGGCGTCCTCTCGAAAAAGCCGGATCTGCGCTATCGCGATAAGGACGGCGTCGCCGCCCTCCCGTCGCTTCAGCTTGATATTCTCCGCGCCGCGTCGCGCTATGTCGCGCCCGGCGGCGTCATAGTTTATTCGACGTGCACTCTCAGAAGAGAGGAAAACGAGGACGTTGTGTCGGAATTTCTTCACACCGCGCCGGAGTTTTCTCCGGTTGATTTTGCTTTCGGAGATGCGGACGGCGCCCGCCGCTCCGAGGGCGGTATGATGACTCTTTTACCCGGGCTCGACGGAACGGACGGATTTTTCATCTGCCCCATGCGCCGCGTCGCGGGGATGTAATTTGCGAGGAAGTATGCAGAACACAGTACACGACCTTTATTCAATGACCGGGGACGAGATGGCGGATTATATCGTCTCGCTCGGCGAGCCGCGCTTCCGGGCAAAGCAGATATATGCGTGGCTCCCGTCCGGCACTCCGATAGGTGAGATGACGAATATTCCGGCTGCGCTCCGCGCCCGCCTTGTCGCCGATACTCTTGACACTCTCCCGCGCGTTCGGAAAAAGCTCGTCTCGAAAATAGACGGAACCGTGAAGCTTCTCTTCAGCCTCTACGACGGCGCTTGTGTCGAGAGCGTTTTTATGCGCTATAAGCACGGGAATACCCTCTGTATATCAAGTCAGGTCGGCTGTCGCATGGGCTGTCGCTTCTGCGCATCGACGATAGGGGGTAAGGAGCGGGATCTTTTGCCGTCGGAGCTTCTCGGACAGATAATAGCCGCACAGCGCGAGACCGGGGAGCGTGTATCAAATATCGTCATGATGGGGATAGGAGAGCCGCTTGACAATTACGATAATGTCGTGAAGTTTCTCCGCCTTGTAAACGACCCTCTGGGGCTCAATATCGGCTACCGCCATATCTCTCTTTCCACCTGCGGCGTCGTCCCCGGAATATATAAGCTTGCAGAGGAAAATTTCCCGATAACCCTTTCAATATCGCTCCACGCTGCGACGGATGAAAAACGCTCGTCGATAATGCCGGTGAACAACAAATGGCATATATCGGAGCTGCTTGGCGCCTGCGCGGAGTACTATAAAACCACAGGAAGAAGAATAAGCTTCGAGTACACCCTGATACACGGAAAAAACGATACACCGGATGACGCGCGTGAGCTCGCCGACCTCCTGAACGGAGCCCTCCGTCCCGTCGGTGCACCGATACATGTAAATCTCATCCGTGTAAACGAGGTGGACGAGACCGGGTTCCGGGCAGGGAGCACAGAGTCGGCGAACGCCTTCGCCGCCCTCCTTACGAAAATGGGAATAACGGCTACCGTCCGCCGTCGCCTCGGCGCGGATGTAAACGCCGCCTGCGGACAGCTCCGCCGCGCGGACAGCACCGGCGCCCGCCCTACGGCAAAGCCGCGCGCGACAAAACAGGAAAATACAACTCCGGAGGAGACGCATGACTGAGCTTCACGGCAGAATAATAAAGGGCGTCGGAGGTCTGTACGATGTCCGCCTGACAGACGGGGGCGTCCGGGACGTCATATCCTGCCGCGCAAAGGGTATACTCCGCCGGGGGGATGAAAAGCTCTATGTCGGCGACCTCGTCACCGTGACCAGTGACAAGGACACTCCGGACGGCATTGTGATAGCCTCCTGCCTCCCGCGGAAAAACTGTCTTATCCGCCCTCCGCTCTCAAATCTTGATTTTCTTCTTATCGTTTTATCTCCTGCAAATCCCGCCCCCGTGCTCTCAACCGTCGATAAGCTCACGGCGATAGCCGAGCATAACGGTATAACCCCGGTGATAGTCATAACGAAGGCTGATATTGACAGAGGGGAGGCGGAGCGGATAGCCGGCATATACCGCTCCGCGGGCTTCACCGCCTTTGTCACCTCCTCCTCCGACGGCTCCGGCACGGAGGAACTGCATAAATATACCGAGGAGAATATAAAGGACGGAAGGTGCGCCGCATTCGCCGGCGCGTCCGGGGTGGGGAAGTCAACACTTATGAACCGCCTGTTCCCGTCGCTCTCCCTTGCCACGTCTGATATATCACGGCGTATCGGGCGCGGGAGGCATACAACCCGGCATGTCGAGCTCTATGACATAACGGACGACCCTGTACATACCGGATTTCTTGCAGACACCCCCGGCTTTTCGCTTATAGATTTTGAGAGATTCGATTTCTTCTCGCTTGATGATCTCCTGCCGGCGTTCCGCGATATAATGCCCTATACCGGGCATTGCCGGTATTCGGACTGTGCCCACGTCGGAGAGGGGGAGGACGAGTGCGCCGTTGCGCGGGCGGCAAAGGAGGGAAGAATAGCCGAAAGCCGGTTGTCTTCCTACCGCGAGATATATAAAATCCTGAAAGCGAAGCGCGACGGCTTCCGCTGACACGAAAAAACTTTTTCCGATTTTCTTTTCAAAAACACTTGACAAACGGCAAAGACCCGTGTATAATACTTACGTTATCCAAAGACAGCAGGTTCCGGTAAAAGCGACAGCTTTCCTGCCGAGGTGGCGAGTATATATGCGGGTTTCCCGCTTTTTATGTGCGTCCTTTCTCGGTGGCTGTCACCCGGAGAGGATTTTTTTATCGCAAATTTTACGGAGGTGAAAAAGATGCCGAGCAATAAGATTCTTGAAGAGAAGAAAAAGGTCGTCGAGAGCCTTGCCGAAAAGATCAAGAATGCACACGCGGGCGTAGTAGTCAACTATCAGGGCATAACCGTTGCTGACGATACCGCGCTTCGCGCCGCTCTTCGTAAGGCTGGCGTAGAGTACGCCGTTATGAAGAATACCCTGACGGGCAGAGCATGTGAGCTCGCGGGCTACGGCGGTATGAAGGAGTACCTTAACGGTATGACCGCTATCGCAGTGAGTGCAGAAGATCCCATAGCTCCCGCAAAGATAATCAAGGACTTTACCGATAAGGTTAAGGGCTTTGAAATAAAGGCGGGCTTTGTGGACGGCGAGATACTTGACCGTGCGGGCGTTGAGGAGCTGGCGGATACCCCGTCGAAGGAAGTGCTTGTCGCGAAGATGATGGGCAGCCTTATGTCCTCGCTTTACGGCTTTGCTTATGTTCTTCAGGCTAAGATTGACAAGGAGAACGGCGAGGGTGCCGAGGCTCCTGCGGAGGCGTAAGCTCCCCGCTTGATATAAAACCCAGCAATAAATATTTTCTGAAAAATAAACGGAGGATTTCAAAATGAACGAAAAGTCTACTCAGATCCTTGAGCTTGTTAAGGGTCTTACCATTCTTGAACTTGCTGACCTTGTAAAGGCACTTGAGGAGGAGTTCGGTGTTTCCGCTGCTCCCGTTGCCGCTGCTCCCGTAGCAGGCGCTGCTGCTCCCGCTGCTGAGGAGAAGACCGAGTTTGATGTTATTCTTAAGGCTGCCGGCGCTAACAAGCTTGCTGTTATCAAGGTTGCCCGTGAGATCACCGGTCTCGGACTTAAGGACGCAAAGGACCTTGTTGAGGCTGCTCCTAAGGCTATCAAGGAGGGCATCGCAAAGGAAGAGGCAGAGAAGATCGCCGCTCAGCTTAAGGAAGCCGGCGCAGAGGTCGAGCTCAAGTAATCATCTCCCAAAAAGATGCGTTGTATGCGCGGCATCGCCGCGCATACAAAATAAAAAAAGAGGGCGCGTACCTGCCGCGCCCTCTTTTCGTTTTTCTTCGGGAAAACGAAAAGAGGTTACAAGTAAGAGTGAATAGTGAAAAAGCGGAAAGTAAGGTATGGAAAGGAAATTACAGCTTCCTGCTTTTTCCTTTTCTATCACTTTTTCACTCTTCACTATTCCTTATAACTTTCCGTCTTTTCCTCGTCCTTTTCGGCTTTCCTCCCTGCCTGTCGCGCAGATATTTGTTGCGCACAATTTTCAGAAAATCCTGCACAACCTCGCTCTGATAGTCCATGTATGTCCACGGCAGCTTGTTCCACCTCCCGCGCGCATAGAACAGCGTTATCTCGGTATATATCCCGTCAGAGAGCGGAATACGAAAGCTCGCCTCCTTAGTCGTCGCGAGCAGGAGCCGCCCGCGGTTTATGAACCCGGGGTCGAGGTTTATCTTTCGCATCCCCCCGACGGAGAGCCGCCGCTCGATAAGGTTTGTTATCCCCTTTATCTCCGCCTGTCTTTCCGGGTCGACCGTCTCGCGGAAGCTGTATATCCGCCGCAGTCCCTCGCCGCCGAGCTCCGGGTCATAGTATTCGGAGTACCCCTTTGAGAATGAGTACTCCGGCGATATGTCCTCGACCTCGCCAAACTCCGCGACGAGTGCCTCGAGCGCACGGCGCAGATACTCCGGGTCGTGGTATATAACGCCGACTATCAGCTTTTCTTTTTCAAATTCATGTATCTCGCCCATCTTGCCACCAAAAAAGATTGTTTTTTCAGGAAAATTATTTTCAAGAAAAATTATACTCCCACACGCCCGTATTGTCAATACGGGAAGAATATTCCGCGTGAAATTGCGCCGCGATATGGAATACTAAAAGCAGAGTTCTTTTCACTAAGGAGTATTATAATATGAAAAAAATAATTTTCGCGGCGACGCTTGCTTTTGTGCTCTGCGCAGTCTGCGCCCTCGGCGCGTCGGCTGTGGGGTATTCGGATATACCCGTCGTCAGAATAAGCGGGAGCGGACGCACCGTCGTGACAGCCGACCGCGCGAATCTCACCTTCAACCTTGAAACATCGGGAAAGGACAGTGCCGGGGCAAAGTCCGAAAACGACGAAATCTACAAAAAAATAACAAAGACGGCAGGGAAGTACGGAGAGATAAAGGAGGAGGGTGCCTATGCCTATACCCCGGATAACGGAGAGCGCGCAACCTACAACCGCACCTTCTCTATAACAACCGGAAAGGTAGCCGAGACCACAAAAATAAGAGACGAGGTCCTTTCCGGCGGCGCAACAGGCTTCTCCGGCGTTTATTACACTCTGACCGATACCGCCGCGGCAAAGAGCACGGCAATGGAAAAGGCGCTGAACGATGTGACATCGAGGGCGGGTGCACTCGGCGTCAAGGGCAGCATCCGCTCCGTGCGTGAGCTCCCGTATGAGAGCAATACCGACTATTCGCAGTCGCCGGAGGTCACCGTCGAGGTGCGTATTATGGCGGAGTATGTCACCCCGCCGCCGGAGCAGTCAGCCGATAAAAAAGACGGCAAAAAGTAATAATCAAAAAAGCAAGCCTGTATTTATAAAAATAACCCGGGAGAGTCGCCGTATGACGACCCGCCCGGGCTGATTTTTTGTCCTTAACCTTAGCGAAAATGATACACGCATGTACACTTTCCGCTCTTTGCAGTTGTTTTTACATAGTCTCGTGAATTGTGCGCGAGATGACCTCGTCCTGCTGCTCCCTTGTAAGCTTGTTGAAGTTCACCGCATAGCCGCTGACGCGGATTGTGAGCTGCGGGTACTTCTCCGGGTGCGCCTGCGCGTCGAGGAGCGTCGCGCGGTTGAATACATTGACGTTCAGATGATACCCGTCGGAGGAAATATAGCCGTCGATGAGGTCAGCGAGATTGTCGACCCGCTCGTCCTCGCTCTGCCCGAGAGAGGAGGGGGTGGTGCTGAATGTGTTGGATATACCGTCGCGCGCGTACTCGTAGGGGAGCTTCGCCACCGATTCGAGCGAGGCGATCGCACCGTGCGTGTCGCGCCCGTGCATGGGGTTCGCTCCGGGGGCGAGCGACTCGCCCGCGCGCCTGCCGTCCGGCGTATTTCCGGTGCGCTTGCCGTAAACCACATTTGAGGTTATCGTGAGTATCGACATCGTGGGTACAGACTCCCGGTAGGTGTAGTGCGAGCCTATCTTCTGCATGAATGTGCGCACGAGCCATACAGCTATTTCATCCGCGCGCGGGTCGTTGTTTCCGTATTTCGGATAGTCGCCCTCGGTGCGGAAGTCGGTTATTATACCGTCCTCCGAGCGTATCGGATAGACCTTCGCATACTTTATAGCAGAGAGCGAGTCGACAGCGCAGGACAGCCCGGCAATGCCGGTCGCGAAGAAACGGCGAACCCTCGTATCGTGGAGCGACATCTCGAGAGCCTCATACGAATACTTGTCGTGCATGTAATGAATGAGGTTGAGCGTGTTTACATAAAGCCCGGCAAGCCAGCTCATCATGTTGTCGTATTTCTTTATTATGTCGGAGTACTCGAGCGCGCCATCACCCGTCACCGCCGCAAACTCCGGAGAAACCTGGAGCGGGAGCCCGGTTTTTTTGTCTTTCGCGAGCTCGTCCTTGCCTCCGTTTATAGCGTAGAGCAGGCATTTTGCAAGGTTTGCCCGCGCGCCGAAGAACTGCATGTCCTTTCCGACACGCATACTGCTGACACAGCAGGCAATGCAGTAGTCGTCGCCCATCTCCGGGCGCATGAGGTCGTCGTTTTCATACTGAATAGACGAGGTATCAAGTGAAATCCTGGCACAGAAACGCTTGAAAGGCTCCGGCAGGCGCGTGCTCCAGAGCACGGTGAGGTTCGGCTCCGGTGCAGGACCGAGGTTTACGAGAGTGTGAAGTATTCTGTACGAGCTCTTTGTGACGAGCGTGCGCCCGTCGCTGCCCATACCGCCGATAGCCTCGGTGACCCACGTCGGGTCGCCGGAGAAGAGGTCGTTATATTCCTTTGTGCGCATGAACTTCACAATGCGGAGCTTCATGACAAAGTGGTCGATAATCTCCTGCGCCTCGCTCTCGGTTATTTTCCCCTCCCGCAGATCGCGCTCAAAGTAAATATCGAGGAATGTGGAGTTGCGCCCTATGCTCATCGCCGCGCCGTTCTGGTCCTTAACCGCGCCGAGATAGCCAAAATAGAGCCACTGTACAGCCTCTGCCGCGTTCTTCGCCGGGCGCGAAATGTCAAAGCCGTATGCCGCCGCCATGTCGCGCAGTGAACCGATGGCGCGTATCTGCTCCGCGATCTCCTCGCGGTCGCGTATCTTGTCCGGCGTCATGTCGCCGTCAATGAGGAGCTTGTCCTCCTCCTTTTTCTTCATAAGATAGTCGGTGCCGTAGAGCGCGACGCGGCGATAGTCGCCGACAATGCGCCCCCTGCCGTAAGCGTCCGGGAGCCCTGTCAGTATGTGCGCGGTCCTTGCACGGCGCATCTCGGGGGTATAGGCGTCAAATACGCCGTCGTTGTGTGTCTTGCGGTTCTTTGCAAAGAAATCGTGCAGCCTCTCGTCCATTTTGTAGCCGTACATTTCGAGCGACTGCTCTGCCATGCGGAGCCCCCCGGAGACATGGAGCCCGCGCTTGAACGGCTTGTCCGTCTGGAGCCCGACAATCCGCTCGAGCTCACGGTCTATGTATCCGGCAGGGTGCGAATTTACGGCGGAGACAACCGCCGTGTCCGCGTCGAGGACGCCGCCTGCCTCGTGCTCCTTCGCCGTGAGAGCCATAATATCCTCCCACAGCTTCTTTGTCGCCTCCGTCGCCGGAGCGAGGAAGTCGCCCTCGCCCTCATACGGGGTGTAGTTTCTCTGTATAAAGTCGCGGACGTTTATTTCATCCCGAGACCATTTTCCGGGCACAAAGCCCGCCCATTCCTTCATTTCCATTTTCGTGTCCTTTCATTTTCCGTCGCCGGCATCCCGGCAGAGTATTTGCTTTGCCCGCTTTACGCTTTCGGCGTCGGGGACGGGCAGGTCTCCGAGGGGATATTCTATCCCGAGCTTTTCATACTTCACGCGCCCGAGCGTGTGGTAGGGCAGTATCTCGACCCGCTCGACGTTTCCGAGCCTGTCGATAAATTCCCGCGTCCTTGTGAGGTATTCCTCCGTGTCGGTGACCCCGGGCAGGAGCACCTGCCGTATCCATACAGGAATTCCGTCGCGTGACAGCCGCTCAGCGAGCGCGAGCGTGCCGTCGTTTCCGCGCCCCGTAAGCCGCGTTGCCCCCTCCGTGTCTATGTGCTTTATGTCGAGCAGCACAAGGTCGGTCCTTGAAAGCAGGGCGTCAATCCCCGGGAGATTTTCCCTGTACACGGCGCCCGAGGTGTCAAGAGCCGTGTGTATATTCTCTTTTTTGAGAAGAGAGAAGAGAGAGGCGACAAACTCCGCCTGTATGAGCGGCTCCCCGCCCGAAACGGTGACGCCGCCGCGCCGCCCGAAGTAGCGCTTGTATCTGATTATTTCGGCGGCTGCCTCCGTGTCCGTGACCTCTCTGCCGCCCCGTATATCCCACGTGTCCGGATTGTGGCAGTATAGACAGCGAAGAGGACAGCCCTGCATGAACAGAACATACCGGAGACCGGGACCGTCCGCCCCGCCGAGCGTTTCGCATGAATGTATACGACCGAGCATAGCCACCTCCGGAATACAGAATATAAGCGGCATAAAACCACCTGATAAAGTATAACAAAAAAACCACCCTCCTGTCAAGAGATTTCACTATATATTGTGCTCCGGTGATATATTTTTCGCAACATATAGTATTTGCGTTCCTGTAATCACTATTATCTTTGTGTAATATGCCGATGCCGGAAATAGCCCCGCTCGCAAAAACTTTCATATACTGTAACATAAGCGCGTTACCGCTTGAAATTACGTTCCCGTTGTGATAAAATGTAATTCGGTAATGTGTAATCGGTATAAATCCCGGAATATCCGTCAATAATTCAGCCGAAAACAATGAATGTGAGGATTTTTGGGATATGAAAAGATTTACCGTACCGAGGGATATCCGTTACGGCGAGGGCGCGCTCTCCGCTCTGCGCGGGCTTACAGGCAGGCGCGCCGTCATCTGCACCGGGGGCGGGAGCATGAAAAAATACGGCTTTCTCGATACCGTCGCAGACTACCTGCGTGACGCGGGCATGGAGGTCCGGCTGATAGAGGGCATAGAGCCCGACCCGTCGGTCGATACCGTCATGCGCGGCGCGGATATAATGGCGGAGTTCGGACCGGACTGGATAGTAGCGATAGGCGGCGGCTCTCCGATAGACGCGGCAAAGGCGATGTGGATAAAGTACGAGTACCCGGATATAACCTTCCCCGAAATGTGTGTGCCGTTCGGTCTGCCGCCGCTTCGGAAAAAGGCGCGCTTCTGCGCCATTGCATCGACCTCCGGCACGGCGACGGAGGTGACGGCGTTCTCGGTTATAACCGATTACCGCGCCGGGATAAAATATCCGATAGCCGACTTTGAGATAACGCCGGATATAGCGATACTTGACCCCGCGCTCGCCTTGACGATGCCGGATAAGCTCGTAGCGCATACCGGCATGGACGCCCTCTCACACGCGATAGAGAGCTATGTTTCCTTATCCGCCACGGATTTTACCGACCCCCTGTCGCTTCATGCGATAAGGATGATAAGCGAAAACCTCGTAAAATCATATAACGGGGATAAGGCGGCAAGAGAGAAAATGCATAATGCGCAGTGTCTTGCGGGCATGGCGTTCAGCAACGGGCTCCTCGGTATAGTCCATTCGATGGCGCATAAGACCGGCGCCGCCTTTGCCGATCTTGGCGCCCATGTTGTGCACGGCGCGGCAAACGCAATGTACCTGCCGAAGGTAATAGCCTATAATGCCCGTGACCCCCGCGCCGCCTCCCGCTACGCACAGATAGCCGATACAATAGGGCTCGGCGGGGATGGGGAAGAGGATAAGGTCTCCCGCCTCGCGGAATATATAAGAGAGCTCTCGGAAAAGCTCAATATTCCCACGTCGCTCCGCCATTACGGTAAGGATTCCTATCCCTCCGAGTGCGGGTTTATCCCGGAGGATGTTTTTCTTGAGAGAGTGGGGCGCATTGCCGCCGCCGCGGTGGATGACGCCTGCACGGGCTCGAACCCGAGAGAAACTTCAGAGGACGATATGCGCCGTCTCCTCCTCGCGGCATATTACGACACCCCGGTGGACTTCTGACGAAAAAACGGCGAAAGGCATACCCCGTGTATGCTTTTCGCCCAGAGATATAAAACACATATACATATCGAAAGGATATAAAATGTATAGAATAGTTTACAAAAAGTCGCTTAACCCAACCGTGACGGAAATGCGCGTGCTCGCCCCGTATGTGGCGAGGGCGGCAGAGCCCGGGCAGTTTATAATCCTGCGTGTCGACCGTGAGGGAGAGAGAATACCGCTCACCGTCGCGGGGTATGACAGAGACGAGGGCTGGGTCAGAATAATATATCAGAAGGTTGGCGCAACGACAATGAAGCTTGACAGCCTCTCTGTCGGAGATTTTATCGAGGACTTTGCCGGACCTCTCGGCGTGCCGACAAACCTTGCGGGGCTCTCGGACGTATGTATTGTCGGCGGCGGCGTCGGCTGTGCGATAGCCCTCCCGATAGCTAAAAAGCTGCATGAGACAGGCGCGCGCGTCACGTCGGTAATCGGCTTCCGCACAAAGGAGCTTGTGATTCTCGAGGACGAGTTTTCCACCTCTTCCGACAGTCTCACCGTCATGACCGACGACGGCAGCTACGGCAGAGAGGGCAATGTCTGCCTCCCGCTCGGCGAGATGTTCGCCGCAGGAAGAAAATTCGATAAGGTCATAGCGATAGGACCGCTCGTCATGATGAAGTTCGTCGTCGCCGCGACAAAGCCGACGGGCATCCCCTGCGATGTCTCGATGAACCCGATAATGATAGACGGCACGGGTATGTGCGGCGGTTGCCGCCTGACGCTGAATACAGACGGTAAAAAGGTAACTAAATTCGCCTGCGTCGACGGACCTGATTTTGACGGCTATGAGGTCGATTTTGACGAGGCTATGATGCGCGGGAATATGTACTTCGCGTTTGAGCGCCACGCCTATGAGCGCGAGTGTAACCTTCTGAAAGCTAAAACGGATAACAAGGGGGATATGTGATATGCCGAATATGTCACCGGAAAAGAACCCGATGCCGACCCGCGCGCCACAACTCCGCGCACACGACTTTGAAGAGGTCACGACGGGATACACAGAGGACACAGCCGTCCTTGAGGCGGAGCGGTGTCTGCATTGCAAAAATATGCCCTGCGTTTCCGGATGCCCCGTGAATATACATATTCCGGAGTTCATCGCGAAGATAAAGGAGCGCGACTTTGAGGGCGCGTATGAGACAATATCCGTAACCTCGAATCTTCCTGCCGTCTGCGGCAGGGTCTGCCCGCAGGAACTGCAGTGTGAGGCAAAGTGTGTCCGGGGTATAAAGGGCGAGGCTGTCGGGATAGGCAGGCTTGAGCGGTTTGCGGCAGATTACCATATGCAGAATACCAAAATGCCGCCGACCCGCCCACAGCCGAACGGGCACCGCGTCGCCGTAGTCGGCTCCGGCCCCTCGGGGCTCACCTGTGCCGCCGACCTTGCAAAGGAGGGGTACGAGGTGACGGTGTTTGAGGCTCTTCATACCGCGGGCGGCGTTTTGATGTACGGCATACCGGAGTTCAGGCTTCCGAAGAAAATAGTGGAGCGCGAGGTGGACAACCTCCGCGCCCTCGGCGTAAGGATAGAGACCAATGTCATAATAGGGAAAACCTTTACGATAGACGACCTGCTTTCCGACGGGTATGAGGCTGTCTATATCGGCTCCGGCGCGGGGCTCCCCGGCTTTATGGGTATCCCCGGCGAGTCTTATAAGGGCGTCTATTCG
Source organism: uncultured Eubacteriales bacterium (assembly GCA_934393265.1). Lineage (GTDB taxonomy): Bacteria > Bacillota > Clostridia > Oscillospirales > CAG-272 > UBA1740. The sequence goes on along the minus strand of CAKRQL010000003.1, from coordinate 45,009 downwards.
GCAAACGAGTTTCTGACCCGCTCGAACCTTATGAAGGCGTATCGCGACGATGCCGACACCCCGATAATGAGGGGCGGCAGGGTAGCCGTCGTCGGAGGGGGGAACGTAGCTATGGACGCGGCGCGCACCGCCCTCCGCCTCGGGGCAGAGAAGGTCTCGATTGTCTACCGCCGCGGGCTTGAAGAGCTTCCCGCCCGTCGCGAGGAGGTAGAGCACGCTCGCGAGGAGGGAATAGATTTCCTCCTTCTGACGAACCCCGTCGAGATATACGGATATTTTGACCCGGACGACAGAAAAAATCCGAAGAACGGCTTTGTCCGCGCCATGCGGTGTGTGAAAATGGAGCTCGGTGAGCCGGATGAGCGCGGTAGGCGTCGCCCCGTAGAAATCCCGGGCAGCGATTTTACAATAGCTGTCGATACCGTCATAATCTCAATAGGCACAACGCCGAACCCGCTTATAAAAAACACGACCACAGGTCTTGAAGTCAATAAAAGGGGCGGCATAGTAATTGACGAGGCAGGCGCGAGCAGTCGTGAGGGCGTTTTCGCAGGCGGAGACGCCGTGACCGGCGCGGCAACCGTAATATCCGCCATGGGCGCGGGAAAGCATGCCGCCGCCGCAATTGACAAATATATAAAGTCGAAAAAATAAAGCAAAAAAACCGAAACCCCGCGAAAAAGGTAAAAAACAAAGATAACGAAAGCCGGAGAGCATAACCATCGGTACTCTCCGGCTTTTTTGTTATTCCGCCGCATACGGCGGCTTTTTTTGTCTGAGCCTTATGTTTTATTACTCTCGTCGCCCTGCGCGCCGCTGTCCTGTCTGTGTGCACCGGTATTTTCGCCCGCCGCATCTACATCGCCATTTGCCGCGTCGCTGTCCGCATTGCCTGCATCGTCAGACCCGGATTTTGCGTAGTCCTCGCCTCCGGCGTTCTCTTTGCTACCATCATCGCTGCCTTTTTCCGGCGCGCTTGCGACCTTCCCGCCCGGCAGACGGAAGAGTCGCCTGTTTTTGTCGAGCGCGACGTAGAGAATATATCCGCCGACCCCCGCGCAGACAAATTCACCGATAAATACCGTGAGCGCGAACATCGGAAAAGCGGCAAAGCCCGCCTCGGGACCCGTGGTAATGACGAGCACGAACGGGACGACGAGCGCGTTTGCAATCACCGTCGGCAGGGGAATAAGCCACTTGAAGCGGCAGCTCCGGAGCAGATATGCGCCTATCGCGCCGATAAGCGTCGCAAGAGAGCCGAGCACGACGTCGATGAGCATAGAGCCCGTCAGAGCGTTTGCGAGTATACACCCGATGAATAGACCGGGTATAGCCTCCGGCAGAAACGCAGGGAGAACGCAGAGCAGCTCCGAAATTCGGAACTGTATGTCTCCCGAGGCCATGCCGAACATAAATGAAAGATATGTAAGGCAGACGTACAGCGCGGCGACAAGCCCGCCGCGCGCGAGGTAAAGGGTTGGATTTCTTTTCATTTTCTTTCTCCGTAGTTTTGTTTTCCGGCATAAAGCCTTTGTGAGGATGGTCACGAACTCACAGGGAGCATTTTACCACATCCCGGGAGAAAAATCAAGCCCTGTCGCTCTGAATATAACACTGCGCGAGCCGTATTTTACTGCCGACAGGCAACACCGCTCGCCGAAAGGCGAATATAACTGTGCGGCATGCCTCTCGCGATGTGCGCAAGCTTTCCCGCCTCAACATAAACTGTAATAATACTGTTTATCAGCCGGAGGAGAATATGGATGTTCTTGTCATAACCGGGCGGAAAATAAAAATAACCCTTACGAAAAAAGATATCGCCGACATCGGCATGTCATCGCTACCGACTTCGCCGGAGGATACGGGGCGGCTGTTTCGCGCACTTCTCCCCGGGATAAAGGAGCGCACGGGATTTGCCCCGGAGGAGGGCAGGACCCTCATTCAGCTGTATCCCACCCACGGCGGAGGGTGTGAGCTCTTTGTCACCTCTCTTTGCCGCGGCAGGGGAGGGGAGCAGACCCCGCCGTCCGGCTTGCTCGTTTTTCGCTTCCCCTCGGTCGGGGAGCTTCTCGGCGCGGCATATTGCATGTCGCCCCTCTGCGGCGCGGCGCTATGCCGCCCGTCATTCCGTGACGGAGGCGTATATCTGTCGATCCCCTCGGGCTCCCGGGCGGCTTTTCTCCTCTCCGAGTTTGCCGACCCCGTCCCGGATAGCCTTTCGCGCTACGTATCTCCGGATAATACCGCCTCCCGCACCGTCCCGCTCTCCCTCCTTGCCGGGCTCTATACACCGCCCACCCGGAATGAAAAATAAAAAACAGGTGCCCGGAATTTCTCCCGGGCACCCGCCCGCCGCATACGCGGCATTTTTTCTTTTAGCCGTTATTCATCTTCTCGAGCTTCAGCGCGCGTGACGCCCCTGCATAGTTCGACAGCGCGGTGAGCAGCTTTTCGAGGCTTCCGGTCTTATCCTCGGCATAATTGCCGAGAGAATAGCTGCCGGAAATTGCCGTCCCGTCTGCCGCCGTGCCGGTTATCGTGATAAGACTGTGGAAGTCGTATGCACGCATTTCGGAGAGCGTAACGGTTTTGACCGACCCGTCAAAGGTGACAGTCCTTGATATCGTCTTGCCGTCTATCGATGTGTAGCTGAATGTCAGCGTGCCGGAGAAGCCGAACCTGGATGTGAACATGAACTCCGGTGCGGAGCCGAGGTTGAGCCTCACATAGTCGAGTGCCGCGGCAATGTTTCCGACATCGCCGCTCGCAGGGAACTCGCTATTTGTCGCATACCCGCTATACTTTTCCGCGAGCGCGCTTATCTTCCGCGACACCCCGCTGTCAAAGTAGCTGAGCGCTTCGTTTGCATAGATGAGTATCGCATGTGCGAGCTGCTTCTCCGTGTCGGAGACGCCCTCAACCTCAAAGAGGTATTCAAGGTAGCTGTATATGTCGGAGCAGGTCGCCCGCGTTACCGAGACGCCGTCCTTTTCAACCGTCACAAAGAATGAGATCTCCGTGAGAATACCGTCCGACGGTACCTGCTCTGTGAACATGTAGTAGTCCTTGCCGTCTATCTTCGTAGTTTCGAGCGTCGACATGATGTTCTCTCCGCCCTCGATGAGGCATATCGCCGTCACATTATCCGTAGGAATGTAGAAGTTGATCCTGAAATCGGAGTAGAGCGTGAGATTGTACTTGATATTCCCGGGGTAGAAACGCTCGTTTATGAACGCACGGAGATTTTTCATCTCCGCCGAAATCTCGGTAATGCTCGTGTCGGGCGAGAGCTCGCTTGCGCTCTTCGCCGCATTCAGTCTCTCGGTCTCGCTCTTATTTCCGTCATTGACGATTGCCATATATCCGAGGAATCTGTTCGCCGTCGCGAGCTTATCCTCGACGGTCAGTATGCGTGTCGCCGCGTCGGAAAGAACGGATGCGCTTACCTTGAGAGGAGAATTTGCGTCGGTAACTCCCGCGAGTGCCGTGCGCACCGCCTTCGCCTGCTTCAGCGCGTCTGCCTTTGCCGTGTAGCTTCCGCTCGCCTCTGCATAGGAGAGGTATCTCTCGAGCTGAGCCTCGCCGTCATACGGCGCAGTACCGGAGTAGATCTTTATGTTGTCAAAGCAGAGCCCGGAGAACGCCTGTGTGTTTCCGTTTATGCCTATTCTGAGACCGAAGCTGCCGTCGGTAGGAAGGAGCAGATCCTTTGTCTTTATTCCCTCGACGCACTTTGCTCCGTCAATATAGATGTCGATGGTGTTCCTGCTCGCGGAGAGGTTAAGAACTATCGATATCCGCACCCATTCGTTGCCCTTGAGAGCATGAGCGGGGAGCGGCGTAATACCGGGGTTGGCTATGCCTGTCACCGTGCTGTAATCACAGTATCCGAATGAAGTGCCGTCACCTCCGAAAAGCAGGCGCGAGAGCGTTGTTCCGCCGTCATCGGCGTAGCCGTCGGTTTTCTTGAAATTGTATCTCTGGTTTATACTGAAGCTCGGGATAACTCCGTCCTCGGTCTTTATATCAAACTCGAATACATAGCTTCCGGAGCCGACGCTCTTGCCGAGGTTTGCGTCCCATGTCTCGTTGAATCTCGCATTCGCAAAAGCAAAGAGGTTGTTTCCGGGGCTCGCCGGGGAAGAGAAGCGGAGGAACTCGTCCGTCAGAACCTTGTCAGAGCTTCCGCGGTTGTATACCGCGCCGCCGACCTTCTGATTTGCAAATAAGAGCTTTGTGGTCTTTCCGTCAAAGGTCTCCCTGAAAGAGGCGGTCACATTCGGGAGCGTCAGCACGTAGTCGCCGGTTGTCGCCGCCGTGGACCTCGGTGCCTTGCTCTCGTAGAGGCGTATGTTGTCAAAGCTCATATCGCTCGCGCCGCTCTTCGATTGGTTGGAGCCGAAGCGGAGAGTAAACGAGCCGTCGAATTTCGGGTCATTTCCGGCAAGGCTGACGCAGTCTTTTATGACGGACTGTGAGATAACGCGCCCGTTTACATACAGCGTCGATGTGAGTGTCTCGAGGTCGATAACAACGCCGACGTGCATCCATGTCCCCGCCTCGGCGGTATACGCCGGGCTCACCGCCTGGTTGCTTTTATCCATGAGGCGGACGCCCGTGTCGGCAAACTGCATTATCGTGTTTGTCGAGCATGCTGCGGCGTCTGTGCCGTTGTAGCGGAGGTACAGCTTGCCGAGCGCGTTGCCCGCGTCGGTCTTATAATCAAATTCGAGAACATAAGAGCGGCTGCCGGGTATCGACGACTTTGTGCTAAAGTAGAGGTCGTTGTCTCCGGCGGTGTAGGCTCTGCTGTTCGCCATTCTGTAATAGCCGTCTGTTATCGTTCCGGTGGCGTTGTCGTTGTCTTTTTCGTTGGCAATCTGCAGGTCGTCGAGTGTACTGTCGGAGAAATCCTCGTTTATATAGTAGTATCCGGCAGGGTATTCATAAACCTGCTTTCCGTTGGCATCTGTGAGCTTGCCCGCCACAGGCTTCGGCTCTCTTCCGTCGCGCTCCGCATTTATGAGCTCGGTCGCGTGCTCATCCGCCGCGTCTGCCACCGCCTCGATATTCGAGACGAGCGAGGTGTCATCGCCGTGCATCTCCTTGAATTCGTCGCTGCCGAGCAGTGAACGGATCTCGCTCTCAAGGTAGCGTGCGGAGAGCGCGTCGTCCGTCGCCGCTATTGCGTCGGTGTAGAGGCTTACAAGGTGATCCTTGCCGTCGTTTATAGTGCTCTCGGACCAGCCCGACATAGGCGTGAATTTATATCCGACATTGTTTGCGCTCTGCGCCGGTACGAATTCAAATACCACCGCAACGTTGAAGGAGGTGACGTTAGTTGCATGTATTGCGAGCTTCGAGTAGCCGGAGCGGTCATATTCCACCTGATCCTTTGTGGAATTCAATGACTGGCAGTACTGCTTTGCCTCCTCTTTATTGAACGTACCGTCGCAGACTATACTTGCGTCCTCGGTTCCCGCGTTCATTGCCGTGAATCTGAGGGATGCGTCGTCCGAGACGAGCGAGGCGCGGAGTATGACGCCATCCTTGGATATATAGGCTGTGCGCCCGTCCTCGGAGATGATTATATCGCTCGCTTTGACTATCCTCGTATGTGCAAACCAGTAGAGCTCGGTAGCCTGATTGAGGCTTATCTCATCCTGCATGACAACCGTTCTGCGCCCGTTCGTGAAGAGGATACCGCGCTTCGCGGAGGAAACCGCGTTGACATAGCCTGCGCTCTTCGTTTCATTGTCGTCAATACCGGATATTTTGTTTATTCCGTAGCCGTTGTTCCCGCGGAAGAGCCCGCTCGTGTCCGATACGGCGTACGAGCCGTAGAACGAGGAGAAATTGCTCTCTATGTGTGCGCGCCCGTTGATATTCTGCCCGAATTTGAAGAGACCGGGCATGACTATCGTGTTCGCGCCCTCTGCGGAAAGGCGATAGTAGCGCTCGTTTCCGTAGTAGTTGTACAGATTGTAATTATCCGTGCCGAGGTCGGTGATCCACTCCTGACCGTCTTTATGAATTATGAAGTTGCCGCTGTCGATGTTACCGTGGTATCCGACAGCCGTAACAACATTGTTCGTGAGGTTGTTTTTTCCGGTGTGCAGACCGGTAAATATCGCACCCTTATACCAGGAGGAGCGGGTGACGAACGTGTCTATACCCTCGGCGTAATGGTCCTTTCCGAGGGAGTCAAGGTCGCGCAGACCTCCGTTCACTCCGCCGCCGACATAGCGGTAGTCGCTGTTGTAGTAGATGGCGTCCTCAAAGGCAATGCCCTTGCCGTCGTATATCTGCTTGTAACGCAGGGTAATGAGGTCGTCATGCCCGTACCACTTTCCGGCAAAGGAGAAGTGGCAGGTCTCGATAACGGAATAGTGGCCGTCGTGATAGTTCCATGCCCTCTGGTCGGAGGACTCGAGGTTGAGCGCGAATCTGCATGTACCGTCGAGACCCGGAGTTGACATGAAGCCGTAGTCGGAGTCCGTAGCCGAGACGAGGTTCTCTATCATTACAAAGAATGTGTTCGTTCCGTATACCCAGTAGGAGGGAGATTCGATATATGAGCCGTCGGGGGCGTATACATCAAGGCAGTAGGGAACACTTCTGAATATCCAGCCGATAGTACGCTCGACGCCGGTCTGCATACTGTCGGTGTTGCGCTGCATGCTTGTGATTTTTCCGCCCGAAACGGTGAAGTACATGAGCCCGGGCGTTGTTCCTACGGTATATTCGCCGGTTTTCGTCGTTGTCGACTGCTGACAGTGCACTGCTTTTACCGCGTATGCAGGTACGGTCGTTGAGTAGTCGACGTCGTAGCCCGCTATGGCGAGTGCCGCGGTCATGACGCCGGAGGTGCAGACAGTGCCCCAGTTGTTCGTTCTGTACCTCATGGAATATCCGCCGGCGGCGCGGGCAGACCAGTTGACGGGCTTTCTCTCCGTGAACTGTATGTACGCGGGGAATATTGTCTTTTCATAGAGCATCTGCGCGAAATTTGCGCGCTGCTCCGTCGTGAGCGCGGAGTATATCCAGTCATAGGTAGTCGCGATAACCACCGCGGCGTCCGCGTTATTTAAGAAGTGACCGTCGCCCCAGTGCATCCAGCCGCCGAGCTCGGTAATAACCTGTGCCGCGGCATCTGCATAAAACTCTTCGCCGGTTATCTGATAGGCAAAGGCGAGGTATTTGAGCTGGGAAGTGAAGTCGGAAATATAAGACCGCCCGCCGATGTCATATCCGTCGTCGTACATCATTCCGTGTGAGGAGTACGTCTTGCCTATCGGCTGTGCAAACGCACTTTTTATAACGGTGTAGGTGCCGTTTGTATTTTTCGTGAACTTGCTTTTGTTTGAAAGGTAGTTGTTTGCACGGGTGACAAGATAGGTGACATAGCTCTTCAGCTCGCGATTTTCGCTTGTCTCATCTGCCGTATACACCGCGCGGAGCCTGTCAAAGTCGGATTTCGTAGCCTGCAGTCTCGGGTGCGCCGATGTGGCTGTCAGGTCGTTGCCCCATTTTGCTTTCATATCGGCGATGACGCCCTCGCCCGCGGCTTCGACCGTCGCGTTTGACTCGTCCGCTACCTCGGGGAATACGAGCGTTCTTATGTATTCCGCCATCGCGTCAATGCCTATTCTCCCGCGGGTAAAGTAAACCTCGCCTCCGGTTTTCATGGTGATTATTCCCATGCTGTCCGTGTTGAGCGAGACGCCGAGGAGCGTCTGCGCGTCCTCACAGCTTATGAGAACTCCGCCCTCCACCGTCCGCAGGGGGCGCGTGTGGCTGACCTCGGAGTATCCGCGCATCGTCTGTGCTGCCGCGGCTACCGTCGTTCCTCCCGCGCCGTAGGAGATAACCGACGTGTCGCCGTTGTCGGAATTTTCGCCGAACGAGAGCACGGTGTCCGTCGCGGCGTTGAATAAGAGCCTTGTCCCGCCATTTGTGACGGATATCCCGTCGCCGTTCTGTGTTACCGTATAGCCCGCGAGCTCCGCGAGAGCCTTCAATGGCATATAGAAGAGTCCGTTGTCATTCACGGGTGCCGCCTCTGCCGTCCTCGCCGTGCTCCCGCTCTGCCAGACGGTTTTGTTTCCGGTCTTGAAGATGTATGGAGAGTTGAAGCCCGCATAGAACGCGGGGTCTATCATATGCCCGTACATAGCCGAGATTTTCGTCTCTCCTATCCCGTTATCGTCGACGCTCTTTGCCGCGCCGGAGTAGAGGTATATGTTGTCGAGCTTCATTATCTGGCTTGACGGAGTGCCGGACTGTATGTAGAAGTTGACCCTCTCGATGTAGTCGCCGTCGAGCTCAACACTCTTGCTGTCAACCTTTTTTGTTCCGTCAACATATACGGTGGCTTTCTTCGTCTTTGTGTTTATCTCATAGCGAAGAGTGTGCCAGACGTCGGCAGGTGCGCTGTCTGTTCCTTTTACCGTTTTTCCGGAGTAGAGCTCGGTTCCGAAGGCTGAAACGGTAACCTTTGTATAGTCCTTTTTATTAAAAATTGAGCCCTCTGTTCCGCTTTTCACCGTCTGCGTCAATATTTCATTATGCTTTGACGCGCCCGCCATGCGGAGCATTATCAGCGAGCCGTTCGTCGCCACGCTCTCGCTGTCGAGCTTTATGTCAAGCTGCAATACGATGTCGGCGTCGCCGAAATCCCCGGCGTCAGGCTTTATGTAGAACTCGGAGCCTCCGCCCTTGAGATACAGACCGTTGCCGCTCCTTCCGGCTCCGGTCGTGATTGTGCCGGCGGAGTGCACGAGCCCGTCCGTAAGGGAGAAGCCGCGCCCTTCGTCAAAGTCGCGGTGATAGTACACCCGGGTGAAATTGTCTGCCGCACTCCCGATATTCGGGAAGAGCAGTATTGCCGGCAGCGCAATAGCCGCAATCAGCACGAATGTCAGTAGCTTTTTCATCCGTTTTTCCATTTTGTTACTCCTTTTTGTTTGTGTTTATCATTTCGGGGGGATACAGAGAGCTTGTTTATGCTATAGTAAGTATACCATATTTCATACTCAATTTGAAAGACGAAATATTTAACGAAAATGAAAGGGAAATTTTGTGCAATATAAACGCCTGCGAGTGCGGAATACATCGAAAAAAGTATACACCGCGTTCATTGACATTCACTTTGTCGGATGGTATAATGAATACAGTAAAAGCTGAAAGGGCGGGGAACACCCGGTTTCATAAAATGGAAGATAACGGTTACGAGAGATACGGCGATTATAACGAACCCGAGGATGACAACCCCCGCGGCGGCGTTTTCGTCCTGATAGTGAAAATTCTGATAGCGATTGTCTGCGTCGCGGTCATAGGGCTCATAGCGTTCAGAATGGTGCTCCGCACCCATTGGAGCGACGGTATGAAGAATATTGCCTTCACCGAAAGGCTCACGGAATATTATAAAAAAACCGAGGGAGACATAGGCGCGAAAACGCAGAAGCTCCGCGCGGAGTACGACGACCCGAAGCTTGGAAATTTCTTCGCGGGTAACCTCATTGTAATCCCGGGGATAGACGAGGTGCAGATATCCCTGCGCTTCAATGTCTCGGCACTTCGGGATATAAATGCAAAATACGGCGGGGAGCTCTCGGCAGACGACCCGGAGCTTCTCTCGTTCCGTCTCTATGATAACTACGGGCGCGAATATACCGACCTCGTGTATTGCGAGTCTGAGAGCCTGCTGATGTACAGATTCAGAAAGCTTGTGTTCGACGGTGTCGACCTCGACCGTGATACGGAGTACCCGGAATGGATAAGGCTCGAGATATTCGTAAAAGGACATACCGACGAGCCCTATTCAAAAATACTCATTTACGAAAACAACGAGGACTATTCAACCTTTACCGACTATACCCTGAATGATAAGGAGAGACCGTAATGCAGAGCTTTTCCGTCCGCCCCCTCCCGCAGAACAAGATAGCTCCGATACTCTGCTTTTCGGCGGCAGGTGCCGGGGCGTGTATCACTTTCGCTTATCTTACAGCTGAAAAATACCGCGGTATTCTCGGCATCCTTGCGATAGCCCTTATCACCGTGGCGGTGTTTGTCTATGTAAAATTCCTCTCATCCTCGTATATCTATGAGGTCTCGGCAGATAACCCGGATGACCCGCTGCTTGTAGTCACGCGGAGGACGGGGAAGAGACTGACCACTCTCTGCCGCGTCGCAATGGCGGATATAACCGACGTCAGATATGAGCACAGGGGAGAGAAGCATAAAACTCCGTACGGCACAAAAAGATATGTCTATTGTCCAACCCTCTGTCCCCCCGCCCGCATCCGCCTCTCGGAAAAGAATAAGTACGAGACCGCGGAGATACTCATCGAGGGCACGGAGGAGTTAGCCGCATATCTTGCCTCCGCCGCAAAATCCGCAAGGCAGACCCGCGGCGGCAACTACTACGGCGACGAATGACTCCTCCGTAAAATTCCGCCCCGGAGCTGATATAATCAAAACAACAAAAAAGCACGGCAATGCGCCATATCCAAGTGACCGCATCGCCGCGCTTTTAATTTTACAAATAAACTGCCGACAGGCAATACCACTCGCAAGATGTGTGCGAATAGCGCTCGCACATCTCGCGAATAGCGCTCGCACATCTCGCGAATATCACTGCGAAGCTATGGCGCGCCGTAATCCGTCGTCCGAGATGATCCTGCACAGCTCCGCGTAATTTTCCGGCAACGGCAGCCCGTGCGTCACCGCCTCTTCGATTCCCGCCCCGCCGCCGAGCCTCTGCCATATATCCTCAAATGCAAGCGAGCGTGCACGGGAGAGTATAAACCCCTCTATCCAGTAGGAAAATCCGGTGTTCGGCGACAGCTGCTCGAGCCGCTTCATCCGCCTGTACATCGGGAGCCCGTCGCCCGCGTCCCGCCATGTGTCGACAAAGGCGTAGTCAAACTTTTCCGCCGGCATCTGTGTCTGTGCATATTCAAATGCGTCCGAGACCGTGACGTTTACCTTTTCTTTGTGCGGGAATTGAGGGAGTATCACCTGCTCGAAGAGCTCTGCCGCCTCCGGGCTTATCTCAACCACCGTGACGCTCCCGACGTCCTCCTTTTCGGATACCCGATAGGCGTAATACCCGAGCCCGAGCCCGAATGTGACTACCCGTCCGTGCGCCGCGGCAATCGCGTCCTCGCAGGTGTCGACATCAACGGGGGTGAGCGTCATCCACTCGTTCCCCCCCTCGAGCACTGCGGGAAAGGTGAAGTCCTCGCGGAAATACCCGAGCGGCGGGTACTCGAGGAAATCCTCTCTCACCGTCATATCCCCGCATACAAACGCCCGGTATGCCGGGTAGATCTCATTTTTGAGTGAGAAATTTCCGACGCTCACGTCCGGTATCCGTACGTTGCGGAAGTACGGATTTTCCCGGTAGCGGGAAATATCGAGCACCCGCACCGCGGGGAGTATATAATCCCTCTGTATGCGCAGGTCCTCCGGCGTGTCCTCCGGGGTGAGCGCGCCGGAGAGTATCGCGCCGATGACCGCCGCCTCCTCCTCCGGCTGACACTCGAGTGCCGACATCATCTCCGCGTCGATAAGTGCCGGGTATGACGTTAAGTACTCCGAAAACAGACGGGAGACGCGATAATTGCGGTCGAATCTCTCCCGCAGACGGTCAAGCTTTATTTTGTCTGGGAAATCAAACATCAGAGACCTCCGTTTGTCATATTCTTTATACGGTGATTTTACCACGCCGCCGCCGCGAAATCAACCCCGTGTGTAAAAATCGCGCATATCACGGTTGGTTTTTCTGCATTTTCCGGTATTTCCCGCCCGCGCGCCCGAATATAATAATGGAGAAATATATTGACTAAATGTGAATAAGGGTGTATAATGGTGAGGATAAAACAATTTTGCGCGCCCGCTCCGCGCACATATCGGTGTCCCACAGCGGACAAGGAAAGGAATTTTACGGATGAAATTTACAAAAAGAAAGCTTGCGCTTTCCGCGATTGATCTTCTCTCTTTCCTCGCAAGCTATTCTGCATGTATGCTTTTCAGTTATTTCCCGGCGGGTGGTGCCGATGCCCCGGGGCTGCTTGAGTTTTTCGGCAACTTCGCTATTCTTTGGATATGTATATTTATCTCGCGCTATGTCTGCCGCGTCTATGCCGTGGTGTGGAGATATGCCGGCGTCGGCTCATTTCTCATGATCGTTATGGCAGACTTTTTCGGCGGAGTAATAGGTCTTACAATATCCTATTTTACAGGCGTCCTCTTTGTCGGCGGCTGGCGCACGGTCTCGATTGTCGCCATACATACGATATGCACCCTCTGCATCCGTTTCACCTATCAGATCTATTATAAGCTTCAGAACCGCACACTTGGAGACCGGAACGCAAATAAAATCCGCGTTGCGATTGTCGGTGCCGGGCAGATAGGTACACTCCTTGCAGAGGAGCTCCTGTACGGCAAGAACAGTCATTATGTCCCGGTATGCTTTTTTGACGACAGCCCGGATAAGTACGGCAGCCTTGTCTGCGGACTGAAGGTATACTCGCCATACGACAATGTGACGGACAAGATAACGAAGCTTGAGATAAAGGAATTTTTCATTGCCATTCCGTCCCTTGACGGCGACCGTCTCGATGAGATACGCCGCTTCTATCTCGCCACCGGCTGTAAGGTCAAAATATACGAGTTCCCGTTCACCGACGGGGCGGCGAGCCCGACGGAGCGGCGCGTAGTCCGCGAGTTCAAGATAGAGGACCTCCTCTTCAGGAACAGCCTGAAGGTGATAGACTCCGTGACCGCCGACTTCTACCGCGGGCGCACCGTGCTTGTAACCGGTGGCGGCGGCTCGATAGGGAGCGAGCTCTGCCGGCAGATAGCAAAATGCCAACCGAAGCAGCTTATAATCTTTGACATTTACGAAAACAACGCCTACGATATACAGCAGGAGCTGAAAAGCAAATACGGAGTGTCGCTTGACCTATGCGTCGAGATAGGCTCAGTGCGCGACAGGGCGCGGCTTAATGCGCTCTTCGCCGCCTACCGCCCGGAGATAGTTTTCCATGCCGCGGCGCATAAGCACGTCCCGCTTATGGAGCATTCTAATTGTGAGGCGATAAAGAATAACTGCCTCGGCACCTACAATACCGCAGACATGGCTGAAAAGTACGGCGTCCGCAAGTTCATTCTCATATCCACCGACAAGGCGGTGAACCCGACAAATGTCATGGGCGCGTCAAAGCGCATGTGCGAGATGATAGTTCAGTCAAGAGGGGACAGCAATACCGCCTTTGCCGCCGTCAGATTCGGAAACGTCCTCGGCTCGAACGGCTCGGTAATCCCGCTCTTCAAGCGGCAGATAGCCGCCGGCGGACCCATAACCATAACCGATAAGCGCATAATCAGATACTTTATGACGATACCGGAGGCGTCCGGGCTTGTCATGCGCGCCGGCGCAATGGCAAAGAGCGGGGAGCTGTTTGTGCTCGATATGGGTAAGCCCGTGAAAATTCTCGACCTCGCGAAGAATATGATAAGCCTCTCCGGGCTCACTCCGTATGAGGATATTGATATAATCGAGACCGGGCTCCGCCCCGGGGAGAAGCTCTACGAGGAGCTGCTCATAAAGACCGAAACTCTGAAGAAAACCGATAACAGCCTTATATTTATAGAGCAGGATCACCCCCTGACCCGTGAGGAGGTGGACAAAAAGCTCGATGTCCTTCGCGCCGCTCTCGAGGCGGCAAAGGACGAAATAGGCGCAACCTCGATAACCGAGGCTATGAAGAGCGTCATACCGACCTTCCGCTCTCCGGATGAGGTGAATCGCACCGCCGCAGAGTCTGAGGAAATGAAAAGAGTAAGACAGCGCGCATGACGCGCGGAAAGAAAAAATACCGGGCGTCCGGTGAGGAATTTTCTGATAAATGAAAAGTACATTCGGCATAAATCCACCCCCGGCAGAGGAGCTCTGCCGGAAAAACGGAGAAACAACTCCCGAAATGATAGTGCGCCTCAGAAAGCTCGGGGTGCACACCCCGACAAAGGGGATGATAAAGACCCCGGAGCAGATTGAGGGCTGCCGCGAGGCGGGACGGGTGAACAGCCTTGTCCTCGACGCCGTCGAGCGGGAGATCTGCATAGGCATGACGACGCAGGAGATAGACGATATCGTAATGAGGGAGACAAAGGCGCTCGGCGGTCTGCCCGCCTGCCTCGGCTACGAGGGCTTCCCGCGCGCGGTGTGCACCTCGGTCAATGACGTCGTCTGCCACGGCATACCGTCGGATAAGGTCGTCCTCCGTGACGGCGATATTGTCAACGTGGACTGCACGACGACTTACGGCGGTTATTTCGGAGATGCGTCGCGTATGTTCATGATAGGCACCCCGTCGCGCGAGGCGAAGAGACTTGTCGAGACGGTCAGATATGCGGTAGAGGAGACGGCGAGCCATGTCCGCCCCTATACCTACACCCTCGGCGATATAGGCTATGATGTAAATTCGATATGCTCCCGCCGCGGCTATTCGGTCGTTCGGGATATAGGCGGCCACGGCGTCGGTCTCCGTATGCATGAGGACCCGTATGTCTGCCATGTCGGCACCCCGCGTACCGGGCTTCTTTTCCTCCCCGGAATGATATTCACGATAGAGCCTATGGTAAACGCGGGCAGGGAGGAGTTCACGGTAGACCGTCACGACGGCTGGACTGTCAGGACGGCGGACGGCTCGCTCTCAGCACAGGTGGAGTATGAGATACTCGTCACCGAGGATTCCTACGAAATTCTTTCAAAATAAAACGCACGGGAGGTATTATGTTAAAAACCGAAATCCGTGATTTCCATCTGAAGCTCGGGGAGGGGGAGCCGCTCCCCTGCCGCGCGCCGTGCAGCGTCCTGTCGGTGCTCACCGCCGCGAAGAAAATAGACAGACGGCTGTTTTCCGGCGGAAAATTCCTCTGCGATGAGATTCTTTCCGGCGGCTGTGAGTTTTTTGCACGTTTCAATGTCGGCGCGGGAGAGTTTGCCCTCGAGCATCTCTATCTCTGTGCCTCCGGCATTGACTCCCGGGCGGAGATAATAGTCAACGGGCGTACCCTCATACGCACCGAGAGCCTTTTCCGCACGTATATGTGCGATATAAAAAACTTTGTCACCCTCGGCGAGAATACCCTCTCTATCCGTTTTGCGGGCGCGGCAGGGGCAGATAACCGTCCGCCGTATCAGATGCTCCTCGGCATGTCGGATATCGGCATAGCCGGAAAGATAGAG
Organism: uncultured Eubacteriales bacterium; assembly: GCA_934393265.1. Lineage (GTDB taxonomy): Bacteria > Bacillota > Clostridia > Oscillospirales > CAG-272 > UBA1740. The sequence goes on along the minus strand of CAKRQL010000003.1, from coordinate 29,750 downwards.
CTGATGTCATTCTCCGGCTGTGCGATAAGCGGGGTTGAGACCTCGCAGAGACACGCGGACGGCAAGGTAGTGATAGACATTGCCGTCGACACGTTAGGCGACGCGGAGAATGCAAAGGCGGTGGCGACCCTCGTCTCCCCGTCCGGGAAAACCTACTACTCCGGCATAGTCAGAGGGCGCGGCACGCTCTCGCTGCCCGACCCGGTTTACTGGTGGCCGAAGTCGCTCGGGGCTCCGTATCTCTATGACCTCACCGTCACTCTTTACAGCGACAGCGAGGCGGCGGATACATACGAATGTAAAACAGGGATACGCACTTTCTCGCTTGATACGAGTGAGGCGGGCGTAAGAAAATATATCCCGGAGATAAACGGCGTCCGGTTCTGTATGATGGGCGCAGTGGTAGAGCCCCCGTCACTGCTCCTCCCGGATATAACGAATACGAAATACGACTCCCTCCTTCGCGACGCCGTGAAGGCCGGGTACAACACCGTGCGCGTGCGCGGGGACGGGCTCTACCCGTCGGAGGGCTTTCTCTCCCTCTGCGATAAGTACGGGCTCTGCGTCTGGGTTGACCTCCCGACATACAGCACCCCGGACCTTGCCTGCTACGGCTATCTGTCGGACGCGCGCGAGTTCATTCACCGCGCGGGCTCACACCCCTCTCTCTGCGTCATAGCGGGGAACTGCGGTGGAGAGCTCACCGCGAGGAGCGGGGCAGACCTTGACAGCTACCGCGATATCTTCGGAAAAAAGCTTCCCGAGCTGTGTCAGAGCCATGCTAAGGACGCGGTATACCTGCCCTCGACCCCGTATGCGCAGTCTCCTGCGGTACCCGGCTCGCGCACGGGTCTTGATTATCATGCCGCGTACTTTGAGGAGCTGACGGACGGCGAGATGCCCGCGTTCTGCTCCGAGCTCGGTTACCCGTCATTTCCCGCCTATCGTACCTTCCTTGATGAGTGTGGCGGGGAGGTAAACCCCCTCACACCGGAGGGAGAGGAGATAAACCGTCTCCCGGGCGGCAATGCCGCTCTCTGCGCCGAAATACTGAAAGCTACCCCGTACCCATACAGCTTAGAGCAGCTTGTATACGCCTCCGGTATAGCGGCGGCGGAATACGCGCGGCGGACGGTCGAGTACCTCCGCTCAAATCCTACCGGTTGCCGCGGAATTATAATCCGCTCGCTGAATGGTACAGCCCCCGCAGTCTCCGCCGGGGCGATAGACGCAACGGGGAGAAAAAGACCGCTCTACTACTATTCACAGCGTTTCTTCTCTCCCGTGCTCCTGATGGCGCACGAGGACGGCGGCAGGCTTGAGTTTGTCCTCTCAAATCAGAGACGGCGGCAGTATGACGGCACTCTCCGCGTCTCCCTCTGCAACGCATCGAACGATGTGGTCTATACCGTCTCCGCGCCGGTCACCGTCCCGGAGATGAGCGTCTCGCGCGTCTATTCCTGTGATATATCGGATATTCTCCCGGGACATGAAAGGGAATATTACCTCAGGTATTCGGTTTCGGGCGATGACGTGCCGGCATATTCAGCCACATCTCTTTTCGTCCCCTCGCACAAGTTTCTGTTCCGCGACCCGAAAATCCGCGCCGAGCTGCGCGGGAGCGGCACGGCGTATACTCTGACGCTTTCCGCCTCTGCGTTCGCCATGTCGGCGGAGGTGTCGTTTGAGCATACCGAGGCGCGCTTTTCGGATAACTGCGTCGATATAACGGCTGACGGTTCCGTGAAGATAAATGTCGATGTCGCCGGGGGGATAACCTCGGCAGAGCGGCTGCTCGGAGAGCTTAATATCATCTCCTATTACGATATAGGAAGATGACCGAAAAAGGGTATCAATTAAACATCCCGAAAGGGAAAAGGAGTATAAAAATGAAAAATTTCTGGTCTGATTTCAAGAAGTTCATCAGCCGCGGAAATGTTGTCGACATGGCTGTCGGTGTGGCTGTCGCCTCCGCGTTCACAGCTATCGTGACCGCGTTCACAAAGGGCTTTATATCCCCGCTTCTCGCCCTCCTGTCGGGTGAGTCGACGCTCGGAGAAATGAAAACCGTGATCCGCGCCGCGGTGACAGAGACCGCCGCGGACGGCACAGTTACGATAGTAACGCCGGAGGTTGCAATTCTCTGGGGCGCATTTCTGCAGGCGATAATAGACTTCCTAATTATCGCGCTCGCTCTCTTTGTCATGCTCCGCGTCGCAATGTCGGTATCGAACAGCGCAAAGAAGATAAGCGACGATATAAAGAAGCTCCCGGCTACACAGCGTGAGCTCGCGGAGCAGCAGCTCGCCGAAAAGGCGGAGGCTGAGGCTAAGGCTGCTGCGGAAAAGGCGGAGGCAGAGGCTAAGGCAGCTGCGGAAAAGGAAGAGGCAGAGGCACGTGCAAGAGCTGCTGTGACGGATGTGACTGCGATGGGCGAGCGGCAGGAGGCTCTCCTTACCGAGATCCGCGACCTTCTGAAATCGCTGAATAAGCAGGACTGAACCGAAAATACATAATAAAAAATATACCTGCTCCGGTTTTTGCCGGGGCAACCGTAAAATTTTCGGCACCCCGTGAAATTGATACACGGGGTGCCTTATTTTATAAAGCTCGGGTATTATACCGCATTTTTCGGATAATGCACCGTCACCGTGGAGGCACACCCGTGCACCCGAGCTTTCGGAACATGTAAGAGAATTCAAAAAAAATTCCCGCTTTTGATTGACAAAGCCCGCACTTTACTCTATAATTACAGTATATGCGCTATTTACCGATATAAACAGCGGCGCGCGTACCGCTCCGCATATTTTTTGCGGATTTGTCCAACGGAGGTCTTGTTAGGAAAAATGAACAATTTTGATGTGATAATTATAGGCGCCGGTCCCGGCGGAATATTCTCGGCGTATGAGCTCTCGCTGATAGCGCCTGAGCTTAAAATAGCGGTTTTTGAGGCTGGTCACCCCCTTGCAAAGCGTAAGTGCCCGATAGACGGCGATAAGGTAAAGACCTGCATAGGCTGTAAAAGCTGTTCCATAATGAGCGGCTTCGGCGGTGCGGGCGCATTTTCCGACGGTAAGTATAACATAACGAACGACTTTGGCGGGACGTTGCATGAGCATGTGGGAAAAAAGTGCGCGCTCGACCTTATGAAGTATGTCGATACAATCAACATGAAATACGGCGGCGAGGGGACAAAGCTCTATTCGACAGCCGCCTCCCGCTTCAAGAAAATCTGCATACAGAATAAGCTCAATCTTCTCGACGCCTCCGTCCGTCACCTCGGCACGGATATAAACTACGTCGTCCTTGAGAACCTCTATCACTATCTTAAGGAGCGCGTGACCTTCTTCTTCGACACCCCGGTGTCAAAGGTCGGCACACTCCCGGACGGCGGCTTTGCCGTCACGGCGAAGAACGGCGAATTCACGTGCAGGAAGTGCGTAATCTCGGTCGGAAGAAGCGGCAGTAAGTGGATGGAGTCGGTGTGCGCCGGCCTCGATATACCCACAAGGTCAAACCGCGTCGACATCGGCGTGCGCGTAGAGCTCCCGGCGGTCGTGTTCTCGCACCTGACGGACGAGCTTTATGAATCAAAGATAGTCTACCGCACCGAAAAATTCGAGGACAATGTCAGAACCTTCTGCATGAACCCCCGCGGCATTGTCGTAAACGAGAATACGAACGGCATAGTAACCGTAAACGGACACAGCTATGAGGATCCCGCAATGCAGACGGAGAACACAAACTTTGCCCTCCTCGTTGCAAAGCATTTTTCGGAGCCTTTCAAGGACTCGAACGGATACGGCGAGTCGATAGCCCGCCTTTCAAATATGCTCGGCGGCGGAGTGATAGTACAGCGCTTCGGCGACCTTGTCCGCGGCAGACGCTCAAACTATAAGCGTATCGAGGAGGGGCTCGTGACCCCGACCCTTCAGGCAACCCCCGGCGATCTTTCGCTCGTACTCCCGAAGCGTATACTTGACGGGATAATCGAGATGATATACGCCCTTGACAGAATAGCACCCGGTACCGCAAATGACGATACTCTTCTTTACGGCGTCGAGGTGAAGTTTTACAATATGGAAGTTGAGACAGACGAACACCTTGAAACAAAGTACAAGGGTCTCTACATTATAGGAGACGGCAGCGGAATAACGCACTCGCTCTCCCATGCCTCTGCCTCCGGCGTCTTTGTCGCCCGCGATATGGCAGAGAGGATGTGACCGTCTTTCCGACTTCCGTGTCCTGACCTCAAAAGGAGACATATATGCTTTTCGGAAAGCACATAAACAGATATTATCTGCGCTATGCGCCTGCGCTCCTGCTCGGCATAATTGCGCTCTTCGCGGTAGACTTTTTCTCGCTCCGCATACCGGAGTACTACCGCATGATGATAAACGGGATGAACACCGGCTTTGTCGATTTCGGTGGTGAGAGCGTCCCGTTTGATACGGATTTTCTTGTAAACCGTGTATGTATGCCTTTCATCGGCATAATTCTTGCTATGGTTGCCGGGCGTTTTCTCTGGCGTATATGCTTTCTCGGCGCCGGCGTCCGCGTCGAGACGAACCTGCGCGACCGCATGTTCGGCGTCTCAAAGACCCTCTCACAGCAGTACTATCAGAGAAATAAGGTCGGAAACCTGATGTCCCTCTATACGAACGATATAGAGACGGTGCAGGACTGCTTCAGTTCGGGCATTCTCATGCTCTTCGATACAATACTCCTCGGGACACTGGCACTCTGGAAGATGTTCAGAATGAACCCGTATCTGACCCTCCTTTCACTTATCCCCGCGGGGCTCCTTCTCGCCGTCGGCATGGTCGTCGGCAGGGCAATGGAGCGTAAGTGGGACGAGAGACAGCGCGCGTTTTCCGCCCTCTCCGACTTCTCGCAGGAGTGTTTCTCCGGTATCGCGGTGATAAAGGCGTTTGTAAAGGAAACGCGGGAGCTCATGGCGTTCCGTAAGCTCAATAAAGAGAACGAGGACGCGAATGTCGCGTTTACAAAGGCGTCGACGCTTCTGAACGTCCTTGTCTCCCTGTTCGTTGAGTCGATAGTCTGCGTCATTCTCGGCTACGGCGGCTACCTCGTCTACAACGGGACTTTCAATGCGGGCGAGCTCCTTGAGTTTTACGGCTATTTCGTCTCGATAGTCTGGCCATGCATGGCTATATCTCAGCTTATAGATATGTCCTCGCGCGGCAAGGCGTCCCTTGCCCGCATCTCGGAGCTCCTCGATTCCGTTCCGGATGTCCGCGACAGGGAGGACGTCACGCCTCTGACCGGCGATTTTTCCGCGGATATAGAGTTCCGTGACCTTACCTTCCGTTACCCGGAGGCAGAGTATGACGCACTCTCGCACGTGAGCGTACGTATAAAGGCGGGCGAGCGCGTCGGAATCATAGGAAAGACCGGCTCCGGTAAAACCACCTTTGTTGACCTGATAACGAGAACCTATAACGTCCCGGACGGGACCCTCTTTATCGACGGCAGAGACGTCAATACCGTCCCGATATCCGACCTCCGTCGGCATATCGCCTACGTCCCGCAGGATAACTTCCTTTACAGTGATACGATAGAGAACAACATAAACTTCTTCTCCGGCGCAACGCATGACGACGTGGTACACGCCGCCGTTATGTCGGATGTGGACGGGAATATATCCGAGTTCCCGGAGGGGTACGGCACCGTCCTCGGAGAGCGCGGCGTCACCGTCTCGGGAGGACAGAAACAGCGTATATCCATAGCCCGGGCGATAGTGCGTGAGGCGGATATACTTATCCTTGACGACTCTGTCTCGGCTGTTGACTCCTCGACGGAAAAGACTATTCTCGCTAACCTCGCCGGGGAGCGGGCAGGAAAGACAACCCTTCTGATAGCCCACCGTGTCTCGACCGTTGAGCAGATGGATAAGGTCCTCCTTGTAGACGACGGGCGCGTCATAGGCTACGCCCCGCATGACGAGCTCGAGGCGACCTGCCCCGAATACCGCAAAATGGTAGAGCTGCAGAAGCTCGAGGAGACGGAGGGAGGTATGATCAATGCGTGATTTTCTTCCCATTCTCATTGTCGGCGCGATAATAGGCGTCCTGACGATTGTATTCGTCCTTGCTTACGCGCTCATGAAAAACAAAAAAGAGGCGTTCGGCTTTGACCGGAATATGAAGGACGGCGAGATAGTGCGCAGGCTCCTGAGGTATGCAAAGCCCTATGCCGGCTCATTCCTTTTTGTCCTGCTTCTTATGACCGTCTCCGTGGCGTATGACATAATCTCTCCCCTCATGATAGGCAATATCGTTGATATGCTTAAAGGGGAGTTTAGGATGTCGGAGATATTCGTCTATGTCGCTCTTTACGCCTCGGTGCTTGTCGTCTCGCTGACGAGCACGTATTTCCAGTCGATAATTCTTCAGAAAACCGGACAGAAGATAATCTCCGGGCTTCGCGAGGAGCTGTTTTTCCATATTGAGAACCTCTCTCATGCACAGCATAACGCCATTCCGGTCGGAAAGCTTGTGACAAGAGTAACCAACGATACCGGCGCAATCTCGCAGATGTTCACGAACATAATAGTAAATCTTGTGAAGAATGTGTTCGTCGTCCTCGGTGTGCTCATTGCCATGCTGTGCCTGAACTATACTCTGACTCTTATGGTGCTTGCGTTCGTTCCGTTTATCGTGGTGTTCACCGTGATATTCCGTAAGTTCTCCCGCCGTGCTTACCGCCGCGTAAAGGACGGCACAACCGATATAAATACCTTCCTCTCCGAGAACCTCTCGGGCATGAAGATAACGCAGATATTCGGTAAGGAGAACGAAAAGACGGCACAGTTCCGCAAGAAGAATAACACCCTCGGAAAGGCAAAGGAGCGCGAGATACTTGTTTTCGGCGTATTCCGCCCGGTCGTCTATATGCTCTATGTAGCCTCAGTGATGTGCCTTTTCTACATCGCGGGGCGCGGATATATAGATAACGTCGCCTTCCTCGGGCAGACTATCTCCGCCGCCACGGTCGTGAGCTTCTACATGTACATCAATAAATTCTATAACCCCATTCAGTCGCTTGCCGACCAGTTCAACTGGCTGCAGTCCGCGTTTGCCTCGGCAGAGAAGATATTCACTATCTTTGATATGAAGCCGGAGATAACCGACGCGCCCGATGCCATAGAGCTTGAAAATATCAGGGGAGAGGTAGAGTTTTCACATGTGTGGTTTGCATACGAGGGCGAGGATTATGTCCTTCGCGACGTCTCCTTCCGTGTCCATGCGGGGCAGACGCTTGCGCTCGTCGGCGCGACAGGCTCCGGAAAGAGTACTATTCTCTCGCTCCTCTGCCGCAACTATGATGTCCTGCGCGGGAGTATAACGCTTGACGGCGTCGATATAAGAAAGATAAAGCTCTCCTGCCTCCGCTCCGCCCTCGGTCAGATGTTGCAGGACGTGTTCCTCTTCTCGGGCACCGTCCGCTCAAATATCGTACTCCGTGATGATAGTATAACCGACGAGGAGGTAATGCGCGCCTGCCGGTATGTGAACGCGGATAAATTCATCGATAAGCTCCCGGGCGGACTTGACGAGCCCGTGCGCGAGAGGGGCAATAACTTCTCGCAGGGGCAGAGACAGCTCCTCTCCTTCGCCAGAACAATAGTTCATAAGCCCTCCGTCATGATACTTGATGAGGCGACGGCGAATATAGATACCGAGACAGAGGTTCTGATACAGGACTCTCTTGAGCGCATGATGAATATCGGCACTATGATAATGGTGGCGCACCGTCTCTCCACGATAAGGAGCGCTGATAAAATACTCGTCCTCTCCGCAGGAGAGATAATCGAAGAGGGCACCCACAGCGAGCTGATAGACCTTCACGGCAAGTACTACGGCATGTATATGCTTCAGTACCACCGTGAGGCGATTCGTGATTCCGCGGTCTCATCCACCGAAAAATAAACCCCGAAAAGCAAAGAATCAAAAAAAGAGAAGCACCGTCAAAAGTGCTTCTCTTATATTTTTATCAGATAAGGATTAAAGGCGTCATGCCTTATTCGTCATACACCGGGATATCCTGCCGGCTCTTTTTCGACTGTCCCCATTTTACCGTAGCGTAGAACACTATCGAGAGCACCGCCGCCACCGTCCAGCCGATAGGCCATGAGAGCCATATTCCCGTTGTGCCGATGGGAGTGCGGGAGAGAACCTCCGCGAGCGCGACGCGGAGTATAAGGTCGGTGAATGTCGCTATCATGAATTTTTTCATCATTCCCGCCCCACGGAGTATACCGTCGGAGACGAGCTTTGCTGCAACTATGAAGTAGAACGGCGAGACAATACGGAGAAATAGAACTCCGGTGTCCATTGCCGCGCCTGTCGGGCTCTCGAGGAAGATGTAGACGAGCCACCGTCCCGCAAATTCATAGAGAATTACGAGGGGAATACAGAGCGCCCAGACGAGCTTCAGCCCCGCGCGGAACCCGGCTTTTATCCTGTCGTATTCCGCGGCGCCGAGGTTCTGCGCCGTGAAGTTTGATATCCCGTTTCCGAGCGTCGTCAGCGAGGTTATAACCATGTTGTTGAGCTTGATGGAGGCGGAGTAGCCTGCCATGACCGCCGCGCCGAACCCGTTTATAACGCTCTGTATAACGATGTTTCCGACGGATATAAAGCTCTGCTGAAGTATACTCGGCACAGCGACGACAGAGAAGTTCTTGAAGAGCTGCCATGAGAACGGCTTGACCTTTCCCTCGGTCTCTATTTTCGCAAATCTTTGGAATACCACAACGAGCGCGAGCACACAGCTTACCCCCTGGCAGAGGAAGGTAGCCCACGCAACACCGGCAACCCCCATGTCAAAGGCTGTGACAAAGAGAATGTCGACGCCGATGTTCGCGAGAGAGGAGCAGGCGAGGAAGATAAAAGGCGTTTTCGAGTCGCCGAGCGCGGAGAAGATACCCGTCGCCACATTGTAGAAGAATACGAACGGCAACCCTAAAATGTAGATGTCAAGATAAAGCTTTGAGTCGGCGAATACCTCATCCGGCGTCTTTATGAGACGGAGTAGCCCGTCGCAGAACAGCATTCCGATAGCCATGAGCATAGCGCACAGCACCGCGCTTGCTATCAGCGAGGTGTAGACGGCTGTTTTCATGTCCCGGTAGCTCTTCGCGCCGAAGAGCTGTGCCGCGAGGACAGAGCACCCGATGTTGCATCCGAAAGCAAAGGCTATGAAAATAAGCGTGATCTCATAGCTGTTTCCGACGGCGGCGAGCGCGTTGTCGCCGATGAACTTTCCGGCGACGAAACTGTCGGCTATGTTATAGAGCTGCTGAAAAATAATACTTCCGAAAAGCGGGAGGCAGAATTTGCAGAGCACGCTCTCCGGCTTTCCGACGGTCAGATCCTTTGTCATTTCTTTTTCTCCTCAGTTCTTACGGGGAAGGTGAATATAAATGCGGAATAGGAAAGCACAAAGCCTATGATGTCGGGAATGAGAAATACGCTAATTCCGCGTACTCCGCTCGCAATAGTGGCGAATACAAACCCGAGACCGAACATACCGGCGGCGAGCCGCCCGCAGGGGATAGCCCCCTTTCCGTCCCGCGCTATACCGAAAAGAAGTATAGCCGCCGCAATGTCAAAGCATATATAGAGTATAAGTTCAAGTGTAAATTCCATTTTTATTACGCCTCTTTCTCGGATTTTCTGTTCGTCTCGTCCGCCACCGCGCGGGCGAGCAGGTCTGCCGTCCCCTCAATTCCGTACCTGCTTGACGATACCATTATGTCATAGCTCGGCGCCTCACCCCACGGGGTGTCGGAGTAAAATTCAAAATACCGCTTTCTCATCCGGTCGGTCTTCTCCGCTTTGCGGAGCGCCGCCTTTATGTCTATACCGTTTCTTTCCGCGATTCTTCTTGTGCGGTCGTCCGTGTCAGCATAAATGAACACGGAGAGAACATTCATTCCTCCATCGCGCAGTATCGACGACGCGCACCGCCCGATAATAACGCATGGACCGTTTTTTGCCGCCTCGGTTATCACCCGGCGCTCCGCGTCGAATACCCGCTGCTTTTCGGAGTAAAAAGCCTCGGTAAGCGCCACGCTGTCGGCGAACGGGTTTCCGGAGACCATCTCGGAAAAACCGAGCGGCTTCTCGTCTCCGTCCTCTACGGCAGAGACCGCCAGCCCGGACTCTCGCGCCGCCTGATTTATAAGTAATTTGTCGTAGCATGGAATACCGAGCCGCTTTGCAAGCAGGGTGCCGACCTCGCGTCCCCCGCTGCCGTACTGCCGCCCGATACAGATGACAGTGTCTTTCATTTTTTTGCTTACCTCTCACAGTGATTTTCCGAAGAGCCGCATATGCTTGACTTTTCGGTGCCAATATAGTATAATCCTCATGTCGATATATGTAAAATCTCAAAAGCGTATCATATCTATATCGGAATGATATGTCAAAACAAAAGGGGGGAAACACCTGTGTATGTCAGCTACGATTATTACAGAGTTTTCTATTATGTCGCAAAATACGGGAGTATAACGAGGGCGGCGGCACTGCTCCTGAACAGCCAGCCGAACCTTACCCGTGCGCTTAAAGTGCTTGAGGGCGAGCTCGGCTGCCCGCTCTTCGTTCGCAACAGCCGGGGTATGAAGCTCACCCCGGAGGGCGAGAGGCTTTACGCCCGCGTCAGCGTCGCCGTAGAGAGTATAATGGCGGGGGAGAGGGAAATAGAGGACGCGCGGAGCCTCGAGTGCGGCGCGGTCTATGTCGCGGCGAGCGAGGTCGCGCTTCATTGCGCACTCCTCCCTGTTCTGAAAGAATACCGCGCACGCTATCCCGGCATACGCCTGACGATAAGCAATCACTCAACGCCGCAGGCGATAGACGCGATAAAGAACGGTATAGCCGACATAGCCGTCGTCACGACCCCGACCGTCCCGTCCGCCGCTCTCTGCGAAAAGACGGTGCGTAGCTTTCGTGAGGTCGCCGTCTGCAGTGAAAATCTCGGCATACCGGCAGGGGAGAAAATAAGTCTTGCCGGGCTCATGAAATATCCTATGATATCCCTCGGCGCAAATACAAAATCCTACGAGCTATATTCGCGCTTCTTCTCGGAGCGCGGGCTTGACTACCGCCCGGAGACCGAGGCGGCGACCGCGGATCAGATAATCCCGATGGCACAGGCGGACCTCGGCGTCGGCTTCGTCCCGGAGGAATTTATAAAAGGGACTCCCGGTATCGTCGTAATAGAGACGGAGGAGCCGCTCCCGGAGCGGGAGATACGGGTTGTAAAGAGGGCTGAGCAGGCGATGAGCGTCGCGGCAAGGGAGCTTGAGCGGCTTATATTTGCCGGTGCGGGTCACGGGGCGTGAGCACCGTCTCTTCTTATTTTCTTTACATATTTGCTATTTACAAACAGAAGAAAAAGTGATATACTTTATCATAGCGAAATAGTTGTAATTACCGCATGGCGGCGCGCACCACTGTGCCGCCCGCGGAGATACGGAGGTTCCGCTTGAGAATAGATAAGCTGCTCTCCGAGTGCGCGGTTGCCCCCCGACGTGAGGCGGCGGGAGTCGCCCGGCGCGGCGGTGTCCTCTGTAACGGAGAGCCGGTGCGCGACCTCTCGCGGCATATAGACCCCGAGAGGGATAAAATAACCTACCTCGGGCGCGAGGTCGTATATCGCCCGTTTACATTCGTCATGCTGAATAAGCCGACAGGGTATGTCAGCGCGACGGACGATCCGGGGCTCCCGACGGTTATGGAGCTTCTGCCGCCGGAGCATAAGAAAATGGGGCTTTTCCCGGTCGGGAGGCTTGACCGTGATACAACCGGGCTCATGCTCCTGACAAACGACGGGGCATTGGCACATTCGCTCCTCTCGCCGAAAAAGCATGTCGAAAAGGTCTATTCCTTTACGTGTGCAGAGCCGCTGCGCGAGGGGGCAGAGGACATGTTCCGCGGGGGGGTCACCCTCGGCGACGGGTACGAGTGCAGGAGTGCCGTGCTCACCCTCACGGAGGACCGTACCTCCGGCACCGTGACGCTCACGGAGGGAAAGTACCACCAGATAAAGCGCATGATGGGCGCTGTGGGCAATCGTATAACCTCTCTCTGCCGTATTTCATTCGGCGGAATAGAGCTTGACAGGTCGCTCCCGCCGGGCGGCTGGCGCTACCTCACGGCGGAAGAGGAGAATATCCTCCGGAGCGAAAGAAAATAAAAATGCGGACCGCAGGATAAATGCGGTAACGCAAAGCATAAATAAAATACTTTCAGGAGAAAATTATGGACATCTTAAAGACATTATCAGAGGAGTTCGGTATTCCCGAGGAGCGGGTTGCAAAAACCGTTGAGCTCATAGACGAGGGGAACACCATACCGTTCATAGCAAGATACCGTAAGGAGGTCACGGGCTCGCTTGACGATACCACCCTTCGCGACCTCTTTGACAGACTTACTTATCTTCGTAAGCTCGATGAGCGCCGCGGCGAAATATCCTCGCTTATAGAGGCGCAGGGGAAGCTTACACCGGAGATAACCTTCGCACTCGGAAATGCGAAAACGCTTGTGGAGCTTGAGGATATCTACCGTCCCTATAAGCCGAAGCGTACGACGAGAGCCTCGATAGCGAGGGCAAAGGGGCTCGAGCCCCTCGCGCAGTATATAATGGAACAGCGCGACGAATACGATCCCACAATAGATGTGTATGCAGAGCAGTTCATATCTACCGAGGAGGGCAAGGAGGTGCCCGATGCCGCTGCCGCTCTTCAGGGCGCGTCCGACATCATAGCGGAGGATATATCGAACGACGCCGAAATGCGTAAGACCCTCCGTGAGTTCACCTTCAATTACGGCTCCCTCGCCACAAAGGGTACCACCGAGGAGTACTCGGTATACAGCAATTACTATGATTTCTCCGAGCCGATAAAGAAGCTGCGCGGTCACCGCGTCCTCGCCATAAACCGCGGTGAAAAGGAGGAGTTTCTGAAGGTTAATATCGACCTCTCCGAGGAGGACGCGATAGCGCAGATTGTTGCAAAGGTAATAACGAATAAAAAGTCTCCCGCGCTCCCGTACCTCATGGCGACTATAACCGACGCCTATGAGCGGCTTCTCTTCCCGGCAATAGAGCGCGAGGTCAGGGCTGCCCTCTTTGACGACGCGGCAGAGGGCGCGCTCAAGGTCTTTGCGGAGAACCTCCGCAACCTCCTCCTTGTAGCTCCCTTAAAGGGCAAGACCGTCCTCGGCTATGACCCCGGCTTCAGAACGGGCTGTAAGCTCGCCGTCGTCGACAAGACCGGAAAGGTCCTTGATACCGCGGTCATATACCCGACAGAGCCGAGAAAGGATATAGACGGCTCCCGCGCAAAGGTCCTGAACCTCATAAAAAAGTACAATATAGATGTAATATCGATAGGAAACGGCACCGCCTCGCGTGAGTCGGAGAAGTTTATTGCCGATACCCTGCGTGACGAGAGATGTCCCAAGGGCGTGAAGTATGCGATAGTCTCCGAGGCGGGCGCGTCGGTCTACTCCGCGTCAAAGCAGGGGGCAGAGGAATTTCCGGACTTCGATGTCACACAGCGCTCCGCCGTCTCGATAGCCCGCCGTATACAGGACCCGCTTGCCGAGCTCGTGAAGATAGAGCCAAAGGCAATAGGGGTAGGGCAGTATCAGCATGATATGAAGCAGGCTCGCCTTGCCGAGGCACTCGGCGGGGTCGTCGAGGATTGCGTTAACGGCGTCGGCGTCGATGTAAATACGGCGTCCTATTCGCTCCTCTCCTACGTCTCCGGAATAAATCTCACCGCGGCGAAGAACATAGTCGCTTACCGTGAGGAGCACGGAGAGTTCACCTCGAGAAAGCAGCTTCTTAAGGTTCCGAAGATAGGAGAAAAGGCGTTTACACAGTGCGCCGGCTTCCTCCGCGTCCCGGGCGCAAAGGAGGTTCTCGATAATACGGGCGTGCACCCGGAGTCGTACGGTATAGCCGATACCCTCCTTGCCCGCTTCGGCTTCACTGCCGACGACGTAAGAAACAATAACCTGCCGCTGCTGCGCTTCAAGGCAGAGCAGTACGGAAAGGCAAAGCTCGCAAAAGAGCTCGGCTGCGGAGAGCCCACCCTTGAGGATATAATCAAGGAGCTTGAGAAGCCCGGGCGCGACATCCGTGACGACGCTCCCGCGCCTATCCTCTCGACCGACGTTCTCGAGATAACCGACCTGAAGCCGGATATGCAGCTTAACGGCACTGTCAGAAACGTCGTCGACTTCGGCTGCTTTGTCGATATAGGCGTCCATTACGACGGGCTTCTCCACATCTCGGAGATGTGCGACAGATATATAAAGCATCCATCCGAGCTCTTCTCGGTCGGCGATGTCATAGAGGTGCGTATAAAGTCGGTAGATGTAGATAAGCATCGTATATCCCTGACTAGAAAGGGAATGGGAGACCCGAAAAAGTAATACCCCGTGTATAAATAAAGGAGGTTTTGTCGCGTGTTCGGATATGTGAAGCCGGATGTCGGCGAGCTCCTCGTGCGTGAGCATGAGTTCTACCGCGCCGCCTATTGCGGTGTCTGCCGGTCCATGAAGGCTTTGACCGGGCTTCTTTCTACTGCGGCACTGACGTATGACAGCGTTTTTCTCTCGCTTGTCCGTATGCTCTGGGTGCCGGACGAGGGGATAGCGGTGCGTCGCGCGCGTTGCCTCGCCCACCCGATGAAGCGTAGGGCAATGCTCGCCCGCAATGAGGCGAGCGACTACACCGCCCGCGTATTCGCCGTTCTCTCATATTACAAAATGCGCGACGACATAGCAGACGAGCGCGGCGCCCGCCGCGCCGCCGCCCGCGCCTCTCTTCCCGCGCTCTCAGCCGCCCGTCGGCGGGCAGACCTTCCGGAGCTTGACAAGCTTGTTTCCGATAAACTTACGGCAATACGTGAGGAGGAAAACCCGCAGGGGGACCCGGAGCATGCGGCAGACCTGTTCGGCGACGTGATGTCGGCTCTCTTTTCGGAGGGGCTCTCGGGAGAGGCAAAAACGGTAACCTCGGCTCTCGGTCACTATCTCGGCAGATTTATCTGGTTTGCCGACGCGGCAGAGGACTTTGACTCCGACAGAGCGGCGAAAAAATATAACCCGTATGTCACCCTCTACGGAGACCGCAAGCTGACAGACGGCGAGCGGGAGGCAATATATAACGCCCTCATGCTTGAATGTCGCGGGATAGAGTCGGCAGTAAATCTTCTCCCCTTCGGTAACAGACGGACTATCGAGGAGATAGTGAGAAACATTATCTACCTCGGGCTGAAAAAACGTGTCGCCTTTCTTTTACCCGGCGGCACAAAAGAAAACGGGGAGGATAACCACCTCGAAAGGAGTAACGAAATTTGAAAGACCCTTATTCAGTTCTCGGCGTGTCTCCGAGTGCGACGGACGACGAAATAAAGGCGGCATACCGTGCCCTCGTCCGTAAGTACCACCCGGATAATTACGCGGACGATAACCCATTAAAGGACCTCGCGAACGAAAAAATGGCAGAGGTAAACGCCGCCTATGAGGAAATCCACGTAATGCGCACCCGCGCGCAATCGGGCGCGGCGGGAGATACCTCCGGCACCTCCGGTGCAGGGGAGGGCGGCACGGAATACAAGCGGCAGGACGTTCCCGAGATTTATAAGAATATCCGCGTGGCTATAAATTCCCGCCGCTTCCACGAGGCGGAAAAGCTGCTTTCATCAGTCCCCGAGGGGGAGAGGATAGCAGAGTGGCACTTCCTCCATAGCCTGACGCTTGTCCGCCGCGGAAGATATAACGAGTCTATGCGTGAGCTTGAGACCGCCTGCACAATGGACCCCGGAAACGAGGAGTATCAGAAGGCAAAGGAAATGTATAATCAGAACTCCCGCGGGTACGGAAGTACCTACTACGGGGGAGAGTCGCGCCGCGGCATGGACTCAAACGATGCCTGCAACTGCTGTGCGAACCTTATCTGCCTTGACTGCCTCTGTGAGTGCATGGGCGGGGATCTCATTCCCTGTATATAAAGTCGGAATGAAGCAGACAAAAAGAATTGCGCTTTCCGCTATTATGGCGGCGCTCGGCACCGTTTTTCTGACCTTCGGCGCGCTCTTTGACCTCGTGGACCTGACGGTTGCGGCGCTCGCCTCGCTTATCATGGTTTTTCTATATATAGAGGTCGGCGCGCCGTATACCTATCTTACATGGCTTGTGACCTCTCTTCTGACCTTTATAATTTTCCCGGCATCTGCCGTATGGGCAGAGTATCTTCTGATATTCGGAATATATCCGATACTGAAAGGGTACGTTGAGCGGCTGCCGAGGATTTTCTGGCTCATTCTGAAGCTTTTGATATTCAACGCGATGTTCTGGTTACTATTCTTTTTTGTGACCGGGCTTCTCGGTCTGCCGTTCTTTGACGATGACCGCATGGCGCTGAAAATTGCAATGTATGCAATATCCAATGTCGCGTTTATAGTATATGACCTCTTCCTGACCTTCTGCGCGAGGATCTACCTCGGGAAATTCCGCGACAAAATAAAGAAATATCTCAAATAAAGAATTTACATATTGAAGGGCAAAAATGCTTAAAGTCGGTTTTATATCTCTCGGATGCTCAAAGAACCTTATGGACACCGAGGTAATGTTAAGAAAGCTCCACGACGCGGGATTTGAGTTAACCCCGGACGAGTCGGAGGCGGATGTGATAGTCGTCAATACCTGCGGCTTTATCGAGAGCGCAAAGCGGGAGTCGATCTCCGCCATTCTCGACGCCGCACAGCATAAAGAGGAGGGGACGCTCCGCGGCATAGTCGCGACGGGCTGCCTTGCGGAACGCTATCGCGACGAGATAATGCAGGATATGCCGGAGGTGGACGCCGTCTGCGGCGTCGGCTCTGTCGACGATATTGTGGAGGCTGTGCGCTCCGCTGCCGAGGGAAAGAAATTTTCCTCCTTCAAGGATAAGGAAACCTCACCTATGGGCGGAGAGCGTATTCTCACAACAGAGAATTATGCATATCTTAAGGTGGGCGAGGGGTGCGATAACCGCTGCACCTATTGCGCGATACCGCTTATACGCGGGCATTTCCGGAGCCGGACAATAGAGGATATAGTAGCCGAGGCAAAGGAGCTCGACGCTATGGGCGTAAAGGAGCTTGATCTCATAGCGCAGGATACGACGAGATACGGCACCGATATATACGGAGAGTACAGCCTTGCCCGCCTTGTGCGCGAGATATGCAAAAATACCTCAATTCCGTGGATACGCCTGCTTTATTGCTACCCGGATAAGATAACCGATGAGCTGATAGACGAAATGCGGGACAATCCGCGCCTCCTCTCATATATGGATATACCGATACAGCATATATCCGACCCCGTCCTCCGCCGTATGAACCGTCACGGAGACAGCCGGCTTATCCGCGACGTCATAAAAAAACTGCGTGAGCGTGTACCGGATATAGTCCTGCGTACCACGGCAATGGTCGGCTTCCCGGGTGAAACCGAAAAAGACTTTGAGGAGCTCTGCGAGTTCGTGAAAGAGGCGAAATTCGAGCGTTTCGGAGCCTTTACATATTCGCCGGAGGAGGGGACCGCCGCCGCGGAGATGCCGGATCAGATAGACGAGCAGGTAAAGCAGGACAGATACGATATACTCATGCGTACACAGCTGACCGTCGCGGAGGAGCACGGAGAGAGCATGCACAGCAAGGTTCTGACCGTCCTCTCGGACGGCTATGACGCCGCCGCGGAGATTCACTCCGGCAGGTCGTACGGGGACGCCCCGGACGTAGACGGCAGGGTGTTCTTCAAATCCAAGGAGAAAATCCCCGCCGGTGAGTTCGTCCGCGTAAAAATAACCGATTCTCTTGATTATGACCTCATAGGAGAGGTAGTTTCAGACTGAAAAAAGGTCGTACATGCAGTACGTCCAAAAAAAACGGAGGCTTTTTATGAAAAAGAGTTGCCTTAATGTTCCGAATGCGCTGTCGATTTTGCGCGTCTGCCTTGTCCCCGCCTTTGTCGCCGCCGCGCTTCTTATGCGGGATATGGAGATATGGGGTGCCGTTGTCCCCGCGATAATATATGTCATCACGGCGCTGACGGATATGCTCGACGGCAAAATAGCGAGAAAATATAACCTTGTCACCGACTTCGGGAAGTTCATAGATCCGCTTGCGGATAAGTTTATGGTCCTCTCCGCCATGACGACCCTTGTAGTGCTTATGGCGCTCCGCGGCGATACGACAGAGGCAGTGGTTTTCCTGTGCGTGACGCTGCTTATCCTATTCCGTGAGCTCGCCGTAACCTCCCTTCGCCTCGTCGTCGCGGGGAAGAGCGGGATTGTCGTCGCCGCGAGCATATTCGGAAAGCTGAAAACCGTCTCACAAATGGTCGGCACAGTCGCGATAATCCTTGAGCCGGTGCTGTTCACCTTCGATGAGAACCATATAATAGCCTATGTCTTGATGGGTATTATGTCGTTCACAACGGTCTTTTCCGGCATCGATTACATGCGTGCGTATCTTCCGTACATAGATACGAATTCTTAACCCGCTTGAATCAACGCACTTCACCCTCTGCTGTAATAGCAAGCTCCCGGCGCCGCGCCTCGATAGCGCAGCGCCGGGGTTTTGTTTTTTCGGTTTCACCTTTCCCGTAACCTTCACCATTCCCGCATCTCCTGCCCTCCGCAAAAAAAACGGACTGCCCCACGCCAATTAAGGCAGAGAAGCAGCCCGATTTTTATACACGCCCTATGGGTAATCTATCAGAAGAAGCTCTTTTCTTCCATTACCTCGGGGTGCTCTTTTATATATTTCGTCCACTTGATATATCCGTATGTGGTATTAGTCAGATACCCGGCTTTCAGGACGAGCAGAATGTACTGCCCGGAGAGGATGTTTATCACCGTCTCGAGTATCGCGTCCACATACCACGCTATCCACTGCTCTCGGAAACGGAAGAGAATGGCGAGCCCGTTGACAATTCCGACCGCGGATACGCAGGCGTCAAGGTAGCATACGACGTTTGCGAGAACATCGTTTCCGCCGAAAATATCCGTGCCTATGTCAATGAGGGTGAGCAGGTATCCGACGCCGACGGTCCATACCGCGATGCCGATAAGTATCACGACCTCCTGCCAGCCCTTGAGGGTGCGTACCTTTGTTAGCTCCGCGTCCTCCTTGTCCGGCTTGCGGTTCCAGTTTATAAAGCTGATTATGTCGCAGGGGAGCCAGAAGAACAGCGTCGTTGCCATAGTGGCGAATCTGTAGGAAAGTACAACAAGTATAAGTATCTCGGTTATCTCAACGAAAACCGAAACAATGAAATTCCATTTTGACTGCTTGGATATGAGCAGCTCGCAAAGAACATTCAGAAATGTGTCGAGCAGGTACAGCGCCATTATAATTATTCCGTTGACCCCGTTTGCAGATTCCTCGGGGAAGATAACGGCAAATACGGACGCAAGTACCATGACGGACAGGAACCAGCACTTCTCGTAGAGCGTAAATGTACAGCCGAAGAACGTGATAATTCCGAATGCCGCCGCGAGAAGCCCTGTTATAATGGCAATATTGAAGAGGGGCGACGCCTCGTCCGCGTTCATGTCGTGGAGCGCGCTGTCAAAATTCTTTGCGTAGTCCTCGTCGGACAGAAATGAAAGCGTCCGCTCACCCCCGACCTCGCGGTATGTCACACCGTCGAGCGTTGAGTCCTCGGACAGAGCCTCCCACTCCTCGTAGCTGTAAACGACATTCAGTATGTAGCCCTCGCTGCTTTCGTACTTAACGGTGCAGTGAGTGTCATCCTCGGAATAATCCTCGTCCTCAATATCCGTCCGTGTGAATGTGAAGCTCCCGATTTTCTCAAAGTCGCTCCGTCGCATTATCCGCGATATGCCGACGGCACAGCAGACAAGGGCTGTAATGAGCGTGACAATCGTCACGGCGAGGGTAACCTTGAACCAAACACTCCTCGCGTCAAACAGACGTCTTTTTTCGATAGCGGTTTTTTCGTTTTGTGTACTTTCCATTTGTTTTGTAATTCCTCCGTAAAATAAAATACAGAGCTATTTTAGTACTTTTTGTCGCCCGTGTCAAGTATTTTTTCCATACCGAGTTTCTGTATCCTCATTCCGAGAGAACGGTAGAATTTCAGGGCGTTTTCGTTGCCCGCCCATACATTGAGCGTGACATTGTAATACCCGTGCTCTCCGGCGTATTTCAGTACGGAATTATAAAGCTCTGTGCCGATGTGCCGCCCGCGCGCCGCCTCGTCAACGCACAGGTCGTCTATATAGAGCGTCCGTATGTCGGTCATTGACGTGCTGCCTGTAAGCTGCTTGTGCTCGCAGAAAATATACCCGAGCACCTCGCCGCCGTCGTCAAAAACGAATGTCGGTCGCCGCTCGTCCCTGATAATACAGGAGAGCTCATCGTCCGTATATTTTCTGCCCCCGGTAATAAACAGGTCGCTCCGCGCGTCGCTGTGCACCTTCTGCACCTCGTAGAGCAGGCGGTCTATCGCCGGTATGTCGCGTAGCTCTGCCCGCCGTATCTTACCGTGTGCTTTTTCCGCATCGTTTTCTTTCATTGTGTATACCCCCCAAAATAAAGGTAGCGTATACTTACAGTCTATTATCCGCAGTGGCTTTATGTGAAATATTGCACCGTGGGGGTTTTAGTGAAATTACAGAAAAATCGCGGTGCTGTGTTTTCGATAGTATATAAATAAAACCCGTGTTTTTTCGGTCTGCGCTGAATACGACAGCCAAAAAAGGCACTCGCTCGCGCAAGTGCCTTTTTCATGGTGGACCTGGTGGGATTCGAACCCATGACCTCTGCGTTGCGAACGCAGCGCTCTCCCAACTGAGCTACAAGCCCGTATTAAGATAAAAAATACGGTGTGAATTTCCGCGCGGCGCGCGGAAATTCTGGTGGAGATAAGCGGGATCGAACCGCTGACCTCTTGAATGCCATTCAAGCGCTCTCCCAGCTGAGCTATACCCCCGGAAAGTAAAGATATACAGATTGTTGCTCCAAATGGTGGAGCCGACGGGAATCGAACCCGTGTCCAAAAAACCGTTCCCACAACTTTCTCCGCAGACAGTCGCTCTATTGAACTTCCCGCAGAGCGTCGCCGGGCGGCAGGCTACACGTGCGGTATCCCTTTTCTCCATGACCGGCTCAAGAGAGAACCACCGGTGCATGTTCACTACTGATTTGACGCACGGCAGGAGCCGTAGTCCTCTCCTGCGGTACGGGTGGCTTTAAGCCACGGCACAGCCCTTAGGCTGCAAGTGCAACAGTATTGTTGTCGTTTATTGTTTAAGTCGGACAGTTTATCGTGTTTATCCGGGCACGCTGCGCTTATCATGGTGCAGGCTCCCTGTCGAAACCATTGCGGCCCCTTAAGGCTCTACTACATTATATATATTTCCATGGAGTTTGTCAAGAGCAAATTTTCATCTTTTTACCGCCCCGGGGCACCATCGCGGCGGATTTTTTCCACGCGCGCCGGAAAAAAGTCGAAATTCGTTAGTTTGAACAAAAAAAGTGCCGCATTTCCTCCGCCTTTTCGGAGGTGCCGCGACTTTTCCCCGCGCGGTGCCTCCCGACACCGGAGAAAGGGGCAAAAGGAAAAGAAAAAAATGCCGTGGCGGGAAAAAACACGCCAAAAAAAGATTGACAACGGGAGCGTACTATGATAAAATAATTCCGTTATTGCAAATGGCATTCGTTCGCTTTGGGTAGCCGCCCGCACTGAATGAGTGCCTTTTTATCTTTTATGCCGGAACTCTGTATAATTTACGGCTTATCTTAACAGCTAAGAAGGTGATATTGTGACCAAGTACATTTTTGTTACCGGAGGCGTCGTTTCCGGTCTCGGAAAAGGAATAACCGCCGCATCTCTCGGAAGACTGCTCCGCGCCCGCGGACTGAAGGTGGCGGCGCAGAAGCTCGACCCGTATATAAATGTTGACCCCGGGACCATGAGCCCGTATCAGCACGGCGAGGTCTATGTTACCGAGGACGGTGCAGAGACCGACCTCGACCTCGGACATTACGAGCGCTTTATCGACGAGAATTTGAACAAGTATTCTAACCTCACCACGGGTAAGGTCTACTGGAATGTGCTGAACAAGGAGCGCCGCGGCGAATACCTCGGCTCGACCGTTCAGGTCATTCCGCATATCACCAACGAAATAAAGGAATTTGTCTACCGCGTCGGAAAAAAGACCGACGCCGATGTGGTCATAACCGAGATAGGCGGAACGATAGGAGACATAGAATCACAGCCGTTTCTTGAGGCTGTGCGCCAGATTTCCCTCGAGGTGGGAAAAGGGAACAGCCTGTTTATCCATGTGACCCTTGTGCCGTTCCTCTCCGGCTCCGACGAGCATAAATCAAAACCGACGCAGCACTCCGTAAAGGAGCTGCGCGGCATGGGAATAAACCCGGATATAATCGTCCTCCGCTGTGACAGACCGCTCGAGGAGTCAATATTCAGAAAAATATCGCTCTTCTGCAATGTAAAGCCGGATTGCGTAATAGAAAATATAACTCTCCCGTGCCTTTACGAGGCACCGCTTATGCTCGAAAAATCAAACTTCTCCTCCGTAGTATGCCGTGAGCTGGGGATAGAGGCGCCGCTCCCGGACCTTGCAGAGTGGGAGCATATCGTGGAGAGAATGAAAACCGCAGATGACGAGGTGAAAATTGGTCTCGTCGGAAAATATGTCGCCCTCCATGATGCGTATCTCTCGGTAGCGGAGGCTCTCCGCCACGCGGCATGGAGCCTCGGTCACCGACTTAAAATAAGCTGGATAGACTCGGAGAGCCTTACCCCGGAAAATTATAAAGATGTGCTCTCGGGTCTGCAGGGAATAATAGTCCCCGGCGGCTTCGGCGGCAGAGGAATTGAGGGAATGATTCTCTCCGCCCGTTATGCCCGCGAGTGTGGCATCCCATACTTCGGTATCTGCCTCGGTATGCAGATATCGGTGATAGAATATGCCCGGAATGTCGCCGGAATAACCGACGCAAGCTCCGGAGAGTTTGATGAAATATGCGCCCATAAGGTCATAGACTTCATGCCCGGGCAGAGCGACAGTGTAGATAAGGGCGGCACCCTCCGCCTCGGTGCCTATCCCTGCGTTATACAGGCGGGTACAACTATGGCGTCCTGCTACGGCACAGCTCTTATAAGCGAGCGGCATAGACACAGATATGAGTTCAATAACGATTATCGCGATGTGCTTACCGCCGCGGGGCTGACCCTCTCGGGTCTTTCGCCGGACGGCAGGCTCGTCGAGACGGTAGAGCTTACCGACCGCCCGTTCTATGTCGGCGTCCAGTATCATCCGGAGTTCAAGTCAAGACCCAATAAGCCGCATCCGCTCTTTATAGGGTTTATAAAAGCAGCGGCTGATGTAAAATAAACTTTACATAAAACAACGTTTCCCGGCGGTATTCGCCGTCGAAAAAAAGCAGCCTGTTCCAAAAGAAAATTGTACACGGAGTATATGTAATGCACGAAATTTACGAAAATCCGCTCTGCCGCCGCTATGCCGGCAGGGAGATGCAGGAGATATTCTCGGATAAGCGCAAGTTTTCAACGTGGCGCCGCCTCTGGGTCGCCCTCGCCGAGGGAGAGCGTGAGCTCGGGCTCCCGATAAGCGAGGAGCAGATTGCCGAGCTGCGCGCACACGTTGACGATATAAATTATGAGGTAGCCGACGCGCGTGAGCGCGAGGTGCGTCACGATGTCATGTCGCATATATACGCCTATGGTGTACAGTGCCCGACGGCAAAGCCGATAATTCACCTCGGGGCGACGAGCTGTTACGTAGGTGATAATACAGACTGTATAATTCAGCGCGATGCTATGAAGCTTATAAGAAGAAAGCTTCTGTCTCTCATATCCGCCCTCTGCGACTTTGCGGACAATTACCGGTCTCTTCGCACCCTCGCATATACGCATTTTCAGGCTGCACAGCCCACGACGGTGGGAAAGCGCGCGAGCCTCTGGCTCCAGGACTTCGTCCTCGATCTCTCGCACCTTGATTTTGTCCTCTCCGGTATGCGTATGCTCGGCTGTCGCGGAACGACCGGCACCGGCGCGAGCTTTCTTGAGCTCTTTTCCGGCGACCGCGAAAAGGTGCTCAGACTTGAGGAGAAGATCTGCCGCGATTTTGATTTTCCCGGCGCCTATGCCGTGAGCGGACAGACGTATACGAGAAAGGCGGATTACTTTCTTCTTTCCGTCCTCTCCGGAATAGCGCAATCGGCACAGAAGATGTCCGGCGATATACGTCTCCTCTCGCACTTAAAAGAGGTGGACGAGCCGTTTGAGTCCGGGCAGGTTGGCTCCTCGGCTATGGCATATAAGCGTAACCCAATGCGCTCCGAGAGAATATCCTCCCTCGCGAAATTTGTAATATCCGATACCGCGAACCCGGCGCTCACCGCGGGTACGCAGTGGCTTGAGCGAACGCTTGACGACTCCGCGAACCGCAGAATAAGTATTCCGGAGGCGTTTCTTGCCACAGACGGTATTCTCACCCTCTGTATAAATGTCGTCTCGGGGCTCACCGTATATCCGAAGGTGATAGAGCGCCACATGGCAGAGGAGCTGCCGTTCATGGCTACCGAGAATATCCTTATGTACTGCACCGCGCACGGCAAGGACAGACAGACCCTCCATGAGGCTATCCGCCGTCACTCGGTCGCCGCTGGTCTCGCCGTAAAGCGGGACGGCGCGGATAACGACCTCCTCGACAGAATAGCTGCCGACCCCGCATTCGGGCTCACGAGAGAAGAGATAGATAAAATAATTGCGTCCTCCGACCTCTCCGGCATGGCGGAGGAGCAGACGGCGGAATATGTCGCGGATATAAGACGGCTCCTTGAGACGGAGCGCGCACGGGGCTTTGTACCCGAGGGGGCGGAGGTCTCCGTCTGACCGGTAAAACAGCTTCAAAAAAGATTCATATAAAAGGAAGGTAAAAGCTATGCTCACAGCGATCGTAGGAATCAACTGGGGAGACGAGGGAAAGGGAAGAATGGTCGACCTCCTCTCATCGGATTATGACATCATCTGCCGTTATCAGGGCGGAAACAACGCGGGTCACACCGTCGTGAACGAGAAAGGGAAGTTCGTTCTGAACCTCCTTCCGTCTGGTATTCTCCGCGACACTACGGTAAACGTTATAGGAAACGGCGTCGTCGTGGATATCGAGCACCTTGCAAACGAGATTAAGATGCTCACCGACCGCGGAATAAAAATTACCCCCGAAAATCTTAAAATAAGTGATAAGGCGATAATCTGCCTCCCTTA
Organism: uncultured Eubacteriales bacterium; assembly: GCA_934393265.1. GTDB lineage: Bacteria > Bacillota > Clostridia > Oscillospirales > CAG-272 > UBA1740. The sequence continues at coordinate 4,377 of CAKRQL010000003.1, read as the reverse complement.
TCACAAGATGCAGGATATAATGGAGGAGGAGCGCCTCGCTGATAAGAAGTTCGGCTCCACCCGTCGCGGCATAGGACCGGTATATTCGGATAAGTACATGAAAAAGGGCGTCCGTATGGAGGACCTGTTCAACCCCGATAAGCTCCATGAGCATCTCGCCGACCTTGTCGAGTGGAAGAATATAACCGTCACCGGATACGGGCATAAGCCGGTTGATACGGAGGAGATTTTCGCATGGCTCATGAAATACGGCGAGCTTGTAAAGCCGTATGTCACCGATGTCTCGGGGTACCTCTGCGATGCCGTCGCGAACGGGAAGAATATAATGTTCGAGGCACAGCTCGGGGCTCTTCGTGATATTGATTTCGGTATCTATCCCTATACGTCCTCCTCGTATACGCTTGCGGCGTTCGGACCTATCGGTGCCGGAATTCCGGGAGCAAGGCTGACGAATACAATAGGCATAATGAAAGCGTATTCGACCTGCGTCGGAGAGGGACCGTTCACCTGCGAGATGTTCGGAGATGAGGCAGAGGCACTGCGTAAGGCGGGCAACGAGTACGGTGCCGCCACCGGCAGACCGAGAAGAGTAGGACCCTTTGATATCCCCGCATCGCGCTACGGTGTGCGCGTTCAGGGTGCCGATTTCATAGCCCTGACAAAGCTTGACGTCCTCTCCGGCATGGAGAAGATACCGGTCTGCGTTGCCTACGATGTGGACGGAACCGTTACCACCGATTTTCCGACAGGCGACAGGCTGAACCGTGCAAAGCCGGTTATTGAATATGTGGACGGCTTCGGCGATGTCTCCGCCTGCCGTAAGTATGAGGAGCTTCCCGAGAACGCGAAGAAGTATGTAAAGCTGCTCGAGGAGGCTGTCGGCGCGCACATAAAATATATATCCGTCGGCGCCGGAAGAGAAGAGTATATCGAAGTAAAATAATAAAGAGCTACGGAGTGTGATATGAACCAGACAGTTCTGATACTTGATTTCGGCGGGCAGTATAAAGAGCTTATTGCAAGAAGAGTAAGAGAGTGTAGCGTTTATTCGGTTGTAAAGGCGGGAGATACCGTCACCCCGGAGAAAATACGCGAGATAAACCCGATAGGCATAATACTGACCGGAGGACCGAACAGCGTTTATGACCCCGCGTCCCCGCATTGCGATAAAGCGATATTTGAGATGGGGATTCCCGTGCTCGGTATATGCTACGGGCTTCAGCTTCTTTGCTATTCCGTCGGCGGCACGGTTTCCTCTGCCGAGGTCGGAGAATACGGGAAAACGAAAATGCGGGTCGATACATCGTCAGACCTCTTCTACGGCATGTCGCCGGAGCAGACGGGGCTCATGAGCCATACCGACCGCGTAACCGTCCTGCCCGAGGGCTTTCGCCCGATAGCTGTGACAAAGCACTGCCCGATAGCGGCATACGAGTGCCGGGAGCGCAAGCTCTACGGCGTGCAGTTCCACCCTGAGGTGGAGAGCACCCCGAACGGCACCGAAATGATAAGAAACTTCCTTTATCGCGTCTGCGGCGCAACGGGCGATTATGACCTTATTGACCTTGAAAAACAGCTTATCGCCAAGGCGCGTGAGCAGGTTGGAGATGACCATGTAATACTCGGGCTCTCCGGAGGAGTTGACTCCTCGGTCTGTGCAGCCCTCCTCTCAAAGGCTATTCCCGGACAGCTCCATTGTATCTTTGTCGACCACGGACTTATGAGAAAGAACGAGGGGGACGAGGTAGAGGCGGCGTTTGCCGGCATGGACCTTGACTTTATCCGCGTGAATGCAAAGGACAGATTCCTGACGGCTCTGTGCGGCGTTACCGACCCGGAGCAGAAGAGAAAGATAATAGGCGCCGAGTTCGTGAATGTATTTCAGGACGAGGCGAAAAAAATTCCGAATGCAAAATATCTCGCGCAGGGAACGATATATCCCGATGTCATAGAGTCGGGAGGGAGCAAGGCTGCGACAATAAAAAGTCACCATAACGTCGGCGGACTTCCGAAGAATATGAACTTTGTCGGCGTAGTCGAGCCTCTTCGTTCGCTCTTCAAGGACGAGGTACGCGCCCTCGGGCGTCAGCTCGGACTCCCGAAGAGCTTTGTGGAGCGTCAGCCTTTTCCGGGACCCGGTCTCGGCGTTCGCGTGATAGGCGAGCTGACAGAGGAGAAACTTGACATCCTCCGCGAGGCAGACGCGATATTCCGCGAGGAAATAAACCGCGCGCATATAAAGGCTGACCAGTACTTCGCGGTCCTGACCGATACGAGGTCTGTCGGCGTCGTCGGCGACTTCCGCACATATTGCTATACCGTCGCGCTCCGCGCCGTAAAAACCTCCGACTTCATGACCTGCGAGTACCTGCCCATATCGCATAAAACCCTCGGTAAGGTCTCTTCCCGCATAGTCAACGAGGTCCGCGGCGTCGGCAGAGTCGTATACGATATAACCGGTAAACCCCCCGCAACCATCGAGTGGGAATAATATCAAGAGTTGCGTAAACCCGCATAAACACAGGGGTTTCGGCTCTCAAATTCCCGATTTGATAGCAAAATGATAGCAAACCATAAAACGACTTTGTTCTAAATGTTCTATCGGTTTGCAGGTACAATTCTCTTAATACTATAAAAGGCATTACTGACTTTTGCAGTCGGTAATGCCTTTTTGTATTTATAGAGATTCTTCAGCCATACATTAATTTCTATTTTATTAGCATTATCTCTATAAGCGTTGTAATAAGTATCAATAATTCTTTCTAATTTAGGTAATTGTTCTTTAGGAGTAACAACTACAACAATACATCTGAAATTTCGATGAGCTACCGTTTGATATTTAAGTCCCATATCGTATATTTCATTTAATGTCTTATATAGTATTGAAGACATCCCGGCGGGTTGGCGGTAAAATTTGATTTCAAAGATTAAATCGCAATTATCTCTATTGAAAACGCCAACGAAATCGTAATAAGCATTGCCAATGCGTATATTTCGTTTGAAATCGAAGTCTTTTGAGTATTTTGTGGCGAAGTAGTTGAAACATTTATCCTTTATTTCATAGTATTTTCCCATTGCTTGTATTTGAGAGTGTTTAGTGAACTTGGAATTTTCCGAGGTTTGTAAGGTGCTATTGTTAGTGTTTTCAATTTCTTCTACCTCTTTTTTGATTTTATCATTGATTTCTTTATCACTTGCTTTTAATTCGTTGAGGGTATTCTTAGTCGATTCCGCATCAAGTTTTTTATCAAGCTTTTTCTGTACGCCGAACCATTTGATGATCCCATAAATAAGTGAAGCGATACCCCAAAAAATGAAAACTATGGCAATCCAAGGAAACGCTTTTGTGAAAATTGAAAGTATTTCATTTTTGCTGTTAATTAGTTCAAGAGTATATGCCGAGAGAGAATCATACTCGGTTTGGCTTATTAGTATAGGACTTGAATTATAAAAATAAAATAATGCAGCGAATGGTACTACAATTTGCTGACAAGCGGTAAGCTCAATTCGTATCTTACCGATATTGAACAGCAGACTCAAAACCTTTTTCTCCGGCTGGTAAAAGACTTAGCCGAAAAAGAAAATGTAACCGAAAACTTAAAAGCAACCGACCAAATGCTATGGGTTCGAAAAATGAACAATATCCGTAACCGTGCAACGGAAATTGTAAATGCAGAATTGATTTACACGGTATAAGCACCAAGGCGGCAGAGAGAAATCCCTGCCGCTTTTTAATATATGGATTATCAAAAGACAAATTATTTTTGATACGAAAATAAATTAAGCTTTCGCGCAATTACTTATTGTATTTATTGATGGTTTGTGATATACTGTAAATATATAAATTAAAACTCATACAAGAGGTGCGTTATGGCTGTCAGTTACAATAAATTATGGAAACTTCTTATTGATAAAAATATGAAAAAGAAAGAACTTGGAGAAGCAGCCGGAATAAGTAATACTTTAATTGCTAAATTAGGAAAAAATGAAAATGTTACAGTTGAAGTGCTTGTGAAAATATGTACTGCTCTTGATTGTAATATAGAAGATATTATGGAATTAGTTCCAGATGACAAACAAGCAATGTAAGGATGGTACAAAAAGTGAAGACGAATAACAAACCAACATACATTAGCTTGTTTAGTAGTGCCGGAATCGGATGCTACGGCTTTAAGTTGGAGGGATTCGACTGCGTAGCAACTAATGAGCTAATCACAAGAAGATTGGATATTCAAAAATTCAACAACAAATGCAAGTATGAAAGTGGATATATTTGCGGCGATATTACAGAGGATGCAACCAAATCTGCACTATATGCTCAGCTTGATTTGTGGAGAAAAAAAGAAAACGTATCTCGTATTGATGTTGTAATCGCCA
>CAKRQL010000002.1 GCA_934393265.1 uncultured Eubacteriales bacterium | reverse complement strand
TTTCGGGGCTTCGGAAAACCACTCTTCGCTTCCGTTACGGGCAAACATAAAAGTAATTTCTCCGCCGCCGTCATACTCGAAATTATCCGCAGATACGGCTACAGAGTTGCCGTCGTAAATCTTGTCGAGCGTTATGCCCGATTTCAACTTTATCGTGCGTTCGGGATTCATAACCTTAGGAATAGCTTCCCTCTTTTTATATCCGCACTCGCTGCAGGCGCGTTCTTTTAGCCCTTGTTTCGTCGTCGAAGCTTCCTCGGTTACAGTCCATTCGCCGAAAACATGTTCGGCTTTATCCTTTTTTTCGTTACAACCGTTGTCCGCGCAAACACGATAGTGATAAGTTTCGTCGTAACTTAAATCTTTAGCAAACCTATGCTCTGCTTCGTTACAGCCGACACACACCGTCGAAGCGGCGACTACGATAAGCAACGTAGCGCAAAAAATAGAAATATTTTTTTTCATTTTGTTTTCTCCTGTAATAATTGCGTCAGATAACTTCTCAATACCGCCTCGCTCATCGCTCCCAAGCGTTTTACCGTTATTTTACCGTCCGATGAAATAAAAATCGTTTCCGGAATAGACGAAATCCCGTAAGCGGACACGGCAGAGTCCCCGCTGTCGAAATAAAGCGGAAAAGTATAGCCGTTACGAGAAACAAGATCAAGCGACTGCTCTTTTTTGCCGTCATAAAAAACATTCACCATAAGGAATTTTACGCGACCGTCATATTCTTTTGCGAGTTTATCAAAATGCGGAAGTTCACTTTTACACGGGGCGCACCACGCGGACCAAAAATTTATTACGACGGGTTGACCTATAAAATCGGACAGTTTTACGGTGTTGCCGTCGGCGTCCTCCATGGAAAAATTCTTGTATTCTTCTTTTCCTCCGGCAGGAGCGGTTGTCGACGGACTATATTTTTCGGACAATTTTTCGTATCCGAAATAAGCGCCCGTTATCACCCCTGCGAACAGTATTGCGATTATTATCGTTAAAACTATTTTCTTTGTCATAAACGTTACCTCCTAACTCAAAAGCGCGCCGAGCTTGTCCATAATACCTGCCGCCATCAAAACACCCATAACGACAAGCAAACTTCCGCTGACGATTTTTACTGCTTTAAAATGCCGTTTGATAAATCCGAACAGCTTTTTGGTTTTGTCGGTAAGTACTGCCGTTATTATAAACGGAATTCCTATGCCCATCGAATAAAACAATAACAGCAATAACCCCTTAGCCACCGTTCCGGAAGTGGAAGCGAGCGCAAGCGCCGAGCCTAAAAACGCGCCCGTGCACGGTCCTACACCCACCGCAAATACTATGCCGAACAAGAACGCCGACCATGCGCCGTCCATCTTATACGACTTTTTCAACCCTTTGAAAAACGGTAACCCGAAAAGCCCGATATACGATAATCCGAAAACTATGACGATTGCGCCCGCAACTATATTGATTACTGTTTTGTACTTGTTTATATAGCCGCTGATAAGCCCGGCAAGTCCGCCGAACATGACGAACATAAGCGTAAAACCGATAACGAAAAACAACGAACGAACAACCACGAGATGCTTTTTATTGCTCGCTTTTTTATTGGCGTCGGTCCGCTCGAAAACAAGCGGTTTTTTTGTTCCTTCCGACTTTTCTTCGTTTCCCGAGGTCTCGGGTTCCTCGGTGACTGTTTGCAGTGTTGTTTTTGCGAGGGATTCCGTTTTATCAACAGCCGACGGCGTTTTTGGTTCTTGTTCGTCGGTTTCGTCCTCACCCGCGAAGTACGAAAGATACAGCGGTATCATAGGCAGCATACACGGCGATATAAACGAAGCAAGCCCTTCGAGAAAAGTCAGTAAATAGTCCATAGGCGAATATCCCCCCATTCAATACTTTTCATAATTTACGATCCTTCGATTGTCGTTTTGCAATCGATCTGTTTTTTTCATTATAAATAATCTTTCGCAAAAAGAAAAGAGAGTTGCTCTCACAACAAAAAAACAAACGGCTTGCGTCGGGTCCGGTTGTTTTTCGGCAACTCTCTTATATGTATTTTTTTAACAATTTAGTTTTTTTACTACATCATATCTTTCAACTTTTGAATATCTATAAGTCTGACCTTTCCCCTGCCGTATTCGATTATTCCGTCTTTTGCGAACTGTCGTATTGTTTTTCCGGCGACCTCTCTCGCGGAGCTCGTCATTTTTGCAATCTCTTCCTGCGTTATGTTGAATTCCGTTTCGCCGGTATAAACGTATCTTTCCACCAAAAACGCCGCCATTCTTCTCTCGTATCGCGTGAATAAAAGCCCGTGCAAGGTCGTCATACAGAGAGAAAATCTGTCGGTGAGCGTTTCGAAAATAACGCACCTGACCTCTGCGTTAGCCTCCATAATCTCCTTTACCGCGCACGACTTCACCGTAAGAAGAACGCTGTCCCTTTCGACGACGAATTTCGCGTCGAACGTGATATGTTCGAGAACGCAAGCCGCCGACAGCAAGCCCATTTCGTTTGCCCTTAACTCGAATAGCGTTATTTCTCTGAAATTCTCGTCGTCGATTATAGCACGAACCTCCCCTTCAAGTATCAGAAACGGTCCGACGCAATGATTTATAAGCCCGGTTATTACTTCGCCCTTTTTATAAGACGCGATTTCGGAATTATTCAAAACGATTTCCTTTTGCTCATTCGTAAGATATTCATAAAACGGCAAACCCTGTATCGCCTTTGCTGTTTCAAACATTTTTTTCTCCTTTTGATATTGTTGATTTCACCTGCCCTCTTTCCGGCTATCTTGACGTTTCAGTATCTCTATACTGATATTGTTAAGTATATTATAGCATAAAAATCCTTATTTTTCAAGTTTCAACGCGCTATGCTATGTAAAATATATAAAAATCATCTCTTTATACTGTCTAAAAAACACAGGGCTGTGCCGGAAAACGGCACAGCCCCATTTTTTGCAGAGAAAAAATCAATCCGATCTGCGATTTGCAAAACAGAAATTACTTCAGCTCTGCGAAATACTTGATCGTTCTGACCATCTGGGAGGTATAGGAGTTCTCGTTATCGTACCACGAAACAACCTGTACCTGATAGGTATCGTCGTCTATCTTCGTTACCATGGTCTGGGTAGCGTCGAAGAGAGAGCCGTATCTCATTCCGATAACGTCGGAGGAGACGATAGGATCGGTGTTATAGCCGAAGGACTCGGAGGACTGTGCCTTCATAGCGGCATTTATCGCATCGGGAGTGACGTCCTTGCCCTTTACGACCGCGACAAGAATGGTGGTCGAGCCGGTGCATACGGGAACTCTCTGAGCGGAGCCGATGAGCTTCTTATTGAGCTCGGGGATAACAAGTCCTATTGCCTTTGCAGCACCGGTGGAGTTCGGAACGATGTTCACGGCACCTGCGCGGGCACGGCGGAGGTCACCCTTTCTGTGAGGACCGTCAAGGATCATCTGGTCGCCGGTGTAGGCATGAACGGTGGTCATGATACCGGACTGGATGGGATATACGTCGTTAAGAGCCTTTGCCATAGGAGCAAGGCAGTTCGTCGTGCAGGATGCGGCGGAGATTATCTGATCGTCCGCGGTAAGGGTGTCATGGTTTACGTTGTAAACTATGGTCTTGAGGTCGTTTCCTGCCGGAGCGGAAATAACAACCTTCTTTGCCCCTGCCTTGATGTGAGCCATGGACTTCTCCTTAGAGGTATAGAAGCCGGTGCACTCAAGAACAACGTCAACGTGGAGCTTCTTCCACGGGCAATTTGCGGCGTCCTTCTCGGCATAGATCTTTATGGTCTTGCCGTCTACGGTTATTGTGCCGTCCTCGTCGGACGCGGATATCTCGTGGTCATATCTGCCCTGTGCGGAATCGTACTTGAGAAGATGAGCGAGCATCTTCGGGCTCGTCAGATCGTTGATAGCCACAACCGTGTAGCCCTTTGCGCCGAACATCTGTCTGAATGCAAGGCGACCGATACGGCCGAAGCCGTTAATAGCAACTTTTACTGCCATTTTTGTTTTCCTCCGAAAATATATATTTTTATAGAACGCAATGTATACGGTCGGTATCCCCTACCGACCCGAGGATATTGTAACACATTTTATCGCAAAGTACAAGAGGATTGATAATTTTTTCTCAATTTTTGTTACCTTTACGGTTCCGATAGGTTATCCGCCGCCGTGTTTTGGCGATTTCCACCGTTTTTTACCCGGTTTTCGCGCAAAAGCGGGGGATTTTCCGCGCCCGGGCGCGGGCAGATACGCCCCCTTGACAAACGCGCGCGGGGGTGTTATAATTGACTTGTGTGAGCGGGGCAATCGCGCGGTATCATGCCGAAAGGTCTTACCGTGAGGAAAGTCCGGGCTTCATAGGGCAAGGATAACGGATAACATCCGCCGAGGGCAACCTCCGGGATAGTGCAACAGAGATATACCGCCGCGACAGTTCGCGGTAAGGGTGGAAAGGCGAGGTAAGAGCTCACCCGGGCAGGCGGTAACGCAGGCTCGCTGTAAACCCTATCCGAAGCAACACCTTGACGCCGGGGTCTCCCCGGGGGCTGCCCGTCCCATGTCGTCATGGTGGCACAGAGCCTGCGGGTAACCGCAGGACAAGATAGATGATTGCCGCGGATGCCGCAATCCGGAAGCAACGGAGCGGTATCCCCACAGAACCCGGCTTACAGGCTCACATATAATCACCATTTTCCCCGACCCGCCCTATAATGTGTGTGTCGGGAGATTTTTATTAAGGTCTCATCTCCCGCCGTATTTTCCCGGCAGGAGGTGGCACAATGTCTTTATCGGAGCGGATCCTGGCAATTGACGGAGATATTTCATTTATCGGCTACGGGAAATCAAACCGCGCAGCCCTCGCCTATCTCCGCGCCCTCGGCGCAGGGAATGACCTGACGCTCCGTCAGGCGGGCGGAGAGGTGCCGCCCGGGATATTCCGGCGCGCGTTTGTCGGCGGCGGGTATCTCTCAAATCTCACGGAGCGGGCGTACATCGTCTCGCCCGGGGTGCGGCGCGACGCGCTGTATGCCGCCGCCCCCGCCGGGGCACTCATAACCTCGGAAATCGAGCTGTTCGACGACGCGGCGGCGGGCGATATATTCGCCGTCACGGGCTCGGACGGCAAGAGCACCGTAACGACCCTTATTTCCCTGCTCATAGCGCGGCATTACCGACGGGTCGACGCCGTTGGAAACATCGGGCGCGCGGCACTAACGGCATTGTGCGCGGAGGCGGGGGCGGCATACGCGCTCGAGCTCTCGAGCTTTCAGCTCATGTACCACGCGCCGAAGAGCTATGCGGCATGTCTTACGGGGATAAGCGAGAACCACCTGAACTGGCACCGCGACATGCGGGAATATATCGAGGCGAAGAGGCGTATTTTCTCACGCACGGAGCGCGCGGTAATCGGTCTCGACTGCGGGGAATGTCGGGAAATTGCGAAAGAAATTCACCCGTTCGCGGTCTTTTCCGCAGAGCTGTCCGACGCGGAAATTACGCGCTGCGGCGCGGAAATATGCGTGCGCGCCGACGGGGAGAAAATATACGTAAACGGGCGGGAGGTCTATGACCTCCGGCGCGCGGCACTGCACGGCAGGTACAACATAAAAAACATGTGCGCCGCCGTCGCTATGACGGCGGGGGTCGCCGATGATTTTGACTTTGCCCGGGTCTTTGACAGCTTCCCGGGGCTCCGGCACAGGCGGGAATACATAGGAAAATGTCTCGGGGTGAGCTTTTACGACTCCTCGATTGACTCCACGCCCGCGAGGTGCGTGAGCACGCTCGAAAGCTTTTCGCGCGGGGTGATACCTATACTCGGCGGGCGTGGAAAGCAGCTCTCGTATGACGCGCTCGGCTCTGCGGTCGGAAAATGCGCGGCGGGGGTCGTGCTCATAGGAGAGAACCGGGATGAGATCGCCGCGGTACTCTCCGGGCTCGGAATACCCGTAATATCCGCCGGGTCTATGGCTGAGGCGGTTGACACCGCGTTCCGCCTCGCGCTTCGGTACGGGGGCGACAGCCCGATGGTGCTCCTCTCCCCTGCCTCGACAAGCTTTGACACGTATGAAAATTTTGAGCGGCGTGGCGACGATTTTTGCGCCTGCGTCATGAGAATTATAAAAAACACGGATGCCGCGGGGCTGACGGATTACCGACCGCCGACGGCGGGATAAACGAAAGGAAAACAAAAATGAAAAGACTGACGGCTCTTCTTCTCTGCCTTATGACGGTTATAACCGCGGCGCTCGCGCTCGGCTCCTGCGCGAAAAGCGAGGTCGACGTTCCCTCCGGAATGAAGATATGCAAGGGTGGCGCAGAGCTCGGCTACTATTTCTTCGTGCCGAGCGAATGGACGCTCTCAAGCTCCGGGAGCGTTTACTCCGCATACGTCTCCTCCCTTGACAACAGCTCGGTCTCCCTTACCGAAGCCGCGCTCCCGGACGGGACGCTCGACGCCTATTTCAAGAAGTCGATGTCGAAATCGAAGTTTTCGCTAACCTACGTTGTCGACGGCAAGGAGTGTCTCTTCGGGAAGCGGCAGGCGATAAAATACGTCTATGACTACATGTACACAGAGCGCGCGTTCCGCACCATGCAGATACTTATCCCCTACGGCGACAGGCTTCTGCTCTTCACCTATACCGCCTCCGGCGCGGAGAGGTCCGGCAGCGGGAAAACCTATTACGAATATCACACGGAAAACGTCGACAAGATAGTCGAGAATTTTCTCTTTGTGGACAAGACCGGAGAGAGCGGGGACAAGACGGAGCCCGCGCCGGAATATGACGCCGACGGCTGGCGGCTCCTTTCCGACAGGGCAAAGGCGGGCTTTGATTTCTACGTCCCGGCGGACTATATCGCCGACCGCTCCGAGGGGCTGGTCGCGGCGCACGCCGCCGACCTCTCAAACGTCAATCTCACCGCCGCGACTGCTACCGGAGTGTCGATAGACAAGTACTGGGCAAACCGGAAGGAGCAGCTGCGCGATATTGTCGGGGAGATAACCGAGCTGCGGGTCGGAGAGACGACGACGTTCGGCAATGCGAAGAATGCATTTCTCTACGAGTATACCTACGAGCACAACGGCACGGTCTATCACGTTTATCAGGTTCTCGCCGTCACGCACTTCAAGGGGTACGTCATGACCTTTACGGCGACGGAGGAAAATTACGGCAGCCATACCGACGAAATCATAAAAATGTGTGAAAAGGTGAAATTCTGATGCCTGAGACGAAAGAGACCGTCTATCTTGACAACAGCGCGACGACAAGGATATGCGACGCGGCACTGGCGCGGTATATCGAGGTCTCGCGGGAGCATTACGGCAACCCGTCATCGCTCCACGGGATAGGATACGACGCGGAAAAGGTGCTCACCGGGGCGCGGGAGACCATAAAAAAAACGCTCTCGGGAGAGGGCGGAGAGATAATATTCACCTCCTCGGGGAGCGAGGCGAACAACCTCGCCCTGCTCGGACGGATGAGGGCAAAGGAACGCTTTCGCCGCGGGGGAAAGGTCATTATATCCGACGGAGAGCACGCCTCGGTCGACAATACGGCAGAGGAGCTCGCGCGCGAGGGGTTCACGGTTATCCGCGTCCCGACCGTCGGCGGGTTTATTGACACGGAGCGGCTCGCGGAGCTGCTTGACGACAGGGTGTACCTTGTCAGCATAATGCACGTAAACAATCTTACGGGCGCGGTGTATGACATTCCGCGGCTTGCGGAGCTTATACGGCGGCTCGCGCCCGAGTGTGCGATACACACTGACGCGACACAGAGCTACATGAAGCTGCCCGTTTCGGCGCGCGCGCTCGGGGTCGATATGATAACCGTCTCGTCGCATAAAATAGAGGGTCCCAAGGGGGTCGGCGCACTTTGGGTGTCGGACAGGCTGATAAGGTCCGGCGGGCTCTCCCCCGTTATATTCGGCGGTGGACAGGAGCGCGGGCTCCGCTCCGGGACGGAGAACGTCCCGGCTGTTGCCGCGTTTGCCGCGGCTGCGGAGGTCGGGGCGGCAAAATTAAAAGAAAACGCAGAGCGGCTCGCCGCCCTGCGCGGATATATCGTAAAGAGGATTGAGAGCGAGCCGGGGCTCTCCGGCTACCGGGTAACGGTTCCGCAGGAATATGCGCCGCATATTCTGAATATCATATCTCCGGGGATAAGGAGCGAGACACTGCTCCACTATCTCTCCTCCCTCGGAATTTACGTATCGAGCGGGTCTGCCTGCTCGTCAAACTCGAAGGTGCGCCACCGCTCTGCCCTCGACGCCTTCGGGCTCTCGCCGGATGAGGTTGACTGCTCCGTCCGTGTGAGCCTTTCGCATGAGAACACGGAATCCGACCTCGACGCGCTCGCCGAGGGGCTCACAACCGCTGTCGCGCGGCTCGCAAAAAAGAGGTAGCTCATGACGGTACGGATAATTACTGTCGGGACGCTGAAAGAAAAATATCTTTCCGACGCGGTGGCGGAGTACGGAAAGAGAATTTCACAATATGCAAGGCTCGAGACGGTGGAGCTGCGCGAGGAGAGAATACAGGACGAGGGGGACGCTACGGAGGTGTCGCGCGCGCTCGCCGCGGAGGGAGAACGGATACTCGCCGCCGCGCCCCGGGACTCCTACCGCGTCGCGCTCTGCGTTGAGGGGCGGGAGGTGAGCTCCGAGGAGCTTGCGGCGGTGGTCGCCCGGGCTAAGGACACCTGCGGAAAGCTGACGCTCATAATCGGGTCGTCACACGGGCTGTCGGACGAGGTCAAAGCGGCGTGTGACGCGCGGATCTCCTTTTCCCGTCTTACCTTTCCCCATCAGCTGATGCGCGTGATTCTCTCGGAGGCACTGTATCGCTCGTTTACCATTATTGCCGGGAAAAGGTATCATAAATAGCCTTTCGGCTGTGAAATACGGCTGTCGCCGTGTGAAATATTTCCCTTGCGGGAAATGTGAAATAGCCTGCGGCTGTGAAATACGGCTGTCGCCGTGTTATATCATTTAGGGACCTCGGGAAAACGGCGGGACATTGTGGCGTTTGAATAGCGGCGGTCGCCCGTCACTTCTTTTATCACCTTTATAAATGGGGGAAGGATGACGGTTGCCCCCTCGTCCGGTAGCTCTGTCTCGAGGACTGCGGCGGTCTGCCACCCGGGGTATACATCTATCTCAAAGCAGGCGCCGGAAAACATGAAGGTATGTCTTGTCTTTACTATCGGGCGGCTCCCGTGCGCGATATTTTCACGGAGAGCGGAATATTCATCCGCGGTTATCTCCCGCTCGTCCTCTATTGCCGACATTGCACTTATGCGCCGTTTATCGGTCCTGAAATACGTACACGCCCCGTTGCTTTCACTGCGGCGTATGCGCGACGTTATATCGGGGGCGGAGGCGAGATATATCTGCTCGATATTTCTTCTGAAATAGCCCTCCTGCCGCTCGAGCGTCGGAATATCCGGCATTGATATTACAAATTTTCTTTCTGTTTCTATGTGAGACATGTATTTTCCCTCACTTTTATTGTGTTTTCGGCACTATTATTCAAAATAATCTTGACTTATTCGCCGGGATATGTTAAAATAACCATACGCTATGAGCAATGTACAAAATGAGCATTGTATAAACAAGCCGAAAGGATGCCGATATGAACAAGGTTTCTGAATTTTTTCATTCAAAGAAGTGGAAGAATATATTTGATAAATTCACGACAGGGCTTCTTATACTTCTTATGGCGTCGCCCATTGCGATACTCGCCTATATAATCGTGTGGTTTATCAATAAGTAAGGATACAGAAGATATTTTTCCGAATACCGCCCCGGGGTTCCGTTTTTTTCGGAGCCTTACCGGGGCGGTACTTTTGTTTTTTATGTCTGCCGCCCGGCGGTCAGCTCTTCTCGCCGTCGCCCCGGTGCGGCATGGCGCGCAGCCCGGCACTGAGCACGTCGGCGAGGCGGCGACAGAAATCATCGTCCGGCAGAGCTACGCGCATGACCTCATTATCATCCTCTGATGTGAAATCTATACGGTCAAGGACGGTCGCATATCCGCCCTCGCTCGTCGCTACAGATTTTGATACACGGCTTATGGTTACCGTGCTCGCGCCCGTGGCGGCGGCAATATCGACATAGTTCACACCGTTGCGGAGGAGGCGCGCGACCTCAAGCCTCTGTGAAAAATCGGCGAGCTCCTTTACGGTCAGGATATCCGAGAAAAAACGGCGACATTCTTCCCTGCTCCGGAGCGAAAGCACCGCGCTTATAAATCTCTCTGTCTGCGTATTTTTCATTTTTTTCCTCCTCTGTGCCGGGCACATAAAATGTCGGTAACGGTATCCTGCGGCACCGCAATCCTACGGTTAAAGTATAATCTTCCGCGGCGGAAAAGTCAAGCACTTTACTGTAAAAAAGTGAAATAAAAACAACACAAAAGAGCCGGGGGAAAGCCCCGGCTCCATGTCCAATCAAGTTGGACAACACAAAAGAGCCGGGGAAAGCCCCGGCTCCAATGTCCAATCAATCAATGCTTCTCGCGAGTTTTTGTATTTTGCGGGGCGCGGGTCACCGCGGCACCCTGTTGTTTACTTTCGCGGGCGGGGCAACGGAGGAACGCAACTTCAGTGCGGATTTCCCTTTGTCTCCTGCCCGCTTTTTTAATACACGCCATAGGGCGTTTTATATTTCGGGAAACCGCCGCCAGCCCTACGAACAAACTTTTCGCGCGGCGGTTTTCCTCTGTGTCTTGTTAAAATTCCCTGTATGCTTTAATTACATCTTGGGGGAGGGGTTCGTTTTCTTGAATTCCTTTGCGGTCTCTATGTAGGTATGGAGAGCGTCGCAAAGATCCTTTACATCCGTGTTCGCCGCGTAGTCTGCAAGAGAGTAGGTTGTTCTCTTCTCGCCTACCGTAAGGGTGAACTCGTTTGCAAAGTCAAAGATACGCATGTCGTCTATAACTATCTTTCCGTCGACTGCGTCAGCCTCGGTCTTTGTTACCTTTACGCCCCAGAAGTTCGTGTAGCTTACGCTTACCTTAGCTCCGCTCTTTATCGCGAAGATAAAGCTCGGCTGTGCGGTAAGGTCAAGAGTTGCGTACTCAAAGCCGTCGGAAACGGAGGTCATATCCTTTGTCTTACCGGTGAAGGGCTTGAGGGTCGACTTATAGCTTGCGTTTGCGTTAAGGAGAGCGGTTATATTGGCATACTCCGAGCCATTTATGAGCTTCGCCGCGGCATTTGCATACACAAGCGCGTCTGCCATAAGGGTCTTTTCATTCTCCATATAGCCTGTGGAAAGACCGAACAGAGCCCTTGCATAGGAGAGTATCGAAACGGAGATATTCATTCCCTCGACCTCTACCGTCTTACTCTCGCCTACCTTATTTGCGGCAAAGTCAGTTTTCACTACATAGTAAGCCTTGCCGCCTATCGTAACGGTCTCACCCTCGTATCCGTCCGGAGCGGGGATGTAGAGGTTAGCCACGAAGTCAGAATAAAGAGTAAGGTTCATCTTTACTCCGGTGACGGTGAATGTGTGGAGAGGACCGACATTCTCATAAGATATAAGTCTGTGAGTAGTCACATTTGCGAGAACGTGCCCCGCGTCGTCTATGCTCAACGGCTTATCAACCATTACTCCCTCATCCGAATTCTCAAGGAGAGTTATAATATCGTTGGGCTTTGCCGCCTCGACAGCGAGCGCAAGTGTGCGGTAATATCCGCCGTCCACTATCTGCGCGCCGGGGAGATCCGCATTTCTGGAGTAGTTAAGGAAATCGGAACCGGTGAATACAGGCTCTGCCGCGAATACGTTATTCGCGAAGTCCGCGTCTGCATAGCCGACCATGCGGAGATTGTCAAAGCACATGTCGTAGTCCTGAACAATCTTGTTTCCGCCGAGACGAAACTCTCTTATTCTTGTAGTTGTCTCTCCGAACGCGGTGTCAACGCTTGCAAGGAGCTCGCCGTTTATGTACACTGCAGCTTTATTTTCGGCAGTATCTATTATCCAGTTTATATGTGCCCACTGTCTGAACGGGAGAGTCACAGACTTTTCGCCGTAAGTGTAGGTTGTTCCGGTGCCGTCAGCAGACTGCTTGAAGCGTATGCTGTACTTCCACGCATCTCCGGTATCGGATCCGTCGGATTTACCCCACATAGCGTAGATGTATCCAGCCGTGCCGTCGTCTGCAGCAATGGGAGAAGAAGTCTTGAAGGTCAGATCCGCCTCTATAACGGCGTATCTGTATGTAGCAAAATCAATTGTTTTTCTCTGCCATACGAAATAGGGACCCGTTACTTTCGTATTTGAAGAATCAAAATAGCAATATGTATTATCGCCGTCTGCAACGTTATTGCTCGTGCTCGCGTTGATGGTCTTCTGGAGGTTACCGTCCCAGTAAACAGGAGCCGTGCTTCCGTGCTCATCTACCTGGAGCGTTGCGCCGTATACATAGGGGTACGTGTCGGAGAGAAGTCCGTCCTTAACTATCTGGGACTGTGCAGCGGTGAGCTGTGCACTGTCACCGGTCTTGAAGCTGTTCTCAGCAAAGCGGATGCCGTAGCCGAGGGTTAAATCGGAATTCTTTGTTGTATCCCAGATAAAGTTCTTTGCGGCGGTCATGTTAACGCGGGTCTTGGTTCCGGTTATTGCAAGCTTTCCGCCCTTGATTGCAAAGCCGCAGTCACCGCCTGTTACAAGCCCGCAATCGGTGAATGTAAAGGATGTCGTGCAGGTGCTTTCCGGATTATGGAGATTCAATATACGACCGGTGGTCGCGTTGATGTTGACATTGTCAAAGGTGCCTGTTACGCTTCCGTATTTCTGATTTACATTGAAAATATTGCCCGTCGTCGAGGTAATATCAACATTATCAAAATCGAGAATGGAATTGCTTCCGTCAGTGCCCGAATAGTCAAGGCTTACGGTAACTCCGCCGCCAACCTTATCTATCGTTACATCGCTCACCGTAAGCGTTCCGCCACGGATTGCATTGAAAACATTTCCGGAAGTACGCATTGTGAAGTCGATGTTTGTAACCGTTGCCTTCTTTTCTGCGTTGTTATCATCCAGTGTAAGGAAATGAGCCGTTGCGCCTGTGGCATAAACCACCTTACCTCTTCCATTCAAGCTTGTGAACG
>CAKRQL010000001.1 GCA_934393265.1 uncultured Eubacteriales bacterium | reverse complement strand
AGCTTGCTCTCTGCGAGCTCGGGTTTGCCGCCTGCGGGCGAGGGTCTCCGACGGGCGGGAGGTCGCTTTTGAAAAAGCGACGCAAAACTTTTTTTCTCCCTCCGGGGGCACCTGCTGTGGGCGGAGGGAGGGGGAGCCCTCCCTCCGGTCCTGAGTGTCGGCGGTGAGCTCCGGGCTGTCAAGGTCGGTTTTCCGGTATCCTTCCCGGCGTGGACGCCGTGAACATATCCTCAAACCTCTCTTGACACCCCTACTCTATGCTGGTTTCTCTCCGCTCTGAGCGGGGCTTTTCTTTCATTGGAACGAGCCAGAACTCCGTGTTGCGCTCGAGCTCGCGCTGAATTTCTGCCGGGGCTGAGTTGAAAAGCACAAGCTGCGCCTCGCGGCAGCGGTTGCTCATCATAACTTCACTCATTGTTTCCGTTACCTCCTTTTTGTGACTCTTAATCAGTGGGTCCAGGGTTCGAGTGTCCCGTCCGTAGGTCGCCCCGGTCGCTCGCAGACCGGCGTCTTTTGTTACGAAATGCCATTTTTCTTTGTCCTTTCAAATATATTTATCATATCGGGTTGCGCACCCCGGAATGATTTTCAAATTAAGTGTTGACTTTTGCGAAAATGTAGCGTATACTATATGCAGAAGATAGGTGTAGGTCGGTTTTACCGCCACGGGGATGAGATACGCCCCTCGCCTATCTTCTTTTTTTATACTTCTTTATGTGATGCCGGACAACAGCGCGGTCTTCTGAAGAAAAAGACCAGTCTTATATCGGGTTGCGCACCCCGGAATGATTTTCAAATTAAGTATTGACTTTTGCGAAAACCTATGATAAAATACGATACGGAAACGATGGGTCTGCCGGAGAAATCCGGATGTGGCAGTGCGCTGTATGGCGGTCGTTTCCTTTTTCTATTTCACCGGAACATGCCGAGAAGCTTTGCGAGCAAAGTTTTATCTTTGTCATGTATCCGGTATTTTTTCTTTGGAGCTTCAAAATTTTCTTTATTGTCTATCTGAGCCACAGGTCTGATGTAGCAGTCCCGGTTGTCATTTTTATCGATGTTATGTTTCAGCTTGATGTTCTCCGCTCCGTCAGTAGTGTCCGAGTGTGTAAATCGGGTTATATGTACCGACATAAGTAACATCTCGATAGGCGGTACTCGCCCCCTGATAATGACCTACAGAATAGGCGGATTTTGAGTCATGCGCATATTCATAGTCATGACCGAGCTTTTCGGACATCTTTTCATAATAAGCCAATTTTTCCGCAGCACTATACTGCTTGCGATTTTTAGAAGTCCGTTTTCTGTGAAACCACCGCTTTTTTACTGCCATTTTTTCTTTGTCCTTTCAAATATATTTATCATATCGGGTTGCGCACCCCGGGATGATTTTCAAAATTAAGTGTTGACTTTTGCGAGAATGTAGCGTATACTATATGCAGAAGATAGATGAGACCTGAAACATTGGTCACCCGGGTAACTCCCGACTGGTCTATCTTCTTTTTTTGTTTTTTTATACTTTTTTTCAAGTGCCGTGCTAATGCTTTGTCGGTTTCGGAAAATTCCCAATCTGTTAATTGAGTGCCGAAAAAACGTTTATGCGTTGTGAGCACTTTCTTCTGCAAAAAAGAATGACGCGGGTCTTTTGAATTTGGATTTAACCGACACCCCGGAGAATACTACGCAAGATACGGAACACCTTACATAACTAAATAAAAATCAGCCGGGTCACCCCCGGCTGATTTTATCTTTCCCGCCTATGTAGCGGTCTTTTTCAGCTTTTCAAAGCTGTCGTCGGACAGACTGTGCTCGAGCAGGCAGGCTTCCTTGTCGGCTGTCCGTTCGTCAACTCCCGCGTCCATGAGCCGCCGCTTGAAAAAACAGTGCCGCTCATATATCTTTTCGGCGACCTGCCGCCCCTCGTCTGTGAGATAGAGAAAATTGCCCGCCGAGCGCAGAAATCCGCCCTCCCTAAGAAGCGAAACGGCGCGGCTGACGCTCGGCTTGCTTACTCCGAGGTGCTCTGCAATATCGACAGCGCGCGCCGCACCATGCTTTTCCTCAATAATCAGTACCGCCTCCAGATAATCCTCTCCCGATGCATGAAGCTCCATGTTCCGCTCCTTTCCTTGATTTTTCAGCAGCCTGTAATGCAGCCTATAAGTTCCGAAATAATATTGTTGCCGAAAAATGCGCCGTCGCGCGTCAGGGTAAGCTCGTCGCCGTCGACCTGTACAAAGCCCCCTTCCGAAAAGAGCGAGAGCTTTTCGCCGAAGATAGATAATAGGTCAGTTCCGAGCTGCTCCGAGTATGGTGCGAGACGCGCGCGCCCCTTTTGCAGGGCATAGATAAGCGAGTCGAGAACCCTGAATTCCGGGAGCAGAACACGCCCGCGTGAGCATATACGCACATTCTCCGAAATATCCGGCACAGTGTCCGAATTGTGGTAGAAATAGTTTTCTATGTTGCCTCCCGCACCATGACCGAGCGCAATGCAGCTCCCGCCGCTGTGCCGTATTTCCATATAGTCATACCGGTCGCGCCCGTCCTTTACGAGCTTCGTCAGCTCAAGCATTTTGTAGCCATGGGGAGCGAGCCCGTCGAGAATCATGTCGAAGAGCTCCTTTTCACGGCGCAGATCCTGCATTTTAGCCTTTGTCTCATCATCGAGGCGACGGTAGAGCGGGGTCTTTTCATGCAGCATCAGAGAGTAAAATGAAATCCCCGCAGCATCGAGCTTCGCGATAGTGCGGATATCCGCCTGCAGCTGCTCATTCGTCTGCCCCGGATAGTTGTATATCAGGTCGACGCTCGTATTCCGTATTCCGGCGCGGATAGCCGCCGCCACGCGGGACGCGGCAAATTCTCCGTCGCCCCTCCGGCCGAGCAGGCGGCGCGCCCCGTCGTCAAAGGTTTGTATTCCCACGGACAGACGGTTGACACCGCCGTCAAGGAGAACATCTATCATCTCGTCGGAGAGCCCGGTAGCTGAGGTCTCGACGCTGATCTCCGCGCCCGGAGCTACCTGAAAGCTGTTATGCAGCTCCGAAAGTACGGCTTTCATCTGCGCAGGGGAGAGCGATGTCGGCGTCCCGCCTCCGAAGTTTACAGCGTCAATCGGCGCACGCATGTACGGGTAATCCTGCACCTTTCGTATCGCGTCTATGAGATACCTGTGATATTCCCGCCGGTTCAGTTCATCCGGACGGTGAAAAGGGCAGAACGAGCAAACCTTGTTGCAAAACGGAACGTGAAGATAAATTACACGGCGGCTTTGTGCCTCTCCGGCGAGCACCGCGGAGAGATAATCTGCTCCCGCGGTGCCGGAGGTGTAGCGGCTTTTGAGGTTACGCGATGCGTCGTGGTGGCTTTTATACCGCTCGGTAAACATCAGCCCTCGCTCTTGAAAGAGAAGCTGACATCTGGATAAAGAATTTCCGCGAGCCGCTGATACGCTACCGCAAAGCGACTGTTCGGCTTGTTATGGAAGAGCGACTTTTCAAGATAAAATACCTTTCCGTTTTTCACCGCATTCAGCGACTGCCAGACCGGGTTGTCTCCGTATGTAGCCTCGACCTGCTCTCTCGCAACGTCGGTCCCCGCGTGGCACTGAATTATAATAATATCCGGATTTGCCGCAAATACGGTCTCAAGGTTTATCGTCAGGCGGTCGTCACCTGCGGCATTCTCCCAGTCGTCGACGATGTTGTGCGCCTTCATTGCGCCGATCATCCCGCCGACAACCGTCATGGAGGTGTTGGCTTCAAGGGCTTTAGCATTCGAGAACATGCTGAATACGCGCGGGGCATTTCCGTCGGGTATCTCACAGAGTACATCGACGACATCATTGAGAGCCTTCATGGCGACGCTGTCCCAGAGCTCGGCGTGACCGGAGAGATTGCAGAATACCTTGAACCATTTGAGATAATCAGAGAAATCGTCATAATTGACGGCGATAACACGTATTCCCGCCTCCGTTGCCGGACCATTGATTGTGGAATATCCGCTCATAGCCGTGGAGCAGATGATGAGATCAGGCTTGAGTGAAATTATGTTCTCGGTGTCCCACCTCTTTCCGGCAGAGGATGTGGCAACCACCGTCATGCCATCGTCTGTCGTGATGTCTCTTCCTATGTATTCTACGTACAATGCCTGCGAGCTGTC
Source organism: uncultured Eubacteriales bacterium (assembly GCA_934393265.1). Lineage (GTDB taxonomy): Bacteria > Bacillota > Clostridia > Oscillospirales > CAG-272 > UBA1740. The sequence continues at coordinate 61,281 of CAKRQL010000001.1, read as the reverse complement.
GCCGCCTATGCATCCGATGACTGTGCCGCCGGCCTCGTACCAGAGAGTGGTGAAGCTGCCGTAGAGATTTACTACCTTGCCGGGATTTTTCTTTACCGTAACGGTAGAGCCGTCGGTGGATGTCGCATCCTTGAAGGTAACGGAGTCGTCGCTGACGGTTACCTCATCCGCGCTCTTTAGAAATTCGGCTCTGAGCGCGGCTTTGAGTGCCTCGTTGCCGTCATCATTTCCGTCGGACGGAGTGTTGTTCCCGTTGCTGTCTTGCTTGTTGTCCCCGTTGTCAGCCTTGTTGCCCCCGCCGTCCGGCGTTGTACTTCTACATGCGGTGAGCGCGCCTGCCAGCAGGCAGAGGCAGAGAAGCAGTGCAAAGATTTTCTTCATTTTTGTTTTCTCCTGTTCTTTTACTTTATATCAAAGGTTGTCCTTTGCGGAATAAAATATGGGCACCCGTGTATCAGATCGCGGTAAACGGCAGCCTCAATCTTGAAAATGCTTCTGAGATTTTCCTCCGTCACAACATCCTCCGGAGTCCCCTTCGTAAATAGGATTCCGTCGCGTATCGCCGCTAAATAATCAGAGTAACGGGCAGCAAGATTGATGTCATGCAGAACCATGACAATCGTGATACCAAGCTCGCGGTTCAGCCGCTGTACAAGCTCGAGCACCTCGACCTGGTAGCTGATATCGAGATATGTTGTCGGCTCGTCGAGAATGAGTATTTCCGGCTCCTGTGCTATCGTCATGGCTATCCATGCCCGCTGTCGCTCTCCGCCGGAGAGGGTAGCCAGAATACGGTCTTTCAGATGTGTGAGCCCCGTGAGGGCGAGCGCGCGGTCAATTATCTCTCCGTCCTCCGCCGTCAGCCCGCGCCCGAAGCGTGAGTGGGGGAATCTGCCGTAAGAAACGAGCGTTCTGACATCTATGTCAGGAGGTGACTCATGCACCTGTGAGAGATATGCAATCTTCTGCGCAAGCTGCTTTGGAGGATATGACGAGAGCTTTTTGTCAAGATATACTACTTTGCCACTCTTCGGTATAACTGCCTTTGAGACTGTTTTTAAGAGGGTGGACTTCCCGCATCCGTTTTGTCCGATAAGTGTTACTATCTTTCCGCGCGGAATATCGAGCGTCAGCCCGCGGAGTATCTCTTTTTTGCCGTAGGAAGCATAAATGTCCTGAAATCCGAAATACATTATCTCACCCCCTCTTTCCCTCGCGTGTGCGCAGAAGATACAGAAAGAACGGCGCACCGATGAATGAAAGAATAATACTGACCGGCATCTCACCGGGTGGGAGAATTACCCGCCCCACCGTGTCACAGATACAGACGAGAGAGAAACCGAGCAACGCCGAGGCGGGGAAGAGATACTTGTAGTCCGAGCCGACGAGCAGCCTTGCAATATGAGGTACAACGAGCCCGACAAAGCTGATAAGCCCGGCGACCGAAATCGCCGCACCTGCAAGCAGTGAGGATATCGCTATAAGGAAGAAGCGAAATAATTCCGTTCTCAGACCAAGTGAGTTTGCCGTCTCATCTCCGAGCATGAGTATGTTCATTCTCGAAGGGAGAAACGCACATATGAAGATGCCTGCCGCCGCATACGGGATAATCATACGAAAGCTTGACCAGCCGACGCCGTTAAGTCCGCCGACAAGAAAGCCTGAGGCGTTGCCGAGAGATGACGCGAAGAACGTCTTTATAATGTCATTGAACGCACCGAACAGGGCAGACACAGCCATACCGGAGAGTATCATCTTGACGGGCGAGACTCCACGCTGAAACGCAAGAGCATATATCAGCATGGTTGTCACAAATGCGCCGATTATTGAGCCTATCGGAAGAAGGTGAGAGTAAGCGGGAAATGCAACGAGCGTGAGATATCCGATAAAGCTCGCCCCGCCGGTAACTCCAATCGTCGAGGGCGACGCCATCGTGTTGCGCATAACTCCCTGAAGTATACAGCCGGAGAGGGAGAGGCACACGCCGACGAGCCCCCCGACAAGCACGCGCGGAAACCGCAGATTCCAGACGAGCAGGCGCGCCATGCTCCCGTCGTCTATAAATATCGCCTTTGCCACGTCCGCAATCGGTAGCTTGACGCTGCCTATCCCGGTGCATATAAGAACCGAGAGGAGCGATAGTACGCCGAATACCGCGATTGTGACCAGCCGTGAAATTTTTCGCCCGACGGAGACGGGAGACACTGCGGAAGCTCTCGGGATGTTATTTATGACGCCTTCTTTTTTCATGCTTTTTCAAGAAACTCCCGGACTGCCTCCCGCGCCCCTGCGAGCTCCCCGGCGTTCGGATGACCGAGAGATTCCTTCTGCTTTTCAAAACGCTCCATGGAAAGATGCCCCTTTTCGCCCTCGGGGATTCTTGTTCTTGCGAACGTGCGGCGCAGGTCTATGCTGCCGCGACAGAGATAGTGACCGAGCAGGGTATTGTGCTCAGAGGCGAGTGCTATGACATTCTCGCACACCTTTTTGGCATGCGCCGTGTCCGTCGCGACGCCGAGCGTGCCGATAACTATAAGCCTCTTTCCACGCATACGGGATATGAGCTCTATTGTGTCGTCGTCCGCCGTCCCGTGGTTGCACCAGTAGGAGAGGACAAATGTGTCGAATTTTTCTATAACCTCATCGGTTATGTAGCGGATGTTGTAGGGACCCACATGATCCGGCACTGCCTCCGCCGCCGCGGCGGCGAGCTTGTAGGCGTTCCCCGTAATGGTGGAGAAGATTATAACGACTGTTTTTGAGAGGTCTGACTGATTTTCTTTTTCGGTAAGGGTACTCATTTTTTTTGCTCCTTTTATAAGTTAGCATACGCTAACCGTTGTTCTGAAAAATAAGCCGGTACCGGCAGGAATAAAATCCTCGTCCTTGTGCCGACATTAACGTTAGCCTATGCTAACTCAACGGGAAAAGTATAGCATACGGAAAACCGCTTGTCAAGTGGATTTTTCAGAATTTTCAGAAAGTTTTTGCGAGTCGCTTTTTTTTTGCAATATGTCAAGCACCCGGACTTTGGTTGATATTTTTATCTACATTCGGCGAGTATATTTCGGGAGAAAACAAGAAACTACCAATATAAAGATATAATCGGATGCGTAAAATGTAAATAAAACATAACATATTTGCACCGATACATGCAAAAAGCTAAAACCGGTTCTGCATAATTTATACAATTCGCAAAAGACGGCAAAAATGTTTGTTTCACTACTTGAAAATAGTCTGGGAAAGGAGTATAATAGTCCGGCATGGAAAATAAAAATCACTCTTCCGAAGGGGAAGTCAAAAAATATGATACCTGAACTTATACAGAATGTACAGAGTGAGCACCACGACCACGAGGAGACGCCGGACAGACCGGAGCGGGAAATATTCGTAATCCGGCAGAGGAGCCCGCGTGCACAGCATATAAAGTGCGGCGTTTATCTCCTGCTCGCGGCGGTAATTTATGCCGTCGGCTTCCACTATTTTATAGCGCCCGCACAGTTCGCCCCCGGCGGCGTCGGCGGAATTATCGCTATGGTGAAGCACCTTCTGAATGTTGATACGAGCGTCGGACAGTTTGATTTCAGCTCTGTGCTGCTTCTGCTCATAAATGTGCCGCTCGCACTCTTTACAATGAAGCGGCTCTCAAAAGAGTTTCTCGTAAGCACGCTTGTTGAGTCGGCACTCATGATGATAGCCCTATTTCTGGTCGATAACATCATAGACCCGAAATATGTATTCACGATTTGCCATGCTTCCACCGTTCCCTCCGGGGATATAGGGACACGTATCGTCTGCGCACTCTTCGGCGGCGTCACATACGGTATAAGCCTCTCCCTTGCCCTCGGTGTGAATTCCTCTACCGGCGGCGCGGATATTATTGCCGCCGCCATCCAGACGAAGAACCCGGGCAAGAGCGTGCCGACGCTTATATTCATCGTGAATCTTGTGATAGTCGGCGTTTCGGTATTCGTATACAACGATAATCTCATGCCGATATTCTTAGCCCTTATCTACATGTTCGTCTCAACTCACACATCCGATACTATTATGTGCGGTGCAAAGTCGGCTATGAAGTTTGAGGTTGTGACCGAATACGGTGAGGAGATTTCGCAGGAGATAATCTCCGAGCTCGGGCATACGGCAACCGTCCTCCCGGCAGAGGGAATGTTCGAGCATAAGAACAGATGCCTCCTTGTCTGCGTCATACAGCCGCGGCAGGTGGTGAAATTCAAAAATATAATAAGCAAATATCCGAACACCTTTGCCTATATAGGAACGGTTAATGAAATAATCGGTAAATTCAGAAGATAATCCTCTGTGAGAGCGGGCGCCGAATGCGGCACCCGCTTTTTCCGTTCCGCGGCGGGGCAGGGCGATTTTCTTCCTTAATAAATTTACATTATTGTTTACAATTGCCGTCTTCGCGCCCTTGACTTCGTTATACATTCTGTGATAAAATACTCTAAAATAAGAAAAACGGAGGGGAATATGAAGAAGAACACAATCTGCGTTGCGCTGTTTCTCGTGCTTTGCTCCGTTTTTTTCGTTTTTTTATCGCCAATCGCTTCCGCCGGGCTTGATTATTCCGTTCCGGGTCAGACAGGAAATGTGACTCTTACTGCGGCGGATATACTCACACGGGTTATGGGATTTACCGTGACTGATACCGAGCGGGTCTATCTCGAGCGTTACTGTGATACCGTACTCCGATACGACGACCGCATTTCGACAAGGTACGTAAGCGTGTATTATCACGAGGAGGATAAGACCCTTACCGTGTACGCCGAAAGATATGAGTATGTCTCATCGGACGGTGTGACTGTTGTATGGACGCCGGACAGCTTCACCCTCTCGGGGGAGACCGTCGCGGCAAAGGAGAGCGAGGGCGGATATACGGCGACCTTTGAAAACGTTTCCGAGTCGCCGGAGCTTACCGTTACGGCGGGGTACAGAACGACACTGACAATACCGAGGAGCGTTGCGAATCGGCTTCTTAACCTCGCTTACAACGATGCCGCAGAGTGGGAGAGCGAGATAGCCCGCCGCGAGGAGGAGTATCGCGTGCGCGAGGCAGAGTACCGTTCCGCACTCTCGGAATATGAGAATTACCTTGACGCACGCTCGCGTTATCTTGCCGAATATGAGATATATTCTGCCTACCTTGCGGCGAAAGCGGAGTATGACGAGAGCCTTGCGGATTATAACGCTTATCTTTCGGACATGGAGGAGTACTCCGCCGATATGATAAGGTACCGCGAGTACCTTTCGGCACTTGAAAAATATAATACCGATTATTCTGTGTATCTCGCTTATCTCTCGGAGATGAAAACCTACGAGTCGGCACTGACAAAGTACAACAACTATCTCTCGGCGCTTGAGACGGCGCGTCACCAGCTCGCGGGCTTTGAGCTTGTGTACCTCCCGATGACCGATGGGAGAACACTCTACGACGCAGTAATGGGGAGCACGGTAGACAGCGTTATTGAAAACAAATCCGCGTTCACTGCCGCTCCTTTCTACGCCGACCCCGCGGTAATAGACGCGGCGGGAGAGTCCACGACCATATTGCGCGAGCTCATGACAGAGTACCGCTCGATAACCAACGAGGAACAGAAGTATCATTTCTATACGACGAACTATGACCTTTTACGCGCAAACTTTACGAAGCTCCTTCGCTCACTTGACACGCTCTATTCCGGGAAAATCCGAGGGAGCATAATAAGCGACGGCAAGGACAGAAAATACCGGATACTTCTTGCACAGCTTATTCTTACCGTAAACGCTCTGTCGGACGGCGAGGTCAGAGACTCCTCCGGCGCGAGAGTATATAACATGTCCTGGACGGTTGACAGTGTCAGCGTAAGAGAAATTCTTGAAAACAAGAGCTATTATACGGATAACAGCAGTGCCGCTCCGCTCTCCGACGGATATCCCACCCCGGTGGGAGAGCCGACAAAGCCCGAAACGGTGGAGAAGCCGACGGCGCCGCCCCCGGTAAACGAACCTATTGCACCTGAGCCGGTGGAGAAGCCGGAGGAGCCAGAAGCGGTGAAGGAACCGGAAGAGCCGCCCTTTGTCTCCGACCCCGGCGACCCGCCGGAGCCGTATGTACCCGACACCGTCGTAACCTCGCTTGTTTCCGCACGCAAAAGCGGGGAAATATCCCCGCGTGAGGAGCTTGCGGCAGACGCGCATTATACCGCCGTAACCTCGCTTACAAAATCGGTATTCGGCGCAAAAGAGGTGACCGTCCGCTTCTTCTCACATGACGGCACCGAGATATACAGAACCACGCTTGACAGCGGGACCTACGCCGGTTTCTCCGGTGACCTGCCGAAAAAGGCGGATGACGCGCGGGGGAGCTATACCTTCTCCCGTTGGGTGGACGAGGACGGAAATCCGGCAGACCTCTCAGCGGTGTGGCAGGATATGAAGCTTTACCCGGAGTTTGACATTGAATATAATTACTACGATATAGGCTGGACGGCAGACGGAAAGAGAACTGTCGTGTCGGTGAAATGGGGCGATATGCCGACCTGCCCCGTGCCGCCGGAAAAGGCGCCTGAGGGGAGCTACTGCTATACCTTCACGGGCTTTGCTCCGGAGCCGGAGCCCGTCACGGGAGCGCGCGAATATACCGCCGTTTTCTCGGTAGGCTATCTCATACCGCTCAGCAGCGGAGGGGCGGAAATAGCAGAGGACGCTGCATCGTATACCGTTGACTGTACACAGACGGGCGACAGGGAGGTCGATCTTTCGGGGTTTTTCCGTATATGGGACGGCACAAGACAGCTTGTGCTGAAGCTCCGGGACTGCACGCTGACGCTCCGCCCATCGGAGTTGCGCCGTGTGGCAGAGGAGGGGACACCCCGCATCCGTGTATCGGTATCGGCATCACAGACCGGAAGAAAACGCTATGCGCTGTCCGTTCTTGACGCTGACGGCGGGGTATGCGACGTTGCACTGAAAGCCACGCTCTCCGTGCCGGAGGATACCGACCTTCCGGAGCTCCGCCTGTCCGTGCCGGACGGCGATGGGGGCAGAAGCTATGTGAAATTCTCAAAGGACGGGGAGCGTGTGTCATTTCAGGCGACTTTCGGGGCGGAATACTCCTTCAATGCGGAGTACCCGGTGAATGTGATACCCGGTGATCTCGTCGGCATTTCGGTAGCCCTCCGATACGCCTATCCCGGTGAGCCTGTGCCGGTGTCCGTGCAGGTACCTGACGGAATAAAGCTTCTTTACATGAGCGTAATACGCCCCGACGGGCGCGAGACGGTATTTACCGGTGGCTCGTTTATAATGCCGGAGTCCGCCGTGAGTATAGCAGCCACCGCCGTTAAGCAGGAGTATATGATAGTGTTCATGTCCGACGGCAGAGTGCTGAAGCGACAGGTGCTCTGCTACGGCGATATGCCGACCGCGCCGGAGAACCCGAAAAAGATAGCTGACGGAGAATACACGTATACTTTCGACGGATGGTCGGAGGAGGTCCGCCCCGTAACCGGCGATATGATTTACACTGCCGTGTACACGGGTATACCCATAGAGCGTGAGCCGGAGCCGGGAATAGTGCTCTCCGACAGGCTGAAACGCCTCTTCCTTACAGCCATTGCGGTGGGGGGCGTGTCGATTTTCGGGCTGATACCATCCGGCGCCATATTGATTTTCGGTGCGCGGAAGAGGAAAAAGCTTTCCTCCGACAGGAAAAATGGGGTACCCCGTGATTAAAAATACCCCCATATTGAGCACATTTCAACAAAAGACATGCCCCCGCTTTGTACGGATTACCGAAAAAAGCGGCAGGGGCGTGTCTTTTTTATTCTATCCCCTTGATTTTGCACACAATCACTGCTATAATAATAATCAGCATAATAGTGCGGGCGCATAGCCCCGCGCGATGAGTAAAATTATGACTTTATAGAGAGGTAAGGTAATGAAAAAACTCACAAAGCTCAAAGCAACGGTGCTGGCTCTGCTCATGGCTCTGATGGTTTTCGCGTCTTTCGCCGCTGTGTCGTTCGCCGCGCCCGGTGATACATCGCAGGATGAACACGACGAGACGAAGTGGTATACCATCGACTATACCGAGGGCAGACTCACCGTCACGCTCAATCCGAGCGTGAAATCCTATTTTGACCTGACGCGCAGTGACATTTCGGTTCTCAAGGACCATATAACTTCGGTGCTCACGAAGATAGTGGTCGGAGACAAGGAAGAGCTCAAGGCGTCTGTCAAGGAGGAGGTCAAGGAAACGATAATCCGCGAGAATACCGATAAGTATCCCGCGGGGACGACGACCTCCGACGTACCCGACAGTGAGATAACGAATACCGACTGGATACGCGGTATACTGTCGAAGTACAACATCAGATCGGTAAACGATGTTGATGTGAACACCTTAATGCCCCTTCTCGCCGAGACAGGCTTCACATACGAGGAGCTCCTCGCGATAAATTGGGATAAGGTCTATGCCTCCGACCTCATAGAGGGCACGGAAGAGGAGAAGGAAGCACTTGTGACAAAGGTCACCGACGCCGTTAAAAAGGCGGAGAGCGACTCCGCAGGTGCCGAAGGTGCGGTTGACAAGACCGTCTACACTCTCCGTAACCTTATCACAGCCGTAAATGCCCTGAGTGTTGACGGGCTTGACGTCTATTCGCAGGGATACTTCAATATATCCTCGCTGAAGACCCTCATTTCCAACCTTCCGAAACCCTCTGAGATTGCGGTTATGTCGGACAGCGAGATGAACCTGACATGGCAGATCTCGCTTGACACTCTGTTTGGTGTGCGCAACCTCTCCTTTACAATCGGGTTTGACGGAGACTGCACGAGAATAAGAGAGGGAATGAAGCTGATAGCCGATCATCTCTCCGTCTCCCGTGGCAGCGACGGTGCGTATGTCATAGGCGTGAATATGCCCATGAAGCTCTCGGAGCTTCTTCTCCGTGCATGCGACACGACGAAACTCTCCGACAATCTGAAGAACAAGCTCTTTGCCGCTCTTACAAAGGACGGCGACGAGATGTATGCGTTCTACGAGACTCTGACGTTTGACGATGTCCTTGAGCTCCTCCGTAAGGTGGACTTTGAGGGCGCGCTCCAGAGCGGGAACAAGTACATAGAGGAGTGCAAGAAGCTCTTCGCCGGAAGAATTGATTTTGACAACCTTACAAACGAGCAGATAGTTGCAAAGGTTGCGGAATACGAGCGTTACTACAATAAGCTTTGCCGCATGTTTGAGACCTACTTTGAGATGCTTCCCGAGAAGTACCGCACGGTAACCGTTATGGACTTCTATAAGGGCAGCGGCGTGTTCTCCGCAAAGGGAAGCTTCACCGTAAATGTCGAGAAGCTCCTCGAGCCGATAAGCGCGTCGAAGGCGGCGCTCATCGCCTCCTTCTTCCGTGAGACCGAAATAAACCTTGCCGTTGATGTGACGGTAGAGGCTCCGAGGGTAAACAAGGTTGAGTATGTGTATAACGGCAGGACTATCCGTCAAGGCGTTCTTCCTGCGGGTGCCGATATAGGGCTCTTCGCTCCGGGGATAGAGGGACTCACCGTTCTCGGATGGGTTGACGCTGACGGAAATTCCGTTACCGAGATGCCGGATGCGGATGTGGCTCTTACTCCCGTTCTCCTCGGCATTGAGCTCACCGACAGCGGTGACGTCAATGTAAAGTACGACGGCACGTCTCACCGTATATTTGTGAGGGCTTCTGTCGCAGTGCAGGACCCGCATTTTGCCTACAAATGGTATAAGGACGGCATACTCATCGACGGCGCAACAAAATCTTATCTTGATCTTACGACCGTCGCGGACAGCGGTGTCTACACCTGCGAGGTATCTCTCACCTCCGTCTCGGGTGTAAGTGCTGTGACCTCCCGCGAGATAATCGTCGGGATAGGGAAGGGCAGTATAGACATGTCTGCGGTGAAGTGGAGCTACACAAATCCCTTTACCTATGACGGAACCGAGCATACCGTAACCCTTGAAAATCTTCCGGAGCTTGTCACAGCGACAATCACTGGGGATAAGGGAACGAATGCAGGGACCTATACCGCAAAGGCAGTTTTCACCTACGACGCTGATAACTACGAGCTGACGAATACCGTCGACGACCTGTCGTGGACGATAAACAAGGCTCAGATTGATATGTCGGATGTGAAGTGGAGCTACACAAATCCCTTTACTTATAATGGAACCGAGCATACCGTAACCCTTGAAAATCTTCCGGAGCTTGTCACAGCGACATTCACCGGAGACAAGGGAACAAATGCAGGGACCTATACCGCAAAGGCAGTTTTCACCTACGACGCTGACAACTATGAGCTTGCGAACAACAACATTGTCGACCTGTCGTGGACGATAAACAAGGCTCAGATTGATATGTCGGGTGTGAAGTGGAGCTACACAAATCCCTTCACTTATAATGGAACCGAGCATACCGTAACTCTTGAAAATCTTCCGGAGCTTGTCACAGCGACAATCACCGGGGATAAGGGAACAAATGCAGGGACCTATACCGCAAAGGCAGTTTTCGCCTACGACGCTGACAACTATGAGCTTGCGAACAATAACGTAGCTGACCTGTCGTGGACGATAAACAAGGCTCAGATTGATATGTCGGATGTGAAGTGGAGCTACACCAACCCCTTCACCTATGACGGAAGCGTACATACCGTTGAGCTCATTAACTTTCCCGACGGCGTCACCGCTACCTACCGGGATAATACCGCAACCGACGCGGGTCCGTACAGTGCAACGGCAATACTTGCGTACGACTCTCAGAATTACACCCTCTCAGATAATATTCAGACTACTCTGACATGGACGATAGCAAAGGCGAAGATCGACCTCTCCGGCGTTACGTGGAGCTACACCAATCCGTTTGACTATGACGGAAAGGCGCATACCGTAACCCTTGAGAATATTCCGGACGGATACGGTCTTGTGGCAGAGTACACCGGCAACAGCGCGACCGCCTCCGGCGAATATACCGCAAGCGTTACCTTTACCGGATACGACAGCAAGAACTACGAGCTCGAGAATCTCCCGGCAGATCTTAGCTGGCGCATAGAGGGCAAGCCCGCTTATGATATGAGCGGTGTGAAGTTCGAGGACCTCGTTATTGCGTATGACGGACTTCCGCATTATCTGAAGATAACCGGAACTCTTCCGGACGGTGTTACCGTGGAGATAACAGGCGAGGCGGGAATGCTTCCCGGCAGCTACGTCTTTACGGCGAAGTTCACCGGAGATGATGAACACGCTCCTATCCCGGACATGACGGCTACCCTGACGATACTCCCGTTCGGGACGAAAAAGGAATTCAGAAACGAGCTTGTCACCGTTATATCCGACAGTGATATCAACGAAAACTTCGTTCTTGATACGGTAGATAAGACCTCCGATTATTCCAATGCCGACCTCTCGGGAATAAAGTTCCCGGACGGATATACCGGTCGTGTTGCGGCGGCGTATGACATTTACTTCTCCTTCGGAGGAGCGATGCAGACGCTTCCGAGCGGCAATTACGGCGTTCGCCTGCTTATCCCCGCAAACCTCCGCGATAAGAATCTCAAGGTTATTCATATATCCGATGACGGAAATGTCACGGATATGGACGCGACCCGCGACGGAAATTACATGGTCTTTGAAACGCCGCACTTCTCGATATATGCGATAGTTGAGGTGACGGAGGTTGTGCCCGAGACCGCCGGATTCCCGTGGTGGATAATCCCGCTTATCATAGTGGCAGTGCTTCTGATAATAGCGATAATACTTCTTGTTATCAAGCACAACAATAAGCCCGAGCCCGAGGAGCCGAAGGAAGAGCAGGCGGAGAACGAGCCGGAGCCCGAGCCCGAGACAGCTCCGGAGGCAGAGGAGATAACCGAGCCCGAGGTTGAGCCCGAAACCGAGGCAGAGCCCGAGCCCGTGGTTGAACCCGAAACCGAGGTAGAGCCTGAGCCCGAGGTTGAGGAAGCTCCCGCACCTGCAGAGGAGCCCGAGCCCGAGGTTGAACCCGAAACCGAAGCAGAACCCGAGGTTGAGGAAGCTCCCGCACCTGCGGAGGAGCCCGAGCAGCTCGCTGTAATCGCTCCCGCATCTGACGAAGAGGAGCCCGAGACCGAGGAGGCAGAGCCCCCTGTGACCGAGGAAGAGGAGCAGGATGTTGTCGTCACTTACATAGACGGTAAGGCAATGCGCATCCGCTACAATTACAGCTTCCGTGCAAAGCTCATTCAGTCGAGCGCGGAGACACAGAGCTGGTTCGGCGAGATCTGCGACCTCATTGACAGCTACAAGAATGTCAAGAGACGCGAGAGCTGGAAGCATGTGCGTGTCAATACCGGAAGAGATGCACTTTCGTATCTGTTCTTCCGCGGAAAGAGACTCTGCATGACCTTTGCTCTTGACCCGAACGAATTTGCGGAAACAAAGTACCGCGGCGAGGATCTGTCCGGCATAAAGAAGTACGCCGCGACGCCGATGATGCTCCGCCTTACCTCTCAGAGAAAGGCGAAGTATGCGAAGGAGCTTCTTGTCCTCATGCTTGAGCGCAAGGGTGCAGTAACAAATGCAGAGCCGACGGTATCCGAGGTGTTCAGCCTGCCGTATGAGACGAGAGAGGAGCTTATAGCCCGCGACCTTGTGAGAGTGAGCGGAACCGAGCCCTTCAATCCCGCTGATACGTTCGGCGAGCCGCAGACTGCCGGGGAACCCGCAGTACAGATAGATGAGCCCATAGTCGAGGAGACGCCCGCACAGGTTGATGAACCCGTGGCAGAGGCGACCGAGCCTAAGGGTAAATCGAAGATAATCGTCGGAGAGGACGCGCCGGGCGCGTTTGTGGACGCTGACCACAGACTTATAAACGGTGAGTTAGTCCCTGTAAGATACCGCAGCTCCTTCATGTCGAGACTCATTCAGGGCGACAGCTCGCTTCAGGATTACTACACCGTAATCAAGAACACGCTGCTCTCCTATAAGGGCATCAAGGCGAGAATGAGCTGGAACATTGAGTCCTTCAATAAGTCGCGCGACCCGATAGCGAGAATAAACGCAAAGGGTAAGGCTCTCATGCTTTATCTTGCACTTGACCCGAAGGATTACAATGTCAACAAGTATCACTTCACCGATGTTTCCGGAAAGCCGAAGTTTGATGTAACTCCTATGATGATCAAGGTGCGCTCCAACCGCTCGTTGAAGTACGCGCTTGAACTCATAGAGGAGCTTATGCGCAAGCTTGAGCTCCCGCTCGGCAAGCCCGCGAATGTCGATTACCACATGCCGTACGAGACGAATGAACAGCTCGTTGCAAAGAAGCTTGTGAAGCTCATACTTCCCGCGGGTGTAAAGCTCGACGGAGACGAGAGCATCATTAAGGTCGATGTCGGCGACTTCATAGGCTCGCATGAGACAGATGACAACGAGAAGAAGACCGAGGAGCCCGCACAGGCTGAAGAGCCCGTAGCCGAGGAGCCCGCACAGGCTGAAGAGCCCGTAGCCGAGGAGCCCGCGCAGGTCGAAGAACCCGTAGTCGAGGAGCCCGCACAGGCTGAAGAGCCCGTAGTCGAGGAGCCCGCACAGGTTGAAGACCCCGTAGCCGAGGAGCCCGCGCATGTGTTCATAAGCTCCGAGGAGGCTGATATACGGCTCTCCGACGAGGAGGCGGAGCAGAGCCTTGAGAAGATAGCCCCCATCGAAATAAGAAGCGGTAAGCTTGTCGAGATAAACATCGGCACGATCTGCGATAATTATGACGACGGCGAGCTTGTAACTCTCGAGTCGCTGAAGGAAAAGCGCCTCATCCCGAAGAACGCAGGCAGAATAAAGGTTCTTGCCGGAGGCGTGATGACAAAGGCACTGACCATAGAGGCTGATAAATATTCCATTCAGGCTGTCAAGATGATAACTCTTGCCGGCGGAAAAGCGGAGCAGTACAGATAAGACTGCAAAGCCGGAATACCGCCCCCGGAAACCGGGGGCGGGAATAAAGCCAGGCTCCGGAGCCTGAAAAAAGAAAAAAGAGACGGACTGTAGTGCAGTGCACCGCTGTCCGTCTTGTTTTTGTCTTTTTCGTTACTGCTTTATCTCTTTTCTCTCGGAACTACGGTGCCCGTCCCCTTGACTATCGCGTCGGAGGGATAGACCCCGCGCAGGGGAGTAAGCGGGTAGACCGATGTGTTTTTTCCGACGACCGTCCCCGGGTTAAGAACCGAGCCGCAGCCGATATCTGCCCCGTCCGCAAGAATTGCCCCGAGCTTCCGTAGCCCGGTCTCATATTCCTTGTCACCGTGTATAACGACCGCGTGCCCGTCGGATTTGAGGTTTGAGCAAATGCTCCCCGCACCCATGTGCGCAAGGTTTCCGAGGACAGAGTCGCCGATGTAGTTGTAGTGCGGTGCCTGCACTCCGTCAAGCAGTACGCAGTTTTTCAGCTCGCTTGAATTTCCTATAACGCAGCCTCTTCCCGTGATAACCGAGCCGCGGATATATGCCCCGGGGCGCACCACGCTCCCGCTGCCGATAACGGCGGGCGGCTCTATCGTCGCCGTCGGGTAGATTTTCACATCCTCGCCGACGAGGACGCCCTCGGAGATGAGGTGATAGCCGGGGAGCCCGCGTTCTATCACTTTTTCGATATATTCTTTCAGCTCCGCGAGCATTTCCCACGGATATTCATGCTTTGAAAACAGCTCACGGAGATATTCCGTCCTGCAGTCAAACAGGGCTGATGTGCGTATGTCTCCTTTATTCAATTCCGTATCCTCCCGCTTTTATCGCGTCTGCGACAATATTAGCGTATTCCTTACATTTTCCGAGTGCTTCCGTCTCTGTCATAACCCTGATTACCGGCTCTGTTCCGCTCTTTCTGAGAAGAACTCTCCCGTTCCCGCCGATAAGAGCGTTGACGCGGTTGAGTGCCTCGGTGACGCACCTGTCCGTCATAACGGCGTCCTTATCCTTTACCTTTATATTTACGGTGTACTGGGGGTAGAGGGTCACCGGGGCGGCGAGCTCTGCAAGCGGGGTTTTCCTGTCGCATACCTCCTCCGTTAGCATTATTGCCGTGAGTATTCCGTCGCCCGTCGTCGCGTATTTGCGGAGTATTATATGACCGGATTGCTCACCGCCTATGGAGTACCCGTCTTTCTGCATCCTCTCGTATACGAACCGGTCGCCGACCGCCGTTTGTACACACTTCATTCCCGCGCGCTCAAGGCTCTTGAAGAAACCGCTGTTGGACATCACCGTCGCCACCACCGTGTCGTCGGCGAGCATACCCAGGCGGCGTAGCCTCTGCGCGAGAATATACATTATTTTATCCCCGTCGACCACATTTCCGCCGCCGTCCACGGCGATACACCTGTCAGCGTCACCGTCAAAGGCAAACCCGATGTCGAGCTTCTGCGCGCGCACAGCCTGTCGGAGATTTTCAATGTGTGTAGATCCGCAGTCACGGTTGATGTTCAGTCCGTCCGGCGTGTCGCCGATAATATAAAGCCGCGCGCCGAGAGCCCCGAATACAGAGGGCGCGATGTTCCATGCCGCCCCGTTTGAACAGTCGATACCTATCCGCAGGTCGCGATAGGAGTTTGAGGCGAGTGATATAAGATAACCGATGTAGCGGTTGCGCCCGGCTACATGGTCGATTATCCGCCCGATTTTCTCCCCTGTGGCGAGCGGGAGCTCATCTCCGGGAAAACCGAGAGGGGAGAGGTCGCCGTCAATATAATCCTCAATCAGTGCCGCCGTCCTGTCGTCGAGCTTTTCGCCGAACCTGTTTATCACCTTTATTCCGTTGTCGGTGTATGGGTTGTGCGACGCGGTTATCATAACCCCGCAGTCAAAGTCCTCCTGACGTGTCACATAGGAAACGCTCGGCGTAGTCGTAACATGGAGCATGTAGGCATCGGCTCCGGAGGCTGTTATTCCCGCGACAATAGAGTATTCGAGCATATAGCTTGAGCGCCGCGTGTCCTTGCCTATAACGATACGGACGCGGTGTCCTCCGTGCACAGCCCCGGACAGCGGGGAAGAGTAGTACCAGCCGAGAAAGCGACCGACGCGGTATGCCTGCATCGACGTGAGCGTTATGTTAGCCTCGCCGCGAAAGCCGTCGGTACCGAAATATCTTCCCGCCCCGCGTCCCTCCTGCCGGAGCTCCTCACTGTTACGAAGTAGCCTGTCGGTGCTGACGGAGAACAGGTCCGAGAGTGCGAGCAGCTTGTCTGTCTGCGGCTGTGCCTGGTCCATCTCCCATTTTGAGATTGCCTGTCGCGAGACGTCGAGCCGTTCTGCCAGCTCCTCCTGCGACATTCCGGCAGAGCGCCGGAGCTCGGTTATCTTTTTTCCGAGTGTCATATAAAACCGCCTTTTAATTTTCATAATTATTTCACAGTTATATTATACCAATAACCGCCCGTATTTACAAGCAACTTGAAATATATATTTTTGCAACCTCGGGTTGCAGAAACCGTAGTACTTTGCCTTTGCACTATTAATTTATGCTTTTATATATCTATGCGTGCTAACAGAAGTAGCACAGAATACTCCGCGCTTGACTTGCCTGTGCCGCCGATGTATAATATACACATGATTTTTCATGGGGAGGTGAGGGTATGCGCGAATACAGCTTTACGGTCGATCATCTGACAGATAGCGGGACTGTCGACGCATATCTGCGCCGTGTGCTGTGTCTCTCCGGCACGGTTATAAAGCGCGTGAAATACGGAGGCATCCGGAAAAACGGCGAGGTCGTGACCGTCCGCGCCGCGCTTTCTCCCGGCGATATGATAGAGATAAGCCTCCCGGAGGAGAACAGCGAGAATGTCACCCCCGCCGATGTGCCGCTCCGGATAGTCTACGAGGACGATTATATTTTATGCGTTGATAAGCCCTCCGGTGTGCCGACGCACCCGTCACGCGGAAACCACATAACAACACTGGCAGAGGCGGTGTCGTTCTATATGGGCGGGCAGTTCGTTTTTCGCGCCGTAAACCGGCTTGATCGCGATACCTCCGGGCTCGTCCTTATATCAAAGGATATGATAAGCGCGACCCTCCTCGGCAGAGCCATGAAAAACGGGGAGTTTTCCAAAACCTACACCGCGCGCCTTGTCGGTGTACCTACGCCTACATCCGGCAGGGTTGACGCGCCGATAGAGAGGGAGACGCCGGATTCGCAGAAGAGAACGGTCAGAGCAGACGGCAGACCGTCCGTGACCGATTACAGCGTCCGTACGGTGTGTCCCGGCGGCTGTATCTGCACCATCCGACCCCATACCGGCCGGACGCATCAGATCCGCGTCCATATGGCTTATATAGGACACCCCCTGTATGCAGACGCAATGTACGGGACAGCCCTCCCGGGCGAGACCTTCTCCCTCCGTTGCACTTCTATGACGTTTCCGCATCCGGCGACGGGGGAGAGCATGACCGTTACGTTGCGCGGGGATAACTGTCCTTTGTGACCCGAATATCTGTACCCGACACGGCTGTTGCCCGGCGAGACCGGATAACAGCCGCATTTTTTTATTTTTCTCTTGTATTCCGGAGATGGGTATGCTATAATTGGGTTGCAACCTAATATATAAATTAAAGCGCGGGAGGCAAAATGATTTCAAGAGAAGAGGTAAAGGACCCGAAAAAGCGCATACTCTCCGCATGTGTACGCATGTTTATAGAGCGCGGCTTCAGACAGACCACAATGATGGATATAATCCGCGAGGCGGATGTCTCCGCAGGAACGTTTCAGAACGCATTTCATACGAAGGACGGGGTACTGTCCGCCCTTGTGGAGTTCATGTTTGATAACCAGTTTGCAATGGCGCGCTCGCGCCTCCCGGTAGGAGACGGCGTGCTTGTCTACGCCGTCGAGACTGCGATACAGTTAGCTATAACCGAGTCTCGGGAGAGCCTCCGGGAAATATATGCGGAGGCATACACACAGCCGGAAATATGTGAATATATATGTCAAAAGACGGCAAGGGAAAACGCGAAATTTTTCTCACGATATAATGAGGACTGGGGCGAGTGCGATTTTTACGAGGCAGAGATAGGCTCCTCCGGCATGATGCGCTCGTTCATGCTCCGCCGCTGTGATATGTATTTCACCCTGAAAAAGAAAACGGCGCGTTTTCTTCGCATGGCGCTTGATGTTTATCACGTCCCGCGCGATGTGGCTGATGCGGCGATAGAGACCGTCATGAATATGGATATCGAGGCAACTGCCTCTGCCGTAATGCTACAGCTTTTTTCAATGCTTGAGATGAGGTTTGATTTCAGATTTTCGGACACCACGCAATAATAACCGTAAAAACAAAAAAGGAGACACTATATGAAAAAGAAGCTATGGATTTTTATTGTTGCTGCGTTTATGCTCGCCGTTTCGCTTTCGCTCCTTGTCGCCTGCGGCGGGGACGGAGACGACGAAAAAAACGGAGACAATACGGATACCCATGAGGCAAACGGAGTGTATGAGAGCAACGCCGAGGCGCATTGGCTCGGCTGCAGGGCGTGCGGCGAGCACCGTTACGGTGAGAGCAAGCATACATACGGGAATAACGGGAAAATGAAGAAATGCTCTGTCTGCGGAAGGGAAGAAGAGTATACCGATGAGGAGAACGCCCTATACTGGATAGCCGGCAGAGACGGCACCATTGCTTACTCGGGTATTTATACAACCCGCTTTACCGAGGAGTATACTGACGGAGACGACCGGCACAGAAATATCCGCCATGAGTCCTATGACCCCGCGGGCAGATATTTTATGATATCCGAGGGATATACCTTTGAGGGCGGACCGGTCCTTTCGGAGAGAACCGTGCTTCTTCTGAAGCCCGTCTCCGGCGCGAGCTTCCCGCGCGCTCTTCTTTATACGGTACAGCCGGATGATGACGGCAAAATGGTCGAGTCGGCATATTATGTGAGCCCGAATTATATAAAGAACAATGAAATTACGAACTACACCCCTGCCGAAATGCTTGACGATTGCGGCGTCGAAAACGGCGACGACCTCGCGTCCCTTATTGCGGGAATACGCGCGTTCTTTACCGAAAATGTAGGAGAGCCGGACAGTATAACCTTTACACGAAACGAGGACGGCTCCGTAACTCTCGCAATATCCGCTGAGCACACGGGTAAGGATACCGACAACGAGACGAATGAGGAGTATGAGTTTACGGCAAATACCGTCATTTTGCTGACCGTCCTTGACGGCAGACTTACAAATGTCACGAGCGATATTAAAGACAGCGGCAGATACGAGGACCCGAAGAAGAATTATGACGACAGACTTGTCCGCACGGCGGAAATATCGTATGACTTTGATACAGAGACCTTTGACGGCGTTGATATCAGCGGCGTTCAGCCGACAGATGCGTATTATGCCGACTTTATGATACATATCGAGGGCTGTGATACCGTAATTGTCTTTGACGACGCCCTGATGGGCGCGACCGTGACGGCGGAGATGCTCAGCGCGGCGCTCGCCTCCCGCATCGGGAGCTTTGTCGGGAAGTATGATGAAATTCCGGCATTTGAGTTTTATACCGATAAAGAGAGGACGCAGAGATTTGAGAGCGTCATGGCAACAGAGGAGACAAACGATATATATCTCCGCTTCGCTCCTCCCGAGGATATGTCCGTCGTTCTTACGCTGTTCTCAAGGATAAATGATAACGGCGAGGAAATTACGGTATTGCAGATTGCCTACCTCTGGCAGGCTGGCGAGCGGTTTTATCCGAGATTCGGGAGCTTTCTGCATTATGAGCTTTTGAAAGTGAACGGCGAGGCTGTAACCGGTTATTCGTCATTCCTCTGCGAGGGCGGGCAGGTTTATACAGTTCTCTATGACGGAGCGTATCATGACGAGGAGATAGCGTTTGAGCATATACCGCTTGACGAATGGGAGTATAACGAATATTCGCATTGGCATAAGTGCGGCGAGTGCAGAAACGAAAACTTTGATTACGATGCGCACGACTATGCCGACGGCAATACCTGCACCGTGTGCGGATACAGAAAAGAGGAAAGCACCGATTAAAAGATAATCACGGCGAAACAGTGAAATATTGTGCCGCCGCACAATGTAAAGCGACATCCGCGCGCCCGGTAAGAGCCGCGGATGTCGTATTATTTATGAGATATAGCAGCATGAAAGCCGAAAAAAGGTTATATCATTCTTCCGGAGCAGTCAATGTCGGCGGCGGTTTTTTCAGCCTGCAACTTACGGTTGCTTGAAAGCTGATGGGAAATGCGTTAATATTGACTTATCCGAAAACGAGGAGGTAAACATGCTTGATTTCAAGGCAATAGGGAGCGGAATAAGAGAGCGGCGCCAGAAACTCGGTTACAGTCAGGACTCGCTCGCCGAAATACTGGGTGTAACACATCAGGCAATATCCCGGTGGGAGCAGGGTGAGGCGATGCCGACGGTTGAAAATCTGGCAGAACTGTGCAGTCTTTTTGACATCGGTTTTGAGGAACTCTTGCTTTTGGGCAGACCCGTCGACCCGACCGCAAAAAACATATTTGCGGGTCACAGCAGAACCTATGTTGTAAAGGAAATAATCTCTGGTCGCTGTCCGTATGATTTTGTGGGTAATTTCAATGTATTTATGCCGCAGGAGCGGATTATGCTCCTGCGCGCTGTCAGGGAAGAGAAACTGTCCGCAGATCTTCCGCGCCTTCGGCAAAAGCTGACACCGGAAGAGCAGATTTTTCTTTTCGGCAAAAAACAGCCTCGTCACATTCGGTGACCGAAAACGAAATTAAAAAATGAGAGGTGAACTATGAACATTGAAAACATGCTGCCTTTTCTGAACAAACAGGCTCTTGAGGAATTAGTCGATTCGGTTATCGCCGGCGATGTGGATTTTGACATCAGAAAAGCGCTGCCGTTTCTTGAGGACGACGCGCTGAAAAGGCTTATGGAATACGCCGCCGAAAACCCCGGCAAAATCAATTTTGACAGCGCGGAATGTTATCCGTTTATGTCCGAAAAGATTATGGACGAGGCCTTTCTGAAAAAGCTTGACGGCGGAGTTCTGGACGAATCCTGCCTGCCGTTCGTGTCGTCGGAGTGCATGAAAAAGGTTGTCGAAAAGTACTGTGAAAACAGTGATTATGACATCAATATCGACGCGCTCTATCCTTTTATGGATGAGGACGATATTTCCGAGCTCTTCCGCGCCGATCTTAAGCGTAATAAAAAAAGCTGATAGAAAAAGCACCCCCTACGGGGTGCTTTTTTCTATGGGGCACGCCCAGGAGGGTACCGGCTTTCGCTGACGCGAAACCGGGGGGCGCATCCTGCGGATGCTTACGAACCTTCGCACCTTTGGTGCAGTTTCTCGTCATAGTCCTGTGCGCGCAAAATACCCCCGCCGTCGGGCGGGGGTATTCTGGCGCGCCCAGGAGGATTCGAACCTTCGACCTACCGGTTCGTAGCCGGGCACTCTATCCACTGAGCTATGGGCGCATACTGGAGCGAGTGATGGGAATCGAACCCACGCGGCCAGCTTGGAAGGCTGGAATTCTACCATTGAACTACACTCGCGTCTTTTTGTCAGCCCTAATATAATATCACAGAAAAAGAGCTTTGTCAATATCTTTTGGAGTTTTTTTAATAAAAAATCAATCCGGGTTGACTATTCCGCCGCTTTGGTGTAAAATTGATATGAAAATGATTGGAGCGGGTTATGGATATTACATATTATAATACAGACGGAAAGTTCAATTACCGCGTCTGCGGCATTGTGATAAATGACGGCAGGGTCCTTGCAATGCAGGATTCACACTCCGACTATTTCTATTTTCCCGGCGGCAGGGTGCACCTGCATGAGAGGGCAGAGGACGCCCTCGTGCGGGAGTTCTCGGAGGAAATGGGCTTCTTCCCGGAGATAATCCGCCCGTTATGGGTGTGTCAGAATTACTTTCACGACCCACTCCGCGGTACTCCGACGCATGAGATAGGAATATACTTTCTTGTGTCAGCAGACTCTCCGGCACTCGTCTCCCGCGGCGATAGCTTCACACGGCGGGATGAACTCGGCGACGAGCTGACGTTTTCGTGGCTCCCGGTGGCAGAGCTCGGGAAATATAAGATTTTCCCGCACTTTCTTTCAGAGCAGCTGCAGAGCTTGCCGTCCTCGCTCGAGCTGATAACAGAAAAGCAGATATAATTAAAGGAGATATACAATGACACCCAAAGAGCGTTTTATCGAGATATTCACCTCGAAAATCAAGAGAGAGGGGGCAGATAAGCTGCTAGAATATCTGAATTCCTCCGACTTTTTCACTGCGCCCGCCTCCGCCCGCTATCACTCGTCATACGCCGGCGGTCTCTGCGACCATTCGCTGAATGTTTACGATTGTCTCGTGGGCTATCTCGCCTCTCCCTATGTCAAGGAAAAACTCGGCTTTTCATACAGTGAGGAAACCGTGGCGATAGCCGCCCTTCTTCACGACCTCTGCAAGATAGATGTTTATAAAAAGGGCTTCCGCAATGTCAAGGATGATAAGGGCGCCTGGCAGAGAGTCGAAACCTTTGAGTTTGACGACAAGCTCCCGTACGGTCACGGAGAGAAGAGCGTCTACATAATCTCCGGTTTTATGCGCCTGACAAGAGAGGAGGCTTTCGCCATCCGATATCATATGGGCTATTCCTCAACAGAGGACGAGAGAAATGTCTCTGCAGCCTTTGAGATGTTCCCGCTCGCATTTGCGCTCTCAACCGCAGACTCCGAGGCAACCTATTACCTCGAGGGTACGCCGAAAAAATAACCTAAACGACAGAGCTCCCCCGCACCGAATAAGATCGGTGCGGGGGAGTTTTTTGCCTTACTGAATATCGCGGTGGCGGGCGTCGGAGATTCTTATTTTATATATCTCTTCCGTGCCACATACGAGGTGTGCAGCGCATGATGTGCCCGCTCACAGCCGTACCCGCCGCCGAAATAGGTCGCATATACCTCGGTGACAACCGGGTTCTGGTGAGACTTACGGAGCGGCATTTCGCGGTCCTGGTCATACAGTGCCTTTGCACGCACACTCTTAAGGTCTACCGTGTCGCGTATATACTGCGGCTGTATCGGCTGACCGCCGCCGTTGACGCATCCGCCCGGGCAGCCCATTATTTCAACGAAGGTCCAGTCCGCCTTGCCGGAGGCAATTCTGTCCATAACGACCTTTGCCGCCGCAGCACCGGAGGCAACACATACCTTTATCGTTTTTCCGGCGATGTCATAGCTTGCTTCCTTGATACCGGCCGTGCCTCTGACCTCGTGGAACTCGACCGATTCATTGTCGCGCCCGGTGAGAACGTCATTCGCTGTGCGGAGTGCCGCCTCCATAACTCCTCCGGTGGCGCCGAATATGACGGCTGCGCCGGTGTCCGCGCCGAGGGGCGCATCAAATTCCTCATCGGGAAGAGCAGTGAACTTAATTCCGGCTCTCATTATCATGCGCGAGAGCTCGCGGGTAGTGAGGGCGACATCAACATCCGCAATACCGTCTCCGGCGGCGGACATGTCGTCTCTTCCGACCTCGAATTTCTTAGCGGTGCAGGGCATTACAGAGACAACGAATATATCCTCGGGGTTATAGCCCATCTTGTCAGCCCAGTAGGTTTTTATGAGCGCGCCGCCCATCTGCTGGGGAGACTTACAGCTCGAGAGGTGGGGGAGCATATCCGGGTAGTAATACTCGCAGAACTTGACCCATCCGGGAGAGCAGGAGGTTATCATCGGGAGCACACCGCCGTCCTCGACGCGCTCAAGAAGCTCGGTAGCCTCCTCAACGATCGTGAAGTCCGCGGCTGTATCGGTATCAAATACCTTTTCAAAGCCGAGACGGCGGAGCGCGGCAACCATCTTGCCCTCAACATTCGTGCCTATCTCCATGCCGAAGCATTCGCCGAGGGTCGCACGGATTGAAGGAGCGGTCTGAACCACAACATGCTTTGTCGGATCGGCGAGTGCCGCCCATACCTTGTCTGTGTCGTCCCGCTCAACGAGTGCGCCGGTCGGACATACGACTGTGCACTGACCGCAGGAGATACACGGCGTGTCATTCAGTGGCATGTCAAACGCCTGACCTATGCAGGTGTCGATACCTCTGTTATTTGCGCCTATTACCGAAACATACTGCTCGCGGCAGGCGGCGACGCACCTGCGGCAAAGTATGCACTTGTTGTTATCGCGCACAAGGTGCGGGGCGGAATAGTCAATTTCATAATGCGGCTTGAAGCCATCAAATGCGTGAGAATCAACCCCGTATTCAAGGCAGAGCTTCTGAAGCTCGCAGTTTGTGGAGCGGACGCAGGAGAGACAGTTCTTGTCGTGGGTTGAAAGAATGAGCTCGAGAGTGGTACGTCTTGCGGCACGGACCTTTTCCGTGTTCGTCTTTATCTCCATGCCGTCCGTGCAGGGGTAGACGCAGGCGGTGACAAGACCGCGCGCGCCGGTGGCTTCGACAACGCAGATACGGCAGGCGCCTATCTCGTTCTTTTCTTTCATATAGCAGAGCGTCGGAATTTCGACCCCGGCGCGGCGTGCCGCTTCAAGAATAGTTGCGCCCTTCGGCACCGAAACGGCGATGCCGTTTACCTTTACATTTATCATATCCATAATTCAACCCTCCGTTAAGCCTTTGATATAGCGCCGAACTTGCAACCTGAGAGACATGCGCCGCACTTAACGCATTTTGCAGTGTCAATCTCATAAGAGGGGAGCTTATGTCCGGGAGCGATATAGTCGGTCTTGTGGATAGCCTCCATCGGGCAGTTTCTCGCACACTTTCCGCAGCCTATGCACTTTTCACGGTCGATAGAGTAGCGGAGCAGGTGCTTGCAGACCCCGGCGGGGCACTTTTTGTCGACGACGTGCGCGACATACTCGTCGCGGAAGAACTTCAGGGTGGCGAGCACCGGGTTCGGCGCCGTCTGTCCGAGACCGCAGAGGGAGTTTGCCTTTATGTAGTGGCAGAGGTTCTCGAGCCTGTCGAGGTCCTCGAGGGTTCCTTCGCCGTTGGTTATCTTTGTGAGCAGCTCAAGGAGTCTCCGTGTTCCGACGCGGCAGGGCGTGCACTTACCGCAGGACTCGTCTACCGTGAATTCAAGGAAAAACTTCGCCATATCGACCATGCATGTGTCCTCGTCCATGACGATAAGTCCGCCGGAGCCCATCATACAGCCGAGAGATACGAGGTTGTCGTAGTCGACCTCGGTGTTTATGAGGCTCGCGGGGATACATCCGCCGGAGGGACCTCCGGTCTGCGCCGCCTTGAATTTCTTTCCGTTCGGAATACCGCCGCCTATCTCGTTGATTATTTCATCGAGCGTCGTGCCCATCGGTATCTCAACAAGTCCGGTGTGCTTTATCTTTCCTCCGAGGGCGAACACCTTCGTGCCCTTGGATTTTTCGGTACCCATAGATGCGAACCATTCTGCGCCGCGGAGGATTATCTGCGGAACATTTGCAAACGTCTCAACGTTGTTTTCAACAGTAGGAGAGTTGAACAGTCCCTTGACTGCGGGGTAGGGCGGTCTCGGTCTCGGCTCTCCGCGGTTACCCTCGATAGAGGTCATGAGCGCGGTTTCCTCGCCGCAGACGAACGCACCGGCGCCGAGTCTTATCTCCATGTCAAAGTCAAATCCGCTGCCGAATATATTCTTGCCGAGTATGCCAGCCTCGCGCGCCTCGTCAATCGCTATCTGGAGGCGGTTTACGGCTATCGGGTATTCCGCACGCACATATACGAAGCCCTTTGTGGCGCCTATCGCATATCCTGCGATTGCCATTGCTTCGATTATGCAGTGCGGGTCGCCCTCAAGGACAGAGCGGTCCATGAACGCTCCGGGATCGCCCTCGTCCGCGTTGCAGACGACATACTTCTGCGGCGCCTTGTTGGGAGCGCAGAGTGCCCATTTACGTCCGGTGGGGAAGCCTCCGCCGCCCCTGCCGCGAAGTCCGGAGTCGGTAATTACCTTTATTACATCCTCGGGCTTGTACTCCGTTAACACCTTTGCGAGTGCCTGGTATCCGTCAACGGCTATGTATTCGTCGATATCCTCGGGGTTTATGACTCCGCAGTTACGGAGCGCCACGCGGATCTGCTTTTTGTAGAAGTCGGTTTCATTAAGCGACTTTATGCTGCCGTCCGCAGCAACCGTCTCGTTGTACAGCAGCTCCTTTACGGGATTTCCGGCGACAAGATGCTCACGCACTATCTGCGGGATCTCCTCAACCTTGACGGTGGAGTAGAAGCACCCCTCCGGGTAGACTATCATAATGGGACCGAGTGCGCAGAGACCGAAGCAACCGGTCATTATTATCTGCACGTCCTTTTCTATTCCGCATGCCGCGACCTCGCTCTTCAGCTTTTCGACTATGTCGTGGCTGTGCGAGGAGGTACAGCCGGTTCCACCGCAGACAAGTACGGTGTACTTATAATCGGAGGATACGTTACCGGAGAGCGCTTCCGCACCCTTGCGGAGCACAACCTTTTTAAGTGCGGCGGCGCGCGCCGCGTTGAGTTCGTTTACGGTTTTCATGCTTTCCTCCTATCAGTCCCTGTACTTTTCGATTATTCCGGCGACATCATCGGCTGTGAGTCTGCCGTAGACCTCTTCGTTGACCGTCAGAACGGGTGCGAGACCGCACGCGCCGATGCAACGGCAGGCAGAGAGGGAAAATCTTCTGTCGGGAGTGCACTCATCGCCTCCGATGCCGAGCACCTCCTGAAGCTTGTCATATATCTGACCGGAGCCCTTGACGTAGCACGCCGTGCCGAGGCAGACGGAGATATGATATCCGCCCTTAGGCGAGAGGGAAAATTGTGCATAGAAGGTTGAAACGCCGTATACCTTTTCGAGCGGAATGTCCATTCCCTCGGCTATCGCGTTCTGTACCTCGAGCGGGAGATACCCGTAGATCGCCTGCGCCTCCTGCATGACTGCCATCAGACGGCTCTTGTCATGCCTGTTCGCGGCGATAACGGCGTCGAGCTTTGCTTTCTGCTCCGGGGTTCCGTTAAATGGTATGCCTGAATGTTTTTTCAGCATCTTGAAGAAATCCTCCTTAATTTATGCTGCGCGGGCGGGGGATTGCATAGTGGTAATATCAGAAGTGATATACCTCGGCGCAAAATAAAGGGGTGCGCCCGCATCCGCACGAACACATCCCTTATATGTTATCACAGAACTACTCTGTTTTCAATACCTTTTCCGAGAAAAATGTTATTTTTTTAACAAAAAAATGCCGTAAAAACGCATTAGCATAAGCTAATTAAACAAAAGATTTTTAATTTCTTACATATTATTCCTTTTGACGTGCCATAGCCGTCCACGGGCATAGTCGGCGCAGTGCCGCGCGGTGCGTATTATGCTCAGAGCGGGTAGGCTATTTCCGCCGAGACCTCCGCCCGCATGTCACCGATGAGTGATGAGAGCAGCTCCGGCTCCCGCCCCCCGACAGTCACGCCGTCGACGCTCTCTGCCGCGAGGGCGACCTTTGTGGTCGAGGTTATTATCACCTCGTCCGCAGAGAACAGCTCCGGGAGCGTGAACGCCCGCTCCCGGACAGGTATGCCGAGCCGGGCACAGGACGCTATCATCCGCGCCCGCGTCACGCCGGGGAGAATAAACGGGGAGAGTGGGTGCGTCACAACCTCGCCCCGCAGGATTATCGCGATATTTGAGTGCGCACATTCCGTGACTCGCACCCCGCGGTGAAACACTGCCTCCGTCGCACCGTGCCGCTCTGCTTCCTTTGCCGCGAGCACCGCCGGGAGCAGACACAGGGTCTTGACGTCGCACATTGTGTGCCGCTCGTCATTAACCGTTATCAGTCTCTGCTTTGAATTTTTATCGGGAAATGCAAATTTTCTTGCCATTACGAGCAGATTTGCCCGTTCCGTATCAGGGTAGGCATGCACCCTCTCGTCGGAGTAGCGCGAGAGCTGAACGTAGAGAAAGAACGGCGTGGCACATTCCGCGCAAACCTTTTGTATTATCTCCCGTAACTCACATTCAGATACCGGGAGCGGGAGCCCGACCCGCCGCGCATTGCCGAGAAGTCGCGCCATGTGATCCTCATATCTGTATATTCTGCCACGGTAACCGACCGCCGCATCGTACACCCCGTCACCGAAGAAGAGCGCCCTGTCCGTCAATGGGACTCTTATCTCGTCCGCAGGGGCAAATACTCCGTTATAGTATGCGTAACCCTCCATATGTACCTCCGTTACCGCCGCTGATTTTTCCGAATAGCTATGGCGTTTTTCCAAAAAGTATGCTACAATATAAGCGTCGCGCTTTTTTTCGATGCTTATATCGGCGCGGCAGACAGTATAAAGCCTATAAATATGATATGCCGCGCCGCCATTCCGGTTGCACGGCTACCGGAGAAATTCTATGGAAAAATATGATGTTTCGATAACAGAGTGCCGGAGCTACGATTTTCCGGCGGTTCGCGCAGCTGTTCTCGCGGCGGCAGAGGCTGTCGGCGGCTTCGGATTCGTAAAGCCCGGAATGACCGTCGCCCTGAAAGTAAATCTTGTGAGCGGAGAAAAGCCGGATAAGGCGGCGACGACGCACCCGGCGGTGGTCTGCGCCGTCTGCGATATTTTGCGGGAGCTCGGCGCCTCCGTGATAGTCGGGGACTCCCCGGGCGGGCTCTACAATCAGGCTGCCGTAGGCAGAATATATAACCTCACCGGTATGCACGAGTGCGAGAAGTACGGCGCGACGCTGAATACCGATTTTTCGGAGGGACAGGCAGAGTACCCGGGGGCGAGGGCGGCACACGAATTTCTCTATACCGCCTACCTCGATAAGGCGGACGCTGTAATAAATCTCTGTAAACTGAAAACGCACGGAATGATGGGTCTCTCCTGCGCGTCTAAAAATATGTTCGGCACGGTCCCCGGGATAGTAAAACCGGAGTACCATTTCCGCTACCCGAGCTATGAGCGGTTTGCCGATATGATACTCGACCTCGGCGAGTACTTTCACCCGGAGCTCACAATATGTGACGCCGTGATAGGCATGGAGGGTAACGGACCCACGGCGGGTACCCCGCGCCCGATAGGTGCCATTCTCGCCTCGCGCTCCATGCCGATGCTTGACGCGGTCGCCGCGTCTGTGATAGGGCTGACGCCGGAGGATGTGCCGACTCTGCTTGCCGCCCGCAACCGGGGCTCTCTGCCGGAAAATATATCCGATATTTCAATTTTCGGAAATGTTGATGACTTCAAAATCAGTGATTACAAGAACATCGCTACGCGACATAGTCTCCACTTCCGAGGCACGTCGGACAATGTCATTCGGAACATATTTGCAGGTGTCACGGCGGGGCTCCTTTCGGCGAAGCCCGGGCTCGATAAAAAGAAATGCGTCGGCTGTAACAAGTGCGGCTCCATATGCCCGGCGTCGGCTATCAGAATGGTGCGGGGCAAGGCAAAAATAAACAGAAAAAAATGCATACGCTGCTTCTGCTGTCAGGAGTTCTGCCCGAAGGGGGCAATGAAGGTGCGGCGTACTCTCGTCTCCCGGATAATAGGCGGGAGCGCACGCGGAGAAAACTTGACAAAGTAAAATATTCGTGCTAAAATATCTCGTGATAGCAAGAAGAATGGCAGGGGCGGAAAATGGCGACAAAAACCGACAGAAAAGCATATAACGACCAGAGTATAAAATCGCTGAAGGGCGCGGACAGAGTAAGAAAACGCCCGGCGGTTATATTCGGCTCGGACGACCTTACGGGGTGTCAGCATTCGTTCATAGAGATACTTGCAAACGCGGTCGATGAGGCGCGCGAGGGCTACGGAACGAAGATAATAGTGAAGAAGTACCGCGACCTGTCGATAGAGGTAGAGGACTTCGGGCGCGGCGTCCCCCTCGGATATAACGAAAAAGAGAAGCGCTGGAACTGGGAGCTCGTTTTCTGCGAGCTCTACGCCGGCGGAAAATACGATAACAATGACGGAAACTCTGCTTATGAGTTTTCCCTCGGACTGAACGGTCTCGGCGCCACGGCAACCCAGTACTCGAGCGAGTATATGGAGGTCGCGTCCTATAACGGAAAGACGGTCTCCGAGATGAGCTTCCGTAAGGGAAAGCCGAAGGGGGAGCTCCGCGTCCGCGATATAGATGCGAAGAGCGGAAAAAAGACCGGCTCGATAATCCGCTGGCGCCCCGACCTAGAGGTATTCAAGGAAATAGATATACCCGTCGAGTTTCTTTCGGCAACCCTGCGCAGGCAGGCATTTGTAAACGCCGGAATACATTTCATCCTCGAGGTGGAGGGAGAGCGGGGGAAAATCGAGACCTCCGAGTACTTTTATCAGAACGGCGTCGCCGACTATATCGCCGAGATAACCGAGGGGATAGCGACAACCGCCCCGGTCCTCTGGCGCCTTGAAACCAAGGGACGCGACAGAGAGGATATGCCGGATTATAAGCTGAAAGCCGAGGTAACCTTCTGCTTTGCAAAATCCGGAATGGCAGAGTACTATCATAACTCCTCGTTTCTTGAGTACGGCGGAGCCCCGGATAAGGCGGTGCGCAACGCATTTACTTATGCGATAGACAAATACATAAAGGCGCAGAACAAATACACGAAAAACGAGTCGAAAATATCCTTTCAGGATATATCGGACAACCTCGCCGTTATAGTCAACTCAGCGTCAACACAGACCTCGTACGAGAACCAGACTAAAAAGGCAATAACAAACGCATTTATACAGAAGGCACTCACCGACTTTATAAAGACTAATCTTGAGATATATCTGACCGAGAACCAGACGACGGCACAGACGATAATTAACCAGGTGCTTGTCAACAAGCGCGCCCGCGAGTCTGCAGAGCGGACGAAGGTGGATATAAAGAAAAAGCTCGCCGGAAATATGGATGTCTCGAACAGGGTGGAGAAGTTCGTACCCTGCCGGTCAAAGGACCCTGCCGTGCGCGAGGTGTATATCGTCGAGGGAGATTCGGCTATGTCGAGCTGTAAGCTTGGCAGAAATGCCGAGTTCCAGGCGATAATCCCGGTAAGAGGAAAAACTCTTAACTGTATGAAGAGCACGTACGACAAGATATTCTCGAGCGATATAATCGTAGACCTGCTGAAGGTTATAGGCTGCGGGGTTGAGGTAAAGGCAAAGAAATCCGAGCTCGCAACCTTTGATATAGGTGCGCTTAAATGGAACAAAATAATTATATGCACGGATGCGGACGAGGACGGCTTTCAGATAAGGACGCTTCTTCTGACGATGTTTTACCGTCTGCTCCCGACGCTTATAAACGAGGGAAAGATATTTATAGCCGAGTCACCGCTCTTTGAGATAACCTGCGGGCAGGACACATACTTTGCATATAATGAGCCGGAGAAAGCGGAAATAATATCGAAGCTCGGCGGCAAAAAGTATAAGCTCCAGCGCTCAAAGGGGCTCGGAGAAAACGACCCGGATATGATGTGGCGAACGACGATGTGCCCGCAGACACGGCGGCTGGTAGCCGTCACCCCGGCAGACGCAGAGGAGACCGCCCGCATGTTCGATGTTCTTCTCGGTGATGCACTCCAGGAGAGAAAACGATATATAACCGAGTTCGGGCATCTCTATATGAAGGATGCGGATATCTGACGCCCCACGTATTAAGTAGCTAATAAAATTATATTTTTCATACAAAATGAAAGGCAGAAATATGGTACAGCTCAAAAAATCATCTAAATTTTCCGGAGTTGAGGGACCCCTTCTCACCATCGTTATGGACGGCGTCGGTCTCTCGAAGAATAAGGACGGAAACGCGGTTATGGCGGCAGATACCCCGACCCTCGACCGTCTTATGCGAGACTATCCGCACCTTGCGATAAAGGCGCACGGCACGGCAGTAGGTCTACCGACGGACGACGATATGGGAAACTCGGAAGTGGGGCATAACGCTCTCGGCTCCGGTCAGGTGTTTGCACAGGGCGCGAAGCTCGTTTCAAATTCAATTGCATCCGGCAAGATATTTGAGTCGGAAACATGGAAGTCGCTTACCGCCCGCGTCGCAAACGGCGGCACGCTTCACTTCATAGGGCTTTTCTCCGACGGAAACGTTCATTCTCATATCGACCACCTGAAGGCTATGGTTACAGAGGCAAAGACCGAGGGCACTCACCGCGTGAGAATACACATTCTCCTTGACGGGCGCGATGTCGGGGAGACGAGCGCACTTGAATATATCCGTCCTTTTGAGGAGTTCCTTGACGGTCTCCGTTCGCCGGATTTCGATGTTATGATAGCCTCCGGCGGCGGGCGAATGCAGATAACCATGGACAGATACGAGGCTAACTGGAATATGGTAAAGCTCGGTTGGGAGACACATGTTCTCGGCGAGGGGCGGCAGTTTGCCACCGCAGAGGACGCGGTAAAGACCTACCGTGACGAGTATCATGTCATAGACCAGGACCTTCCTCCGTTCGTTATAGCAAAGGACGGGAAGCCGGTCGGAACCATTGAGGACGGCGACAGCGTCGTGTTCTTCAACTTCCGCGGTGACCGTGCGATAGAGATCTCAAAGGCGTTTGAGGGCGGGGCTGACTTTGATAAATTCGACCGCAAGCGCGTCCCCGATGTCCTTTATGCCGGTATGCTTGAGTATGACGGCGACCTCCATGTACCGCATAACTATCTTGTAAATCCCCCGGAGATAACGAATACTCAGACAGAGTATCTTGTATCCGCCGGAATAAACGAGCTTGCAATCTCCGAGACACAGAAATTCGGGCACGTAACCTACTTCTGGAACGGTAACAGGTCCGGTAAATTCTCCGAGGAGCTCGAAACGTATATAGAGGTTCCCTCCGATGTCGTCCCGTTTGAACAGCGCCCGTGGATGAAGTGTGCGGAGATAACCGATAAGCTTATAGAGTGTCTGCGCTCCGGAAAGTATAAATACCTCCGCGTCAATTTTCCGAACGGGGATATGGTGGGGCACACCGGCTCCTTCCCGGCGACGGAGTGCTCGATGGAGGCTCTTGACCTTCAGCTTGCGCGCCTTCTCCGCGTGGTTGACGAGCTGCACGGTGCCGCTCTCATAACCGCCGATCACGGAAACGCGGATGAGATGTACGAGATAGACAAAAAGACCGGAGAGGCGAAGCACAACAAGGACGGTAGCCCTAAGGCGAAAACCAGCCATACTCTGAACCCCGTTCCGTTCATAGTCTACGACAACTTCACATCGGATAAGTACCGTGTAAAGGTCGGGAGAGGTGACTTCGGTCTCTCCTCCGTCGCTGCAACTACGGTAAATCTTCTCGGATATGAGGCGCCGCAGATGTGGGACGAATCCATGGTAGAGCTCTGATCCGGCTTCACAGATTCGGTAATAATCGCCGTTCACGGGACTTGCCGTATATAAATACGGCTGTCGCCCCGCAAACAGACAATTCTTCCTCGAATCTGTTTTGCCGGACGGCGTCGCAGATTCGGTAATAATCGCCGTTCACGGGACTTGCCGTATATATATAAAAACTAAAATTTAATTTCAGTAGCCGCGCGGAAGATGATTTTCGCGCGGCTTTTTATTGCTTTTGGGCACACATTTTTCCTCACTCGCATAATAGACTGGTATAAAGTGTATGTTTATCTCTAAAATAAAAATAAAAGATTTGTTTTGTTCATACTTTTGAAACAATTATCTGCTACAATAGTGCACGCTTTATACAGAGGATAAATTTATACACTAATCATAAAGAGGTAATATAACGCATGCTATTCGACAATTTGGCGGTAATGCATAAGTCGTTCGGCGCGGGACATGTGGTGTCCAAAAACGGGAAGTATATCACTGTAAAATTTGATAAGTTTCAGAAGATATTTGTATATCCGGATGTTTTTGAAAATTACATGACGCTGACAGACGGCACGCTTTCTCCGGAGATACTCGCCGATATAGAGGCGGAGAGAACGGCAAGGGAGCGCATCAGGGCGGAGAAGGAGGAGGAAAACCTCCGCGCCATGAAAAAGGGAATAGTAATTCCCGGTAAGGAGATTCTCCCCGAGGCAGATGAGGATGAGGAGCACAAATCCTCCCAGGAGGAATTCTGATACAGAACATAAAAAGGAGTCCGCGAGGGCTCCTTTTGTTCTTGACATTCATTCGTGTATATTATATAATCGGGGTGTCGGGGAAATGCGGCGCGTACAGCACACATTTAATACACCCGATGTTAATGAAATTTGACTGGTAAGCAGAAAAAACGTGTCGGCGCCTTTATATAACACTCATACACGGGTCATGAGCCGGGGACGACTATGTTCCGGACGGGGGGTAATATTTTTTCCCCGACGACCTGAACGGTTGCAGCTGTCTTGTCGCAGTAAAAAGAAATATTTTTTGAGAAAGAATAAGAGAGGGAAAAATTATGGACAGAATTTTTGAAAAGCATGGTCTTTACGGGATGCCCGCGCTCCCGTATGACGATTTCCGCCTCGCGTCCGATGTCGGAAAGATAACTCTTGACCCCGAAAAAATGAAAACGGTAATGGAAAAAGCAGAGCGCGCGCTTACGCAGGATATTCCGTTTCTCCCGCTGTCCCTGTACTGTGAGTTTTCGGTGAACGGCAACCGCGAAAACTTTGAGAGCCTTTACTTCACCCGCCGTGATATGCTGATAGCTCTGATGTATGCGGAGAGCTATGAGAGAAAGGGAAGATTTACCGAGAAGCTCGCGGATGTCATCTGGGCGATACTTGAGGAGAGCACATGGCTCCTTCCCGCACATTCCTATCTGGCTCCGCTGTACGGCGAGCCCGGTGTGCCTAAGGTGTTCGGCGACCGTATGCACGGAATCGCGCTCTTCGGCGCGACGACCTCTGCCGACCTCGCTATGGCGTATTACCTCTGCCACGATGCGCTAGACACAATATCTCCCGCTATATGCGAAAAAATTCTCTGGACGCTTGATAAGCGCCTTGTGACCCCGTTCCTTGTCAGCGATTTCTGGTGGACAGGCAACAGCGGAAGAACAGTCAACAACTGGAACCCGTGGATAATTTCAAACGCTCTTATTGTCATGGGGCTCACCGTCCGCGACAGCTACCGCAGAAACATGTTCCTTACCCGCGCCATGCGTTATCTCGATAACTGGATAATGAACTACCCGGAGGACGGCGGATGTGACGAGGGACCGGGATATTTTGGCGCCGCCGGCGCGTCGTTCTTCGACTGCCTTGAGCTGATATTCGACATCACAGGCGGCAGGGCAAATCTTTATGATGACCCCGCCGTTCGCAAAATAGGCGAGTATGCCGTCGTTATCAATATAAACGGTGATCGCGCGGTGAACTTCGCGGATAACGACCCGTTCTGTCATATGGACGGGGCACTGCTCCGCCGCTGGGGTGAGAAATGCGGTTCAGAGTCTCTCTGCTCGCTCGGCGACGGATATTCGTATACCGGCGCGTTCTTCTTCAGTCAGTCGCACATGTACCGCGTTCTCCGCAACCTTATGACCCCGGCTGTAAAAACGAAGCCGGAGTGCCATGTTGTGACAAAGGCATATCTCCCCGGTCTCGGCGTTATGACTGCCCGCGAGAGCACTGACTCCGCCGTCGGTATGTTCCTTGCCATGAAAGGCGGACATAACGACGAGAGCCACAACCATAATGATATAGGTAACTTTATAATTTACCGTAACGGAAATCCGGTTGTAATAGATACCGGCGTCGGCACCTACACAAGGCAGACCTTCTCCAAGGACAGATATAAGCTCTGGTTCATGCAGTCATCTTATCATAATCTCCCTGACATCGGCGGAGTGGCAGAGCGGCAGGGCAGAGGCTTCCGCGCATCTGACGAGAAATATAACGAGGAGACAGGGGCGCTCAGTGAGGAGCTCCGCGGAGCCTATCCGGCTGAGGCGGGCATAATCTCCTACGTCCGTTCCTGCGCGCTCTCCGGAGGCACCGTCACAGTCACCGATGCGCTTTCTCTCGACAGTGAAAAGGAGGTTGACTTCCATATCATGACCTGTGCGGCGCCGACCGTAAACGGAAACTCCGTTGCACTGCCGGAGGGCGTCACTATGACCTTCGACCCCTCGCTCGCAATAGAGGTAGAGGAGTTTTTGGTGAATGATGACAGAATGAAGAGAAACTGGAAGAGCGAGACCCTCTGGCGCATACACCTCAGAAAGAAAATAAAGGAAGGAAAATTCACTCTCACCTTCACATCGTGACGGAAAGGGGGGCGGATTGACAGCCTTTGGCAACATCAAAAAAATGCGGAATACTGAAAATAATCCGGCTTTTGCGGCTGTCGCGGGGTGGTTATGCCCCTTCGCGGCAGCCGGTTTTATTTTTTTTCGGTATTTTTCTCCGTTTCACTTGACAAAAAAAGGCATGTATGCTATAATACCTACAAAACCGATATGTTATATCGGTTAATTAGCGGGGGACAAATTAATGAGAGAGATTCACAAGGATTTCCGATGTTGACATTGTGGTAACCGAAAAACGATAAGTCCGTAAATCAAGGGATAAAAACGAGATAAGGAGATAACAATCATGAAAACATATGACAGAATTACAGACCTCATAGGCGGAACACCGCTGATGAAGCTCACAAATTATATAAACGACCATCACCTCGGCGCAGATGTGTACGGAAAGCTCGAGTATTTCAACCCCGCCGGGAGCGTAAAGGACAGAATTGCAAAGGCAATGCTTGACGACGCGGAGAGCAGGGGACTTCTGAAACCGGGTGCTGTTATCATAGAGCCGACGAGCGGAAACACCGGTATAGGACTTGCTGCCGTCGCCGCATCGAGAGGGTATAAGGTTATCCTTACAATGCCGGAGACGATGAGCGTCGAGCGCAGAAATCTTCTGAAGGCTTACGGCGCAAGCATAGTTCTGACCGAGGGAGCAAAGGGAATGAAGGGCGCTATCGCAAAGGCGCAGGAGCTCGCCGACGGGACCCCCGGCAGCTTTATTCCGAGCCAATTTACCAATATGGCAAACCCGGAGGCGCATTTTCGCACCACGGGACCCGAGATATGGAACGATACCGACGGAAAGGTTGATATATTTGTAGCCGGCGTCGGCACAGGCGGCACCCTCTCGGGCGTAGGAAAATACCTGAAGAGCAAAAATCCCGGAGTAAAGGTCGTCGCCGTAGAGCCGGCAGGCTCTCCCGTCCTCTCAAAGGGCACACCCGGACCCCATAAAATTCAGGGCATAGGCGCCGGATTTGTCCCGGACACTCTCAATACGAAGGTATACGACGAAATCATCACCGTTGAAAACGAGGACGCCTTTGAGACCGGTAGGACGCTCGCAAGGCGGGAGGGGCTCCTCGTAGGAATTTCTTCCGGAGCCGCGGTATTCGCTGCCGCAGAGCTCGCGAGGCGCCCGGAGAATAAAGGGAAGATTATAGTCGCCCTTCTTCCGGATACCGGCGAGAGGTATCTGTCAACACCTATGTTTACCGAGTAAGCGGAATAGCGCAATTAGTAAAATACGACGCCGGAGAGGTTTGCTGCTTCTCCGGCGTCGCTTTCATATTTATATTATGTAGTCGTTTGCGGTCTGCTCTCCGCGCTTGTTGATTATGTCCTGTAATGTAATGCCGTCAAGATATTCCGTAACAACATCACTGAGCCCCTGCCACACTGAAGCTATGGCAAAGTCCTCGCCCGAGCCGGGAGACCCCGGATCATCGTCGGATAAGACGGGGAAGAGCGGACCCTCCGTCAGACGGAGTATTTCGCCTACGGTACAGCTGTCCGGCGATTTTGTGAGCTGATAGCCACCCTGCGGACCGCGCACGGTTTTCAATATCCCGGACTTTGTGAATGTCGGGATTATCTGTTCGAGATACTTTTTAGATATCCCCTGCCGGTCGGCAATATCCTTTAAGGCAATGCACCCGCAGTTCCGGTGCTCCGCAAGGTCGAGCAGCATCCGGAGAGCGTACCGCCCCTTTGATGAAATTTTCATTGCAGTTATCCTCCGACGGTATAATAAAAGGGCTGTCGCAATAAAAATGCAACAGCCCGCCTTGGCGGACAGGGTGGGATTCGAACCCACGAGCCCGTGAGGGCTACCTGATTTCGAGTCAGGGCCGTTATGACCACTTCGATACCTGTCCGTATGAACTTTGTGAATACGGGCTAAGGTATCGAAGACTCGACCGAAGGTCGAATCCACTTCGCAACATTCGCGAAGCGAAATACCTGTCCGTACAAACTTACTTTCCCATTCTATCATAAAAATCCGGATTTTGCAATAGAATTTCCGAAAAAAACTCTTTTTCTTAATTACATTAAGCAGATACGGAAGCATTATTCCGGAAAAGTGTTGCATTTTTATCTGTTTTGCGCTACAATACTATACATGATATAAAAAGTTTTACACAAATCTTTTTGTTACGGAGCAGAATATGGAATACGAAAAACCGACTGCCGAATTTATAGCGTTTGATGGCTCGGATGCAATATCCACCTCCGCCGTTCATCTCCCGATAATTCCGATAGGTCAGAGCTTCGACGGGGACGAGACCGAGTACTGTATTCCGGAATGAAGGCTCCGGTGGTATAACCGGTAAAGGGTTCAGTCGGGAGAAACCGCGTTTTCACGGAAAAATACAAAAATATCGCCTTTTTCTATTTACATCCGACATTATTTTTGCTAAAATAGATACAGTTATAAAACGCCGGGAGGCACTTTCCGAAAGGCTTGGCAAACATGAGGGACGATAAAGATTTTTTCCGCGTACAAATTTATACGGCTTCGGGAGACGGGATGCTCATACCACCGAAGTATAACGAGGACGGTATGGAGTTTCTTGACATCAGAGAGGGAAAGCTCTCTGTGCGCATAGGGACCGAGCTGTTTTCATGCTCAGCAGGCGACATACTCTATATACCTCCGAGGACGGTTTTCTATGTAGCGTCCGAGGACGGGGAGCATGCGACCGTGCGCGGTATGCTCTTTCCCGCGTCGCTGCCGGAGGAGGGGATGTATTCGTTCGACTCTGAAATTCTTTATATGTTTTATGTCCAGTCGCGCAATCACTGCGTGTCGTTCGGTAAGGGGCATCCGATATACCCGGCGCTTGAGCGTGCACTGGCGGATTCCTACGACGAAAACCTTGCAAAGGATGTCTGCTACCGTCTGCCGATCCGCGCGAATATATACCTTATGATGACCGCGCTTCTGCGGTTCTATTGCAGTAATAAAAACGAGTCAGACAGGCTCGTCTACCATAATGTCCTGCGCCTGCGTCCGGTAATCGGGTATATATCGGAGCACTCGAGGGAGAAATTGTACATAGAGCAGCTCGCCGGTATGATAAGCGTCTCGCCGGACTACTTTACGAAGATGTTCAAGGACACACTGGGGAAGACCCCGGTTGATTATATAAACGGCGAGCGCGTAAATGCGGCGCTGTATCGTCTTGTCTACACAAAGGACGCAATGCAGAAAATAGCCGATGATGTCGGCTTTTGCAATGTAAACTATTTTCATCGCATATTCAAATCATATATAGGCATGAGCCCTTTGGCATACAGAAAGCTCGGAGACATGGAGTGCAGTACCGCAAAGCAGGAGTAAAATCTCACGGACGGACAAAACCGGGCTTGCGGCAAAATGTGAGGGAGGAGAAATGGATAGCCTTTACATCATTTTGTTTGTATTGCTTTTCCTTATAATTTTTGTCACCAGTATCAGAGAATATCCGCGAAAGAAAAACGGAAAAAAGAGTATAGTATTGGACTGAACATATATTGATTGTGCTCCCCAAGACGCCTGTGACGGCATCCGGGGGAGCACTTTTTATATTGCTTCTCTGGCGGTATCTTTCGTTTCCTTCGCCGGTTTCTTACCGGCGTTTCTGTCGGCTGTCGCCGCAATAGCCTTGATGACCTTCTGCGGTGAGAGCCACCAGTCGCGGCACCAGACGCGCATAATCGTCCATCCGCGTGCCTCGAGGAACTTCGGCTTGTACACATCGCGCTCCAGTATCGACTCAGAGGATGCCGTGGCGTCCGTGTCGAGCTCTACGCCGACAAGATAACGGTCCTGCTTCTCATCATATACCGCGAGCGATATGCGGTTGTTCCGGTTGCCCAGCGCGGTGTCGACCTTGTAGCCAAGCTTCTCGAGCCGCTCCTTCATCTGCAATTCAATGGGTAGAGAGGAGGTAAGCACGCTGTTTGCCTTTGTCTCCTTAGGGTCGAGCTCTGCGAGTATCGTCTTTACGACATCAATATTTCCGGCAGAAACGGCTCTGACGTACATGAGATACTTCTGCAGAAGCTTGGGTCCGAGGTTCTTTGCGGTATCGACCTTAAGTGCCTCGGGCTCGATGCTTGTGACGACTATTATCTTTGATTTTGCACGGGTTATGGCAACGTTGAGCCGGTTCTCACCGCCCTCCGAAGAGAGAGAGCCGAAGGACGTGTAGACCTTACCCAGCTCGTTTTCAGCATAGCCTATGGAGAATATGATTATATCGCGCTCATCACCCTGTACGTTTTCGAGATTCTTTACGAATATACTGCAGTCCTCGCCGTTGTCTATTCTGTAAGACTCTTTTATATACGCGGAGCGGAAGTCCGGATTTTTCGCCGCCTCGCGATCTATGGCGTCGGATATACAGCTGCACTGTTCACTGTTGAAGGTAATAATTCCTATACTCTCGTTGTTCTTCCGTGTGCGGAAGATTTCGGATAGGAGCTCTACGACCTTCTTCGCCTCCTGCACATTCTT
Organism: uncultured Eubacteriales bacterium; assembly: GCA_934393265.1. Lineage (GTDB taxonomy): Bacteria > Bacillota > Clostridia > Oscillospirales > CAG-272 > UBA1740. The sequence continues at coordinate 20,495 of CAKRQL010000001.1, read as the reverse complement.
CCTGTCTATCCATTTTCCCGCGACCTTATAGCGCTCGATAGGACGCGACAGGCGGTTCTTTGAGATATTCGGCGCTATGCGCAGCTCGGTCTGGTAGAATGCGCTGTTTGAAAAGTCTATGAGTTCGCTGTTCTTTGAGCGGTAGTGGTAGGTAAGGTTTGCGCTCCCGTATCTTGCGACCGCAAGGTCAAGGAGTGACTCAACCTCCAACGCCGCCTGTACCGAGTAGTCCTCCTCGTTTTCGGGGTCGGCACCGAGATACCGCTTCATGAATGTTGCAGACGGGCGGAGCTGCTTTGCATCTCCCGCGACGACTATGTTCTTTCCGCGATAGATTGTCGGAATCGTGCTTTCGATAAATACCTGCGATGCCTCGTCAAATATAACAATATCAAACATATTCTTCTTCAGCGGGAGCAGGGAAGAGACATTCTCGGGTGATAGCAGCCAGCAGGGGAATAGACAGAGTATGAAGTCGGAGTAAACATCCATCGTCTTTCGTATCGGCCAGTACTTCTGTTTCTTTGAGATCTGATAAAGATAGTCCTTGCGGTTTACCGCCTTTTCAAACAGCGCGTCGTATTCGCGGCTGTTCTTCCCGGCGCAGAGCTTGTTTGCGACCGCGAGCTGCTGCTCCTGCAGGGCGGATATGCGCGATGTAATGTTCTGATAGTCTACGAGCTTTGCAAGGTCTCCCTTACATTCGTCCTCATAGCGCAGGACCTCGTCATATATTCGTATTTCAAGGAACTTGTCTATTATATCGGTGTAGTTTGCGTAGCTTTTGCTTATCGTGTAGGCAAAGTTGAGTATCAGAAGCTTGTTTGTGTCGAGACTTTCGAGGAGGTTGTTGACATCCCGCAGGGATATGTAGTTGTCGAGTGCCTCGCGAACAAGCCTTGTGTAACTCGTGTTGCCACGGAGTATATTATCTATGACGGCGAGATATCCGTCGTCCGAGAGCACGGAGTGCAGGCAATCATATTCCTTTACAAAGGCGCGTATTGCAGCCGCAGTGTTCACAAACTCTTCGCGTATCTGATTTCTCTGCTTTCCTACAAACAGCTTCTTTCCGTACCTGAATTTGCATTGCAGGTTGACGACTCTGTCGAGTGACTCAGCGTCGTTTATCTCGTAGTAGTATGCGAGCACCTGACGGTAATAGGGATATTTCGCGGTGTTGAAAAGCCCTCTGCGCGATTTCTGCAGATCCTCGAGCTTTCCCTTGACCTCGCTGAGCGTGCGGATATCTAAATCCGGCTTCATGTAGTCGATTACGGGGTTCTGCTCTTTATCTTCTATATAATTGTAATAGAGGTTCGCGAGATTTTTTGACTTTATCACAAAGAGCGCGTCCGAGAGCTGCTTGTAGTCGAGTGCCATTATCTGCGGGTCGTCTATCATTTTGAGATACACTGCATACTCGTTTGTGTTTTTCGCAAGCATGGAAGAGGATGCGTACATCTCCGCGAGGGATAATCCGAACGGGCGCTTTTTGTTGAGGAGATCAAATATCGTCTGAAGAGATGCAACCTCGGCATTTATCTTGCTCTGGAGCTCATTGTATTCGCGTTCCATTGCCGGAACGTCGGCGAGGCTCTCTATCTGGTCCTTCTGATGTGCGGACAGACAGCGATCATAGAACGATGCCTTTTCCTTTGTCTCTTCGGTTATGTACATCGCCTTCTCGTTGAGGACGCCGAGACGGTTGTAAACGACATCCAGCGCGGCTTTCTTCTGTGAGACGACGAGGACGCGCTTGTTTTTGCATATCGCGTCGGTGATGACATTGACTATTGTCTGCGATTTTCCGGTTCCGGGAGGTCCGTATATGACCATGTTGCCGTTTTCGTCGACGCGGCGCACGACCTCCGACTGCGCATAGTCGAGCTGTTTTACAATATAACTGTTCGGGAGCTCTCCGCGCGTATTCTTTTTAGTCTTTGTTCGTCCGCGCCGCTTTACCGATGACGGGCGGAGCAGCTCGTTTATCGCATCGTTTGTAAGCTTCTTTTTTTCAAGGTCGGTGTAGTCGTTGTATATCGAGTTTGAGAGAGGGAAACGCCCGATTATAGCCGCATAGCGCACAGAGAGCTCGGACTTCGGTCCCGGCTCCTTGAAACGCTGATAGTTGAATATGTTGTTTGACTCCGAGCAGTCGATATGTATATGAGCACTGTCAAGATATTTCACTATGTCGCCGATACTGCCGAAGCGGCTCATATCGTCAAATTCGAGCTCAAGCTGCTCTATATTCAGCTTTTTCGACTGGGCATATGCAAAAACGAGCGCGTTGTTTATCCGTATCTTTTCGGCTTCGTTTATGCTTATCTCCACCGTGTTCTCGTCCGGAAGGTCTATTTTTATGGGAAAGAGGAGCAGGGGCGCCTTGATGAATGTCTTTGTGGGTCCCTGATTTATCGCGCCGAAAACAAAGGGATAACCGAGATAGAGCTCATATCGCCCGGTCTCCTTTTCTATCTCCTCGATCTCGCGCTTCAGGTCCTTTATCTTCTTTATTTCCGCCTCTATCGCGCGGGAGCTCTCCTCGCGGCGGATTCTGTCGTTCTTTGCCTGTGCGCGCTGCGCCTCCTCGCCGGTGAGAGCAGATACATCGGTGCTCCGCTTTTCGAGGCGGGCTTGTATGTCGAGATTTTCAAGGATCTCTTTCTTTTCACGGTTATTTATGAGCGTCAGCGGATATCTGTTTTTCGTCCACAGAAAATCGCCGAATTCTTCTATCTTTTTGTTCCGACCCTCGAGCAGACGCCCGATGTCGTATGCGTTTCTTCTGGCGGCGCTTTTGAGATAGAGACAGCGGTTGTTTCCGCCTATCTCAATGAGGCGCTCTTTGTATCTTGTGTAAATGCTTTTTGCCACCGTATTGCCTCCGTTTTTTGGGGGGCATCCCCAGATTTATGTAAAGGCTGAAAGCCCGGAATTCATATGATATGACCGCGTTTGCACCCAATGGTACAGCCGCGTGAATAAAAGCCTACATATTATTCTATCATACCGAAACCGAAAAATCAATAAAAAATAGCAAAAAAAACGCTTTTTTGCTACACGCCCCACGCCGTTTGCAAAAATCCGCTCCATGAACCGTCGCGCACGCTCGCGCACACCAAAAAAACGAGCGACATTGTACAAAGAGCACAAAAGGAAAGACGAAAATTTGCCATATTTGCCGTGTTGATTTTTTCGGCGCGTGATGATATAATTGATATGAATAAAGATACATTCCAGTCACACAAAAAGGGAGATTTGATATGAAAAGATTCGCGAAGCTATTCCTTCTGCTCACCGCCGTTGCGGTGATTCTCTCGGCGTTCTCGCTGGGGGCGTATGCGCAGGAGGATGAGATCGACCCGTCTCTTGCGCTTGAGTACTACGAAAATCTTCAGTACACCGTGCTTGATTTTGAGGATACAGACAACCCGTATCAGAGCGCGGATATCTATGAGCCGGCTAACGATGCGTTCACTGTTACCGAGATTGACGGAAACCATGTGTTCAAAATAGCTCCTCCGAATAATGTAAAGGCTGTTGCGGCGGAGTTCAAGGTGTCCGTCGGCTCCTACACAAGGGGAATAGGCGTATCGTTTGATTTCAGTACAGATGATACACAGGCAGATAAGCCCAATGGCGGCGGTACCGTACATGTCGTCCTTGTGACGAACGACCTTGACGATGACGGAATTCAGAAAAAATACGAGCTTGTCACCGTCGGTACAAACAAAAACATACCCGGTTTCCGCCGTATGGTGAACGGAGAGCTTGTGGCTGTCGAGGGCGTTTCCCTGACTGCCGGAGCATGGTATTCGCTCTCTTTCCACATGGATTATGAGACCGGAAAATATACCGCGACGCTCTTTGATGCAGAAGGCGCAGAGGTAGCCACCGTTACCGAGGATGCGCCGGAGTTTGTAAAGGCGGATGTCATAAGGGTCGGAACCGCTAAAAGACAGGAGTATGGCTCCGTTGCAAAGACGGTTACCATGCTTGACAATGTCGCGGTCTATGACGGCTCCTTCATAAGAAGCGTTGCCGGTGACGCGATGCAGAGAGAGGTGGAGGCGCTCGTTATAGAGATGATGACGGCATACGACGCTTCGACAAACGATGTGTTCCGTCAGAAGGTTACGGACGTTATGTCCGCCCTTGTCAACAAGTATAACTTCACGACAGAGAATGAGGACTGCATGACCGCGATGACCTCCTTCTACTTTGTTAATTCTCTTCCCGAGCTTGAGTCTCTCGTTACAAAGGCTACATATACCTCCTATTACAGCGCAAAGAAAAGCAACATAGAGGACTGCAAAACCTATCGTGACGCACTTTCTGAAAGGTATCCCGAGCTCTCTAAGGCGAACACCGAGTTCAAGAGACTCTGCGGACTTATCGACGGGCTCGAAAAAGAGATAGCGGAGTCCAACGCCGCGGCAACAGCCTACATCGCTGCCGTAAAGCCGCTTGAAGCTCTTGTAAAGGGGAGTGACTACGCGGCTATCAAGGCGGCTGTCGACAAGGCAAACGCTCTCAAAGAAAAGGGCAACATCTCCGGCATAGACGGAGTTATAGAAGCCAACCTTCTCCTCTCTGAGGCTGAAACAAAGATAAATTGCCGCGAGGGCAACAGCCGTAAGTTTATAACCGCGGTTGACGCAATAGGGACGGCAAAGACGCTTTCTGAGCGCCGCGCGGCGATAGTCACCGCAAGTCAGTCGCTCTCAGATGCGGATCTCACATATTCAGGGGTGGTTGCAGCAAAGGAAAAGCTCACTGCGGCGACCGCGGATTACAATGCGGCTGTCCGTGCGGCAAATGCGGAGTTCCGCACCGCGTGCGGCACTGCGGCAACGGTTTCGGCAGCCGGCGCACCGACCGGTTCTGTTGGCACGGCGCTTGCTACTGTTGCCGACATCATGAAGAAAGACTGACATAAGACCCGGAAAAATCATACAATTAATACGGGGCGGCGCGGCTACCGCACCTGCCACGCGGGAGAGGCATACTTTACATGCCTCTCCCTTTTTCCGAAAATACGCGATATCACAGGAGCAAAAAAATGACAGAAGAAGCAAAGAACAGAATACTTGAGGCTCTCGGTGACGGCGGCGCAGCTCTTCACCCCGTACCGTCGAGAAAGAATGTCATAGAGCTTATAAAAACACTTCAGACACTGATGTTTCCGCGCTATTTTCACCCGGCGCGGGCGATGACACCGGGAGAAATATTCGATACGGCACACCGCCTGATGCGGCACGAGGCAACGGCGGCTGTAGGCTTCTGCGCCTCTGTCGGCTGTGGCGGGCAGGACGGGTGCGGTGGCGAGCCGACCGCCTGCCACATTGCAACCGATACGGATGAGATCTGTGACCGTATACTTTCGGCTATCCCGGAGATACGCGATAATCTTCTCCTTGATGCAGAAGCAATCTATGAGGGAGACCCTGCCGCACGCTCTGTCGGCGAGGTTATACTCTCCTATCCCGGCTTTTACGCAATATCAATATACAGAATAGCGCACCTTTTCTACATGCTCGGCGTTCCGTATATTCCGCGCCTTATGACCGAATACGCGCATGAAAAAACCGGCATAGATATCCATGCCGGAGCAAAAATAGGGAAGTATTTCTTCATAGACCACGGAACCGGTATAGTAATAGGTGAGACCACCACAATAGGCGAGCATGTGAAGCTCTATCAGGGGGTTACCCTCGGGGCGAAGAGCTTTGAGCTCGATAAAAACGGTAACCCTGTCAAGGGAATAAAGCGCCACCCCGATATAGGCAACAATGTAATAATCTACGCAAACGCCACAATACTCGGAGGAAATACAAAAATAGGCGACGGCTGTGTGATAGGCGGTAATGTCTGGCTGACCCATTCGGTCGAGGCGGGGAGCGTCGTATACTACGACGGCGGCACAAAACGCTGAACGGAGGACTTATGAACACCGATTTTGGATATTTCCCGGGACATGTGCGAAAGTGCCTGACATTCTCCATAGACGACGGAAATGTCAGAGCCGACAGAAAATTCATATCTGCGATAGCACCCGCCGGAATAAAGGGAACTTTTAATCTTGTTCCGGATAACCTTGAGAAATATACGAAGGATTATATCCGCGGGTTGTACGGCACGTACGGCGTCGCAAATCATACCGTACACCATCCGCACCTCCTTGAGGAGCGGTATGTTGCCGCAATTACCGATGAGACGTTCTGTGAATCATGCGCCGACCCGGAAAAAATATACCGCGTCCCCGGCACCCCGGGGCTTCTCCTTCGTCGCCATCCGCAGGGATGGAGATATGACGCGCTGATAGAGGATTATATGCGCTTTGTCGACGAGGGCAAGCGCCGGATAGAAGATATTTTCGGCGAGGGAAGCGTCACCGGATTCGTTTATCCCTTCTTCCGCCAGCCCGCCCCGGTGCCGGAGCTTGTCCGCGCCCGCGGCTACAGAGACATACGCAGAACCGGACCGGAGTGCGGTAACGACGGCTTCTCCATGCCTGACCCTATGGACTGGGTGTACACAGTAGGGCATGACCGGCTCTCCGAGGTTTCGGAGCGGTATTTTGACTTTCCGGACGACGGGGAGATGAAATTTTTCTGTCTCGGTGTCCATTCCTCCGATTACGACTCGGATGACGGTTGGGCGCGCCTCGGCTCCTTTGTCGGCTCCGCTGTGAGACATAGCGGGGAGTATTATACCGATACGGTAGCCGCGATATTCGCGTATGCAGCGGCGGCTTCCGCAGCCTGCTCTGCGTCGGACAGCAGTTGGCTTGTAAATCCTGCGGATATTGCCGTTTATGTGAAATGCGATGGTGAGCCGCGCGTTCTCCCTCCGCACTCAAATACCCGTCTTTCACGGTGAGAAATGAAAGACAGCTTTCCTACGGAAAAAAGAAAAAAGAGCCATGCAGGGGCGCGGTACCGCAGTGAGCCGGAAATTTCCGGATGACGGTACGGCAGACAGCCTGTGCAGGGCTCTTTTTTCAGTATATGTGCCTTTCGGATTTTGACGGGATTTTATATCCGTCGAGCCCTCTTTCGCATATCGCGCGGAAAATTCTTTCCCTCGCGTGCGGGTAGTCGGATTCGAGTGCGGACAGTGTCGCTTTCATTCTCTCCCGCTCTGTCGCGTGATCCTCGGGGCAGAGTGACTTTATAACCGGGAGGGCGGCTTTCTTAGCGTAGGAAATTATATCACATTCCTTTATATAGATCATCGGGCGTATCAGCGTGAGGTCCCGCCCGTCAAGGCGCGTCACGGGAGAGAAGGTCGAGAGCCGGGAGCCGAACAGCATATTCATCATAAATGTCTCGACTATGTCGTCCGCATGATGCCCGAGCGCGAGCTTGCGCGCGCCGACCGCCTCTGCCTCCGAATAGAGCGCGCCGCGCCGCATACGGGAGCAGAGCGAGCAGGGGTTCGTCTCTTGCCTTATGTCAAAGACAATTTTTGCAATATCTGTTCTGACAGTCCGGTAGCTGACCCCGGCGTCATGGCAGAAGTCGGCAAGGTCAGACGGGGTGTGGGAGTCAAAGCCCATGTCGATATTTATTCCGATAACATCGAATTTCCGCGGGTAGAATTTCCGCAGCTCTGCGAGCGCGCGGATAAGCGTCATTGAGTCCTTCCCGCCTGAGAGCCCGACGGCGATGAGGTCGCCGTCATCTATCATCGTATAGTCGTCGACGGCGCGCCGCAGACCCGACAGTATTTTTTTCATGTAACGGCTTATTACCTCCCGCATATACTGTACCTGAACCCATAAAAAGTAAAAGGGATGGGCAGTATGGCAATCAAAATATACATAGACCAGGGACACAATCCGCGCGGGTACAACACCGGCGCAGAGGGGAACGGATTTTACGAGCAGGATATAACCTATCGCGTCGGGGATCTCCTTTACGGGTACCTTTCGGAAAACGGAAGCTTCGCCCCGCGCCTCTCGCGACCTGATCCCGATACAATACTCGGCACGGATAATCAGTCGAGCCTGACAGCCCGCATAAGAGAGGCGAATACATGGGGCGCAGATGCGTTTGTGTCGATCCATACCAATGCGTCGGAAAATCCGGACGCCAACGGCTCGGAGGCTCTTGTTTACGGACCGGGTGCAACAGCTGCCGTAGCCCTCGGTGAGAGTATTCTTGCGCAGCTTGCGCTTGTCACAGGGCTCCACAACCGGGGGATAGTATATCGTCCGGGGCTCTATGTCCTGAAGAGAACGAAAATGCCCGCCGTAATAGTGGAAATGGGATTTATCACTAATAAATACGAGGCAGAGCTCATGGCATATTCGCCGAATCTCTTTGCGATCGGTATATACCGCGGTATCCGGGACTACTATGGAGTATAGCTATTTCAAAGTTATTCTGTCAACGGTGGCAAAGTCCTCGGCTTGAGATTCCGTCATTGCTTTTATGTCATGGCTCGCCCCGCAGTGCGGACAGAATATCTGCACGCCCCCGTCGGTGTAGCGTATGTCATAACCGCTCCCGGCGTGGCACGGGCAGTCTATGTTGCCCTCCTCCTCAAGCTCCCGGAGGGTGAAGCGGACGATGTCGTACACCTGCGCGTCAGGCAGGATGTCAGAGGGGTCGAGCTCCTGCGGCTGCATGTCACCGATCTCCTCGGCTCCGAGGTCGGCCATAAGGCGCTCGAGCTCTGTGCCCGTCCTCTCCGCTTCTTTTTCTATCTTCTCCATTTTGCCGATAAAGCAGATGTCCATGTTTGAATACGGACAGTTGAGAAGAAAGAGGTCACGACCGAAGAAAATGCTCTGCGATACGGTATAAGCGTGGTTCTGATTGCAGAAAATGCAGGGGACGGAGAGCCGAAGCTTTCCGTCATTTCCGATTTTTATATCCGCCGCCGATTTCCCGCAGTGACAACGGAGGCGCACCATGTCGGCAGAGAGGGCAAACCTCCCGACAAACCCGACGGTAAGTGTCCCGCACGCGGGACAGCGGTAGGCGATATTCGTGCTGCTGTTTTCGATAACCATTTTTGTGTTGTCCTTATTGCTTCTGTACAGAGTCGGCGATTTTCTTTGAGGCATCGCCAGGGAGGAGTACACGGACAAGCTCAAGTGCAAAATCGAGCGCGACGCCCATGCCCTTTGCCGTTGTTATATTTCCGTCGGTCACGACGGGCAGGGCGGAGAGGTGTGCACCCGTGAGCTCCCCCTCAAACCCGGGGTAACAGGTAGCATTTTTTCCGGAGAGGAGCCCCCGCCGCCCGAGTATAAACGGTGCGGCACATATCGCCGCGAGGCGACCGCCGCGGGCATTTACCTCCCGTATGAGCCTGTCGACGGCGGGTGATGCGTCGAGATTTTTTGCGCCCGGCATCCCCCCGGGCAGGAGCAGGAGATCGACATCCTCCGCGCGTACCTCGTCCTCCGTCATGTCGCAGGCTACCGATATACCGTGAGATCCGGTTATGACCCGTCCGCCGACTCCGGCGGTACGGACGGTGAGCCCCGCACGGCGGAGCACATCGACTGGGGTCAATGCCTCGATCTCTTCAAATCCGTCTGCAAGCATTACAACTGTCATGTTATTTTCCTCCTGCGGACCGTCGACTGACGACCCGCCGTTTTTTTTATGGCTCTCCGGGTGGCAGAGCGCGTAATTGACGCATCCGTCACAGTTATGTCCCGGTATCGCCGGAGAGTCCGCGGCGTCTTTGCCCGCCGCAGTATATTCGTTTTCGTTCATTTTGTGTACTCCGTGAGCCATTCGGCTTCCGCCGGGGTTATCTCGCTGAGGCGTATTCCGGCGGAGGTGGGCACCTCGACAGCGGCTATAAGCTCGTCCGCGTCATAGCCGCCGGTCTGCCTTAGGTTGATCATTCTGCATTCCTTTCGTGTCGTCGTGTCAGGACTCGTAGCGGGAGAGCCTCTCCTTCCATTCGTCCATATCAATGAGTACGTCGCGCGGCTTCTGTCCGTTGGGCTCGGAGACTATGCCGAGGTCCTCCATGACATCGATATATTTTGCCGCCTTGCTGTAGCCTATGCTGAGTCTGCGCTGAAGAAGGCTTGTCGAGATTTTCTTTGAGCGTACCGCGATTTCGACCGCCTCGATAAACTTCTGGTCGTTGTAATATCCGTCGGAGCCTGCGCCGTCCTCGCCGTCCTCGTCGTAGGACTCCTTGCCCTTCTTCGGTGCCATGCATTTCTGCGCCGCAGAGTTGATTTCAGCGAGTATCTCCTCGCTGTACGTGTTGCCGGTGGACTGCGAGCAGAGGTACTTCATGACCGCCTCGACCTCCTTATCGGAGACGAACGCGCACTGTACGCGGAGCGGCTTAGGCTTTCCGACGGGCCAGAAGAGCGCGTCGCCCTTGTCGAGGAGCTTTTCGGCTCCTGCCTGCTCTATAATGGTGCGCGAGTCGACGTTCGAGGAGACCTTGCATGAAAGTCTTGACGGAATGTTCGCCTTTATAACGCCGGTTATGACGTTTACCGACGGGCGCTGTGTACCGATTATCAGGTGTATTCCCGCGGCTCTCGCTTTCTGGGCAAGGCGGGTTATCAGTCCCTCGACCGGGTCGCGCGCCGCCATCATGAGGTCGTTAAGCTCGTCGATTACTATCACTATCTTTGTCATCGGCTCGCCGAGCGACGGGTCGTCTGCGACGCGCTCGTTGTAGGCGTCGATATTTCTTACGGCAATGCTCATCATGAGCTCGTACCGCTTTTCCATCTGTTCGCAAGCCCATGAGAGCGCGCCTGCCGCCTGTTTGACATCCGTCACGACGGGGACGAGCAGGTGAGGTATCTTTTCATAGACCTGGAACTCGACCTTCTTCGGGTCGACAAGTATCAGCTTCAGCTCGTCCGGTCTTGCCTTACACAGCATGCTGACAAGAATAGAGTTTATACATACCGACTTACCCATACCGGTTGCACCGGCTATCAGCAGGTGCGGCGCCTTTGCAATATCGAAGAACACAGGGTTTCCGGTTACATCCTTTCCTATACAGGAGAAGGTGTTCGACTTCGCGGTGGAGAACTCGTCGCTCTCGATAAGTGAGCGGAGGAAAACCGTCGCAGGGTGAGCATTCGGTATCTCAAAGCCTATGGCGGACTGCCCGGGTATGGGTGCCTCCATGCGTATTCCCTCGGAGGCAAGGTTCATCGTTATATCGTCAAACAGGCTCGTTACCTGGCTGACCTTGACGCCTCTTGCGGGGACAACCTCGTATCTTGTGATACGCGGCCCGCGGTCGACGCCCTTGATTGATGCATTGACGTTAAAGGAGGCGAGCGTGTCTATGAGCTTTTCGGAATTGCGCTGTATCTCCTCCGTGGCGTCGGAGTCGTCGACCTCCGGCGGAGCTTTAAGCAGTGTGAGCGGGGGCGGGGCATAGTTCGAGTAGTCGGGCGCGGCGCTGACCTCCTTTGCGGGGGTGCTTACATCCTTTGCATTGTCAAACGGGGGTAGATCGTCCTCCGCGTCCTCTTCATCCGGCTCATCGTCATATTCATCCGTTTCGTCGTCCGTCTCGTCACTGTCATTCTCTTCGATTTCGTCCTCCGGCTCGTCGATATATTCCGCGTCGCTGTCATCTGTGCCGTTGCTGTCGGCATTTTCGTCGTCGTCAGTCTCGTCTTTATCGCCGTCGGTGCTTATTTCAAAATCGTCGCCGGGCTCAAAGTCGAGCCCGCCGCTCGCTCCGTTATCGCTCTGCTTATTCTCCGGCGCGCTGTCGGAGAATATCGTAAAGCGCTTTCTGTAATCCAGTATGTCCGGATTCTGCTTTTCCGGGGGGATCTCCTCCGCCTCCGGGACATCCTCGGTATAGCTGTCGAGCCCGGTTGCGTCCTCTTCGTCCTCTTCCGGCTCGTCCTCTTCCGTCATTTCGGGCACATCTTCCTCCTCCGGCGCACTGACAGCCGGGGCAGATAAGCTGTCTCCGACCTTTGAGCGCTCAATGCGCAGGGCAGGGGCATCTTCCTGCTTGTCCTCCGTATCGGCTGCCTCCTGCTTCCTCTCCGGCAGCTCGGTGAGGATTTCGGATGCGGGCTTAAAATCCTTTATAACGGTTTTCTCGGGCTCCGGTTTTTCCGGCTCTGCCGTCATGGATGATACAAACCTTGCGGTGCGGATATATGACATTCCGTCTCTTGCGGAGCTTACGGTCGCGGCTCCGCCCGTCGGCTGTGCCTGCGTTTCTTCGGCATGTGTGCCTGCCGTGTCGTTATCCGGGCGATAGTCTGAGGTGCGGCGCTCATACCCGGTTGTCGCGCCCTCGGTTGTCGGAGGGGCATAGGTGTTTCTTGCAGGCTCGTAGCCAAAGCTCATCGTGGTACCGTCCGTACCTGTGGCGGGGGGCACATCCCTCCTTGCTGCCGCGGCGCTTTGCGATGCGTCGGTCTGCGTACCGTATCTGCCTAAAAATTCATCAACGTTGAAATCCTCGGCTCTGACTGGCGGCTCGCTTGCCACCGGCTCCGCCTTGCCGAACTCCATTGTTTCGCCGTCCTCCGGTGCCTCCGCGTCGTCGGATTTGCCTGCGAGTATGTTCTTTATGTCGTCATTTGTACACCCGGTCTCAGCGTCGAGCGGAGAAGCGGAGAAGCTGCCGCTCCCCTGCATATCCGGCGTGTAATTCGGCTGTGAGCGACCGGGGAAGGCACGCTGGGGCGCACCGTCCGGGCGGAAATTGCGTGCTTTCGCTATCTGCTCCTCGCGTGACAGCTCTCCACCGCCCCCGGCGGGGCTTTCGTTCTTCTTTTCGGTTGCTGTCGCGGTGGTGTCATTGCTCTTTTGAGGCTCTGTCGCCGCGCTCTGTGCCGACGTATGCGTCTGCGCTCCGGCGGTGTGGGCTCCGGTTGCGGCTTCTCCGGACGCTGTGCCGGTTGTCGGCTGTTTGCCGAGGAGCTGTGCCTTGCGTCTCTCGAATTCCTCGAGACGGCGCGCACGCGCGAGTGACTCCTCCGTAACCTCGTCGAGCGGTTTCTCGTATTCTGAGACTCCGGGGTCGGCGCGTCGCGTCGTCGTTTGCTTCGGCGGGGCGGAGAGGTCGATGTCATAGGGGTCAAAGTCCTTTCCGAAGACCTCGCTTGCCGCCTCGTCGCGCTCGTCTCCGTCCGTGGCGGGGGCTGCCTCGGCTTCGGACTCTATTATTATGTCTGCCGGTCCGTCATGGGCGCTTTCGTCATCGGAAGTGCCGTCGGTTCCTATTCCGTAATCGGTCTCGACACGGCGTGGCGGTCGGTTCTCGCCGCCGACCTCGCTCTTCGGATATACCGTGTCATGGAGCGTCGGGTGAGCCTCTATGCTCTCGTCGTCGCGCGACTCCTTTATGTTGAGAGACGGGATCTCTAGCTCCTGCATACCGTTGTCGACCGCGAAAAACTCATCCTCGTAGAGGTTTTCGTTCTTTGCGTTCTCGACGCGCTTCGTCTTTTCGGCATTTTTCTCCTTAGAGCGACGGACAAGCTTTTTTATGCCTTTTTCAATGAGAGCGAAAAATCCGACTATGAGTGAGAGCAGGGAGAGCCCCGCACGCTTAAGTGAACTGTTTTTTCCGGAGAAGCAGTATGCGACATAGAGAGCTGCCATGGCTACCGCGAGTATTATCATTCCGACTGTGCCTATAACGCGCAGTATTCCATACGCCACAACACCGCCGATAAACCCGCCGCCGACGCAGCTTTTTCCGGCTTCGTAGAAGTCGCGGGGGGTGAACACCGGCTCCGTGCCGATGACGGTGAACGTATGCGCGAGCGCGGCGATGAGCACGAGTGTTATCACTGTGAATATTACCCGGGTTATGACGCGGTGCGTTCCGGAGTCGGAGGGGTAGAAAATTGCATGAATTGCGAGGAGCAGCGGTATACCGTAAGCTGCCCATGAGAACAGCCCGGTGAGAAAACCGGCAATGGCTTGTCCGAGGGTCCCCGTGTTCTGCGTTATGAAGCAAAGCGCGATGAATACCGAGAATGCGAAAAGAATTATAGGAATCGCGCGGCGAAAGCCGGTAAGCCCTGCATATCCGCCCGCTGTCTGTTTCTTGCTTTTATTATCAGCCATTTCTGACACTCCTTGATTGCAGTAATAATATCACACATAATATGATAGCAAAACCGCGAAAAAAAAACAAGACCAAACCGAAAAAAAGTCACGCACGCGCGTCGTTTTTCACGTGTCGGGCGCGGGAACAATAAATATTTACCTCCGACCTTGACAAAACGGCATATTTCTGCTACAATCGGTACTTGGTAAAATATATTTATGTGAGGCACCCATATGTATCTTTATAATTCGCTGACAAGAACGCGCGAGCTGTTTACACCTCGTGAGCCGGGAAAGGTATCAATGTATACCTGCGGACCTACGGTGTATCACTATGCGCATGTCGGCAACCTCCGCTCCTACATAATGGAGGATGTACTTGAAAAATACCTGCGCTACTCGGGATATGATGTAAAGCGCGTTATGAATATCACCGATGTCGGTCACCTGACGAGCGACGCGGACACCGGAGAGGACAAAATGCTCAAAGGTGCAAAGCGCGAGCATAAGTCCGTAATGCAGATAGCCGAGTTCTACACGAATGCGTTTTTTGAGGATTGCAGGAAGCTCAATATAAAAAGACCGGACTATGTCCAGCCTGCTACCGGGTGTATTGCGGAGTTTATAAAAATGATAGAGACCCTTCTTGAAAAGGGTTATGCATACCATGCCGGCGGAAATATATATTTTGACACCTCAAAGCTCGAAAAATATTACGTTTTCGGCGGATTCACCGAGGAGGATCTTGCCGTCGGAGTCCGCGATACGGTAGAGGAGGACAGCAATAAACGCAACAAGGCGGATTTCGTCCTCTGGTTTACGAAGTCAAAATTTGATTCGCAGGAGCTGAAATGGGATTCTCCGTTCGGCGTCGGCTATCCCGGCTGGCATATTGAGTGCTCCTGCATCGCCGAGAAGTACTGTGGTGAGTATCTTGATATTCACTGCGGCGGTATAGATAATGTGTTTCCTCATCATACAAACGAGATAGCACAGAGCGAGTCTGCATTCGGGCATGAGTGGTGCCATTACTGGTTCCATGTTCATCACCTCAATACAGAGGGCGGAAAAATGAGCAAGTCAAAGGGCGACATACTCACCGTTTCGGTGCTCGAATCAAAGGGATATGACCCGCTTGTTTATCGTTTCTTCTGCCTGCAGTCACATTACCGCAAGAACCTGCTCTTCTCGTGGGATAATCTCGATAACGCAAAGAATGCATACTCGAAGCTCATTGCCCGAATAGCACAGCTTAATCCGGCGGACGGCGAGGTGGACTCCGCTGCATTTTCGGACGGGCGTAGCCGGTTTACAGAGGCACTTGACAATGACCTGAATACCTCGCTTGCTATAACTGCGGTTTATGATGTATTCAAGCTGAAAACCAATGACGCGACAAAGCTTGCCCTGATAGGAGACTTTGACCGCGTTCTCGGTCTCGATCTTATAGGGCACGCCGAGACTGTCCGGAAAAATGAAAAGCCGGAGGAGAGCGGGGCAGATCCCGAACTTGACGAATATGTTAAGTCCATGATAGAGGCGCGCCGCAACGCAAAGGCAGAGCGCAATTATGCGGAGGCTGACAGAATAAGGGCAGAGCTTGCGGAGCGCGGCGTGACGCTCATCGATACCAAGGAAGGCACGGCTTATACCGTGGCAAAATAAAATCAAGGTAAATGGCAGAGCTGAAAACAAACAGCTCTGCCACGATATATACCCGGATAATTAATAAACAGAGGTCTTTTGAAATGTACAGCACTGCGAAAGCAAATGCCGCATATCTGCGCGGCGATTATGCCGCCGCGGCACAGATGTATCTTGACGGCGCGCGCGACGGGATAGCCGATGCGGCGTTCAATTACGGATATTGTCTTTACCGCGGGATAGGCGTTGCGTGCGATATGCACGAGGCGAAGAGCTTTTTCTCCTTTGCCCGTGATGTCGATGGCGGCGACGCGGAATATAATCTCGGCATGCTCTATATGCGTGGCGAGGGGGTAGCAAAGGACTATCACCGGGCATATGAGCACATCCGCGCGGCGGCTGACGCGGGGTGTATAGAGGCACAGCTTTATCTCGGTATGGCATTTACCACCGGTTGTATGATAGAACCGGATATAGCCTTTATATCGCGTATTCCTTATCACAAGCCCGAATACAGAAGAGACGAAAATCTGATAGACGGATACATCGATCCCGATGTGGCAGAGCAGGATGAGGCAGCACGCTTTTCGGTAATTCATGCCGACGGGCGCGAGGCGTTTGACTGGTTCCGCATCGCCGCATATCATGCGCCGGAGTATGTCGATGACCTTGTGGCAAAGGGAAAGTACCTGTATGCAAAGTGCCACATTGACGGCCTCGGCATAGATGCGGATATAAAGCGCGGCGCGTATCTTATGCTCATGGCGGGGCGGAGCGGGTCGGAGGACGCCGTGGCTTACCTTGAGGCAAACGGCGTACGCACCGACATGTATCTCTCATCCGGCAGAGGAAGACGCCGGGAATAAGCACCTGTAATACGTTCAGAGAAGAATACAGATAAGCCCGTTAGACCCTTCGTTGATAATCTTCTCGAGCGTCTGCCCCATTTTTTCTCTCGATTCATCCGGCATGTGCGCAAGTTTTGCGTGCATGCCGTCATTTATTAAATCATAGAGCGAGCGACCGAACATGTTTGATTGCCATACCTTTTTCGGGTCTGCCTCAAACTCACCGATAAGATATTTTGCGACCTCCTCGGACTGCTCCTGCGTCCCGACAACGGGGCTGAAGTCGGCGACTATCCCGGCTTTTATCATGTGTATGGAGTCGGCTCTTGCCGTGACCTTGACACCCCAGCCGCCCGGCTGCTTTACGAGCTCCGGTTCCTCGAGCTCGACCTCGTCGGGCTCCGGCATGACTATTCCGTATCCGCGCTCCCTCACATCGCGAAGTGCGTCGGAGACCTTTTCGTACTCACGTGCCTCGCCGGAGAGCTTCACGATGCACTGTAAGAGCTCCGCGTCGTCACCGACGGTGAGCCCGGTCATCTCGCTTACGACGCCGTAAAATTCGCTCCGCGGCACCGGCAGTGTGAATATTGCCGTTCCGTCCCCGGCGTCGACGCTTACTTTTTCAATACCCTCGGTCTCGGCGAGGGCTTTTTCTATATCGCAGAAGCGCTCGGTTTTATCCGAAAAATCACTTATCCGCGCGATGGCCTCGCGATAGAGCCGATGCTCCTCCGGCAGTACGGTTATCCACTCCGGGAGCCGGAATATTTCTTCTCTGACAGGAAATTCCGAGAGCACGAGCGCGAGTATCTCGCGCACATCCTCGCGGTCTAGCTTCGTGCAGTCGACGAGCGCTACCGGAACTCCGTATTTTTCTTCGAGCGAGGCGGCGAGCCGTTTTGTCTCCTCATTTCCGGGGGTTGCTGAATTAAGTATTATTGCGTATGGCTTGTCGATTTCCGACAGCTCTTTTGCGACGCGCTCCTCGGCGGGGATATAGCTCTCGCGCGGAATGTCGGTAAAGCTCCCGTCGGTAGTAACAAGTATTCCTATCGTGGAGTGGTCGCCGATGACCTTTCCGGTGCCTATCTCCGCCGCCTCGGAAAACGGCATTGCCTCCTCGGACCATGGGGTCTTGACCATCCGTACATCCTCGCCCTCCATGGCGCCGAGCGCGCCGTCTACCATATATCCGACGCAGTCGATCATTTTGACATTGAACTCCGTCCCGTCTCCGAGCTTTATACGCACGGATTCGTCGGGGACAAATTTTGGCTCCGTTGTCATAATGGTTTTCCCGGTGGCGCTCTGTGGGAGCTCGTCGGTTGTCCGCGCCCTGTCGTATTCGTTTTCGATATTCGGCAGAACCGCACATTCAAGAAATCTGTGTATAAATGTTGATTTTCCCGTCCTGACCGGTCCGACAACTCCTATGTAGATGTCGCCCCCGGTGCGTTTCGCAATATCGCGATAAATAGAATTGTCAGCCATATCTGTTTCCTCCGAAAAAGCATTTTCAGTCTATGATATGCATGGCATGACACGATTATTACAGACAAAAAGCGGTGTTCAACGGTTGTTTTTTAGCAGAAAACGCCCCGGAGAAATGAAGCGCATCCAAAAGTCAGACGCTTTTGGAGGTGCATATCACATCCCGGGACGTTAATGTCAGAATATCTTTTCAGGCGAGCGCACTCTGGATAATTCCAACAGCAAACTGTATGACGGCGAGCACCGTAAATGCGATGACGCCGATATTTTTCATAATGGCGGCTCTGCAATCAGGAGCAGAGAGCTCAAGGAGGTCGGAGTCGGGTTTTCTGAATATTCTGCTTCGCCATCTGATAAGCATTACAAAACCGAATATCGCCGTTCCGTAATTAACCATAAGGTAGAAGACAATAGTCAGTACACTTCCGGCAAGGACGGCGGGGTCGCATTTTTTGCCCGCCTCAATGAGCTTTATGCACTCATCGTATTTCTCGTAGGCTCGCATTACAAAAATAGAGACGACAGAGCCGAAGAAATTTATCAGGGCGTGCATGATATAAGAGTATGCGAGGTTTCGCGTCTTTGAGTATATTGCCGCTAAGACAATTCCGAGGAGAAATGCGTAGAAGAATTGATAAAAGTTCCCGTGGAAGAGCCCGAACGCAAGAGCGGAGGTTATGATAGCCGCCCCCTCGTTATAAAACCCGAGTTTATCTATGAAGAATTTACGGTAGAGAAGCTCCTCGATGAGCGGTCCGATGATGACAACGACGAGTATTATCAGCCATATCGGCGTACTCTCTATCATGTCGGAGACATCGTTTTTTATCTCCTTGCCGATAAGCGCGCTTATCTGTGCATTGAGCAGGTTCCCGATGAGTGCACCGACGGTCATGAGTAGATTAGCGATGCAGAAGAGAATGAGAAATTCCGGTACGGTTATCCTGCTTTTTTCTTTACCGTAGGTTTTCATCTTCCGGATTATGAGGTAGAACACTCCAAATCCGAATATATATGTCGGCACTGTGTTGAGTAACCAGTTGACATATATGTTACTGAGTATTTCCGGAGCATTGAAAATAAGTATCGCTGCAAGCTCAAATGCGATAATGACAAAATAAGCTACGGCAGTATATGCAATCAGCGCGAGAAAATACCTGGCATAGCTTCTGCGCATGGAGCGCACAGCTCCATAGAGTGCGTCGCCGGAGTCAGAGCCTTCGCCCGCCTCACGGTATTCGGTATCCTGCATTTGTCGCTCCTTTCATGTGGGTCAGGCTTCTTTGGAATTTTTGGTTTTCTTTAACTTTTTCGGCGAGCATACCGCACCGTAGGTTATGAGCAGGGCACCGACAACGAGTATAAAGACAACAAATATCCAAAGTATCGTCGTGTCGGAGAGCAGTTGCTTTGCGAAGCAGTAGGTACCGAATGAGAGCATGGCGATAGCTATGACGAGCTGCCATACCGGATACGGGCGGGATTCGCCGCCGCGGTAGTAATATGCGCGGAAGATTTCGACCGTTCCGCGGAAGAAGAGACACAGACCGAATATAGAGCATGCGCCGCTTATGTTGATGACATTGAACTGCGCAAGTATACAGCCGAGTGCGACGAAGAGAAGACATACCGATTCAATGACAGTAAGCACGGTTACAACATTACGCCCGCCGCGTATAATCTTCGGCGCGAGACAGAACGAGATGTATGCGAGCAGACATATAGCTATCATTATCTTAAGTGCATATACGCCCCAGTCGGAGAAGAATACATTTGTATTCTGCCAGAACGGAGCAAGCACGAGGGCTACAAGCACGGCAATTATTCCGAGAGCAATAAAGAGCCAGAAGTCCTTGCGTGGCGCAAATTTAAGTTTTTTCATTTTTGATATTTCCTTTCATTTCCCGCGTCGCCGCGGGTCATCCTATCGCCATTCTATCATAATTCTCCGTGAGTGTCAAGCGCGGGTTTGTTAATAAAACCGGCGAAAATCGCTTTTTCTTCCTTTATTTATATATGGCGCCTGTATTTTGTCCGTACGGTACGGCGATTTTTGCATCCGTTTTATATAATACGCGACAGAAAAAGAAAAAATTAAAAATCTTTGAAAAAAGTATTGACAAATCTCTCGACAGGTTGTATAATAGACAAGCATTGTGTCGGAGGACTTAATAAACTGCGGCAGAGTGCGCTTGTTCCTTGAAAATTGAACAACAGAAATTTCTGAAAAGAAGCACTGAAAAAGTGCGAGGAAATCTGTCGAAAACACTTTGAAGAGTACGAACTTTAACGAGTAATTAGAAGAATTGCTAGAAGCAAAGCTCTGAATACGAGGTAATGACTCTGAGGCGGGCGTAAGTCTGTTTTGGAGATATTATACAATTATTTAGAGAGTTTGATCCTGGCTCAGGATTAACGCTGGCGGCGTGCATAACACATTCAAGTCGAACGGGGTGTA